>CAZCWM010000006.1:0-179861 GCA_964502445.1 uncultured Phycisphaeraceae bacterium | reverse complement strand
GGCGATGCGGCAGTGCATCCCGCGCGGTCGCGCTGCCGTGATATCGCCGCGCGGCCGCCGGCTCGGCGCGGCGATCCGGCGGCAGCATCACAGATCGGAAGTCGCAAGTCGCAAATCGGCGATGGTGTTCACTTCGCCGCTTGGAGTCTGGCCTTGAGCTGATCGAGCTGGTCGCGCAGCGCCTTGGGCAGTTTGTCGCCGAATTGGGCGTAGTGTTCTTCCATGGCCGGCACCACAGTCAGCCACTCCGCGGCGTCGACGCGCAGCAACTGCTTCATGTCCTGCTGCGACACCTCCAGGCCCGACAGATCCAGGCTGTCGACTGTCGGCAGGTTGCCGATCGGCGTCTTCTGCACCTGGCCCTTGCCGTCGCAGCGCTCGACGACCCACTTGAGCACGCGCGAGTTGTCGCCGAAGCCAGGCCAGAGCCACTTGCCTTCGGGGCTCTTGCGGAACCAGTTGACGTAGAACACCTTGGGCATGGCCACGCCCTTCGTCGCCCCGAGGTTCAGCCAATGCTGCCAGTAGTCGCCCATGTGGTAACCGCAGAAGGGCAGCATGGCCATGGGATCGAAGCGCAGCTCGCCGATCTTGCCGGCCGCGGCCGCGGTCTTTTCCGACGCCATCGTCGAGCCCAGGAACGTGCCATGCGCCCAGTCGAAGGCTTCGAGCACCAGCGGCTGGGTGCTGGCGCGTCGGCCGCCGAAGAGAATCGCGTCGATGGGGACGCCGGCGGGGTCTTCCCACTCGTCGGCGATCACCGGGCACTGGCTGGCGGGCGCGGTGAAACGGGCATTCGGATGGGCGGCCTTTTTCCCGCTTCCGGGCGTCCAGTCGTTGCCGTTCCAGTCGGTCAGATGATCGGGCATCGGGCCGTCAATGTCTTCCCACCACACGTCGCCGTCGTCGGTCAGGGCGCAGTTGGTGAAGATCGAGTTCTTCTTGAGCGATTCCATCGCGTTGGGGTTGGACTGGTAGTTGGTGCCGGGCGCGACGCCGAAGAACCCCGCCTCGGGGTTGATCGCGTGCAGTCTCATCTTGCCGTCAGCCGCCTTGGCGAATTTCATCCAGGCGATGTCATCGCCGATGGTCTGGACCTTCCAGCCGGGAATGGTCGGGTTCATCATGGCCAGGTTGGTCTTGCCGCAGGCTGAGGGGAACGCGGCCGCGATGTATTTCACCACGCCGTTGGGACTGGTGAGCTTGAGAATCAGCATGTGCTCAGCCATCCAGCCCTCGTCACGGGCCATGATTGACGCGATGCGCAGGGCGAAGCACTTCTTGCCCAGCAGGGCGTTGCCGCCGTAGCCCGAGCCGAAGCTCCAGATCTCGCGGGTTTCGGGAAAGTGGGTGATGTATTTGTTGTCGGCGTTGCACGGCCAGGGCACGTCCTGCTCATCGGCGGCCAGGGGCTTGCCCACCGAATGCAGGCACCTGACGAATTCACCGTCGTCGCCCAGGACATCGAGCACCTTCTGGCCGACGCGGGTCATGATGTGCATGTTGGCCACGACGTAGGGGCTGTCGGTGATCTCGACGCCGATGTGGGCGATCGGCGAGCCGACCGGTCCCATGCTGAACGGAATGACGTATAAAGTCCGGCCCTTCATGCAGCCGGCATAGAGCTTCTTAAGGGTGGCTTTCATCTCGGCGGGGTCGGCCCAGTTGTTGGTCGGGCCGGCATCTTCTTTCTTCAGCGAACAGATGAAGGTGCGGTCCTCGACGCGGGCGACGTCGGCCGGGTCGGAAAAGATCAACACGCTGTTGGGCTTCTTGCCCTTGGCCAGCCACTGGGCCGTGCCCCCGGCCACCATCAGGTCGAGCATCCGCTGATACTCGTTCCGCGAGCCGTCGCAGAAGCACACCTCATCAGGCTGACACATGCGGGCGATTTCATCCACCCAGGCCAGCAGGTTCCGGTTCCGGGTCATGTTCGCAGCGGCGGCGGCGGCCTGAGACATGGTCGTTCCTCAAACAGGGGTTCTTGTGATGCGGTCGCGTTGACGTTGAGATTATCGGGCATACGGCCGGCGGCGGATCCAGCCTGTCCCGCGGCACATCATACTGTCTATACTTTTATCCGCAAATGACTCGACCGGGTGCGATTCTGACGCCCCCGGCCCAGGCTGTCATCGACCCAGCGGTCCTGATACATGACCCCGCGGCGCCCTTGCGCGGCCGGCCGTTGCCGGCTCATGGCACCGTCGCGGCCCCGACGAACCGCTCCAGGGCCGCAGCCGCATCCGCCAGAAGCAGCCCCGCCAGCAATCCGTCGTCCGATTCCGGGCCCAGCATCGTGCTCACGCCATGCAACTGCTGCTCGCCCGTCAGCCGGGTCTGTTGCGACCACAGAAACGCGAACAGGGCCCACGGGTGGGCGGTCACGTGATCGGGTTGCGTGTTGTGCTGGTGGTAGAGGGCGATGCGCTGCACCCGGCCGGCCCAGACCTGGTGGCGACGGGCCAGCGCCAGGTTCGCCAGCGCATGCAGCCCCGTTAACTCGCGCCAGGTCCATGCGTCCAGCGACTCGCCTTCGCGCATCGCGTGCAGCGGCGCCGCGGCCGCGGGATTGGCCGGTCCCAACACATGGTGCACCACCGTGTCGGCCAGCTCGACGTCGACATCGCGGGCCGCCAGGTGCCCCTGCTCGTAAAGCACCAGCGCGCACCACAGGGCTGTGGCCGTATGATCGGTGGGCGGCGCGGCGTCAGCCCAGCGTTCGACAGCCCGCAGCGGCGACATCATCGCCGCCATCGCCTCCTCGCAGACGCTCCAATCCCCGGCCGACATCGTCTCGTAGCATCGCCCATACGCGGCCAGAAGCAGATGCACCGCCAGCGGATAGTAGACATCGCGATGGTGGCCGCAGGCGTCCGTCAGCGCGGGCAGGCCGCAGCCGTCGTCGCGCGGCACGTGTCCCGCGACGTGCCCGGCCAGCCGCCGGAACGCCGCCGCCAGCTCGCCGCGGGCCGGCGACCCGGAGCCTTCCACCAGCACGCGCGCTGCCGGCGCAACCCATGCGAGCGAGGGCCCATCGGCCCGTGTGGCCGCCAGGGCCCGGGCTGCGAGCGAAGCCGCCATCGCGTGGTATCGACTAAACTCCGCAGGCATGCTGGCCAACCCCGTGGGTTCCTGATCGATCGGCCGCCCCGATAGGCGCACCGGCCTGTGCGTTGCTCTGATCGTATGAAAGGCAGGCGACATGGCCAAGTGGCTGGACGTCGGTTCCCTCGAGGATTTTCCCACCGGCACGCTCACCCCCCGCCAGGCCGGCCCGCGAAACATCCTCATGGTCGCCAGCGACCAGCGGCTTCACGCAGTCCTCAACGTCTGTCCTCATGCCGGCAAGCCGTTGCACGAGGGATCGGTGTGCGGCCAGAAGATCACCTGTCGCTACCACGGTTACGCCTACGACCTGGGCACTGGCCGCAATGTCGACTTTCCTTACGATGAGCCGCCCCTGCGTACGCTGCCGGTGCACATCGTCGACGGACGCGTGCGGGTCGACGTGGAGGCTCTTGAGCGAAAGGATCTGCCGTGACCGATCGCGTGCTCGACCATCTGGCGGAAAATCAGGACGCGGCCCTCGGCCGGCTGCGGCAGTGGCTGACCATGCCCAGCATCGACACGGATCCGGCCTACGCGGGCTCGGTCCGCGAGGCTGGCGAATGGGCCGTCGCGCATCTGCGCGAGAGCGGACTGGACGCCCGGCTGCTGCCGACGGGCGGACATCCGGCCGTGTTCGCGCAGACGACCGAGGCGCAGGCCCCGGCGGATGGGCCGCGGGTGCTTTTCTACGGCCACTACGACGTGCAGCCAGCCGATCCGCTGGAGCTGTGGCACACCCCGCCGTTTGAGCCGACGGTCCGCGGCGAGGCGCTCTACGCACGCGGAGCCTGCGACGACAAGGGGCAGGTGGCGTGCTTCCTCGAAGCGCTGCGGGCGTGGATGGCGGTCGAGGGCGGGCTGCCGGTGCACGTGACGGTGCTGATCGAGGGCGAGGAGGAGATCGGCAGCGTGAACCTGCCGGCGTTCGTGGAGCGGCACCGCGAGCGGCTCGCGGCCGACGTGGTGGTCGTCAGCGACACGGGCATGTGGGGTTCGCCGAGCGACCCCGTGCCGGCGATCACCTACGGCCTGCGCGGCATGGTCTACTTCGATCTCAAGCTGTTCGGCCCGAAGCGCGACCTGCACAGCGGCGTGTACGGCGGCAGCATCGCCAATCCGGCGACGATGCTCACGCGCGTGCTGGGTCGGCTGTTCGATGAGCACAACCGCGTGACGGTGCCGGGCTTCTATGACGACGTCGTGCCGCTGGGCGACGATGAGCGGCGGCAGTGGGAGCAGCTCGGCTTCGACGAGCGGGCGTACCTGGACGACATCGGCGTGACGCGGCCGTTCGGCGAAGCGGGGTATGCGACGCTGGAGCGCCGCTGGGTGCGGCCGAGCTGCGACGTCAACGGGCTGTACGGCGGGTACATGGGCGAAGGGGCCAAGACGGTGATTCCCAGCTTCGCCGGGGCCAAGCTCAGTTGCCGGCTGGCGGCGAACCAGGATCCGAAGAAGATCGCGCGGCAGCTTGTCGCGTGGCTGGAGAGTCAGGACGTGGGCGGCTGCCGCTGGAAGATCACGCCGCACGGCGACGCGTATCCGGTGCTGGCCGACCGGCACTCGCCGTATATGGCCGCGGCGCTGCGGGCTTTCGAGCAGGCGGCCGGCAGGAAGCCGGTGCTGATCCGCGAAGGCGCGACGATTCCGATCGTGGCCGACTTCAAGCGCCTGCTGGGCCTGGACACGCTGCTGGTGGGCTTCGGCCTCAGCGATGATTGCCTGCACTCGCCCAACGAGAAGTTCAACCTCGCCCAGTTCGACCTCGGCTGCCGCACGCACGCGTTGCTACTGGCGGAGCTGGGGGGGTGCGGCGGCAATGGATGAGACGAATCCTGAAAGAATACTCTGAACAGGGTATCCGACATCGTTTTCTGTTTGCCGTTTTCCGGTGGGCTGTCGCGTGGCAATCGCAGGTGAGATGATGGTAACGGAGGAAAGGGTTCACCATGACGTCGGAGCAAAACGGCGCCGGTTGGATGCACGATCGCGATCAGGTGCGCATGCTACAACATGCGCACGCCGATCATATTGAATCTACCTATCGCGCCTGGTTGAACATGCCTGGTAACCCCTTCGGTGTGGTCATTCGCAGCTTTGGCAATGTCCGGACCTTCATCGCCAGCGGCGATAGACTTGAGAATCGTGCGATCTTCAGCGGCGACGAGAGTGAAGAGCAGATTGATGACGTCATCGCCCATTTCCAGGCACAGGGCGCGAACTGCGTCGTGGAGGTCAACCCGGGCAACTATTATGTGAACCCGCCGCGGGATTGGCGGGCGCGACTGCTGGATCGTCTCATGGTCAATGGGTGCCGCCCGAACAACTTTCGCTGCGTCTGGGCGTCGACCAATCGGCCGCCCGCGCCGTTGACGCCGACGCCGGACACGCTGCGATGGAGGCGTTTCAGTGGTCCTGGCGACGTAGCTGAGCTGGCGAGGGTGATGGAGCAGCTCAAGCCGAAAGAGAAATGGGACGGCGCCGACTTCGCCAACGCCGGCAAATCCGGCACCTACCACTACGTCGCGTTCCGCGGCGACCATCCCGTCGCATCGGGTTCATTGTTCACCAATGGGACAGCCGGCTACCTCTCCTACTGGGAGACACTTCGCCAGGAGCGAGGACAGGGAACGCACCAGGAGGCGATCCGCCGCCGAATGTGCGACGCATTCGATCTCGGCTGTCGCTACGTCTTCAGTGTCACGGACTTTAACTTTACAAGCCCGCGCAACCTCCAGCGGTGTGGGTTGCATCTGGCGTACAACTACCTGATGTTACGGCGAGAACCGCAACCTGTGCCACATGAGTCGGCGCGGACATGATTCGGGACCAGTTTTGTAGGGTGGGCAATGCCCACCGCGGTGGGTCGCCATGGCGCTGATGGTGGGCGGTGCCCACCCAACGAATTTTCATAGCGAGCCATGAGCGGCACACTCGGGTCATCCAAGGCAACCGCTCCCTGACGGTCGCGGCTCGTTGTGGATGTTTCCCCTGGCGTCCTTGGCATCCTGGCGGTTAGGGGGAGAATGGTCGGCATGAACATCGAGCGATTGAACGTATATGAGGTAGGGCGGATAGAGCGAAGCGAGGGTTTCAACAACGCGCAGCGTTACATCCGCCGGTTCGTGGGACGTTCGTCACGGTGTGCTGTCGCGGTCGTAGCCTGACATATACCTGCGCATGACTGTCTGTCGGTGCGTGTCGCTTCGCTCTACGCACCCTACAAGCTGGCGTGAGGACGGGAGCATCGGCATGGACATCGAGCGGTTGAACGTGCAGCGGCTGGAGGGGATGCTGCGGCCGCACATGGGCAAGCCGGCGTGGCCGGGGCTGGATGACCCGGCGCTGCCGGCGCGGGCGCGGCGGTATGCGAAGAAGTACGGGCTGTGGGACGCGATCGGCCGAACGCTGGCCGAGCCGGCCGAGCTGCGCGTGCTCAAGCGGTCGGACTACCGCATGCACCGGCGGATCGGCGAGTGGTTCGGGCTGAGCATCCGGTTCCGGGCGGAAAACGCGCGACTGCGGACGACGGCCCTGGGCCTGTGGCTGGGCCATCCGGCCGCGGACCTCGACGACCTTCAGGACCAGATCTGGGCCCACTGCGACACGTGGACGTGGACGGCTCCGCCGCACGAGCGGTCGATCAATCCGGTGGACATGTTCGTGACCTGGCGCGGCGACGCATTGGCGGACATTCTCGTGGTGCTCAAGGATCAACTGGAACAGGAAGTGAAGGATCGTCTGCGCGCGACGCTGATGCAGCGGGTGCTGCTGGCCGCGGCCGATCCCCTGCGCCCGCCGCGCTGGCAGACCGAGCCGGGCCTGGGTAACCTGATGTGCAACGGCAGCCTAGTCGTCATCGCGCTGAACCTGATCGAGGACGCGTACACGCTGGCGGCGTACCTGCACCCGCTGATCCTGCGCATGCGTTACGCGCTGGAGGGCTACACGGCCGACGGCGGATGTCTGGAAGGGGCCAGCCACTGGGAGGAGGGGTTCGCCGAGTGCTTCCTCGACGCGGCGTTGTGCCTGCACCATCGCACGGGTGGGAAGCTGAACCTGGTGGACGATCCAGATGATCCGAAAGTGCAAACCATCTGCCGCGCCGGCCCGGCCCTGCACACGCACGGGCCGCACCCCGTGATGTTCCGCGGCGCGGTCGATCGCTGGTACGACAGCAGAATCCCGCTCAAGATCAACCACTTTCTCGATCAGCCGCAGGCCTACTGGCTGGTCGAGACCAACGCGGACCGGACTGTGAAGGTGTCGGACTGGCGCGGCTTGGCGCTGTGGCGCGGGCAGAAGGCCCTGCCGGGCTTCGACCGTGCGGACTACCTGCTGGCGGACCTGGGGCAGGTGACGATGCGGGGAGCGAAGGGGAATGTGCCGACGGTGGTGGCGGCCGTGGCCGGGCACAACGACCTGCCGCACAACGACAACGACATCGGCAGCTTCATGTTCGTGCGCGACGGGCGGATCTATCTGACCGACCCGGGCGTACACTGGTACACGTCGAAAACGTGGGGGCCGCGGCGGTATGAGATTCTGTATTGCCGATCGCTGGGGCATTCGGTGCCGCTGGTCAACGGGCGGGAACAGGCGGCGGGAAGTCAGTATGCCGGCACGCTGTCGGTCGAGGGGCTCAACAGCGGCGGCGACCGCACGGCCGTGATCGACATGACGCGGGCTTATCCCGACCGGACGCTCACGCGGCTGCAGCGGCGGCTGGTGCTGTCGCCGCGGGGCGTGCTGCGGCTGACGGATGCGTATGCGTTCACCCGCCGGCCGCGGGCGCTGGAGGAGGCGTTCGTGACGTTCGAGCCGGTGACGGTGGGCGGAGGCGGGCGATCGGTGCGCATCGGCAAGGGCAGGGCGAGCGTGGGCATGCGGGCCGACGACGACACGCCCGGGCGGTTTGTCGTGCAGCCGATGCGGCAGTACGTGAAGGAGGACCGCTGGGGCCGCGTACTCAACCGCATCGTCTTCCGGCCGCGCGACCTGAGCCGGCAGATGAGCATGTCGTTCACAATCGGCGATTGACCGATCGGCGATGCGGTATTCGGGCGCAAAAACGGTGTCGGACACCGTTTTCGGGCACGTGGCGCCTCAGGTGCGTTTGAAGTGGCGGGCCAGGTCGCTGAGGGTCAGGCGGATGGTGGTGGGCCGGCCGTGGGGGCAGTTGCTGGCGCGTTCGATGGTGTCGCGACAGGCGAGCAGGGCGGCGAGCTCGGCGTCGCTGAGGCGGTCGCCGGCTTTGACGGCCGCCTTGCAGGCCATCATGTCGAGGATTTCATGCAGGGCGGATTCCTCGGCGTTGGGGCCATCGGTGTCGATGAGCCCTTCGGCGGCCTTGTCGAGCAGGTCGCGTAGGAACGGCCCCGCCTCGACGCCGCGGTCGAAGAGGAATGTGGGAAAGGCATGGATGGCCAGTTGATCGGGTCCGGCCGGCTGGGCCTCGATGCCGATGCGTTCAAGCAGCGGGCCCAGCGCTTCGAGCTGCTCGATCGCGGCGGGGGGCATGTCGAGGATCTCGGGCATGAGCAGGCGCTGGCTTTCGAGGCGTCGGGGCGCGGCTGCGGCGGCTCCGGATGCGGCATCGGGTTGCGCCGGGCCGAACACACGGCGGCGCAGTTGCTCGAACATGACGCGCTCGTGCAGGGCATGCTGGTCGATGATGACCAGGCCGTCGTCGTCCTGGGTGACCAGGTAGCTGTTGTGCACCTGCATGACGGCTTTGCGCGGGCGCGTGTCAGCCGCCGCGTCGTCGGCGGGGCCGTCAGCCGCGGACGTCGAAGCAGGTTGGTCGTCAAGAGCGTGGCGGGCGTCGTCGAGGTTGAAGCCGGCTTGGGGCGGGCGGGCGGCGTCGCGTCGTCGCGGGTCGTGGTCGCGGACGAACTGGATCAGGTGCTCTGTGGCGGCGGCGGAGGCACGCAGCTCGAAGTCGGGGGCGGCGGAGGCGCAAGGGGTGTCGGGGCGGACGAACGACGAGTTGGGGAAGGCGTAGTCCGGCCCTGAAGGGCTCGGCTTGGGAAAGGCGGCGGATGGGAATGCGGTGGTGGCGGTGGGGGTGAGGTCGCTTTCGAGCAGCCTGCGTCGGATGGCGGTGAGGATCAGGCCATGGACGCGCGACGGATCGCGGAAGCGGACCTCGGCCTTGGCGGGGTGGACGTTGACGTCCACGAGGGCGGGGGCGATATCGAGCATGACCACCGCGACGGGGTGGCGGTCGTGGGGCATCAGGCCGCGGTAGGCCTCGCGGGCCGCGTGCATGAGGTTGCGGTCGCGCACGGCCCGGCGGTTGACGAAGAGGTAGAGGAACTTGCCGGTGGCGCGGGCGATCGACGGCTGGCCGGCGAGGCCCCAGACGTGCGGGGCGGTAAGTGGCTGGTGATCTTCGTCGGCGGCGTCCGACTCATCAGCGAATTGCCCGGCGACGGGCGCGGGATCGGAGGCGAACTCGATCATCGCCTCGTCCATATCCTTGCCGAGGATGGCCAGGCAGCGGTCGCGCGGCGGTTGGTCGGGCGGCAGATCGAACACGAGCCGGTCGTTGTGGCGGAGGGTGAAGCCCACATGCGCGTGGGCCATGGCCAGGCGCTGGACGGCATCGCTGGTGTGGCCGAACTCGGTCGGGGCGGTGCGCAGGAACTTGCGGCGGGCGGGCGTGTTGAAGAACAGATCCCGCACTTCGACGATCGTGCCCGGCGCGCAGCCGACGGGGGTGGGGTCGGACACGTCGTCGCCGCTGGCCTCGAGGCGTGTGCCAGCCTCGGCGACCCGGCCGTCGCGCGTGGCCCGGCTGGTGAGGCGCACGCGGCTGACGGAGGCGATGGACGCCAGCGCCTCGCCGCGGAAGCCCATGGTGTGGATGGCCGCCAGTTGCTGGGCGTCGTCCAGTTTGCTGGTGGCGTGGGCGGTGAGAGCCAGGGCCATCTCCTGGGCGACGATGCCGGCCCCGTTGTCGGCCACGCGGATGAGCTGACGCCCGCCTTCGACGATGGCGACGTCGATGCGATTGGCGCCGGCGTCAAGGCTGTTTTCAATCAACTCTTTGACGACGCTGGCCGGGCGTTCGATCGCCTCGCCGGCGGCGATCTGATTGACCACCAGCGGCGGGAGTTTGCGGATCGAGGCGGCGGCGACGGGCTGGTCGGAGAGGCGAGGGGCCATACCTCCATGCTAGCAGACGCGACGCGGGATCCAGCCCTGAAGGGGCCGGCTTGAAGGGGCGTGATGGGCGTCTTGGCGGCGGCGTGGGGCGGACGGGTTGGTATGGTGTTCAGCTTCATCGTCGCGGGATGGGGCCAAAGACATGGCTGACGGGGCGGAGGCGTCACATGAGCCTTTTCGAGACAGGTAACGTCGTACTGTTCCAGGGCGATTCGATCACCGATTGCGGCCGCAACCGCGGCTTGGCCGAGGCCAACCATCCCGACGGCCTGGGGCGCGGTTACGTGTTCATGGCCGGCGGGCTGCTGCGGTCGCGGCAGGCGGGCCTGGGGTTGCGCGTGCATAACCGCGGGATCAGCGGCGATCGGATCATCGATCTGCACAAGCGATGGCAGCAGGATTGCCTGGACTTGAAGCCGGCCGTGCTGAGCCTCCTGGTGGGGGTCAACGACTGGGCGAAGTTTCACCGCCCGAACCTGGAGGGCGTGGCGACCGATATCTTTGGCAGCACCTACCGTGAGTTGCTGGCGAACACGCGTAAGGCGTTGCCGGCCGTGCGGCTGATTCTCGGTGAGCCGTTCGTGTTGCAGCCCGAATGGATCACCGACGCCATGCGCGAAGACCTGGCGGTACGGCAGGCGATGGTGCGGACACTGGCCAGGGATTTTGACGCGGTGTTCGTGCCGTACCAGGCCGCCTTCGAAGCGGGCTGCAGGGCGGCCCCGCCCCGCTACTGGTCGGAGGACGGGGTGCATCCCAGCCATGCGGGCCACAGCCTCATGGCGCGGGCGTGGCTGGCGGCGGTGGGCGAGCGCGTGTGAAGGGCGTATGCTCTGGCCCGGGTCGCGCACCCGTGCAAGCCGCGCATCAACATGGGTCAGACGCTGCGTGAAATCCGCGCCTTGCTGGACGCCTGCGGCCTGCGGCCGAAGAAGCGGTTCGGCCAGAACTTTCTGCATGATGCGAATCATCTTGATCGCATTCTCGCGGCCGCGGAGGTGCATGAAAGTGAGCTCGTGCTGGAGGTGGGGCCGGGCACGGGGGCGCTGAGTGTGCGCCTGCTGGAGACGGGGGCGCGACTGGTGGCGGTGGAGGTGGACCGCGACCTGGAGCCGGTGCTGCGCCAGGTCTTTGAGCCCTTCGGCGATCGCGCGACGCTGGTGATGGCGGACGTGCTGTCAGGCAAGCACGCGTTGAACCCGGTCGTGCAGCGTGTCCTGCGCGAGGCGGGGGGTGTGGCGGCGTCTTACAAGCTGGTGGCCAATCTGCCCTACAACGTGGCGTCGCCGCTGTTGGCCAACCTGGCGGTGCCGGGCGAGGCGACCCGCGGCGATCCAGTGATGACTCTGGGACTGGTGATGGTGCAGAAGGAGGTGGCCGATCGGCTGCTGGCCGGCCCGGGCGGCAAGGACTATGGCCCGCTGGGGATTGTGATTCAGGCGGCCTACGAGACGTCGTGGGTTTCGACGCTGGGGCCGGGGTGTTTCTGGCCGGCGCCCCGGGTGGAGTCGGCCGTGGTGCGTCTGGCGCGGCGGGAGCGGCCGGCGTGCGGGGACTGGGAGCGGCTGGGGGAGTTCGCGGGATTTGTGAGCCGGCTGTTTTCGCGGCGGCGCAAGCAGTTGGGCGGCATCCTGCGGCAGATGGAAGCGCAAGAGGCGAAGGAGGACCGGGCAGGGCGGCGCGGAGCCCTGCCGGCCGGCATTGAGCCCGCCCAGCGGCCGGAAACATTGGGAATGGAACAACTTGTGGCCCTGTGGCGTTGGTGGGGTTGAAGGTCTGCGGACGGCGATCTAGGATCGTCAGTTCCCCGTTAGGCCATGGGTCAGGGGATGGGCCCGGGGGTCGGAGAGTGTCTACTGTCGGCTCAGGCTGATCGCCCGGCGATCGCCGCCTCGCCGCAGCCGGAGTCCCAAAACGATGAAGCTCAGTCGCAGCCTCGTGGCCATTCCCGTTTACAACGAGCAGAAGTATGTGACGCGCGTGCTGCAGGAGGTGCGTCGCTACGCCAGCGATGTGCTGGTGGTCGACGACGGCTCGACGGACGATACGCCGCTGCTGCTGGCCCGCCAGCCGGTGGAGGTCGTGCGGCACGCGGTGAACCGCGGCTATGGTCAGTCGATGATCGACGCCTTCCGCTGGGCCAAGTGCTACGGCTACGACTGGCTGATCACGATGGACTGCGACGAGCAGCACGAGCCGGCCAGCCTGCCGGACTTCTACGCCGCGATGGGGCGCGATGACGCGGACGTGATCAGCGGCAGCCGATACCTGACGAACGTGGTGGAGGGCGATTTGCCCCCGGCCGACCGACGGGCGATCAACACCCGGATCACGGAACTGGTCAACCAGCGGCTGGGCTATGGAATCACCGACGCCTTCTGCGGGTTCAAGGCGTACCGTGTGGCGGCGCTGCGGGGTTTGAGCTTCACGGACAAGGGATATGCGTTCCCCCTTCAGTTCTGGGTGCAGGCGGCGGCGCACGGCCTGCGGGTGACGGAGGTGCCCATCCGCCTGATCTACAACGATCCCAACCGCAGCTTCGGCGGCCAGCTCGACCAGGCGGATCATCGCCTGGCGCATTACCGCGAGGTGTTCGAAGCCGAGTTGGCGAAATTCCCCGGCCGCTTCCCGCGCCCCGCCGACGCGGAGGCCGCCTGTTGCTGCTGCGGCGGGTCGGCGGTCGACTCCTCGACGCCGGGCATCGGGGTCGACTGACACTCATGGCCAGCGCGAGGGCTTGCGGGCCGACGATCCCGATCACACTCAAACTCGAGCCGCCGGCCGGCGGCTGGCGCGCGGCGCTGCGCGATGGGCGCGACACCCCGCGCCGCGCGGCCGTGGCCGAACTTATCCATCGCCATGCGGACGCGATGGGCACGGGTCGGCTCAACACCCGACAGCCGCTGACCGCCACAGGCCATCAGGCGTGGTTGTGGCATCCGGGCATTCTGGCCAAGGACATCATGGCCTCTGAACTGGCGCGGGGCGGCGGCGCATGGCTGCACCTGGTGGTGGATCAGGATGTGCATGAGGCGCTGACGT
This sequence comes from uncultured Phycisphaeraceae bacterium, assembly GCA_964502445.1. Classification (GTDB taxonomy): domain Bacteria; phylum Planctomycetota; class Phycisphaerae; order Phycisphaerales; family Phycisphaeraceae; genus CAZCWM01. The sequence goes on along the minus strand of CAZCWM010000006.1, from coordinate 166,541 downwards.
TGGACCTGCCCTCACGGGCCGGCGAGCGGCTGGAGGTGCGAACGCTGCGCCTGGCGCCGATGCGGCCGGACGTGCCCACGGGGATGCAGCCACCCGCGGAGGCTGGCGATGTGCTGGCCGTGTTGCGCGGGTCTGGCGACCCGCGTCTGGCGACGCTGATCGAGGCCTGGACCGATCTGCCGCATGTGCGGACGCTGGCCGAGCAGATTGCGGTGGTGACGGTCCGACTCATGCGGGCCTGGACGGGTGACGTTACCCTGCTGATGGTCTCGCAGCTTGCCGGCCTGCCGGTCTTCGAGGAACTGGTCGCGGCGATGCTCGAAGACGCGCGATCGTGCGTAACGCACTACAACGCGGCGGTGAGGGCCAATCCGCAGGCGGGCGTCGGGCTGTTGGCGGTCGAGCGACAGCGCGTGGAGTTGCCCTTGTGGGTTCTGGAGTGGGAGCGGCCGCGGCGGCGGGTGTTCGCGGATCTGGCCGACGCGCAAGCGGTGCTGACTACGGAAGACGGCAGGCCCGTGGACCGGGCGGGGCAGACCTTGGCGCCGCGGGCGCTGCTGTTGACAGCCTTGATGCGCGACGGGCTGTGCGATCTGTTCATCCATGGCCTGGGTGGGGGCGTGTACGACCGGGCGACGCAGGCGTGGTGGCGGGCATGGTGTGGGCGGGAGCTGACGCCGATGGGTGTGGTCAGCGCCGACGTGCGGCTGCGTTTCGATGTGCCGGTGGCCGATCGGGCGGCGCTGGATCGGGCGGTGTGGTGGCGGCGGCATCTGCCGCACAACCTGGACCGGGCCCTCGACCTGGACGGGCCGCAGGTCCAGCGCAAGCGCGACCTGCTGGCCCACATGGACGACGACCGCGACAAGGGCCGGCGTCGGGCGGCCTTCGAGGCGCTGCACCAGATCAACGCCTCGCTGGTCGATGCCCATCCGCAGGCGCTGGCCGAGGCGCAGCGGCGTCTGGTGGAGGCGAAGGTCGGGCTGGCCAACCAGCGTGCGGCGCAGCGCCGCGACTGGTGCATGGGGCTGTATTCGCCCGAAGCGCTGGCGTCACTGCGTGAGGCCTTGCGAGCGGCCGCGGGCGGACGCTGACGAGGCGGGAGCGGATCATGGGCCTGGCGGGGTGCGGCCATCGCGGGCCCTGCCTCTTTCCGCGCCGCAAAAAGAATGGGCCTGGCGGGCATTGCGGCTTACAATCGCACCATGCTCAGATGCATGTCCATAACGGTTGCTTTTCGGGCGTGGCGGCTTCTGACGTGGTCGACGCTGCTGCTGCTCTGCTTGAGCGACGCGTCGGCCCAGATCACCGGCCCCGAGGCCGAAGTCGGTGAGGTCGAGTTCGATCGCTGGTATGCCGTGCTCATCGAGGAGCAGCCCAGCGGCTGGGCCCACGCCTGGGTGACGCGGTCACAGGGCGTGTTGACCACCGCGATGCGGATGGAGATGACCCTGGCCCGCGGGCCGGTGACGATGATCGTCGGGGTCGACAGCCGGTTTGAGGAGACCGATGACGGCCGCCCCCTGGCCGCCACCACGCAGCAGAACCTCGGGGCGATGACGATCACGCAGACGATGCGTTTCACGCCCGCGGGCGTCGAGCTGGTGAGCCGTCAGGGCGGTACGGAGCAGCGTCAGTTTTTCGCACCGTCGTCGCAGAGTTGGCTGCCCCCCGCCGCGGCGTCGCGCTATGTGGAGCAGCAGCTTGCCCGTGGGGCGACGCAGATCGCGTTTCGCACGCTCGATCCGGCCGCCGGTCCGCAGCCGATCGACATGCAGATCCAGGTGCAGGGCGAAACGCACGTGGAGGTGATGGGCCGACAGGTGCCGGCCATCCGCTGGGCGGTGCAGACCTCGCAACTGCCGGGCGTGACGATGACCGAGTACGTCGATCACCAAGGCCGCGCCATCCGCACGAACGTGGCGGCCATGCCGGGCATGACGATCACCCTGGTCCAGGAGGAAAAGGCGACGGCGCTGGCCGGTCCGACAGCGGGCGCGGCTGACGAGGGGGATGCGGCGGGTTCGACCGAGGCGCAGCGGCCGGCATCGGGGCCGTCGTCGGTCTCGCCGCCTGGAACGCAGATGACCGACCGCATGGTCATCGCGCCTGATCGCCCGCTGCCGTATGCCCGCGTGCTGCGTGCGGCCTCGTATCGTCTGCGCTTCGACCCGGGCGAGGGCGATGGCGCCATGCAGGCGCCGGCGCTTCCGCGCAGCGGCTATCAGCGGGTGGTGTGGGCCGACGAACGAACGGCCGTGGTCGTGGTGAACCTCGACGAACCGGTGAATCCCGGCGAGGATGTGCCGGGCCATGAGCATCGGCGATCGAGCCTGATGCTCAACTACCGGGATGAGGCGGTGCTGAAACTGCTTCGTGAGGCGTTGCCGGAGGACGCCAAGCGTCTGCCGGCCGCGCGGCGGGCGGAGCACCTGCGTCGTTTCGTGCATCGGTTCATCGAGGAAAAGGATCTGTCGACGGGTTTCGCCACCGCCGCCGAAGTGGCGCGCAGCGGGCAGGGCGACTGCACGGAGCACGCGGTGCTGCTGGCGGCGCTGCTGCGGGGCTCGGGGATTCCCAGCCGGACGGTCAGCGGGCTGGTGTATGTCGATTCGTTCTTGAGTCATCAGGACGTGTTCGGCTACCACATGTGGACGCAGGCATGGCTGAGCGATGGGCCGGGGGGCGAAGGCGGGCGCTGGGTGGACCTGGACGCGACCCTGGCCGAGGCCGCCTTCGACGCGGGGCACATCGCCCTGGCCACCAGCGCGCAGGACGAAGCGCAGACGTTCAACGACATGGCGAAGATTCTGCCGTGGATGGGTCGACTGTCGATTGAGATTGTGGAGCCGCCAGCCGCGGTGCGCTGGCACGACGAGTGAGTGGACCCGAGGCGCGGCCGACGCGGACCTGTCGATCGGCATGGGTGACGTCATGGGGCACGATGAGCTTCAACCGATGTTCGCCGACGTCTTACCGCCCGCGCCCGAGCGGCCTGATGCGGCGCACAAGGGGACGTTCGGCACGGTGATCGTGATCGGTGGCAGCCGGACGATGATCGGCGCGCCGGCCCTGTGTGCGCGGGCGGCGCTGCGCGGCGGGGCGGGCCTGGTGAAGATCGCGACGCTGCCCGCAGTGCTGCCGCACGCGCTGACCATCGAGCCGGGCGCGACGGGCATCGCCCTGAACTTCGAGCACGATCCGGCATCGTGTGCGGCGATGCTCGACGACGCGGACCCGAAGGCGACGGCCGTGCTGGCGGTGGGGCCAGGTTGGGGCGCCTCGTCGGAGGCGGGCGAACTGCTGGGCCTGCTGCTGGCCGGCTCGCGGGCGATGGTGCTTGACGCAGATGGATTGAACCTGCTGGCCCGACGGCTGCGGCAGCAAGACACGGGCTTGCGGGGGTCTGACGGCGCGGGCCCACGCGTGCTGACGCCGCATCCCGGCGAGTTTGCGCGCCTGACGGAGGCGATCGACCTTGAGGCGGATGCCGTGGACGAGGGGCATCGGCCGGGCGCAGCGGCTGCGCTGCACACGAAGCTCGGTTTGCGCCGCGGCCTTGATATCGTACTGCTCAAAGGCCGGCACACGGTGGTCTGCGACGGCCAGCATGTCTACGTGAACCAGACGGGCAACGCCGCCCTGGCGACGGCGGGCAGCGGCGATGTGCTCACGGGCTTGATCGCGGCCCTGCTGGCTCAGGGCATGGCGGGGTTCGAGGCGGCGGCGTTGGGCGCGCACCTGCACGGTCTGACCGCGGACCAATGGGCGCAACGGCACGGCCCGTCCGGCCTGCGTGCGATGGAACTGGCCGACGAACTGCCCGCGGCGTTCGAGGCGAGACGGCGGCAGTGATGATCCGGATGCTTCGGCCGACCGCGGACTACTTGCCGTTGTTGCGCTGGGCGGCGGCGGTGTGCATGTCGCGGACGCGGCGGCGCAGGGCGGCCGGCTTGCGGACGCTCACCTGATCGCCGTAACCGCAGATCCACCAGGCGATCTCGCCCAGGCCGTTGACTTCAAAACGCATGATGCACCGCCCGTCGGGCAGCATCTTCGACTCCTGGGTGGGATGCCAGAAGGTTTCGCTGACGTTGGTCGCCACTTTCGCGGAGAACTCGAGCTCGACCAGGTGCTGCTGGCCTTCGGGAATGAGCCGCCAGGCGCCGTCGAGGTGGCCGGTGACGCAGAAATCGCGCGGCCGGGTGAAGTGCTCGTCGAGGGCGGTGATGGCCTGCATGCGGGCGAGCTTGAAGGTGCGGACCTGGTCATGCATGGCGCTGCGGCCCAGGACGTACCACGCGGTGCCGACGAAGTGCAGAGCGTAGGGGTCGAGATCGGTTTCAATGGTGCTTTGATCGTACAGGCTGCGGTAGACGATGTGGCAACGTCGCTGTTCGTCGGCGAGTTTCTGCAGTTCAAAGCGGTGGGCTTCCTCATCGCTGACGACCGGTTGCGGGTAGGGATTGACGTTGACCGCCCGCATCATGTCGGAGCAGGCCAGGCGGATGGGCTCGGGCACGGCGGTGATGAGCTTGTTGACGGCCGAGAGGGTGGCGGCGCGGCTTCGGCCGCGGCGCAGCGAGCGGGCGGTCTGGGCCAGCAGCAGCAGGCCGAGCGTCTCGGGAATCGTCAGGCTGATGGGCGGCAGATAAAAACTCTGGGCGATGCGATAGCCGGTCTGCGGGTCGTGATAGTAAGGGATGCCCGCGTCGCGCAGCACACCCAGGTCGCGAAAGAGCGTGCGCCGGCTGACGCCCAGTTCGGCCATGATGTCGTGGGCGGTGCGGGCCCGGCCCGAGTGCAGAAGACTGATCAGACGCAGCAGGCGGGGGATGCGATCGCTCATGGTCGACTCCCGTGGGCGCGGGCACGAAGGGCCGGCATCAGGATAGCGGGCGGCGATGCGGAGGGGTGCCCACAGGGTGCGCGGGAGGGGCGTGGGGGAAAGCGGGGCAAGGAACACCCCACCCCGGCGGGCCCGGTGTTCAGGGCGGCATGAGCGGGCATCAGGGCGAGGCTCTTATTGCACGTTCAGGTTGTTGATGTAGTCGGCCAGGCGGTTGCGCTGCAGGTCGATCTGCTTCTGCAGCTCGGCGGTCTGGCGGTCGATGGCTTCAAGCTGGTCTTCCTGCTGCCCGAGCTTGTCGAGATAGCGGCGGTGCAGGCTGGAGCCGGCGTCGACGGCCGCGAGGTTCTCACGCAGGCGCTGCTGCTCGCCGTAAAGCTGTTCGCGGCTGCGCTGCTGCTGGCGAAGCTGTTCTTCAAGGCGGGCCAGCTCCTGACGCATCTCGGCGGCTTCGGCCAGGGCGTCGCGCAGCTTGCGGTCGAGCTTGTCATTGCGGGCGTAGCCCAGCAGGAGATTGACCGGCCTATCGATCAGCGCGATGCTTTCAAAGTGGGTCTGGCGCTGGGCGACGGTGAAGTCGCGCGCGGCACTGGCGGGCACATCGAGGCGGAAGCGGTAGAACTCGGGGGTTTTCTCAGCCGGTTTGGCCGGCTCGACGAGGTCGGCGCCCTGGACGATCGGCTGCTCAAGCATGAGCGAGCGCGGCTGGTCGGCCTTGTTCTTCACGGTGTAAGTGTGCTGGTGCTGTGTGGCGTGCGTCAGACGCAATACGCCGCGGATGATGCTGGCCCCGACAAGTTGCGACTGACTGGACTGCGAAGGATCGACCGTCACGTCCAGATCGACGGCATAGGACAGCAGGCGGCGGTCGCCGGCCGGCATGTCGTCGAGCTGCGCGTCGCCGCCATAGGCCCCGCCGTCGAACACGGTGACCGGACCGGCCAGCAGCGACAGGTCGGTGCCGTTGGTCAGGAACACCGCGTGCAGCGGATGCGTCGCCAGCGTCCGCTGGTTGTAGAGGCTCAGCTTCTCGGCTGCGACCGTGGTGCTGACCAGCGGCAGCATGGCGCTGGAGCGTCGGGGCACATCGACGGACTGGGGGAGCGTGAACTGGAAGAGCTGGCCGACGCGCTGGGTCGCAGCGGCGGTGAGGGCGTTCGTATCGAGGCGGATTTCGGGCATCGGGGCGGCGCGGCCGGCGACGGCGTCCATCATCGCCTCGGCCGCGGCGGGGGCGGCTTTGCCCTGGAGCGCCAGGCCGCGGACGATCTGGCGTCGTGCGGCCGCGTCATCGGGAGCCTCGGCGAAAAAGCCCTCCGCAATGCCCTCCTCGTGGCGGCGCGGCGTGAGGTGCGCGTAGCTGGGCGGCTGCACGACGGGGCGGTCGGCATAGAGCGGCGTGTAGAGATCCTGCACGAACGAGATCGGCCGACCCGCCACCAGCGAGAGCGTGACGTGGCGCCAGTCGGTGTCCGACGTGTTCTCGACGATCGCCCAGCCCTGCAGCACGGGTTTGTCGCCCGACAGATCGAGGCGGTAGCTGGTTTTCCAGACGGGCGACTCGACGAGGTAGCCCACGCGCACGCGGCGCTGTCCCTGGCCGGCAAAGTGCAGCGTCACGGGGCGGGCATCGGCGTCGCGTGCGGCCGCGATGACGGTGAGAGCTTTTTCCAGATCAGCGGCCAGTCGGGGATCGGTGAAGCGGATGGCCTGGGCGGCCCGCAGGGGGATGGAGCGGATGCCTTCGTCGGTGAGCAGGTGGACGTGATAGTCGCGCAGGTCGGCGTCGGGGTTGTCGACGATGGGCGCCCGCCAGTCGACCGACAGGATGCGGCCGGTGACGGTCTGCGGCGTGTCGATGCTGACCTGGGCCCCGCGGGCGTGCTGGAGAAATTCGTGCAGCGTGTCCGGCCGTACGTCGATGCTGAAGGAGTCGAGCGCGCGATCCAGCGGGTCGGCTGGCGCGTAGGTGACGCCCGCGATCGTCCCGCCGTCGCGGTCGAAGGCGACCAGGCTCTTGAGCACGTCGTTGACCTGGGCGATGCGGAAGGCCAGCGACAGTTCCGCGTTGCCGGTGACCGTGCCGTCATGTTCGAAGTACCCCACACCGCTGGCGAAGAGCACGGCCCGGGTGACGGGCAGGTCGGCGGCGGTGTCGGGATTGCGGTCAGCGGCGTGTACGGGTGCGGCTAACAAGGCCGCGAGGCCGAGCGGGGCAAGGATGATCGTCAGGAATCGGGTGACGATGCGGTGGGGGCGGGACATGGAAGGCTCCTTGGCGGGGGTAACCGGCGCGCTTGTATGCGGCGTTAGACGCGCTTCGCGGCGACGGGTTCCCGGCGATGGGGGAATTGTAGGAGAGCGCTGGAGGATGGGGGGCCAGGGCGGGGTGTATCCGGCCCTGAAGGGGCCGGCTTGGGGCCATCGGGAATCAGCAATGGAAAACCGACGATGTTCGGCGCCTTCGCCGCGCGCGGAGGCCGTCTGGGTGGATGCGGGCTCGGGTCAGCGCGGGTCGTCGTCCTTGTCCTCGTCATCCTCGTCATCGTGAAAGGTGAAGTCTTCAGGATCGAAATCGTCGCTGTCGTCGTCACTGGGGGCGAAGGCTTCGGGGGCGGCGACTTCTGCGGCTTCAGCCTCGGCCAGCACGTCGAACACACGCTGCTCGACGTAGATGGGCACGTTGTGGGCGCAGCCAAGGGCGATGGCGTCGCTTGGGCGGGCGTCGATGTCCACGGTCTGATCGCCCTGCCTGAGGATGAGGCGAGCGTAGAACGTGCCCGCGCCATACTGGTCCTGGCGCAGGTCGCTGATGATGATGCGTTCGAGGTTCGCCCCCAGGCCGGTGACCACCGATTCGAGCAGTTCGTGCGTTTGCGGGCGAGGCGGCGTCTGGCCCATGAGGCGGCGTTCGATGGCCGCGGCTTCGACGATGCCGATGACGATGGGCACGACGCGCTGGCCGTCGGCTTCCTTGAGCTCGATGCGCTGCGACGGGCTGTTCTCGCGAATCAGGATGCGCGACAGTTCCATGCGCACGGCCATGGGCAGGCTCCTTTCCAGCGGTCGCCGGCGGAAGCGGTCACAGGCCCATCAGATGGCTGAGCACCGACCACTCCACCTCTTCATAGTCGCGCTGTTCCAGGGCCGCGTCCAGTTTCTTACGGTCCATCGAGCGCACTTTGTCGACCAGGGCCAGGAAAAGCGCCCGGCTGTTGCGCAGGTGCTTGGTGGCGACCTCTGGCTTCTGCGTCCGCATGGCCTTGACGTCCAGGCCGACGAAGCGCCCGGTGCCGGCGTAGCCTGCCAGCTCGAGCACGCGCACCTGGTTGAAGGCCCGGCGAAGGTCGGCCGCCCCGAAACTCTTGTCCTGGTCGAACTTCAGGCCGTTCTGGTCGTTGAGGTGCACGCTCCAGAGTTTGCCGGCCTGGAGGGCGAAAGCCATTTCGTCGGCCGGATCCAGACCGGCGAGAATCGCGTGGGCCGACTCGATGAGCCCGCCGACGCGATCGGGCGCGACCGTCTGATGCGCCAGGGCCAGGGCGTGGCCGATGGTGGGGATGTAGGCGTGGTCCATCGGCTCATTGGGCTTGGGCTCGATGGCGATGGTGATGCGTTTGTCATACTCGAGGATGGCGTTGAGGGCGTCGACCAGGCGTTTGTGGGCGTCGAGGGGGTTTTTCGCCTCGCGGATGTAAGTGCCCTCGCGGGCCAGCCACCAGACATTGAAACGGATGCCCAGGGCGTTGGCGACATCGACGCAGCGTTTGGCGCGTTCGACAGCCCACTGGCGCACGGCCGGGTCGTTGGCGGTGAATCCGCCGTCGGCCCCACGCGGGTCTTCCCACAGACGCGGGGCGGTGAACTCGGCCACCAGGCCGGCGTCGTCGAGAACCTTCTTCATCTCGCCCGCCTGTTCGGTGATCTGCCGAGGCGAAAGCGATTCGAGCTGGGGTACGGCATCGTCATCGTGGAACTGCACGCCCTCGAAGCCGAGCTGGCGGTAGGCGGCCAGTTTGTCGCGCAGGCCGACGCTGGGACGGATCGGCGGGCCGAAAGGATCGGCGCCTTCGTGAATGTTCCATGGGCCGAAGGAGAAGCGGTAATGGGCGGGCATGGGCGTGGTCCTGTCGAAGGGCGTGAGAGACGGCGATTCTAGCGGATCGGGCGTGAAGGGATGGCCGACCATTTTCGCGGCGACATCGGCATTCGCGGATCGGCAATCATCCCAACTCCTGGGTGTCCAGCCACAGGGTTACCGGCCCGTCGTTGTGGATCTGGACGTGCATCGCGGCGCCGAAGCGGCCGGTCTCGACGCCGGCCACGCCCAGCTCGCCCAGCCGTCGGGCGAACAGGTCGCACAGTTCACGGGCGCGATCGGGCGGGGCGGCCTGGGTGAAACTGGGGCGCCGGCCTTTGCGGGCGTCGGCGTAGAGCGTGAACTGGCTGACGACCAGGGCCTGGCCGCCCACGTCCAGCAGCGAGCGGTTGAACTTGCCCTGCTCGTCATTAAAGATGCGCAGGTGGATAATCTTGTGGGCCAGGCGGTCCACCTGCTCGGGCCCATCACCCTCGCCGACGCCCAGGAGTATGACCAGCCCGCAGCCGATGCGGCCGACGGTCTGGCCGTCGATGTCCACCTGGCCGTGGGTCACGCGCTGAAGCAGGGCCCGCATGGGCGGCAGGATAGTGGATCGGACGTCGCAGCGTGGTCCCGGCGACAATTACTGGACTTTGGCGAAAGTTGTGGCAGAATATATGGCTCACGCCTGAACCGCGCTCGAGCAGCGCGGCCCTGGAAAGCCACAGCTCCCACCATCGCGGCGTCGTCCGACGTCAGCACCCCTCGCACGTCCAACACGGATCCCCCATGGCCACCCTGCCGCGCCATCCCGATGCGCCCTTGTCCGACCCCCGCGACCTGAAGGTTACGGTGCTGATCCCCGCCTACAACGAGCAGGCCAGCATCGCCCAGACCCTCGAGAGCCTGCAGCGTCAGACGCGGCGGCCGGATCGCGTGCTGGTTGTCGACGACTGCTCCACCGACCGCACCGGGACGATCGCCCGGGAGATGGGCGCGGAGGTGATCCGCCCGCCGCATAACACCGGATTCAAAGCCGGCGCCCAGCGCTATGGCTTGGAGTTTGTCGACACCGAATTGCTGCTGGCGATCGACGCGGATACCTCGCTGGCGCCCGACGCGGTCGAGAAACTGCTCGCCGCCCTGGACGATCCCACGGTCGCCGCCGCCTGCGGCTTCGTGCTGCCGCGCCAGGTCCGCACCATCTGGGAGCGAGGCCGCTACTGCGAATACCTGTTCGCCTTCACCTTCGGCAAAACGATCCAGGAGCAGTTCGGCCGGCCGATGATCGCCTCCGGCTGCTTCACGGTGTATCGCGTGGACGTGCTGCGCCGCGTCGGCGCCTGGCAGCCACGCACCGTGGCCGAGGATCTTGACCTCACCTGGACGCTCTATCAGAACAACCACCGCGTGCGTTTCGTGCCCGAGGCCGTCTGCTACCCGATCGAGCCGGCCACGCTCGCGTTCTTCCATCGCCAGGTTCGCCGCTGGAGCCACGGCTTCTTCCAGAGCCTGCGCGTGCACTGGCGGTCGATCCTCGAACAGCCGTACCTGCGCTCGATGGTGGCGGTGGGTCTGTGGGATGCGGCGGTCGCGGCCGTGGTCTACCTGCTGCTCATTCCCCTGCTGGCGATCTTCGTGCATCCGCTGTGCCTGCTGGGCTATGTGATTGATGCGCCGGTGGTGGCGGTGCCAGTGCTGGCGGGGGCGTGGCGTCGCGGCGAAGTCGGCCGGGCGCTGGCGAGTCTGCCGGGCTTCTTTGTGGTGCGTCTGGCCAATGCGGTGCTGCTGGTCGAGGCCGCGTGGACGGAACTGATCCGTCGGCGACCGCTGGCGGTTTTCGAGAAAGGGCATTGACATGGTGGCGGGACTTCCCGGTACAGGCATTGGCGGTTTGTTCTACCTGGCGCTGGTGCTCTGGCTGCCGGTGCGCGAGCTGGCGCTGATGTGCCGCGGTCGCAGTTCACCGGCCCGGTGGCGGGCCATCGGCGGATTGTGGCTGCTGGTGGGCGTGATGGTCGGCGTGGTGTTCGCCCAGGCCTGGGCGGTCGATGAATCCTGCCAATGGCTGGCGGCGCACACTCCGCCCGATTCCGTCCTGCACAGCGCGAGTGTGATGGCCGAGCAAAGCTGGGCTGCGAGTTTCGCCCTGTTGCCGGTCTACATCCTCGCGGGGGTGCTGGTGGGCGTGCATGGCCTGCGTTTGATGCTGGCGCTTCACGCGCGCGGCGGCGGCCTGCGGCGCATGCTGCGCCTGCGCGGGCGCCGCGTGGCGGCCGGTCAGCCGATCGTCGTGCTGGGCAAGGCCCGCGCCGCGTGAACCTCATACCGCCGCGGGCGTTTCGCGTGCGGCCAGAAGAGCGCCGGACCCGTCTTCCGCTTCAAGCTGCGCCAGGCCGGCCTCGAGGCATGTCACAAGCTCGGCGATCGTCTTCATCGCCTGCACGCTGCGGCGCAGGTGCGGCCAGGGCTGAATGTACGGCGAATACCGGCTGATCCAGCCGCGCATCTTGATCATCGCGTACCGATCATCGCGCAGGCGGCGCATGTGGGCGATGTGCATCAGCAGCAGTCGCACGCGCTCGGCCCGCGACAGCGGCGGGGGCAACTCGCCCGTCGCTATATAGTGGGCGCAGTCGCGAAACAGCCACGGCTGACCGAGGGCCCCGCGGCCGACCATGACGCCGGCGCAGCCGGTTGCGTCCATCATGCGCTTCGCGTCCTGCGGCGACTTCACATCGCCGTTGCCGATGACCGGCACATGCGGATGCCGTTGCGCGACCGCTTCGACGACCTGGGCGATGCCGGCCAGCGATGCCTGACCGCGGAACTTCTGCTCGGTGGTGCGGCCATGGACGGTGATCGCGGCCGCCCCCGCGTCAGCCAGTTGCACCGGCAGCGACCGCGTGATGATGGAGCGCTCGTCCCAGCCAAGCCGGATCTTCGCGGTGACCGGCACGCGCACAGCACGCACCAGCCGCTCGACGATGGTGACAGCAAGCTGCGGCTCGCAGAGCAGCTTCGACCCGCCGTTCTTCTTGGTGACCTTGTCAACGGGACAACCCATGTTGATGTCGAGGGTGACCGCCCCGTGGGCCTGGGCCCATTGGCCGGCCTGGACCATGACGTCGGGGTCGCGGCCATAGAGCTGCATGCACAGCGGCTGATCCTCGGGGCAGGTGGAGGCGAGCCATGCGGTGGTGTCGGTCTCGCGCAGGATGGCCTCGGGGCAGAGCAGGTCCGTGCAGGCCAGTCCAACCCCGCCATACGGGCTGCGCACCGAGCGCACGACGAGCCGATACGCCAAGTCACACCAACCGGCAATGGGCGCCAGCAGGAAGGGCGTTTCAAGCGCGACGGTGCCGATGCGAAGGGGCGGCATGACGGCATCAGGATAGCTGAGGGGGCACGGTGCTCCAACGGCACGGGGGGCTGGGCTTGACTACCTAGACAGCCGATGTATAATACCTAGACAAACGATGTATTCGGGCCTCTTGCGGCTGGCGAGGAGCTTTCCATGGACTTTTCCCAGGATCTGGTTCGGGGCACCGTCGTGCCGATCGTGCTGGCGCTGCTCGAAGAGCGGCCGATGTATGGCTACGAAATCGTCAAACTGGTCAACGCGCGGACCAATGGGCGCTTCGAATGGAAGGAGGGCACGCTCTATCCGGCCCTGCACCGGCTGGAAGGGGACGGCCTGATTCGCGCGAAGTGGCAGACGGCAGGCGACACCGGCAAGCAGCGCAAGTACTACGCGGTCACCCGCAAGGGTAAGGCGGAGCTCGCCCGCCGATTTGACGAGTGGCGGCAGTTTTCCGGGGCGGTCGATTCTCTGCTCAGTCGCGCGGCGAAAGGGGTGTGACGTGACCGAGGGATCGCTCTTTGAATCGATCATCGAGCAGGCCACAGCGCGGCTGTCATTGGACCGCGAACTGCAGCTTGAGATTCAGCAGGAGCTTCGCCATCACCTCGAGGATTCGGTGGCCGAGTTCTCGGCTGCGGGCTTCGAAGAAGAAGCGGCGCAAGCCGAAGCGGTCAAGCATCTGGGCGATGTCAAAGAACTGGCCGACGACCTCTGGCAGGCCAACCGCCGGCGCCTGCGCGTTCGCAACGTTCTCAAACGCGTGATGGAGCTGACGCTCCTGCCGCTGGCGCTGGTCGTGACGTTCTGGACGGCCGGGAGGCTGCCACTCGTCCAGAACCTGGATCGCGCTGAGTATTCGGCGTGGGAGCTCGCCAGCCTGACTGAGGAACAGCGGTTCATGCTGCTCGGCGATCCGGCCGCCACGACCGACCTCGAACGGGCGGCCTCGATCGTCGAGCGCTGGCCGGACAATCCGCTGTACTACGGCGACTATGCGAACTTCACCCTGGTCGAGTTTCGCGAGCGGATGAAGGCGGGCGACGGCGACGCCGCCCGGCCGTGGTATCTGTCCATCCTGGAACGCGGCACGCACGTCGAGCCGGAGAACGGCTACTACAACGTGATGATGGCTGCAGTTCTGGCGGAACAGGCGGTGGCCTCGGTTGAGCGTGACGGCCCAACCTATTCCTTCAATACCGTCGCCGTCGACGGCACGCGTAAGGACGAGTGAGCTTGCCGATGCGTCGGCGGCAGTCCGGCGCGACTGGCAAGAAGTCCGCAGCGAGAAAGACGTGCGGACTGCGAGTCTGCATGACACGATCGTGCGATGGAGCCTCCCCGGCTATGAGGGGGACCCGGAGCCCTCGCGCACGGCCGAGCAGGCGGCGATGCAGCGAAGCGGTCTGACAGCGCTGCTCATGCTCATGGACGGACTCGCGCTCGGGGCGGTGTTGCTGGGGGCGGTCCTGGCGTGGCGGGTCCGGTCGCCGCTGCTCTGGATCGGCTGGCGTCGACTGGGACGTGTCTACTTGTGGGCTATTATCGTGCCGGTCGGCGTTTATCTGCTCTACATTCTGTCTCCACTGGCGAATCGGCAGTTCGGCTTCGGCTACATGCCCGAGCGGTTCGGTCTGGAAGGGTTGGCGTTGGCGACGGTCATCATCGTCACGTTCGAGTATCAGGTGCGGCAGGCCATCGGGCGGCGCCTGCGCGAGTTGGGGCGGACGTTGCCGCCACGTAGTCGTCTGTATCGCGGCACCGTCCGCGCCGCCGGCGTGGCCCTGGGCGTCGCTATGGCCGTCTACATTGTGGCGTGGCAGTTCGAATCGGCTCGCCCGCGGCCGTTGACCGGCGACTGGATCCAACGCATGGACTGGCATTGGGCGTTCGGACTCGTCAGCGACGAGCCGTTGCGTGTCGCCGGCGCCGCACTTTTCATCTCGCTCGCCGCCGTATGCGGCCTATGGCTGGCGCTGCGGTTGATCGCGGTCTCTCGGCTGCTTCGGCGCGACCGCCGGCTGGCCGGGACACTGGCCCGCAGCAGCGCCCCGGTATTGGCCGCGGCGGTGGTGGTGCTGGGGCTGGCGGGCCAGACGACACTCGTCGAATGGGAAGCAACTGCACTAAGCGAGTTCTCTCACCCCGACAGCATGCTGATCTTCCGCGAGATCGAAGACTCGAATTACCGTTTCCTTCGCCAGCGGCATCGCGACGAGTTGCGACGCCTGAAGCTGGACGCGCGGCACGCTGACGTGCCGGTGTCGGACTGACCAGCCCTCACGTCAGCCGGTGCCAGTCGAAGGTTTCGAGGTGGCGGCGGAGGGCGTTCATGGTGGGGAAGCGTTTGAGCATCAGGTCGCGGCGCAGGCCGGCGATGATGTATTTCACTTCGTCGGGCTGGCGGGCGTAGGCCTTGGCGCCGCCGAGGCACTCGTGGAAGACGGCGACGGCGTCGCGGATGTCCTGGCGCTGTTTGCCGCGGCTGGGCCGGCCCCAGTCGAAGAAGTCGATGAGCTTCAGGTCGAAACGCACGCCGGTGGGGCGGATGAGGATGTTCTGGCTGTGGACGTCGGCGTGGTATTCGCCGAGGGCGTGGATGGCTTCCAGGCCGCGCACGAGGTTGAAGAGGACGTGCAGGGCCATGTAGGGCGACAGTCGGCCGGCCCGTTGATCTCTGAGCCACTGTTCGAGCGGCTGGCCGTCGCACAGTTCGGAGATGAGCACGACGATTTCGCGGCCGTCGACTTCCACCAGCTCGGAGTGGTGGTACTGCATGACGATGGGGCAGTGGCGCAGGATGTTGAGCTTGCGGGCGTGTTTGACGGCCAGTTTGCGGGTGGGGTCGCGGTGGGGGAAGTAGAACTTGGCGGCGCGGCGGATGCCGGTCGATCGCTCGCGGATCTGATAGACCTCGCCTTCGCTGCCGCCGCCGAGTCTCGACTCGATGACGTAGCGCTGCCCGATACGGTGGCCGGGCGCGAACTGGAAGCTGGCGATGGACCTGGGCATGCCGGTGCGATTCTATCGGCCCGGGGCGGCGAGGGCGGAGGCGACGGTGCACGCTCTGAGGGCTTGGGGTCGCCAGGTGGATGGGGGCGCAGGATCAGCTATCGGTGCTGGCCGAAGATCCGGCCGGCTGAGGCGTGTCGGCCTCGGCCGGGGCAGCGGCCGCCGTCGGCCGCCCGGGTTTCTCGGCTTTGGGGGCGGCGTCGCTGGGCTTGCCGCCGCCTTTGGCGGGGGTCTTACGGTCGGGCGAGAGGACCATGGTCATGCGTCGGCCCATGGGTCGCGGAGCGCTGTCGACCTTGCTGATGGGGGCGAGTTGGTCGCGGATCTCGTGCATCATCTGCACGCCGATGTTGCGGTGGGCCATCTCCCGGCCGCGGAAGAGCATGGTGAACTGCACCTTGTCGCCGTCGTTGAGGAAGTCACGGGCCTTGGCCATTTTGATGGCCAGATCGTGGTCGTCGATCTTGGGGCGCAGGCGGACTTCCTTGAGCTCGCTCTGTTTGGCGTGGCTCTTGGCTTTCTGCTCTTTCTTGCTCTGCTGGTACTTCCATTTGCCGTAATCCATGATGCGGCAAACGGGCGGCCGGGCCTGAGGGGCCACCTCGACCAGGTCCAGGCCGGCTTCGATGGCGCGCCGCTGGGCCTCCTCGAGGTCAATGACACCGACCTGCTCATCTTCGTCGTCGATCAGGCGGACCGGAGAGATGTTGATCTGTCGGTTGATGCGCAACCGTTTACCGGTCTCGCGCTGCTGGGGATGAAAGCGTCGCCTGGCGATGTTCGTTTCCTCCGCAATCTGGTCTGGGCCCAATCGGCCGGTCCGCCGCCCGTCGGTTGAACGGACAAAGGCGCACACCACACTCCGACGGCAACACGCGACCGCCGAACCATCACTTCAGACCATCACGACAGGTTACAGGCTGTCGGAAGGCAAGGCAAGCCCACCGGTTGACGATTTTTGCGGGGATCGGCCGGTCTGGGCGGTTGCGGCGATGGAGTTTGCGGCGGCCGCTGTGGGCGATAGCATCGCGCGTCGCATCATGGCTTTTGCACGAATCCGAATTTCAACCGACTGTGCGGAGACTGGCTGTGGCTGAAAAACTGAACTGGGGCATTCTTGGCGCCGGCCGCATCGCCGGCAAATTCGCCGATCAACTGCCGAACTCGAAGACCGGCAGGCTGGCGGCCGTGGCCAGTCGTTCGCGGGAAAAAGCGGTGAAATTCATCGCCGAGCATCCGTCCAGCGGCGGGCAGATCACGGCTCACGGCAGCTACGAAGCCCTGCTGGCCGACCCGGCGGTGCAGGCGGTCTACATCGCCCTGCCCAACGACCTGCACGCGCCGTGGACGATCCGCTGCGCCGAAGCGGGCAAACATGTCCTGTGCGAGAAGCCCATGGCCGTCAACTGGGCCGAGGCCATGGCCATGATCGAGGCGGCGCGCTACCACGACGTGTTCTACATGGAAGCGTTCATGTACCGCTGCCATCCGCAGACGCACAGGCTTGTGGAGCTGATCCGCGAGGGTGCGATCGGGCGGGTGAAGCACATCGATTCGAGCTTCGCGTTTCAGATGGGGCCGGGCACGCAGGACGTGCGTCTGGACAGCGCCATGGCCGGCGGCGGAATCATGGACATGGGCACATACCCGATGTCGTTGTCGAGGCTGGTGGCGGGTGCGGCCCAGGGGCGCGACTTCGCTGAGCCGATCGACATCAAAGGCGTCGGGCACATCCATCCCGAGCATCGCGTGGACCTGTGGGCCAGCGCAGCCCTGCGGTTTGAGAATGACATC
Organism: uncultured Phycisphaeraceae bacterium; assembly: GCA_964502445.1. Lineage (GTDB taxonomy): Bacteria > Planctomycetota > Phycisphaerae > Phycisphaerales > Phycisphaeraceae > CAZCWM01. The sequence goes on along the minus strand of CAZCWM010000006.1, from coordinate 149,444 downwards.
CTGGCGACGATCACCGGCGGCATCGGGCTCAACAAGATCGGCGGGGCGAGCATCACTGGCGAGAGCGGCGTGATCGATATCCCCAGTCCGTACTTCTGCAGCGGCAAGGACGGCAAGGGGCAGATCATTCTGCGGCGTTTCGGCAAGGAAGCGCAGGACATCACGGTCGACGCGTATGCCGGCCTGTACGCCATCGAGGCCGACACGGTGGCGCAGCACCTGGAGAAGCGTCAGGCGCCCTCGCCGGCCATGAGCTGGGCCGACTCGCTGGGCCAGGCGAAGGCCATCGAACAGTGGCGCAAAAGTTTCGGGCTCATCTTCGACTGTGAGAAGACGGAGGCCCAGAAGCTGCCGCGCTCAGGCAAGCTGCTGCGCCGGCGGCCGGACGCGCCGATGACCTATGCACGGGTGGGCGGCCTGGACAGGGATATCTCGCGGCTGGTTTTCGGTTCGATTCAGCTTCCTTTCAGCGACATGGCCTTCTCGTCGGTCATGATGGACCACTACTTCGAACTGGGCGGCAACTGCATCGACACGGCCGTGGTGTATGGCGACCGTGAGCTGTCGGTCGGATCATGGATCAACAAGCGCGGCGTGCGCGACCAGATGGTGGTGCTGGGCAAGGGCGCGCATACGCCCAAGTGCAATCCCAGGGACCTGACCGCCGAGTTGATGCGCACCCTCGAACGGTTGCAGGTGGACTATCTCGATCTGTATTTCATGCACCGCGACAATCCGGCGATTCCCGTGGGCGAGTTCGTTGACGTGCTCAACGAGCACCACAAGGCTGGACGGATCAAGGCATTCGGCGGGTCGAACTGGACCAGAGAGCGCGTGGATGCCTTCAACGCCGATGCGAAGAAGCGCGGCCTGCGGCCGATGACGGCAGTGAGCAACAACCTCGCACTGGCCCGCTGGAACGAGCCGATGTGGACCGACTGCCTCAGCGCCAGCGATCCGGCATCGCGGGCATGGCACCAGAAAACGCAGATGCCCAATTTTGCGTGGTCAAGCCAGGCGTCGGGTTTCCTGGCCGATGTGTTCAAGCCAGAGGACGCAAAGAACCCGAAGATTTCGGAGGTGGTGCGCGTCTGGTTCAACGAGGGGAACTTCGCGCGTCTGGCCCGTGCCCGGGAGCTGGCGGGCAAACTCGGCGTGCATCCGCTGTCGGTGGCGGTCGCGTGGGTGCTCAACCAGCCTTACCCGACCTTCGCCTTGTTCGGGTCGGCGACGATCGATGAGATGAACACGAGCATGCAGGCGCTGTCGATCAAACTGACGCCGAAGCAGATGGCGTGGCTGGACCTGGAGGCGCCGAGCCCCGCGTAGGCGCACGTGGGACGGTGGAAAGAACGCGCAAAGAAAAGGCCCACGGCATGCGGCTGTGAGCCTTCTTTTTTGGCTACGTGGTGTGGGCGGGCGGCTTACGTCGGGTTGGGCACGTAAGCGCCGCCGCGGCACTGCTTAAGGTAGCGCATGGCGTGCACCTGGCCGGTCATCTCCAGGTCGCCCTTGTAGACCGGGTCGTGCCAGCCTTCAATGTCGATCGTCCCCCGGTAACCATGCATCCGCAGCACGCTGATGATGTCGGTCCAGTTGCTGTCTCCGAAGCCGGGATGGCGGTGCCAGACATAAGGCGCTCCGCCGCGGATGCCGCGTGTGCGCACCGCGTTCCAGTCGATGGTGGCGTCCTTGCCGTGGATGTGGAAGATCTTGTGAGCCCACTGGCGCAGTTGCGGCATCGGGTCGATCAGGCTGTTCATCTGGTGGCAGGGCTCCCATTCCAGGCCGATGGCGTCGGAGGCAACCTCGTTGAACATCATCTCCCAGGCGGCGGGGGCGTGGGCGATGTTGAATCGGGCCGCGTCCCAGCGGCCGCCCATATCGCAGTTTTCAAAAGCGATGCGCAGCCCCGCGTCCTCAGCCTTCTTGGCCAGCGGCGTGAACACCTTCTTGAACTGCTTCATGGCGTCGGGCACGGGCTTACCCTCGAAGCAGCCGGCGAAGCCCGCCACCACGTCGCAGCTTTTGCCGAACTTCGCGCAGGCGTCGATGAGCCGGCCCCAGTCTTTGGCGGTTTGCTTGTCTTCCAGTGGGTTGCCGAAGACGCCCAGTGAGCTGACCACAGGTTTCTGGGCGTTGGGGCTGGGCGTGGTGTCGATCGCCTTTTTCACGGTGTCGGCCAGCTTGCTGAGGTTCACGTCGCCGATGTGCTGCCAGAAGGTGATCTGGAACGACTCGAAGCCGTGGGGAATGATCTGGGCGAGGTAGCTGTCGAGATCGAACTTGCCCTTGACAAGCGTGCCGATGCGGATGTCGTTGTGGTTGTCGCGGCCGGGGTTCTGGGCGGGCATGGGGCGTTACTCCGAGGGGCGTTCACGCGGGGGGATTGAAGGTTGATGGACGCCTGCTTTTAGCGATCGCGGCTGAGACGTCAATGGGCAGCCTCTTCGGGGTAGAGGTCCAGTGACGCCCGCTGCGGCTCGGACTCGATCAGGTGCGCCAGCGAGCGGGCCGTCTCGACCGCATGCGTCAACGAGTGGAAGACGCCGATGCGCCCCTCGTGGTGCGACCAGCGTGCTCGCTCCAGCACCGTGGCCGGCTGGGCCTGCACCCCGCCGAGGATCACGAACACGCCGCTGCGGTACAGCTTGTCCACCGTCGACGCCAGGCTCGCCAGCCCCGTGGCGTCGATGACCGGTACGGCCGAGAGGTCCATCAGCACCACGCGTACGCTGTGGTCCACGCGCTGAAGCTGGCTCATGGCCCGCTGGGCGGCTCCGAAGAACAGCGGGCCGGCCACCTCGTAGACCACCAGCCCGTCGGGCCAGGCGTCGCCGATCAGCGGGTGGCTTTCGCCGATCAGCCGGGCCTGCGAGATCTCCGCCATCCGCTGCATGAACAGCAGGGCCGCGAGCATCACGCCGGCGAACACGGCGATAGTCATGTCGAAGATCACCGTCAGGGCGAAGCACGCCATCAGGACGACCACGTCGCTGCGTGGCGCCACGCGGAAGGTGTAGATGAAGTGCCGGGCCTCACTCATGTTCCACGCGACCACCAGCAGCAGCGCCGCCAGCGCGCTCATCGGCAAATAGCCCAGCAGCGGCGCGAGCATGAGCATGGCCGCGAGAATGAACAGCGCGTGCACCACCGCCGCCACCGGTGAACGCGCGCCGTTGCGGATGTTCGCGGCGGTGCGGGCGATCGCCCCGGTCGCAGCGATGCCGCCGAAGAATGGCGCGAATACATTGCCTGTGCCCTGGGCAAGCAACTCCGCGTCCGGGTCGTGCCGGTGGCCGCTCATGCCGTCAGCCACCACGGCCGAGAGCAGCGACTCGATGGCCCCCAGCATCGCAATCGCGATCGCGGAGGGCACAAGCTGGCGGATCGTGTTGAAGCTCATCACGAAAGCGCTCGCCTGGCCCGTGGCGTCGACGGGTCCGGCCAGGCGCCAAGGCAGGACCGGCAGGGGCGGCTGCTGGGGGATGCCGTACGGATGCTCCGCCGAGCCGAAGCGACTCTGAATCGTCGCGACCGCCGCGTCCGGCCAGAGCCGCGCGATCAGCAGCCCGCCCAGCGCCGCCAGGGTCAGCGCGATCAGGGCCGGCGGAATCTTTCGCGTCACCCGCGGCCACACCAGCAGCAGCGCCAGGGTGCATCCGCCGATCACGAGCTCCGACCAGCGCAGGGACGGCAGCGCCTCGGCCAGGGCCATCACCCGTTCGAAATAACTCGCCTCGGCCGACAGGGCATGCACGTTCAGCCCCAGAAAGTCCTTGACCTGCAGCGTCGCGATGACCACGGCGATGCCGGCCGTGAACCCCGTCGTCACCGGGTGGGGTATGAACTGGATCAGCCGCCCCAGGCGCAGCACGCCCATGAGCATGAGGATCAGCCCGGCCATGAAGGTCGCCAGCGCCAGCCCCGCCACGCCGAACTTCGCGGAGATCGGCGCGAGGATGACCACGAACGCGGCAGTCGGCCCCGACACCTGCACCCGCGAGCCGCCGAGAATCGCGATCAGCCCGCCGGCCACGATCGCCGTGTAAAGCCCGTGTTGCGGCGGTACGCCCGAGGCGATCGCCAGCGCCATCGCCAGCGGCAGGGCCACGATGCCGACAACGCAGCCGGCCAGCACATCGTCGCGCAGCAGACGCAGGCTGTAGCCCTCGCGCCACACCGCCCGCAGCGCGCTGCATGGCCGCACCTTCACGCGGCGGAGCACCGGCGACAGACCCGGCAGTGTTGACAGACTGTTGCCCATCACGGGAGGCAGGCGGGATGGCGGCGGCGCCATCCGGAAGGCGAGCATGGCGGCCAACGGCCGACGGGCCGATGGTATACGTCCCCTCGCCCCGCCGTGCAAGGCTTGATCCCCCACCGATGGTCCTGACAGGATTCGCGGTTTGACAGGTTGGACCGCTGGGAAGAAAATCGAATTTCGTTATCGAACTACGATATATATCAACGTTACAGATGTAAATGGTTCATGCCAGCCATGAAGACACGTGAGAGCGGCATGCCGGACGAGGAGCTCTGGTCCTCCTTCTTCACGCGGCAGGCGGCGCTGGCGCAGCTGGGCCTGTCCGCCGCCTGCCGCGACGTGGCGGACTTCGGCTGCGGTTACGGGACGTTCACGATTCCCGCCGCCGGCATCGTCCGAGGCACGGTCCACGCCCTCGACATCGACGCGGACATGGTCGCCGCCACGATGGCGAATGCCGCCGCCGCGGGACTCAACAACGTGCGGACCCACGTGCGCGACTTCATCGCCGACGGGACCGGCCTGCCCGATGCCTGCGTGGACTACGTGATGCTGTTCAACATCCTGCACTGCGAGCGGCCGGACGTTCTGCTGCGCGAGGCCTGGCGGATTCTCAGCGACGGCGGGCGCCTGGGCATCATGCACTGGAACCGCGACCCCGCCACGCCGCGCGGCCCGTCGATGGACATCCGCCCCAGCCCGCACCAGTGCCGCCGGTGGGCCGAGCAGGTCGGCTTCCAGTTGCATGGCCCGGAGCGGATCGACCTGCCGCCCTGGCACTACGGACTGGTGATGGTCAAGCCGCGGCCGTGATGCTGCGGCGGCAAATGGAGTTCACGATGCCCGCCAGCGCCAGCGACCTGTATTCGGGCCTGATCCGCCTGCACGTGCTGCATCACGCGGCCGAGGGCGAGCTGTTCGGCTTCTGGATGATTCAGGAACTACGCCGGCATGGCTATGAGATCAGTCCCGGCACACTGTATCCCATGCTGCACGGGATGGAGCGGCGGGGCTGGCTCACCAGCCGCGAACAGATCAAGAAGGGCCGCTCGCGGCGCGTCTACACCATCACGCCCACCGGCCGCAAGGCGCTGTCGGACGCGAAAGACAAGGTCAGGGAGCTTTTTAGCGAGCTCTTCACCGACGTGCCGCGCCGCACGCGGACACGCCGCCCATCCATGGGTGCGCAACAGGGGCCGCGCAAATAAACATGCTCCCCAAACCACACGCATGCGACAGGCACATGCATCCCGACGAGCGCGATGAACTCCAGGAGCCACGTTATGTCGGAACGACGATCCCTGCTCGGCCGATCGCTCGACACCCACGCGGGGCCGACGGTCATTCTCATCCGCATCCTCGTGGGCTGGGTGTTCCTGTCCGAAGGCATTCAGAAGTTTCTCTACGCCGCCGATGTGGGTGCGGGGCGTTTCGCACGCATCGGCATCCCCGCCCCGGAAATCACGGGACCGTTGGTCGGCGTTGTCGAGGTCGTCTGTGGCTCGCTTCTGCTGCTCGGCCTGCTGACCCGCATGGCCGGCCTGGCGCTGCTGATCACCATCACCGTCGCCATCCTCTCGACCAAACTCCCAATCCTGCTGGGCCACGGCTACTGGCGGTTCCATCCGCCCACCGCCTCCCGCCACGGATTCTGGAGCATGCTGCACGAAGCACGGACCGACTTCTCCATGCTCCTGGGCCTGCTGTTTCTGCTGATCGTCGGCGGGGGAAGCTGGTCGGCGGATGCGTGGCTCAGACGGCGATGAGAGGGATCGATACAGCATCAAGAGCGAAATCAGGAATCCATCATGACACAATCCACCATGCCGCCTGCCTCGCAACCCCACGTGCTTCGGCGCGAGCTGGGCTTATTTGGCGCGACGATGATGGGCCTGGGCTCGATCATCGGCACGGGCGTGTTCGTGAGCATCGGCGTGGCGGCGGGCGTGGCCGGGCCGGCGGTGGTCATCGCCATCGCCTTTGCTGCCCTCGTCGCCACCGCCAACGCCCTGAGCAGCGCCCAGCTCGCCGCCAGCCATCCGGTCAGCGGCGGGACGTACGAGTACGGCTACCGCTACCTGCGGCCATGGCTGGGCTTCAGCGCCGGATGGATGTTCCTGTGCGCCAAGAGCGCTTCGGCCGCTACCGCCGCCCTCGGCTTCGCCGGCTATCTGCTCAACCTGTTGGGCTACACTGACGTCGCCCGCGCCACGCTCGTCGCCGTCGCCGCGGCCACCATCATCGTGCTCACTCTCGTCGTGCTCGCCGGCATCCGCCAGTCGCACCACGTCAACGTCGTGATCGTGTCCTTCACGCTGCTGGCCTTGGCGGCGTTTGTGTTCGCGGGATTGCCCCTGGCGTTGGAACGCGGCCGCGAGAACCTCACCGCGCTGGCCGGCACGGGCGCCGAGGGCAACTTCTGGACGGCGCTGCTGCAGGCCACGGCCCTGATGTTCGTGGCCTACACCGGCTACGGCCGCATCGCCACTCTCGGCGAGGAGGTCCATGAGCCGCGCAGGACCATCCCCCGCGCCATCATCGTGACGCTCTGGTTCACGGCCGTCCTCTACATCGCTGTCGCGGCCGTGGCCGTCGCCTCCGTCGGAGCCGACGCGCTGGGCACGATCGCCCGCGTCCAGGCCGCCCCCCTCGAAGCCGCGGCCCGGCAATTCACTGTGCCTGGCATCCACCAGCTTGTGGCCGTCGGAGCGATGACGGCGATGCTCGGCGTGCTGCTGAATCTGATCCTGGGCCTGTCGCGCGTGCTGCTGGCGATGGGCCGACGCGGCGACATGCCCGCGGTCATGGGCCGGCTCAACCACACCCGCACCACGCCCACTGCGGCCGTCTTGGTCGTCGCAGCCGTCGTGCTTGGCCTGGCGCTGATCGGCAACGTCAAGACCACCTGGTCATTCAGCGCCTTCACCGTTCTGATCTACTACGCGATCACTAACCTCGCCGCTCTGCGTCTGCCGGCCGACCAGCGCCTCTACCCTCGACCGATCATCTGGGCTGGACTGATTGCGTGTCTGTCGCTGGCGTTCTTCGTCGAGCCGCGTGTATGGGCCGTCGGCCTGGGCGTGCTGGGCGTCGGCCTGATCTGGCGTACGCTGGCGCGGCGCATGCGACAGGTGAAGAACCACGCGTAGGTAGATGGGGGCGGATGCGCATGGAGGGGACGAGGATCGCGGGCAGGTACGCGCGGCTGGCGCCGCGGCGTGTCAGGGTCCGGTTCGGACGATTCAGCAATCGAAGATCGAAAGCCAAGAGTCGCTCATCCTTCATCCCATCGCGGCCAGGCGCAGGAGCCAGTAAGCCACGGGGGCGACAACGATGGGTGAGTCAATGACGTCCAGCAGGCCGCCGAAGCCGGGGATGGAACGGCCCGAGTCTTTGAAGCCGGCGTCGCGTTTGAACAGGCTGGCGGTCAGGTCGCCGAATTGACCGACCAGGCCGATCAGCGCTCCCCCGAGCGGGGCTGCCCACAGCGGGTAGCGGGTGTGGATGAACTGGCGCGGGTCAGCCTTCCAGTAGCCGGCCAGATTCAGGTCGTTGAAAAGCATCGCCAGGCCCAGCGCCAGCAGGGCGGATAGCGCCACCCCGCCGGCCAGTCCCTCCCACGTCTTGCCGGGGCTCAACCAGGGGATGAGCTTGTGGCGGCCCAGCCAGCGGCCGGTGAAATACGCGCCGATGTCGCACGCCTTGGTGACGAGGATGACGGCGACGATCACCTCGGCGCTGTGCCAGCGCCGGATCGCCACGTAGAAGCCGGGCAGCAGACCGATGTAAATGAAGGCGAACATGGTGACGGCGGTGACGGCCACGACGCCCGCGGTGCGTCGGTGCAGCCAGGAGTATTCGATGAGCGTGACCATGAACAGGACGGCGACGGCCGTGGCGAAGATGGCCACGGCCGTGGCGCTGTCGGTGGCGTAAGGGATGGCGTAGACGACGACGCAGCCGGTGATGCCGGCCGCGGGAATCATGACCCGGTCGGCGTCGATGCCCTTGGCGCTGAAGATGGCCACCAGCTCGCGGGAGCCGATGAGAATGAGCACGATGAACAGGCCGAGCATGACCATGCCCGCCGGCGGGTAATGGCGTCCGAGCAGGATCGTCTGCCACACCGTGCCGCGCAGGTCCACCGTGTCCAGCAGGCGGTCGACATAGAGGACACCCAGCAGGGCGGCGATCATGAGCGGGCCGAACACGAGCCGGTGTTTGAGCATCGCGGCATGGTACCACTGCATGGAAGCGCGCGGCTGACGGGGGCGCGTGGTGCGCAGCCGCGGCTTGATCTATCGTGTCGGGCTGTGAGAAGCCTTACACGCCATTCTGGAATGCCGTTCGTCCCGGTGCTGTGGATTGTTCTGCTGCTGGCCACGGTCGGGCAGCAGGTCTGGGCGCTGGGAAGCCCGGGTCTGACCGCGGCCGCGGCGGACGGCCGGCTGTGGCTGGTGCGCGGCGCGGCCGACGGGCAGACGGTTCAGGTGTTCACGCGCACGCGCGACCAAGGCCCTGAGGTGCTCACGCCGGTTCGTCGGCTCAACGGTCGCCTGACCGAAGGCGGCGCGGCCGCCAGCGGTCAGAAGCTGTGGCTGCTGTTCGCCAACGGTTCGGTCGTGACCCTGCAGGCGACTTCCGTGCCGCAGGCCCGAACGTCCGTGCTGTTTCGAACGGGAACCGAAGCGAGTGTGCCCGCCGGTCTGGAGCCGATGAGCGTGGCCGCTGATGCTCAGGGGTTGTGGTTGCTGGCGAGGGTGACCGATCCGTCGGCGCTGGATGAACTACACCGGCCGCAAACGCCTTCAACCCTGCCGGCGACGCAGCCTGACGCAGCCGAGGCGGACCTGTCGTCCGCAGCTCCGCAGGCACAGGCTGAGGCGGACGCCGTCCCACCGCCTGATGTGGTGCTCCTTGTCCTGCGAAGGGCGCGGTGGGAGCGGATCGACCTGCCGCCGTCGCTTGTGGAGACGACGTCTTCCACCGGCCCAAGATTCTCCGGCGGCACGAAGCCGCTGCCGTGGGACGCGGTTCTGGTTCGTACCCAGGAGCAGGAGGGGCCGCCGCTGCTGGTCGTAGGGCGTCGCGGCGGTGGGGATGTCGTGAGCGTTTACCACTTTGAGCCCGATGAAGACAGCGGCCGGTGGCGGGCGGAGTCGCACGAGGTGACGACCGGTCACCGCGTGCATGCGGTGGAACTGATGGGACAGGTGGCGGTGGGGCGCGAGCACTATTCCCCCTCTGAGCTGACGGTGGAGCTGTCGCTTCTGCGTCGTGGCCAGACGCTGGCCGTCGGCGAGCTGAAGCTGCCTCATGAGCCGTCCAGCGCGCCATGGTGCCTGACAGCCGATGAGCAGCGCATCATTCTTGTGACCGCGGCCGGTGAGGTGAATGGCCCATCCTCGGGTGCCGACAGCGCCGCGGCCGGCCGCAGCGCTGAGCCCGTGGCCCGGTGGACGGCGATGGACCTGCGCGGTCGCATCGAACCGCCGCCGACTTCATTGCGCGAGCAGCCGCGGCCGGCGCCCATGGCCGATCCGGACTTCATCGTGCTGGTGGGCACACTGGTGCTGGCGTCGGGGTTGATCCTTCTGGTGTTCGCCCGCCGCCAGCCGGGGCAGGGCCCGCCGAAGCTGGCTGAAGGACTGATGCCGGCCGAGCTGGTGCGTCGTCTGGCCGGGGGGACGATCGACCTGGCGCCGTGGCTGGCGGCGGCCATGCTCAGTTTCGGCGACTTCGATCCCCAGGGTCTGTTTGAGCAGTGGCCCGGGCGCAGCGGCGGGTGGAACGCCATGAGCCAGGGGGCGCTGGCGATCGGCCTGTATGTCGTCTACTGCCTGGTCGCCGAGTTGTTCATCGGCCGCACGCTGGGCAAGATCGTGCTGGGCATGCGCGTGACCGACATGGACGGGCGTCGGCCGCGCCCCTGGCAGATCGTGGTGCGCAACGTGTTGAAGGTTCCGGACCTGATCGCATGGCCGCTGCTGCTGTTGCCGGTGTTCATTCCGATTCGCCAGCGACTGGGCGACCTGGTGGCGGGGACGGTCGTGCTCATGCAGACGTCCGATTCGCACAAGAGCGATGCGGGTGACGAGCCCGATGACCGCGATGACTGACCCGATCGATCACCCGCGCTGCGCCGTGGTGCTGCTGTCCGGCGGCCTGGACAGCGCCACATGTCTGGCCATCGCCCGCGCCGAGGGTTTTGCCTGCCACGCGCTGAGCTTCGACTATGGTCAGCGGCATGGGGTCGAGCTGGAGGCGGCCCGCCGCGTCGCCGCCGCCCTGGGCGTCGAGAGCCATCGGATCGTCACGATCGATCTGCGCGCCTTCGGCGGTTCGGCGCTGACCGCCGACATCGCCGTTCCCAAAGGCCGCGACGAAGCGAGGATGGCTGAGGGCGTTCCCGTCACCTATGTACCGGCCCGCAACACGATTTTTCTCAGCTACGCCCTGGCCCTGGCGGAGGTGCGCGAGGCCCGCGACATCTACATCGGCGTCAATGCGGTGGACTATTCGGGCTACCCCGATTGCCGCCCGCGGTTTATCGAGGCATTTGAACGGATGGCCAACCTCGCGACGAAGGCCGGTGTCGAGGGGTGCCGGCTGACGATCCACACGCCGCTGATCGACCTGCCCAAGACGGCGATCATCCGACGAGGACTGGAACTGGGCGTCGACTACAGCCTCACGCACAGCTGCTATGACCCGGGGGCGAATGGCGCCGCCTGCGGGGCGTGCGACGCGTGTCTGCTGCGCCGCCGCGCCTTCGAGGCCCTGGGCATGCGCGATCCGGTTTTGCCCGGATAGGCGCGTGTTAGAATTCATGCTGGATTCGCCCCCGCGTTCGCGCATCGCACCAGAGAGTGATTCGCCATGCCCCCATCCGGCGATCGCCGACAGTTCGCCTCGGACAATTATGCCGGTATCTGCCCCGAGGCATGGGAGGCGATGGAGCGTGCCAACAACGGTCATGCCCCGGCCTATGGCGAGGACGCCTGGACCGCCCGCGCCTCTGACCTGCTGCGTGAGATTTTCGAGATCGACTGTGAAGTGTTCTTCACCTTCAACGGCACGGCGGCGAACAGTCTCGCGCTGGCGGCTCTGTGCCGCAGCTACCACAGCGTGATCTGCCACGAGCTGGCCCACGTCGAGACCGATGAGTGCGGCGGCCCGGAGTTCTTCTCCAATGGCACCAAGGTGCTGCTGGTGCCCGGCGGCCAGGGGAAGGTCGATGTGCGGGCGGTCGATCACGCCGTCACCCGCCGTCGCGACATCCACTACCCCAAGCCTCGCGTGCTGAGCATCACCCAGGCGACGGAGTTGGGGACTGTCTACGCGGTCGATGAACTTCGGGCCGTGGCCGAAACCGCCCGCTGTCACAACCTGCGCGTGCATATGGATGGCTCGCGCTTCGCCAACGCGGTGGCGACGCTCGGCGTGACGCCCAAAGACCTGACATGGAAGGTCGGCGTGGACGTGCTGTGCTTCGGCGGCACGAAGAACGGCATGGCCGTGGGTGAGGCGGTGGTGTTTTTTGATCGAGCACTGGCCGAGGAGTTCGCCTACCGCTGCAAGCAGGCCGGCCAGCTCGCCAGCAAGATGCGCTTCCTGGCTGCGCCGTGGGTCGGGATGCTCGAGGACGGGGCCTGGCTGCGTCACGCCGCCCACGCCAACGCGCGGGCCCGGCAACTGGAAGCGGCCTTGCGCGAGCTGGCGGCCGCGTCCACCGACGATGGCAGCAGGGGCCCCATCGAAATCCTGCATCCCGTACAGGCCAACAGCGTTTTCGTCCGCATGCCCCAGCCGGTCATCGACACCCTGCGATCCCGCGGCTGGAAGTTCTACTCGTTCATCGGGTCGGGCGGCTGCCGGCTCATGTGTTCGTGGGATACCACGGCGCAGGACGTGACGGCCCTGGTGGACGAGCTTCGGTCTCTGATCGGACGCCAGGCCGCGACACGCTGACGCAGGCCACGCGCCCTGCCCTACAATCGGGGCATGGAACTGCCCGTCCATCAGGCCAACGACACCACTTCACCGCCGGCGCTGCTGCGTGCGATCCATCGCGCCGGGATCATCATGACCCGCACATACGCCGAGGAGACCGTTCTTGACGCGGCTGTGGCTTACACGGCGCCGGCGTATGCGGGATCGGTACATGGCAACTTCGCCATCGACCTGCGGCCCGCCGACGACAGTCAGCACGCGGCCGACGCGCTGCTGTGCGCGATCGATGAGCACTTCGCCGACCGTCAGACGCGCTGCCGCGTGCTTCTATGCAATCAGCCGACATGGCCGCCGGTTCTGCGTCGGTCCGCGCTGGCGCGCGGCTTTGCCCCTCAGCGGCTGCAAGTCCTGGAGCTGACCGCCTATCAGCGGCCGGGCGACCGCAATGCGGCCGTGCAGATCATCCCGGCACGCGCCGCGCCGGGCCCGTTGCGTGATCTTCTCGGAGGCTTCGGGAGCGCATGGGCCCGCGCCGTCGTGGCCCAGCTCGACGAGCCGCGTCTGGACATGCTGCTGGCCCGCCTCGACGGCCGGCCCGTGGCCGCCGCTGGCGTGTTGACGCTGGGGCAGGTCGGTGTGATCACCGACGTCTACACCGCGCCGTCCGCGCGTCGGCAGGGCGTGGGCAAGACCTTGATGGTTTCGTTGATCGACCTGTGCGGCCGGGCGCAGTTCGAGAAGGTCATTGTCGGCCACGATCCCGCGTGCGTGCCGGCCTCACGCTTTTATGCGGGTCTGGGTTTCAGGCCGGCCATCAACTTTGAGATTCTGCTGCGGCCGTCCAGCGAGGCGGCGTGTCCGCGGGGGTGAATTGTGAGCGATGCGCCTGTCATGGAGCCGGACGGATCGTCGGTCCTCAATCATGGGCCGCGATGGTTCCTTCGGATCGTGGGTCTGGCGGGGCTGGCGGTGACGACCTACCTCGCGGCCGCGAGTCTGGGCGCCTCGCCGGTGGCTGGCTGCGGGGCCGGCTCGTCATGCGCCAGCGTGCTGGCCAGCCGATGGTCGCGACTCGGGTCGTTGCCGGTCTCCGCCCTCGCGGCCGCGACTTATCTGGTGGCGCTCGGGGCGCTGCTGCACGTCGGCCCGCGCGCCACGCCCGGGCGACGCCGCGTCGCATGGTTCGTGCTGCTGCTGGTCGCCGCATCGATCGCCCTTGCGGCTGTCTGGTTCGTCTTCCTGCAGGCGGTGACGCTGCGCAAGTTCTGTCCGTGGTGCATGGCCGCCCACGGGGTCGGGCTGCTCTTCGCGCTGGCGGCCGCGGCGCTGGCGCCGCTGGGGGGCGCCTCGCGCGATGGGGGCGGGCTGTCGGGTGCGGCGGGCCTGTCGGCGATGCTGCTGGGTTTTGTCGGTATGGGTGCGGTGGCGGGTGGGCAGTTTCTGTGGCCCGCGGCCACGCATCAGATGCATTGGGCCAGCGGCGTTGATTTTGACCGAGGGCACGGCCCATCGCGCGAAGTGTCTTTCTTCGGGGGGCGCGTGCGGGTGCGGCCAGGTGAACTGCCGATGCTCGGCTCGCCCGACGCGCCGTACCTGATCGCCTACGTCTACGATTACACGTGCTTCCACTGCCGCACGACCGCGAGGCAGATCACACAGGCGTTCGAGGTTTACGGCGAAAAGCTGGGCGTCCTCATGCTCTGCGCGCCGAACGACGCGAGCTGCAATCCCATGCTGCTGCAGACGCCGGCCTACCACGAGGGGGCGTGCGAGCTGGCGGCTGTGGCGGCGGCGGTGTGGCGGGCGGACGCGGCGCGGTTTGCGGCCTTTCATGCCTGGCTTTTTGAACCCGAGACGCCGCCGACCCCGGCCGAGGCGCGGCTTCAAGCGGCGGAGCTGGTTGGCCAGGAGGCCCTGGCCGCCGCCCTGGCCAGCGATTTTCCGGCCGAGCACATCAAGCGGGGCCTGGCCTTTCAGCGCATGAGCTCGCGCATCACCTTGCCCATGATCGCGGCTCGCAATGCCGTCCTCCATGGTCGGCCGGCGTCAGAGCGGGTGCTCATCGAGTTCATCGCGGATACGTTTGGCGTGGCGCGGCCGTTGACGGACCCATGAACCCGCCGCCGCGCGGCCGGCCCCGCCGGGCCGGACCACGTCGCCCCCGTCCGCGGCCCTTGCCGCGCATCGGCTACAATCGCGCTGTTTTCCGTCCTCGTCGCCCGTGGAGCTTCGCCCCATGTCAGCTTCCGCCGCCGCTCAACTGCCCGACCTCGATCTGCCGGAGGGGATGTCCGCGCGCCTGATGGTCGGTATGGAGATTCACGTCGAGCTGGCCACACGCACCAAGATGTTCACCAGCGCGCCCAATGTCGCGCACCCGGACCATTTCGCGGCCGAGCCCAACAGCCTGCTCGATCCGGTGGTCGTCGGCATGCCGGGTACGCTGCCGGTGATCAACAGGGCGGCGGTGGAGATGTCGATGCGTGTGGGCCTGGCCCTGGGTTGTGAGATCGCCCGCTTCACCAAGTGGGATCGCAAGAGTTACTACTACCCGGACCTGCCCAAGAACTATCAGATCAGCCAGTATGACCTGCCGCTGTGCGGTCCGGGGGCGATCGACGTTCCGCTGACTGATGAGCCTGATGGGCCGGTGAAAACCGTCCGCATCATCCGCGCCCACCTTGAGGAAGACGCGGGCAAGCTGCTGCACGAAGCGCCTGGCGGGCGGCGGATCGATTACTCGATCGTCGACCTGAACCGGGCCGGCACGCCGCTGCTGGAGATCGTCACCGAGCCGGACCTCGAAAGCGCCGACCAGGCCGTCCGCTTCGGCCAGATGCTGCGGCGGATGGTCCGCCACCTGGGCGTGTCCGAGGCGATCATGCAGATGGGGCACATGCGCTTTGAGCCGAACATCAACGTGGTCATCACCCGCGACGGGCGGGAGTACCGCACGCCGGTGGTGGAGATCAAGAATCTCAACAGCTTCAAGGCGGTGCATGGGGCGATCACCCACGAGTTCACGCGCCAGATCGAGGAGTGGATGGAGACGGGGCGGGTGATGGGCGGGCGTGCCAAGACGACGCGCGGCTGGGACGACGTGCGCGGCGTGACGACGCTGCAGCGCCACAAGGAGGACGCGGACGAATACCGCTATTTCCCCGACCCGGACCTGGTGCCGCTGGTGATCGAGGAGAGCTGGATCGAGCGTTTGCGCGCCGAGCAGCCGGAGCTGCCGCAGGTCAAGCAGAGGCGCTATCTGCACGCCTTCGGTCTCAATCCCAAGCAGGTCGATCAGCTTATCGACGAGCCGAAGCTGTGTGCTTTGTACGAGCAGGTGATGGCTGAGGGTGTGGAGCCGAGGCGAGCGGCCGCACTGCTGCTGAATTACGGGGCCAAACGGGCCAATGAACGCGGCTGCGCGATCCACGAGTTGGGCGTCAGCGCGCAACAGATCGCCGGCATCGAGCATCTCATCCGCGAGGGCAGGATCAGCTCCAACGCCGCCGACGAGCTGTTCAATTACTGCATCGACGCCCCGGAATCGAGCGCCGCGGAGCTGGCCCAGAGGCACAGCCTGGTGCAGGTCAGCGATACGGGCGCGCTGGAGGCGATCGTCGAGACGGTCCTTGCCGATCCGAAGCTGGCCAAGGCCGTCGAGGACATCCGGGCGGGCAAGGACAAGGCCATCGGCGCGGTGATGGGCCAGGTGATGCGCCAGAGCGGGGGCAAGGCGAATCCGCAGGTGGTCACGCAGATCATCAAGCAGAAGTTGCAGGGATGAGTGCGGGCAAGGTTCAAGGATCAGAATGAAAGGGCGGCCGCGTTCCGCGGACACGCGGGGGACGCTTCGATAAAACAGGTGGACATGTGCAGATACCCAGAGCTTGCGTTCCGGGCCAAGGTGGGAATGGATGGCGCGATGGGTCCACCTTCGGACCATCGGGCATCACCCATCCAAAGTCAACAATTCGGCTATCGGAGACTCACCCGTGCTCACCGTCTACGGCTACACGAAATGCTCGACCTGCCGCAAGGCCGTCAAGTGGCTCGATGGGTGTGGCGTGGCGTACAAGTTCATTGACATCACTCGGACGCCGCCGCCCAAGGCGGTGTTGCGTCGCGCGCTGGACAGCGGCCACACCCTGAAACAACTGTTCAACACGTCCGGTGAGCTGTATCGCTCGATGAACATCAAAGACCGGCTTCCCGAGCTGGCGCCGGAGGACGCGCTTGCGCTGCTGGCCGAATGCGGCAGGCTGTGCAGGCGGCCGATCGTGACAGATGGGCGGAAGGCGACGGCGGGCTTCGACGTCGAGATGTTCGAGCGCTGCTGGAACTGACGCATCGCGCCACCCGCCGTTGACAGAAGACCCGTGATTCTTCCGTCAACTTCTGTCAACTCCAGCGTATTCAGAAAAAAAGACTTGACTCCGCGGGGCGCCTTGGACACAATGTCGTGTAGTTACACGGAACTCTCTCCACACTCTCTCTCCATTCCGTGTAGGGGCACTTCATCTCAGGCTGCCGGGGGGCAGCCGACCTGAACAAGGAACTCTCTCCCATGTATCGCACAATTCGGTTGGCTCTCTTGGGGGCGGTTGTCGGTGCGCTGACAATCATGGCCGCGCCATCGGCGCAGGCCGGCCCGGTTCTGTTCCAGTCTCTACTCAACGGCGCCCAGGCGGGGACGGACAGCACCGCGTTTGGGGTGGCCATCGCCAGCTACGATCCGGCTACGAACCTCATCGACGTGACGATTTTCATCAATGGCGTGACGCTGGCCGACCTGGTGGATGTCGACACGCCAGGCCCGGCGACGCCGGCCCACATTCACCGCGGGGCGCTGGGCGTGTCGGGCGGCATCATCGTCGATTTCGGACCCAAGTCGGGCTGGGTGGAACAGAACGGCGGGATCGCGCTGGTGGTTAGCGGCATCAACCTCTTCGACGACGGCAGTCCGATCGGCGGGTACATCGCCGGCGACGAAGACCTGCTGCTGGCGGGCGACACCTACATCAACATTCACACACTGGACTACCTTGGTGGCGAGATTCGCGGCCAGTTGATCCCGATCCCCGAGCCAGCGACGATCGCGCTGCTCGGCGCAGGGCTGGTCGCGGCACGGCGTCGCGGCCGGACGGCCTGATCCGGGCCGGTGCGATTCATCAGGGTGATGCGGCAGGGCCGTTCCTCCGGGGGCGGCTCTGTTGCTTGGGCGGCCGATCCCGCCTGTGGGCCGCGGCCGGGTTGGACAAACCCCTGCTTGGCCATATGATGCGCCTCCCCAGTTTCCCCTGAGAGGAGCGATGCGTCATGTTGTCTGCGCTTGCTCTGGTTTCCATTCTGATCGGAGGTCCGGCCATGGCCGCGTCTGCCACACCCACGAGCGACGATTTCATCTTCATTCATCATTCCTGCGGCAACGACTGGCTGAAGCGAGGCCTGCACGAGGCCCTGCTGGCCAAGCCATACGTCGCGGGGCGCAACGACATCTGCTACGGCGCCGATGTCCAGCCCGACGCTGGCCGGCCCGATTCGCTGCGCTACGACGGCAAGGTGCCCGGCGACCGCACGGATATGTATCACTGGATCCGCTGGTTCAATGACTACCTTGGCTCCGTGAAGCAGCGCACGCGGGAGACCGGCCACGTCAACCGTGTGGTCATGTTCAAGAGCTGCTTCCCGCTCTCGCATGTCGAGGCGGTGGGCGAGGCGGCCGCGGGCGATCCGTTCAACCCCAAGCGCACCGTGGCCAACTACCAGGCGATTTTCCGCCACCCGCAGGGCGCGACGGCGGTCTACGAGCGGGACGGCGCGACCTACCGTCCGCTCGAACAGATCTTTGCTGAAAACCCGGACACGCTGTTCATCTACGTCACCGCGCCGCCGCTGCACTACGCTCCGCACGATCCGAGCAGCAACGCCGCGGCCGCCAACGCACGGCAGTTCAACAACTGGCTCAAGAACGACTGGCTCAAGGCCTACCAGCAGCGCAACCCCAACCTGCACAACGTCGCGGTGTTCGACTGGTTCGACGTGCTGGCCTATCCGGCCGACCATGCCGAGCATCCCAGCCGTCTGCGGGCCGAGTATGGCGGCGAGGCCGGCGACTCGCATCCGACCGAAGAGGCGGATCGTCTGTCGGCCCGCATCTTCGCCGGCGGCGGCCAGGGCGGGGCGAAGGATTTCCTCGACGACGTTTTTGAGCGATTCGCCAGCACGATGCCGGCCGCGGCGCGGTGAGCGCCGGCAACCCTCTGCGGGTCAGTGGGTCGCGTCATCCAGGGCGGACCAGAACTGTCCCTCGGCTTCGGTGAAGCGGCCAGTCAGCTTTTCCAGATAGTCAAGCAGCTCCGCGACCTGCTGTTCGTCGGCCGGCTCGCGCTGCTGGATGTCGCGCAGCGCCTGGATGGTCGTATCGAGAACGCTGGCGGCCAGGGCGAAGGAACGGGCGGCGTCGTAGAGGTTGTCGGTCTCGAGCTCTTTGCGGGACGGCTTGTAGAGCAGCCGCCAGGGTGAGCGGCGGATCTCGATGGCCGCGAGCTTGAGCTGCTCACCGGTGAGCTGCAGGTTGGCCAGCATCTTCTCGAGGTGCGGGCGGCGCATCAGGATGAGGGCCTTGACTTCGCCTGTGGCGACCTTGATGTTCTGGACCGAGGTTCGGGCGTCATCGAGGATCGGCAGAACCTTGGCGCTGATGGCGTGCACGTTGTCGAGCGTTTCACGCAACGTCTGATCCTTGTCGGCCAGCAGGGTGTCGACCCGGGCCAAGGACTCTTTGAGGCTGGCGACAGCCAGGCGGGCGTCGGCGGCCAGGGGCTCGGCGTCGGCAAGCACACGGCGCGCGGAGGCGGTGATTTGCGGCACGTCTTCGCGCAGCCGGGCGGTGATGGCCGGGATATCTTCGCGCAGGGCAGCGGTGAGCGGCGGCAGGTCGTTCTTCAGGGTTTCGGTGATCTGAGCGACGTTGGCGATGATCTGCTGAATCTGCTGGCGCTGCTGGTCCATGATGCCGGCGTCGCGCATCAGGTTGGCGGTGAGCAGGCTGCCGGCCAGCGTGCCTTCGATGGGCTGCCGGCCGTCATAGGCTTCGCCGGCGCCGACACTGCGGATGTTCAGCCGCGTGCCGGCGCCCAGGGGCGGCACGACCAGCTCGATCGCCGCGTCGCGGCGCAGTTTGAACCTGGCGGGAATCTCGATAGTCACGCGCTTGCCGGTCACGCGCTGGTCCTGCTCGACGTTGTCGATGGCGACGACCGAGCCGATCGGCTCGTCGCCCAGCGACACCTCCGCCCCGATCTTCAGGCCCTGCAGGCCGTCGCTGAGGCTGTAGGCCACGTCGACTTTTTGGGTCTTCTGGAACAGGGCATTGAAATCCGTGAGGAAGAAGACCATGCCGATGCCTAGCACCAGGCCCGCGAGGACGAACAGGCCGGCGGTCAGGTTGTCGCGTTCGTGGTTCATGTCAGCAGTTCTCGGCAAAGGCTTTTCGAGCCGGTCGGGCGCGGTCGTCCGCGGCGGCGGTCAGTGATGGCTTCGGGTGGCTTGTACGGCCGGCCGGGGCGTGAGCTGCGGGGTGATGATGCCCAGCAGGTCGTCGGCATAGCCGGTGGTCTGCTTGCGCTGGGTGATCGGCCCTTCGGCGTCGCCGCGCAGGAACTGGCGGATCAAGGCGGATTCCTCGTCCAGCGCGTCGGCGCTGTCGCGCAACGTCTCGAAGTAGGCCCGCTCGTCGACGCGAAGCATGCGGCCCTTGTCGAGCATGGCCATGCGGTCGGCGATGGTGAAGGCCGAGTCCATCTCGTGCGTGACCACGACGCTGGCCACGCCGAGCTGTTTGGCCAGCTGGATGATGAGCTGGTCGATCTCGGCGCTGGTGACCGGGTCCAGGCCGGCGGAGGGCTCGTCGTAGAAGAGGATCTTCGGATCCAGCGCCAGGGCCCGCGCCAGGCCCGCCCGCTTCTTCATCCCGCCCGAAATCTGGGCCGGAAACTTGTCGGCATGCTCACGCAACCCGACAAGTTCGAGCTTGATCTTGACCATGATCTCGACGGTCTGGGCGGGCAGGGTGGTGTGCTCTTCAAGGGGCAGAGCCACGTTCTGGCGCAGGGTCATCGAGTTGAACAGGGCCCCGGACTGGAACAGGATGCCGAACTGCTTGCGCACGGCATTGAGCTGGTCCTCGTTCATGGTGGTGATGTTCTGGCCAAAGAGCTCGATCGAGCCTTCATCCGGCCGCAGCGAACCGATGATGCAGCGCAGCAGCGTGCTCTTGCCGCAGCCCGACCCGCCCATGATGACCATGGTTTCGCCAGCCTGAACATCGAGGTTGATGCCGTCGAGCACGGTGCGGCCGTCGAAACGTTTGACCAGGTTGCGCACGCGGATGACGGGTGGGCCGGGCGCGGGCGCAGCGACATGGGCGGTGGACGGGGCCTCGGTGCTGGACGGCGGCTGGGGCATGGGTACGGCGTTGGCGCCGGCGGGAAGCACGGCGGGAGGTGGCCGAGGGCCGGCTCGACATCGGGCGCGGCTTATCCATTGCATCGCCCGGATCGAGGTCGGCTTTCTAGCTTTCGTGGTGTGCGGCGGTTCGAAGGTGGTTATCGGGCGGACGCGGGCTGGGTGGCGGGTTGTGAGGCGGGCGGGTTCGCGGCGGGAGCCTGCGCCAGCTCGACAGGACGCAGCCGGAGGATGACCGGCGTAGCCAGCGGCGGAATGGTGTCGGTGTTGGCCTGGAGGGCGGCCTGATCGTTGGCGTTGGTCAGATCGGTCGGTCGGGCCATCACCTCGTCGCCGAAATTGACCAGCGAGATGACCGTGCCGTGCAGGTCCGCCAGGTAGCGGTCGCGACCGTTGATCGGCACGAGGCGTGAACCCGTGAAGCGGAACGGCAGATCGGGCAGGGGTTGGCCGGTGGTCCGGTCAAGGATCCATCGGGTGACGGGGATCTCCGGGGCCGGGGCCCCGTCCTCCGTCGGCACGATGACGCTGACATGCACCGGGGGCCCTTCGGGGGCGATGGCCGCAACCGGGGCATCGGCCGTGGCGCCGCTGGCGAAGTGCATGGGCGCGCCGGGCTCCAGGCCCAGCAGCAGCAGCGCCAGATGCACGTGGCTGGGGCGGGCGGCCACGGTCAGGATGGATTCGTGCTCCTTGCTGCCCGGTGAGCAGGCGACCAGCTCGACCCAGTCGCCGCGGCGCAGCACCACAACGGCCTCAAGGTCGATCAGGCCGGCGTCGCGGTCGATGCGGATGAAGGGCAGGGTGGCCTGGGACGTGGTGGGCCCTTGGGCGTCCGTCGACGAGGCATCGCAAGCACACCCGGCCGTGCGATCGGTATTGGCGTCCAAGTTGTCCGTCGCGGCCGCGGATAGAGAAATGAGATACAGAGCGGCCAATGGTATCGTGACTATATTCAGCCGCATGGTTGTCTCCGTCGCCGACTAAAATAGTGGTCTGGCCGTCCGTGAACCAGCCTGCGTCTTGACCCCGACAACGAAAAAGGCCCGGCAAGGCCGAAGCCAAGCCGAGCCCTTCCGGGGGTATGTTAAATGGGCTGCGCAAGATCGCGGCGCAAAGCCCGAGTCATCTTCGGCTCAAGGTGAGGCATCAGTTGAATAGTAATAATGGATAATAATAACTTATCTTATGTTTCGTGATTGAGCAAACGTGGCCTGCAATGCGCGGCGATGGGCCGCGATGCATGGCGCAGGACGCCAAAAAAAGGCCTCTGGCGGGGGCTCGGTTGGCCGACGCGTTCACCCGGCATTTCTGTGGCGCATGGCATCACGGACGGGCTGCGGTTCATTCCAGCGTCCTCACAGGGCTGGGTTCGAGACGGGCGATGCATCATGGACGACCAGACGCCATCGTTGGGGCCAGACACGCGGTCGCTGACGTGGGCGGCCCTGTTGGGCCGGTGGGTGGATTTCGCCCGCAGCGCGGCAGGCTTGCCGGCCAGCGCGGAGGGCCGGCGTATGCGGGCGTCGGTGCCAGATCTCATCATGCTCCAGGCTGTGTGGTTCGCGCTGCGTGATGTCGGGGCGTTGCCGGCCGACGAACGTCAGCTTGGCCTGGACCGTGCCGCGATTCTGATCGAACGGCACGCGGGGGCGCTGGTGGCCCGCTTTCACGACGGGTCGATGCCCGCCACGATCACCGAGTTGATCGCCGACGCCCGTCAGGCGCTGGAGCATGCCTGCGGGGGCGGGGACGCCCGTCAGGCGACGGCGGCCAGGTAAGCGCGGACGGCGGGCCCCAGGCCCATCCATAGCGCGTCGGCGGTCAGTTCATGGCCGATCGACACCTCAGCAATCTGTGGAATCGCATCGATCAGGGGCGGCAGGTTGGCGAGGTTCAGATCGTGGCCGGCATTGAGACCCAGCCCCAGTTCAATGGCGCGCCGCGCAGCCGCGATGTAGGGATCGAGGGCGGCATGCACCTGTCCACGACGAAACTGCGAGGCATAAGGCTCGGTGTAAAGCTCGATGCGGTCGGCCCCGAGGCCCGGCACGCGCTCGATCTGCGCAGGGTTCGGATCCATGAACAGACTCACGCGGATGCCCAGATCTTTGAGTCGCGCGATGACCGAGCGCAGCGAAACATCGTCAAAGCCCGGCCCGAGTTGCCAGCCATGATCCGACGTGGACTGGCCCGGGTCGTCGGGCACGAGCGTGGCCTGCGTCGGCTGGGTCCGCTCGACCAGCTTCATCCACTCGCCGGTGAAAGGGTTGCCCTCGATGTTGAACTCGCGGCCGGGGTATTCAGCCAGCAGACCTTTTAAGTCATCCACGTCGTGGGGGCGAATGTGCCGTTGATCGGGGCGTGGGTGGACGGTCAGACCCGCCGCCCCCGTGTCCAGGCAGATGCGGGCAGCCTTGACCACACTGGGGATGTCGTGGTCGCGTTGGTTGCGCAGCAGGGCGACCTTGTTCAGATTGACGCTGAGCTTGCAGACCATGCGCGATAGCGTACCGAGCCCTTGACGGGAAAGGAACCGCGTCAGCATGGGGCGTGCATGCAGAGGGCGGAGTGCGATGTGGTGCCGCCGCCGGCGGCCGGTAGACTCCACCTGGCCCTGACGGGCACGCAAGGCCGCGGATGGGGCTCTCGCTTCCGATCGGGTTCTGGCGTTCACGGACGCGCTTCGAGTGTATGACATGACGGGACGCGAGCGAGTGCGGGCCGCCCTCACGCATCGCCGGCCAGACCGTGTGCCGCGGGATCTGTGGGCGCTACCCTATGTGGCGCTGTTCCGCGGGCCGGAGCTGGCGGAGGTGCTGCGGGCGTATCCGCCGGACATCGCCTGCCCGCAGCTATCGCCCGGTTCCGGGGATGCGGAGTCCGGCCGGCTGGCGAAATGCGGCACCTACACGGATGAGTGGGGCAGCGTGTGGGAAGTCGGCGAGCCGGGCGTCATCGGCGAGGTCAAGGGGCCGGCGATCGAGGACTGGTCGAAGCTGGCGACCTTTCAGCCGCCGTGGGATGGGCTGCGCGGGCGCGACTGGGACGGCGTAAGCCGGGCGTGCGAGGCGAGCGACCGGTTCATGCTCTCGGCTGTGTGTGCCCGGCCGTTCGAGCGGCTGCAGTTTCTGCGCGGCAGCGAGAATGTGTTCATGGACCTGGCGTATGGCGAGGCGAACTTGTCGCGCCTGCTGGAGATGGTGCACGACTACTATCTGAGTGAAGTGCGGGCGTGGGCGGCGTCGCGGGTGGACGGCGTATTCCTCATGGACGACTGGGGCGCCAACCAGTCGCTGCTGATCGACCCGGCCATGTGGCGGGCGGTGTTCAAGCCGCTGTACCGCGACTACTGCGATGTCATTCACGCGGCCGGGAAGTTCGTGTTCTTCCACAGCGACGGCTGCATCGCCGCGATCCTGGGCGACCTGATCGAGATCGGCGTGGATGCGATCAACGCGCAGCTTTTCTGCATGGACATCGAGGCCCTGGGCCGGCAGTACAAGGGGCGGATCACGTTCTGGGGCGAGATCGACCGCCAGCGCGTGCTGCCCTTCGGCTTGCCGGAGGATGTCCGCGCGGCTGTGCGCCGCGTGCGGGCGGCCCTGGACGACGGGGCTGGCGGCGTCATCGCCCAGTGCGAATGGGGCAAGGACAACCCCAGGGCGAACATCGAGGCGGTGTTCGACGCGTGGGGGGAGGGAAGCGGGCACGGATGAACACGGATGGGAAGACACCGCGGAGGACGCAGAGGACGCGGAGGGGATGGATGCGGTGTGCGGGGTGATTCGGGTTTCAGCGGATGTCCGGGGCAAAGCGCAGCCTCGCCCCGGAAGGAGCGAGTCACTTTGTCACTGCGTCAACAGGTCTGTGATGACGCTTCTGGACGCACGGTCAAAGTCACCGGGAGTTCATGCCGGCGGCGTCGAGTTTGTTGTTGCGTACCCGCTCAATCTTCCGCGCGTTCGCCTGCCGGGGCCATTTTGACCAGGCGGGGGGTGAAGCGGGCGAGGGGTTCGACGAGGTCGCGCTGGTGGGCCATCACGGCGTCGATGTCCTTGTAGACCATGGGCGCCTCGTCCAGGCCGGCGGACAGGAGCTTGACGCGGCGCTGCTGGAGGTAGGGTTTGACCTGGCTCCACTGGAAGGTTTTCTTGGCCTGGGTGCGCGACATGACCCGGCCGGCGCCGTGGGCGGCGGAGCGGAGCGAGCGCGGGTCGCCCTTGCCGCGGACGATGTAGCCGGGGCTGGCCATCGAGCCGGGGATAATGCCCAGCACGCCCGCGCCGGCCGGCGTCGCCCCCTTGCGATGCACGATGACCGTGCGCCCGTCGTGCTCCTCCTTCCACGCGAAGTTGTGGTGGTTCTCGACGTCCAGCAGCACCTGCGCGCCCAGGTGGCGGGCGATGTGGTGATGGATCAGCTCGTGATTCGCGGCGGCGTATCGGCCCATGAGCTGCATGGCCGCCCAGTATTCCTGCCCGTCGGCGCTGTCGAGGTCCAGCCAGGCCAGGTGCTGCATCGCTTTGGGCAGATCGGCGCGGCGCTGCATGGCCAGGCGCGAGTAGTGCCGACAGACTTCGGCGCCCGTGCCGCGGCTGCCGGAGTGTGAGAGCAGGGCCAGATACGTGCCGGCTTCGAGGCCGAGAGCCTGGGCGCCCGCCTGGTCCAGCGTCAGCGTGCCGAACTCGACGAAGTGGTTGCCGCTGCCGCTGGTGCCGAGCTGCGCGGCAGCGCGGTCCTTCATGCGCGCGGTGACAGGGCTGACGGACCAGTCAGCCTCCATGACCGGATGCTGGCGGCGGCGTTCCTTGAACTGTGAGCCGATGCCGAAGCGCGTCTCGCGTTTGATGGCCCGCACAAGAGCGTCGTCGTCGTGGTCGAGCGTGGCTGCCGGCAGGTCGAGGACGGTGAGCTTGACGCGGCAGGCGATGTCCACGCCGACGGCATAGGGGATGACCGCGTTGTCCGTCGCCAGCACCCCGCCGATGGGCAGGCCGTAGCCCACATGGGCGTCGGGCATCAGGGCGCCGCGGACGGCCACGGGCAGGCGGCAGGCGTTTTCGATCTGCTCAATGCTGGCGGGATCAAGGTCATCGCCGCCGAAGCGCGTCCAGAGAGCGGAGGTGCGAACGGGAGAACCACCCTGTGCGGATGCCGCGGCCATGGTGGATTATTGTCCACGATCTGACGGATTGGTGTGGCCGCAACGCAGCGCCGCCACGGTTGGCGGTGCATATGGCTGCGATTCTTCCGCACCCTGGGCGCTTCACGGCGGATTCTTCCCCGTCGCGTCACGCGTTGCCAGGCCAGTCTTCGAAGACGAAGCGGCCATCGCGGCTGATGGTCTCGCCGTCGACGCTGATGATGCCGCCGGCCCTTTCGACACCGCCGTTCGTCGGGCTGCGCAGGTCGCAGACCATGTCCCAGTGCAGGCCCGAGGTATTGGCGTTGCCGGTCTCGGGGTATCCGGAGCCCACGGCCAGGTGGAATGTGCCGCCGATCTTCTCATCGAAGAGCGTATTCTTCGTGTACTGCTGAATCTGGTAGTTGGTGCCCAGGGCGATCTCGCCGACGCCGCGTGCGCCCTCGTCCTGGTCGAGCATCTGGATGAGGAAGTCGCGGCCCTTTGAGGCGTTGGCCTTGACGACGCGTCCTTTCTCGAACGTCAGCTCGACATCATGCACCTCGTGCCCGCCGTGCACAGCCGGGAAGCTGTATTTCACGTAGCCGTTGACGCCGCCGTCGGCCGCCTTCAGATTCGGGCCGGTGAACACTTCGCCGTCGGGGAAGTTCTCGTGGCCGGCGCAGTTGATCCACGTCATGCCCTCGACGGTGACGGTCAGGTCGGTGCCGTTGGCCGCCTGGAAGCGGACCTGCTTCTTGCCGGTCAGATAGTCGACGACCTTCTTCTGGCGCTGTTCGATC
This sequence comes from uncultured Phycisphaeraceae bacterium, assembly GCA_964502445.1. Classification (GTDB taxonomy): domain Bacteria; phylum Planctomycetota; class Phycisphaerae; order Phycisphaerales; family Phycisphaeraceae; genus CAZCWM01. The sequence continues at coordinate 122,830 of CAZCWM010000006.1, read as the reverse complement.
TGTTTCCAGATGGCGACCGGGTCAGCTTCGTGCAGGTGGCCGGCCTCGAAGACGAACTTTTCATAGTCGCGCAGGCTCATCTCGGCGTCCTGGGCGCTGGCGAGGGAGGGAAACAGCGTGCCGGACCATTTGAGCTGTCCCGCGGCCGCCCGTTTCATGAACGCGGTCATGATCGGCCGGCGCGCCGACGACGCGATGCCCTGGCGCTTCGGGTCGACGCCCGACATCCTCTTGGTGTTGGTCTCGGCCCAGATGCCGATGGACACGTCGATGGTGTCCACCTCGTGCTGCGCCAGCGGGCTGACATACCGGAGCTGGTTCTCGTCGGCCAGTTCGAAGAACATTTCCCCCAGCGACTCCGGGGCCATTTTCACGTGCGCATGGGCGCCGGCCCGCAGGACGTGCTCGTAGAGCGCTTCAATGAGCGGGGTGGCGATCGGGTCACCGCTGATGCGCACGAGCTGGCCGGGCTTCACGCCGGTCGAGTAATGCACGATGACCTGGGCGAGCTTGTCAATGTAGGGGTCGCGCACGGGCGGTCTCCAGAGTTCAGGGAATGCGTGGGTTCGTATGGTAGGGATGGCGGCTCGACGGACAAGCTGACGGCGGCCTGAGACGGGCTCTGGTGGCCGCTGGAAGGGGGCTGAACAGCGTTGGCGCGGCCGGTGCCGGCCGGGACGACCGTGCAGGTGAAAAACCGCTTGCCCGGGGCCAGCCAGGCGGGTAGGGTTGAGGTGGCCGAACGCATGGCCGGTTGCCTGCGATCACCGCCTGTCAAGGAATGCCTATGGGTGCCGAGACACAGCGGGAAGGGGCGTCGCCACGGGCCGGTTCATCGGACGAGTCCCGTGCGTCGCCCCGCGAAAGCCACGAACACGTCACCGAGCTCACTCGAGCCCCGGACCGGTTGGATCATTCATTTGGCGCGGCCGTCGCACCGGTGCTTCAACAGGTCTGCAACAACTGCCTCAAAGATCTGCACTGGTTCCGCACCGACTGGCAGCGCGGCGGGGCGCTGACCGGCTATGCCGCGTGGCGCAACGGCGGACCCGAGCGGGAGGTGGTGGTGAAGCTGCCCGTACCGCCGGTGGAGCTCAAGTGGCTGCGGCGGTTGCAGGACGCGGGCGACGTGGCGCCCAGGCTGTATGCCGGCGGCGAGGAGCTGGGCGGCTATGACATCGCCTGGGTGGTGATGGAGCGGCTGCCGCATGGTCCGCTGGGCGAGCAGTGGGGCGGCGGCGAGTTCGACCTGCTGGTCGAGGCGGCGGGGCGGTTCTACAAGGCGACGGCGGAGCATCCGCTGGAGGGCCGGCCGCGGGAGATCGACTGGGAGAAGGCCCTGGACACCGCCCGGCGGCACGTGCGCGAGCACAGCCTCGAACACGAGCAGCGATGGGCGCACGCCCTCAAGCAGGCGCACAAGAAGATCAAGCACTGGCTGGAGGTCTGGCGTGATCGGCCGATCGAGGACTGGTGCCACGGCGATCTGCACCTGGCCAACGCGATGACGCGGAAGCCCGCGCCGGGCGGGCCCGCGGTGCTGTTCGATTTCGCCGAGTCGCGGCCGGGAAGCTGGGTCGAGGACGCGGTGTATCTCGAGCACCTGTTCTGGGCAAGGCGCGATCGGCTGCATGGCCGCAAACTCTGCAAGCAGCTCGCCCACGAGCGCAAGGCCCTGGGCCTGCACAACGACGCCGACTGGCCGCGCCTCGCGGAGATCAAGCGGGCTTTGCTGGCCATGAGCACCCCGGCCGTCCTGCGCCACGACGGCAACCCGCGCCACGTCGCCGCGGCCCTGGAGGTGCTGGAAACGTATGTGGGGTAGGGTGTAGGCGGGGGTTGGGAGGCGGGAGTCAGGGGGCAGACACAGGATTGCCCGACACCCTGTCTTTGAGGTGCTTTTAACGCTGCGCGCTGTTGAAACCTTCGCCGCTGCGCGGCTCTACGCACCCTACGGCATACGCATACCACGGTAGGGCGGGTGGAGCGAAGCGATACCCGCCGCTGTTAACGGTGCGTGTAACACTTTGCGTTGGTGAAAGCATGGCTGTGCTCTGCGCGCCCTACGTACCGCGTACCGTCATCCGACGGTGGCAACCATTTGCTCCATAGCGAGTGTCGGACGGTCGAGCACGAGAAAGGCCGGCAATCCAAGTTGCCGCCACAGTGTGTAAGGATCGATCGGGTTGTGCCGTGCCGCGAAAAGCGACAGCACCGTGCCATGGGTGACTATCACCACCGTCTGATCGGGCCATGCGGACAGCGCCGCGGCGATACCTTCGCCGAATCGCTCGACAGCTTGCATGGCCGTTTCATTGCCGAAGACGAGGTCATCGGGCCGTTGAAAGAACTGCTGCATGTTCGCGTGAAAGGCAGCGGGTGACATGAGTTTGATGTCATGCCGTTCATGTTCATGCAGACCGTCGGCGATGGAACACGGCAGATGGAGCTGTCGCGCAACCAGATGCGCCGTCTCGACGGCTTTCGGCTCGTGACTGGTGATGACCGCAACAGGTTTCAGGGGCGCGAGTCGGTGAGCCAGCGCGGCACAACGTTGCCGGCCGTCGTCGGATAGACGCCACTGCGGTGGTGGCACATGGTCGAGCCGCTGCACAGCCGAGTGCCGAACGAGAATCAGTTTGCCCATAGCCACCGCGGCGATGTTAGGTTTCGACGGTGCTGTCGCCAACGTGGACGAGCGAAAGCCCAGGCATGGCCATGCCTGGGCGTTGGGGGTGTGGATGGTGTTCATGTGCCGGCGGCGAAGTAACTTCTCGTCAACCGTGGCGAAAGGCGGCAGAGCAGTTCGTAGGGTGTGGAGGCGGCGAGGGCGGCGAGCTTGGGCAGGCTGCACGGGGCGGCGGGGTCGGGGCTGATGAGTTCGACGTGTGAGCCGACGGCGATGCTTGCGGGCAGGTCGGTCAGGTCAATGACGATCTGGTCCATGTTGACCTGCCCCCGCAGCGGGGCGTCGCCCAGGGAGTTGCCATTGGCATCGAGCACGCGGACGGATGACTTGTTGCCCAGTGCCCACGGGTAGCCGGCTCCATAGCCGGCGGGGACGACAGCCAGGCGGCTGGGGCGGGCGAGGGTGAAGCTGCGTTCGTAGCTGACGGTCGCGCCGGCGGGCCAGGTCTGGACGTGCGTGATGCGGCTGACCCAGCGGAGTACGGGCAGCGGCGGGGGATCGGTCGACAGCAGGGGGGCGTTGACCAGTTCCGGGCCGTAGCCGTAGAGGCCCAGGCCGACGCGGACCAGGTGGCGCAGCGACGGCTGATGGCGGCAGGCGGAGTAAGTGCTGGAGATGTGCAGCAGCACCCCATCTACCCCGCTTGCGCTCGCGGTGCCGTCGTCGCACGCAGCGATGGCGGCGCGGTGCTGATCGACGAAGGCGTCGAGGCGGCGGTTCTGCTGGTCGAGGAAACTGGCGTTGGACGAGGCGGTGGCGAAGTGGGAGTAGATGCCCGCCAGTCGCAGGCCGGTGCGGCGGGGCAGGAGTTCGAGTGCGGCCGCCGCATCGTGAGGTTGCAGGCCCGCGCGGCTCATGCCTGTGTCCACGTGCAGGTGCGCGTGGATCGGGCTGGGCAGGCAGCGGCCGAGGGCGTCGAGGGCGTCGAGCTGGTCGAGGGCGTCGAGGGAGAATTGAAGCTGCCCCCGGCTGGCGGCGTCGCGCAGCAGAGGGTGGTCGAGTTCACGCGTGGGCAGGAAGACGAGCATGCGGCCGCGGATGCCGGCCTCGAGCAGTTCGACCGCTTCGGCCGGTGAGTAGACGAGCAGGAGGTCGACGCCGGCCTGTTCGAGGGCCCGGGCGACGGGCACAGCCCCGAGACCATAGGCGTTGGCCTTGACCACGGCCCCCAGGCGCGGCGGGGCCGACGCGGGTTGGGCCTGGCGGTCGAGCAGCCGCCGCCACCAGAGAGCGTTCCGACGAAGGCGATCGACGCTGATTTCCAGCCAGGATGTGGGGAGCATGGATCGACTCGGGAGCGGCTGCGGCTGCTTGGGCATCCGCCGGGCTCTGGGGCGAAGGCGGGCGGCAGGGGGTTCGATTACACTAGGGGTCTGTGGCGCACCGGCAACGTACCCCACCCGCACGCCCGGTGGCCGCATCGTACCCCACCCTGGATGGCGGTTCACCAGGGTGACGCACGCCAGAGCCGCCGCAGCCACGCCCAAGGCGCCCTGACAGACCACCATGAGCGATATCTTCGATACGTCGGTTACCTTCAAGGATCTGGGACTGCGCGCCAGCGTCTGCCAAGGCGTTGAGGCTCTGAGCTTCCAGCACCCCACCGACATCCAGGCCCGGTTGATCCCGCTGATTCTGGCGGGCAAGGACGTCATCGGCCAGGCCCGCACCGGGACGGGCAAGACGGCGGCGTTCGGCCTGCCGATCCTCGAGCGGGGCGACAAAGACGTGCCCATGCAGGCCCTGATCCTGGTGCCCACGCGGGAGTTGGCGGCCCAGGTGGCCAGTGAGCTGGATGATCTGGGCCGTTTCACGCCCATCCGCACCGCGTGCATCATCGGCGGCGAGTCAATGCGCGATCAGATGAAGTCGGTGCAGGGCGGCGGGCACATCCTCGTGGGCACGCCCGGCCGCATCATGGACCTGCATGGTCGGCGGATGATCAGCTTCGCGAATGTCACGTATGTCGTGCTCGATGAAGTGGACCGCATGCTCGACATCGGCTTCCGCGACGACATCCGCAAGATTCTCGGGGCGGTCAAGCAGGATCATCAGACGGTGTTCGTTTCGGCCACGCTCAGCGACGAGATCGAACGTCTGGCGCGCAAGTTCATGAAGGACGACGCGCAGAAGGTTCTGACCGTCAGCGGCGCACTGACGGTTTCGCTGGTCGACCAGTCGTACATTCCCGTCGAGCCGTGGGACAAGATGGCCCTGCTGCTCTACATGATCCGCACCTATCAGCCGGAGACGGCGGTGGTTTTCTGCCGCACCAAGGCGACGGTGGCGAAGGTCACGCGCTATCTCTCGGGTAAGGGCATCGCCGCCCGGCAGATTCACGGCGACCTGCCGCAACGCAAGCGCACGCGCGTGATGGACTCCCTGCGTGAAGGGAATGTGAACGTGCTGGTCGCTTCGGACCTGGCGGCCCGTGGACTGGACGTGGAGCACATCTCGCACGTGATCAACTACGACCTGCCCGACGATCCGGAGGTATACGTGCATCGCATCGGACGGACGGCCCGCGTGGGCCGTCGCGGCGTGGCGTGGGCGTTCGTCACGCCCGAACAGGGTCAACTCCTGACGGAAATTGAAAAACTGGCCGGCGTGATGATTGAGCGCCACGCGGAACTGGACTTCAAGCCGGGACCGGTGCCCGAGGACGTGCGTGAGCAGCGGCAGCGCGGGGAGAAGCGAAGCGATCCGCGGCAACGGCTGGCCGAGCGTGCCGAAAGCGGCGATCCGACGGCCGGCCTCAGCGAGCAAGAGATCGCCGCACGATTTCCCGGCGGCGTCATTCCCAAGGGACGTCCCAAGCGAACGCTGGGATCGCGGCTCAACTCCCGACGTCGGCGTTGACGTTCGGGCCTTGCTCAGAAAAAAAGAAACCGGCCTCCCACATGGGCAAGCCGATTGTTCCAAGGGCCTCCGGGGTCGCATCCGTAGTCGCCTCGGCGTCAAAGCCAAGGCCAGCCCGGACGTCAAACCCGGTCACCCCCTCGCCACGTCGATATGCGGCGGAAGCCGCGGACAGCCTCTCCCTTCCGCCCCGCATGCGCCCTGCCCGCTCCGAAGCGTCACCGGCTCGGTCGGTGCTCACGACGCGATACTCAAAGGTACCGTGCGAAAGGTGAGATTCAAGGGGCGAAACGATTACTTTCGCCGACGTTGATCAGTTTGCCAACCCGCCGACGTGAAATTGGGAAAGCTGGCCTGCCGTGCGAATTTCAAGGATCCAGTCTCAATTCGCCGGCGGCTGGGCGCGGGGCCGGCCGCGGGGCGGGTGTTGGGCCGCTGCCGATGTCCGGTGTGCCGCTTGCGCCGAGGCCGCACGTCCCCTGAACAGCCGGCCCTGCGAGAGGCAGTCGCCCAGGTCGTGGTAGACGGCCACGAGGCGATCGCGAGAGGGCCAAGAGCCGAGCGATGTAAGAATACGACGGGCCAGCGGTCCTTCTTCGAGGATGACCGAGAGGGCCGGCTCGAAAGCATCGAGCGCCGCGGGCCGGGCGGCGCGGACGCGGTCCGCCAGCGCCCGCCAGACGTCGGCCGCGCGGCAGGGTGACGCCGGGGCGATGCCCAGCGCGGCCAGCAGGGCGGCGTCGGTGACGCGGGCGGCTTCCGCGTCGCGGATGGTCGCATCGAGGACGGCCACGAGGGATGCGGTGGGGATGGCGCGCTGCGCGGCGGTGGGGCTGAGCGTTTCAGTGACCAGGAGTCGCAGCGTCTCGACGACCAGGGCGGCGATGGCCAGGTCGGCGGCCGGCGTTTCCTGCACGTCGATGACACGGATTTCGATGGCGTTGCGTTCGAACCGCGCGATCGCTCCGCGGGCGTTGAGCCATTCCTCCTGAAGGATGCCCTGGGGATCGAGCGGGGCGATGTCGGCGTACATGGGTTCGAGGATGTCGCGGCGGTAGTGGTCGATGCTGAAGACCGGCTCGGGGACGACCTGGCCGGTGACGGAGGGTACGCGGGCGCAGTTGCGGCGGTAGAAGTCCAGTCGGGTGTCGAGGTGGGCGGCGGGGGCGCCTTCCACGATCGGCGAACTGGCGGCCAGGGCGGGCAGCAACGGCAAGAGGAGGCGGATGGCGGCGTGCAGCCGGCCGAACTCTTCGTCCCCGGCGAAAGGGAGGTTGATGTGCACGCTCTGGAGGTTGGACCAGCCGTGGCCGCGGCAGTCGAAGATGTCGTGGAAGCGGGCGTAGATGTCGGCGTTCTGCTTCCGCCAGAGCCTGGTCTGTGTGTGCGGGTCCATCCACGGATGCATGGCCGTGGGCATCAGTCGAGCGTCCATGCGCTGCAGATGGGCGTTGATGCGCTGGACGTGGGCGAGGAAAGCGTCGGCCAGCCCATGCAGGGTTGGCACGGGGCGGGGCGTCTTGAGTTCGACCACGTGCAGGGCCAGCTCGTTGGACCAGCCGATGTCATCGAAGTCGATTTCGGCGACCGGCGTGCCGGCCTCGGCGGCGAGCAGGCGGTCGCAGACGGGCAGCACATCGAGCGTGCCCGCGTCGACGATCATGTATTCGAGTTCGATGCCGGTGACATCAAAGAGATGGTGTTCGGGTCGCGGATTCACGCTGGGCGGCCGCCTCTCGCTGCTGTTCGATGCGACGCGCGAAGCTGGCCATGATGCGGTCGTACAGACCGTCTTTGAGCACGGCATCCTCGCCGCCGGAGTCGATGCTGGGGTTGTCGTTGACTTCGATCACGTAGGGCTTGCCGTCGATCTCCTTGATATCCACGCCGTAAAGCCCGTCGCCGATGAGGTCGGCGGCGCGCACGGCCGTGCGCACGACGCGCGGCGGAGCGTCCTGGACGGCGAAGGTGGTGGTCTTGCCGTCAACCCGGTCGCCGTTCTCGCCATGCTTGACAATCTGCCAGTGGCGGTGGGCCATGTGGTACTGGCAGACGTACAGCGGCTGACCGTCGATCAGGCCGACGCGCCAGTCAAAGGGCGTGGGAATGAAAGACTGGGCGACGACCATCTCCGAGTCGTCAAGCAGAGCCTGAATCTTGGTGTGATATTCCTCGATGTTGTGCGCCAGGCTGACGCCGGCGGAGAAGGCGCTGTCCGGCTGCTTGAGGACGATGGGCAGGCCCAGTTGCTCCGGGGCCAGGTCGATGTTGTCGCGGTGGATGACGAGCGTGCGCGGCGTGGGCACCTTGGCCAATGCGAGGCGTTCGGCGAGATAGACCTTGTTGGTGCAGCGGGCGATGGAGACCGGGTCGTCGATGACCACCAGTCCCTCGGCCGCGGCGCGGCGGGCGAAGCGGTAGGTGTAATGGTTGACGTAGGTCGTGGTGCGGATGAACAGGGCGTCAAACTCCCCGACGTGGGCGAAATCGTCACGGGTGATCATCTCGACGCCGAAGCCCTGTCGTTCCGCCGCGCGGACGAATTTGCGCAAGGCCGGCTCATTGGAGGGCGGCATGTCGTCGGTGGGGTCGATGAGGATGGCCAGATCGTAGCGCGGGCGGCGGCCGACGGGTCCGCCCCACTGTTTGCGGCTGAAGTAGGACTCCGCGCCGGCGATGGCGTCGGCCTGATGGGCCTCGGGCACTTCACTGGCGGGGATCGGCCGCACGCTTTGCAGCACCCATTTGTCACGACGAAGAACGAAGTGCGCCCGCAGCAGCGGGCAGCGGAACAGGCCGAACAGACGCAGACCCAGTTGCCGGTCACGCTGGGCGAGAGTGCGGCCGAAGTAAACGCTGAGGGTGAACTGCGGACCGGGTACGCGGTGCAGCGAGCGCTGAATCAGACCGTCCAGATCGTCGGCGATCGCGCGCACCAGAGAACTGGACTTCATGTCCTGGATGGTGACGACGTCGGGCGTGGGCTTGTGGCCGCGGGCCTCGGCCAGCAGCGACACGTAGTAACCGAGGCTCTGGTAGGCGTAGGACGGACAGAGGTTGAAGACGCGGGCACCGCGCAGGGCCATGTGCTGGGCGTCGGTGAGGTAGCGTCGCGCGGCCACGACCTCGACGCCCGGCACGTGGATGGGCCAGCGATCTGGATTGTCCACGACGATCAGCACACGCATCAGCGGGGCTCCGTCTGTTGCGCCGCCGGCCTGCCGTCGCGCGGTTCGATCACCAGCATCAGGGCATCATAGGTCACGATGCCCAGAAGCACGGAGTCGATCAGGCGATCGACCGAAACCTGGTAGTGGTGGCTGGCGGCGAAGGGGTGGTGGCGGTAGGGGTCGGCGACCATGACCTGGCTGTGGGCCTCGTCGACGCCATACAGGACGACAAAGTGTCCGACGGGGTGGCCGGCCACGTCGTCGGGCACATTGTCGCTGGGGCGCTCGCGCTTGCTGCGGTAGAGCCAGGTGGCGCTCAGACCCGTGATGAGGGGTCGGCCGGCCTGAACGTGGCCGACGATCAGATCGGCCGTCAGGTCTTCCATACGAACCTGGCCGCCGCGATGCAGGAAGTCCAGGTAGGTTTGCGTGGCGAGCCGGCGCTTGGGATGGCGGCGGACGCGAAGCTGCGTCTGAAGGCAAGTCTCAAGAGGCGGCGCACCCGGTTGAAACCAGGTCGGGTCGAAAACCTGCAGGTTGCAGGTATAAATCGTCGCGCCGTAGCCGCGATCGAGGGCGTGGATGGCCAGGCACGAGGCGAGCGTGCCACCCTTCTCGAGGTGGGGTACCTCACGGATGACCTGTTCAAGAGGGACGTCGTCGCCGAAGTAGCGATAGACCGCGTGCAGACAGGATGGCCCGCACGTCGTGTCGTCGGGCTGGGGAGTGATGGTGAGGTCGAGCTGGTGTTTCATACACAGAGCGCGTCATCCGGCCCGGGCGGTGCGCCGGCCGCGGGGGCTGCGAGACACGGGGCCGAGGTCACGCATGGACATCGGGTGGCCGCCGCCGAACAACCGCGGAACGATACCCATCGCGGCGAAATGCACAATAGGGGCGGCCGGCCTGGCAGGACAAGCGCCGCGGGGACACCGGGCGGGCGGGGTCGGCGTGGGCGTCACAATCATCAAAAAATGCCCAGATTACCAGAAATGCCTTGTATTCCAAAGGATCGTTGTTTAGGATTCAGCCAAGCGGTCGTTGCGGCCGCTTGCCAGCGATCCGACTTGTCGAACAGGGGGATCCGCGAAGGGGAGGACGGTGGAGGCCAGGAGGCAGGGGGCGGCGCGGCAACAGACAGGTGGCCGCGGCCCAAGGGCATGGACGCTAGCGACCCGTCGTACTCCGACGGTGGAAGGGCTCCGAAGTCGTGAAAAGCCTCGACGCAGGTCGGGGCTTTTTGTGTCCCACCGCGGGGCTCGCGGGTGCCCGAGGCCGAAGGCGATTGACGCCTGGCGATGTGGACCTTACTTTCTGCGGGACGGTCCATTTCAGATATGGACGCCTGCTGGCCGACCGTTGGGCATTGCGCCGCGACGGCGACCACCCCGGAGCCGGGCGCATGTCCGAGATTCTCAGTCTCTTATTTGACTGGTCCGACCTGGCGTCACGCGGCGCCGACGTGGTGGTCTATCTGGTTCTGGCGGGCATCGGCTCCCTGTTGTTTCTCATACGTCTGGGGCTGGCGTTTTTCGGCGGTCCCGACAGCGACTTTGACACCGATCTGGAATCGGGCGTCGATACCGATGTGTCGTTCTCGCTGTTTTCGCTGCTTTCGATTCTGGCGTTCTTTATGGGCGCGGGGTGGATGGGGCTTGCGTGCCGGCTGGATTGGAGCATGGGTTCGATGGCGGCCGCACTGTGCTCGGCTGGGTTCGGGGTGGTGATGATGCTGTCGGCTTCGGGGCTCGCCTACCTGACCCGCCGGTTGAACCGGCAGGTCGACTACGACATCCAGACGGCCGTCGGCCGCACCGCCCAGGTTTACCTACCCATTCCCGAAAAGGGCCGGGGGACCGGACAAGTGCGGGTCAGCATTTCCGGACGCAGCAAGATTGTGACGGCCCGCAGCAGCGGCGTCGCGATCGCGGCCTTCACCGACGTGCGCGTGCTCGCGGTGGACGACGCGGAGGTCTTGACGGTCGAGCCCGCCGTCTGAGCCGCGCCCGGCGCGCGGCCGACTTCGCTCACCAGGGCGCCACGCCGGGGCCCCGCATGCTTTGAGGAAAGGCAGCGGCCATGTCGCAACTCGCCGCCACAGGCTTTGCCCCCGTCGCGCTGATCGTCGTGCCCGTTCTGCTGGTGCTGTTCTTCCTGACGATTCTCGTCCGGCAGTACCGCCGCTGTCCGTCCAACCGCGTGCTGGTGATCTACGGCAAGGTCGGCGGGCAGCGGGCCGCCAAGTGCATGCATGGCGGCGGCACGTTCGTCATTCCGTTGATCCAGGATTACGCCTACCTGTCCCTGGAGCCGATGACGATCGAGATCGAGCTGAACAGCGCCCTGTCCAAGAAGAACATCCGGGTGAATGTGCCGTCGACGTTCACGATCGGCATCTCCACGGCTCCGGACATCATGAACAACGCGGCCGAGCGCCTGTTGGGTCTTTCGTACGCGCAGATCGCCGACCAGGCGCGCGACATCATCCTGGGGCAGATGCGTCTGGTGATTGCGACGCTTTCGATCGAAGAGATCAACCAGGATCGCGAGAAGTTTCTGGACCTGGTGAACCGCAACGTCAACATCGAGCTCAACAAGATCGGGCTCGAGATGATCAACGTGAACATCCGCGACATCACGGACGAGTCGGGTTACATCGACGCGATCGGCCAGAAGGCGGCGTCGGAGGCGATCAACCAGGCGAAGGTGGAGGTGGCCGAGGCCGACCGGGCCGGGGCCATCGGCACCGCGACGGCGACGCGCGAGCGCGACGTGCAGGTGGCCGAGCAGGTGGCCCAGTCGTCGATCGGCCAGAAGCAGGCGGAGCGCAACCAGCGCATCCGGACCGCGTCGCTCGAGGCCGAAGGCGTCGCCGGCGAGGCGAACGCCGAGCGCGAACGCGAGATTGCCGTGGCCGCGCAACGGGCTCTGGCGGCCCAGGGGCGCAAGCAGGCGCAGACGCAGGAGCGCATTCGCGTGGCCGTCCTCGAAGCCGAGGCGGTCGAGGGCGAGAACATGTCCAAGGCCTCGATCGCCGACTATCAGGCGACGCTCGCCGAACGCGAGGCCGAGGCTCGCCGCCGCGGCGAAGTGGCGCTGGCGGCGGCGCAGCGCGACGTGCTGCTGGCCGAACGTGAACGCGAGCAGGCCCGGCTCGAGAAGGAGCAGATCGTCCACGAAAACATCGAGCGCCAGAAGGTGCAGATCAACGCCGAGGCGGAGGCCGAGCGCCTGCGGCTGATCGCCAAGGGCGAGGCCGACGCGGTGCTCGCACGCTACCTGGCCGAGGCGCAGGGCATCCAGAAGGTGCTCGACGCCAAGGCGGCCGGTTACGAACGGCTGCTGAACGTATGCGGCGACCGCAAGGACATCGCTCCCGCGCTGCTGATCATCGAGAAGCTGCCCGAGCTGATCGCCGAGCAGGTCAAGGCGATTCAGAACCTGAAGATCGACAAGATCACCGTCTGGGACAGCGGCCGATCCGGCGACGGCGCGGAGGGCGGCTCCACCGCCGGCTTCCTGCGCGGCCTGATCAGCTCCCTGCCGCCGATGCATGAGCTGGCCGAACAGGCGGGCATCGACCTGCCGTCCGTGCTGGGCCACGTGAAGGATGGCGAGGCCCGTCGCGGCAAGACGAAGCCCCCTGCAGCAGGTGGCCCCGCTTGACGCGCGGCAGGCGTCCATGAGAGGCGCACTCCAAGGCATTCCGTACGCCAAGTCAGCGACTGCGGTCGCCCAGCGGCCGATGCGGCCGGCCGCGGATGATGCACGCGCCCCCAGCAACGCGAGTGCTCACACAAGACCGATTGTTTACCGAACCTTTCATCGGGCTCGATCGACATATCTTTAGAAGGGCAGAAGAGGGCGTCCATGAGTGATCAGGACGATGCGGCATTGGTGGCCGCGGCAATAGCAGGCGATCCCGAGCAGTTCGCGCCGATCGTTCAGCGATATCAGGACGCGGTGTTCGCTGTCGCGCTGGCGAGGCTGGGCAACTTCCATGACGCTCAAGACGTGGTTCAGAACGTGTTCCTCGAAGCGTTTCAGCGGATTGGTGGGCTTAACGATCCGAGGAGATTGGGCGCTTGGCTGCGGTCGATCACAATTCACCGATCGATCGATCATCTGCGCCGCAGCGGACAGGCGAGCAGTGTCATCGACGCGAGTCAGGAGATAGAGGCCATTGCCGACGGGCGCACGCGAGAACGAACGGGCGACTTGCGCGACCAGGTGATGGCCGCGATCGGCAAGCTGAGCAAGACCCAACGGGAGACGACGACGCTCTTTTACATCAACGGGTATTCGCAGCAGGAAGTGGCGGCGATTCAGGAAGTACCGGTGGGGACGGTGAAGCGGCGGCTACACGACGCACGAGCGAAATTGAAGCAAGAGATGCTCACCATGGTCGAAGACGTGCTCAAATCCGAAGCTCCAAAGGAAGACGCCTCGCAGCGTGTGTATGAATTGCTTGCGGCGTATCGGCCGCCGGAGGCCAGCAAGGCGCTGTCATGGGAGGAGATCGTTTCAGAGTTGCGGCGTATCGGGCATCGGGGGCTAGAGGGGTTCATCAAGGGCGTGGAATCGCCTCACTCACCGATCCGTCGGATGGCGACAGACCATCTGCGATTGTGTGATGTACCTGAGCACCGCGAAACGATTATTCAACTGCTGATCCGAGCCATGGCGGACCTCAATCGGAAGGTGCGGCGGGCCGCTGTCCCGACGCTCTTGTGCGAGGTGGACGTCGACGACGATCGTCGGCGGCGCGAGTTTGTGCCGCTGGCCAGTCGACTGCTGACCGATCCGAGTAGACGCGTCCGACGGGCGACCGCGTACGTCCTGTGGCCACTGGCTGATGCGGTACCGAAAGAGCAACTCATGCGAGCACTGCTTGAGGAGAAGGATTCGCATACGCTTGAGGTCATCCGTGAGCTGGCCCGCCGATCCTTGATTGGCGCCGGGGAGAATGAGAAATGATGGCGGTCAAAGGTGATCGGACCTGGATTTCGCGATTGTGCGCCATTCGCGAGAAGGGCTGATCACTTCCCGACGGGGCGGGCACATACCCCGTCGGGACCGCCGCTTTCTTGGACGAGGGTGATATACGTTGATCTAATGGCGGTCAAAGGCGGCTGGACCTGGAGAAAACGCGGGGATGTGTCTCCCACGCGTTAAAGGCTGGCCGCTGCCGGGCGAGAGGGGCACACCTCCGCCCGGCCCGCCGCTTTTCTTAATAGTGGGATGAGGTGCCGCGCGATCTCGCGTCTTCATCCTCAGGAGACTATTGGACCGGGCATGATCATCTCCCACAAACACAAATACGTGTACATCGGCATACCGCGCACCGGGTCAAAGTCGATGAATCATTGGCTCACCGAATATTACGACGGACACGGGTTCGGCGGGCATCACGACTACGACGTGCCGCAGGAGGCCAAGGACTATCTCATCTTCACGATGGTGCGCAATCCCTACGACAAGGTCACGAGCGGATACTTCGCCGTGACGTGGGACGACCAGGCGCCGACGGATGAAGAGATCGGGCCGTGCAGCAGTGAACAGGAGCGGATGAGGAAGTTCCGCGCGATTCTCAAGACGCGGGAGAAGCAGGTGCAGAGGGATCTGCCCAAGCCCACACAGTCGCCGATCCCCCTCGACCAGCGGATTCGCGAGGCGGTCGCGGCGAACGAGGCCGAAGGGCACGGGATCAACCAGAAACGCTTCGTCGAGCGGGCCGGCGTGAAACTCGTCCTGTATTTTGAGCGCCTGCCGCAGTGTCTCGCGGAACTGCCGTTTGTCGATTCCAAGAATGTGCCGCCGTTTCCGCACCATCCGGAACGGGGGGTTCGGCCGCCGGGCACCTACTTTGACTTTTTCAAAGACCCCGAGGGCGAGCAGGTCGTATGGGCCGGTGCCGCTGAGGACTTCGAAGCCTTCGGCTATCGGCGCTTCGACTGCGGCCTACCCGCCGACGCCCCGAACGCGCTATGGCTGATTTGACGCGCTCCGCGCGCAGCCGCCATGTTGCGCAAGATCTACAGCGCTTCGCAGACCAGGTCGCCGACCTGCGTCGTCGAATAGCCCATTTTGCCGGCGGCGAGGGTCTTGAGTTTGGGCGTGACCTTCTTGATGGCGTTTTCCACGCGGTCGCCGGCCTTGCGATAGGGCCATTGTCCGCTGGCGTCGGTGGTGTTCTGCAGCAGCATGGCCACCGCGCCGATGGCGGCCAGAGGGTTGATGACGTTCTTACCTGTGTACTTGGGCGCGCTGCCGCCGATCGGCTCGTACATCGACACCCCGCCCTTGTCCGGGTTGATGTTGCCGCCGGCAGCGATGCCCATGCCGCCCTGGATCATCGCGCCAAGGTCGGTGATGATGTCGCCGAACATGTTGGGCACGACGATGGTGTCGTAGAACTCCGGATTCTTGACGAACCACATGCAGCAGGCGTCGACGTGGTTGTAGTCGCGCTTGATGTCGGGGTAGTCCGCGTCACCGATTTCTTCAAAGGCGCGGAACCACAGGTCGCCGCAAAAGGTGAGGACGTTGGTCTTGTGCACCAGGGTGAGCTGGCCCTTGCCCCGGCCCTCGGCCTTCTTGCGGCGGCAGAAGTCGAAGGCGTAACGCAGGCAGCGCTCGGCGCCGAAGCGCGTGGCGATCATCTCCTGCGTGGCTACTTCCTGCTGCGTGCCCTGGCGCAGGATGCCGCCGTTGCCGCAGTAGAGGTCTTCGGTGTTCTCGCGGATCACATCGAAGTTCACGTGCTCCGGGCCCTTGTCCTTCAGCGGACACTCGACGCCGGGGTAGAGCTTGACCGGGCGCAGGTTGATGTACTGGTCGAGGGCGAAGCGCAGGCGCAGCAGCAGGCCCTTCTCGAGAATGCCGGGCTTCACGCGCGGGTGGCCGATGGCCCCGAGCAGAATCGCGTCGTAGGTACGCAGCTTGGCGATGTCCTGGTCGTCGATGATGTGGCCGCTGCTCAGATAGCGCTCGCCGCCGAAGTCGAATTCGTCATCGGTGAACTGGAAACGCTCGGCCTTGGCGACGGCCTGAAGGACTTTCATCGCTTCGCGGACGACTTCGGGGCCGGTGCCGTCACCGGGCAGGACTGCCAACTTCAGGGCCATGAGTCACCTTCTGGTTCGGGGTTGACCGTGGGGCGTCGGCCGCGCATCGGGCGGAGGCGGAGCCGGGGTGGAGCCGCCTCCGGGACGCGGGCAGGGCGGGTCAAGGTAGCAGTGTCCGCGCCAGGGGGCAAGACACGGCGGCGGCGGCTGTTGTCGACGTCGGCGTCAGCACGCGCGATCGGGCAAGAGTCACCGGATTTTGACAGGTTCAGAAGATTTACCTTTAGACTTGCGTATCCCCAGGCCCTGTCGTAAAGTACGGTGAGCATCGTAGCTTAAGCGGCCGGTGCGACAGCGGGAGCTGCGACCTGTCACGCCGGGGCCCAGTCGGGCCGGGTATCGGACTGTGGGAAGCCGCCGGCGCAGCGCCGGCCAGGGCGTCGGGGCGTCGCCCAGCCGGGGTTCCACCTCTTGACGTCCGAAGTAAAGTAGAGGAGTCCAGCCGCCGCCATCGACGGGCCAGGGTGCAGCATGGCTTTTCGAACACGCGCACAAGCGGGGAAGCCGACGGCGGAGCGCTCCAGCATGCAGCGACCGACGCTCACTATCACGACGCCGGCGGGCCAGCGCCAGCTGGGCCTGACCGACCAGCCGCTGACCATCGGCCGCGGCAGCAACAACGCACTGGTGATCGGCGACCAGTTGGCCAGCCGGCATCACTGCGTCGTCGAGCCGGTCAACAGCGGCTACCAGGTGCGCGACCTGCAGAGCCGCAACGGCACAAAACTCAACGGCGAGTTCATTGACAAAGCGATCCTTCGAGCCGGCGACGCCATCCAGATCGGCGACACCGTGTTGCGTTTCGGTGTGGCGGCCCAGGCCCCGTCCGATGGGCAAGACGATCAGGTGGTCGCCACGCCCGGCGCGGGCGTTTCCTACGATGCGCTGATGACCCAGGGCGACGTGGACAGCCACCTCGATGCCGGCGACGCCGACGGGCGCATCGCCCTGGCCGAGCAGACCACGGCCGGGGAGGCGCCGGGCCCGCGCAAGAGCATCGAGCAGGCGATCATCCGGGCGGCCGCCGAAGACGAGAAGACGCTGCGGATGCTCGCGGCCACGCTGCCCAACCAGCAGTTCGACGACAACGCCATCGTGCTGGTCAACGCCCGCGGCGATACGGTTCACGGCCAGGCGATCAGAACGCCTGCCGACCAAGATGACCAGAGCGCCGCCGCGACGGTGCGGCTGCTGCGCCTGCTGCTGGTGGTCTGCTTCCGCACGCGGGCCACCGACCTGCACGTCGAGCCGCACGAACCGAAGTGGGAAGTGCGGGCCCGCGTCGACGGCATGATGGTGCGCGTCATGCACATGACCAAGGCGGCCGGCATGCGGCTGCAGAGCCTGGTCAAGATTCTCGGCGACATCGACATCGCCCAGAAGGCCGTGGTGCAGGAAGGCCACTTCACCACGCAGGTGCCCGGGCGGCGGGTCGATTACCGCATCAGCTTCACGCCGTCGATGCACGGCCAGAAGCTGGTGCTGCGCGTGCTCGACCTGGCGAATTCGCCGGCCCGGCTCAAGGACCTGCAACTGCCCGGCTGGATGTACGAACAGGCCCGCAAGGTCATCCATCAGGACATGGGCATGGTGCTGATGTGCGGCCCGACCGGCTCGGGCAAGACGACCACGCTCTACGCCATGATCCGCGAGCTCGACCGCCGCCAGCGCAACGTCATCACCATTGAAGACCCGGTCGAATACCGCATCGACGGCGTCACGCAGATTCCCGTCAATGAGCAGAAGGGCAACAGCTTCGCCAACATTCTGCGTTCGGTCCTGCGGCAGGACCCGGACGTGCTGCTGGTCGGCGAGATCCGTGACCAGGAGACGGCCCGGATCGCCATGCAGGCGGCCAGCACCGGCCACCTGGTGTTCTCGACCGTCCACGCGCAGAACTCGGTGGGGACGATCTTCCGCCTGCTGGATCTGGGCATCGACCCCTACCTTGTCGCTTCGGGCATGCACATGGTGATCGCCCAGCGTCTGGTGCGGCAGTTGTGCCCGCACTGCAAGGTGACGCGTCGGCCCACACCCACCGAGCAGATGCGCATGAGCCGGTCGCTCAATACCGAAGTCACCGAGATCTATCAGGCCGTCGGCTGCCGGCGGTGTCTGGACACGGGCTTCATCGGCCGACAGGCGATCTTCGAAATGCTCACCGCCAATCAGGAGCTGCGCGACGCCATCCTGTCGACCGGCTCGATGGGCGGCATCCGCAAGGCGCTGGGCAACACGATGTTCCAGACGCTTCTGGACAGCGGCTACAAGATGGTCGCCGAGGGCCTGACGCCGCTGGAGGAAGTCGAGCGCGTCTGCGGGACGGAGTGAAGCACCCGTCCTCGTCGCCATAGCCGACTCGGATCAAGGGGCGCCCGGGCAGTGTGTGAAGGGATCGCGGACCGGGACAAACCCCAGCCGCCGCGCTATCATGGACCGCCATGATTCAAAGCAGCAGCCCGCCTGAGAAGACGGACACGACCACGGGGATCATCATCGTCGACCACGGCTCACGGAGGGCCGAGTCGAACGAGATGCTCGAGCGGTTCGTGGTCCGGTACGCCGCAGGCAGTCACTATGCGATTGTCGAGCCGGCCCATATGGAGCTGGCCGAGCCGTCCATCGGACAGGCCTTCGACCGCTGCGTCCAGCGCGGGGCGAAACGCGTGGTTGTGGCGCCATATTTTCTTCTGCCGGGCAAGCACTGGGACGAGGATATCCCCGCCCTGACCGCAGCCGCGGCGGCGAAGCATCCCGAGGTGCCTTTCCTCGTGGCGGCGCCCATCGGCCTGCACCCGCTGATGCTGGGCGTCATAGAAGCCCGCATCGACCACTGCATGCGTCACGTGGGCGGGCAGGCGCTCGAATGCGAGTCCTGCGAAGGCAAGGATCGCTGCCACTTCCAGACCGCCTGATCGCGTCTTCGGGTTCGACCCGCAGCGCGGCGTCTTTCACGCCGCGTCCTGCAGGGCCGGATCAAAACGTGATGCGATTCACCTGGGTTCATCGCCGCGGGTGAGGCGGGGCGGGAACATCACCATCGTCATCATCATCCTCGTCGTCATCATCATGCCGTCCGTGGGCGTCGTCGCGATCGGACTGCGTCGGGGACGGCGGGTCAAACCTCGGCTCGTACGGTACGCCGTGCTTCCAGCTCTCGCCGTCTTCATCCTCGTCGTCCTCGGGATTCTCGGCCTCGTCAAACCGCTGGTCCTTACGCGCCCGACCCGGGTCGTCCAGATCGGTGATGTCTTCGTCGTTCGCCCCGCCCGCCTCGCGGAAGAACTTCTGGGTGAGCTGCTGAGCCAGCCGATCGCCGCCCGCCTGCCAGAGGTCGGGCATCGTTCGTCGTCCGCCGCGCCGCAGGCGCCGGGTGACCCGGTGACGCAGCCGTCGACTGCCGCGGCGTCGCGCCCACGCCAGCGCCCACAGCACCAGCATGGCCGCGAGCGTCAGCACGACCACGCCGATCAGCAGCAGGATAAGCCGGGCTCTTACATCCGGGAGCATCACATGCGCATTGTAGGTGATGGAACCCGGCGCGTGGCCCGGCGGCCGCGTGGTTCGCGGTCCCGGTCGGCTACAGCCGTGGTTCTTCCAGCGGGACGGGACAGACGTCGCGTCGTCCGCAGCCTTCGCAGAAGCGGCCTTCCCACAGCGCGTTGAATTGCGCCGCGATCGTATCGATCAAGGCCGCGTCCCGGGTCCACACGCCGGCTTCGAAGTTGCGTCGCGTCGCGCTTTTGGCGCCCATGCCGGCCCCGGTGAGGTTGGCGCTGCCCAGGTACAGGGCCGCACTGTCAATAATCACCGTCTTCATGTGCAGCCGCGGACAGCGTCGGATGCCCAGCTTCGCCGCCCGCCCGCGCTTTAATCGATCGAGGACCGGGCCCGACGGCACGCCGCTGTGCAGCAGCCGCACCTCGACGCCGCGCCGGGCCGCTTCCACCAACACGTCAACGATGCTCGGCGCGCGATCGCGCCGCGACGCCTGGGGTCGCGGCACGAGCATGGCCTTGAAGTCGGCGGTGGCGATGTCCACGCTCACCTTCGCCTTCAACATGCCGTCGAGCACGACGGTCTGGAAATGCTCGGCATTGAGCAGCAGCTCGCAAGGGCCGCATGGGCGCGCGGCGCGGCCCAGATCGGCCGGCAGTCGCAGATCGTTCCCGTCCGTGCGGCGTGTCTTCATGGGTCCAGTGCCTTTCCCCGCCGCGTGTCACTGGCCGCGGTACGTGCATACCGTCTTGCCGGTTTCCCAGACGCTCACTTCCTCCAGCGACAGACCCGCGTGTTCCAACGGCCCGCGCAGCAGGCTGTGGATCATCACCGCGATGTTTTCGACGGAGGAATTGCCGCCCTGAAAGTCGTCGACGTCGACATCGAGGTTCTTGTGGTCGTAACGCTGAATCACCGTCTGATCGACGATGTGATCGAGGATCTGGACGGGTGGGATGCGCCCGTGGACGTCGATGGTCGCCGCCGCGACGACTTCGACACGGTAGTTGTGGCCGTGCCCGGCCGGGTTGTTGCACTTGCCGAAGACCTGCTGGTTCTTCGTGTCGTCCCACTGGGGCACATGCAGGCGATGCGAAGCGGAGAACTCGTACTGGTGGCGGATGAGCACGGTCGGCGACTGGCTGGCGGGCACGGGGTGGCTCCGTGAATGGGGGCGTCCGATCGTCAAGCTCAGGTACGGCGTCAAATGCAACCGCACCGCCGCGACCGAATTGTGCAGGGGCGGTTGCAGCAGAGATGCGATCCGCCGCATCAGATCGCCCAGGGGCAGATCGGCCGAAGTGGGTTGCTCAGCGATCATCTGCTCCAGCGCGGGCAGCACCTGTTCGCGCACCGCCTGGTCGATCACTTTGATGTTCAGGAAGTATCCGCTGACCGGATCGGGTTCGCCGCGGCAGGTGACGGACAGCTCGTAGTAACGGCCCAGCCCGCGCATGGGCGGCCAGGCGGCGAAGGTGTTGTCCGTGGCGGGACGGTCCTTGACACCGGGGCCGTTGAGGCAGAATCGGACGGTGCGGGAAAGCTCGATCACGCAGCAGATGATAGCGCGGCAGCCCGCCGCCGGCCAGATGGTGCGCGGGGCGGGTCGGTGGATGTGCGGCGAATCACACGCGGCCTTGTCGCGACCGGTCCGCCCGCGGTACGCTGACAGGCATGGATCAAGCGCACAGCAGGCCGGCGATCATGAACCGTCGTCGCGTTCGCGCGCGGGGCACGAGTGGGACGAGCGTCGTGGTGGTGCTTGTCCTGGTGGGCCTTCTGGCGGGAGTGCTGGCGTGGGTCTACTGGACGTATGGCGTGCGGGTGCCGGCGGCGTCGCAGCCGGCCGCCGTGTCCACGTATGACCGTGAGGCGGCGCTGGTGGCTCTGGATCAGGCGGCCGTCAAGGTCAACGCCGCGCTGGCCCAGCCGCAGGTCACGCCCGCGACCGTGCAAATGGCGCGCGAACTGGTCAGCCGCTATCCCCACTTCCCCGAGGCGCGGACGCTGCTGGCCCAGGTTCTGCTGCGGGCCGGTGACGCCGAGGCGGCTTACGAGCAAGTCGCCCGCAGCCTCGAACTCGCGCCCCGGCAGACATCGGTCCAGGAACTGGCGGGCGCCATCGCTTCCAACCTGGGCCGCCTGGACGTCGCAGCCGGACACTTCGCCGCGGCGGCGGCGTGCGAACCCAATGCCACGCGATATCGCCTGAGTCTGGCCAATGTCCTGCTCAAGCAGGGGCGGTTGGATTCAGCGCAGCAGCAGTTGCGGACGATCATCCGTTTGAACGCGCAGGAACATCGCGCCTACGCCCTGCTTGCGGATGTGTACGCCCAGGGTGACCAGATGGTCGAAGCCCTGGCCCAGGTCGAACGCGCTCTTGAACATACGCCGGAGGAAGATCGACACAGTGTTGTGACCTACACGCGCAAACGAGCCCTGCTGTTGCGTCGCGCCGGCCGACCACGCGAGGCGCTGCAGGCCTTTGTGTCGCTCTATCCCGTCGAGCGGCAGGATCCGCTGGTGCTGGCTGACATCGCCGCCGCCTGGGACATGCTTGGGCAACCCGGCCAGGCCGCGGCGGTCTACGAACAGGCGGCGACCAAGGATCCGACAGCCTGGCGCCTGCTGGCCGAAGCTGCGCGCTGGCACGACCGGGACGGCGACCGCCCGGCCGTCGAACGCTGCCTGAAAATGGTGCGCCTGCTTAACCCGCACGCCCCCGTGCTCGATGAACTGGCGCCCGACGCCTCCGTGGCCCAGCCCGCGACGCAGGCGCCCGTCTCGCCCTGACAGCTCCTGCTTCAGAACTCGAAGTCCATAGCCCGCAATTCTGCGTCCTGGCGCAGCGGTGCGGCCACCGCCACGTGTTCGGGATGGTCGGCGTAGAGCTTCAGAGCGTCGCGGCTGGGGAACGTGACGCTCAGGCCGTGCGTGAACCCGCCCGAGCGCGGGCAGAAATTCTCACCCGCCTTGAGGGCGAGGATGCCGGGTACTTTTTCCTTCAGATCGCGCAGGCCGGCCATATGCCGCGCGATGCGCTCGGGTGCGACGCCTTCGTGAAATCTGATCCAGACCATGTGCTCAACCATCGTGGTGCTCTCCTCGGGCCCGGTGCGCGGCCGGGGGGAAACCCCCATGATGGCATGTTTCACGCCTCCGTGCGAGCCGCATCGACAGCATGCCGCGACGCGCCGGGCTGGCATGACGACATGTCCACTTCGCGGCACAACGGCCAGGGCGCGTGGCCGTCGCCATCAGCCAGCACCACCTGCCACAACTGCAATCCGCCCCAGCGGAACGCCGCTTCCGCGCCCTGCAGATACAACCACCACATTCGTGCGAAAACGTCGTCGTACATCCGCACGACCTGATCGCGCGCCGCCTGAAAGTTGGCCGACCAGCGCGCCAGGGTCCGGGCATAGTGCTGGTTGAGATTTTCCACGTCGAGAATGCACAGTCCGACATCGCCGGCATGATCGGCAATCTGGGCAAGCGTCGGCAGATAGCCGCCGGGAAAGATGTACCGGCCGATCCACGGATCACCGCGCTGCGGCGTCATGCGGCCGATGGTGTGCAGAATCGACAGGCCGCCCTCGGCCAGCCGCTGCCGCCACTGGCCGAAAAATTGCCCATACTGCTCCCGCCCCACATGCTCGAACATGCCGACGCTGATGATCCGGTCGTAGCGCCCGCCCACCTCGCGCCAGTCACGGCGCAGCACCCGCACCCGATCGTCCAGCCCCCGTCGTGCCGCCTGTGCTTCAATGTGACGCGCCTGCTCGACCGCGGGCGTCACGCCCACGCCGCGCACGCCATACCGCTGCGCGGCATGCAGCAGCAGCGAACCCCACCCGCAGCCGATGTCCAGCAGCGTCTGCCCCGGCTTCCCCGGCTCCAGTCGCGCCTTGCGGCAGAGCAGTTCGAGCTTCTGCCGCTGGGCTGTCGCCAGGCTGTCCTCGTCGTGCAGGAAGTAAGCGCACGAATACGTCAGCGACGGGTCAAGCCACAAGGCATAGAACCCATTGCCCAGGTCGTAATGATGACGCGCATGTGCCACAGCCCGGCTGACCGACGTCGGCCGCGGCAGGCTGCGATACCACTCGATCAGGCGGCTGTACCCGCGCGCCGCCAGCGCCGGCCAGGTGCGATAGAAGCCTTCGAGGACATCGATCAGCGGCCCGCGCACCTCGACGTCGCCCCGCATGTACGCCTCGCCGAACGCCAGCGAAGGCGCCGTCCACAGTCGGCCCAATCGTCGTGGCCGCTGGACGATGACCTCGACGCGCGGCTCGCCGTCGCCCAGCAGCAGATCACGCCCCGCCATCGCCATATGGACCGCCGGGCCGCGCCATTGCCGCTGCAAGTGCCGGAGCATTCGCTTCATCAACATGAGTCAGGCCCCCAGGCGACAGGTGCTTGCTGAACTATAGCCCGCGTCAGCAAGCCCGGGGCGGGCCGATCCGCGTCATGGCGCGTCGCCAGCCACCTGCCGTGTCGTGGCACACGCCTGCGGCCCCGCGGCCGCGATCACCGCCGTGGTTTCGTCGCCGCCAGCCTTCTGGTCGGCCTGAATCTGGCCGCCATAGAACCGGCGCAGGAAATACAGGCTCACATG
This sequence comes from uncultured Phycisphaeraceae bacterium, assembly GCA_964502445.1. Taxonomy (GTDB): domain Bacteria; phylum Planctomycetota; class Phycisphaerae; order Phycisphaerales; family Phycisphaeraceae; genus CAZCWM01. The sequence continues at coordinate 98,869 of CAZCWM010000006.1, read as the reverse complement.
CACCAGGCCGATCAGTACCGGCACCTCCACCAGCGGCCCGACCACCGTCGCGAACGCGATCGGCGAGGCGATGCCGAACACCGCGATCGCCACCGCGATGGCCAGCTCGAAATTGTTGCCCGAAGCCGTGAACGCCAGCGTGGCGCTGCGGCTGTAGTCCGCCCCCAGCTTCCAGGCCATGAAGAAACTGACCAGGAACATCACCACGAAGTACGCGCTCAGCGGAATCGCGATCCACAGCACGTCCAGCGGCTGATCAATGATCCGCTCGCCCTGGGTCGAGAACATCACCACGATCGTAAACAGCAGGGCCGTCAGCGTGATGGGCGAAATCCGCGGCACAAACACGCGGTCATACCAGTCGCCGCCCTTGAGCGGCACGAGGATCACGCGGCTGAGAATGCCCGCCGCGAAAGGAATGCCCAGGTAGATGATCACACTGGCGAAAATGTCGCCGATGCTCACATCCACGACCATGCCCGACATGCCCAGCAGCGGCGGCAGCACCGTGACGAAAATCCACGCATACAGCCCGAACGTGAGAATCTGAAACACGCTGTTGAGCGCCACCAGGCCGGCCGCGTACTCGCTGCTGCCGCGGGCGAGCTGGTTCCACACCAGCACCATCGCGATGCACCGGGCGATGCCCACCAGGATCAGCCCCACCATGTACAGCCCCCAGCGATCGTCCGGCCCCAGCAGGGCCGGCGCGATCAGGCCGAAGAAACCCACCGCCAGCGCGAACATCAGCAGCGGCCCGACGACCCAGTTCTGCAGCAGCGACAGGCCCAGAATCTTCACGTCCGCGAAGACCCGCGGCATCAGTTCGTACTTCACCTTCGCCAGCGGCGGATACATCATCAGGATCAGGCCCGCCGCGATCAGCAGGTTCGTGTGCCGCCCCACCGTCAGCGCGTCGTTGAACCGCTCGACGGCGCCCTGAAACAGCCACCCCGCCGCCACGCCCAACCCCATGGCCGCGAAAATCCACAGCGTCAGGTACCGGTCCAGCAACGACAGTTTCCTGGCCACAGCCTCGGACACGACATCGCTCCTTGTCCCCTGTCCCGGACGGTTCACGCCGCCTTGCCTGCCGTCACGTCCAGGCTCGTGATGTAATCCGTCGCCTTTCGCCCCGCCGGCAGCGCCTCGGCGATCTTCGCGTACAGCGGGTCGGCGAACTGCTCCAGCGCCGCCACGTAACCGGGCTTGGGCGTCAGCACGAGGTCCACCAGCCCCGCCGCTTCGACCATCGCCCGGTATTCCTCCACCAGTACCGCGCCGGCCACGCAGCCGACCATCGCCTCGACCATCTCCCGCACGTCGGCAGGCAGCGGCCGCAGCAGCGCCATGTCGCTCACTGCGGCCGTCCCGCCCGGTCGCAGCACCCGCGCGATCTCACGCCACACCTGCGGCTTGTCCGGCGAGAGGTTGATCACGCAATTGCTGATCACCACATCCACGCTCGCGTCGGCCACAGGCAGATGCTCGATCTCGCCCAGACGGAACTCCACGTTGTCCAACCCCGTGCTTCTGCGGTAGGCCGCAAGGTTGCCGCGGGCTTTGGTCAACATCGCCGGCGTCATGTCCACGCCGATCACCCGCCCACCGGCCCCGACTTTCGGACCGGCCAGGAACACGTCGAACCCGCCGCCGCTGCCCAGGTCCAGCACCACCTGCCCCAGCCGCAGGTTCGCAATCGCCGTGGGGTTGCCGCAGGACAACCCCATGTTCGCGCCCTCGGGCAGCGCTGCGATCTGTTGGGCGTCGTAGCCGATCTGCGCGGCCAGTTGATCGGCCGTCCACGGCACGCGACCCGTGCCGCAGCAGCCGCCTCCGGCCGTTTCACTCGCCAGTGAACCCGTCTCCGCGATTCGCGCGTAACCCTCGCGCACCGTCAGACGCACCCGTTCCGCGCCGTCCAGCCTGTCGGGTTGGTTGATCGTCCGCTGACCCGCATTCCCGCCGCCGCAACATCCGCTCATGGTCGTATTCCTTCTCGTCAAGCCGCCCGCGCGTCAGCTACTGAGCAGCGCGTCGGGCAGCGTTCTGATGTAATCGCGAATCTCATCCCGTACCCGCCGATAGTGATGCAGCGCCCGCTGTGGGTTGCTTTCACCTTTGGCCAGCCGCGGCGGATCGTCGAAAGGCACATGCACCACCTTCGCGTTGCCGGGAAACATCGGGCACGTCTCATGCGCGTGGCCGCACACCGTCACCACGTAATCGAAATCGACGCCCGCCAGTTCGTCCAGCTTCTTGCTTACGTGGCCGCGGATGTCCACGCCGGCTTCGGCCATAACCGCCACCGCATGCGGGTTAAGCCCGTGCTTCTCGATGCCCGCGGAATAGGGCTCGATCACATCACCCTTCAGATGCCGGGTCCAGCCCTCGGCCATCTGACTGCGACATGAGTTGCCGGTGCATAAGAACAGAACCTTGAGCCTGCGATCAGTCATGGCTTCACGTCTCGGTCAGGCGTCAGTCCGTCAGTTGCGGTAACACGCGCACAATTCCTCAAGGTCGCAAGCGAGCGTTCGCTTCAGCCGCCGGGCGTCCTCCACGACGACCGGTTCGCCGGCCATGTGCCCGGTGACCCACCGCAGGGCCTCGGTCACGGCGGCGCCAGCACCGCCGCGCACGGGTTCAGCCAGACGGTAGTAATGCCACTTGCCGTCCTTGCGTCGCTGGACCAGGCCGGCTGCATGCAGCAGGGCCAGGTGTTTGGACACCGTGGAGGGAGCCAGATCAAGCACCTCGACAAGTTGGCACAGGCACAACTCGCCGCCGCGCAGGAGCATGAGCAGCCGCAGACGGCTCTCATCGGCCAGGGCCTTGGTGATGTCGAGGGTCGAGGGCATGATACACTCCGTCAATTCGCCAATTGACGAAGTATAACGGTGGACCGGGTCTAAGGCAAGGGGCCTGTCGCGTTCATCACGGGAACATTCGATGTGCATGCGACACGGGGTCGGCTCAACCCGCCCGTGGCGTCAAGGAAGGCCCACGTTACGGCATGCCGCGCTCACGCCCCGCCGGCACCGGCGATCTTCGCGATCATGTTGGTCGTGCTGCGACCCTTGACCGGCGGGACACGCAGCACCTGGCCGCCGTAGGCTTCGACGATGTCGTAGCCGACAACTTGCTTATGCGTGTAGTCGCCGCCCTTGACCAGCACGTCCGGTTTGAGCCGGCGCAGCAGCGGAATGGGCGTGTCATCTTCGAAGACGATGATGTAGTCGACGCTTTGCAGCTCGCTGAGCACCAGCACGCGGTCGGCCTCGGTGTTCACCGGGCGGTTCGGGCCCTTGAGTCGCCGGATCGAAGCGTCGCTGTTAATCGCCACGATCAGCAAGTCGCCCGCCGCTCGGGCCTGGCGCAGGAGGTGGATATGTCCGGCGTGCAGCATGTCGAAGCAGCCGTTGGTGAAGACGATCTTGTGGCCCTGGTCGCGATGGGCGGCGGCTTCGACGGCCAATTGTTCGATGTCGCGCACCTTGCCGAGTTGCTGGTGGTTCTGCTGCAGCAGGGACAGCAGCACTTCGCTCAGCGGAATGGGCACGACGCCGACTTTCTCGACTTCAAGCCCGGCCGCGGTGTTCGCCAGGCGGGCGGCTGTGGGCCAGTCCGCTCCGTTGGCGATCGCGGCCGCGAGCATCGCCAGCACCATGTCACCAGCCCCGACCACGTCGTAGACCGCGCGGGCCTGCGTCGGGATGTGTCTGGCGGGCTTGCCTTTTTCGAGCAGCAGCATGCCCTGCTTGTCCAGCGTCAGCGCCACCACGTTCAGGCGAAGTTTGCGCAGCAGGGTCTGGCCCATTTTCCGAAGGGTGGCGTCATCGGTGATCGACGGGTCCAGGCCCGTGGCCCGGGCCGCTTCGGTGCGGTTGGGCGTGATACAGGTGGCCCCCGCGTAGCGCGCGTAGTCGTCGGTCGCGGCCGGATCGACAAGCGCCGGCACGCCCGCCTTCCGCGCCGCCTCGATCAAGGTCGCGCACAACTCGGGGGTCAGCACACCTTTGCCGTAGTCTTCGAGGCACAGGACGTCGGCTCCCTTGAGCAGCGTCCTGGCCGCCGCCGCCAGGGACGCCGCGGTCCTGGCCGAGATCGGCTCTCGCGATTCCTCGTCGACGCGGAACATCCGCTGCGGGTGACGATGCTGGGCGAGGCCGACAAAGTTCTCTTTGACCGTGGTCGGCCTGCCAGCCGGTCCGTCTTCAGCCAGCAGGCCGCTGATGTCGCACCCCGCTTCGCGCAGGGCCGTGCGAATCAGTCGGCCCGCGTCGTCGTCCGCCGCCACGCCGACGCACGCGACCTCGCATTGCAGGGCCCGCAGGTCGAGGCACACGTTGGCCGCTCCACCCGGGCGATGCTCGCGCTTCTGCACGCTCAGGACGGGCACGGGCGCGTCGGGGCTGAGCCGCTCGGCGTTGCCATGCACGTAGCGATCGAGCATGAAGTCGCCGGCGACGACGATCTTGCGCGGCCGCCAGCGATCCACGAAGCGGATCAGGTCATCGGTCGAAGGCGTTTTCGAGGCCATGCATGCTCTTTCTGCTCGGTCATACGGCCATCTGCGGCGCAGGTGGGAACTAGGGCCGCGCAAGGCGCTGGTCCATGAGTGTATCCAGGGCGTCCTGCCCGTCGAGCCAGCGGATGGTCAGTCGTGGCCGCCACACGGGCCGATCGGCTTCGGCGGGGGAGACCGCGATCTGTCGCCACTTGACGTGGTCTTTTTCCGTCATCACCAGCAGGTCGACGCCCCTTTGCCGGGCTTCGGCTGCGATGGCGCGCACGTCGGCGCCGGTGTAGCGGTGGTGGTCGGGGAACGCATGGACGGCAACGACACGGCCGGCGCGGGCCCGAAGGGTGGCTTCAAAAGCCTGCGGGTTGGCGATGCCGCACACGCCCATCACCGTGTGGCCTCGAAGGGCGTCCGCCGGCCGCTCGCGCCCGTCCGGTGCGTCGGTGACGTAGCCGGACCAGTCGTGGGCTGTGTGCGCGATCGGCGGCCGACCCGTGAAGCCTCTGATCATCGCGTCAAGTCCGGCCAGCTCTTGGGCGTCGATCTGGTCAGCCCGGGAGACGATGACTGCATCGGCGCGGCGCAGGTTGCCAGCCGGCTCGCGGAGCAGACCGCGCGGCAGCAGACGGCCGAAACCCAGCGGGCGCGTCGCGTCGATCAGAACCAGGTCCAGATCGCGCGCGACCTGCCGGTGTTGAAACCCGTCATCGAGCAGGAAGACGCTCACCGCCAGATCTGCTTCGTCGCCGCGGCGCAGCGCTTCAGAGGCTGCGGCATGACGATCGGGATTCGCGATCACGACAGCGCGGCCGCCCAGCGCCTCGGCCAGCTCGGCCGCCTCATCGCTGCCGCTATTCGCGGTTCCGCGATAGCCGCGCAGCAGTACGGCGGGGGTGTGCCCCGCCTCGATCAGCCAGCGGGCGAGGGCGATGGTCATGGGGGTCTTGCCCGTTCCGCCCGTGGTGATGTTGCCGATGCTGATCGTCGGTCGTGGCAAACGCCTCACGCGGCGCAATCCGAGATCAAACACTGAGTTGCGCAACTCTACCACCGTACGGTATCCGGGGGTCAGCAGGCCGAGCCCCGCTCGCACCACGCTGGGCCCCAGCCCGCGCGCCTCGCCGCTGAGGATGGCGAACAAGCCCGTCGGACGCGCCGCCTCATGATCTCGGGCCCAGTGCTCCAGGGCCTCGCGCAGACGCCGCATCGGCAGGCCGATGACGGTCGTCGGATCGCCATCGATCCTGAATGGCCAGTCGCCTTCGAGCTCAGCGAGGTTGTAGCCGCCGGCCTTGCCTGCCCATCGACCGCTGTCGAGATAGGCGACCAGTTGATGCTGCGGCAGCGGCCCGATGTGAACGCGGGTCACTTCCACCCAGCTTTCCTCCCGCCCCGGACCGTCGGGAGTCAGTTCCAGCAGGCATACGCCGGTGACGACCTGGTGCTCCACGCCGATCAGACGATTGAGCATGGCGGCGGCCTCGCCGCGATGGGTCGGTTGCCCGATGCGGCGGCCGTCGGCGTCGACGACGATGGTGTCGGCCGCGATCAGCAGGGCACGGCGGTTACGCAAATCATGTAATTGCAGACAACTACGCGCCTTGGCTTGCGCCAGGGCCCGAGCCTGCTCGCCCGCCGGGCCAGAGGCCGTCGGATCTTGGCTGCTCGGATCGGCCGGATCGTCGAACGGCGGAGCGCAAGTGGTGAAGACGTAGCCCGCCTGGCGCAGCAGGGCGGCGCGGCGTGGCGATCGGCTGACGAGCACCAGGGGCGGCAGAGCGGATTCAGTGGACTGGGGTCGGGCGGAGCCGGCGGCGGTCATGGCGGCATTGTAGTGCGTCGGCGGGTGGCGGCAGGGTGGCGCGGCGCTTTCGATCCGCCAGGGTTGGGAGGGCGGGTGAGCGGCCCTATCAATACTGATATTCAAGAGTTGGGTGACGGGCCCCCGATAACTGGATACAGTGACTTGGGCCTTCGGGCCTTGTCTTGTGGCCGAGTGCGCGACGGATTGCGCGATGTGTCGGCCGTGACGGCAGGGGCGGGAGCGAAGTCGCTGCAGTGGTCCCGATTCGCTTTGACGTTCCTTGAGTTGCTCGTTTCACGGATGAAAGGGCACGGCCGTGCGAACCATCGCCATCATCAACCAGAAGGGCGGTTGCGGTAAAACCACCGTCGCCATCAACCTGGCGGCCGTCTTCGCCGGCAAGGGCCAGCGCACGCTTCTGGTCGACATGGACCCGCAAAGCCATTGCGCGCTGGGGCTGGCGGTGCCCGAGGCCCAGGTCGAACGTTCCGTGGCGGATGTGCTGCGGGCCGGTTTCGACGGCAGCGCGTCGATCAGCGATGTGACCTGGCAGATCGCCCGCAACCTCGACCTGGCCCCGTCGTCGATGGCCTTGGCCGGCCTCGAGCAGGAACTGGCCGACGCGCCGGATCGTGATCGGCGGCTGATGCAGATTCTCAGCACGGTGGCGGGCAACTACGACTTCTGCATCATCGACTGCCCGCCGTCCATCGGCCTGCTGACCTTCAACGCGCTGCGGGCCGCGTCCGAGGTGGTCGTGCCCGTCGAGACCGGCTACTTCGCCCTGCAAGGCTCGATCAAGCAGGAAGCCACCATCGAAATGCTCGCCCGCCGCGCCAACCACCAGGCCCGCTTCATGGTGCTGCCGACAATGTACGACGTGCGCACCAAGCTGGCCCGCGAAATCCTCAGCGAGCTGCGCCGCCACTTCGACGACAAGCTGCTGCCGGTGGTGGTGCACTTCAACAGCAAGCTCAAAGAGGCGGCGAGTTTCGGCCAGGCGATCACCGAATACGATCCCGGCAGCCGGGGCATGCAGGATTTTGAGCAACTGGCCGATTGGTTGACGGGCAACCCACCCCAGGCTGTCGAAGAAGACGCGCAGACAGCCACAAGTCCAGCCTTGAGCCGCGCGGCGGAACTGGTCGAGCGAGCACGGGCTCTTTCGCGTCGCACAGCCGCGCTGGCGGCCCGCCTCGCATCTGACGCCGATGTGAGTCAGACCCGCCGCGAACAAGCCGAGGAACAGCCCGCCGACGGGTCCGACGCCCGGGCCCACGGCCAACTGGTCATCGACGACGCCGAAACCCGCGCGACAGCACAGACCCCCGACCTCGAAGCCAAGCTGGCGAAGATCTATGGCGTGCGCCATACCACCCAGGGCATGGTGTTCGTGCAGCCGGCCAATGGCAAGTTCCGCAAGCTGGCAGTGGCTGGGGACTTCAACAACTGGTCCGAGCAGGCCACGCCGCTGCGGCATGATCCGCAACTGAGCATCTACCAGGCCTGCGTGGAACTGCCGCCCGGACGTTACCGTTACCGACTGGTGGTCGATGGGCAGTGGACCCACGACCCCTACAACAAATATGTCGAGGCCAACCCTTACGGCGAGCTCAACAGCGTCGTGGAGGTGGCCGCCGACTAGGCCGCATGTGCTCGCCTGGCGCGACACACGGAGCGGCCGACGTGGGTTGGAGGATCCAGCCCGCGACAGCGCCGACAGCCTGAGTCAGGACCGATGGACGAACGCGTCCGCTCGGTCCGCCTGTCGTGCGCCGCCCGTCCTCTTTTCCCGCGGGGCAGGTGTCATGGACGACACGCGCACACGCGACATGCTCGACTCACTGGCCGACTTGTTTCTCACCCAGGCCGGGCCGTCCACCGCCCGACGTCCCTCGCCGCTGGATGCCGTTGAGATCGATGCCGAACAACGCGATCAGGCCACGTCGAATATCAAGCCCCGTGTCGCTCAGCCGGTCGCGTGGCGGCCGGCTGAGCAGGCGGCCGAGGCGGCGCACCAGATGAACGAGGTCGAGCCCGCCCTGCGGCTGGCGGATGCCAGCCCACCACAGCTTCGATCTCGAGATCAGGCACGTTCCCGAGGCTTGGCGCCTCGCGGCGATGGCGCGCCCATCACCGAGGCGGTCCTGCTGGGCAACCTGCCGGGATTCGCCGGGCCCTGGCTGGCGCAGTACGGCCAGTTTCTCGCCGAGCAATCCGCGTCCGTGGCTGTGGTTCACCTGGATCATGAGCAGATCGACGTCGAATACCTTCGCGCGGTCGATGCGGCGTCCACTGACCGGGACGAGTCGGCCGATGACGGCGACGCGGCGGATCCGTTCATCACGCCGCCGCCAGACGCGGGGCCTGCGGAGCTGCTGAGTCACCTCATCGACTCGCCGCACAGTCGGGCTGGCCGACTCCTGCTGCATCTGGCCGGCGGCGACAGCGAGCAGCTGTCGCCACTCGAACGCCGCGTGCTCGAAGTCTCCGACACATGGACGATTGTGACCGGCGCTGACGATGCCGCCATCGTCAGCGCGTATCAGACGCTCAAACGGCTTCTGCGCCAGGCCGCCCGTCGCCCGCGCAGCATCGGCCTGATGGTGATGGGTTCGGATCCTGCCATCGCCCAGCGCGTGGTCACCAACCTCGACACCACAGCCCGCAGTTTTCTGGGGCTGCCGATCAAGCTCGCGGGCGTGCGCCAACGCATGGAGCCGGTCAACGTGCGTTTCCTCGGCAGCTTTGTGCTCGATGGGCAAAATCGCGACGCGATGATGCGCACACTCGCCGGCCTGGCGGGCCCGCAAGCGGAGCCCCAAACCGTTGAGGCCGCCTCGTCGCAGGACGAAGCCGCCCACAACGGCGAGCCATCGTCGACGGCATCGCCTTCCGCGAGTGTGTCGGCCCCCAGGATCCCGACCGCCGCCGATGCCACTTCACCCCACCCGACTGACCGACAGCCGAATGCCATCCCCGACCCCGCAGCAGCGGGTGCGCCCAGGCCGTTCGCGCCCTTCGTGGCCCTGCGGCCCACGCCGCAGGAACCGGCATCAACGTCCACGAGCTCGGCGTTCCCCAAGGACGAGATGGCGCCCGCACGAACTCTCGATCGGCCTCGCGACGCGGCCGATCCGCTCGCCGATCGATCCCCGTCGCTTGTCGGCTGGCTGCGCGGTTCGGTTCCGCTCGAAGCCCGCTGCCCCGAGGAGCCGGCCGTGGAGCTGGCGCTGGACGAGGATGGTCGCCTGCATGTGCTGGCGCAGTGCATCGTGGCCGACCAGGGCGAGGCGGCCGCGGCCGGGGAACTGGCGCGGGCGGCGATGTCGCTGCTGGCGGCCCGGCAGTGGGTCCGTCGCCACTTCGAACTGCTGGCGCTGACGCAACGGCAGTGCCGCTTCGATCCCGCCGCCCGGCCGATGATGCACCTGTTCACCGATCACGGCCCGCTGGCGTCGCGTCTGAGCCAGCGCGTCGGCCAGACGTTGCACGTCCATCTGCTCAGTCCGCCATCGCACAGCCGCCAGGGCTGGCACAGCTTCGCCCTGGCGTGAGCGGCGGCGACGGCGCGCGTGACGGCATGCCGCGATTGACGGACAAGACGCCCGTTCCACCGAGACTTGTTTCGTCGTCCGCGAAATTCGCTATGCTCGGATCATGGCCGCGCGTCCCAATGTGCTGTTCCTGTTTCCTGACCAGCTTCGCTGGGACTGGATCGGCTGCCACGGGTCCGTGCCTGTCCGCACGCCGCACATCGACGCCCTGGCGGCCCGGGGCGTGCGTTTCACGCAATGCCGCAGCAACAGCCCGTTGTGCGGGCCGGCCCGCGCGTGTCTGGCGATGGGCCTGCGCTATGGACGGACTGGCGTATGGGGCAACGGCGAGGACGTGCCGCGTGACGCGATCACGTGCTTCAGGCTTCTGCGCGAGGCCGGCTACCACACCATGACCTGCGGCAAGAACGACCTGCACAAGGGGACAGGCGATTTCGACGTCAGCGGCTGGACGGCGCGCCTGGGCGATTACGGATTCAGCGCGGCCATCGACCAGCGGGGCAAGATGAACGCGGGCGCCGCGGCCGGTTGGGATGAGCCGAGCGATTACTACACGCAGTGGCTTGAGCAACGCGGGCTTCGTCGTATGCACCATGATGACTATGTCAGACGCCGCGAAGAGGCGAGGCATTACGCATCGACGTGGCCCAGTCCCTTGCCGCGCGAAAGTTACAGTGACGACGTGACGGGCGCGGCCGCGTTGAAGCTGCTCGACGCCGCGCCGACGGGTAAGCCCTGGATGCTGTGGGTGAACTTTCCCGGACCGCACGATCCATTCGATCCACCGGCCGAGTTGCAGCGGCGCTACGACGACGTGCACTTTCCCATGCCGGTCAAACCCGAGACGACGATCGTCAACCCACGCGGCCAGACGGTTGCACTCGATCATCAGCAGCTTCGGCGCAACTATGCGGCGTGCATCGAGGGCATCGACGAATGGGTCGGCCGCATCGTGCGGACCGTCGAACGACGTGGCGAGCTGGCGAACACGGTGATCGTCTTCAGTTCGGACCATGGTGAGATGCTCGGCGACCACGGGCGCTTCCAGAAGAGCGTGCCTTGGGAGGGCTCGGTCCGCGTGCCGCTGATCGCCGCCGGACCGGGTGTGGCGCGCGGGGTCGTCAGTGACGCGCTGGTGGAGCTGGTGGATCTGTCGGCCACGCTGCTGGAGTTGGCAGGACTGCAGGCACCCAGGGACTGGGACAGTCGCTCGCTGCGGCCGGTGCTTGAGGGCGCAACCTCGGCGCATCGCGATGTGCAGTGCGTGATGCTCAGACGATGGCGCATGGCCTGTGATGGGCAGTGGAAACTCGTCGAGCACCGCGACGGTGAGCCGGCGCTTTACGATCGGCTCACGGACCGCGACGAGCTGCGCAACGTCGCGGTCGCGAACCCATCTGTAGTCGCGTGGCTGGGTGGGTGGCTGCGGGAGACCTTCGGTGACGTCTGGCCGGGCGTCTGAAGGCGGGCGGCGGGATAATCAGCCATTTTGGCAGACATGCTGCCTTTACGGATAATGTAAGAAGCTGAAAATGCGTGAGTTACGCTATGTAATGCGGCATGGTGTTTGCATGACGTGAGATCAAGACTCGTCGCGTCCGCGACCGCGGGCGAGGAAGGCGATGAAGCCGTGGCCGTGAAGTTTCAGGACTACTACCAGACGTTGGGAGTGCAGCGCGGGGCCTCGGCGGACGACATCCGCCGCGCGTATCGCAAGCTGGCGCGGCAATATCACCCCGACGTCAACAAGGCCAAGGACGCTCAGTCGAAGTTCGCGCAGATCAACGAAGCCTATGAAGTGCTGTCGGACGAGGACAAGCGTCGCAAGTATGACCAGCTTGGAGCGGACTGGAAAAACGGTCAGGAGTTTCGACCGCCCCCGGGCTGGGACAACGTCAAGTTCCACTTTGGCGGCGAGGGTGGCCGCGGCGGGGCCGCGGGTGGTTTCAGCTTCAGTCCCGATGGCTTCAGCGACTTTTTCGACATGATGTTCGGCCGCGGCACGGGACGCCGCGGCGCACGGGGCGGCGCGACCGGGTTTGATGATCTGTTCGACGGCTCGGCTGGAGCCTTTGCCGGGGGTGGACGGTCACACGCCGCCGCGCCCCCGCCGGTCCAGAGCACGATCAGCGTTTCACTGGCCGACGTATTCCATGGCGCCACGCGGCAGGTTCGGGTTCAAGCCCCCGACGGGCGAACCCGAACACTGGACGTGAAGATTCCTCAGGGCGTGCGCGACGGCCAGAAGATTCGGCTCAAGGGTGAAGGCGGCGGCGGCGCGGACCTGATGCTGAAAATCGAGGTCGCCCCGGACCCGCGCTTCACGCGCGACGGTGCGAATCTCATCACCGACTTGAAACTCACGCCCTGGGAGGCGGCCCTGGGCGCGAAGGTGCCCATCGAGAGCATCGACGGCCACGTGGAGCTCAGTGTGCCTGCCGGCGCCAGCAGCGGGCAGACCCTGCGGCTGCGCGGCCGTGGTATGCCGCAGGGCGGCGCCGCAAGACGCGGTGATCTGCTGGTTCGCGTGAAGATCGTCCTGCCGCCCAGCCTGACCGACGAGCAGCGCAAGCTCTTTGAGCAATTGAAGCAAACCTCCGATTTCGACCCGCGCCGCTAGCCAGCGGCCTCACGATGCGACGGGAGGCGGGTGACGCCATGGATATGAATCGACTGACCTTGAAGACCCAGCAGGCCCTGCAGGGCGCCCAGTCGCTCGCAGCCGAACTCGGCCACCAGCAGGTGGACGTCGAGCACGTCGTGCTCGCGCTGGTGCGCCAGGAGGATGGTCTGACGCCGCGCCTGCTGGCGCGGATGGACGTCGATGCCGACGCGCTGGCCGAGGCGATCAAAACACAGGTGGTGAAGATTCCCAGCGTGTCCGGCCCGGGTTCCGAGGCCGGTCGGATCATGATCACCCAGCGTTTGCAGCACGTTCTCGCCGAGGCTGAAAAACAGGCTAAACGCCTGAAAGATGAATACGTCAGCGTCGAGCACATTCTCCTGGCGGTGCTCAGCGTCGACGCCGATTCGCCCGTGGGGCGGACGCTGGGGCAATTCAATGTTACGCGCGAAACGTTGCTGGCCGTGCTCACCAAAGTCCGCGGCAACCAGCGCGTGACCAGCGCCGATCCGGAGGCCACCTACGAAGCGCTCGAGCGCTATGGCCGCGATCTGGTCGCCTTGGCCCGCGACGGCAAGCTCGATCCGGTCATCGGCCGCGATGAGGAAATCCGCCGCGTCATCCGCATTCTGTCGCGCAAGACCAAGAATAATCCCGTGCTCATCGGCGAGCCGGGCGTGGGCAAGACGGCCATTGTCGAGGGGCTGGCCCAGCGGATCGTGCGCGGCGACGTGCCCGAGGGCCTGAAGAACAAGACGGTCTTCGCCCTCGACATGGGCAGCCTTGTCGCAGGCGCGAAGTATCGCGGGGAGTTCGAGGAGCGGCTCAAGGCGGTGCTCAATGAGATCAAGAATGCTGAGGGGCGCATTCTGTTGTTCATCGACGAGTTGCACACGATCGTCGGCGCGGGCAAGGCCGAGGGGGCGATGGACGCGGGCAACATGCTCAAGCCGATGCTGGCCCGCGGCGAGCTGCACTGCATCGGCGCGACGACGCTGGACGAATATCGCCAGCACATCGAGAAGGACGCGGCCCTGGAGCGGCGGTTCCAGCCGGTGCTGGTCGAGCCGCCGACGGTTGAGGACACGGTGTCGATCCTGCGTGGGCTGCGCGAGCGGTTCGAGGTGCATCACGGCGTGAAGATTCAGGATGCGGCCCTGGTTTCCGCGGCGGTGTTGAGCAACCGCTACATCACGGACCGTTTCCTGCCGGACAAGGCCATCGACCTCGTGGACGAAGCCTGCGCCATGATCCGCACGGAGATCGATTCGATGCCCGCTGAACTGGATGCGATCACGCGTCGGGTCATGCAGATGGAAATCGAGGAAGCCGCGCTGAAGATGGAAAAGGACGCGGTTTCGAAAAAACGCCTCGAAGAGCTGCGCAAGGAACTGGCTGACCAGAAGAAGCAAGCCGACCAGATGCGGGCCCAGTGGGAGTCGGAAAAGCGGAATCTGCTGAGCGTGCAGCAGTTGCGTGAGCGGATCGAACAGCTCAACCATCAGATTGAACAGGCCCAGCGCGAATACGATCTGAACAAGGCGGCTGAGCTCAAACACGGCAAGCTGCCGCAGGCCCAGCGTGAACTGGCTGAGGCGGAGGCGAAGCTGCAACAGGCCGACCGCTCGCAGCAGCTCGTGCGCGAGCAGGTGACCGATGAGGAGATCGCTCGCATCGTCAGCCGCTGGACCGGCATTCCCGTTTCGCGCCTGGTCGAGGGCGAACGTGAAAAACTGCTGAAGCTCGATGAACTGCTGCATCAGCGCGTGGTGGGACAGGACGAAGCGGTCAGCCTCGTCGCCGACGCCGTCATCCGCGCCCGCGCCGGCATCAAAGACCCGAAGCGTCCGATCGGCTCGTTCATCTTCCTCGGCCCGACCGGCGTCGGGAAGACCGAACTGGCCCGCGCCCTGGCCGAGTCGCTCTTCGACAGCGAGGAAAACATCGTGCGCATCGACATGAGCGAGTACATGGAACGGCACACCGTCAGCCGCCTCATCGGCGCGCCGCCGGGCTATGTGGGCTATGAAGAGGGCGGCCAGCTCACCGAGGCGGTGCGACGCAAGCCCTACGCGGTCCTCCTGTTCGATGAAATCGAGAAGGCCCATCCGGAGGTGTTCAACGTTCTGCTGCAGATTCTCGATGACGGCCGGGCCACCGACGGTCAGGGACGCACCGTCAGCTTCAAGAACTGCGTCATCATCATGACCAGCAACATCGGCAGCCAGCATCTGCTTGATGATGCGGTGATCGGCAACGAGATTTCCGACCAGGCCCGCAACGCGGTGATGCAGGAGATGCGGCGGCACTTTCGGCCGGAGTTTCTCAACCGCGTGGACGACATCGTGCTTTTTCAGCCGCTGGCCCTGGGTCAGATCAAGCAGATCGTGCGACTGCAGGTCGCCGAGGTGCAGCGCCGCCTGGCGGAGCGCAATGTCAGCCTCGACCTGTCCGACGCGGCCGCGCAGTTGATCGCGGAGAAGGCGTTCGACCCGGTGTACGGCGCCCGCCCGCTGAAACGCTATATCCAGCACGAGCTGGAAACCCGCATCGGCCGGGCCCTCATCGCCGGCGACGTGACCGAGGGTTCAACGATCCGCGTCGACGCGGCCGACGATCGGCTCACCCTCGACATCGCCGCACCCGCCTCTGTCGGTGAAGCCGGCGAGGCGTCGGGAGGCGTGGGCTGACGCTGGTCGACAGACGCCGCGACATGCCTGTGCTTCAGAGGCGCCTTAGGGAAAGCGCGCTGCGTGTCGAACTTCGAACGAAAGGGCGGCGAATCAAGCATGTGGCTGATCGATGGTCGCCGTCGCACTGGCCCGCCCGGGTCGCGGCGTGTGGATCTGCGCGCCCCATTCGCCCAGGCCGTGGAGGCTGTAGATCAGGCGGGTGCTCTGGACGACGATCGGCTCCGTGCCGCTGAAGCGGATGCCGTGGCCGCGGTTGGGAGGGGCGGTGTCGAAGTTGTCCAGCAGCATCACGCGCTCGGCCGCGAGGGTCAGGCGCTGGGTCGTCTCGTCGCCCGGGCCGTAGAACCGTGTCACGACGATATCCGCATCGCGCGGGCCGGGGTTGAGCAGGTGGTACCACTCGAACTCGTTGTAGGGGATCGGAGCCGTCTGCGGGTTGAACGCAAGCCGCAGGCCGTCGCCAAACCACCAGGTCTTCGCCGCGGCTGGCTCGGCGAGCACATCGGATACGCCGCCGGCGAAACGATCCGAAACCGTATCGCCCTTCAATCCCGCGACCAGGATGTGGTCGGTCAACACCGGTTCGGTGGATTCAAGGGTCATGCCCCAGGGGCCGGCCGCCGCGAACACCTGCGGCGCGAACTGCGGTACCGCCAGGTAGCGGTTCGCGAAGCCGTCGAGCGGCCAGGGATCGAGCGTGACGGGCGTACGATCGCTGAAGAAGACGCGCATGCGAACGTCGGTGCGATGCGGCGTCGGATTGAACAGGCGAAACTCACTGCGGCCGTGCAGGCGCTCGTCCGCGGCCGCTTCACCGCAGATGCCATTGGCGATATAACCGTGGTGCGTCACCATACCGCGCCTCCAGGTCGAGCGAGCGTAAGCGACACCTAGAGAAACTGCCAGTCGCCCGTGGCCACAACGTAGCCCCACAGCAGGGCGTTGGTGATGCCGTGGGCCCAGATCACCGGTCCAAGCCCTTTCTCTCGGCCGGTCCAGCCGACGAGCAGGCAATAGGCGATGCCGCACGCGACCGCGCCCGGCCAGTCGCGCACGCCGTGGTTGAGCATGAAGACGAAGGTTGACGCGGCGATGCCGAAAAGCGTCACTTCGCCCAGCGGTGTGCGGTGGAAGGCCGGCCCGAATACCGGCTCATGGGCCTCAGCCCGGCGGCCGAGCCGGGTGTGGCCGACCCACTCGCCGATCACCGGCAGGTCGATGAGAAAATGCAGCAGGCCGATGGCTGTCATGCGCGGGCGGCTGAGGCTGCGCAGCAGCATCGAGCGGGTGAAAAGCTCTTCAAACAGGGGCACGACGATGCTCATGCCCAGCAGCCGCAGGCCCAGGGCGATCCAGCCGACGGTCGCGCCCATCACGGCGGGGTGGCGCAAATCGAAAGGCCCATCGGAGGCCGAGGTCGCCAGCGGCGGCTTGTTGACGGCCGGCACGCCGTAGTCGATCAGGCTCATCGGCTGCCCATCGAGTATCGCCGCCCAACGCACGCCGAATTCTCCGGCCGTCAACCAGCCCAGCAGCACCCACACCACGCACACGCCCACGCCCACCGGAACCGCGCGCCAGTCAAACGTCGCTGTCAGTTCGGGCAATAGCCGTCGATACCGCCACAGCAGCCACAGCACCAGACCGCATTGCACGACGTAGAGCATCGGCCTCAGGTACACCATCGGCCGCGTATCGGGCGTCATACCGATGACCGAAAGCATCAGGAGATAGACGATCAGCGGCAGCACGCGCGGATGCCAGGGATGGGCGGCCATCCAGGCATCCAGTCCGTGCAGCAACGTCGGCGGCGGGTTGCTGGGCGTCGACTGGGCCAAACGATCGTCCGATACTTCTGAAGGCCCGCATGGGGAACCGGGCCTGCCGTCGGGTTCGGGTCGGCACGGGCAGATACTTTAACCAAATCGGGCTGTCGGCGGCACGCCGCTTCGCCGATGGCCGGCGATAGGATGGAGCGATGCCGCCCGCCGCCGTCCATCCCGCCGCATGGCCCGTCGAACAACTGCTGCGCGAATGCCAGATCACCCGCGGGCGGGCTTCCGGTCCCGGCGGCCAGCACCGCAACAAGGTCGAGACGGCCGTGAGCATTCTCCACCGGCCCACAGGGTTGGTCGGGCAGGCGTCCGAATGCCGCAGTCAGGCGGAAAACCGCCGCGAGGCCATCCGTCGCCTGCGTTTGCGCCTGGCTGTGGAGCATCGCACCGTGACCCCGGGCCCGCTGGAAGTGCCGCTCCAGGCCAGCGACCTGTGGCGTCAGCGATGTGAAGCCAGGACCGGACGCATCGCCTGCAATGTGAGCCACGCCGATTTCCCCGCTCTCCTGGCCGAAGCGCTCGACGCCCTGGCGGGACGACGCTATGACCCGTCGCGGGTGGCGACGGTCCTGCAATGCACCGCCTCACAGGTGGTCAAATTGCTGGCCAAGCACCCGCCCGCTCTGGTCGCGGTCAACGCCGCACGAGAGAAAATCGGCCAGCCGCCGCTACACTGACCCGCGATACCACCAGCCATACTCCATAACCCCAGACCCCGGCCATGCACCACGTGATGTTCATCCTGATCTGCCTCTTCTGGGGCAGCAACTTCATCCTCATGAAGAAAGCCGACGCGGCGTTCGGCCCGTGGTCCATCGCCGCCGGCCGCATGATCTTCGCCATCGCGGCCCTGGGCGCGCTGTGGTTCGGCTACAAGCGACGGGCCTGGCCTTTTCGTCGGGCCGATCTGTTGCCCCTGGTGTTCATCGCCGCCATCGGATTCATCTGGCCGTTCGTCGTTCAGCCTTACCTGATCGGTCTCTACGCCAACAGCTCGTTCATCGGCGTCATGCCCGCCCTGGTTCCGCTGACCACCATCGCGGTGTCCGTGCCTATGTTGCGGGTGCATCCGACGCGCCGGCAGTTGATCGGGGTGGTCGTGGGTCTGGCGGCCATGGCCCTGCTCGTCGGTGACGGGCTGGATCGTTCCATGCGGCCGATCCATCTGGCCATGGCCCTGTCGGTGCCGATCGGCTACGCCATAGCCAATACCTTTGTGAAGCGGCGCTTCGCGGACGCGCCAGCCACGGCGTTGACGCTGGCGGCGATCATGCTCTCGGTCCTGGTCGTTCTTCCCTTGGCGGGCGGGACCGAATCGATCGAGGCCCGCGGCGTTGACCTGGCTCTGAGCATCGCCGCCCTCGCCCAGATCGGCATCCTCGGCACGGGGATGTCGCTGCTCATGTTCTACATGCTCGTCCAGCGCCGGGGCCCGCTGTATGCCGGCATGGTCACCTACATTATTCCTTTGACGGCGATGATCTGGGGTTGGCTCGACGCCGAGCGCATCAGCCTCGCCCAGGTGGCGGCGGTGGCGGTCATTCTGGCGATGGTCGCCCTGGTGCAGACCGATCCGCGCGGCAAGCCGGCCGCCGACGCCAGCGTCGGGCCCGAGGAGTAGAGCGGTTCGCCTGTGTACGATTGGCTTCGAGCGGGCTTCTGTGTGGCGACCCGAGCGGCGATGACGTCGCCTCGGGTCAACGCAGGCGGATGCACGCTCTGGCGCCGACGTCGGTTTCAGGCCGTGCGCGACGCGGCATCCCCCAGCCGAATGCTGCGTGGCACGAAAATCTTGCGACGCGGGCTAAGCAGCTCGACGCGCTCGACCGTCGTTTTGATCGTCACGAACTCGATATTCTCATCCGCCGAAAGGGCGTTCATGGCCCAGGTGCGGGCGCAGTCCATGAGCCGGTCGAACACGTTCTGGCGGATCAGCGGCGCGGTCAGCACCTCCGCCTTGCCATAGAGGCTGACCACATCCGTGTAGTCTTCAGTGGAGAAGACCCAGCAGACGTTCGGATTGGCCTGGATCTGCTGGATCTTGCGCGTGTTCCTGCCGCACAGGGTGTAGATTTCGCTCAGGCCGCCGCCCATGGCCGCCGCCCCCATCCAGCGGGCGTGTGGAACGCCGGCTTCGTCGACGGTGGTGAGCATGCCCAGAAACGCGTCATTGACGACGCCGATGGCGTCAGCCAGCAATTCACGGTCGGTTGCCATGATGCAGCCCCTGCGTTCGATGTCGGCGGTCGGCCCCGCGGTCGCTCCTCACGGGCCGCGGACGACGTGCCCGGTGCGGCACGAGCGATCATAATATCGGCAAGTCGTCGGGCTTGTGCGATCGTGGATCGCCCGATCATCATCGCCGCGCCAGGGGCTGGCGTTTGGCCTTCGGAGCACGGCATGCCGCGGAGTTTCATCGCTGTTGGCGTTGCACCGACCGACGCCCTGCGCCAGGTGCTGCGTGCGCTGGGGCGCATGGGCCGCGTCATTCGGCCGGTACCGCTGGAAAATCTGCACGTGACTTTGCGTTTTCTCGGGGATGTGACGCCGGCCGTTTTCGAGGAGCTGCGCTCGGTCATCGCCGCGGCGGTGGTGGGTGTGCCGCCTTTCGAAACCCGCGTCCGCGGGCTGGGGGCGTATCCCGACCCCCGCAAGCCGCGTGTCATCTGGGCTGCGCTGCGCCAGGCGCAGCCTCTGCAACAGGTGGTGGCGCGGCTGGCCGATCCGCTCGGCGCCTTGGGGTTCGCGGCCGACACACGCCCGTGGCAGGCCCACGCGACCCTCGCGCGGGTAAAGGCCCGTCCGCCCGACGAACTGGCCCGCCTGTTGAGTGAGCATGTCGACACGGATTTCGGGCCCGCGCCTGTGGACCGGATTGACCTGGTGACCAGCGAGCTCACGCGGCAGGGGGCGATCCACCACGTGGCCGCGTCGGTGAAGCTGTCATGGCGATGACGACGTTTGCATCTTCCGGCAAATGGGTAACATGACCGCCCGCCGCATCCCGTGGAACCAAGGAGCACAACGTCATGCCGCGCACCTCACTCGAACTCAACGGCCCCTGGCGCATGCAGCCGGACGAATCGGACAAGGGCGAACTGCTGGGCTGGCATGCGGCCGGCTTCGATGATTCACACTGGCTGGCGGCCGACGTGCCCTGCGCGGCTGAGGACTGCCACCCGGACATGCACACCTGGATCGACAGCGCCTGGTTCCGCCGCCGCTTCAAGGCTCCGGCCGACTGGGCGGACAAGCATGTGGTCATCCGCTTCGAGAGCGTGACCGATCACTGCGACGTCTACCTCAACGGCACGAAAATCGGTTCGCACGGCGACGGATATCTGCGCTTCGACGTGCCGACGGGCGCGGCTCTGCGGCCGGGAACGGAGAACGTCTTGGCCGTACGCGTCGACAACCGCTACGTGCGCAGTGACGTGCCGGGACACGAGCGCGGCTGGCGGACGTACGCGGGGATTCTGCGCGATGTATACGCCATCGCGACGGATCGGCTGCACATCGCCGATGCGTGGGTGGTGGCTGAACCGGGGGACAAGGCCGGCCGGTTCGAGCTGCATGTGCGGATCGCCAACGAAGGCGCCCAGGTCGCAGCGGCGGATATAACGGCGGAAGTGGTGGATGCCGCCGGCAAGGTGCTGGCGACGCTCAAGGACAGCGCCGGTTCAATCGAGCCCGGCAAGAACATCGAGCGCGTGCTGAAGGCCGACGTGGCGGGCGCCAAGCCCTGGTCGCCCGACAGCCCCACGCTTTACAGCGTGCGGATCAAGCTGCAGAAACAGGGCGAAGCGGCCGACAGCCACGACATTCGCTTCGGCTTCCGGAAAATCGAGGCCCGCGGCCACGAGATTCTGCTCAACGGCCAGTCGATTTTCCTCACCGGCTTCAATCGCCACGAGGACAGCCCGCGCACGGGGTTGTGCCCGGACTTCGAAACCGTCGAGGCCGACCTTCGCGGCATGAAGGCGGCCGGCGCGAACTTCGTGCGCCTGTGCCACTATCCGCACCATCCGGGCGAGATGGACCTGTGCGACCAGATCGGCCTGCTGGTGATGTGCGAGATTCCCCTCTACTGGTGGCGCGGCTATCAATTCGGCGAAGAGGTCTACAAGACCCAGCGCGCCAACGCCAAGCGGCAGCTCACAAAGATGATCCTGCGCGATCGCAACCATCCCTCGGTCATCTTCTGGTCTGTGAGCAATGAGACCCATGAAGGCAAGCCCGAGGTGGCGGCCGGCAACGCCGAACTGACGAACCTGGCCCGCGAAATCGACCCGACGCGCTTCGCCACACATGTATGCAGTTGGTGGTACACGAACTTCAACTTCGCGGCTGACGACGTCATCTGCGTCAACTGCTACCCCAGCAACCACCTCGACTGCTGGGCGAATCTGCCCGCCGACGACAACGATGCGATGAACACCCAGCCGCGCCTGCCTGAGCCTGACTTCGAGGTGGCCAAGCGTTTCTGGCGTGAGAAGCTCGCGGCGGTGCACGAGCGGTTCCCCGACAAGCCGATTGTCGTCACCGAGTTCGGCCACGTGGGCCTGCGGGGCGTTCGCGGTGGGCACAATGGCGAGGACCGCCAGGCCAAGGTGATCGAGCAGGAGACGCAGGCCATGACCGCGCCGTACCTGCGCGGCATGACGATCTGGTGCTGGGCCGACCACCTCTGGCACGAGTCGGCGAGTCGGCACAGCCTGTCGATCAGCCCCTACGGCATCCTGACGCGCCGCCGTGAGCCGAAGATGGCGCTGGAGACGGTCAAGCGCATCTTTACCCAGCGGCAATCGAAGAAGTGAACGATCGAACACGAAGAGGCAGCGCACAAGAAAGCCCAGGAAAGATTTCCTGGGCTTTTCACTTGGACGGTAAAGTCGGGAAGCGCGGGTGGTGCGGTTACTTCGCGGCCGCGTAGTTCTTCGCCACCTGATCCCAGTTGACCACGTCCCACCAGGCGGCGATGTAGTCCGGCCGGCGGTTCTGGTATTTGAGGTAGTAGGCGTGCTCCCACACGTCCAGGCCGAGGATCGGCTTGCCCGGGCAGTCGACCACGCCCTTCATCAGCGGACTGTCCTGGTTGGGCGTGGAGCAGACGCAGAGTTTGCCGTCGTCCTTGACGCACAGCCAGGCCCATCCGGATCCGAAGCGGGTGGCGCCGGCATTGGCGAAGTCGGTCTTGAACTTGTCGAAGCCGCCCAGTTCCTTGTCGATCGCAGCTGCCAGAGCGCCCGAAGGCTTGCCGCCTCCGCCCTTGCCGGGGCTGGCCATGATCTTCCAGAACAGCGAATGGTTGGCGTGGCCGCCGCCGTTGTTGCGCACAGCCGTGCGGATGTTTTCCGGGACGGCTGACAGATCGCCGATCAACGCCTCAATCGACTTCGACGCCAGGTTCGAGGCCGACTCCAGGGCCTTGTTGAGATTGGTCACGTAGGCGTTGTGATGTTTGCCGTGGTGGATCTGCATGGTCTGGGTATCGATGACCGGATCCAGGGCGGTGGGAGCGTAAGGCAGATCGGGAAGGGCAAAGGCCATGGCGTTGTCTCCTTGGTGAATCGTTGTGAGGGGTCAGAGGGTCATGGTCGGCGGCGTGGACCCGTGTCGTCGGCGCCGGCCGGGAATGCTCGCCGACCGCCTCGTTGCTGCACAGACCGCCCGATACGGCCGCCGCGGGCAACAAGACCTGCGGCGAGGCTGATGCCGGAAGTCACTTGCCGGAATTCGGGGGGACTCTAGCGCCAGTCGCTGTTCCGGTCAAGACAGGGAGTCAGCTAATCAAACGATAATTAAAACTTAAGATTGCTCTCTGCAGCATGGAAATGGGCGTATTCTGATCTCGTCCGGTTGAGCTATCTGGAATATTTCTAAATCAGACGAACAAAAGCGAGGTTGTGTAAGTAGACTGGATCAGGACGGAACGCAACCAGGCCCCTGATTCGCTTCGGGTCGGGGCCGCGGAGCGACTGGCCGCCACGCAACAGACCATCGGATCCAGGGGATGTTCAAGCTGGGCCCGGCAGGTCCGAGATCGGGGGCCGAACGCGCCGCGCCGACTTGACGCGTTTCTCCGGGCCGCAACGCCTGCGACGGGGGAGGTACCCCATGCCGCCGCTCTCCGCACTTGAGCATCACCGTTCGCCGCTCGCCCAGTTGCAGCGTGGCAGTCGCCTGCGTGTGGCCGATTCACCGGCCCAGTTGTCGCAGAGCGATCAGGCCCGCCTCAAGGCGGTTCTGGACGAGAAATACGAGCACATTCACGACCCGCGGTTCGAGTCGCCCGATGCCGAGGCCCGCTTGTTCGCCGCGGACAAGCAGGTTCCCGCGCCCGACACGAGCTGGTACCACCCGGTGATGGACAATATTTCGCCCACCGGTCGCGACGCGATAGGACGGCGGGGCGGCGGATCGGCTTTACTGACCGCCCAGCAGGAGCGCGATCTGTTTCTGCAGTTCAATTACTGCCGCTATCGCATCGTCCAGCTCAAGGCCGAAGTCGGTGCCGGTCCGGTGACCGGGAGCCAGGCGCGTCAGTTCCTGTATTGGCTGGATCGGGCCGACCAGTACCGCGACCAGATCGCACGCAGCAACCTGGCCCTGGTGCTGGCGATGGCCAAGCGGACCCGCATGAGCGAGGTGGACTTCGCCGATCTGGTCAGCGAAGGCAATATGGCCCTGCTGCGCGCGGTCGACAAGTTCGACGTGTCGCGCGGGTTCAAGTTCTCAACCTATGCCTGCCGCGCGATCCTCAAGGCGTTCAGCCGCAGCGGAGTGAAGCTGAGCAAATACCGCGCGATGTTTCCCACGGATTTCGATCCCAAACTGGAGCGCAGCGACTATCAGGAGCGCAAGTACGAGGATCACGAGGCGGACTGTGTTGACGAGATACGCACGATCCTCAGCAGCAACCGCGCGGAGCTGACAAGCATCGAGCAGGAGGTCATCGAGCATCGCTTCGCGATCGGCAAGGCGGCGCAGCAGCCGGCCCGGCCGGGCGATCGCCCCAGCCGCGGAGGTCCCAGCGCCCTCACACTCGAACAGGTGGGCCGGATCATCGGCGTCACCAAGGAGCGTGTCCGCCAGATTCAGAATAAAGCTCTGGAAAAACTGCGCCTGTCGCTCGAGGATACCTATCTCTCCTAGCGACGGCCTGGTGTAAGCCGTCGCGCCGACGCGCCTGCCCCGTGGGGCATTCCCTTCTTGCGTGATACGGCAAGAGTATTGCGCCATGCGCTTTGGGGGCGCGGCCGACTGGGTATACACTCCGAATGGGTGGTGCATCCGCTTGGGGGGCGACGGGCGTGTCCAACTCCGTCTCCTGTGGTTCCACAAGGTCTTGCATAACGACTTGGGCGCCGGTTTGTCGGCTCCGAGTCGCATGACGTGTGTCGTCTGCGGATTGGTCATAACGCCTGGAGGAATTGCGATGCGCATTCTGTTCGCGGCCGCGCTTCTGGTGATCTCCTGTGCCACCAGCACACAGGCCATGCTGTCCGACAACGTCATCATCAACGGCGATTTCGAGTCCATCGCCAATGTGAAGACTGACGATGTGGGCCCAGGCAAGAGGCCCACCACCTTCAACAACGACTACACCCCGGAAAAGCAGGCCCTGATCGGTCGAGCCAATGACCTGGGTTATTGGTTCGGATCCTACGGCCGCGTGAGCTATCTGGATGATCCTCGTCTGGAGGCGGCGCAGAACGGGTGGACGATCGGAACAGCCGACCTGGGAGCCCCCAACATCTCGTATGACGGCTCCAATCACTATCTGGAAACCGTCGGGTTCCGCTCGACGGTCTTGCAGGTCATCGAGGCACCGGCCGGCCATGTCGCCGGCACCGCCCAGTTCGACATGGATTACTACTGGGACGACAACTGGGATCCTTCCGCGACCGGCGCCCCGCGCCTGCGGGCGGTGGTCTATGGCCTGAACTCCCTGCCCGACAGCATCGATTCGCATGACTACGGCGGATTCTTCGCCCTGGACAACATCCTCGGCAGCGAAGAGCGTCTCTACACCAGCCCCGCCTGGGCCAAGGACGCCAACTCCAACTGGACGAATGTGGACTGGGACAACGTCGTTCCCGAGCCGCCGCTCTGGCAGACCTTGTCGACCGACTGGGACGGCAGCTTCGAGATCACCACGCCCTTCAGCTATTACCTTGTTCGACTCAATGGCGTCGTCTACCACGAAAGCCACGAATACTTCTGGCTCTACGGGGGCAAGCCATCGAGCGCCTTGGCGGTGGCGGTCGACAACATCAGTTTGAAGCTGCCCATCCAGGCGGCCTACCTGCCCGGCGACTTCGACGGCAGCGGGACGGTGGACACCCAGGACATCAACCCGTTCATTCTGGCCCTGACCAACCCCGGCCAGTACCAGACCCAGTACGGCGTGGACCCGGTGGTGTATGACACCAACAACGACGATGTCATCAACACCGAGGACATCAACCCGTTCATCATCATCCTCACCGGCGGCGGTCAGTCGGCGATCATCCCCGAGCCGGCCACCTTCGGCCTGCTGGCGATGGGCGGACTGGCGCTGGCGCGGCGGCGCTGAACGGGCGGCCCTGCCATGGGCGGGGCGGCGGTTGGTCGGAGGCACGCGGCGGGCTGCGCCCATGCTGTGCCGTCACACTGGGCAAGTTTGTCGGAACCATGCCGCCTGTTCCGGGCCGGTGCGCAAAAAGTCATTGACCGTGCCGCTTGTTTGAGGCAAGCTTTGGGTATCTGGCGCATCGATTTTCGCTGCGCCCGGTGGGATGCGGCGGGTTGGCGAGCATCAGCCCGCACGCGCGACCGCCCAACTCCTTGCCGGGGTTCTGGGTAAGGTGCCCCGCCGTCCCCTGCGAGCCGCCGGCCCGCGGGGAGTTCCCGAGCTTCCGGCTGATATGGAGAGACGAACATGACCAGGTTCTATGCGGTCCTGCTGGCGGCGGTTGTGCTGGCGTGTCCGGCGCGGGCGGCGCTGTCGCCCAATCTGCTGCCGTATGGTGACTTCGAGGATATTGCCGGGGTGAAGCAACCAGGCCCCACGCCACGCACCCAGGCCGAAATCGATCAGAGCCTCACGCCATTGAACGAAACGCATTTCCACATCGGCGGCGTGGCGGGCATCGAGCCCAACCCCGCCAACCAGATCATCCCCGCGGGCACGCCGTTCACGGACCTTGGCCGCTGGTTCGCGCCGTTCGGCGGCATCACGGTCTTTGACGACCCGCGAGCCGCGTTCACCAACGGCGACACGGTGGCCGGCATCAACCGCTCGGAGGATCCGCTGCGTCCGGGCAACCACGTGCTGGAGGGCGCGGGTTTTCGGCCGTGGGCCGACGTCATCGTCCAGGCGCCCGTCACGATGCAGGCCGGCGAAGCCAGGCTCAACTTCGAGTACTACTTCCACTACTGGGATGCGGTGAACCTCGACGCCACGCCCCAGCTTCTGCAGCCGATCATCCACGGCATCAACGCCGCCGACCTGCCTACGCCCCAGGACCGCTGGAGCGCGTGGAACGGCGATAATTGGGAGAACGAGAACCCGGTGGGTGACGGCTGGTCGTTCAACGACAACTGGGTCAAGGTCTACACCGGCGCCGACTTCAACAGCCAGTGGCACGACGCCGACATCCTCGGCGAACCGGATGAGCCCTATGTGCCCGACCAGGGCGACGCCTGGCACACCTATTCAAGCGGTGTGACCGAGATTCAACCCACCGGCTGGGTGATTCAACCCGGCGAGGGCGAGGACGGATCGACGTTGTACTACGACGGCACCTTCAACCTCACGCAGACGTACGACTACTTCCTGATCACCTTCCGCATGGTGACCTATTCCGAGGGTCACGAGTATTTCTGGCTCTGGGGCGGCAAGCCGACCGACGCGATGAGCGTGGCGATTGACAACGTCAGCTTCCAGGTGACGGTGGAGGACTCGCTGCCTGAGCCTGTTCCCGGCGACTTCAATTTCAGCGGCAACGTCGACACCGAAGACATCAACCCGTTCATCCTGGCTCTGACCCTGCCCGACGACTGGTGCGACTGGGGGCGGGCGATCCTGGGTGAAAGCCTGACCGATCAGCAGATCATCGACTATGCCGACCCCAATGGCGACGGCATGATTAACACCGAGGACATCAATCCGTTCATCATCATCCTCACCAACAGCGGCCAGTCGGCGATCATCCCCGAGCCGGCCGCCCTCGGCCTGCTGGTTGTCGCCAGCGTCGGACTGCTGCATCGCCGCGACAGACAGCCTCGCATCTGAGCGCCGGCCACGGGCCTGCCCGACCGATGCGGGAAATCAGCTTCATCGACGCCGCCGCCAGTCAAAAGCGGCGGCGTTCTTTTGTTGAGACCGGTTCGCAGCCCGTACCGACGCTGCTAAGATGAGTGACCTCCGCCGGCGTGCGACGTCGCGCGGCGGAGATCGCGCACAGCAAACCTGTCCTGTTCACCGTTTGAGGAAGACGATCATGAGCGATTCGGCCACCCCGCGTCTCGGTACGCTCGCCCTGCATGCCGGCCAGCAGCCCGACCCGGTCACCAACGCCCGGGCCGTGCCCATCTACGCGACCACCAGCTACACCTTCAACGACACCGATCATGCGGCGAACCTGTTCGCCCTCAAGGAATTCGGCAACATCTACACGCGGCTGATGAACCCGACGACCGACGTGCTGGAAAAGCGTCTGGCCGCGCTCGACGGCGGGGCAGCCGGCCTGGCGTTCGCTTCGGGCCAGGCCGCGATTATGGCCGCCATCTGCACCATCTGCCACAGCGGCCAGAATTTCATCAGCTCCACCAGCCTCTATGGCGGCACGTGGACGCTCTTCACCCAGACCTTCAAGAAGCTGGGCATCGAGGTGCGCTTCTTTGACCCCGACAAGCCTGAGCAGATCGCCAAGCTGGTCGACGACAAGACGCGCCTGGTGTATCTGGAGAGCATCGGCAACCCGAAGAACGACGTGCCCGATTTCAAGGCGCTGGCCGACACAGCCCACAAGCACGGCCTGCCGGTGATCTGCGACAACACGGTGATGACCCCCGCCCTGCTGCGGCCGATCGAGCACGGCGTGGACATCGTGGTCTACTCGACGACCAAGTTCATCGGCGGTCACGGCACGCACATCGGCGGCGCGGTGGTCGACAGCGGCAAGTTCAAGTGGGCGGACAACCCGAAGAAGTGGCCCGAATTCTGTGCTCCCAGCGAGAGCTACCACGGCGTGGTCTTCGAGGAAGCGCTGCGGCCGATCGGCAACATCGCGTACATCATCCACATCCGCACACACTGGCTGCGCGACACCGGCGGATGCATGAGCCCGTTCGCCGCCTTCCTGTTTCTCCAGGGTCTCGAAACACTGCACCTGCGCATGCCACGGCACTGCGAGAACGCACTGGCCGTGGCGCAGTTCCTCGAGAAGCACCCGGCGGTCGAGTGGGTCAACTACCCGGGCCTCAAGGGCCACAAGCATTACGCCAACGCCCGGAAGTACCTGCCCGACGGGCAAGGCGCGATTCTGGGCTTCGGCATCAAGGGCGGCATGGAGGCGGGCAAGAAGTTCGTCAACGCCTGCAAGCTCCTGAGCCACCTGGCCAACATCGGCGACGCCAAGAGCCTGGTGATCCACCCGGCCTCGACCACGCACCAGCAGCTCACGGCCGAGGAGCAGAAACAGGCCGGCGTGACCCCCGAGTACGTGCGCCTGTCCATCGGCATCGAGGACATCGCCGACATCAAGGCCGACCTCGACCAGGCCCTCAAAGCCTCGCAAAGGTGAGACGCGGCTTCACCACCGAGAGCACCGAGAGCACGGAAAACCTTTGGAGGAACTACGAGCATGGTTCGCGACGATGATTTGACGCAGGGGATCATCGGCGCGGCCATTGAAGTACATCGTCAACTCGGTCCCGGCCTGCTTGAATCCGCTTACAGGGTCTGCCTGGCGCATGAGCTCCGCGACCGAGCGTTAAACGTTCGTGAGGAAGTCGCTGTTCCCGTCGAGTACAAGGGCGTACAGCTTGAGTGTGGATATCGGCTTGATCTTCTCGTCGATGATCGCGTCATCGTTGAGATCAAGTCCGTGGAACGTCTGGACCGGATTCATACGGCGCAGCTCATCTCGTATTTCAAGCTCGCCGGTCTTCGCGTTGGTCTACTACTCAACTTCAACGTGCCCGCTCTTCGCGACGGCCTGAAGCGCGTCGTTGTCGACTGACGCGATGCACTCCGGCTTGGCCTTGCCTCTCTGTGTTCTCCGTGTTCTCTGTGGTAAATTCGTTCCCCATGCCCGACGCATTCGCCAGCTCTGATTCGGTTCGCTCCGCCCGGCCGCTGCGGTATGCAAAGACGGTGCGCTTCGCCGGGCCCATCGACCTGATGCGCGGGCGCACGCTGCCGGCCGTCGACGTGTGCTACGAGACATTCGGCACGCTCAACGTTGATCGGTCCAATGCCGTGCTTGTCTGCCACGCACTCTCGGGCGATTCGCACGTCACGCGGCACACGTCCGACGACGACCCCGGCTGGTGGGAGCTGCTGGTCGGGCCCGGCTGCCCGGTCGACACCGATCGCTATTTTGTCATCTGTCCCAACATCCTCGGCGGTTGCCGGGGCACGACCGGCCCGACGTCGATCAATCCGGGTACCGGCAAGCCCTATGGGCCCGATTTCCCGGACATCACCGTCGAGGACATGGTCGACGTGCAGCGGATGCTCATCGACGAGCTGGGCGTCGAACGTCTGCATGCGGTGCTGGGCGGGTCGCTGGGCGGCCACCAGGTGCTCTGCTGGGCGACGCGCTACCCGGACCGCGTGCTGGGCGCGGCCGCGATCGCCACCGGGCCGCGCCTGACCTCCCAGGCCCTGGCCTTCGACGTCGTGGCCCGCAACGCCATCATCCGTGACCCGCACTACCACAACGGCCACTACTACGACAAACCCACGCGCCCCGATACAGGCCTGGCGCTGGCCCGCATGCTCGGGCACATCACCTACCTGTCGCGCGAGTCGATGGCCGACAAGTTCGACCACGACAAGCTCTCGCCCCGCGACATCGCCACGGAATTCGAGAAGGTCTTCTCCGTCGGCTCGTATCTGGCGTACCAGGGCGAGAAGTTCGTCGAACGATTCGACGCCAACAGCTACATCGCGCTGTCAGGCGCGATGGACCACTTCGACCTGGGCGGCACGCCGGCCCAGTTGCGAGAAAGCTTCGGCCGTTCCGAATGCCGTTGGCTGGTGCTCAGCTTCACCAGCGACTGGCTGTTTCCACCCGCCCAGAGCCGGCAGATGGTCGACGCCTTGATCCATGGCCGCAAGTACGTCAGCTACTGCAACGTCACCAGCGACGCCGGCCACGACGCTTTTCTGCTCGAAGACAGCTTCGACCGCTACGGCCAGATGATCCGCGCGTTTCTCGAAACGACCAACCCGCAGCGCACCTACCGGGCTGTCGGCCCCGAGCAGCGCATCGCCACCGTCGACGCCCTGCACAGCAACCGCATCGACTACACGCTCATCACCGACCTGATCCCGACCGGCTCGACGATTCTCGACCTGGGCTGCGGCAACGGACAACTGCTCACGCAACTTGCGGAACTGCGCGACGGCAAGCGCCTGTTGGGCGTCGAGGTGGATGAGTTCAACATCCTGGCCACCATGCAGCGAGGCTTCGACGTGGTGCAGACCGACCTGGAGCGCGGCCTGCCTGACTTCGCCGACGATGAGTTCGACTACGTCGTCCTCAGCCAGACGCTGCAGTCGATCGTCAACACCGAGGCGATCATCGACGAGATCCTGCGCGTGGGCAGGCGCTGCATCGTCAGCTTCCCCAACTTCGCCTACCACAAGATCCGCAAGGCCCTGCACGACGAGGGGGTCAGCCCCGCTTCGGAGCATGGCTTGCTGCGATACGCGTGGTTCAACACCCCCAACCGCCGGTTCTTCTCGATCCTCGATTTCGAGCGCTTCTGCGCCGAGCGCGGCATCACCATCCACACCCGCCGCTACCTCGACACCGAGGCCAACAACCTCACCGGCGCCGAGGTCACCGACAATCCCAACCTCAACGCCGACCTGGCCATTTTCACGATCAGCCGCTGATCGGCCGCGCCCATGCCGAGCCCTCCATCCGAGCCGAACCGGCTTCGGTGCAGGCGGTCTGGCGGCGGCGGCGCCGGCTCGCAAGCGGAAGGCAATCCGCTCCGGGCAAGTTGGGTAAGCGCGGCGGGCCGGGGCGGCGTTGCCGCTCGCGCCGGCGCCGGCGTCTGGGAGTGCCCCGATCTGAGCCGACCGACCGTCGGTTGTATCAAGCGGGCTGCGACCGACTCCGATAGGGGTGATGGACGGGGCCCGTGCCGGCGGGCCTCGCGGGAACCGCACGCATGCCGATTTTATTGGCCACCCACGAGCTTCAGCCGGGCATGCGCCTGCACGAGTCGCTCATGCGCGGCGGCCGCGTCCTGCTGCCCGGCGGCAAGGAGCTCACGCCCGTCGACGTCGAAACGCTCCAGCGGCGATTTCCCGATCTTCACCTGCGCGTGGGCGACCCCATCCTTGACGAGGTGGCCCAGTTCCAGGACGACAGCCCGGACCGCAATGTCGCCCGCACCGCCCAGGCCAAGATCGCCGATTCGCTCAAGAACGTCAGCTCCCGCTTCCACTGCAACCACGACAGCAGGACGATCAACTTTCAGCACTTGCAGCAGGCGGCCCACGACGTGATGGCTTACCTCAATGAGCACCCCGTCTCGGCGGCGCTGCTTTCGCGCGAACTGGGCGGCGACGATTACCTGACCGAGCACACCGGCAATGTCTTCTATCTGAGCATGGTGCTCGGTTCGGCGGTGCGCGACTATGTGGCCAGGGAGCGCATCCGCCAGACCGCCGCCCGGCAGATGACGACCACCTCGGCCATGAACCTCACGCCGCTTGGGCTGGGCGCGATGTTCATGGACCTGGCGATGTTCACCATCAACGATCTGCTCAAGAACCGCGCCCGGCTCAACGACCAGATTCGCCAGCTTGTGCGTGAGCATCCGACAGCCGGCGCGGAAATGCTGCCCGAGTCGATGGACGCCACCGCCCGCATGATCGTGCGGACGCATCACGAGAACATGGATGGCAGCGGCTATCCCAACGGTATCGCCGGCGACAAGCTGCATGTGTTCACGCGCATCGTGCGCATCGCCGACTCCTACGACGCGGCGACGGCCCAGCACGTCTACCGACAGGCCAAATCGCCCGCCCGCGCTCTATGGGAAATGTGCGAAGGACCGCTGCGCCGCTTCTATGACCCGGTGCTGACCAAGATGTTCGCCACGCTGGTCCAGGTGTTCCCCATCGGGGCCAAACTCAAGCTCACCGACGGCCGCTACGCCGTCGTCGTGCGTTACAGCAAGTCCGGCGCTTTCTCGCCGGTCGTGGTCATCGCCTACGACGCGCTGGATCGGCGGCTCCCGGCCGATCGGCTCGAGGGGCCGTTCGAACTGAGCAGCCGGCCCGACCTGCGACTCAAGTCGTTCGGCGGCGAGAATCTGAGCTACCTCTACCAGGCTGAACCCGGCGCCATCGCGCCGCACGGAACCGGGACTTTCAACAGCCTCTACGAGGCCGTGGTTCCGTGACCCCGCACGGGGGAGGTGGACGCGCCCGGCCGCGCGGCTACACTGCGCGCCGTGTGGATGGAAATCGCGGGAGGCCGAGCATGTCCCCATCGGCTCAGACATCGCTGGCGGTCAACGGCGGCCAACCGGTGCGCAAGGCGCCCTGGCCGGCTCGTCGGCTGTTCGGCCAGGCGGAGAAAGCGGCGGTAGCCCGGCTTTTCGACCAGGCGATCGAAGCCGGTGAGGCATTCGGCTATGACGGGTCTTACGAACACGCCTACTGCGCAGCCTTCGCGAACATGATGGGCGGCGGGTTCGCCGACGGCGTGAACAGCGGGACCACGGCGGTGTATGTGGCCCTGCGGGCGCTGGACTTGCCGCGCGGCGCGGAAGTGGTCGTCCCGGCAGTCACGGATCCCGGCGGCGCGATGCCTGTGGCCCTCTGCGGATGCATACCTGTGCCCGCCGACACCGCCACGATGTCCTACAACATCGGGGCGGCGCAGATCGAAGCGGTGCTTACGGATCGCACCGCGGCAATCGTCGTCGCTCACATTGCCGGTCAGCCATGCGACATGGCCCCGATTGTCGAGCTGGCGGCGTCGCGCGGCTTGCCGCTGATCGAGGACTGTGCCCAGGCGCATGGGGCGACATACGACGGCCGACCGGTCGGAACCTTCGGCGCGATCGCGACCTTTTCGACGATGTTCGCGAAACATCATGCGACAGGCGGGCAGGGCGGAGTGGTGTTCACCCGTGACCAGGAGCTCTACTGGCGGGCTCGGCGGGCGGCGGATCGGGGCAAGCCGCACGGCCTGGCGGGCCAGCATCAGAACGTCATCGCGTCGCTGAACTTCAACATGGACGAGTTGCACGCGGCGATCGGGCAGGTGCAGCTTGAACGTCTGCCGCAGGTTGTGGCCCAGCGCCAGGAACTGACGGCAGCCCTGGCCGAGGCGTGTCGGCGGCGGCTGGGCAGCGTGCGGGTGGTCGAGTCATTCCCGGAAGGTTCGCGCGGCCGAGGCTCGCACTTCTTCGTGTTCCTGCGATTCGATGCGGCACAGGCCGGTGTCGACAAGACAACCTTCGCCCAGGCTGCGCGAGCGGAGGGGATTCCATTCGAACCCAGCTACCTGGCGATCCCCTGCCGTCAGCCGTGGTACGTGCAGCAGTTCGGCCGGGACTGGCCGCTGCCCAACGCCCATGCGACCGATGCCACGCACTTCAACTGGCGCGGGCACGAGGGCTGCGGCGCGCAAGAGATCGAAGACACCGTCGCGGCGCTGGAGAAGGTTGAAGCGGCCTTCGCACGCTGACCCATCGGGCGGGTGACCTCATGGTTATTGACAGCCACCAGCATGTGTTCTGGTACGGCCGCGACGATGCCGGCCTGATCGCCGACATGGATGAGCATGGCGTCGATCTGGCCTGGCTGTTGACGTGGGAGGTTCCGTCCTTCGAGGACGCGCCGCAGTACCGCCATGCCGTCAATCCCCTGCACTGCCGGGCCGACGGTACGCACGCCGGCATTCCCCTGTCCGACCTGCTGCGGGCGCGCGATCGCTTTCCCGATCGTTTCGTGGTCGGCTATTGCCCGCATCCGATGCTCGGTGACGCAGCCGCTCTGTTTGAGGCGGCCCACCAGATGCACGGGGTGCGCGTCTGCGGCGAGTGGAAGTGCCGCATGCTCTTCGACGACCCGCGCTGCCTGGAGCTGTTTCACGCGGCCGGTGCGTGCGGCTGTCCGGTCGTACTGCACCTGGATGTACCGTACCTGGCCGATGGCCGCGGCGGGCGGGCTTATCAGCCGCAGTGGTACGGTGGAACGGTCGCGAACCTGCAGCGCGCCCTCGAGGCGTGCCCGAAGACGCACTTCATCGGTCACGCGCCGGGCTTCTGGCGCGAGATCAGCGGCGATGCCGACACCGACCCCAGGCAGTATCCCGACGGGCCGGTCACGCCCGGTGGAAGGCTCGATGAACTGCTCGATCGATATCCCAATCTCCATGCGGATCTGTCGGCCGGATCGGCCCTCGGGGCCCTGCGACGCGATCCGGCCCACGCCCGCGCCTGGCTGACCCGTTACGCCGACCGTCTTCTCTTCGGCCGCGACTACTACGGCGCCGAGCCGATGACCTTCCTTCGGGAACTGGCGCTGCCGCAAGGCGTCATGCATCGCATCTGCTGCGAAAACGCCCAATCGCTCGTGCCCGTGTAACCCGCCGCCGGGGCCGAGACGGGCAGCGGGGCGGGTCAGAATATCCAGATTTTTGACGTTCGGTCTTGACAGGCGGTTAATACGCCAATATTTTGGCGTAATGGATCGCGCCCTTTCACTCAGCCCTTTTCAGGGCGATGCGCGGCGACAGCGATGAACAAACCAGCGGCCAGACTCAGCGGGCGGGAACGTCAGATCATGGACGCGATCTACGCGCGTGGTGAAGCCACAGCCGGTCAGGTGCGCGAGGACATGAGCGATCCGCCCAGCGCCACGGCGATCCGCACGTTCCTGCGCATTCTTGAGGAGAAAGGCCACCTGCGGCATACGGTCCGCGGCCGCGAAAAGGTGTACCGCCCCGTGCGCCCGCGAGCCCATGCCGGCCGCTCGGCGCTGCGCCGGCTGGTGCGCACCTTCTTCGATGGATCGCCCGAGAAGGTCGTGGCCGCGCTGCTCAGTGAATCCAGGCAGACGCTCAGCAACGAGCAACTCGACGAGCTCGCCCAACTCATCGAAAGGGCGCGCCGGGAAGGACGATAAACATGTCGGGGGACGCCTGGTCAGCGGTGTGGCTGTTCGATGCGGCATGCAAGAGCGTGATCGTGCTTGGCGTCACGGCTGTGCTCGTGTGGAGGCTGCGCCGTCGTTCCGCGGCTCTGCGGCACCTGGTCTGGGCCGCAGCGCTGATCAGCCTGCCCCTGCTGCCGCTGATCACTGCGGTCGTGCCGGGCTGGCGGCTGGGTCTGTTCATCAGTTCACAGGCGCCGCCGCCGCGGACGCTGCCGGCGTCGATCGATCAGGCCGATGTCGCGCAAGTCGTGGCTCCCCGCGACGCGGACGATGACGCCTCGACGGCCACGATGCCGTACCCGCAATACGGCAACGGGAGGGGCGATGCCGCCGGGCGCTACGAGTTCGCCCAGCCGCTCGTCCACGAGCCAACGTCCGAGGCCCCCGGCGACCGCGGTGATGTGGCATCGAGATCTCTCGAACCGTCCAAGGCCCGTACGATGGAGCAGATGTCCCTTCCGCAGGTCGTGCGCGCATGGTGCGGGGCGCGCATCCGCGACGGTCTGATGCATGCGGTCAATCTCTGGCTGTTCGGCGTCGCGATGTGCATCCTGCCGATCGCGATGTCGTGGCTGGGCCTGTGGCGACTTTCCGCCCTGTGCCGACCGGTCGTCGAGTCGCGGTGGCTGACGGATCTTGACGACGCCTGTCGTTCGTTCGGCGTCACCCGTCCGGTGCGGCTGGTCACCGCCCCGACTTCGCGTGTGCCGGTGCCGATGACCTGGGGCATGCGTCGACCGACGGTCGCTCTGCCGAGCACGGCGGTCGCATGGTCCGACGGGCGACGCCGCGTGGTGATCAGGCACGAGCTGGCCCACGTGCGGCGCCGCGACGCGGTTGTGCAGCTTGCCGCGCGGCTGGTGACCGTTCTCTACTGGTTCAATCCGCTGGTCTGGTGGGCCGGCCGACGACTGCGCATCGAAGCCGAGCAGGCGGCCGACGACCTGGTGCTGTGTGCCGGCGACCGCGCCAGTGAGTACGCCCAGCACCTGGTGGCGATCGCCGCGGGTCTGCGCCGTCGCCCGGCCGGCTCGGTGGTCGGCGTGGCCATGGCCCGCCGCTCGACGCTCGAAGGCCGCGTGTTGGCCATCCTCGACGAGGGTCGGCGCCGCGTCGCCACCAAGCGCGGCATGACGCTGGCGGTGCTCGCGCTGGGCGCGATCGCCCTCATCGCGTCCTGCGTGCGCCTGGGCGTGACCAGCGCCGAGAACATCGCTCAACTCGTGGAACCGCAATGGACAGCCCGGCTGGACGACGGCACCACGGTGAGCCTGCTCGGCGTGGCGGCCGATGATGAGGGCCAGTCACGCTGGACGCCCGACGGCGGCTCGATGCCCATCTGGCCACGGGATGCCCGAACCCCATGGCGGTTTGATGAGCCGCAACGTCGCTTCGCGCTGCTGGTTGATGACGTCGAGACGCACGGCCCGGCACACTGGCGCGTGCGCGTTCCCGCAGCGCGGGGAGACATGTCAGTATGGTCCACCGTCGCAGCGACCACATTCGACCTTCTTCCCATTCCCGGCGCTGACGTGACCACCCATCCGACGGTCGCGGTCTATGCCGTCCATCCGCCGGAAGCCGATACCGACGCGACCCTCGTGTTTGAGCGAGCGTCCGGAGCGTGGCATGTGTGCGGTGCGATCGACGTGACCGACGCCGGCGTCCATTCGGACAAGTTCGACGGTCCTGACGATGTCGAGCGGGCTGTCGCATGGTCCGGCCCGACAAATACCGGCGATGGCGCAACCCTCGTGCTGACCGCCGCTCCGTCGTTCGACGCCTCAGACACGAGCCCTTACGAATGGCGATACATAGGCGTCGCGAGCGACGGCCAGGAGCACGAGGCGCGAGCGTGGAAACAGGCCGGACAGGGCGAAGAACTGCACATGTTGCGGCTGACCTTCCCGAAGTTGCGTGCTGCTTCGCTCAGGTCGCTGCGCATCGAATATCGCCCATACAACCAGCGCGTTGAGTTCCGCAATGTGTCGCTGGAGCCGGGCTTCGAGACGCAACCTGAAGTCGTGGTTGTCCGGGGCGTACAGGTGGATCGTGAATTCAATGCGATTCCATCGCAGTTCGAGCTCGGTCCTCTGGTCGAGCGTACGGTTGAAGGTGGATGGGTCGAGCACACGGATGCCGGGACGCTGGTGCATGGACGCAGCCAGTTCATCGACTTTGACAGCGGTCGTCTGCTCACGCGGCCGGCGGGGCTGGATGAAACGAATCCGGATGCCGTGCGGCAGTGGTTTGAGCGGAGCGGCGCCGATGCCGGGCCGGCCTTCTCACAAAGCATCCGCGGGCTCGTCGGCTGGGATATGTACGTCTCCCCCCGCGACTTCGAATGGGACCAGATCACAGCGAGCACGATCGCGGACGACATCGAATGGCGGTACGCCAAGCGCGGCGCTCCGATCCCGATCGGCAGCACGGGCCGGCTTCCCGCAACGTTCCTCTTCGCCACGCGCGATGGGGCGCGAGGAGTTCTTCAGATTGTCGGTTTCACGAACCGCGAGACCGACGGCGTCGATGGCGTCAGTATTCGCTATCGGCTATTGGAGAAGCGAGATTCCGGGAAAGACGTCAGTGAGTCCGGCGAAAATCCACTCCATTCCAACGTCTACATCTATGGCGTTGGACGCCCGGGAACCTACGGCCTGCCGGCTGACAAAGTGTTTACCTTCCGTAATCTGCTCGCTACTGCCGACGCGGACTTCGCGGCGCAAGCGGATAGCTGGGCACATTTGTTTCGGCTCGATGGCACGGGGCGAACGCTGGTGACCGCCATCCGTCTTGGCGACATGGTGGATCAGGATCTTGCTGGGCCGGTGTTGCAGGGGCGGGATGTGATCATCGTGCGTGAGCACCACATGGCGATGGAGGAACTGTCCTCAGACGAGCGGTCAGATGTTGAGATCCGTGGAGCGGTCTCGAAACCGGGTGCCTATGCGATCCCGTCAGGAGGGCTTACGCTCGTCGAACTGCTCATGGTGGCGGGCGGCGTGACGACGAAGGAAGTCACGGACTCATCGTTGTATGTAATGCTGGAGCACTCCAGCGCCCAGACTCGTTCCGAGCATCGCCCCGCTTTGATCCTCGCTCACAAGGCGGATGATCCGCAACTGCGTCCGGGCGATCGAGTCACGGTGGCGGAGCGCGTCGTAGACCCTGCCTCCAGTCCGACATCCGCCACTGCCGCACCATATACGACACTCCGCTTGCTCGACGACGCGACCGGCAAGCCGATCCGCGGCGTGAAGCTGACGATCACGGCCGACGCGGAGGTGACGCGGCTGCTCGCGTCGCCGGGCAAGGACGGCCTCGTGCCCCTGACGTTGCCCCAGCCATTGCCGCAGACGTTGATGATCGAGCTGGATAAGCGGGGCTACGTGCCGCTCGCGGCCGAGTGGAAGGTCAGTGAGGGCCAACATCCACCTCTGGGCGCGACGCTCACAGCACGGATGCCCAAGGCCACGACCATTGGCGGCATCATCGTCGACGAGCAGGATCAGCCGATCTCCGGGGCGACGGTCACGGTTTATGTGCCGCGGATCCCCAATGGCCCGTTCTTCTACAACGTCCGCAATCGTCCCTACACCACCAACGACCGCGGCGAATGGCGCTGCGACGTCTTCCCGCCCGGCAAGCCGCCGTTGTGCCTGCGCATCTCTCACCCCGACTACGTCGGCGACGATCACTACAACCAGCGGCCGTGGCCTTCGTATCCGCAGCTTCGGGCCATGACGGGTAAGACCGTGATGCGCAAAGGCGTGCCGCTGACCGGCCGCGTGGTGGACCTCAACGGTCAGCCGGTCGCGGCCGTGCGCGTCTACAAAGGTTCGAAGCCGGCAACCAGCGGGCCCCGCACACCGACCGGACCCGACGGGCGGTTCAATTTCGGTCACGTGGACGCCCAATCGCTGGTTCTGACCGTCGACGCGCCCGGATATGGCCGGGCTGTGTTGTATGTCGACGTGGCGCCCGATATGGGGCCGGTGGAGTTGATCGTCGGGCCGCCTGTCGACCTGCTAGCCCGATTGATCGACCCGGCCGGCCAGCCAATCGGCGGCGCGGTGGTGATGCTGGACGGCTGGGGCGCCGGGCAGCAGCCGGGCCACATGGCGACGACGGACGACGAAGGTCGGTTTTCGCTGCGCGACGTGCCGCGCGACTCATTCAAGCTGCAGGTGCGGCAACGTGGGGCCGGCGCGAGCCAGACCGTCACCGTTCCCGAAGGTTGGAGCCAGCGACAGGCCGTCGAAGTCCTGCTCACCGTCTCAACCCCGCTTTCGCTGCGTGGCCGGGTGACCGACGCCGACACCGGTCAGCCGATTGGGCGATTCACCGTCACGCCCGGCTTCCGCTGGGCTGAGGGTGGCGAAGTGACCTGGCAGCCGAAGGCGGCGCGGACCTTCACGAACGGCGCGTACGACATGCCCATGAAGCAGCCGTACCCCTGGCAGTTGATCCGCATCGAAGCCGACGGCTACGCCCCATGGCAATCACCAACCTTCGCCCGTGACGCGGGTGAGCAGATCGTGGATGTGGAGTTGCAGCAGCCGCCACCTGCACTGGAGCACGGAGCCGAGGAAGGAGGTGGCGCATCGGGTAAAGCTGGTGCCACATCGTTAGACGGACCGTGGAACGCCACCGCGGCGGCAATGGCGGTTGACGAGGTGCGACCAGCCGGAGCGAACGCTCTGACGGCTGATCAACTGGCACTTCGGTTCACAGATGCACAAGGCCAGACGCTCACCGGTGTGCAGGTCGGGCTGCAGGTTCGGTGGAACCAGGTTGGAGATAACGTACCGGTCCAAGCCTCCGTATCACAGATACAGGCCGTCGGGGCCACCGCCGACGGAGCCGTCGTGTTTCAGCGCGATGTCCTGTTCAAATATGCGGGGGCCAGCCAACTGATCAGTCTGTATGCGTATGATGCGACCCAAAACTTGGCCGGCGTCGCACAGTTCACAGCCGATCATCTGGGACGCGAACACCGTCTCATTTTGCAGCCGACCTGCGAAGTCGCGGCCACCGTGACTTGCGCGGGTCTCGAAACACTGGGCAAAGCGTTGACCTGGTCAAACATATATGTGAGGCCGGCCGACGAGCACATGCTGCCGTTCGGTTCCGCATGGAGCGACGATAGGCGGCACACGATGTTGCTGCCGCCGGGCACATACAACCTCTGGGCCTACGGGACCGACACCTATGGCGCAATGCGGACGATCACGATTGAGCCCGGACAGACAGACCTTGAAGTCACGATCGATGTGCCTGAGTCGCGGCTCGTGCATCTGATCGGCAAGCCGGCGCCCGAGCTGCGTCAGATCAAAGGATGGAAGAACACGCCACCATTGCGCCTGGAAGAGCTGCGGGGCAAGGTCGTGCTGCTCGAGTTCTGGGGCTACTGGTGTGGGCCGTGCATCGGGATGATGCCCGAACTGATGAAACTGCATGACGAGTATGCCGAGTACGGGCTGGTGATCATCGGCGTGCACGATGACTCGGTGGACACGATCGAGGAGATGAACGAGCGACTGTCGAAGGTGGTACGCGAGCATTGGGACAGGCGTGATCTTCCGTTCGCCGTGGCGCTCGACGGAGGCGGAGAGACGCCCATTGAAGGGACGGAATTGGCCGTCCGGGGCGCCACGACAGCGACGTACGGCATACAAGCCTGGCCGTCGACCGTGTTGATTGACCGCGAGGGCATCCTGCACGGAACGACTCGGAACACCTTAGAGGAGGCGGTGCGGGCGCTGCTGGGGCTGCCGGAGAAGTGGGATGAGCCACAGGCGGAAGGCGTACCAGATTGGGAACGCCGCTTCAACGAGGTTTACCGGCTGGAAATTGACGACGTGATGCGGCGGATCGCGCCACCGTTCATCCCTGAGCGCCAGACCTACTACAAGATGCGGGAGCCGACTCAAGCGGAGGCGATTGAGCAGCCGCCGGATTATTTTCGGTTTCGCTGGGACGGCGGGTTGAGGCGGGATGGCTATGGATTTCGCGGCGGCGATCTTCCACTCCAGGCTGTTCTCACGCGCATCGTGAAGCTCGCACCTTACGAGTTTGAAGGTGCCGACGAAGCGCTGAATCTACCGGTGGCCGGCGACTGGATTGTTCGTGAGGATACATCGGTGGACGAGCGTCTGGCAGCCCTGGAAGCGATTTTTGCCGAGCAGTTCGGCCGCGATATCCGCTTTGTGCATGAGACCGTTGAACGCGATGTTCTTGTGGCGACCGGCCGCTTTGCCTTCAAGCCGTTGGCCGGAA
Source organism: uncultured Phycisphaeraceae bacterium (assembly GCA_964502445.1). Classification (GTDB taxonomy): domain Bacteria; phylum Planctomycetota; class Phycisphaerae; order Phycisphaerales; family Phycisphaeraceae; genus CAZCWM01. The sequence continues at coordinate 57,147 of CAZCWM010000006.1, read as the reverse complement.
CACGCAACGATGGGGTGGTTCACATCTATGCCCAGTCGAGGGATCCGGACGAGCAGCAGGGATGGCAAGGCGGTGGTAGCGGCACGGTTGACGAATTCATCCGCTGGATGGGCGGGCGCATTGGCCGGCACATCATCAATCAGACCACCGCTTCAGAAGGCGACCAGCTCGAATGGGAGAATCATCGTGACAGTCGGGACATAGCCCGCAATCCAGGCGTGCCGGGCCGTCTGAAGATGCTTCTCCATCACCTCACGCGGCAGACATCGCTGGAGTTCAGGCCCGACCGGCGCCAGCAAAAAGTCTGGATGGTCGTGGAGGGCCCGAACGGGGCGAACGATGCCGCGCCCCGTCCGATCAGGACGCAGCACACGAGATCACGCCAGCCGCGTTCGGTTGCCCCGATGGCTCCTGGTTGACCACGTCGCCTAATACGATTTAAGGTCAAAGTAAGCGGCGTGCATCTTCATGCACCGATTTACATCGCGCAGGGCGGCGGGCCTTGTTGTGATGTGCCGGTTCTTGACACACTCCCCCAGCGGTTCAGAATGGCCAAGAACTGTCGAGCCCAGCTTATTCTGAAGGGAGTGGATCATGCAGTACACCTCACTTGGACGATCGGGCCTGTCGGTCAGCCGGCTCTGCCTGGGCACCATGAACTTCGGGCCTCGGACGTCCGAAGCCGATGCTCATGCGATCATGGACAAGGCTCTCGAACAGGGCGTCAACTTTTTCGATACCGCCAACGGTTACGGCAGCACGATCAAGCACGGGCTGACCGAGGAGATCATCGGGCGCTGGTTCGCCAAGGGCTCGCCGCGGCGGGATCGCGTGGTGATCGCGACCAAAGTCTACGCCCCGATGGACCCGGACTGGGCGCCGAACAAGAGCGGCGCCAGCGCGCGGCACATGCGCGAGCAGATCGACGCCAGCCTCAGGCGCCTGCAGGTCGACTACATTGACGTGTGGCAGATGCACCACATCTCCCGCGCGACGCCGGTCGAAGAAATCCTGCAGACGATGGACACGCTGATCCGCCAGGGCAAGATCCTCTACTGCGCGTCGAGCAACTACGCCGGCTGGCACATCGCCCGCTTCAACGAGCGGGCGGCCAGGCACAACATGCTCGGCCTGGTGAGCGAGCAATGCCACTACAATCTCAACAACCGTCTGCCCGAGGCCGAGCTTCTACCCGCATGCCGCGAGTACGGCGTCGGGGTGATCCCGTGGAGCCCGCTGGCGGGAGGTCTGCTGGGCGGCAGCAAGCGGCGGGGCGGCGACAAGGGTCGCCGCAAGGACGAGCGGTTGCAGGAATACGCAACCCAGCTCGACGCCTACGAGAAACTCTGCACCCAGATCGGCGCCGAGCCGGCCCAGGTGGCGCTGGCCTGGCTGCTGCACAACCCCGCGGTGACCGCGCCCATCATCGGGCCGCGCACCATCGAGCAGCTCGAATCCGCCCTGCCGGCCGTCGATCTGAAGCTCGACGCCCAGGTCATGAAACAACTCGATGAGATCTGGCCCTCGCCGACCGCCGGCAAGGAAGCCCCCGAGGCGTGGGCGTGGTGAAACGCCTTGGTCGGCGGATTCGCGCCATCGTCCTGTCGCATCAAGGCCGGCGCCCGCAGGTTGGCCAGCGGCGCGGCACACCCGTGATTCGGGACATCCAGGGACGGTTTTGCCGCGGCTCCGGGCAGACCTCGCTCAGGCATGTAGGCTATCGGATGCGCCGCGGCGGGTCTGACCGTGGCCGGCTCGGCGCCTCGGGAGACCGTCATGGCCCATGAACGCGTGCGCATTCTCGCCCGGCCTCATCTGGCCAACGCCCGCATGATTCTGGCGTTCTCCGGCTGGATGGACGGCGGGGACGTCTCGACCGGCACCATCGAATATCTGGTCGGCCGGCTGGACGCCCAGCCGCTGGCGGAGATTCAGAGCGACGACTTCTATCTGGCGAGTTTTCCCGGCTCGATGGAGGTCAACGCGCTGTTTCGCCCCCACGCCAAGGTCCAGCAGGGCCGCATCCGCGAGCTGCAGTTGCCGGGCAACACCTTCTTCTACGACGAGGTGCATCAACTCGTGCTGTTCGTCGGCAAGGAGCCGCACCTGAAGTGGCGCGAGTATGCGGCCGCGGTGTTCGCGGTGGCGCGGGCGTACGACGTGAAGGCGATGTACTTCATCGGCAGCGTGGGCGGCGCCGTGCCGCACACGCGCGAGCCGCGGCTGTTCTGCTCGGTCTCGGAAGAGGCGCTGCTCACAGAGCTGGACGACCACGGCGTGCAGCCGATCGACTACGAAGGGCCGGCCGGCATCGCCACGTTTCTATGCGCGACCGCCGAACCCAATGGCCTGCGCATGGCCAACCTCGTCGCTGAGATCCCCGCCTACATCCAGGGGCGCAACTTCAAGTGCATCGAAGCGGTCGTCCGCAAACTCAGCGCGATCCTCAACCTCGCCCTGGAACTCGATGACCTGCGGTCGCTGAGCGATGATCTGGAATGCAAGATCAACGACAGCGTCGGCGAGCAGCCGGAGCTGGCCAAACTGATCCAGAAGCTCGAGTCGGACTACGACAACGAAGTGTTCGACACGCAGATGGGCGATCTGAAGAACTGGCTGGAGCAGAAAGGCATCCGGCTGGACTGAGCTTCCGACAGGCGGTTCACGGCGCAGACGGCGGCGCGGGCGCACAAAAGCGCCCCGGCCAGTGGCCGGGGCGCTGGTGGTTGCATGCTGTCCTGTCAGCGCCGTGGAGGCGTCGACCTCACTTAACGCCGCCGTCGCCGCGCCAGCGCCAGGCCGCCCATCGCCAGCAGGCCGAAGCTCGCCGGCTCGGGAATGATCGCCGGAGCGCCGCCGGTGAGGATGATGATGAACGGGTTGATGTCCTCGGTGTTGATGACGTCGTCGTCGTTGGTGTCATACACCACCGGGTCCACGCCGTATTGCGTCTGGTACTGGCCGGGGTTGGTCAGCGCCAGGATGAACGGGTTGATGTCCTGAGTGTCCACCACACCGCTGCCGTCGAAGTCGCCGGGCAGATACGACGCCGCAAGCGAAACCTTGAGACTGAAGTTGTCCATGCCGATGGCGAAGCTGTCAGCGACCTGGCTGCCGAGCGCCCAGAAGTACGCATCGCTTTCATCGTAGATGAAGGGGATCACGACGACGGCGTAGTAGTCATACGTCTGGGTCATTTCAAGAAGGATCTTGTTGCGGACGGCTCGCCAGATGTAAAGCGGCTCGCCGGTCTCCGGGTCGCCGGGGTAAGTGGCGTTGGCATCCAGCGGATCGGGGATCTCCGTGTACTGGCCGGTGTCCATGTGGTGCCAGACGCCCAGGTACGACAGTGGATCGCTGTCGGGGAATCGGGTGGCATCCTTCTGGCCTTCCTTACCTTCACCGAAGCGCAGACGCACGAGCAGCTCACCGTCGCTGTCGAAGGGCGCGTTCTGCTCGCTGCCGAAGGTGGGAGCATCCTTGCTGGGGTCCGAGGGGTCGAGCGCGTTGGGAACACCTGCCGCGGAACGCCCGCCGTTGTCGAAGAAGCTCACGTCATGGGCTGGCAGCACGTTCATCCCGTAAAGCCGCACGTCGAAGCGCGTGTCGCCCGGGTGAGCGTTGAGGTGATAGAAGTCAAAGGCGAATTCGAAGGGTCCGGCAACCTGGTTGGCCGGCCCCTCAACCCATTGGGCGAACTTGGGCCGGAACATTGTCGTCTCCATGAGGTGGTTGGAGGCGTTGGTCGGGTCGACCGAGCGATTGAGGTTGCCGATGGTGGTGATGTTGTTGCTGCCGGCCGTTCCCGCGTCGCGGGGATCATCCCACGTGGAGAACCCGCCCAGACCGCCGGGATTGGTCTGCGGGCCCCAGTAGGCGATCCACTGGCCCAGATCGTAGGTCTGGCTGAAGCGGTGCGGCAGCACTCCGTCCGGCGAGGCCGCATTCTTGAGGTTGGCCAGGGATTCAAAATCGCCATTCACCAGAATGTTGTCGCTGAGCACAGACGCTTGCAGTGGTGCACAGATCGCCCCGGTCAGAACTGTCGTCAAGGTCAAAAAGAACACTGATCGCATTGCATAACCTCCTGCCCCGTGGGAAAGAACGAGACTGTCACACGCGCCGGCTGTCCATGCCGCCGTCGACGGTTCGGCCGGCGTGGGCATCCGATCGGGAACCGTGCCCAGTGCCCCGGCACAACAGGCATTCCGCCGACAGCGGCCCTTGACACGCCGCAACCGTCGCAGGCCAAGCGCAAGGCCCGTTCGGTCACTCCCAGTTTAGACGCGCATGAGGCCAGTGTCTCATACATCTTGCGCAAAGCGATTGACGGTGGGCGCGGTGGGGCGGGGCCGGGACGAGCGACAAAAAACCGCCCATTCGGGCGGTTGTGAGCGTTCTGGTATAGGTTTCAGACTCGGCGGTCAGCGGGGGTGCCGCCGCGCCAGCGCCAATCCGCCCATCGCCAGCAGCGCGAAGCTCGCCGGCTCGGGGATGATCGCGCTCTGTCCGCCGCCGGTGAGGATGATGATGAACGGGTTGATGTCCTCGGTGTTGATGACCGCGTCGTTGTTGGTGTCGTACACCACCGGATCCACGCCGTACTGGGTCTGGTACTGGCCTGGGTTGGTCAGCGCCAGGATGAACGGGTTGATGTCCTGGGTGTCAACCGTTCCGCTGCCGTCGAAGTCGCCGGGCAGGTGGGCGGCGGCGACGGAGACGCGCAGATCGAAGTTGTCGAAGGCGATGGAGAAGTTGTCGGTGATCTTGCCGCCCCAGAGCCAGAAGTATTCGTGCGGTTCGCCGTAGGAGGCCGAATACACGGTGATGGCGTAATACTCATACGGCTGATCGATGCTGGTGGTCAGCGTGTCGGGCAGGGAATTGCCGCCGACGATCTTGTTCGTCCCGGCGGTATCCCAGATGACCGAGGGATCGTCCGTGGACAGGGAGCTCCACTGGGCGTTGACGTTGCTGTTGATGTGGCCGTCCCGCTCCCAGAAGTACCACCAGTTGAACCTGACCAGCAGATCGGCATCCAGCGAGCTGGAGCTGCCGCCGGGATGGGCCAGTTCCGGGTTCAGGAAGTAATCGGCGTTCTGCGGCGGTAGTTCGTGCGAGCCGTAGACAAAGGCGTAGAAGAAATTGGCCGACTCATCGAAGAAGTCGACGTAGAAGTCCATGGAAAAGCTGATCGGGCCGGCCACGTGGTTCTCCGGAGCCACCATCCATTGAGTGAAGGACGGTCGGAACATGATGTTCTCAAGGATCCGGTTTCCGGGATTGTACGGGTCGATGGAGTTGTTCAGGTTGCCCAGATCACCGCTGGCCATCGTGTTGCCGCCGGTTTCGTTGATGTCGCGAGGATCGTCGTAGAGGGAGAAGCCGCCATAGCCGCCCTGCGACGGCGGACCCCAGACGCCCATCCACCGGCCCAGATCGTTATCGGCGTCGAACTTGTGCGGCGCGTGAAAGACGCCGTCGCCGTCGACGGACGTGGCGGTCTTGAAGCCAGCCAGACTCGAGTCCTCGAAGCCCGGATTACCGACGATGTTGTCGGACAGGGCGCCGGCCGCCGATTGCGCGGCAAGCAGAACGCTCACCGCTGTGAGAATGAAAGCGCGCATAGGCGAAACTCCGATGGTTGAGGCCGCGGACGACAGGCCAGTGCGGCCGGGACGTGATGTGAAGAAAACCGTACTTCTTGATTACTTCAATGCATGCCACCAACCGCCTGCCGGTCTTCCATGGCCGGTAGGGGTGTCATTTACAGTTTCAGTGGCCGCGACCCACGTCGTCGTGTGCGGGCCGGCCATCGCCGTCAAATCCAGTCTGTACGCCGGGCCGTCCTGAGTCCCGCCGTTCATTGCCGCCGCATCAGCGCCAGTCCGCCGAGCGCCAGCAGCGTGAAGCTCGCCGGCTCGGGGATGATCGCCGGAGCGCCGCCGGTCAGGATGATGATGAACGGGTTGATGTCCTCGGTGTTGATGACCGCGTCGCTGTTGGTGTCATACACCACCGGGTCCACGCCGTATTGCGTCTGGTACTGGCCTGGGTTGGTCAGCGCCAGGATGAACGGGTTGATGTCCTGGGTGTCCACCGTCCCGCTGCCGTCGAAGTCGCCGGGAAGATGGGCGAGGGCGACGGGTAGGCGGATGTCGAAGTTGTCGACGGCGATGCTGAATGCGTCCGATGGCTTGCCGCCCCAGAGCCAGAAGTATTCGTGCCCTTCCGAGTAAGTGACCATCCGCACCATCAGGCCGTAATACGGGAACGTCTGGTCGAGCTCGAACTCCACCTTGTCCGGGTGCTCTTCACTGAAGCGATACCACTGATTGCCCAGCGAGCCGATGGACGGTTCGCCGAAGTACAGGTCGCTGCTTTCCCACCACTGGCTGTTCCAGTTCGGGCTGTCGAAGAGCAGGTGGTAGGGGAAGCCGGGATCGCCGGGGCTGTTCCATGTTCCCCAGAGCACGTCCGGATCGCCGAGGTTGAAACGATCCGACCAGTCGGGAACCTGCTCCTCCGTGAGGCCGAAGAACCAGACATGCAGGATCTGCGGCGTGGTCTCGGGGTTGGCCGGATCCCAGAAGTTGAAGTAGTAGTCGAAGTCGATCGTGGCGGTGCCGGTGACCTGATTCTGCGGCGCGGGGATGATGGTGCGCACGCCGCCGCGGAAGTAGGTTCCCTCCATCACGCGGTTGTCGGGCCGAAGCGGATCGTTCACGACGTTGTGGGTCGCGATGGGCGTGCCATTGGCGTAGGCGGCGCGGGCATCGTCGAAGATCTGGATGCCGCCCGCGCCGTCGTGAGGCCAGTGGCCGATCCAGCGGTTGAAGTCGTTGAACTCCGTCCCGGCCGGAAGGATCTGGTTGGCCGGATTGGGTTCGACACCGACCAGGCCGCCGGGATGGAACTGGTGCGCGCGGACCGGCGCCGTGCCGGCATCGATTTCCGCCTGGGTCCGCGGGGAATCCACCTGCTTGATGTACTGCGGGTCTTCGAAGTCGCCGCTGATGACGATGTTGTCGGACAAGGCCCCTCGGGCCGGCGACGCGACGGCGACGGCCAGGATCGCGGCCAGGATCGGAATGGCGCTTACGGTGGGGGAGCGATGCATACAGCTTCTCCTGCGATGGGTGGCGTGATACGAGGCGAGTCGGCCGTGTCACGACCAGCCGTCTGGAGCGGCCTCGCGTGCCGATGCGGTCGAAGACGTTCAGCCGGTCGGTAGGCAGAATGCGTTGAAAACAGAAGACACGGCCTACGGTAAAGTACCCGCGCCCCTGGGACAGGACAAGCTAGAATTGCGAACGCCTGTTTTGCATTTTGCGCATCCCGCCTGCGGCGCATTGGCCGCAAATGGGCGTCTGCTCGCCGGTCAGCGGCCTTGCCACGGCGCAAAGAGAAAGGCCCCGGCTGGGCCGGGGCCTTGCGTGGCACGTCATATCCCGAACACGCGGATGACCAACCTCAGCGCCGCCGCGTCAGGGCCAGTCCGCCCATCGCCAGCAGCGTGAAGCTCGCCGGCTCGGGGATGATCGCCGGAGCGCCGCCGGTCAGGATGATGATGAACGGGTTGATGTCCTCGGTGTTGATGACCGCGTCGCTGTTGGTGTCATACACCACCGGGTCCACGCCGTACTGGGTCTGGTACTGGCCGGGGTTGGTCAGGGCCAGAATGAACGGGTTGATGTCCTGGGTGTCCACCGTCCCGCTGCCGTCGAAGTCGCCGGGCAGGTAGGCCGCGGCGACGGAGACCTGGAGACTGACGTTGTCGATGGCGATGGAGAGGGCGTCGGTCGGCTTGCCGCCGTAGAGCCAGAAGTACAAGTGCGACTCGGAGTAGGTCACCATGCGGAAGGTGATGGCCAGGTAGTCATAGGCCTGGTCGATGTCGAACGTGCCATCGTAGGTCCAGCCGCCATCCTCGCCTTCCCACGGAGCCGCGGTGTAGCCGCTGGGCAGCACTTGCGTCCACCCTTCCGAGTAGCTGTGCCACTGTCCGTCGTTGGGAGCCTGGTGGTACGGAATCTCCGGCTCGCCGTTGAGGTCGTGCTGGTGCTGCTGGCTGTTGAAGTTCACGCCGTCGTAGAGGATGTCCCAGTTGCCGGTGATCGGCTCGGCGGGGCTGTCGCCGTAGAACCAGTCGTCGCCGTTGTGAGGCCCCCAGCGGTCGCTCCACGTGGGCAGGTCGGCGGCGCTGAATCCGTGAATCACCGGATGAAGAATCTGGGGCGTACCTCCGAGATCCGCCTCATCCCAGTAGTCGAAGAAGAAATCGAAGTCGAACACGGCCGGTCCGGCGACCATGTTGGCGGGCGCCTGGAAAATCACCGTCGTCCACGGGCGGAACGCCACGCTGTCCAGCACGTGATTGCCGCTGAGCGATGAGCGGTTGAGGCTGGCCGGCGTGTCGCCCTGGCTATAGCTGAAGCGAGGGTCGGCGAAGTCGCTGATGGCCCAGGTGCCGATGAACACGTCCAGATCGAAATCGGGATGGAACTGCCACTCGTTGAGCGGCAGAGCGGCGGCGTCGATCTCGGCCTGGGTGAGCGCCGACGGCACGCTCTTGACCGAGGTGCTGGACTCAAAGTCGCCGTTGATGACCAGGTTGCTTGACAGGGCCGCCATGCTGGCGGAGCACGTGAGGCTCAGCATCGCGGCGAAGGACAGAAACTTACGCATCGGTTGGGTCTCCCATTCACGAAAGAGGGCAACGGTACCGTTTGCACTCGGCTCACGGCCGGGCCCGTGCCGAGGTCAATTGCGTCACTTCACGCGCCTACACCTGCCGATGGCGGACGTCGAACCCACCCGCCATGAACGCCGAAGCCGCCTACGCCACCGGCATGCTGAACCGCGGCGCGCGAGTCGTCGACGCATGGCGGCATGCCGCGCATTTCGATCGCTCAAGTTTGACCGGTCTGTGCTTGCGCGTCAAGAAAAATACAGACCAACTGACCGAAAAACTGGCGCGAGGCGGTTGGCGGACGTACTTATGCCATATTTTGCCTTGGAATAAGGGTGATGTGAGACTTCACGATGTCATGGTTGACCTGTCGATGACTGGCGTTATGCGCTTTAAGGAAAGCAAAATCCCCCGCTGCGACAGCGAGGGATTTCGCATAAAGACAAGTACGTTTCCGATCGCCGGTCATCGTGCCGGCCGACGCACGGACAGGCCGGCTGCCGCGATCGCCAGCAGGCCGAACGTCGCCGGCTCGGGGATGATCGCCGACTGACCGCCGCCGGTGAGGATGGTGATGAACGGGTTGATGTCCTCGGTGTTAATGACATCGTCGTTGTTGGTGTCATACACCACCGGATCCACGCCGTATTGCGTCTGGTACTGACCGGGATTGGTCAGCGCCAGAATGAACGGGTTGATGTCCTGGGTGTCAACCGTTCCGCTGCCGTCGAAGTCGCCGGGCAGGTGGGCGGACGCCACCGAAAGCCGCACATCAAAATTGTCCCACAGCAGGGCCGGGGTGTCGGTCACCTTGCCGCCCCAGAGCCAGAAATACTCATTGCCCTCGGCGTATACGGCGGAGTAGACCACCAGGGCGTAGTTCTGATACGTCTCGGTCAGCTCCGTGGTGATGATGTTCCCGTCATACGCGCTCCACAGCGGGTTGGCCGCATCGCCCGTGCTGATGTGGTTCCACTGGTCGAAGTAGTCGCTGTAGTCCTGCATCCAGAAGTTGAAGCGGAAGTGCACCAGCGGGTCGCCGTCCAGGCCGGAGGGGTTCCATGCGCCCTGCGCGTCATTCGGTTCAGCCCCCAGCGGGGTGACCGCGTGGCTCGGGGCGTTGTCGTCGATGTAGGTCACGTCGTGCGGCGGCGAGAAATTCAGGCCGTAGAGCGTGACGATCATCATGGTCGGCGAGCTTGGGTCGAAGTTCGACCAGTCATGCAGGTAGAAGTCGAAGTCCATGCTGATCGGGCCGGGCACATGGTTTTCGGGGGCCTGGAACCACTGGGCCCAGCGCGGACGGAAGAGGATGTTCTCCATCACATGGTTCTGGCCGCTCGGATCCGTCGGGTCGACCGATCGGTTCATATTGCCTAGATCACCGCTCGCCTGGGTCGTGCCGCCGGTTTCGGCGATGTCGCGCGGGTCGTCATACGTCGAGAAGCCCGCCAGTCCTCCAAGGCTCGGCGGCCCCCACTTGGCGATCCACATGCCGTAGTCCGTATCGTTGTTCCAGCGATGGACGGGAATCGCTTGGTTGGAATTGTCGAGTGACGAGCTGTTCTTGAGGTTGGCGGTGGTTTCGAAATCGCCATTGACGATCAGGTTGCCGGACAGGGCTCCGGCCGCCGGTGCGGCGAGGCTCATCGCCAGCCACAGCCCCGCCAGAATCCGGGGAACCCGGGACAACCACCCCATAGGGATATGACGCTGCATCACATAAACCTCCTTGACACCGGACGTTGATGGGAAAAGCTTGAACCGCGGCGGGCAGCCGGCATGGGAACAACCGACGCTGGACACCGCATCACGTCGTATGCTAAAATGTAACTGCTGATTATTCATGAGTCTATGGGTCTTTACGCAACCTATTTTTCTTTTTGCGCACCACCTTTCGCGCCAAGCGGTCAGGAGTCTGAGGATGAGCCAGGTCGTTGGCGGCGTCCGAAACCCCCGGCCGCGTGTTCTGATCGCGGCCAACACATCCGTGGGGTTCGGTCGCGGGGTTCTCGCCGGCGCGATCGCCTACAACCGCGTGCGCGACGCGTGGGATCTGACCATATGCCCCAATTGGGACATCAACCTCGATGGCCTGGACTCGCAGGTGGATGGCGCGATCCTGCAGGTGGACGCGGATGCGGCTGCACGGCTGGCGCGCGAAGGGCCGATCGCCGTCAATGTCGATGATGGCCTCGACCGCTTCCCCCTGCCGTCGGTCATCAACGACAACCTCGCGATCGGCAGGATGGCGGCCGAACACCTGCTGGACCGTGGTTTCCGGCGTTTCGGCTTTCATGGTGAGCACGGCCGCTACTACAGCGACCAGCGTCTTGAGGGTTTCCGCCAGACGCTGGCGCAGCGCGGCGGGGAGGTCAGCGTGAGCCCGAACGTCGGCGGCGACGTGAACGCGGAAGGGCCGTTCGCCGGCTGGCTCGATTCGCTGCCTCGGGCCACGGGGGTGCTGACATGCCACGACGCGGCCGCCCATGCGATGGTCGATGCGGCGCTGCGCCGCGGTCGGCGCGTACCCGAAGATCTGGCCATCCTCGGCGTCGACAACGATCAGATGATCTGCGAGACCAGTCGCGTGCCGGTTTCGAGCGTGGCCACGTCGTCGCAGCGCATCGGCTTTCAGGCGGCGGCGCTGTTGCACCGGCTCATGCTCGGCCAGCGCGACCGCTCGCCCCAGCCGCGACGGATGCCTCCTCTGGGCGTGGTGACGCGGCACAGCACCGAGGTGCTGGCGGTCGAAAACCCCTATGTCGTGGCGGCGATCGGCTTCATCCGCGAGCACCTGGCTGAGCGGTTCGGCGTCGAGGACATCGTGGCGCGTCTGCCGGTGTCACGCCGCTATCTCGAGAGCCGGTTTCAGCGCGCCCTGGGTCGGTCCCCGGGAGCGGAAATCCGCCGCCAGCGCATGGACCGGGCCTGTCAGTTGCTTCAGACCACCGACTTGTCGGTCCGCGACGTGGGCAAGGCCTGCGGGTACCACGAAATCGCCCTGTTCAGCAAAGCCTTTCGCCAGAGCACGGGAACAACGGCGACGGCCTACCGGAAATTGAGCCGTCTGGGCGAAGTGGACGAAACCCGCTGAGGCATTCGACCGGCCGATCGGCCGCATGCGTCTCATCGACGGCGCGATGCCAGCGCCAGCCCGCCGATCGCCAGCAGGCCGAAGGTGGCGGGCTCGGGGATGATCGCGTTCTGGCCGCCGCCGGTGAGGATGATGATGAACGGGTTGATGTCCTCGGTGTTGATGACATCGTCGTTGTTGGTGTCATACACCACCGGGTCCACGCCGTACTGGGTCTGGTACTGGCCGGGGTTGGTCAGGGCCAGGATGAACGGGTTGATGTCCTGGGTGTCCACCGTCCCGCTGCCGTCGAAGTCGCCGGGCAGGTAGGCCGCGGCGACGGAAACCTGGAAGCTGACATTGTCGATGGCGATGCTCATCACATCCGTAGGTTGACCGCCGTAAAGCCAGAAATACATGTGCTCTTCAGAGTAGGTAACCATTCTGAAGGTCAGGTAGAAGTAATCGTAAGGCTGGTCGATGTTGAACGTGCCGTCGTAGTAGAGTGAGCCGTCCTCGCCTTCTCCAGGGCCGAGCACATAGCCGGGCGGGGCGATTTCCGTCCATCCATCCGAGTAGCGGTGCCACTGGGCGCCTTGCGAGGGCAGATAGGGCCTTTCCGGATCGCCGTCCATGTCGAGGGCGTGCTGCTGGCTGTTGAACTCGGCGGACGTGTAGATGCGGTCCCAATTGCCCTGCGGCGAATTGGAGGGCGGGTTGCTGTTGTCCCAATCGTCGAAATTGTAGATGAGGAAACGATCCTGCCATGTGGGCAGATCCGCCGCGTGAAGGCCGTGAACGACGACCTGAAAGATCTGCGGCGTGGTTCCGGGTTGAATCGGATCCCAGTAGTCGAAGTAGAAGTCGAAGTCGAGCTGCGCCTGTCCAGCCGTCATGTTGGCCGGCGCCTGCACGAATACACCCGCCCAGGGACGGTAAAGCACACCTTCAAGAAAGTAGTTGTCCCAGCCGGACCGATTCAGCGGGGCCGGATCCTCGCCGGCAATCCACGCGGTTCGCGGATCGCTGAAATTGCTCATGCTCCATGAGCCGATCCAGCGCCCCAGATCAAACTGCGGGTGAAACGCCCATGCCGGGATGGGCGTCGCCCCGGCGTTGATCTCCGGGTCGGTCAGCGGCGATGTGGCGGTCTTGATCGAATCCCAGCTCTCGAAGTCGCCGTAAGGCAGGAGGTTGGGCGACATGCTGGCCATGGCGGGGGTCGTCAGCCACAATCCGAGCGCGAAGGTCAGGCAGATGCGGCGCATGCGACTTCTCTCGGTAAAGGAAACCAGTTGACCCATGCGCCCCGGCTGGCACTGCCCCGCCCGGCGGGGGAAGGGCAAGGTGCTGTCACCTGGCTGTGCGTGGCGCGTCCTGTCAGCCGGGCGGTGGTGGGCCATCGACCGGCCAGTGCCCTCAAGTGTGGCCCCTTAAGACCGCCACGTCAAGGGAAAACCACAAGCCGTCCGAAGCTCCTTGTGGGCAGCGGCCGATCCGCCCCGCCGCCGCGCCCATACTGCCCATGCAGCCCTGTTTAACTGGGAAGCCTTGATGCCCCACAAAAGAAACCCGGCCGGGGAAGCGGCCGGGCTTTCAATGGACCGGATTGTGGGGCGGTGCTGACGCGTCAACGCCGACGCATCAGGGCCAGCCCGCCCATCGCCAGCAGCGCGAAGCTCGCCGGCTCGGGGATGATCGCGCTCTGTCCGCCGCCGGTGAGGATGATGATGAACGGGTTGATGTCCTCGGTGTTGATGACATCGTCGTTGTTGGTGTCATACACCACCGGGTCCACGCCATACTGGGTCTGGTACTGACCGGGATTGGTCAGGGCCAGAATGAACGGGTTGATGTCTTGGGTGTCCACCGTCCCGCTGCCGTCGAAGTCGCCGGGCAGGTGGGCCTGTTCAACGGGCAGGCGGAAATCGATGTTGTCGAGGGCCACCGCCATCTGGTCGATTACCCGTCCGCCGTAGAGCCAGAAATACTGGTGAGGTTCGCTGTAGGTCACCAGGTAAAGCGAAATATAGTAGTAGTCGTAAGGCGTGGTGATCTCGAAGCTCGTACGGCTCGGGTCGGTCACCGACAGGGTGTTCCACTGATTGCCCAGGGATTCGATGGCCAGCTCATCGTGTCCGGGCGCGTCGACCGGCCCCCAGCCCCATTCCGACCAGTTCGGGTTGGTCCACAGGAAACCGTCGTATGTGCCGTCCCCGTTGGCCGGGCCGTTGTTGTCAGGGCCGTAGCGATCGCCCCACGTGGGCAGATCTTCCTGATTGAAGCCGTAGATCCACATCTTGAAGATGCTTGCGCCGTCTGTACCGCCGGCCCCGGGCTCGAGACCGGTCCAGTTGTTCCAGTAATAGTCAAAGTCAATGGACGCAGTCCCCGCGACGTGATTTTCCGGGGCGGCGAGGATCAGGCCGGCCGTCGGGCGGAAGCTCGCGCTCTCGAGTACATGATTGCCGGGGTTCAGCGGATCCACCGAACGATTGATGGGCGCCACATCACCGCCATCGTTCCATGTGTCCTGCGGGCTATCGACCGCGCTTGCGCCAAAGTTGCTGATCCACCGGCCCAGGTCGAAATCGGGATGGAACTGCCATGCCCGGACCGGTGTGACTTCGCCCTCGGTCAGCGGCGAGTCCTCGAGCTTGATCCCCGACGTGTCTTCGAAGTCGCTGGCCGGCCCGGCCAGAAGGTTGCCCGAGAGCACCGCCGCCGCCGAAGCCTGCATGCACAGGCCCAGCGTCAAAGCCGCCGTCGCGGCCATGCGCGACCACCGCTTGTCCAAGATCATCTGAAACATCGTTCACGTCTCCTTGCAGACGGGTCTCGTGGGTGCGCACCCACCTTGCCCTGGGTCGACGACGTCGGCCCGATTTCTCTAGCCCACTGGTATCTTGCCCGTTCCCACCTCATCCCTTTGCACGACCATACACACAACCAGGACGCAGGCGCTGCCGCGCCTGCGTCTGGTTGTGTTGCTGACACCTCAACGTAACTTAACTCTAAACGCCGTTCGTACCCCGTCAATGAAAAAATGGGTAGCGCCGCTATCAAAATCGCGCCCTTTTCCATGCCCGGCCGTCTGTGAGGTCTGCAGGGCCGGGGCCGATCGCCATTCGTACGGTCTGGTCGGTCGCCTCAATCGCGGCCTGGCGGGAGGGCAGGGGGAAAATTCAACGGCCGGCGGGTCGTGTTCCGATGAAGCTTTTCAGCGTTAAGTTCCGATAAATGTTGGGTTTTACACCTGATGGCTCCGTCGACATCCGCCGTGACGCCCACGCTGCATTCGCGGCTCACCGCCGCGCTGCGCGATCGGCGTGTCGACGATCTGGAACGGGCCTTGGCGGGCCTCGAAGGCGACCTGCCTGCGGAACTGCTCTCGGCCGCCAGTGATCTTCTGATGAAGGCCCAGCGCTGGGATCGGGCCGCCCAGGTTCTCGCCCGGCTGGTGCCGCACAGCCCGGCCTTTGCAGTGCGCCATCGGCTGACGGCCAACCTCGCCGCCCTGGAACGCCAGCGCCCCGACGTCTACCGCACGTTGCTCGAAGCCAATCAGGCTGACAATCCCTACCGCGTCGCCCCCGCCGAGGGCGGCGTCCTGACGCTTGTGCGTCTTGATGCCCAAGGCCAGGCCGCAAGTCTGTCGCCGGGCAACAACCCGCTGACCGCCGTCGCGGGAATCCGTCAGCAGCTCGATGCCTTCCTCAAGAGCGGCCAGCCCATCGGCCTGGCGGGCGCCGGCGACGGCTACCTGTTGCTTGAACTGGCCCGGTCAGCCCCGAAGCTTCTGCTGGACCAGCAGCTGCCGGTCTTTCTCTTCGAGTCGGATGCAGCCCTGCTCTTCGCCCTGCTGATGATCCACGACTACACCGGCGCCGCCGGGCCTATCGCCCAGCCGCGCTTCCGCTGGTTCGTCGGGCCGCGCTGGGCCGACGACTTCGAACGCACCCTCAGCGGCGATCCGTTCACCCTCGGACCACGCGGCATCGTGGGGCTTGGCGCCGGATCACCGGCCATCCAGCAGCAGGCCGAACAGTGCATGCAGCATCTGGCGCAGAAGGTGCGGGCGCGGCGTGACCAGCTCGCGGACCACTACGCGCGGATGAGCGACCAGGAGGCGGCCGCGCCTTTCGGGCCCCGCCCGTCGCGCACGCCGCGGGTCCTGGTCATCACCTCCCGCCTTACCACGGTCCTGCAATATGCGGCCCGCGATGTTCAGGCCGCGTTCAAGGACCTGGGCTGGGAAGCGGAATTGCTCATCGAACCTTCGGCCTACCAGCAGATCACCACGCACGCGATCATTGAGGCGATCGACCGCGTGCGGCCGGACCTGGTCTTCAAAATCGACCATCTCAACTACGAATACAACCAGCTTTTTCCGCCGCGGCTTGCGACGGTCTGCTGGATTCAGGATCTGATGCCGCAACTGACCTGCGAAAAGGCCGGCCAGTCCATCGACCCGCGCGAGTTCGTCCTCACCTTCTCCGGACCCATGTTTATCGACCGCCACGCCTATCCGCCCGAGCATGTGATCGACATGCCGATGATGCTCGCCCGGCCGCAGACGCCGCCTTCAAGCTGGACCAGCGACGGGGACGACCTGGTCTACGCGTCCAACGTCTCCCAGCCGCCGCAGCAATTGGCCGCCGACGTGCTGCGCGAGGTGACAGCGGCTCAGCGCCCCCTCGCCGGCGAACTGTGCGAAGCCCTGCTGGCGATTTACCAGCGCGGCGAGAGCGTGCCGACGCACCACCACCTGCAGCGGCTGGCCCAGGGACTGGCGGCGTGCTCGGCGAAGTTCGCCTGCGCGTCGGCGGAATGCCACGACCTGGTGCAGCGCGTCTGGACGCAACTGAATATCGCCCTTTACCGTCAGCAGGCCTTGAACTGGGTCGTCGACGCGGCCGACGAGCTGGGCCTGACCGTTGCCCTCTACGGCCACGGCTGGGAAGCGAATCCGCGCTTCGCCCGCTTCGCCCGCGGTTTCGTCGAACCCGGCGAGCCCCTGGCCCAGCTCACCCGCCGCGCCAGGATCAACCTCAACCTCGAGCCGTATCCGTGCTTCACGCATCACCGCCTGCTCGACGGCCTGATGTCCGGCGGGTTCTTCCTGGTCCGCGAACATCCGGGCAATCGCCTGCTGCCGGCGCTGTCGGATCTTCTCTTCGAGCATCTGGGCGACCACGTTCAAACCGCGGACCAGGCGCTCGCGGCCGCGCCGTCGGCGGTGCGCGGGCCGCTTGAGATGTTGTTGGCCGACGCCGCCTGCCTGACCTACGACGGCAGCGGCGACGCCGTCCGCCAGGTGCGCTGCTGGCAGCGGGCTGGCGTCCTGGTCCGAGGCGAACCGGCCATGGCGCATCTGGACGACGTTTCCTTCACGACGTCGGCCCAGGCCCGCGCCCTGATCGGACGCTACATCCACGACGAACAGGCCCGTCGGCGCATCAGCGCCGCCCAGCGCCGGGGCGTCGAGCAGCGGTTGACCTTCCCCGTCGGCATGCGCCGACTTGTCGATGAGCTGTATCGGCGCTTGTCCGCAGCCCCAGGGGATCGCAACGCAAAAAAAGTCTGGGATCCACACCCACCCGAAGGTAAAATGCGGTGAACACGTCTGATCGCACAACGCCGCGCATATCACCTTCCACCTCGGGGCCCGCGGCACGGGATGTGGCGTCCACGGCCGTGGCGGAGGCGCACGAGGCGAACACGGGCCCGACCGGAACCGCCCCAACGGGTAGAGGCATGGACGCCAAGATTCACGACCTCGACAGCCTGGCCCGGCACTTGAGCGCAAGCCGCAACGGCCATCGCGTCGTCCACTGCCACGGCGTGTTCGACCTGCTGCACATCGGCCACATCCGCCACCTCGAAGCCGCCCGCCGCCTGGGCGACCTGCTGGTCGTCACCCTGACCCCCGACCGCTACGTCAACAAAGGCCCCGACCGGCCGGCCTTTCCAGAGCAGCTTCGGGCCCAGGCCCTCGCGGCCCTGAGCTGCGTCGACTTCGTGGCCATCAACGCCTGGCCGCGGGCGACCGAAACCATTCGCAAGCTGCGGCCCAACGTCTTTGTCAAGGGCGCGGAGTTCCGCGACCTCGTGGACCACAGCGGGGCGGTGGCCGACGAAGCCGCGGCCGTTCGCGAGATCGGCGGCGAAATCGCCTTCACGGACGACATCACCTTCAGCAGCTCGAATCTCATCAATCGTTTTCTGCCGGCCTTCAACGACGAGGTCACCGCGTACCTGCGCGACCTGCGGGGGCGCTACAGCGCGGCCGGGATACTTGACTGGATCGAACGCGGGGCCAAGCTCAGGATCGGCGTCGTCGGCGAGGCCATCATCGACGAATACCGCTACTGCGACGCCATCGGCAAAAGCTCCAAGGAGCCCATACTCGCCGTCCAGCAGATCGAGGCCGAGACCTTCCCCGGCGGCATCCTCGCCGTCGGCAACCACATCGGCGGTCTGGCGGGCGAGGTGCGGCTCCTGACGGCCATCGGCCGCGGCTGCCCCTACGAAGCGATCATCCGCGAGCACCTGGCGCCCGGTGTCCAGCCGTCACTCATCACCCGCGAGCAGGGTCCGACCATCGTCAAGCGACGCTATGTCGACCGCTACTTCTTCCAGAAACTCTTCGAGGTCTACGAAATGGACGATGCGCCGCTCACCGGCGCGTCCGACGCGGCCTTCTGCCAGCGCCTGGAGGAACTGGCCGCCACCTGCGACCTGCTGATCGTCGTCGATTTCGGACATGGCCTGATGAACGACCGCGCGGTGCGGATCGCCTGCGGTGCTCGCGGCCGGCTGGTCGTCAACGCCCAGTCCAACGCGGGCAACCTCGGCTATCACACCATCACCCGTTACCTGCGGGCCAACGACGTGAGCCTGCGCGAAAGCGAATTGCGTCTCGACGCCCGCGACCGGCACGGCCCGCTGGAGCCGCTGGTCGAACGGCTGGGACGGCGCATGCGCTGCGATCGGGTGGTCGTCACCCGGGGCGCCCAGGGATGCCTGCTGTGGGATCGGGAAACCGGATTCTGCCACGCGCCGTCGCTGGCGGTTCAGGTGCGCGACCGCATGGGCGCCGGCGACACCTTCCTGGCTGTGGCGAGCCTGGCCGCCGCCGCCGGCGCGCCGGCCGAGGTGCAGGGCTTTGTCGGCAACGCCGCCGCCGCCCAGGCCGTCGCCACCGTCGGACATCGACGCACCATCGACCGAGGGGCGCTGTTCAAGCACATTGAGTGTCTGTTGAAATAAGCCGCGGGCGAGCGCCGTCGCTCGTCGGCCGCAACCCAACACTTGCGTTCAACTGCCGCAGGGCGAATGGGAGTTGAGGATGAGAAGCATTCGAACCGTGATGGTGACAGGCGGTGCTGGCTACGTCGGCGCGGTGCTCGTGCCCAAACTTCTGGATGCCGGCTATCGCGTCCGGGTCGTCGACTGGTACCTGTATGGCGAGGACGTGCTCGACGCCGTGAAGGACCATCCCCGTCTGGAACAGATCAAGGGCGACATCCGCGATGGCCAACTGCTCGCGGATCTGCTGCCCGGCTGCCAGGCGGTCATCCATCTGGCCTGCATCTCCAACGATCCGAGCTTCGAGCTCAACCCCGACCTGGGCAAGAGCGTCAACTACGACGCCTTCCGCCCGCTGGTCCAGGCCAGCATCGACGCCGGCGTGCATCGGTTCATCTACGCTTCCAGCTCCAGCGTCTACGGCGTGAGCGAGCAGCCCAACGTCACCGAGGACCATCCGCTGCGGCCGCTGACCGACTACAGCCGGTACAAGGCCCGTTGCGAGGCGATCCTGCAGGAATTCACCAGCCGCGATTTCACGGCCGTCACCATTCGGCCCGCCACGGTCTGCGGCTGGTCGCCACGCCAGCGGCTGGACCTGACCGTCAACATCCTCACCAGCTCCGCCGTGCATGAGGGCAAGATCACCGTCTTCGGCGGAGCACAGCTTCGCCCCAACATCCACATCGACGACGTCACCGATCTTTATGTCCGCCTGCTTCAGGAAGCCGACGAGAAGATTCGCGGGCGGATCTTCAACGCCGGCTTCCAGAACCTGTCAGTCTCGAAGATCGCCCAGCTGGTGCGCGAGGTGGTCAAGCAGGAGATGCCCCAGCGTCAGATCATCCCCATCATCACCACCGCCACCAACGATCCGCGGTCGTACCACATCTGCTCGGACAGGATCACCCGTGAGCTGGGCTTCGCGCCCCGGTACACGGTCGAGGATGCCGTGCGCGACCTCGTGCGCGCTTTCCGCGACGGCCGGGTGCCCGGCGCGCCGGACAATCCGCGCTACCGCAACATCGCCATCATGCAGGCCGTCCAGCACCAGCTTGTGGAGCGCGTGCCCGCATGACCCGCACCCCCGCCGCGCAACCCGACCCGACGCTGAGCGTCGAAGAGTTTGACCTGTCGCGGATGGCGCGGCGGATACGCGGCCACGTGGTCGCCATGTCGCACCGCAGCGGCGCGGCCCACCTGGGCTCGGCGCTGTCGTGCGTGGACATCCTTGTCGCCGCCTGCTGGCGCGTCCTGCGCCTCGACCCCGGCCGGCCCGACGCCCCGGATCGCGATCGACTCATTCTCAGCAAAGGCCACGCCGCCTCGGCCCTGTACGCCAGCCTGGCCATGCGAGGCTTCTTTGACATCGAGCGGCTCAGGGAGTTCGGCCGTCCGGGTTCATCGCTGCCCGAGCAGCCTTCACCCGGCTGCGTGCCGGGCATGGAATGGGCCACCGGTTCGCTGGGCCACGG
This sequence comes from uncultured Phycisphaeraceae bacterium, assembly GCA_964502445.1. GTDB lineage: Bacteria > Planctomycetota > Phycisphaerae > Phycisphaerales > Phycisphaeraceae > CAZCWM01. The sequence goes on along the minus strand of CAZCWM010000006.1, from coordinate 36,593 downwards.
CCTGTCGGTCGGCGCGGGGATCGTCCTCGCCGGCCGCATCCAGGGATGCGACGGCCGCACGCTCGTGGTCCTCAGCGACGGCGAATGCAACGAGGGTTCGGTGTGGGAGGCCGCGATGTTCGCCGCCGGCCAAACCCTCGGCCGCCTCGCCGCCGTCGTCGACTTCAACCGCTGGCAGGCCACCGGCCGCAGCACGCGGACGCTGGCCATCGAGCCGCTTGCCGACAAGTTCGCCGCTTTCGGCTGGCGCACCGCCGAGGTGGACGGCCACGACATCGACGCCCTTGCCGCGGCCCTCGCCGAGCGCGGCGAAACGGCGGGCCCGCCCCTGGCCGTCATCGCCCACACCATCAAGGGACGCGGCGTGTCGTTCATGGAGGACGACAACAACTGGCACTATCGCGTGCCCACGGCGGCCCAGGTTGTGGCGGCGCATGAAGAGCTTGGCCTGACGCCGCCGACGGATATCGCGGCCGCTGTCCGGATGGAGGCGTTTCATGCGTAACGCCTTCGCCCGCGCGATGGAGCGTCTTGCCGCCGCCGATGGACGCGTCGTCCTGCTCAGCGGCGACATCGGTAACCGCATGTTCGACCGTTTCAAGGCCGCCCATCCCGACCGTTTCTACAACTGCGGCGTCGCCGAGGCGAACATGGTCAGCCTCGCGGCCGGCATGGCGTCGGCCGGACTGCGTCCCTTCTGCTACACCATCGCGCCCTTCATGGTCTACCGCGCCCTGGAGCAGATTCGCGTGGACCTGTGCTACCACCGCCAGCCGGTGGTCATCGCCGGCGTCGGGGCGGGCTTGTGCTATGCGGAGCTGGGCGCGACACATCAGAGCTGCGAGGATCTGGCCGTCCTGCGCGCCCTGCCGCACATGGCCGTCGTCTGCCCCGGCGATCCGGTCGAGGTCGAACTCGCCACACGCGCGACCCTGCGCCACGACGGGCCGACCTACCTGCGCCTGGGCAAGAAGGGCGAGCCGGTCGTCCATGACGCGCAGCCGGACTTTGAAATCGGCACAGGCATCGTTCTGCGCGAAGGTTTGGACCTGTGCCTGCTGGCGTGCGGCAACATCCTGCCTCTGGCCCTTGAAGTGGATGACGCCCTGCGCCGCGATGGCGGCGGCGCCCGCGTGGTGAGCCTGCACACCGTCAAACCGTTGGACCAGCCGCTTCTGCGGGAATCGTTCGGCCGCTTCCGTCTGATCGTGACGCTCGAAGAGCATGGCCTGATCGGCGGACTGGGCGCGGCTGTGGCCGAGTGGGCGGTGGATGCCGCGGAGGCCGATAACGATCACGCCCCAGGCGTCGATCCGCGCCGCTTGCTGCGCATCGCCACCCCCGATCTCTACCTCCACGAAGCCGCGAAGCAGGCCGACGCCCGCGAGCGCTTCGGCCTCGGTGTGCAAGCCATCATCGACCGCATCGAACACCGGCTGGGCCAGCATCATGGTCGGCCGCCCGGGCAGGCGTCGACCGCGTCGCAAGGAGTGGGGCGATGAAGACCGTCGCGGCCGTGCTCGTGGAGACGGGCCGGCCCCTGGAACTGGCCGACCTGGACGTGCCCGCCATGCAGCCGGGACAGGTGCTTGTCGAGGTGGAGGCCAGCGGCGTCTGCCACACGCAGTTGCTCGAGGCCCGTGGCCGGCGCGGCGCGGACCGCTATCTGCCGCACTGCCTGGGGCACGAAGGCGCCGGCCGCGTCCTGGAGATCGGCGCGGGTGTGAAGCGCGTGGCCGTCGGCGACCGCGTCGTGCTTTCCTGGATCAAGGCCCACGGCGCTGACGTGCCCGGCACGGTCTACCGATGGAACGGCAGGGCGGTGCATGCCGGCGGCGTGACGACCTTCGGCCGGGCCCAGGTGGTCAGCGAGAACCGGCTGACCGTTCTGCCCGACGCGATGAATATGGACGCGGCAGTGCTGCTCGGGTGCGCGTTGCCCACGGGCTTCGGCGCCGTGCGCAACACGGCCGAGGCCCGTGCGGGTGAGAGCTGCGTGGTCTTCGGTTGCGGCGGCGTGGGCCTGTGCGCCATCGCGGGAGCCGCCGCCTGCGGCTGCACGCCGATCGTCGCCGTCGACGTGCGGGCCGAAAAGCTCGACATCGCCCGTCGCCTGGGCGCGACGCACACCATCGACGCTGCAGCCCGGGATGCCGCGGCCGCACTGGCGGAAATCTGCGCCGGCGGGGCGGACCTGGCCATCGAGGCGACCGGTCAGCCGGCCGTCATGCGCCAGGCCATCGAGTGCGTGCGGCCGCGCGGCGGGAGGGCGGTGGTCATCGGCAACGCCGCCCACGGCAGCGAAATGCGGCTGAACCCCGCTCACCTCAACCAGGGCAAACGCCTGCTGGGCACCTGGGGCGGCGACAGCGATCCCGACCGCGACTATCCTCGTTACGCGCGGCTGCTTGACTCGGGCCGATTGGACGTCGGGCCGCTGTTGAGCATTGGTTACACTCTCGAGCGCATCAACGACGCGCTCGACGACTTGGAAAGCGGCAGGGCGGTGCGGCCGGTGGTGCGAATGCACGATCCATAACTCACGCACACCGCGAAGGGCAGGGACGCTCATGCGCATCGGACTGGACCTGGACAACACCATCGTGTGCTACGACCGGCTTTTCGCCGACCTGGCCGTCGAGCAGGGTCTGCTCGAACCCGGTGAAGCCGACGACAAGACGGCTGTGCGCAACGCCCTGCGCGCCCGCGACCGCGAGGACGCCTGGACGCTTCTTCAAGGTCTGGCCTACGGACCGCGGATGGGCGAGGCCCAGGCCTTCGATGGCGCGCTGGAGTTTCTCGACGCCGCGCGCGCTGCTGGACTGCGACTGTGCGTCATCAGCCATCGCAGCCGCCGGCCGTATGCGGGGCCCCCTTACGATCTGCACGACGCCGCCCGTGCGTGGCTGGCGATCAACGGCCTGTCGTGGCTCGACGCCCATCTCGAGACCACCCGTGAGGCCAAATACGCCCGCGTCGCGGCCGTCGGCTGCGATGTCTTCGTCGACGACCTGCCGGAGTTCCTGGCCGATGCCCAGTTCCCGCCGCGCGTGAAACCGGTGCTCTTCGACCCCGCCGGCCACGCCAACGGACAGTCACCATGGAAGGTGGTGCAATCATGGCAACAGATGTCACGATGGATTGTGACCCCGTCGGGGCGGCCGGCCCGCGTGGCCTGAGCGAACCCGAGCTGCGCCGCGTCGTGCGATCCCTGCTGTCGGTCGCCGGCATGAGCGGTGAAGTCGACCTCGTCGAGCTGCGCGGCGGCGCGAACAACCGCGTGTACCGCGTCGACGTCGACAGCCGGCCCAGCCTGGTCGCCAAGGCGTTCTTCCGCCACGACGCGGATTCGCGCGATCGGCTCGCGGCGGAATATGGTTTCGCCCGCTTCGCCGCCGGTCGTGGCGTGCGGGCGCTGGCCCAGCCGATCGCCGCCGATGCGGCCAGCGGCGTGGCGCTTTTCGAGTTCGTGCCCGGCCGCCGACTCGAAGCCGGCGAGGTGGATGAGCGGGCTGTGGGGCAGGCCCTGCGTTTCTTCGCCGAGGTGAACCACCACCGCGACGATCCCGCCGCCGCCGACCTGCCCGAAGCCGCCGAGGCGTGCTTCTCGATCTACGACCACCTGGCGTGCGTCGACCATCGCGTGCGCCGCCTGACGGAACTGGCCCAGTGCACGGAGGCCGATGAGCAGGCCGCGTGGTTCGCCCGCCAGGAGCTGTCGGGTCGATGGGCTCACGTGCAGGGCCGCGTGTTCGAGCGGGCCCGGGCGCGGGGAATCGGCGTCGAACAGGAACTGCCCCGGGCGATGCATTGCCTCTCGCCCTCGGACTTCGGGTTCCACAACGCGATCCTTGACGACCGCGGGTTGCTGCGCTTCATCGACTTCGAATACGCCGGCTGGGACGATCCCGCCAAGATGATCTGCGACTTCTTCTGCCAGGTGCGCAGCCCGGTGCCGCTGTCGCTCTTCGACGATTTGGCCGACGGCGTCACAGCCGCGCTGCGGCAGGGCGACAGCGCGCTCAAAACGCGGGCACGACTGCTGCTGCCGGTCTACCAGGTCAAGTGGTGCTGCATCCTGCTCAACGAGTTCCTCACGCCCGGCCAGGCCCGTCGCCGCTTCGCCGCCGGCACACAGGCCGACGGCCTCGTGCGCGACATGGCCGAAATCGAAGCCCGCAAACAGCATCAACTGGCCATGGCCCGCATGGCCCTGGGGCGCGTCGCCGAATCGGAAGCGGCGTGAGCAGCCTCAAGCCGCGCGTGCAGCGATTGACTGATGTGGGAGAAGACGCCGCGTGATTCGCAACGTGATGGTTCTGGGCGCCAACGCCTTTTCCGGGCAGGATTTCATCGATCTGGCGCTGGCGGAAACCGACTGGCGGGTGATCGGCGTCAGCCGGCGGCCGCGGCGCTCGGCGATGTTCTGCGGCTACCTGCGGCACGACGCGCGCACGCTGGCCCGTTTCCGCTTCGTGCAGGCCGACATGAACCGCGACACCGACGCACTGCTCCAACTGCTCGACGCCGAGCGGCCCGACGCCATCATCAACTTCGCCGCCCAGAGCGAAGTCGCTCCGAGCTGGGAGCATCCCGAGCACTGGTTCGCCACCAACACCGTCGCCCTCGCCCGACTCATCAACCATCTGCGCCGCCGCGACTATCCGCGTCGCTACCTGCATGTCTCCTCGCCGGAGGTGTATGGCACGTGCGAGGGTGTTGTCACCGAGGACGCGCCCTTCAACCCCAGCACACCCTACGCCGTCTCCAAGGCCGCCGCCGACATGCTGCTGGACGTCTATCGGCGACAGTACGGCTTTCCGCTGCTGACGGTCCGCGCCACGAATGTGTATGGTCCGGGTCAGCAGCTTTTCAAGATCATCCCGCGCTCGACGATATACGTGAAAGCCGGCCGGGTCATCGAACTGCACGGCGGGGGCCGGGCGGTCAAGAGCTACATTCACATCCGTGACGTGTCGCGCGGCGAGTTGGCGATCCTCGAGCGCGGCCGGCTCGGCGAGGTCTATCACCTTTCCCCCGAGCGCGGCGTGGCCGTGCGCGACGTGGTGGCGAAAGTCTGTGCGCTGGCTGGCCGGCCGTTCGAGCGGGCGACGCGCATCGTCGACGAACGCCCCGGACAGGACGCGGCCTACGTCATCGATTCGGCCAAGGCCCGCCGTGAGCTGGACTGGCGCCCCACGATTGACCTGGACGCCGGCCTGGCCCAGGTCACCGCCTGGGTCGACGAACACTGGACCGATCTTCAGCAGCAGAATTGGGACTACCAGCATCAGGCCTAGGAGCCCTCATGAACCAGCGCCCCGTCAAGCCCGCCGCCGCGATGCCGGTTACGCGCGAGCCGCAGTACCAGCGATGCGTCGAGCTGGTCGAGCGCGGCGCGATCGCCCGGCTTGGACTTATGAGCGGGCAGACCTGGCATGACGATCCGAAGCGTCTGACGTTCGTTCTGTCGCGGTACAAGTTCGTCTCACGCATGTTCGCCGGACGCGGCCGTGTGCTGGAGGTCGGCTGCGCTGACGCCTTCGCCACCCGCATCGTGCAGCAGGCCGTGGGGCATGTGACGGCCGTCGATTTCGATCCGCTGTTCATCGAGGACGTGCGGGCCCGCATGCATCCCGACTGGCCACTGGACTGCCGCGTGCATGACATGCTCGCCGGACCGGTGCGCGATGTGAACCATGACAGCGCGCCTTTCGATGCGGCCTTCTGCCTCGATGTTCTCGAACATATCGCTCCGGCGGACGAAGAGCGTTTCATCGCCAATCTCGCCGCCTCCGTATCAACGCGGGGCGCGGTGATTGTCGGGACGCCTTCGATCCACAGCCAGGCCTACGCCTCCGCCGCCAGCAAGGCCGGTCACGTCAACTGCAAGGACGAGCCGGCGCTGCGAAGCCTCCTGCAACGGTGCTTCCACAACGTGTTTGTCTTCTCGATGAATGACGAGGTGGTGCATACCGGCTTCACGCCGATGGCCCACTACCTGCTGGCGCTGGCGTGCGGGCGCGGAGAGTCCGCGTCATGATCGGCCGACTCCTCCAACGCGCGCCGCGCTGGCTGGTCGTCGGGGCCGACGGGTTGATCGGTCGCGCGCTGGTCGACGCCGCGGCCGCGCCAGGCCGCGCCGTCGTCGGCACCACGCGCAGGCGGGGCGGTGAATGGATGCTCGATCTCGAGGCTGACCCGCGGACGTGGACGCTGCCCGCGCGCGTTCGGACCGCGTTTCTCTGCGCCGCTATCACGAAACTCGACGCCTGCGAGCGCCAGCCCCAGCGCGCCCGGGCCGTCAACGTCATCGCCGCCGAAGCGCTGGCCCGCCGCTTCATCGAGCGCGGCGCGCACGTCGTCTTTGCCTCGAGCAACCAGGTGTTCGACGGCTCCCGGCCGCACACGCCCGCCGACGCGCCGCCATCGGCGGCGTCCTGCTACGGCCGGCTCAAACGCGAAGCCGAAGAGCGCCTGCTCGCGCTTGGCCCGGCCGTGACGGTCGTTCGCCTGACCAAGGTGTTCGAATCGATCCTGCCGCTGCTGCGCCGCTGGGCTGCGGCGCTGGGCGACGGACGGCCGATCGAGCCGTTCGTCAACATGCATGTCGCGCCCGTGCCTCTGGCGCAAGTGGTGCGCGTGCTCATCGCGGCAGGCGAGCGGCGGCCCGAGGGCATCGTGCAGCTGTCCGGTCCCCAGGACGTCACCTACGCCAGCCTGGCGCTGGGTCTGGCGGCGCGCCTCGGAGTCGATGACGCGCTGGTGCGACCCATCCACGCCGTGGAGGCGGGCCTGAAACCCGACCCTACGCCTCGCTATACCACGCTTGACACGACGCGTGCCAGACTCCTTTTCGACTTCCGCTGTCCGCCGGCCGATGCCCTGCTCGACGCGGCGATGCCCGGTTTTTTGCCGCGGGAGCGCGAGCATGTCTAGCCTTGGCGCCACCGCCGCGGCATGTCACGCCTGCGGGCACGCGGCGATCACCCCCGTGCCGAGGTTCGAGGCTCTGCCTCGCGTGTCCTCGGATTGTCGCCCCCAGCCGGCCGGCGGTCGTCTGGCGGTGTGCGAAGCCTGCGGCCTCGTCCAGGCCGTGGTCGATCCGGCATGGCGGCGCGAAACCGCCGCGATCTACGACAACTACGCCGTCTACCACCAGGGCGGCGGCGCGGAACAGGCGGTTTTCACCACGCGGCCGGGCGAAGCTCAGCCCCGTTCGCGGCGACTGGTGGCCAGGCTTCTGGACACGATCCATCTGCCCGCGACGGGCCGGGCCCTGGATGTCGGTTGTGGCAACGGCGGCTTCCTGCGCGCCCTGACCGAGCAGCGGCCCCGATGGATCCTTGCCGGCACCGAACTTGACGAGCGCAACCGCGCCGCCGTCACGGCGATCCCGCGGGTCGAAGCGTTTCACGCCACCGCCGACCCCGGCGTCATTTCCGGCGTCTACGATCTGGTCAGCCTCATCCACGTGCTCGAGCACATCGTCGACCCGGCCGCGTTTCTTGATCGCCTCCGCCCGCGCCTGGGCGACGGCGGCCGCCTGCTGATCCAGGTGCCATACTTCCCGCATAACCCCTTCGAACTGCTCATCGCCGATCACAGCTCGCACTTCACACCCGCCACGCTCTCGCGCATCCTGGGCCGCGCGGGCATGCGGCCGATCCTCACCTCCGTCGACTGGGTGGCCAAGGAGTTGTCCGTCGTCGCGTGCTTGGCGGCAACCACCGGGGCGCCCGGCGAAGCACCGGCCGCCGGCGCGTTGGAAGCCGCGACCGCCGCGGTCGCCTGGTTGTCGCGGGTGTTCCAGCAGGCGCGTGCTCTCGGCGCATGCCGCCGCCTGGGCCTTTTCGGCACCTCGATCGCCGCCAGCGCTCTGGCCGGGGCGCTGGGCGACGCGATCGCGTTCTACATGGATGAAGACCCCGCCCGCGTCGGCGGCCGCCATCTCGGTCGCCCGATCCTCACCCCCGCGCAGGCGCCGCCCGAGAGCGATATCCTCATCGCCCTGCCCACGCCCATCGCCCGCGCCGTGGTGCAGCGCCTGCCCGACGGCTTACGCATTCACCTGCCGCCCGAGCTGCCATCCGCTCCTGCTGTGACCGATCATGGCTGAAATCAACCTGCTGAACATGTACCCCAAGGCCGACCGCCCGATCGAAGAGCGCGGCCGCATGATTACCGAAGACGTCCGCGCCATCGCCCGCCGATATGGCCGTGAGTTCTTCGACGGCGACCGCCTCTACGGCTACGGCGGGTATCGGTATGACGGACGCTGGCGGCCGATCGTCCGCCGCATCGCCGAGCACTATCAGCTTCCGCCCGACGCCGCCATCCTCGACGTCGGCTGCGCCAAGGGTTTCATGCTTCATGACTTCCGCCAATTCATGCCCCAGGCCACGCTCGCCGGCCTGGACATCAGCGCGTATGCCATCGCCAGCGCCATGGATTCGGTCAAAGCCGATCTGACCGTCGGCTCGGCGGATGAGCTGCCTTATGCCGACGCCAGCTTCGATCTGGTGCTGTCCATCAACACCGTGCACAACCTGCCGGCCGATCGCTGCCGCAGGGCGCTGCGGGAAATCATGCGCGTGGCGCGCGGGCGGGCCTTCATCACCGTTGACGCCTGGCGCACCGAGGAGCAGCGGCAACGCCTGATGAAATGGATCCTCACCGCCTACACTTACATGAGTGTCGACGACTGGCATCGTTTCTTCGTCGAGGCCGGCTACACGGGCGACTACTATTGGTTCATCGCCTGATGCGGCCGCGCCGGGTGCTGCGTCGATGCCGCCCCCCCATGGACCTGGCGCACGTGGAGAGCGGAGCACATGACCCACCCCGCACCTTCGTCTGATTCCGCCGTCGTCGCGACTGGCGCGCCGACAACCGTCCTCCGACCGTCACGCTTCACCCAGGCCCTGGCCGTCGTCGCCCTCGCGGCCCTGGGCGTCTCGATCTATCTGACGATCGTCAGCACCAGCGACATGCGCGTGGCCGGCTGCAGCGGCGATGGCGGCGGGTGCGACGAAATCCTGGCTACACGCTGGTCCACCTGGCTGGGCGTGCCCACGTCGTGCCTGGCGGCGGGCACCTGGCTGGTCGGCCTGGTCGCGAGCATCGCGGCGGCGCTGGTTCGCGGCCGCGGCGCGCGGCGAACGGCCTGGAGCGCCGTCCTGTTCGTCGGCCTCGTGGCCGGGGGCGCGGCGGTGTGGTTCATCGGCCTGCAACTTTTCATGGTCCGGGCCATCTGTCCGTACTGCATGACCGCGCACGGCCTGGGCCTGCTGTTCCTGCTGCTTGGGGTGGCGGCCCTGGCGCGATCGCAGATCGGCCTGGGCCCGGGTCGCGTGCGCCTGGTCGCGCTGCTGGCCCTCGCGGCGCTGGCGACGCTGATCGGTGGACAACTGCTCCAGCCCGACAGCCGACACATCGAAATGAACCTGGCTTCGCTGCCCGGTGACGCCGCGATCACCCCCGATGCCGACCGGTTCCCTTCGCCAGCCGCCCCGCCCTCAACCGCGGGTGGCCCGACGCCGCGCGCCAACGCGGCCCCGGTCATCACCGACACCGGGCCTGGCCCGGATCGCATCCTCTCCGTCGGCAGGTATTTCTCCTTCAATCCGCACCACGTCGCGACCATCGGCTCGCCCGACGCCCCGTACGCAATCATCACCTTCTTCTGCTACACCTGCCCGCATTGCCGCGACCTGTTCCACCTCTATGACCGCATGCGCCAGCGTTACGATCCTTCGCAGTTCTTCATCGTCGCGATCCCCGCGCCCGTCGACGGCCGATGCAACCCGCTCTTCGCGTTCAAGCCCACCAGCAAGTCCCACCAGGGCGCCTGCGAGTACGCGCGCATCGCCCTGGCCGTCTGGAATGTCGACCCGAACAAGTTCCACGCCTACCAGACCTGGTTCTTCGAGCCCGACAAGCGCCGTCCGCCTCAGGAAGCGCGCGCTTACGCGGCCAGGCTCGTCGGTGAGCAGGCATTCGCCGCCGCCATGAAGGATCCACAGGTCGCCCTTCTTCTGCGCCAGGGCATCGACCAGATCGGCTCGCTGCCCGCCAGCAAGGTCTCGCTGCCCATGACCTTCCTGGGCCGCGACGTCGTATTGGCTGGTCTGCCCGCACCCGAGGCGCTGTTTCAGTTGGTGGAGCAGGAGTTCGGCCTCCAGCCGCGACGGTGACCGCCGCTTGCCCGGACTCGTCAGCGGCCTAGGGTACGGTCATACCATGACCTGACTGGCCATATGTCGGAACCGCTCATGTCCTCGTCTTCAACCGCCGAACCCATGCCCGCCGCCCACGCCGGGCGCGACGTTCTGACCCTGCTGCCCCGCGGCCAGGCCCTCTGCCGCTCGCCGCTGGACGACCTGGCCGCGCGCCTCGCGGGCTGCGGCACCAAGGCTCTTCTCATCCGCTGCGGCGGCCGAGTCGTCTTCGAGTGGTACGCCCACGATCACGGTCCGGACAGGAAGCATTACATCGCGTCCACCAGCAAGACGGTGGTGGGCGGCCTGTCGCTGGCCCTGCTCATGGGCGAAGGGTTGATCGCCCCCGACGCCCGCGCGGCCGACTTCATCCCCGCCTGGCGCGACGACCTGCGCAAGTCGAGAATCACCGTGCGCCATCTGGCGACGCACAGCTGCGGCCTGCAGGACGCCCATGCCGACGGCGTCGACCATGCCGATCTGCCCGGCTGGATGGGGGCTTTCTGGCGCCGCGAGCCCGACCCCTTCACCCTCAGCCGCGACGCGGCCCCGGTTCTCTTCGAGCCCGGTGAAAGGCACCACTACTCGAACACCGGCATGGCCATGCTCGGCTGGGTCTTGACCGAAGCCCTGCGCCGCGCCGGCTCGCCCCATCGCGACCTGCGCACGTTGCTGGCCGAGCGCGTCTTCCAGCCCATCGGCTTGAAAGACAGCGAATGGGAGGTGGGTTACGGCCAGACGTTCGCGGTCGACGGCCTGCCTCTGGTCGCCACCTGGGGCGGCGGATCGTTCACCGCGCGGGCGCTGGGACTGATCGGGCAACTGCTGCTTCAGCGCGGCGTGTGGAACGCAACCCAGCTCATCCAGGCCGACGCCCTCGACGCGGCCCTTGAGGACAGTGGCGCGCCGCATCCCGATCGTGAGGCTGACCCTTGCGCCCTCACGCCCGGCCTGGGCTTCTGGACCAACCGCGGCCGCCAGGCGCCGATCAAGTCCTTGCCGCGCGGCGCGTTCGCCGGCGCTGGCGCGGGCCATCAGGTGCTGCTCATCGTGCCCGAGTGGGACATGGTGGTCGTCCGCCAGGGAGCCGGCCTGGGCGGGAACATGCGCGGCTTCAAAGAAGGCCGCGCGATGGCCTTCTGGGAAGCGTTGAACGCACTGCTTTTCAAACCGCTGGTCGCCGCCATCGCGCCGCCCATTCCCCCCAGCCCCGTCATCGCCGACATCCACTGGGCGCCGCCCGACGCCATCATCCGTCACGGCTACCACAGCGACCTGTGGCCGATGACGTGGGCTGACGACGACTGGCTTTACACCGTCTGGGGCGACGGCAAGGGCTTCGAGCCTTTCATTGAGACCCGTTGCAGCATGGGCCTGGCCCGCGTCGGCGGGCATCCGCCCGACCTCACGCTCGAAAACGTGCGATCGAAAGACGCCGAAGACCTCGGTGACGGCCGGCGCGGACGCAAAGCCAACGGCCTGCTCATGGTCGAGGGCGTGCTCTACATGCTCCGCCGCAACGCCGACCAGGACGGCCACATGACCGAGATCGGCTGGTCCGACGATCATGGCGTCACGTGGACCTTCGCTGATTGGAAGTTCGAGGCCTTGGGCGCGGTGACGTTTCTCAACTTCGGCCGCAACTACGCCGGCGCCCGCGACGGGTACGTCTATCTCTACGCCCACGATCGCGACACGGCCTACCGCGCCGCCGACCGTATGATTCTCATGCGTGTGCCGGCGAAGAAGCAGCGGCTGATGGATCGCGCGGCCTACGCATACTTCGTCGGCCTCGACGACAGCGGCCGGCCGTCATGGACGAGCGATTTCGCCCGGCGCGGCGCCGTGTTCACGCATCCCGGACGCTGCCGGCGAAGCGGCATCAGCTACAACGCGCCGCTGCGCCGCTATCTGTGGTGGCATCAGGACGTGCGCGAGCCCGAACAGGACGGCGAGGACACACGCTTTCACAGCGGTATGGGCGTCTACGACGCTCCCGAGCCTTGGGGCCCGTGGACCTGCGCCTATTTCCGTGAGTGCTGGGACGTCGGCCCCGGGGAGAGCGGCTGCTTTCCCACGAAGTGGATCAGCGCCGACGGCCGCCACGCACACCTGGTGTTTTCAGGCAACGATTACATGTCCATCCGCGCCGCCGAGTTCATCCTGCGCTGAGCCGCTCTGAGGCGCGCGTTTTCAGACACGGGCCGCACCTTGCGACGCAAGCAGCGGATCGCGCCGCGTCATCGCCATGCAGACATCGCGGCCCCTTACTCCAGGCTCGGTACGTGGCACACCCCGCGCCCGGTTTTTTCGACGTACTGCTGGTGGTATTCCTCGGCGCGCCAGAAGTCGCCGGCCGGTGCGATCTGCGTCACGATCGGGCGGGGCCAGCGCCCCGATTTCTCCAGAGCCGTCCGCGCCGCCATCGCCGCCTCGCGCTGCGCGTCGCTGTACGTGAAGATCACCGAGCGATACTGGCTGCCGTAGTCCGGCCCCTGACGGTTGAGCTGCGTCGGGTCGTGCAGCTTGAAGAAGAAGTCCACCAGCTTCGCATAGCTCACCTGCGCCGGATCGTAGGTGACCCGCACCACTTCGGCGTGGCCCGTCGTGTCCGAACACACCGTCTGGTACGTCGGCTTCTTCACCTCGCCGCCGCTGTAGCCCACGGCCGTAGCGATCACGCCCGGCACCTGCCGGAACGCGTGCTCCACGCCCCAGAAGCAGCCGGCCCCGAACATCGCCTGCTCATACGTCGTGGGGTCGGCCGCCGCAACGTCAGATGCGGTGCCGCCTGTCGACTCCGTCTCCGGCTGGCGCGCGGGCTGCGATTCGGGTGGCAGCGGGGCGCCTTTCGCAATGAACTTCAGCGCCGCCGAGTTGATGCAGTACCGCTTGCCCGTCGGGCCCGGCCCGTCGTCGAACACGTGGCCCAGGTGCGAGCCCGTCCGCGCGTCGAGCACCTCCACCCGCCGCATGCCGTGGCTCGTGTCCACCCGCTCGATCACGTGGGCCGGGTCGATCGGCCGGGTGAAACTCGGCCAGCCCGTGCCCGAGTCGAACTTGTCCTGCGACGAAAACAGGGGCAACCCGCCGGCGGCGCAGACGTAAATGCCTTGCGCGTGATTTTCGTAGTGCTCGCCCGTGAAGGGCGGCTCGGTGCCCGCCTTGCGCAGCACCTGGTACTGATTGTCAGTCAGGCGCTGCCGCCATTCGCCGTCGCTCAGGGTCAGGGCCGAGACGTCGTGGCCGCTGGACGAGCAGCCGTCGGGCTCGACGGGCAGAATCATCTCGCGTGCGTCTTCGTAGGCAGGTTCAGACATCTGGGCACTCCGACTGGCGGCGACGACGCCCAGGCTGGCCGCGATGACCAGCAGCAGCGTCAGGCGGCACCGTGAACAGGGCGTGGCACATCGCATGGCGAGTTCTCCGCGCGCCCGTTCATCCGCACCGTGGGGCGAGCACGTTTTCACCGCACCCTGGGATGGTAGGCGCGATCCGGCAGGGGGGGACCAGCATTTATCCCCCTGAACAACCGCGCCGCGTGTTGATGTATTCCCCTCCCAGGCCGGGCCGGCAGGCCCGGGTGTGGGCGTCCGCCACCCGCGCCCACCACCCCCGGCTCCCATGCCCTTCACATCTCCGCCCACGCCCGCAGGCGCCCCGCGAGGCAGGCCGCCTCCGCTTCGGCCATGATGCCGTCGCCTCCGCCGCCCTTGCGGTCGTCGTCGTACGCCGCGCCCAGCAGGCGCTACAGGTACAGCCCATAGTGGATCGAGATGCTGTCCCCGATGGCGAACAGACGTGGCTGGGCGGGCTCGCAAGCAAGGTAGACAAGACAGAGTCCGGCCAGCGTCGGCGCAGCCGAGTCGGGTTCCACGGTTCACGGATGGGTCGGAGGCGGTGTCATCTGGACTGCCGCGGTCATTCTCCCAGGCACAAAGAAGTGGTTCGGCGTCCAAAGTGGGAAGTAGTCCGCGAACTGCTGCTGGACCAACTGCATGTTTCCCTCGTTGGCTCCCCAGGGCTGGTCGATATCGATGGGAACCCGCGCCGTATGTCCGTCCGCGAAGCCGAAGGTCAGACTCCCGGTTCTCCGCTGCTCCAGATCCCAGCGGTCGTCGCTGCCGAACCAGTTCGTGTTTGCCACCGTCTGCTCAAGTCGGCCGACAAAGCTGCGCGGCTGGTTCGGCTCGGCGATGAGCATCGCCCGCGAGGGCTCGGGCACCTGGTCGGCCGGGAGATAAACCAGAAAGCGGTTGATGACGTAATCGGTGTACCACGGCCACCGCTCGTCCGGTGCCGTCGGTTTCTCCGCTTTACGCTGATCATCCTCCACCAGCGGGCAATCCACCCCTGCCGGGTCTTCGGCCATGTAACCGAGTTTGACCAGTTGCCCGTGCCAGGACAGCTCCCAAGCGGCGCCATCCACGGGAATCGCGTCGGCATATGCACTCGCGTACCCCTCGCGCAGATCCCAGATGTAGCGGTTGTCGTGGTCGGGGCCGAACGCCTGCACAGCCAGGACCATGCTGCGCCCGTTGGTCTGGCACTTGGCTATCGCCGCCGACTGCCTGGCCCCGCCGATCACCGGCACCAGGATGCCGATCAGCAGGGCCATGATGCCCACGACCACCAGCAGCTCGATGAGCGTGAAGGCTCGCCGGCGCGCCAGCCCGGGGCGGGCGCGATGATCGGCGAAGGCGACGACATGGCGGATATGCGGCATGAGATCAGCACCTGAGGAAGTGAGGGTTTCGCCCGTACGCCGCGGAACGCCGGCCACCGATCGCGCTTCCGGCGCGACGCTCCACGGTCTTCAGTCTAACGCGTGCTGGACCCGACGGGTATGGCCGATTGACTTGGCCGTGTTTGGACACAGCCGACCATGGAACCGCGCCGGCAAGTCGCCCGCTCCCACCGCCGCCGACGCCCCATGCGGGCGGTGTGCGGTCGCCGCCTACGGCCGGGTGGACGGGCCGGGGTTGATGTAGCGGTAGCCCGACGTCAGGTCGATCTCTTTCCAGTAGAACTTCTGATTGGCCAGATTCTCGCCCTTGAAGTTCGCAAGCAACAGGCTGGGGAAGTAGATGTCAGGGAAGATCTGGTCGAAGCGGGCTTTGTCGGGATAGGGATTGTCCGGATCAACCGCGATACGGGCCGCGTGGCCGTCTGCGAAGGCCATCGAGACGCTGCCGGCCTTGCGCTGTTCGAGGTCCATACGGTTGGTGCCATCCCCGAACCAGTTGCGGCGGGCGATGGCGTGTTCCAGAGGCACGACCACGCCCACGGCCATCGTGGGCTCCAGGATCAGCGGCGCCCGCGACGGCTCGTCGGCGTTCTCCGGCCTCTGATAGAGCGCGTAACGGTTCATCACGTAATCGGTGAACCAGATGCGTCGCGGCTGGTCTGCGGGCAGATCAGCCAGGCTTTGGGGCACCTTGCGGTAGTCGTCGACCACGGGGCAGTCCAGAGGCTCCTCGGCATCGGACAGGTATTGCCCGTCCAGAAGCTGGCCGAACCACGATGCCGCCCGGTTGGCGAGGGTGTCCGGAGCTTGCCGCAAGGGCGAGTCATTGTTGAGATTGGCCGGCACGCGCTTGTCCGGCGGCAGATATCCATTGTGGTCGGGCCCATACGTCATCGTGACCTGTCCAAGCCCGCGGCAGTTGGCCAGACACCCGGTCTTCTTGGCCGACATCTTCGCCGCGCCCAGCGAGGGCAGGAGGATGCCCACCAGCAGGGCGATGATCGAGATCACCACCAGCAGTTCGATGAGGGTAAAGCCGTTGCGTGCAGCGGGTCGATGGCGGTTCAAGACGGGCTCCTTCAGACTTGAAGCACGACAGCGCGTGCGGCCGAGCGGCCGATCCACAAGACACCAACCAGCAGGCGACCGGCCGGCGGTTCCGCCGTCGGCCGCCCCGTCCCCGGCAGTCAACCCGACGCCCAGGCACCGGGCACCCGCAGGGATTTGCCGAATGCGAAGCGTGCATGCCTGCGAGAAGCGGCTTCTGATCGCAACACATTCACTGAAAGGCGGTTGCCGTCCACCTGCTATGCATCAGTCTACGTCCGGAGCATGCGTGCGCGCTGGTACAATCGCGTAAACGTGCCGGTCGGTTGCGTCGCAGGCGACCCGGCGGGTCATCTATTCGTTGCTTTGCGCCGCCGCCACGGCGTTTCGCGCGGCGTGTGTCTGCGTGCGGATTTGAGTGGCGGCCGCGTGGAGGCGTCGATGGCGTGGTTCGGACGTGAGTCAGCACGGGAACAGCGGCGGGCATCATGCTGGGCCTGCTGGGCGTGGCGTTGAGCGTCGCCGTGGCCCTGCTGCTGCGTGTCGACGGCTGATTTCGACAGTCGCGCGGCCGCGAACGCCGAAGTTGCATGGGGGCAAGCGGCCAACACGCGACACCAGCGATACGATCCGGGCGGCTCGAACAATCGGGATGATGCGCGCCATGACGGGTGAGGCTCTGAAGGTACTGGTTCTGGCCGGCGGACCCGACCGCGAGCGGGAGGTCAGCCTGGTCAGCGGCCGCGAGGTGGCCGCGGGCCTGCGCCGGGCCGGCCACGACGTGCGCCTGGCCGACATCGGCCCCGAAGCACTGGGCGCGCTGGACGAATTCCAGGCATGGGGCGACGGCGGCGGGGACGTGATTTTCCCGGTGCTGCACGGCCCGTGGGGTGAGGGCGGCGGACTGCAGCGCATCCTTGACCAGCGTTCACGCCACGGCCGGCGCCTGCCCTACGTCGGAAGTCGGGCCGAGGCCGCCGCCCTGTGCATCGACAAGCTCGCGACCAAACGCAAGTGGCGCGATTGGCGGATGCCCACGCCCGACTGGGAGGTCGTCGACCGATCCGATCCGGTCACCCTGCGCCCGCCGGTCGTCCTCAAGCCGCCGTGCGAGGGCAGCAGCATCGGCGTGGCCCTGTGCCGTGACGACCAGCAACTGGCCGCCGCCCGCACGCGGTTGCACGGCGAACACGACGTGCTCATGGTCGAGCGGCTGATCGAAGGACGCGAACTGACCGTCGGCGTCATTCCCGCCGACGCCGGACAAAGCGAAGCGCAGCTCGTGCTGCCGGTCATCGAGATTCGCCCGGCCGCCGGTTTCTTCGATTACGCGGCCAAGTATGAACGCGACGACACCGTGCATAACTACGATCTCGATCTGCCGTCCAACCTGATCGAGCGTGTGCGGGCGCTGGCGCTGGAGTCGCACCGCCGGCTGGGCTGCCGCGACCTGAGCCGCACCGACTTCATGATTGACGCCGATGCCCAGCCGTGGCTGATCGAGGTCAATACGCTGCCGGGTTTCACACCTCACTCGCTGGTGCCGGAGGCGGCCGCCCGGGTGGGCGTGGACTTCACCGCCCTGGTGGACCGACTGGCGCGTCGTGCGGCGGCGCGTGGGGCCGGTGCGCCGCGCCCGGCGGCGGCGGGGGCGTGAAGGGCGCGGCCGACCCACGCGGCAGATGCAGGAGAATCAGCCTATGTGGCATTGGATGCGTAAGAAGTTCGGCGTCGCGGGCGGGAAGCGCGGCCGCAGAAAGAGCAGCGCCAGCCCGAAGTGGGATCCGCAGGCCACCCTGCGCGGTCTACAGCGGCTGGGCGTCGCGGCCCTGCTGCTGAGCGTCGCGGCCGCAGCCGTATGGTCGGAAGACCAGCTGGTGCGCTACGCGCGGCATCGGCCGCTGCCGCTGGTGTCGGTCGACAACATCACCCTCGTGGACGCGCCCGAATGGATGAGCCCGCTGACCCGGCAGGAAGTTCGATCGCGCGTCGCCCACGCCCTGATCGGCGATCCATTATCACCCCAGGGCCTGCAGGACGCGGCCGCGGCTCTGGCCGACTGCCCCTGGGTGGCGAAGGTGTGGCGGATCGAACGTGACGGCGGCAGCGGGGCCCGCATTGTCGCCGACTATCGCCGGCCGGCTGCACTGATCGAGCACCACGGGGAGTTCTATCTCGCCGCCGCCGATGGCGTGCGCCTGCCGGGCGTCTACATGCCGCATCAGGTTCCGGCCGTCGGATTGCCCACGGCCGTGGACGTGCGCGACCGCCTGCCGCGCGAAGGCGAGCTGTGGGGCGAGGATGTCGCCGCCGCCTTGCGCCTGGTGAGTGTGCTCGAACCGCAGCCTTACTTCGAGCAGATACGGGCGATTTCGCTGCGTGATGAGGCCGGCCGCCTGCGCCCCGCGCTGCTCACCAGTCGTCCGGGCGCGGCGGTGTTCTGGGGCAGGCCTGTTGGTGAGGAACAACCCATCGAGGTGCCGACGCACGTCAAGCTCCAGAATCTCGACACGATCTATCGCCAGCGTGGCTCGATCGACGCGGGCGGCAAGCGCGTGCATATCTACGGCCCGGCGATTTTCGTCGAGCGCGACGGGCTGGATCCCGAGCATCCGGATTTTCAGAACTCGGCCGAGGGATCGGGCGGCGAAACCACGCGCGGCGTGAACTACACTTGGTGACCGTGACCCGCCTGCCCGATTCACCATCCCGTAGCGTGTGGCCCGCGCCGCCCGCGTCCTGGCCGGCTCTCAGCGGCCTCCTGCTGCTGTGGTGCCTCTGGCTGCTGGTCGCCTGGGCCTGGGCCACGTGGCTGAACTACGGATCGGCCCTGTTGTGGCAGCGCCGTGTTTCGCTGGCGCCCGCGGCCCGCTTTGTGCTGGCGGCGGCGACCATCGGCCTGATGATCGTCTGGCCGGTCGTCCGCCTCAGCCAGGCGCCGGCCGCCGGCCACAGCCCGACGGCGGACCCGGCTGCGGATCCCGCCGAGGCGGCCGATTCGCCGCGCTGGCGCCCGCTGGCGGCCCTGGCGTGGACGCTGCGCGACTGGCTGGCGCTCAATGCCGTCCTGTCGGCGGTCATCGCCGCCCTGGGCATCGGGGCTGGCTGGTGGCTGCAGCAGATGGCCGCCATCAGTGCGACCCTGGCCGGCTGGAGCCTGCTGAGTGGTCTGCTGATCGCCTGGGGCGTCGCCAGCGGACGCGGCTGGGTCCGCGTGCTGCTGACCCTGGCGGCCCTCGTGTTGCTCGGACACAACGGTCTGCTGCCCGTTCAGCAGGTCTGGTTCCAGGCAGCCGCCCCGGCGGTCTGGGCCTTGAATCATGGGGGCGTGAGCCGCCCAACGCTGTCGGCGCTGGGGGTGCTGGCGGGCGGGGCGCTGGGGTTATCGGCCCTGGTGATGCTCGCCTTGGCGGCTGGAGGCCGCCGCAGCCGATCCTGACCGTTCGGAAGGGCGTGCTTTTCGCTTTTCGGATTGCGGTCCACCCCATGACGTCTATAGTCATGAGGAACAACGACGCAGGACCAGCCAACCCGGGCCCCGGGCCGGATGGACTGTCTTTGACCAAGATTCGATGCGCTGCCTGACACCACCAGGGGGACGGGCTTGGCGCGGGGCAGGGTTTATCCCTCAGGATGGATCGTCTCGCAGGAAGGACCAGGCATGGAGTTCATGACCCGCGAAGAGAAAGCCCAGCTCGAAGCCAGGCTCGAGGAGCTCAAGAGTCGGCGGCCGCAGATCACCCAGCGCATCGCCGAGGCCCGGGCGCTGGGCGACCTGAAAGAGAACGCCGACTACCACGCCGCCCGCGACGACCAGGGCCTCAACGAGGCCGAGATCCGCCGCCTCGAAGCCCGGCTCAAGGGCGTGCACGTGGCTGATGAGAACGCTCTGCCCGACGACATTGTGTTCGTCGGCTCGGTCGTGCGTCTGAAGGACGTGGACGCCGACGACGTGGACCTGTACAAGCTGGTGGGCGAGGCGTCGGGCCGTTTCGACGCCGACGAGATCGAGGTCACCACCACCAGCCCCATGGGTGAGGCGCTGATGAAAGCGCGCGTGGGCGACACGGTGCGCGTGGACCTGCCGCGCGGCACCAAGCGTTTTGAGGTGCTCGAAATACTCTGATCCTCGCCGGCGGCCGTGCCGCCGCGCAGGCTGCGCCGCTCAGGCGGCGGGAGACTCAAGCCATGAAACGCAGGCTTATCATCCAGACGACCGCGGCCGCGCTGATGGGCGCCATGCTGGGCGTCCCGCCCGCAGCCGCGCAGACGCAGGACGGCCGAGCCCTGGACAACAACCTCATGGTCGGGGGCGGAGGCGTCAACCCGGCCACGCCCCAGAATTTCGCGGCCGGCAACGCCCTGGTCACCGGCAACGTGGCGGGCAACGCCTACTTCCGCGGCGACGTCGGCTACACCGCGCCCGGCGAGTTTGCCGGCCAGCTTGGCGGCGACTCCACATTTCGATTCCGGGCCGAGAGTCTGCCTCAGGGCCTGACCGGGTTCTCCCCACAAGGCGCCTCGGGCCTTCAGGTCTACCGCGACGCCTCGACACCCGGCATCGGCACGGTCAACGCCATCGGCGTCACACGCACGCCGCCGAGCCTTTTCAGCCCCATCGCCCCCTCGGCTACGGGCCTGCGCGTCTACCAGCAGCCCGATGGGGCGCTGAGCAGCGACATCACCGACAGCGCGATGGGCCTGACCGGAAGCCCGATCGGTTACGTGCGCGGCGAGGGCGGGCAGATGATGCGCATGGCCGCCTCGCCGCTGCGCGGCGTGCACACCCAGGCGCTGGACGCTGCCGGGCAGGCCCTGGGCGTCCGCCAGCAGGCCGACCTGGACCCGTATCTCAGTCAGTTCCAGCAGGCCGGCCAGCTTCCCGACGAAGGCGATGCGCCAAGCACGCTGTCCGACACCCGCACCGACATGCGGGCGCTCAGCGATGTGCAGTCGCGCATTGACGTCCGGACCTCGGCCGGTCTCGACCAGCGGATCGACACGATCACCCGTCGTCCGGCGGGGGCCGAAGGTTCGCGGCAGGTGCGCCCCGGCACGGATGTGTACGGCGACCTGCTGGCCCAGATCCGGGCCCAGCAGGAGCAGGCGGCGGGCCCGGACGCCGCGGCCATGCAGGAACAGACCCGGATCGCGCCGCTGGGGCAGCCGACCCAGGAGGCCGAGGGTGAGGCCAGCACCGCGTCGGGCCGCGAGTCGCAGGGTTCAGCCGCGCCCGGCCCGGTGACCTTCGAGGGCGCGAAGCTGCGTCGCCCATCGCTTGAGGACATGCTCGACGCCGATCGTCAGCGGCGTGAGGCGCAGCGTCAGGCCGCCGGCCTGGTGACGCAGGAAGCGCCGGCCGCCGATGCCGGGAAGAAGGACCGCTCGCGCGGCATCGAGTACGACGACGAAGGCAACCCCGTGGCGCCCACGCCGCAGTTCAAGGGCATGGTCTACGATCTGCCGCCCGTACCCAGTCTCGCTAAGGCCGATCGCGACGATCGCGTCGGCCAGTGGATGCGCGAGGCCGAACAGTTCATCGCCGACGGCAACTACTTCCGGGCTCTGGATCGCTATCAGCAGGCCCTGGCTTTCGAACCCGACAACCCGATGATCCAGGTCGGGCGTCTGCACGCCCAGCTCGGAGCGGGCATGCTGCGTTCGGCGGCGATGACGGCCCACAGGCTGTTCGATGACCACCCCGAGCTGATCGCCGCCCGCTATGAATCGCGGCTGTTGCCCGGCATCGACCGGCTGGAAGCGATTCACAGCCAGCTTGACGAGATGATCGAGGCGACGGATGGGCGCTCGGCCGATGCCGGTCTGCTGCTGGCATACATGGGCTATCAGACGGGCACGGCGGAGCTGACGCGCTATGGCCTGGACGTGGCGGTCGCCGGGGATCCGGAAGACCCGCTGCTGCCGGTCCTGCGGGCCGTCTGGCTGCGCGGCGAGAACGAACCGATCGACTCCTCCGGCGTGGAGGATCAGGGCCAGCAGGAGCCGGACCCGCGGGGCCAGCCCGCCGCCGAGGCGGCCCCAGCGAAATCGCCGGTTGCGATCGACGCTGAAGCGGCCGACACGACCGACGTCGTCGAGATCCAGCCCAATCCGCGGCAACCCCAAGCCCCTGCCGGCCAGGCCGGCCAGCAGGAGGATCAGTCCCCCGAGCCGGTCATCGATCTGGACGCGCTGGATGCGGCGCTGGACGCCGATCTGGATGCGGGGACTGAGCCGGAGAAATAGCGATGCCCGTGAGGCTCATCGCGCGACGATCGCGTCCCGCGCCCGCCGCGTCGAGCCCGTGTACGGCCGCGTGCCGCCATGGCCTGTGATTCCCGGACCACCACCACCGCCGCGCCCGTGGGCGAGCCGCGCCCATTGAGCCTGACCGACTTCGTCGACCTTCAGTCGCTTCAGGACGTGCAGGACGGTTTCACCGCGCTCACACGTCTGGGCATGACCATACACGACGCCGACGGTCGCGAGCTGACCCGTTCGACCGACGTCCGCGAGCGGACGGCAAGCGACCAGGTGCTCGATTTCCTGCTGACCGACGACGAGGTAGGCGGCGATGGCGGTCGGCTGGCGGCGCCGATCGTGATCGACGGAGCCCACGTCGGCCGTATCGAGGTGCGTCCGCAGTTTCCGACGCCGGTTGCCGCGGCCAGCCCGTCGCGGCTGCGCGATCTGGCCCGGCAGTTCGGTCTCGATGACCAGCAACTGCACCAGTTGCATGAGGCCGCCCAGCGCGACCTGCTGCCCAGCCGCGCCACGGCCATGCAGTTCCTCTACGTGCTGGCCAACCACATCACCCGGTTGTGCTATCAGGAGTATCAGCTTCGCCAGCGCGTGGAGGAATTGAGCGCCCTGTACGACTTTGCGACACTGCTCTCCGGCCACCGCGATCTGCCGCAACTGCTCGATTCGGCCGTTCAGCGGGCCGCGGAACTGCTCGATGCGGCCGTGGTCATCCGCCTGCTCGATGTCGACAGCCGCGAGCTGACGGCCGTGGCCGCGCATGGTGTGTCGCTGGCGTTCGCCCACGCCCTGACCAGCGGCGCCGGCCGCAGCCTGACATACATCCGGGCGATGGAGGGCGAAGCGGCCGCCCTGCACGACCTGAGCGACGACCCGCGCGCCATCGACGCGCAAGTCGCCGAGGCCGAGGGCATCGACGGCCTGCTGGTGGCGGGGCTGGTGTTCCAGGGTCGGCCGCTGGGCACCATCGAATGGCTCACCCGCTCACGCCGCGCATTCCAGCAGACGGAACGGCAACTGGCCCTGGCGGTCGCCCGGCTGCTGGCTGCGGCGGTCCGCAACGCGCGAGCCGAGGAAGACCGCGATCAGCAGCAGCGCGTCCAGCGGCAACTGCGCATCGCCAGCGATGTCCAGCAGAAGATGCTCCCCGGACGCCTGCCCGTGCTGCCCGGGCTGGATATCTCGGCGCATTACGTGCCCAGTTTCGAGCTCGGCGGGGACTTCTACGACTTCATCGACCTGCGCGGCAACCTGGGCATCGCCATCGGCGACGTTGTGGGCAAAGGCATCGCCGCCGGATTGCTCATGGCCAGTGTCCGCGCCGCCATCCGCGCCTACGCCCAGGACGTCTACGACCTGGACGAGATCATCACCCGCGTCAACGCCTCGCTCACGGCCGACACCCGCGACCACGAGTTCGCCACGCTGTTCTACGGCGTGCTCAATCCTGTTCAACGCCGCTTGACCTACTGCAACGCCGGGCATGAGCCGTCCCTGCTGCTGCGCCACGGCAAGGTCACCATGCTCCAGACCGACGGCATGCTCCTGGGCGTCGATGCCACGCAGCGGTACACCAAGCACATCCTCGACCTGCGGCCGGGCGACCGCCTGCTGCTCTACACCGACGGGATGATCGACGCCATGCCGCGCGAGGGCAGGAAGTTCGGCCGCTCCCGGCTCATCGAGGCCTTCGCCCAGACCGCCGACCTCTGCGCCGCCGACGCCGTCCACCACCTGCTCTGGGCGGTCCGCCGCCACATCGGCTTGGCGCGCAACACCGATGACACGACACTGGTCGTCGTGGCCGTCCCGCGCTGAATCGCCGCTGAACGCTTCGGCCGCCCGCCGCTTTCGCCACCCTCGACGGAGTCGCCCCCTTGATCATCCGCACCCACGCCTGCGCCCGGGCCGGCCTCATCGGCAATCCGTCCGACGGCTACCACGGCAAGACCATCTCCATCATCGTCCGCAACTACGCCGCCTCGGTCACGCTCTACGAATCGCCGCGCCTGGCCATCGTCGCCGGCCGGCGCGACCACCGCGAGTTTGCCGGCATCGACGACCTGCGCGACGACATCCGTCTGCACGGCTACTACGGCGGCCTGCGCCTCATCAAGGCGGCCATCAAACGCTTCAGTGACTGGTGCGCCGACCACGCCGTCGCCCTCCCGCCGCGAAACTTCACCATCGAATACGACACCAACATTCCCGTGCGCGTCGGCCTGGCGGGCTCCAGCGGCATCGTCACCGCCGTGCTCCGCGCGCTCATGCGGTTCTACGAGGTCGACATACCCCAGCCCGTGCTGCCCAACGTCATCCTCAGCGCCGAGCTTGACGAGCTGAACATCGGGGCCGGCCTGCAGGACCGGGTCATCCAGACCTATGAGGGCGCCGTCTTCATGGACTTTGACAAGGCGTACATGGCGCAGCACGGTTACGGCCGGTATGAACCGCTCGACCCCGCAAAGCTTCCACCGCTGTTCGTCGCGTTCCACGACAGCCTCGCCGAGGGCACCGAGGTCACGCACAACGACCTGCGCAGCCGCTTCAACCGCGGCGAGCCCAAAGTCCTCGACGCGATGAAACAGTTCGCCGACTACGCCCAGCAGGCCCGCGACCTGATCGCCGCCGGCCGGGGCGCCGACATCGCGCCGCTCATGGATGCAAACTTCGACCTGCGCGCCAGCCTGGTGAACATCAGCGAAGGCAACCGCCGGCTGGTCGACATCGGGCGCAAGCTCGGCGCGGCCGTGAAGTTCGCCGGCTCGGGCGGGGCGGTCATCGGCTGCTACGACGGCGATCCACAGCGCCTTGAGCGCCTGCGCGAAGCGTATCGGCAGTTCGGAGCCGTGCTGCTGGTGCCGCGGATGTTGTAGGGCGGCCGCCGTTTCGCTGCCCGCGTCGGCTGGTTAGCATGGCGTGGCGATGTCCCCTTCACCGTTGTTCCGGGCAG
The DNA here is from genome assembly GCA_964502445.1 of uncultured Phycisphaeraceae bacterium. Classification (GTDB taxonomy): domain Bacteria; phylum Planctomycetota; class Phycisphaerae; order Phycisphaerales; family Phycisphaeraceae; genus CAZCWM01. The sequence goes on along the minus strand of CAZCWM010000006.1, from coordinate 11,365 downwards.
ACCACCATGCCGCACGTCACCAAAGCCATCATCCCCGCCGCCGGCATGGGCACACGTTTCCTGCCCGCGACCAAAAGCATGCCCAAGGAGATGCTGCCGATCATCGACAAGCCGGTGCTGCAGTTCGTGATGGAGGAAGCTGTCGCCAGCGGCATCGAGGACATCCTGATCGTCACCGGCCGGGGCAAGCGGGCGATCGAGAATCACTTCGATTTCGCTCCCGAGCTTGAAGCTTTTCTGCGCGAGGGCGGCAAGGAGGATCTGGTCGAGAAAGTGCGCGACATCGGCGAGCATTGCCGCATCTTCTACATCCGCCAGAAGCAGCAGCTTGGCCTGGGCGACGCCATCCGTCTGGGTCGCGACCACATGGGCGACGAACCCTTCGCCGTGCTCCTGGGCGACACGATCATCGACCCGCCGGCCGGTTCGCCGCCCGGCCTGCGGCAACTGCTCGACGCCTACGACCGCAAGCACGCCAGCGTCGTGGCGGTGCATCATGTGCCGCGGCAGTGGGTCAGCCGCTACGGCATCGTCGACGGTGCGCCCGACGACGGCGACGAGGCCCAGCTCGTGCGTCTGCGCCAGCTCGTCGAGAAGCCGGCCGTGGCCGACGCGCCCAGCGACCTGGCCATCGCGGGCCGGTATGTGTTCACGCCGCAGATTTTCGACTGCATCGACCAGACCGGCCGGGGCGTCGGCGGCGAGATCCAGCTCACTGACGCCATGAACCTGCTCGCCCAGCGCCAGCCGATGTACGCCCTGGCCTGGAATGCGAAACGCTACGACATCGGCAATCGCGTCGAGTACGCCAAGTGCTTCATGGACTTCGCTCTCCGCCGCCCCGACACCGCCGGCCCGCTGCGCGAACACCTGCGCGGGCTGCTCGATTCGTAGCCGATCGGTTCCCGCGCCCGCGCCGCCGCCAAGCCGGCCCCTTCAGGGGCCGGATACGCCTTTGAGTTCCTTCAGAAACTCGGACTCAAGCCCTTGCAGTGCCTGTGTGTCCCCGTGTTTGAAGTCCAGGAACGGTTGCCAGAACCGGAACACACGCGTCCTGCGAAAGGGACGGAAGACGAGCGCGAGCGGGTTGAACGCCGCGCTGCCCCCGAAATGCCTGAAGAGGAGTACCGGCAGTGACGCCCGATTCCATCCGGACCGCTCAGACCAGTTGAGCATCAGCGATGAGTCGGGCAGATGGGGGATGATGTTCCGCTCGAGATGGTCCTTCCATATCGGGCTGTTGGAGTAAACGAAAAGCACGTTGACGCCTCGCGTGCAGTAGAAGGTCCAGGCCGTCAACCGCAATACCGCGCCGTAGACCACATAGCAGAGACCAACGGGAATCAACACAGGCACGAGCACAAGAATAAGAAGCAGCCCGGCCAGATCCGACGCTTTGCGACGTCGCTTCGCTTCACGTGCCTGGATGACTGTCATCGTTCCGCTTACCTATATGTCGGCCATTTCAGCGAGGCCGAGAATACTCCCGACCATCTGCGATTCTTGACCTCCACCGATCCAGGGGCGACCCCTCTCGACGGCAACGCCTACGCACCGGATGGCCGTGGACCTGCCTGCAAAGTGAGTTTCTACCGCAGCAGCCACAGCATGACCAGCGCCTGCATGGCCAGCAGGGCGGCGACGGCGGCGAGGGTCCGCCAGCGGCCGTCGCGGCGTGGCGTCGCGGCGGGGACGAGGGCGAGGTCGGTCCGCGCGTCGGCCAGCATCGTCGCGAATGGCTGGCCGCGGCGGCCGCGGTCCTGCATGATCGCGATGACAAGATTGGCGCTGAACGGCGAAAGGCCCATCAGTCGGCCCAGACGCAGCAGGCGCTGCCGCTTGTCGTGTGTGAGCACCGGACCTTCGAGCAGGTCGGCCGTGCGAAGGGCGAGCACCCAGCGGGGATCGCTGGCTCTGGTGATCGGGGTTTCGGCCGGCCGGCGCGGCGTGGCCCCCGCATCGGCCGCCAGTCGCAGACCGTCGCTCTCGCGCGGCGGCTCGTCGAAGCTGTGGTGCGGCCGGCGCGCAAAGCGTCCCGGTCGGCCGGTGGGCGACGGTGAAGCGGCGGGACGCGAACTCGGGGAAGCGCGGCGGATCATGTTTCGGGGCGGCATGGCGGCGCGGTGATCGCCGTTCAGGCCTGCCTTCTTGAGCATAGCACCGCAATCGCGCGGGCCAAGGGAAATCTGCGGCCGGGGCGAACGCAGGCCGCGACTCGCCCGCGGCGATCGTTCCCGTCGGCCGCAAAGGCGGCAGGAATTGCCTGTCTTGATGGAGGTGCTCAAACCAGCCAGCATCACAACCCATAGGCCAAGGCAAGCCCTTACCCACGCGCGGCCACGCCGCCAGCCGCCGAGTGCCGTATATAGCCCCGGGCATGCCCGGGGCTAAATGCCCCAAGTCCCCGCCACCCGTCATTCACCCCAGGATCGGCAGCGAGTCACCCGAGAATCGGCAGCGACGCCTTGCGGGCCAGTTCGTCGACCGGTCGGGCGATCAGGTCGTAGTCGGCGAAGTCGACGATGCGGCAGCGCACCAGTTGGCCGGGTACAAGCGGCTCGGACGCCTGCACGTAGGTCACTGCGTCGACCTGCGGCGCCTGCGACGGCAGGCGGCCCGTATACAGCCGGGCGGCCTCGCTGACGCCGGCCGTCGCTTCGCCCTCGATCTCGGTGACGGCGTCGATCAGCACGTTCACTTCGGCCTGCCGCTCGGCGAGCTGCGCGTTGCGGGCGAAGGCGAGCTCCTGCTGCGTGGCCATCAGCTCATCGAGGCGGGCTTCGATCACGTCGTCGGGAACGGCTTGGCCGCGTGCGTGCAAGGTGCCGGCCGGGGTGCCGGGCTCCGGCGAGTAGGGAAACACGCCCATCGCGTCGAAACCAAACTCCCGCACGAAATCGACCAGCTCGCGGTGCTGGGCCTGCGTCTCGCCGGGAAACCCGGTGATGAAGGTCGTGCGGATCGCCATGCCGGGGATGCGGTCGCGCAGCTTGCCCAGCAGCGTTTCGATCAGCCTGCGCGACGTGCGGCGGCGCATGGCGTCGAGCACGCGGTCGTTGATGTGCTGCAGCGGGATGTCGATGTACTTGAGCACGCGCGGCAGGCGGGCGATGGCGTCGATCATGGCGTCCGTAAAGCAGGAGGGATACGCATACATCAGCCGCAGCCAGCCCGCGCCCTCGGCCGACGCCAGTTGGTCCAGCGCCTCGAGCATGCCGACGAGTCCCGGCCCGTAGTCGATGTCCTGGCCGTAGCTGGTGGTGTCCTGGCCGATGAGGTTCAGTTCGTAGGCCCCGTCAGCGATCAGCTCGCGGGCCTCGGCCAGCATCGCGTCCAGCGGCTTGGAACGCATCTTGCCGCGGATCGACGGAATGGTGCAGAAGGCGCAGTTCTGGTTGCAGCCTTCGCTGATGCGCAGGTAGGCGTAGTGCCGCGGCGTGAGGCGCAGGCGCGTGGCGTCGGACTCGAAGTAGCCCTGGGCCGCATCGCCCAGGCGACGTTCTTTCCTGGCCAGCTGCGCGTTGGTGGCGATCGACGAATAGACGGGCAGGTCGGCTTGCGCCTGCTGGTCGCTGGTCATGCGTTGTTCGCCTGGGGTCCGCCCCGTCACGGCCTGGGCGATGCGGTCGCGGTCGAACACGCCGATCAGGGCGTCGATGCCGGGGCACCAGTCCAGCAGCTTCGCCCGGTGGCGCTGCACGAGGCAGCCGGCCACGATCACCCGACGGCACGTGCCGGCCTGCTTGCGCTCGATCGCCCGCTGAATCTCCTGGACCGATTCTTCCTTGGAAGCTTCGAGGAAGCCGCAGGTGTTGATGACGATCGCGTCGGCCGCGTCTTCGTCGGCGATGGGGATCAGGCCGGCCTCCGCCAGCAGGCCGAGCATCTTCTCGCTGTCCACCAGGTTCTTGGGGCAGCCGAGGCTGACCAGGGCGACGGTCTGGACGGCGGGCGGCGTATTGGGGCTGGCGGTTCGGGGCATGGCAAGCCCATAAGCATAGCACGCCCCGGACGGCCTCGATTCCGCTCGCTCACCTGGCGGTCAGCAGCGCCACCGCGTCGCCGGTGAAGGGGGCCTGAAGCTCCCGCCAGCCGCCGCCTTCGACCGTGCCGCCGTCCGTCGCCTTGCTCGTCTGCGGGTTGAACCACTCGACACGCACCGGCTGCTTGATCCCGCCCAGGTCCACGCGGAAGGGCCCGTCATCAGGCTGATACGTCAGCACCGGCAGCGGCGCGTGGCGGGCGACCAGGCAGTAGCCGGTGGAACTGCGCGGGTTCTGCGGCACCATCGCCGCCAGGTCCAGGCGCTGGCTGTAGCGGCGGATGTAGCCGAGATTGCGGCGCAGGCTCCACCAGCGATCGTCGTCGGCATCGAACTTGGTCAGCTCGTCGATCCAGATCTCCTTGGACGTGTACGGGTCCATGAACACGGGGTTGCGCCCGCGCAGGAAACTTTTCCACGCCCACTTGCGGTCGCCGCCGATGCCCCAGGTGTGGTCCGTGTCGTCGAGCACCACCTTCGAGCCGTCCTCGTTGCGCGGGTCATCCGGATCGGTGCCGCCGGGGTTGGGCGAGACCCAGTCGGATGGACTGTCGAACAGCACCGCGTTCGAGCCGCGCGGAAACTCGACGGTCATGCCCACCGGGTGCCGCAGCGGCCGATCCGCTTCGACCCGCTTGATGAAGCGGATCATGTGGTGCTGCCACAGGTGTGACCCGCCGCGGCTTTCGTTGCTGATCTCATAGAGCACGTTGTCCAGATCGCCGACCGTTTCGATCACCTTGCGGACGTAGCGCTCCTGCACGGCCGTGACAGCCGGGTTGCGCAGCGTGTGCGCGTCGTTGCCGTCGCCGCGGTTGTCGGGATCGCCGTCAATGCCGCTGACGTTGTTGTCGCGGTGCAGGTAGTGGCCCGGCCAGGGGTTGCCGTACTGCGAGTTCTTTTCCTCGATGCTCCAGCCGTCGAAGAGCATGATCGAGACATAGATGCCGCGATCGCGGGCGGCGATGACGCGTTGGCGCATGCGCTGGAAGTATCGCTCATCGAAGCGCTCGAGGTCATAGCGCAGCTTGCCGTCCAGGGCCTTGCCCGGGCCGGTGCGTTCGAAGGGCATGGGATCGCAGTAGAGCGGGTCGTAGGCTTTCATCGGCCAGACGCCCTGCTCCCAGTGCCAGAGACGGAAGAAGTTGTGCCCGTGCTCGGTCAGGAAGTCCAGGTAACGTTCGTAGTCGAAGGGCGCCGGCGGATCGGTCCAGCCGGTGTCCTGGAGGTTGTCCCAGGTATGCGAGCCGACCAGCAGGACAGCCTGGCCCGAGGCGTCGGCGAAGTAGCGGCCGTTGTCCGGATGCGCGCGCAGCGGACCGGCCGTGGGCCCCGCGGTGGTGAGGGTGATCGCGGCGGCTGAAAAGGGCGACGATGTCATGGAGCGGCTCCCGGTCACGGCATGTGACGAGCCAGGAAGTCTAACAGACGCTGGCGTGCCTGTTCGCCGGTGAAGAAGACGTCGCGCGGCTGGCCGTGCGACGCGCCTTCGAGGATGACCAGGTCGCTGGGCACGCCCACGCGCTGGCAGGTCGCGTGCAGGCGGCGGGCAAGCTCCGGGGGCAGCAGCGGATCGTCGGACCCGTGCACGATGAGCATGGGCGGGTCGTCGGCATCGACGTGCGGACAGACGCTGGCGCGCTGCGCGACATCCATGCGCTGCTCCAGCGGGCCGCCCAGCAGCAGCTCGGTGTAGAACTGCGTGTGCACCGAGGGATAGCCCAGCTCGGTGAAAAGCGTCAGGTCGGCTGGCGCGAAGTAGCTGGCGATGGCGCGCACCGGCGGGGTGGCGTTCGTGCTTTCGCGGAAGTCCGGCAGGTCGCGGCCGGCGCCGACCAGGGCGGCCAGATGCGCGCCCGAGGAACCGCCGCTGACGGCAATGCGCGCCGGGTCCAGGCCATATTCCGCCGCGTGCTCGATCAGCCAGTCCAGGGCCGCGTGGCAGTCCTGGATCGTCGCCGGCCAGGGCGCTTCCTGCGTGAAGCGGTACTCGATGCTCGCGACGGCGTAGCCGTGCTGCGGCATCCAGGTGAGCGGGCAGTGGTGCTTGTCGCCCTGCACCCACCCACCGCCGTGCATCCACAGCACCAGGGGGAATCCCGCGGCCGGCTGCTGCTCGGCAGGCGGGCGGTAGAGGTCGAGCCTCAGGTCGACCATGCCGTGGCGCGTCCAGCGCGTGGCGTAGACGACGTTGGCGTCGACGCGCGTGCTCTCGATGGTGCGTGGGCGCGGCGAGTTCGCGTCGTCGGGGATCATCGGGAAACGGGCGCGGCTGCGCGCCGGCTGGCCCAGGTGGCGTTCGAGCAGATCCTCGATCCGCTGACGCACCGTCTTGTCGCCGGCGAACTTCTCGCCCGGGTCGCCGTGTCCGCCGCCTTCGACGATGTGCAGGTGCGACTCGACGCCGCGGCTGGTCAGCTTCTGGTGCAGTTGCCGGCTCATCTCGACGGGGACGATCGGGTCCACCTCGCCGTGGATGTTCAGGAAGGCTGGCTCGCCGCCGCGGGCCTGGTGCACGGCACTGGCGAGGCGGGCGAGGTCCAGTTTTTCATCGATCGGCCCGCCCAGCAACGCCTCGACGGCCACCTGGGTCGGCCGCGACGGGTAGCCCGCCTTCGCCAGGTGCTCGAAGTTCGTCAGCCCGAAAAGGTTGATCACCGCCTGCACATCGTCGCGCTGGTCGGCGTGGTCGGCGTCGACAAACTCACTCTGCCCGGCCGTGGTCCCCAGCAGGGCCGCCAGGGTGCCGCCGGCTGAATCTCCGGCGACCGCGATGCGGTCGGGGTCGAGGTGATAGTCCTCGGCGTGGACACGCAGCCAGCGGATGGCGGCCTTGGCGTCCAGCAGTTGGGCGGGGAAGGGCGCGTTGTGGCTCAAGCGGTACTCGACGCTCGCCAGGGCGTAGCCGTGGCGCAGCATCCAGCGCATGCCCAGACGATAGCGGCTGCCGTCCTGCCACCCGCCGCCATGCAGCCAGACGATGACCGGCAGCTTCCGGCGTGCTTCCTGCGCCGCCCGGGCCCGCGGCGATTGGACGGTCGGATCGGGCGGCGGCAGGTGAATGTCCAGACGCAGTTGCAGATCGCCGTCGCGCCCGGGGGCGACGCGGTAGGGGATGTCCAGGAAGCTGCGCGCACCGGGCGGCAGGTCCGGCGGCGTCCGGTCTTCGGGGGTTGGATTTAGTGGCCGAGGCTCGGCCAGAGGTGGGGTGTGTTGCATGTGTTTGTCCAGGAAGGCGTCGATCTGTCCGCGCAAGTCGTCATTGCGCCAGAAGACGTCGGGCGGGTTGCCGTGCATGCCCTCGGGCAGGATCACGAGCTGCGCCTCGACGCCGGCCTCGCGCAGTTGCTGGTGAAGGTGCCGGCTCATGTCGGCCGGAACGATGGGGTCCAGTTCGCCGTGGCACACGAAGATCGGCGGGTCGTCGGGCGTGGCGTGCGAGCCGGCGCTGGCCAGCCGGGCCACGTCAAGCCTTTCCCTGACCGGCCCGCTGAGAAAGCTCTCCACGGCCTGCTGCGTGACGGGTGCGGGATAAGGGTGATCCGCGAAATAGTCGAATGCCGATGGGCCATAGAAGCTCAGCGCCGCGGCGATACGGGACGACACGCCAGCCCATGCGACGTTGTTCCAAGTGGTCGGGGCGTCGTCGGCTTCGAGCGCTTCGACGCCGGCGGTGGTGGCCAGCAGGGCCGCGAGCGTGCCGCCCGCCGAGGTGCCGGCCGCGGCGATGCGGTCCGCGTCGTAGCCGTAGTCGGCGGCATGGGCCCGCAGCCAGCGGATGGCGGCCTTGGCGTCCAGCAATGGCGCGGGGAAAGGCGCATCGTGTGAGTAGCGGTATTCGACGCTGGCCATCGCGTAGCCGCGCTCGAGCAACCAGCGCAGACCCATGCGGTGGCGCGTGCCTTCCATCCACCCCTCGCCATGAAAGAAAACGACCAGCGGCATCGGCGGATCGACGCCGGCGTGCGGCGGTAGATAGAGATCGAGCATCAGTTCGAGTGGTCCGGTGTTGTCGGCCGCGCGACCGGGCGCGGTGCGGTAGACGATGTTGCGGATGACGGCGAACCCGTCGGGAGCCTCGGGCGGCTGCTCGTCTTGCGGGCGCACGATGACCGGTCTTGGACGCGGCGGCGAGACCGCGGCGACGGCGTCGGTCGTCGGGGCTTGTGCGGTCACGCGCTGCAGGAACTTGAGGATGCGCTGATAGGACGGGCCCAGGCCGAAGAACAGCGGGCCGCCATGCCGCTGGCCGGGCAGCATGTGCAGTTCACTGTCGACGCCCAGCTCCTGGAGCTTGGCATGAAAGCGACGGGACTGTTGCGGGTCGACGACCGGGTCGCTGTCGCCGTGGGTCAGCAGGAACGGCGGATCGTCGGCGTCGAGGTACGTGACGGCGCTGGCGGCGCGGGCCAGGTCGAGCTTCTGATCCAGCGGACCGCCGAGCAGGCGCTCGAGAGCGCGGCTGGCGGCCGGGCCACGCGGGCCTTCGCCGATCATCGCCGGCACGTCCGTCGGGCCATAGAAGCTCATCACCCCGGCGATGCGAATGGGCAGGTCGCCCAGCGGGGCACCGTCTTCTTCCAGCTCACCAAGATTGTTGGCCGCGGCCCCAAGCAGGGCGGCGAGGTGGCCGCCGGCCGAGGGACCGCCGATGGCCAGTCGGCTGGCGTCGTAGCCGTGGTCGTCGGCATGGGCGATCAGCCAGCGCACAGCCGCCTTCACATCGTGGAGTTGGGCGGGGAAGGGGGCCTCGTGGGAGTAGCGGTACTCGATGCTGGCCAGAGCGTAGCCTTCGCCCGCCAGCCACGGTACGTGCAGACGGTTGCGGTTGCCGTTCATCCATCCCCCGCCGTGGATCCAGACGACCAGGGCGGGCCGCTCGGCGTGCGGCTGCCGGGGGTCGGCCCGGGGCGGCAGGTAGAGGTTGAGCATCAGGGCCCGTGGGCCGGCGGGCGTGTCAACGACTCGAAAGACCTGGTCATAGATCGGTCTCACGCCATGCGGTGTGGGCACGCGCTGGTTCTCGTCGGGGGCTTCGATCGGCTCGGCCGGGGGCTGGGCCTGCGCCGTGTCGAGGCGGGCGAAGCTCAGGCAGGCCCCCGCCAGCAGGGCGCTGAGAACGAACGCGACGTGGGCGTGCATGGGCGGGACTCCATCGGCAGGTTGCGAAGCTGGGCGCGATCGCACGCACGCGGGTTCGGGCGGCCGCGGCCGGGCTTGATGATGTCCGGAGGCAGGGTGTCCGGTGGGCGAAGGTTAGCAGGCTCTGGCCCCGCGGGCTTGCCCTTTGACGCGGGACTGGTGTCTGGACGCGCGGACCCTCTGGCCAAGGAGCGGGGGGATGGTCTTGATCGTTCGACGCGAATGCAGTACAAAGGAGTCGCACATGCGAGGGAGCCTGCCGCGGCCGCATGGGCCGGCGGCGGGTGTTCTTGAAGGATGACCTGAAGCGGCCGAAGGGCGTCCCCACCCGGACGGATGCACCGTTGAGGCGTTCGACGGCGGTGTTGGCCGTGAGCGTGTGCCGCGGTAAGAACCCATGCAGGACCGCGACGGCCGGCGCGAGGCGACGGCCCGCTGGTTCAGGGGGCGTTTCCCCAGGTGATGTTGCCCGCGTCAGCGGCCTCGGGTCCCGATCGGGCCGGACGGTTGAAGCGGTGCAAACAGCACGGTACGAGGCCATTTTTTCGCCGCCCACGGTCGACCCAGCCGGTCGGCCGCGGCACGCGACGTGAGATCTTGATCGCCCGTGGTTTGCTCGGCATCGCGCGGCTGGCACGAGGTGTCGTCGCGGAACGGGTGAACCGAAACCGGACTGAGCGTAACGTCCGGCCCATCGACCCCTTTTGAGACATGGTGTGCCGTGGCAGAGAACCAGGATCAGCCCCGTACGGGGATCCTCGACCTGAACGACAAAGGCATCGGCCGGCTGCGCGTGCTCGACAAGACGCTTGTGATCACGCCGCTGGACCCTGTGGTGCCCTCGCCTCTGGTGGAGCGTTTCGACCTTCGCTCGGGCATCGAGCTGACGGTGGAACTGGGCGGTGGGGGCAATGGGCACGGCGGCGGGGGTAAACGCAGCCGCAACCGCCGCCGGCGTCGCAAAGGGGGGGGCGGCGGTGGACCGCAGGGCGGCAATCGACAGGACGCCCAGGCGCCGCAGGTCACCCAGATCGTGGGCATCGAAGGCGAAGACCCGCAGAAGTACGCCGAGTCGCGCCGCTTCGAAAATCTCACCATCATTGACCCGCAGCCGCGACTCACACTCGAGTATCCCGGCTGCCCCGCGAGTTGCCGGCTCATCGACCTGTTCTGCCCCATTGGCTATGGGCAGCGCGGCATGATCGTTTCACCGCCCAAGGCCGGCAAGACCACCCTGCTGCAGGACATCGCCTTCGCCATCCAGAAGAATCACCCGGAGGTTGAAGTCATCGCCCTGCTGATCGACGAGCGGCCGGAGGAAGTGACCGACTTTCGCCGCAATGTGCCATGCACCGTGCTGGCGTCGAGCAACGACCACGATCCGCAGCGGCACGTGAAGCTGGCGATCCTCGCCATCGAGCGGGCCAAGCGACTGGCCGAAGCGGGCAAGGACGTGGTCGTGCTGCTCGATTCGCTCACCCGGGTGGGCCGGGCGTTCAACACCGCGCCGGGCATGTCGAATACGGGCCGCACCCTGTCAGGCGGACTCGACAGCGGGGCGCTGTCGATTCCCAAACAACTCTTCGGCGCTGCGCGAAAGTTCGAAGAGGGCGGCTCGCTGTCGATCATCGCCACGGCCCTCGTGGACACCGGCAGCCGCGGCGACCAGGTGATCTTCGAGGAGTTCAAGGGCACCGGCAACATGGAGTTGATCCTCGACCGCAAGATCGCCGAGCGCCGGCTGTTCCCGGCCATCGACCTCGCGGCCTCGGGCACGCGCAAGGAGCACCTGCTCGTCGACGCCCAGGAGCTCGAGACGATCAACGCCTTGCGCCGCCGGCTCATCAACATGCCGCCACCCATGCAGATCGAGCAGCTTCTCAAAGCGCTCGAGCGATTCGAGACCAACGCCGACCTTGTCGGCGGCCCGCAGAGCCCCGCTAGAGCCTGAACAGGTTCGATTTCGCGCTCCCGGCTGCGCGAGGCGGCGGGATCGGGGATCGCCGATTTTCGATCTGTGATTTGTGATGGCGCTGCGTCCTCGGCGCACCAGTGATGCACCATCGCGGTATCGCTGCGACACATCCATGCTGTCGCCGCGCGTGCGCCGCGTCATATTTCACTGCCTCATGCGTGCCTCGCATTTTTCATTTTTCATTCTGCATGTTTCATTCTCCGAAG
>CAZCWM010000005.1:0-285096 GCA_964502445.1 uncultured Phycisphaeraceae bacterium | reverse complement strand
GAAAAATTGTGAGAAGGGCGGCGATTCCCGGCCGCGCGTGTGCGCACGAAGGAGGGCGAAAGGGGAGCGCGGCGCGAGAAACGGTATCCGACACCGTTTCTGCCCCCCGTTTCTGCCCCCGACACCGTTTCTGCCCCGTTTCTGCCTCCGTTTCTGCCTCGTGGGCGTTGGCCTCGCTGTCCTCACGCACCTCCAGCACCTGCCAGGCGTCGCTGTAGTAGTCGTGCAGCGTCCGTGACAGGCTGCCGCTGGCGTACTCCCGGCGCTCGATGCGGCGGTAAAGACCATCGTACTCGTAGCTCGCCAAGGTCACATCCGACGCATCGGTCACTTCGACCAGCCGGTCCCAGGCGTCGTAAATATACTTGTGCGTGTGGGTCTCATCGCCGGGGGCCGGGCCCTGGGTCATGTTGCCGCTGGCATCATAGGTGGGGTCGTCCCACGCGTCGCCGGTGGTCTCGCTGATGCCGGTGATCTCATTGGCGTCGTTGTGGGCCCGCGTCTGATCCAGCGTGGTGCTGCCCGCGGCCTTGACCTCGAAGCCCAGCCAGTTGCCCAGTTGGTCCATATTCCACCCCTGCTCAGCGGCCGGGGTGCCGCTGAGCGCATCGCGCGGGTAGTTCAGCGTGCCGCGCCAGCGGAGCGGACGCCGGTCGCGATCAGGCGAGTTCGGGGAACATCTTCTTCACCACGTCGACCAGTTCCCGCACGTGGCTGGCGGACTCGGTCATGAGCTTCTTTTCGTCGGTGTTGAGGTCGACTTCGAGCACCTTCTCGACGCCGTTGGCGCCAAGCACCGTCGGCACGCCGACGAACAGGCCATTGATGCCGTACTCGCCGTCGCAGTAGCTGGCGCAGGGCAGGATGCGTTTCTTGTCGCGGATGATGGATTCGACCATCTGGATGACGCCGCTGGCCGGGGCGATGTAGCCGGAGGTGCCCATGAGGTTGACGATTTCGCCGCCACCCTTCTTGGCCCGTTCGACAAGCTCGTTCAAGCGCTCGGGCTTGATGAACTGCGTGACGGGAATGCCGCTGATGTTGGTGAAGCGAGGCAGGGGAACCATGTCGTCGCCGTGGCCGCCGAGCAGCAGGGCGTTGATGTCCTCGACGCTGAAGCCGGTCTCCATGGCGATGAAGGTCTTGAAGCGGGCGACATCGAGGCAGCCGGCCTGGCCGATGATGCGGCTGGTGGGGAAGCCGGTGGTTTTCCAGGCGGTGTAGACCATCGCGTCCAGCGGGTTGCTGACGACGATGACGATGGCGTCGGGGGCGTGCTGCTTGATGTTCTCGCAGACGCTCTTGACGATTTTCACGTTCGTTTCGATGAGGTCGTCGCGGCTCATGCCGGGCTTGCGCGGCAGGCCGGCGGTGACGACGACGACGTCGGAGCCGGCGATGTCGGCGTAGTCGCTGGTGCCCTTGATGTTCGCGTCGAACAGTTCGATGGGCGAGGCTTGGGCCAGGTCGAGCATGCGTCCCTGGACCACGCCTTCGGCCTTGGGAATGTCGACGGCGACGATGTCGCCCAGTTCCCTGATGGCGGCCCAGAGGGCACAGGTGGCTCCGACGTTTCCGCCGCCGCCGATGATCGAGATTTTCGCACGCTTGGGCATGGGAAGCTCCGTGTCTGCTTGAAGGCCGCGTTGGGCCGCGAGGTCGTGTGTGGGTGTTCGGTCGAGTTGGTCATGATAAGGGATGGGGCCATCGCTCGCACGGGGTGGGGACGAAAAAAACACCCGGCCGCTTGCGCGGCCGGGCTTCAGATCGTGAGGCTGCGGGACGCGTGTCAGTGTTGGATCACCAGTTCCGAGACCAGCGGGATCGGGTTGGCGATGTTGTAGCGGTTTGGGCTGGTGGCCATGACTGTCTGGTGAATCTTGAGGAACTGCTCGGGCGTGCCATCCCCTTTGATGCGGACGGTGTAGTGAAGCTGCTCGTAGCCGGGCTTGACGTCGGGGTCCAGGCCCAGGAAGCCGCGTAGATCGAGCTGGCCGTCGCATTCGATTTCGAGGGATTCGAGGGTGATGCCCATCATCGACGCGCCGGCGACGTAGCCGGCCATCATGCAGGTGTTCAGGGCGGTCATGAGCATTTCCTGCGGGTTGGGCGCGGTGTTGGCGCCCATGAGCTCGACGGGTTCGTCCACCTTGATGGCGAACTGGCGTTCGACGCGCTGGCCGCCGATCTCGTAGCCGTCGACGTAGGACGTCGAGCGGTTACCGCCTTCCCACTGCGTGCGGACGTCGAACTTCACAATGCCTTTGCCCGCGTCGGCCTTGATCTGCCGCATGGCCTCGGCCAGTGCGGGAGCATCGAATCCGTTGATCTTCCGCAGCATGCGTGCTTCGGGCATCGAGGTCTGTTTCGACATGGTCCGGGTCGGTGCGGGCCTGCTGGGCATGGTCATGGTGGTGGCGTTCATCGTGGGTCTCCTTTGCTGTGTTGCCCTGCTATCCTGTGGCAGGGTGTGGGGAACGGTGCGTGTCACTGTCAATCGCGGGTTGTCCGGCGATACTTGCTTGGCCAGCCACCTATGAACATAGGTTGTGCGGGGCCCTGAGATAAGACACCGCGGGTCAACCTGAGGTGTACTTGCAGTCACCCTGTCGGGAGCCGCCAGGCCCCGGGGGAAATGGAGCATGCGATGACACGTCTGAAGCCGATGCGATCCGTGGACGAATTGTTCGGCGTGGAGGAGGAGCCTCGCAACGCGCGCGATCGGCTGATTCGCGCGGCGATTGACCTGTGTTACGCGCAGGGCTTTCATGCCGTCGGGCTCGACCAGATCGTCGCGGAGGCCGGCGTGACCAAGACGACCTTCTACAAGCATTTCGAGAGCAAGGATGATCTGCTGGTGGCGGCGGTGAAGAAGCGCGACGCGTGGGAGACGGCCGCGTGGGAACGGGCGATTGCGGAGATTGCCGGCCCCTACCCGCGTCAGCGTCTGCTGGCGATGTTCGATGTGCTTGATGCGTGGTTCAACACGCCGGAGTTCGGCGGCTGCCTGTTCATCAATGCGGCTGCGGAGTTCCCCAATCCGCACGATCCGGTGCATGCGGCCGCGGCGGCGCACAAGCGGGCCAACCGCAACGCCTTCCGCGATCTGGCCATCATGGGTGGGGCCGACGAGCGGGAGGCTGAAACATTCGCCGATCTTTACACGGTGCTGATCGAAGGCACGCTGATTCTGCGTCAGGTGCATGGCCGCGACGAGGCGGCGCAGCTGGTGCGGCCGGCGGCGGAGCAGTTGATCGACCGCTTCGTGCCCAGGCGCTGAGGCGGCCGTCCCCGTGGCGGACCCGGGTCGATCGCGGTAACATGATGTATTCCGCCCCAACGATCCGATTGTGCCGCCCGTTGCTTCGCGCATGACCGATTCACCAACGCCACCGGGAAACGATCCTCTGCACGACGTGCGGCAGCTTTGCGGTCGGCTGCGCGTGTCCGAGGGCGCGGACGCGGGCGTGGCCGTCGTCGTCGCGCGGTTCAACGATTTCATCACGCGGCATATGTTGCTCGGCGCGGTCGAGGCGTTCGAGCAGTGCGGCGGGCGGCGGGAGCGGCTTACCGTCGCCCACGTGCCGGGCTCGCTTGAACTGGCGGTGACGGCGAAGAAGCTGGCCCAGACCGGCAAATACGCGGCCGTGATCTGCCTGGGTTGTGTGATCCGCGGTGGGACGGATCATTTCGAGCATGTGTGCGAGCAGACGGCCAAGGGCATCCGCGAAGTGGCGACGCAGACAGGCGTGCCATGCATCTTCGGCGTGCTCACGTGCGACACGCTTGAACAGGCGCTGCAACGCGCCGGCGTGAAGATGGGCAACCAGGGCCGGTCGGCTATGCTCGCCGGTCTCGAAATGGCGGATCTGCTGCACACGATCGCGGACGAGATGTAGCCGCACGTGGCATTCAGGCCGGGGCCCGTCGAAGGACCGAGGCGAGCCAATCGGAAGTCGACGTTAAGCAATGCGGACAATCACAATGGTCAGTCGTCGAGAAGTGCGGACGTTGGCGATGCAGGTGTTGTACCAGGTGGATATGCGTGGCCTGGAGGATGCGGCCCAGATACGCCTGGGCATGGACGAAGCGCCGGGCAATGACGACGAACACGAACTGGCCTACAACCTGGCGCTGGCGGCGTGGGACGAGCGTGAGCAGGCCGACGGACACTGCACGCAGCTCGCGCCCGACTGGCCGACGCACCGCCAGCCGCCGGTCGATCGCGCGATTCTGCGTTTGGCTTACCACGAGCTGACCAGCGGCCACGCGCCGCCGAAGGTGGTCATCAACGAGGCCGTCGAGCTGGCCAAGAAGTTCGGGGCCGAGCAGTCGCCGGCCTTCATCAACGGCGTGCTGGACAAGCTGGCCAGGCAGTTGAGCGGCGCGGCTGCAGGCGAGGACGCGAGCGATGAACACAGCCCATCGCCTGGAGCCGACGGCATTGAGCCCGGCACCTGATGCCGGCCGCGGCTGTGACTCCCCGCCCAGCCGACGCGTCATGGTCGTCGGCACCTCCGGCTGCGGGAAGTCCCATGTTGCGGCGGCGCTGGCCGAACGGCTCGGCGTGCCTTACATCTCGAATGACGCGATCATCTGGGGCCCGGACTGGACGCCCACACCCCGCCTGCTGCGTTACGACCGCTTCGATGCGGCCACACGCGGGCCCGCATGGACCTTCGACGGCAACGTCGGCTCCCTGGACGACCCCGAGGATCATCTGATCCTGGCCCGGGCCGACACCCTCGTCTGGCTTGATCTGCCGCGACGCAGCGTCTGGTGGCAGGTGATCCGACGCACGATCAGCCGATGCCTCTTGCGGCGAGAGCTGTGGCACGGCAACCGCGAGACGCTGCGCGGGGCGTTCTTCTCACGTGATTCGATCATCTGGTGGTCGATCAGGACGTTCAGCAAGCGTCGTCGCCAGTACGCGGCCATCTTCGCCGATCCGCAATTCGTCCACCTCACGAAAATCCGCCTCACTTCGCGCCGCCAGGTCAACCGCTGGTTGAAGATGGCGGCCCCTGTGGGCGCGGCGGAGCGGGTCGAGTAAGCTTGCGACGCTATGGGTCTTTTCAAAGCGGTATTCACAAAGATCAAGGACGGCCTGGCACGCACGCGCCAGAGCGTGGGACAGTTGCGCAATCTGCTGCTGGGCCGCTCACTTGACGCCCAGCTTCTTGAGCAGCTTGAGTCGCGGATGATCCAGGCCGATTTTGGTGTCAAGGCCAGCGCAACGCTCGTTGACGGCCTGCGGACGGCATGGAAGGCCGGCGAGATTCGTGACGGCGATGGAGCGTGGGCGTATCTGAAGAAGGAGCTCGAAGCCTACTGGCCGGCAGAGGATCGGACGATCCATTTCGCCGCGACCGGGCCGACGGTCATCCTCGTGGCGGGCATCAACGGCGCGGGCAAGACCACCAGCATCGCCAAGATCGCCAAGGCCCTGCGCGATCAGGGCCGCAGCGTCATGCTCGCCGCCGGCGACACCTTCCGCGCCGCGGCGGTCGAGCAACTGGAGATCTGGTCGCGGCGTCTGGGCGTCGAGGTGGTCAAGGGTCAGCAGGGCGGCGACCCCGCGGCCGTGGCGTTCGACGCCTGCGCCGCCGCGAAGTCGCGCGGCGTGGACGTGCTGATCATCGACACCGCTGGCCGACTGCACACGCAGAATCACCTCATGCGCCAGCTCGAAAAGATGCGCAACGTCGTCGCCCGGCAGATCGAAGGCGGGCCGCACGAGGTGATTCTCGTGCTTGACGCGACCACCGGCCAGAACGCGATCAACCAGGCCAAGGTGTTTACTGCCGCCATCGACGTGACCGGCATCTTCCTGGCCAAGCTCGATGGTACGGCCAAAGGTGGTATGGTCGTGGCTATCCGCCAGGAACTGGGCATCCCCGTGAAGTTCATCGGCGTCGGCGAAACTCCCGACGACGTGCAGCCCTTCGAACCCGGGCCGTTTGTCGAAGCCCTGTTCGCCGAGTGAACCGCCGGCGCGTTCGGGAGTGGGAAACTCCCTGGCATGCTCGATCGAAAGCCCGCAAATTATCTGGCCTCAGCACAACCACTCAGATGCCGATGACCGAAGAATCTTCACCATTGCGCTTACCCGTGACTGCTCGTCGCGGCTCCAGCGACGCACGTACCGATGCCGCCATCCTGGCACCCCTGCGAGGGGCGGTGGAGGGACGGTTGCCGGAGGCGCTGGCGCTGCTGCGCGAGTGGGTCGGGATCAACTCCTGGACGCGCAACCCGCGGGGCGTGGAACAGGTGGCGTCGCGGGTCGTGCCGGCGTTCGAAGCTCTGGGCTTCCGGGCCCAGCGCGTGGCGCCGCCCGATCCGGGCCTGGCGGCTCACCTGGTGCTGACGCGGGTCGGCAAGTCGCCGCGGCGGATCGGCCTGGTGGCCCACCTGGACACGGTGTATCCGCCGCAGGAGGAGGCGGCCAACGACTTCGTGTGGCGCGAGGTGGGTGATCGCATCTACGGGCCGGGCACATGCGACATCAAGGGCGGCATCGCGCTGATGTGGCTGATGCTGGCAGCGATGCGCGACGCGGGGCTGCAGCTCCTGGACGCGGCGACCTGGGTGGTCATGCTCAACGCGGCGGAAGAGGAGCTTGAGCCGTCGTTCGCGGCACTGCAACGCGAGCAGCTGGGGCACGACGCGCTGGCCAATCTGGTCCTGGAATCGGGCAAGGGCGATGAAAGTCAGGCCCTGCTGGTGACGTCCCGCAAGGGTGGGGCGGATGTGCAGATTACGGCGACCGGCCGTTCGTCACACGCGGGCGCGGCCCACGAGCTGGGGGCGAACGCGGTGGCGCAGCTTGCTCAGGTCGTGACGCGGCTGGAAGCAATGACCGACTACGCGCGGGGCCTGACGTTTAACGTGGGTGTGATCCGCGGCGGGTCGGTGCGCAACCGCGTGCCGCATGAAGCGACGGCCGAGCTGGACATGCGGGCGTGGGACGCGGCGGTGTTTGACGAGGCGCTGCGTGCGGTGAAGGCGCTGGAAGGCATGTCGACCGTGAAGTCGGGTGATGGCAAGTCGGCGTGTCGGGTGTCGGTGGACTGCAAGCTGGTGACGCGGCCCTGGCCGGCGAACGAGGGGACGGCGAAGCTGTTGAGCATCTGGCAGGCGGCGGGTCGGGATCTGGGCATGGAGGTCCAGGGGCGTGCGCGCGGCGGGATGAGCGACGGTAATCACACCTGGGATGTGGCTGCGACGCTGGACGGTCTTGGGCCGGTGGGTGCCAACTCGCATTGCCCGGAGCGCGGGCCGAACGGCGACGGGCAGGAATATGTGCTGCCGGCGAGTCTGGCGTGGCGTGCGTGGTTGAACATCGCGGCGATATCAAGGCTGCTGGAACAGGCGGGCGTTTGAGTCGGCGCGCTTGCATCATCGCTGCGACGCGGCTATCAAAACCACGGCTCATGGCCGCGATCTGTATGCGGTTTCGTTCACACAGACTCAAATCGGCGGGAGTGACGGATGGACGCCAGCAAAAGCTTTTTCGCCGCAACCGGGCTGTCGAAGCGTAAGGACGTGCTGGCCGCGGCCGGCGAGGCGACGGACTTGATGATGGGCAAGTTCAAGGCTGCGGGCAGGACGCCCAAGGCGGTGATCTTCATCGAGCGGGTCGAGGGCATCAAGATCTACGGCGAGGATAAGGGCAAGTTCCACATCCCGCACGACATCGGGGCGCTGATCAAGGACAAGGCCGGCGGGGCGAAGGTCTACGGCAGCGGCGGGGCGGGGACATACGGCATCACCTGGGGCGATCTGCGGGACGGGGACAGCAGTTTCATCGTCATGGGCCTGACGGGCAAGGACCTTGAGGTGGACGGCTACGCGGACGGCGGGATTCTGCAGTTCTCCTACCCCGGCGTGAACACGTACAAGGGGATGCAGGCGGGCGATCCGGTCGCGTGGGAGACGCAGCGGCGCGAGAAGGTGCAGCGGGCGGCGTGCCACGCGGCCGGGGCGCAGCATGCGGCCCAGATCCCGATTCTCAGGAAACCGGGATTCATCTTCGTGATGGGCGGCCTGCACAACAACTGGCATGTGACGTACTTCAACGGCATGCGCGACATGCTGCCGGTGCGGACGCAGATGATCGGCGGCGTGGGGCAGTGGGAAGACTATGTCTACTGCGACGGACTGAAGCTGCACAACAAGATGATCGCGGCCGACGAGTGCGTCGCGGGGCGTCTGGCTGTCGTGGTGCAGGGGACGGACTTCGATTGCTACGCGATGGGCGGCGAGTCGGTGAACAAGTTCGACGAGGAGGCGATCGACCGGCACACCAGCGACGTGGCCCGGAGGATGCGGCACCATTTGGAGGGGCGCAAGCCCGACGCGCTGGTGGCGTTCAGTTGCGTGACGCGGCTGCGCGATCCGAAGATCATGGATCCGGCCGTGCTGACGCGCATGATGCACCGGCACTTCGCGGGCGTCGACGCGGCAGGCAGCGACATGGAGTTGTTCGGCTGTTTTTGCGGCGGCGAGGTGTGTCTGACGATCGAGGGCGACTACACCGTCGGAGGTGATCGCCTGGCGGCGGTGGGCATTGTGGGCAAGTGAGGGACGGGCGATCTTTGAACGCCGATTCAGTGCGGATGGCGATGCGGCGTGAGGGCGCGAGCCTTTCTATTGCAGCCTGCGGCTTCACACGAGCGTGAGGACGAGAGCGACGCTGTTGGCTACGAGTGCGGCGATGCCCAGCCAGAGGCTGTAGGGTGCGAAGTTGCGTCGGATGGCGGTGATCGCCAGGCCGCAACCGACGGCCAGCAGCAGCGTCATGGCCGCGAAGTGGCTGATGACGGCGAGGGTGGGGGCGTCGGCGCTGGGGCTGCGCAGGTCGAAAAGTATGGCTGCGAGGGCGAGGGCGGCCGAGGCCACGAAGGGAAGCCAGAACGCGAGCTGCTCGCGCATGGATGGCGCTGCGAAGGGCTCAGCGGCGTTGGTGGTGCTCATTGGCGGCATGCCGTGTTCTCCGCATTGGGTTGCGATGCCCTGGATGTGCTGCTGCGGCTGGGGTTGCGGGGCGCGGACGGTGATCTTCGATTGCCGGCTAAGCAGGCAGGGTCGTGTCGCTGGCGACGCGGCGCTGGGGGCGTGGCAAGCCGAGGAAATTGGCCAGCAGCCCGTGGCCCTCGAGGGTCAGGAAGCTTTCAGGGTGGAACTGCACGCCTTCAACCGGCGCGTCGCCGAAGACGCCGGCCTTGGCGCGGATGCCCATGATCTCGCCCTCCTCGGTCCAGGCGCTGCGCTCGAAGCGCTGGTTGTCAAAGCTTTCAGGCGTGATGACAAGGCTGTGATAGCGTGTGGCATCGAAGGGGTTGTCAAGACCTTTGAAGATGGTGCGGCCGTCATGGTGGATGGGCGAAACTTTGCCGTGCATGAGTCGGTAGTTTCGGCTGACGGTCATGCCGAAGACGTGGCCGATGGACTGATGGCCGAGGCACACGCCCAGAAGCGGCACCTTACCGGCAAAGACCTTGACAATGTCGCAGGACACGCCGGCCTCGCGCGGGGTGCATGGGCCGGGCGACACGATGACGTGCTGCGGGTTCAGGGCCAGGGCCTGGTCGGCGGTGATCTTGTCGTTGCGCACGACCTTGAGCTCGATGGTCGCGTCGAGCTCGCCGATGCGCTGGACGAGGTTGTAGGTGAAGCTGTCGTAGTTGTCGATGAGCAGGATCATGGGGGTATTGTAGCGGTGGGGCCGGACAGGGCAGGGGTAAACCCAGGTGCGCGGAGGAGTGGCAAGCACATGGGCGTCAGGCGGAGTCGAAGAGCTCCGCGGGCTGGTCGAGGCTTTCGAACCACTGGTCAATCCGGGCGATGAGCTGGCTGCGCGTGGCGGCGTGACGGGGGTCGTGGAAGAGATTGACGCGTTCGCCGGGGTCTTCGCGCAGGTCCATCAGATTGCCGTCATCGCAAGGCAGACGCCGCCCGTCGGCCATGTAGTCGAGATCGAGGCGGTGGCGGTCGGTGCGGACGCCGACGTGCATGGGTTGGAGATGCCGCTTTCCGCCGCCGATGTGTCGGTAGATGGGGGCGTCGGCGTTGGGCATGTTGATCTGTCCGAAGACGGCATCGGGGGCGTGGCGCGAGGCATCGAAGAGATTGCGGCCCCGGAACCCGAGGCTGGGATCGGCGTCGAGGCCGGCAAGGCTCATGAGCGTGGGGCCGAAATCGAGCAGTTCACACAGGTCACCACGTATCTGGCCTTGGGGGATTCGGGCGGGCCAGGAGAAGATCATGGGCACGCGCCAGGCGGGATCGTCGAAGACGCCTTTTTCGCCGGTGCCGAACTCGCCGAGCATGCGGCCGTGGTCGGCGTTGAAGACGACGATGGTGTTGTCGCGCAGGCCGAGCTGGTCGAGGGCGCCGAGCAGGCGGCCGACCTCGTGGTCGACGTAGCTGCACAGGCCGAAGTAGTCGGTCCATATCTGGCGGATTTCATCGTCGGTCATCTCGGCCATCTGATGGAACGCGGCGGCGCGCTGGTCGGACCGGGCGCGGCCGGCGATGGCGTCGCGGTCGGGGTAGCGGATGGGCAGGTCTTCGGGCTTGTAGAGCTCGTCCCACGGCCTGGGCGGCAAGACGGGCGTGTGCGGCCAATTGTGGCTGACGCGCAGGAAGAAGGGCTGCTGGCGATCGTGAGTCTGCAAGAATGCGATGGCCTGATCGGTGATGACCTGCGAGGGGTTGTCGGTGACGGAGCCGGGGTAGGTGCCGGCGATGATGATGTCCCTGGGATCGCGGCGACGGTGGATGACGCGATAGTCGGCGTCGCCGTAATCGTGGCCGAGCGCCCAGCAACTGGCGTAGTGGTCGAGGGTGAAGAGGCTTTCGTGTCGCTGGAACGAAGGCGGGTGACAACTGGCGATGTGGCGCTTGCCGAAGTTGACGGTCTCGTAACCGGCGTCAGCGAACAGCTCGGTAAACATGCGTGTGCCGGGCGGCAGGACGTCGGGGCGATCGGCCGCCTGGTTGACGAGGGTATTGACCTCCTGCGGGTAGCGGCTGGTGAGTTGGCTGGTGCGGCTGGGGACGCAGACCGGCGACTGGCAGTAAGCGCGGGTAAAGGTTACGCCGCTCGACGCCAGAGCGTCGAGGTGCGGCGTCCTGGCCCACGGTGAACCGTAGCAGCCCAGCGAGTCGGGCCGATGTTCGTCGGTCATGATCCACAGAACATTCGGAGATCGCGATGCAGGCGTAACCATGGCTTGCATTATGTCACCGGTCGCGCCGCCTGCTGGCCTCGGCACGCAATGATCTTGCCTTCGAGCGACATGCGGCCCGCGTAAGCATCACCCGACGACGATGTTGAGCATGCGGCCCTTGATGACGATGACCTTGCGGACGGTCTTGCCTTCGATGGCGGCCTGGACTTTTTCGTCGGCGAGGCCGGCCTGCTCGACCTGCTGGTCATTGGCATCGGCGGGCACGACGATCTTGCCGCGAAGCTTGCCGTTGACCTGTACGGGAAGTTCAATCTGGTCGTCGATGAGCATGGCGCTGTCGTGGACAGGCCAGGGTTCGAGGGCCAGGCTCTGGCGGTGGCCCAGAAGCCTCCAGAGCTCCTCGGCCACATGCGGCGCCAGTGGCGCGAGCAGCAGGACCAGAGGCGTGGCGATGGCGCGTTCGATGTGATCGCGGCCGACAAGCTCGTTGTTGAGTTCGATGAGCGCTGCGATGGCGACATTGAAGCTCATCGTCTCCATCGCGTCGGTGACGCGTTTGATGGTCTTGTGAAGCCGGCGGAGCAGGACGTCGGGCGGGGTCGTGTCGACGACGCGCAGGGCGCTGGTGTCCTCGTCGACGAAGACGCGCCAGAGACGCTGCAGAAAGCGATGGACACCGGTGATGTCACGCGTGCGCCAGACTTTGGACTGGTCGAGCGGGCCCAGGTACATCTCGTAGAGTCGGAGGGTGTCACAGCCGAACTGCTCGCAGATTTCGTCGGGGGTGATGGCGTTTTTGAGGCTCTTGCCCATCTTCCCGAATTCGCGTGTGACCTCCTGTCCGTTGTAGAAGAAGCGGTCATCCTTCTCCTCGACTTTCTCGGCGGGGACGGCGATACCGCGGCTGTCGCGGTACGCGAAAGCCTGGATGTAGCCCTGGTTGAACAGCCGGCCGAAGGGCTCGGGCGTGGACACATGGCCCAGGTCGAAGAGCACCTTGTGCCAGAAGCGGGCATAGAGCAGATGCAGGACGGCATGCTCCGCGCCGCCGACGTAGAGGTCCACGCCGCCGGGGGTTTTGCCCTCGGCGCTGGTGTCAGCCACGACGCAGCGTTTCTGCCGGCCCATCCAGTAGCGTTCCGCGTCGGCGTCGACGAAACGTTCGCTGTTCTTCGGGTCGATGAAGCGAAGGTAATACCAGCACGAACCAGCCCACTGGGGCATGGTGTTGAACTCGCGCGTGTAGCGCACGCCGTCCTGCTCGACGTATTTCCAGGAGTCCGCAGCGCGGGACAGCGGGGGCTGCGGCGGCGCATGGGGATCGTCGCTGGCCGTGGGGCGGAAATCCTCCATGGCCGGCAGTTCGACAGGCAGCTTCGATTCCTTGATGGCGATGGTCTCGCCTTCGGGGCTGTAGACGATGGGGAACGGCTCACCCCAGTAGCGCTGGCGGCTGAATAGCCAGTCGCGAAGCTTGTACTGGACCTGTCCGTGCCCCAGGCGGCGCGAGGCGAAGTAGTCGGTGATGACCTTCTTGGCCTGCTCGGTGGGCAGGCCGTCGAGCGAGACCGCTTCGCTGGCGGAATTGACGTTGACGCCCGGCTCCTCGGAGGCGGCGCCGAGCATGACGATGAGCTGGCCCTCGCGGACCGCGTGCATGAGCCGGCGCACGTCGCCGCCGGCGAGGCGCTCGATTTCCTGCTGCCACACGGCCGCGGCCTGGCCGCGCCGACCGGTGGGGGCGTCGTCAGCGCGCCGGCCGCCCAGGCGGCGGTCGGGATGGGCCGGGTCGCGCCGCTCGAGAATCCACCGAGCCGCCGCGTCGGGGTCAAGGCGCGGTTGGCTCATGCGGACGGCGATGTAGTCGACCAGGGCCGCGCCCAGGTCGGGCAGGCTGACGTCCTCTTCGTCGTACCACTCGACGAAATCGCGTGCGGCCGCGAGGGCGGGTGGGTAGACGACGTCGCGGATCGGCAGGCCGAACTGCCTGGCGAACTCGAAATCGCGCTGATCGTGAGCGGGCACGGCCATGATCGCGCCTGTGCCGTATCCCATCAGGACATAGTCGGCGACCCAGACGGGTATTTTTTCGTTGTTGGCGGGATTGAGTACATACGCGCCGGTGAAGACCCCGGTTTTGCGCCTGGCTTCAGCGTCGGCGGGTTCGGTGAGGCGTTCGCGTTCGCTCTTGCGGGCGGCCTGCCTGCAGTAGGCGTCGACGGCATCGGAGCGGTCCGCGGTGGTCAGGGCCTCGACCAGCGGATGCTCTGGCGCGAGCACCATGTAGGTGGCCCCGAAGATGGTGTCAGGGCGCGTGGTGAAAACAGTGATGGCGTCCTGGCCGATCTCGTCGGCGGTGGAGCTGTGCTTATCGTAGGCGATGGGAAAATCGACGCGGGCGCCCTCGCTGCGGCCGATCCAGTTGCGCTGCATGAGCTTGATGGATTCGGGCCAGTCGACATTCTCGAGGTCGTCGAGCAGGCGCTGGGCGTAGGCGGTGATGCGCAGCATCCACTGGCGCAGCGGCCGACGATAAACGGGATGGTTGCCGCGCTCCGATCGTCCGTCG
This sequence comes from uncultured Phycisphaeraceae bacterium, assembly GCA_964502445.1. Lineage (GTDB taxonomy): Bacteria > Planctomycetota > Phycisphaerae > Phycisphaerales > Phycisphaeraceae > CAZCWM01. The sequence continues at coordinate 271,332 of CAZCWM010000005.1, read as the reverse complement.
TTGGTCACTTCCTCATTGGCCAGCACGGTGCCCAGGGCGGGGCACCAGTTGACCGGCACTTCGGCGATATAGGCCAGGCGGTGGTGATCGATGACCGCCCGGCGCTGGGCCTTGCCCAGCTCATGCCACTTCGATGCGCCGATGGGCGCGCCGCCGACGGCATCGAGGCCCTCGGCCGGAGTGTCGATCAGACGGCCGTCGACGCCGACGTAATAGACCTCGCTCTCCAGCATCTGCCGCAGTTCGCTGATCGGTCGGGCCCGCTTCAGGGCCGGGTCGTACCAACTGTGGTAGAGCTGCAGGAAGATCCACTGGGTCCACTTGTAGTAGTCGACGTCGGTGGTGGAGATGCAGCGGTCCCAGTCGTAGCTCAGACCCAGTCGCTTGAGCTGGCGGGTCATGTTGGCGATGTTCTGCTCGGTGGTGACCCGCGGGTGGACGCCGTGCTCGACGGCGAACTGCTCGGCCGGCAGGCCGAAGGCGTCGTAGCCCATGGGGTGCAGGACGTTGAAGCCGCGCATCCGCTTGTAGCGGGCGACGATATCCGTGGCGATATAGCCCAGCGGGTGGCCGACGTGCAGGCCGACGCCCGAGGGATAGGGAAACATGTCGAGTACGTAATACTTGGGCTTGGCCGGATCGAAGCCGCTGTCAGCGGGATTGGGCGTTCGGAACGTCTTCTTTTCGGCCCAGTGCTGTTGCCAGCGGCTCTCGATGGCGGCGAAGTCGTATCTCATGGCGATCAGGATAAGCCGTCCTTGGGCTAGGGCAACTGGGAGGCGGACGGGTCCTAACACACGCTCCCGCCGACGCTTCAGCGCTGCGTGCGAGGTTGAGCATGTTGCGGTCTGGCGCGCGGGGCCGCGGCGGTCGGGTTGAACAAAACCGCTGGACGTGCGACATTACCCTTGATCGTCTTTGATGCGTGACGGCGAGGCCCGGCCCGGCCCGCCGCGCCAGGCTCTTGCGCCGTTCCCGCACCTCCGGGCCGTGGACGTTCCTATCATGGCCGAAGGCTCCGTCAAGCTCATCGATACCTCCCTGCGTGACGGCCACCAGTCGCTGCTGGCCACCCGCATGTCGACCGAGCAGTGCATGCGTGTGCTGCCCATGCTCAAAGACAGCGGGTACGAAATTCTGGAACTGTGGGGTGGTGCGACACTGGATTCGGCCCTGCGGTTTACGGGCGACAACCCGTTCGAGCGGCTGGAGACGTTCCGCAAGACGCTGGGCGATCCCAGGCACGGCGGCGTGGTGGCGCGGTCGCTGTGCCGCGGGCAGAACCTGTTCGGCTACACGCCCTATCCGGACAACGTGGTGATCGAGTTTCTCAAGGAGGCGGTGCGGACCGGCTCGACGCGGATGCGCGTGTTCGACGCCCTCAACGACGCCCGTAATCTTCAGACGGCCATCATGGCCACCAAGACGTTCAATGGCCATGCCGAAGCGGCGCTTTCATACACCACCAGCCCGGTGCATGACACCGACCACTTCGTCGGTTTCGCCCGTCGGGCCCTGGACATGGGGGCCGACTCGATCGCGATCAAGGACATGGCCGGTCTGCTGCATCCGGCCGACGCGGTGCAGCTCATCAAGGCTCTGAAGCGCGCGTTTCCGGGCGTCGAGCTGACGCTGCATTCGCATTGCACCAATGGTCTGGCGATCGTGACCTATCTCGTGGGCATGGTTCTCGGCGTGGACCACCTGGACACGGGGTATGGACCGATGGCGGGTTCGACGGCCCAGCCGCCGGCGGAGTTGATCCAGTTCTTCGCGGACGAAATGGGCATCAAGACGAATATCGACATGCGTCTGGCCCCGAAGGTCGACGCCGCGCTGCGCAAGATCCGCGAAGAGCTCAAGAGCGTGGACAAAGAGCCGCAGCACTTCGGCAAGCCCTGGCCCGCCGAGCCGGACGCGACCATGCGGCAGCGGATCAAAAAGGCGGCCGCCCTGGTACGGAAGCTCGACCGCAAAAGCCTCGAAGAAGCCATGGCCATCATCGAAGACCAGATCATGGTCGACCAGGGCTACCCGGCGGTGGACAAGGCCCAGCTCGAGGCACAGATTCCCGGCGGTATGATTTCGAACCTGCACAACCAGCTCAAGGAACAGGGCAAGCTCGACCAGATGCCGGCCATTCTGGATGAGGTGCCGCGCGTCAGGAAGGCGGCGGGATACGTGCCGCTGGTGACGCCGACGAGTCAGATCGTGGGTTCGCAGGCTGCGTTCAACGTCATCCAGGGCAAGCCCTACGGCTTTGTAAGTGAGCCGTTCCGCGACCTGGTGATGGGCAAGTACGGTCGGCTGCCTGGCCCGGCGGATCAGGACGTGTTGCAGATTGTTTCCCGGGGTCAGCCGCTGTTCAGCAGGCGGCCGGCGGAGTACGTCCCGCCTGTGGACCTGGACAAGGTGATGGCGGACAACCAGGCCCTGATTCACAGCAACCGCGACCTGCTGCTGCTGCTGCTCTTTCCCGGGCCGGCCAAGAACTTTCTGGCCAAGCGCGGCGCGGCGTAGGGCGGGATTTTCGAGGGTCGGTCCAACGGCCTGCTGCTGCTGCTGAGGCCGTTGCGTTTTTCTTGTATCGCGGTGGACGGCTGTTGGAAACCTGTCGCGCATGCCGCGATGCCAGCCGCGGGTAGCACGGACCGCTATCATGCGCCGTCAACAGGACGGATACCGCCCCATGTCCACCGCCACGTCGTATTCCGGCCGCTCGCCGCAAAGCCCGCCGTCGCTGGGCAAGCTGTTCGACCGCCTGCCGCCGCATGCGGTCGAGGCGGAGATGAGCCTGCTGGGGGCGATGATCCTCGACGGACGGATGATCGGCGACGTCGTGCAGATTCTGACCGGGCCCGACGACTTCTACCAGACGCGACATGCAGCCATCTATCAGGCGCTGGTGCGTCTCTATGACCAGAACAACCCGATCGATCTGGTGCAGCTTCGTCAGGCCCTGGCCGACAGCCAGGCCCTGGAAGAAGCGGGTGGGGTTGAATATCTGGTGGAGCTGGCCGAGAGCGTGCCGGCGGCGACCAGCGCGCCCTACTACGCGAAGATCGTGCGCGACAAGGCGACGCTGCGTCGGCTGATCGAGGCGGCGGGCGAGATTCTTCAACGGGCGTACACCAGCGCGGAGGACGCCTCAGATCAGGTCGATTCGGCCGAGCGTGAAATCTTCCGGCTGGCCGAGAGCGGCAACGCTGCGGAGGCCGGGGCGCTGGGCGTCCTGCTGCAGGAAACATTTGCCCAGCTTGAAGCCCGGGAAGGCCAGCAACTGACGGGCCTGGAGACGGGGTTCTTCGAACTCGACGAGATCACCACCGGGCTGCAGAAGGGCGAGATGGTCATCGTGGCCGCCCGGCCGTCGATGGGCAAGGCCCAGCCGCTCGACGCCAAGGTGCTGACGCCCGACGGCTGGACGACCATGGGCGAGTTGCAGATCGGTGATCGACTTGCGTCGATCGATGGCCAATCATCGGAGGTCACCGGCATCTTCCCGCAGGGGCGTCGCCAGGTGTTCCGGGTGGTCCTGTCTGATGGTCGATCCACCGAGTGCTGCGCCGAGCACCTGTGGCAGGTTCATTATCGCGGTTGGGACGCGCCGCGTGTGCTGGACACGGCCAAACTGATGTCATTGCTCAAGCGCAAGCGCTACGAGAACCGGCTATGGATCGAGACGTTTGCCGGCGAGTTCGGCAGTGATGACGAGTTGCTGCTGGATCCCTATCTGCTGGGATGCCTGATCGGCGACGGGACGCTTGGCGGCAGTTCCGTGCGATTCTCGTGCAAAGACGAGCAGACCCTTGAGCGTATCAGTCAGATCATCGGGCCCGACGTGGTGCTGCGGCCTGCCGGCGGGTATGACTATCGACTGGTGCAGGCCGCTGGCGCGCATCAGTCCGGCGTGCAAGGCGTGGCGGCCAATCCGATCAAACAGGCGCTCGAAGAACTGGGCCTTTGGGGATGCGGGGCGACGCAAAAGTTCATCCCGCCGGTTTATCTGCGTGCCTCACGTCAATCCCGGGCCGCGTTGCTGGCCGGTCTCGTGGACACCGATGGTTGGGTTGAAACGTGGGGTAGCCTGCGGTTTAGCTCGGCCAGCGTTGTCTTGGCGCGAGACGTCGTGGACTTGGTGCGATCGCTCGGTGGCAGCGGATCGGTGACGCGCAAGAATACGCGGTACACCTATCAGGGGATGGAGCGACGGGGGCTGCCGGCGTACGTCTGCAATCTTCAGCACGACCAGGCCGCCGACCTGGTTCGCGCGGATGTCAAGCGTGACCACCTTGTCTCCGGCCGCCAGCGCCAGCGTCGGCTGAATATTCAGTCGATTGAGCCAACCCGCATTGCGGACACGCAGTGCATCGCGGTCTCGCATCCCGACCGTCTCTATGTGACTGACGATTACATCGTCACCCATAACACGGCCTTTGCGTTGAATATCGCCGAGCACGTGGCGGCGACCAACAGGCAGCCGCTGGCGGTGTTCAGCCTAGAGATGTCGCGCCAGCAGTTGGCCCAGCGCCTGCTCTGCTCGCGCAGCGGCGTGGACGCCCAGCGGGTGCGGCGGAACATGCTCGGGGCCGACGAGTACGAGCGCCTGGCGATGACGGTGGGTGAACTGGCCGAGGCGCCGCTGTTCATCGACGACACGCCGGGTCTGTCGCTGCTGCAACTGCGGGCGAGGGCGCGGCGACTGGCGGCGCGGCACGACATCAGGATGGTGATCATCGACTACCTGCAACTGATGTCCAGCCCCGGCGCCGAGAGTCGGCAGCAGGAGGTCAGCGAGCTTTCACGCGGCATCAAAGCCCTGGCCCGCGAGCTGAATGTGCCGGTGATCTGCCTCAGCCAGCTCAACCGTGCGGCCGAGTCGCGCGAGGGGCATCGGCCGCGCATGAGCGACCTGCGCGAGTCGGGGTCGATCGAGCAGGACGCCGACGTGGTGATGATGCTGCACCGCGAGGAGTACTACCACTCGGACCCGAACTGGGCGGCCGAGAATCCGGACAAGGTGGGTGTGGCTGAAGTCATCATCGCCAAACAGCGCAACGGCCCGACGGGGACGATCCGGCTGCAGTTCAACGGCCGCACGACGCGGTTCAACAACCTGGCCCACGGCGGCGACTACGAGGGCTACGGCAGTGGGTCGGATGGGGGCGGCGCGGCCCGTCCGGCCGGACGCGGCGGCGTGGATGACGAGCCGTTTTGAACGGGTGTCGGCCGACGACGGGTCAGACACCTGTTCCCCCCAAGACGCCTGTCTCACCGAAGACGCCTCGGCCTCAGCGCCTGTCGCTGAGGCCGACACGTTCAACTTCGCCGTTATCATGACCGACTCTATAGGTGAACCCTTACGCGCTGTTGTGCCGCAGCCAGCCAGCGGCTCAGCCGACCCCAAGCCAGGAGCCGACAAAGATGCCCGATGCCTATGCCAACGAACTGCAGGCCGCCATCGCCGCGGTGCGGGCGGCCTCGACCGTCTGCCAGGCGGTGCAGAAGGATCTGGTCAACGCCGAGACGATCGCCAAGAAAGACCGCAGCCCGGTGACGGTGGCGGACTTCGCGTCGCAGGCGGTGGTGTGCGCGATGCTTGAGGAGACATTCCCGGGCGACCCGGTGGTGGGCGAGGAGGGCACGGGCCAGCTACGCCAGGCGGATCAACGGCACGTGGCGGAGCTGGTGGCCCGGCACGCGTCGATGGGGCTGGGCCGGACGGTGGGCCGCACGCAGGTGCTGGACTGGATCGACCGCGGCGCTCACGCGGCCGACAGCGATCGCTACTGGACGCTGGACCCGATCGACGGGACCAAAGGATTCCTGCGGGCCGAACAATACGCGGTGGCGCTGGCGCTGATCGAAAAGGGGCAGGTGGTGCTGGGGGTGCTGGGCTGTCCGAACCTGCCGCGGTGTCACGGGGCGGGCGTGCTGATGACGGCGGTGAACGGCCGGGGCAGCCGCATGATGCCGCTGGACGCGGGCGACTGCGACGGGCGGATGATCGCGGTCAGCGAAGCGGCCGAGGCGTCGTCGGCGCGGTTCTGCGAGTCGGTGGAGTCAGGCCACTCGGACCAGAGCCAGTCGGCGCGGATCGCGCGGGTGCTGGGCATCACCCAGGCGCCGGTGCGCATGGACAGCCAGTGCAAGTATGCGGCCGTGGCCCGCGGCGATGCGGAGATCTACCTGCGTATGCCGACGCGCGCGGACTACCAGGAGAAAATCTGGGATCATGCGGCCGGGATGCTGGTGGTGAAGGAAGCGGGCGGCAGGGTGACGGATATTACCGGCAAGCCGCTGGATTTCTCGCGGGGTCGGACGCTCGCGGCCAACAGCGGGGTGGTGGCGACCAACGGCAGGATTCACGACGCGGTGGTCGCCGCGATTGCCCAGACCAGCGAGGCCCAGGCGCCTGCGTGAGTGACGGCGGGTGCGATGCTGCGTGGTTGACGCCGCCCAGCCGTGTCGTATTGTCGCCGGCGGGTTTCCTGGCTGGGACATGGGCATGCAGACCATCGAGAACGAGCACCTGCGGCTGGCGGTGGGCGATGACGGCCATGGGCTGCAACTGATCGACCTGACTCGACGCTGCGTGTGGCGGCTGGACGATGCCCGCTGTGGCTATCGGCCCGTCGAGGAAGCCGAAGGACTAGCGCCCTTCACGCACAGCCACGCCCGTCGTGAGGACGAGGCGATTCGCATCTCGCACCAGACGCCCCAGGGCCCCGTGGACTTTGTCTGGCGGTTGGAAGCCGATCACGTGCGTGTGACGCTGCAGACGCGCGTTCGAGGCCTGACATCCATTGCCTTGCCCGGCAGCTTTCAGCCGGCGGAAGGCCGGTTGCGTCTGGCGTTGCCGCTGTACCAGGGTTTGCTGATCGATCGCGGCAAGGCCGCGTGGCAGGCGCGGCTGGGACATCATGGGCATTTCGGCCTGAACATGGCGATGGCGGGCTTCATCGCCGAGCGCGGCGACGGGCCGCATGCCGGTCTGCTGGTCGCTCACGACAGCGCGTCAAACTGGCGCGGCGCCTTCGGGCATGGCGGCGGCTCAAGCGGCGATGGGCTGTTCTTCCATTATGAGCACGCCCGCTGCCCGGTGGATGGATGGATCGAGGCCGGCGTGTGCCTGTATCCGACCGACGGCGATGTCACGTCGCTGTGCAAGCGTTACCGCCGCCGTCTGGTGGATCGCGGCCAGTTCACGCGATGGGATGAGAAGATCACCGCCAAGCCGATCGTGTCCAAGCTTTTCGGGGCTGTGTTCGCGTTCATCGGCTACAACCACAGCGACGAGATCGACTACGTGCAATCCCTGCGGAAGCTCAAAGCCCGCGGCTTCGAGTCGATTTTTGTTTTCCCCGCGCGGTTCTGCCACTACTCGACGGATTTTCGCATGGGTGGGGACGCGCCGATCCACCTGAGCGACGAGCAGATCGAGGCCATGCGGGCGATCGAAGGGGTGTATCTGTCGCCGTGGGGTTGGGTGAATGAGGCGCTGGATGACGGGACGCCGCAACGTCGGCGGCTGTACCGCCAGGAGCCAGCCGGTCAGTGCAAGCCGGGGTGGAAGATCGACGACTACCAGTGGTACCAGACCTGCACGCCGTACCAGGTCGAACATGTGCGCGACCGGCTGGCCGGCGACATGCGGCCGATGGACTGGATCCATTTTGACGTGAGCGCGATGTACCACGGTATGTGCTGCATGAATCCCGAACACGAACTGCACGGCGGCGGCCCCCTGAGCCGGCGCGATGATGTGATCTGGACGCGGCGGCTGTTCAGTCCGCACACGGTGGGCAACCGTGTGGTGTCCAGCGAAGGCTTCGCGGATCACTATGCCGCGTTTTACGACGTGGGCACAACGAAGGTGGTGCCGTCCTACGACCACGCCGGCCCCGGGCCAGGGCCGGCGATCGTGGTGCCGATGACCAGCCTGGTGTTTCGTGATTCGTGCATCCATGACTGGTGGGAGCTTCACAACTACAACGCCAATCCGGGCTTCGGCCTTGGGCCGACGCCCCACGGGCTGGCCCGCAACGGGGCGGGTGAGCCGCGTCTGAAGGCCGCCATCGACGCCCTGCACGGATTCCCGCCGAGCCTGTTTCCGTTCGGCCGACAATACGCCTGGGTGAATATCCAAACGCGGCAGACGTACTCATTTCTCATTCGTCTGGAGGACGCGGAGGTTCAGGAGGCGATTGAGGCGGCCTTGCCGGTGGCGCGGCTGCACGGGCGTCTGGGGCGGCGGCAGATGCTTGCCTTCGAGATGCTCAGTGACGATGGCCTGCTGCAGGCCAGCACCTTCTCCGACGGGACGCGGGTCGTGGCGAACCTGGGTCCGACGGCGCGGGAGGTTCCCGGGTTGGGGCTGCTGGAGGGACCGGGCTGGCGGGTGGCGCAGGAACCGACCGAAGGTTCGGCTCGACCGTCGTGACGTTGACGCCGGCGGGGGCAAGGCGTAGCATCCTTTAATCCGGATGGACGGATAGAAGGTCGCGGTGGTTCTGCGGCCTCAGCAGGCACCCAGGCCACGGGGACCGGGCAGCGGGCTTCCCATGCCGGCTGCGAGCGAGTTGCCGATGCATATTCAGGATATCTTCGCCAAGTACGCGACCACGCTTTCCTTCGAGTTCTTCCCTCCCAAGAACGTTGAGGGGGCCAACCAGCTTTACGCGACGATCGCCGCCCTTGAAGAGCTCAAGCCCTCGTTCGTGTCGGTGACCTATGGTGCGGGCGGGTCGACGCGCGAGCTAACGCACGACCTGGTCGTGCGCATCCGCAACACGACGCCCATCACGCCCATCCCGCATCTGACATGCGTGTGCCACAGCGAAGCGCAGATCCACGAGATTCTCAAGCGCTACGCTCTGGGCAACATCCACAACATCCTGGCCCTGGGCGGCGACCCGCCCCGCGACGTTCCCGACTACGACCGCTCGCGCGACGCATTCCGCCATGCCGCCGACCTGGTGCGGTTCATTCGCAAGTTCAACCAGAGCGGCGCGCACCCGGAGAAGCGCGGGTTCGGCATCGGTGTGGCGGGCTTTCCGGAGGGGCATCCGACCACGCCCAACCGTCTGCTGGAAATGGACCACCTCAAGGCCAAGGTCGATGCGGGCGCGGACTACATCTGCACGCAGCTTTTTTTCAACAACGGTGATTTCTACGACTTCCGCGAACGATGCGAGCTGGCGGGCATCCGCGTGCCGATCATCGCCGGCATCATGCCGGTGACCAGCACCAAGGGCATGCGGCGCATGGCGGAGCTGGCAGCCGGCTCACGTTTCCCGGCCGCACTGCTGCGGGCCCTGGCCCGGGCGGGCGACGATGAGGACGCTGTCGAAGCCGTCGGCGTCCACTGGGCCACCGAGCAGTGCCGGGATCTGCTGGACCACCAGGTGCGCGGCATCCACTTTTACACGCTCAACCGCTCGGGCGCGACGCGGCGGATCTACAAGAGCCTGGGCCTGCGCGATACGATGGCCGCCCAACCAGCCCGGGCGTAGGCGCGGCAGCGCTCTGGGGTGCTCATGGTCATCCGCTTGGGACGCTGCGCGGCGGACGTCGCATGATCCAATTCAATCGAAGCTGGTTGCGGCGCGGCTCGCCGCGGATCTGGATGCTGGGCCTGCTCGCCCTGAACCTGGCGTGGCGGACGTTGCGGTATGTGCAATGCTGGCCGATGTGGGGCGATGAGGGATTTGTCGCCGTCAACTTCGGCCTGCGCGACTGGGTGGGCATGACGCGGCCGCTCGAACACCTGCAGATCGTACCGGTGGGTTTTCTCTGGCTGACGCTGGGGTTGGTGAAACTCGCAGGCCTGGGCGAGATGGTGCTGCGACTGATTCCGTATCTGGCCGGCGTCGGTGGGGCGGTGCTGGTCTGGCGGATGGCGCGGCGCTGGCTGGGAGCCAACGCCGGTCTGGCGGCGATGGCGATCTTTGCGGCCTCGTATTACCCGGTGCGTCATGCGGCCGAGGTGAAGCCTTACAGCATGGACCTGCTGGTCGCGGCGGCGATACTGCATGTGGCCGCGTGCCTCTACGCGCGCATGCCGCGCGGGCGTGAGCGAAGCGCGTGTCGGGCCCTGTGGTGGGTGCTGTTCGGGCTGTTTGCGGCGGCGGTCTGGGTGTCGTACACGGCCGCGTTCGTGGGCGGCGGTGTGGTGCTGGTGCTGGCCTGGCGAGCGATGCGCCTGCGGCGGCCGGCGTCGCTCGGACTGGTGCTGGCGGCCGGTATCGTGCTCACGGTCAGTTTTGTCGGCATGTACCTGCTGGCCGGACGACCGCAGTCGATCGCGGCGCCCGGCATGTGGAACGACGAGGCCTGGCGCGATGCCTATCCGCCGCTGGACCAGCCGTGGCGCATTCCCATCTGGGTAATCGCCAAGCACGCGGGCAACATGTTCGCCTATCCCAACGGGGGCAATCATTGGGGCAGCACGGGGACGCTGCTTCTGGTGATCGCCGGTAGTGCGGCCTTGTGGCGGCGCGGGCGCGGCTGGCTGGTGGTCTTGCTGTTGAGTCCGTTGCCGTTGAACCTGGCTGCTGCGGTGCTGCGGAAATATCCCTACGGCGACAGCGCCCGTGTGGCGCAGTACGTGGCCCCGGCGGTATGCTTGCTCGCGGGCGCTGGGCTCGCGGCCATGCTGGGTCTGTTGCTTTCCAGGCGAAGGGCGGCGGGTGTCCGGGTGGCGGCGGCGTTGCTGGCGGTTGGCGTCGTGGCATACATGGTCGCCGACGTGGCCAAACCCTATAAACGCAAGGCCGACGTCCTGGCCCGGCAAGCGGTACGGGATCTGAGCGGGATGGTGCGGCCGGGCGATGCGGTCGCTTTCTTCGGCAGTTTCAACGTGCCAGGTTTTGATCCGGCGCAGGCGGATGCCGACGGCCCGGACCTGCGGCTCTATGGCGGCTCGGCGGCCCGTCTGCGCTACAACCTGATGCGCTATGGCCCGTGGCCGATCGCGTGGGCCCCGCCACCCGGCGAACTGCCGATCGCCGGCAGCGGGCGCACATTCCTGCTCGTCTACCACGACTCCAAGACGCCGTTCCCCGCCGAGTGGGCTCGGCGCTACCTGGATGCGGCGGCGTGGCAGCTAGGCCAGCCGTCGCGCGTGATCGATCGTGACCTGCGTGACCGCGGCGAACATATGGAGGTTTACTGCTTCGGCGAAGGCTGCGGCGAATCGGTCGGAGGGGATGAAAGGCCGGCTGCGATACGTACTGGCCGGAGGAATGAACCGTCCGTAGAATAGCGATGCACAGCTCCGTGATTGAACCCTGTCAGCCCGTCGGGCGGCTGGCGGGTGCTGAAACCCCAGGCCCGACGACATCAAGCCGGCCGCTGGTCCGATCGTCGTCGGGGCGCTGTCGCGCCGCGGCGCATGTCGGAGTCGCAGGCCCGCAGGTCACGGAGCTTCTGCCATATGGCTGGATCAATCACCCCTCTGCCGGTCATGCTCGAGGACGAGGACCGGAAGATCTACGAAAGACTCGAACCGCCTAAGTCAATCGTGGTGCGCTATGGCCACCAGCGTATGATCGCCGAACTGCCCTATGACGGGGACGCGAAGCCCGGCTGCGGCAGCAAGCTGGTCGTGCGGACCCACCGGGGCATTGAGCTGGCGGAGATGCTGACCACCACCTGTCCTAATGCCGGTTGCGGCAGCGCGATCTCACGCAAGCAGATGCTCGAGTACATCGAAAACTCGGGCGGTAAGAACTACCCGTTCTCCAATACCGGCAAGGTGCTGCGCGTGGCCACGCCCGAAGACCTGCTGGAGCAGCGTCACCTCGACGAGAACCGCGGCCAGATGATGCAGTTTACGCGCGCCCTGATCCGTGAGATGGACCTGCCCATGAAACTGGTCGAGATCGAGCGGCTGCTGGGCGGGGAGCGGGTGATCTTCTACTACACAGCTGAGCAGTGGGTCGATTTCCGCGACCTGGTCAAGCAACTGGCGGCGGCTTACCACACGCGGATCGAGATGCACCAGGTCAACGCCCGCGAGGAAGCGCGCCTGGTGGCCGACTACGAGCGATGCGGCCAGCACTGCTGCTGCAAGCAGTTTCTCAAGGTGCTCAAGCCGGTGTCCATGAAATCGGCCAAGATTCAGAAGGCGACGCTCGATCCGACGAAAATCTCCGGCCGCTGCGGACGGCTGATGTGCTGTCTGCGCTACGAGGACGAAACCTACGCCGACCTGCGCAAGCGCCTGCCGCGCAAGCAGACGCGGGTCATGACCGAGGACGGCCCGGGCACGGTGATCGACGCGCAGATTCTTACGCAACTGGCGCTGGTGCGGCTGGACGATCAGCCGGGGATGGCGGCTTACCCCGTCGAAGAGATTCAGAAACTTGACCCGGCCGACGACCCGCAGAGGAATCCGGAGCTGGCCGCCACGCAGGAGACGGCCCGGCGATCGCGCGAGCGCCAGGCGATGCCGCCGCGGCCGCCCCGACCGCAGCGCGCGTCGGTGCCGTTGCCGCACGAGCCGGACGACGATTTGACCGCGTCCGACGCGGGGCCCCCTTTGGACGAAGTGGAGAGTGCGTCACCGGCGCCGATCGAGTCGCCGGCCGGTTCAGAGGAATCTCCAACCGATGGCGATACCGGCCGTCGCGGCCGGCGTCGTCGCCGCGGTGGCCGCCGCCGAAGACGCGGGGGTGGTGACGCTGAAGCCGGGGGCGAATCGGTCGGCGGTGACGGCGCATCGCCGCAAGGCGGTGGCGAGTCCGAGCCGCCGCAGAATGGCGCAAACCCCTCGCCGCAGGACAGTGGCGAGGCAAACGAAGGCGGCAGGCCGCGGCGGCGGCGGGGCGGTCGTCGCCGTCGTCGGCGTGGCGGAGGCGGCGGGGGTGCGGCGGGGACCGGTGGCGGGGACTGAAAAGTGGTCGGCAAGATGGAGGTGTCGGTGTGACGCGCGTGATGATCGTGGGTTTGGGGCCGATCGGCATCAGTTGCGCCCATGCGGTGCGGGCGGACCGCGACCTGTGTCTGTGCGGTCTGGTGGACCAGGATCCGGCCAAGTGCGGTGCGGCTCTGGAGGAACTGGGCCAGCAGCCGGAGTGTTCGCCGCAGGGCCGGTCGGTATTGCGTGTGCGTTCGAGTGTGGCCGACGCGATGGAAGAAGGCGGCTGCGACGGTCGTGCGGACGTGGCCATCGTCTGCACCAGTTCGGATTTTTCGGTTGTCGCCCGCACGCTCGACGAGTGCCTGACGCAAGAGCTGGCGGTGGTGAGCAGTTGCGAAGAGATGGCCTGGCCGTGGTACCGGCATGCGGCGCTGGCCGACCAGGTGGATCAGCGCGCCCGTGAAGCCGGTCGGGCCGTGCTGGGCACCGGGGTGAACCCCGGGTTCGTGATGGACAGCCTGGCGGTGACGATGGCCAGCGTGCTGCGCTGTGTGCGTCGGGTGCGCTGCGTGCGTCGTGTGGATGCGAGTCTGCGTCGGCTGCCGCTTCAGCGGAAAGTGGGGGCGACGTTGAGCGTGGAGCGTTTCCGTGATCTGGCGGCGGTTGGCCAGATGGGGCACAAGGGGCTGGCCGAGTCGGTGGCGATGCTCGCGGCCGGTCTGGGCCGTCAGGTCAGCCCGGGCTCCGTCGTCGAGTCGCTGGAGCCGGTGGTGGCGGATCGGGCCCAGCGCTGCGAACTGGGGCTTATCGAGCCGGGCATGGTGGCGGGGATGCGCAACGTCGGTCGGTGGGAAGGCGACGGCCTGGAGATTGAGCTTGATCTGACGATGGCGGTGGGCGCTCAGGATCCGATCGATCGGTTGGAACTTGAAGGCCCGGTGAGCCTGCGCCTGCGGATACCGGGCTCGACGCCGGGCGACTCGGCGACGGTGGCGATGCTGATCAACCAGGCGCGGCGCATCGGGGACGTGCCCCCGGGCCTGCGCACGATGCTCGACATGCCGCCAGCGGGGTGCCGCTGACCGCGAATCCCCGCACACCTTTGTTTACTGAGCAGATCCCAGGATTTCCACAAGCTGGTCGAGGCCGCGGTCCAGTTCGGCCTCGGTGATCGTGAGCGGCGGCGCGAGACGCAGCACGTCGTTGCCGGCGCTGCCGATGAGCAGGCCTCGCTCCAGGCACCGGGCGACGACGTCGCCCGCCTTTTCGAACCAACCGGCCTGCGGATCAAGCTGGACACCGATGAACAGGCCTTTCCCACGCGCCCCGACCAGGCCGGGCGTGTCCGCGGCGGCGGCATTGATGCGCTCAATGGCGAGGCTGCCCAGACGCCTTGTGTGATCGAGCAGGCCGTCGCGCTCGATGACCTGGAAGATGGCGGCGGTGACGGCCATGGACAGGCAGTTGCCGCCGAGGGTCGTGGCGTGCTTGACCAGACTGGTCTTGCGGACATCAAAGAGGTCGGCCGCACGCGGTCCGGCGACCATCGCGCCAACCGCCAGCCCGCCGCCGACGCCCTTGCCGAGGGTCATGATGTCGGGCGTGACCGGCCAGTGCTGGTGGCCGAACCATTTACCCGTGCGTCCGCAGCCGGTCCACACTTCATCGACGATCAGCAGCAGGTCGCGCTCGTCGCACAGGGCACGCAGGGCTGGCAGATAAGAGTCATCGGGCACATTCACGCCGCCTTCGCCCTGGATCGGCTCGACGATGACGGCCACGGTCTGGTCGTCAAGCTGCTCCCGCACCGCCTCGATGCTGTTGTAGGCAACGTTGACGTAGCCGGGCAGCAGGGGTTCAAAGCCCTGTCGCACCGCGGGGTTGCCGGTGGCGCCCATCGTCGCGAACGAGCGTCCGTGAAACGACCGCGTGGCGGAGACGACGCGGAAACGTCCGCCCTCGGCGGGATTGCTGCGGCCGGGATGGGCCTTGCCGTAGAGGCGGGCGAGTTTGATGGCCGCTTCGTTGGCGTCGGCGCCGCTGTGACAGAAGTAGACGCGGCCGCCGAAGCTGCAGCGACTGATGGCCTCGGCGGCGCGGGTCTGCGGCTCGGTGTGCAGCAGGTTGCCCACGTGCCAGAGTTTGTTGGCTTGGTCGGTGATGGCCTCGACAAGGTCGGGATGGCAGTGGCCCAGGATCGGCGCGCCGAATCCGGCGAACAGGTCGAGGTAACGCTTGCCGTCCGCGTCTTCCAGCTCGCAGCCGCAGCCGCGGACCATGGCGATCCCATAACGAGGCAGGTTGACGATCATGTGTTGATCGTGGGCGGCGATGATCTGGCTCGTGGAGCGCGTGCGGCTGGGCGGTGTGGCTGGCTTCATAGGGACACCCTTCTGCGACAAGGACGCGAAGATTAGCACGCGGGGCGCAGGCGCGAAAGCGGCCCAGTCGTGAATTTCGCCATAATGCCCGCATGGCGGATACCGTGGTGATAGTGGACGGTCTGCACGACCCAGAAGTAGGGCGGCAGTTGTCGGCGGCGTGGCACGAGGCGGGGCTGGGCAACCGTGTGGATCCGGCCGGGCAGGCGGCATGGCTGTGGCGGGCTGGCGGTGTCTCGGACGATGACAAGGATCCGGTGCATCGCGCGCTGGACGAGGCTGCTCTGGATCGGGCGGCGCAGATCGCTATCCGTTTTGGCGTCGCATGGCGCGATCGCGTCGGTCAGAGCTTCTTGCCGGACGTCACCCTGGCGGCGCTGCGGCAGCGTGTCGCGTGGGAATACAAATCGCGGTTCGCGACGGCCCTGGTGTTCGGGCTGCCGGCGCTTGCACTGCATTATCTGAGTCCGATGCTCGCCGGGGCGGCGATCGGCCCGCAGTCGATGGCGTTGCCGTGGTTGTTCGAACTGCTGCTGGCCGGGTGGGTATGTGTGGCGGCGGGTTGGCCGCTGCTCGTGCAGGGCGGGGCCGGCCTGGCGCATGGCCGCCCCAACGGCGACGCGGTGACGCTGGCGGTTATTGCGTTGAGCATGGCCGGCTCGATTGCAGGTGTGGCGCAGTTGGTGCTCGGTGGCGAACCTTGGTTCACCCGTGAGGGGGGCAGTGGGCCGCTGTTCGATGCAGCCGTTTGGGCGGTGCTGGCAGCGACGGCTCAGCGCTGGGTGCTGCACGCCTACGGGGATTGTCTGGCCGGTCGGGGGCGATCGATGGTGCGTGGACATCGCTACCTGATGCTTGGTTTGCTGGTCGCGCTGGCGGCGATGTTCACGATCGATCCACGCGGGGCCTTGGCGATGGCGCTGGCGGCGCCGACGACGCTGTCGCTGATGGCGGTGAACCCGTGGAGTGCCGGGTGGCTGTTCGTCGTGCCCGTAGGCATATACGCGGCTTTGGTGAGCGGCTGGGTGGTGGCGTTGGACGGGTCAAGCGCGGCGGTGCGTGTGGAGGCGGCGGCGCTGTTCAGCATGGTGCTGACGGGACTGGGTGTCATTGGTTGGCGGCACATGCCGACCAATGTGAAGCCGGCGTGATGGGCGCAGCGCACAAAAAAGCCCCGGCGTCGGAGCGATCACCGGGGCTTTTTTTATGGTCGCGTCGCGGAACGCGTGTGTCGGGCAATGAACCGCAGCGAACAATCGCCGCGGCAGGTCAGGCCGAGGGGGCCTGGGTCTCCAGCGTCAAAGCATGTCCTTGAGGCTCTTGAGCGGCCGGATGCGGACCGTCTTGCTGGCCGGCTTGGCCTTGATCATGATCGCCTCGCCGGTGAAGGGGTTCTTGCCAGGGCGGGCCTTGGTGGCCGGCTTCCTCTTGACGACCATCTTGCACAGGCCGGGCATGGTGAAGGCCCCCGGACCGCGGGCCAGATTCTTCTTGATCTGCGCGGCCAGTTCGTCGAACACGGACGCGACCTGCTTCTTGGTCAGAGCGGTCTTGTCGGCGATGGCGCCGTACAGTTCACTTTTGGTGGGCGGCTTGGCCGCGGCGCTGGACGTCTTCTGAGTTTTCTTTTTGGCCATCTTTAGCTCTCCTTGGCAATGGCGATTGGCTTCCGTTCCGCGACAGGTCGTTTTCCAGCTTAGAATAAGCGGTTTGCTCACGACCGCGCGCATTTTCACTGGAAAACATGCGGTTTTCAAGTAGGTGGGTGCCGCAGGGCGATCGGAGCCAGCAGTGTGGATAACTTCGGTCGCTGCGGTGTGGCGTTGGGTACGGGATCGATTCGGCCCCACGGCGCGGCGACCGCGCGCTGTCACCATGGAGGGTGGATGTCGGATGGGTTGCCAATATGGCAGAACTCGCGCGGTCCGAGCCGATCATGGCAGCCGAGCACGGTCAAAAAGAGGCTTGGGGCCGTTCTGAGGCTGGTTTTTCCCGACGCGGCGCTGGCACTGGCTTTGCGAAAAACCCGGCGGCCAGGTGTCGCCGCGCCCGTGGCGCATGGCGTGGACGGCGACGCGGCACGCCGGCTTGACCGTCGAAAGGGGCCGAAATCATGGCAAAGACCATTGGCATCGATCTGGGAACGACCAACTCGGTGGTGGCCGTCATGGAGGCGGGGGCGCCGAAGGTGCTCATCAACAGCCAAGGCGCGCGCACCACGCCGTCCATCGTGGCGTTCACCGACAAAGGCGAACGGCTGGTCGGCCAGCCGGCCAAGCACCAGCAGGTGACCAACCCGAAGAACACGATCTTCTCGATCAAACGCTTCATGGGCCGTCGTCACAACGAGGTTCACAGCGAAGAGAAGATCGTGCCTTACCAGGTGGTCGGCGCGGAAGATGAGCTGGTGAAGGTGAAGGTGCGGGACAAGGACTACACGCCGCAGGAAATCAGCGCGATGGTGCTGGGAAACCTCAAGAAGACGGCGGAGGACTACCTGGGCGAGAAAGTGGAGAAGGCGGTCATCACGGTGCCGGCCTACTTCAACGACTCGCAGCGTCAGGCGACCAAGGAGGCGGGGCAGATCGCCGGCCTTCAGGTCGAGCGCATCATCAACGAGCCGACCGCGGCGGCGCTGGCCTACGGGCTCGATAAGAAGAAGAACGAGAAAATCGCCGTCTTCGACCTGGGCGGCGGCACGTTCGACATCTCGATCCTCGACATCGGCGATGGGGTGTTCGAGGTGATGAGCACCAATGGCGACGGGCACCTGGGCGGCGACGACTTTGACCAGCGGCTGATCGACTTCCTGGCCGACGAATTCAAGAAGCAGGAAGGCATCGACCTGCGCAAGGACGCGATGGCCTTGCAGCGCCTGAAGGAGGCGGCCGAGAAAGCCAAGTGCGAGCTGTCCACCACGCAGGAGACGACGGTCAATCTTCCATTCATCACCGCCACGCAGGAGGGCCCCAAGCACCTGCAGATCAGCGTGACACGGGCGAAGTTCGAGCAACTGTGCGCCGATCTTTTCGACCGCTGCAAGACGCCAGTACACGCGGCGCTCAAGGACGCGAACCTGGACCCCAAGGACGTGGACGAGGTGGTGCTGGTCGGCGGGTCGACGCGCATCCCCAAGGTGCAGGCCATCTGCCGCGACATCTTCGGCAAGGAGCCCAACAAGAGCATCAATCCCGACGAGGTGGTGGCGGTCGGCGCGGCGATCCAGGGCGGCGTGCTCGAAGGCGACGTGAAAGACGTACTGCTGCTGGACGTGACGCCGCTGTCACTGGGCATCGAGACGCTGGGCGGGGTGATGACCCGGCTCATCGAGCGCAACACGACGATCCCCACATCGAAGAAGGAAGTGTTCTCGACGGCGGCGGACAACCAGTCGGAAGTGACGATCCATGTGCTGCAGGGCGAACGGCAGTTCGCCAAGGACAACCGCACGCTGGGGCGGTTCAACCTCTCCGGCATCGCGCCAGCCCCGCGCGGCATGCCGCAGATCGAAGTGGAGTTCGCCATCGACGCCAACGGCATCCTCAGCGTTTCCGCGACGGACAAGGGAACCGGCAAGAGTCAGAACATCGAGATCAAGGGTTCGTCGGGCCTGTCGGAGGACGAGATCAGGAAAATGCAGGCCGATGCCGAGGCGCACGCAGCCGAGGACAAGAAGCAGCGCGAACTGGTGGACGCCCGCAACCAGGCGGAGAACACCGTCTACCAGATCAAGAAGCAGCTTGAGGAGCACGGCGACAAGGTCGAGGCCGAGGTTCGCGGCAACATCGAATCGGCCATCAGCGGCGTCGAATCGAAGATCAAAGAGGATGACGCCGAAGCCATCAAGCGCTCCACCGAGGAACTGCTCAAGGCCGCCCAGGCGATGGGCAAGGCGATCTACGAGAAGATGGGCGCCGGTGCGGCGACGGGCGCGGCTGGCGGCGGGGCGAAATCCGCCGGCGGGCCGTCCGGCGATGACGACGTGATCGACGCGGACTACGAGGTCAAGGAATAGACGCATCGTCACGGGGCGCGACGCAGGGCAACACAGGAACCGCAAGCCCGTGAGGCACGTCCTCACGGGCTTTTCTCCTGGGCGGCGGCCGATATGCTGACGTGAACGCTACGTGGGCCGCCATGCGCCGAGGAAACCTGCGCCAGTGCCATGCAGACGCCCAGAATCCAACGCGAGCGGTTGTGGCGCCTTCTGGGGCGGTTGCCGGATCGGCATCGGGCGATCAACGTGCTGGCCTGTCGGGTGGAGCGGCGTGAGGCGTATGAACTGGAACACTTGACGCTCGATCTCAACGGCCTTGAGCCGGTGCCCGCGTATTTCGTGCGGCCGATCGGCGTGCGGGGTCCGCTGCCGACGGTGCTGTTCAATCACGCGCACTGGGGTCAGTACGAAGTCGGCAAACGGGAACTGATCGAGATGCGACCGGGCGAAGCGGGGGCCTTGTGCCAGCGTCCCCCGTGGGGCGAGGCCATGGCGGCCGCGGGCTATGCGGCGTTGTGCATCGACCACTGGTGCTTTGGCCAGCGGTGCCAGCCGGGTGCGGGAGGTGACGCGTATCCAGCGGTCGCGCCGACCCAGGGGCAGCCGGAGCACGAGACGTTCAAACGCATGACGTGGGACGGCCGCGTGCTGTGGGGCATGATGGTCTACGACAGCGTGCAAGCTCTGGACTACCTGTGCGGGCGCGAGGATGTCGACCCCGACCGCATCGCGACGCTGGGCATGAGCATGGGCTCGACGATGGCATGGTGGCTGGCGGCCCTGGACGAGCGAATACGCGTGTGCGTGGACATCTGCTGCCTGACCGACATGCACACGTACCGGCGCCAGCGCGGGCCGCTGACCCATGGCCTGTTCTATTTCGTGCCCGACCTGCTGACGCACTTCAGCACCAGCGACATCAACGCCCTGATCGCCCCGCGGCCGCACCTGGCGCTGGCCGGTGACCGTGATGATCTGACGCCGCCGGTGGGGCTAAACATCATTGACGCCGCGATGCGCCGCGCCTATGCCGAAACCGGGGCGGCGGACGCCTGGAAGCTCGTGCGCGAGGACGTGCCTCACTGCGAGACGCCGACGATGCGGGCCGAGGCGCTGGCGTGGCTGAAGCGGTGGCTGTGAGCGTGGCCGTTCACGCCGTCGCGCCGACTCCGGCGGCTGCTTCGTAGAGGGCGAGGATGTTGGCGGTGGGCGTGACTGGCTGGATGTTGTGGCAAGGGGCGCAGATGTAGCGGCCGGTCTTGGACGTTCGGCCGGCGCTGAACAGATCGATGTTCTCACGCACCTCGCGGCGCACATCGTCGGGTGAGCCGAAGGGCAGCGTCCGCTGGTTGTCGACGGCCCCGTGGAAGATGACGCGATCACCGAAGTCGCGCACCAGGGCCTCACGTTCCATGCCGGGGCATCGCCATTGAATGGGATTGAGGATGTCGATGCCCACGACGTCGATCAGATCGGGCAGGAAGATGCGGGCGGCGCCATCGGTGTGGTAGAAGATGCGCACGCCGTAGCGACGGGCCAGGTTGGCCATGGCCGTCTGATGGGGCAGCAGGAATCGGCGGTAGGTGTCCAGACCCATGAGCGGGCCGGTCTGTGAACCCAGATCCTCCGCGAGGTAAAAATAGTCAATGCGGCCCTGGGCGATCTCGAAGCAGCGGCGCAGATGCTCGTGGTGGAATTCGAAAATGCGGGTCAGGGCGGCGGCGACGAGGTCCGTAGCGACGGCCAGGTCCATGAAGGCCAGCTCCATGCCGCGCATCTGGCAGTAGAGCAGGAAAGGCTCGTAGACGCCGCAGGTGCGGATGCGGTAGCCATCGTCCGTCGTGAGCGCATCGGCGAGGGGCTGGTAGTCGAAGTCATCAGGCTGCGGCCAGCGGAAGGCGTGGACATCTTCGGCCGTTTCACAGGCGGCCAGCGGCGAATGGGCCGTCTCGCCATAGCTGCCGGTACCGTAGTCGATGCGCTGGGAGCGGACGCCCCAGATGCCGGCCTGTGGATCATGCGGGTGATGGGCGAGCCTGCACCGCGGGCCGAAGCCGCGTGGCCGATCGATGTCCAGTCGGCGCCAGAGCGCTTCGTCGCTGTCGCAGGCAAGCTCGCGCTTCAGGCGGTTGAGCACTTCGGGAGTTGACCAGAAGTCGGTAACAAGGCGATCGGGCTTCTGCCGCGTGAACAGGGCGAGCCAACGTTGTCGCGGAGTCATCATCATGCTTGCCGCAGCGGTCATGGTGCGCCTCCAGCCCGTCGGACGCTCCGACCCCACATGCTCGGTCTGCGGTCGCGTGTCCCCGACGACGTTCAGATCAACCGCTCGTCGCGCAGCCAGTCGACGAAGCGCCCGAGACCCACTTCAACGGGAGTGGCCGGGTCATAGCCGAGCAGAGCCCGGGCTTTGCTGACGTCGGCGTAGGTCACCAACGGTTCGGACGTGGGCGTCGGGGTGTTGACGATGATCGCCTCGCGGTCCAGCAGGCCTTCAAGGATCTCGACGAAGCGGCGGTTGGCTACTGGCCGGCTGGCGCCGAGGTTGATGATTTCGTACGCCATGCCGCCGCGGGTCACCGCGTCGAGGGCGGCGATGAAGCCCCGGACCAGGTCGTCGATGTAGGTCCAGTCGCGCTGCAGACTGCCATTGTCGAAGAGGGTGATGGGCTTGCCGGCCACGATCTGCTGCGACCAGACCCAGGGCATCATGTCGGGGCGGCCGTGCGGGCCGTAGACGTTGAAGAACCGCAGCACGGCCATGGGAATACCGTACTGGTGATGGTGGCTGTGGGCCATCATTTCCATCGCGCGTTTGCTGGCCGGGTAGGGGGCCAGCGGCTGATCGGCGGCGGCCGACTCGACGAACGGCACCGGCGTGCTGCGGCCGTAGACCGACCCGGTCGAGGCGATGACCATCGGCAGTCTGCCCGGGCGGGCCGCTTCCATGAGGTTCAGCGAGCCCTGCACATTCACCTGGCCGTACACGAGCGGATGGTCGACGCTGTAGCGCACAGCCGCCATGGCCGCGAGGTGGGCGACGGCCTGCGGCTGATATTCAGCGAAAATGGCGTTGACGGCCTGGACGTCGCAGAGGTCGGCCTTGACGAAGGCAAAGCCCGGGTCGTCGCGCAGGTCGGCCAGATGGCGCTGCTTGTGCTCCAGGGCGTAATAGTCGTTGAGGTTGTCCAGACCCACGACGCTGTCGCCGCGGTCCAGGAGCTTGCGGCTCAACCGGCTGCCCACGAATCCGGCCGCACCTGTCACCAGCACACGCATGGGTATTTCCTTCGCGGCATCTGGTCCGCGTCGTCGCGCGGCGTGATCACTTGGCGGGGTTCTTGAACTTGTTGTCCTGACGCAGCGACTCGCGGTAGCGGCCGTAGACGCCATCGGCCATCTGCCGAAGGAACGTGGCCAGATATCTGATCGCCGGGTCGTCGCCGTGGTCGACCTCGAGGCGATGAAGTCTCTGAAGCAGGGATTTCTCGTCGCCGCCGAGGGGATCCTGGCCGTCTTCGTCGACACCCTTGAACAACAGGCGGTAGGCCTGTTTGATGCGTCCGATGGTCTGGGGATCGAAGCCGTTGCGTTGCAGGCCAATGGTGTTGACCCCGCGAACACGGCCTGGCGCGCCTTCGAAGATCATGTAAGGAGGTACATCCTGGCGGGCGACCGTGGCGCCGCCGACATAGGCGTACTTGCCGATGGTGATGAAGTGGTGGACCGCCGATCCGCCGCCAATGATCACATGGTCCTCGACGTGGACGTGGCCGGCCAGCAGCAGGTTGTTGGTGAGAATGCAGTGACTGCCGATGACGCAGTCGTGGGCGACATGGGCGTTGACCATGATGAGGTTGTGGTCGCCCACGCGGGTGATGCCCCCGCCGTTGGCCGTGCCCAGGTGGAGCGTGGCGCTTTCGCGAATCTGGTTGTGGTCGCCGATGATCAGTTCGGTGTCTTCGCCCTTGTATTTGAGATCCTGTGGTTCACCGCCGAGCACGGCGTTGGGCCAGATCACGTTGTCGCGGCCAAGGGTGGTGCGCCCGAGCACGGTCACGCGGTGCAGGAGTCGGGTGCCTGGTCCGATGACGACCCGCGGCCCGATGCAACACATCGGCCCGATCTGGGCGTCCTCGGCGATCTGGGCGCCGGGCTCCACGTTCGCAGTGGGATGGATGTTGCTCAAGGCGTGTGTGCTGTCCTTTCCTCCGGTCAGCGTCAGGGGCCTTCAAGGTGCCGGTCTGGCGCTTCGCGTCTTACTCCTGCTCCGCGTCGACGAGCATGAACTTGACCTCCGCCTCGGCGGCGATTTCCTCGGCCACGTAGGCCCGGCAGCGCATGTGGGCGATGCGGCTGCGGACGCGCACCGCCTCGGCCTCCAGCACCACCTGATCGCCGGGGGTCACCGGTTTGCGGATTTTTACGCGATCCAGGCTCAACAGCAGCCCGAGCTTACCGGTGTGTTCGAGGCTCTGGGCCACCAGGACGCTGGAAAGCTGGGCCATCGCCTCGACCAGCAGCACGCCCGGCATGATCGGCGTGCCCGGGAAGTGGCCCTGGAAGAACGGTTCGTTGATGGTCACGTTTTTGATGCCCACGGCCCGGCGGTCGCCGTCGAGTTCGATTACCCGGTCGACCAGCAGCATGGGATAGCGGTGGGGCATCATGCGGCTGAGCTTGCGGATGTCCATGACGTTGCGGTGCATGGCCATCTGCTGGTGGGTCTGCTGGCGCACCTGGCCCAGCAGACGGCGGGCAAGCTGATGGTTGTCGGCGTGGCTGGTGCGGCTGGCGATGATGCGGCCCTGCACCGGGACGCCCAGCAGGTACAGGTCGCCGATGAGGTCCAGCACCTTGTGGCGCACCAGTTCGTTGTCGAAGCGCAGGGCGTTGTCGCCCATCGGCCCGTCGTCGCCGATGATCAGCACGTCTTTCTCGGTGAGGTGGGCGCCGATGCCCGCCTCGCGCAGGGCCTGGGCCTCCTGCTCGAGGGCGTAGGTGCGGGCCGGGGCGATCTGCTGGCTGAAGTCGTCCTGTCCATTGCGGCCGACGGCGAAGTGGAAACGGTGGGTCTGTTGGCCGATAAACGGATGGGCGTACTCGAGGTCGAAGATGATTTTCATGCCCAGCTCACGGTCGGGCATGGCGGCGATCATCTTGCCTTCATGCTCCACCACGACCGGCTCATGGATCACCAGGCGCTGACGGGGGGCGTCGGTGGCCTTGAGGCCGCTCTTGCGCAGCGCCTCGACATACAACCGGGCCGAGCCGTCCAGCAGAGGCAACTCAGGGCCATCCAGTTCGATCAGAGCGTTGTCCACGCCCAGGCCGGCCAGGGCGCTCATCACATGCTCGCAGGTATGCACCTCGGCCTCTCCGACCTTGAGGGCGGTGCGGCGCGGCCGCTTGACCACGTGGCGGATCAGGGCGGGCACCCGGGCGCCGCCCATGTCGGTGCGGACGAACACGATGCCGTGGTGGACCGGTGCTGGCCGGAAGGTGACCGTGGTCTTGCGGCCGGTGAAAAGACCCTGGCCCGACAGCTTGGCCGGGCCCGCGATGGTGTGCTGGAACTCTTGGTGCATGTCCAAGCGGTCGGCCTTCGGCGTCGGACAGGGGCGGGCCGACCCCTATGGTCGATCCAGATCGCCTCTCAGCCGCGTCGGCGCAGCTCCTTGAGCAGGTCAGGCAGTTTACGCATCGCGGCGTGCTCTCTCAACGCCACCCGGGCTTCGCGGGCCGGATAGCCGCCCCAGGTCTCGCCGGCGGGGACGTCGTCCATCACCGCCGAACAGGCCGCCAGATGCACCCCCGGACCGATGGTGACGTGGTCGCGGATCGCCACCTTGCCGCCGACGATCACCCCGTCGCCCAGCGTGACGCTGCCCGCCAAGCCGGTCTGACCCGCCAGGATGCAGCAGCGGCCGATACGGCAGTTGTGACCGATCTGGCAGAGGTTATCGATTTTCGTGCCGTCGCCGATGACGGTAGCCGAGAACTTGCCGCGGTCCACGCACGAGCCGGCCCCGATTTCCACGTCGTCGCCGATCCGGACCGTGCCGATCTGGGGGATTTTGACCAGGCCCGGCCGCTTCGGGTCGTCGCTGGGCCGGTAGCCGAACCCGTCGGCTCCGATGACGACGTTGGGATGCAGGATGCAGGCCGCGCCGATTTCGCATCGCTCGCGGATGACCACGCCCGGCCACAGTTCGCTGCCGGGGCCGACGACGCTGTCATCCAGGATCGTCACCCGTCCGTGGATCACGCAGCCGGCTCCGATGCGCACGCGCGGCCCGATGAGAACCTGCGGCCCGACGCAGGCGCCGTCGCCCAGTTCGGCTGAGGGATCGACGATCGCGCTTGCATGCGCGCCCGGCGCGGGTCGGGGCGTCGGCGGCGCGAACAACGCCAACGCCGCGGCCATGGCCAGGTCCGCATTACCCACCACAATGAGGGCTTGGCCGTCGCCCGGCGTAAGCTGCGCCTCGCGTTGAACCGAGGCCTCGACCAGGGCGGCCGACGCCTGGCTTTGCGGCCAGCGTCGCGCGAAGGCGGCGTTCCCGATGAAGGTCAACTGGCCGGGTCCGGCCTGGTCGATCGCCTCCACGCCGCGCACAAGCAGCTTGCCATCGCCGAGCAGTTGGCCCCCGACGTGCGTGGCCATTTCGCCGGCCGTGTAGATGCGTTCGTGGGACACCCGCCGCTCCCGCTTCGTCAGTGGCCGCCGGTCCGCAGCTCATTGTTCATCAGCGTGCGCACCTGGTCGGTGATGTCCAGCGAACCGGCGCTGTAGAGCACCTTGCGGCTCTGGATCACGCCCGCAAGCTGCTCGCGCGGCACGTTGGCCAGGTCCACATCCTGTTCCTTGAAAAGCACAAGGTCAAAACTGTTGGTCGTGGCCACCCGCTCGATGGCGGCGAGGATGTTGCGGTACAGGCGGGCGAACTGGCGCGAGTACTCGCGGTTGATCTTCTGCTTCTGATAGGCCTGGGCCGTCTGAAGCTCGACGACCATGTAGTCGAATTCCTCGCGCTTGGCTTCGTAGGCGTCGGTGCCGGGCGACATCAGCTTCAGATCGGCCTGAAGCTGACGGATCTGTTCCTCACGGGCTTTGAGGTCGGCGTTGCCGGCGTCGAGCTGGGCCTGGAGGTCGGCCTCGATCTGGAGTTTTTCATCCAGCCCATCGAGCAGGGTGGAGACGTTGACGACGGCCGTCGTGGTGGGGCGGGGCGCCAGGCGCTGGTCCTGGGCGGTCACAAAGTAGCCGGCTCCCAGCAGAATCATCAGTACGAGCAAAGCGCGGGTGGTCTTCATCGCGTCGGATTCCTTCAAACTTCAGTGAGATGTGCGTCCTGTCGAGGATCGTGGCCGCCGGAAGGGCCCAGCGGTCAAGATCCCCTGCATGTTACGACAATATGCCGCGGCGGGTTCTGTGCGAGCGCTTGCCCTCGGTGGGCGGCCGTCTGGCCACTTGGAACGGAGCTGTTGCTGACGAGGCCTGCCGGATCAGAACGGCACCGCGATGTCAAAGCTGATGAGTTGCGTCTGGTCGCCTTCCTCCTTGAGCACCGGCACCGCGAGGTCCACCGCGACCGGCGGCGCCGCCTGGCCCAGGATCGGCAGCTGGAAACGGATGCCCGCGCCTACCGACACGCGGTAGCGGCTCAGCGACAGATCGGTGTCGACCGTGCCCGTATCCACGAAGAACACCGTGCGGACCAGTTCCTTGTACACCGGAATGTTGTACTCCAGACCAAGCAGGAACATCCAGTCGCCGCCGACCGCCTCGTCGGTGGTCGCCCCCCCGGGCGTGATGCCGCGTGGTCCGACGCCGCGATACTCGAAGCCTCGGAAGTTGCGATGGCCGCCCGCGTAAAGGCGCTCGAAGGTGGGCGCCTCGCCGGACACGATATGCCCGACATTCGAGCGGAGGCTCAGCACCGTCTTGCGTCCCAGGAAATCTTCCTCGACGGTCCAGAACTTGTTGAAGTTCAGCGACAGCGTCGTGAAGTCGTAGTCGCCCAGCAGTCCGGCCTGTTCCACGCCAAGGGACAGGCGGCTGCCCCGCGTCGGAAAGAGATTGCTGTCGGTCGTGTTGCGTGAGACGGTCAGGCCAGCGGTCGTGAGCAGGCTGTCGCCGGCGACCGCGAAGATGTCGGTCGGCGCCCCGGCGTCAATATCAGTGATGTCCACCACCTCAGCCCGAACGTTGGCGCCCGCCGACCACACGTCCCCGAAGCGTCGCCCCAGCCCAACCGTGCCGCCATAGCGTCCCTCGGTCCAGTCGTCACGGTCGCGCTGGTAGAAGAAGGTTCGCGTGCTCAGGGAGTAATTGGTGTCGAAGATGTGCGGCTCGCCGAAGCTCATGGAGTAGCGGCTGGTTTCGATGCCGGGCGCCAGTTCGAGGGAGAAATACTGGCCGGCGCCGCGGAACGCCTGGCCGGTCACCAGTTCGCGGAAGCTTTCGGGTGTGTCGACGATGTCGAAATTCTTCTGCGTCAGCGTGATCGCACCCAGCAGGCCCAGGTCGCTGCTGACGCCCAGGCCGATCGACACGCTGCCGGTGTTGACTTCCTCCACCTCGATGAGCACGTCACGCACCTGCTCGTCCGGCTCGCCGAGGACGGTCACATGGGCCTGGCCGAACAGCGCGCTTTCGCGCAGACGCTGCTCGGTCTTCTGCACCTGCGTCCGGTCGAAACGCCTGCCCGGTGTCATGCCGCGCACTTCGTGGAGAATCACCTTGTCCTTGGTGACGCTGTTGCCGCGCACATGCACGGACCCGACGAGGTAGGGCTGGCCCTCGTCAATGGTGATCTGCAGATCGACGCGCGGCTGGGTTTCGTGAAACAGCCGGCCGATCTCCACCGTCGTCTCGATGAAGCCAAGCTTGCCGTAGAGATCCAGCACCGCGTCCCGGGTCTTCACCGCCGCCTGCCGGGAAAACACCTGGCCGACTTTGAGCGGAATGGCCGCGATGATCTGCTGGTCGGAGAAGATCACGTTGCCCGCGATGCGGATATCCGCCACGAGGTAGCGTCGGCCCTGATCGACCACAAAGGTCACCACCGCCTCACGCTGGTTGGGGGCCATGTCAATGCGCCGACTCACCTCGGCGTCAAGATAGCCGCGGTCACGGTGGTACTCACGGATGGTCGCCGCGTCCAGATCGAGCTGGTTGCGGTTCAATTCGGTTTTGCGCCAGAACAACAGCGGCTTCTGGGCCTGGCTGCGCACGCGGGCCAGCAGTTCCTTACCGGAAAAGGCGCTGTTGCCTTCGACCCGCAGGGCCTTGATCTGCACCTTGGGCCCTTCACGCACGCGGAAGATGAGCACACGATCGGATTCGAGCAGTTGCTGGTCGATGCCGATCTCGGTCAGAAAATACCCTTGCTGTTCGTATTCATCGCGGATGGCGGCCGTTGCCTTGTCAATCAGGAAACGGTCGATCGGATCCCCGGCCCGCAGCACGATCCGCTCCATGAGCTTCTGGTCGGAAATACTCTTGTTGCCCACCACCTGGATGTCGGCCAGCAAGCGGTGTTCGGACAGCTCATAGGTCAGGACCAACGTGCCGTCCGACTGCTGGCGAACACGGGCCTTGACCGCGGAGAACTTGCCCAGATGTTCGATGCGCACAATGTCCTGGGCCACCACTTCCCCGTCGTAGGGTTCGCCGGGGAGCATGCGAATCTGATTGCGGACCAGTTGTTCGGGGACGGCGTCGAGGCCCTCGATCGCCACGGCGCCGACGGGGCGTCCGGCCGGGTCGATGCCTTGGCCGTGGGCGGGCTGGCTGACCAGCAGCGCCACCAGCACGGTGACGCCGATCGAGGCCAGGTGCTTGCACAAGTATGTCACGCGCGTCCTCCGCGTTGGGGCGATTTCCAGCCGGATTAGACCGGGCCGGAAGCACCACGGCCCACGGACCGGCGAACACGCCGCGGACGCCGGCTCGGGCCTGTGGGGCAGTTTAATGCGAACGCGCGGCCCCGGCCAACGTCGAGGCGTGTTGTGAACAAGCCGCCGCGCATGCCTCGGGCGACCTCGCGGCCCACGTCGGTCGGCCGGGCCCGGACCTTCAGCGTCCGACCATGCGCAACTCGCCGAGGAAGGCCGACGGATCGTTGGCCCATTTCTCGGCTTCCTTGGCATCGAGCGCCTTGGCCGCCACCAGCCGCGCCAGCGACCGCTCCAGCGACGTCATGCGTTCGGACGGCACGTCGTTGATCTTCGTCTGAAGGATGGAGTAGATCTGTTCGAGCTTCATCGTGCGGATGAGGTTGGATACCGCATAGGTGTTGTGCAGCAGTTCCATGGCGACCACGCGACCCTGACCGTCGGCGCGGGGCACCAGCTTCTGCGACACGATATGGGCTAGACTCAATGAAAGCTGGCTGGCGATCTCGCTCTGACGGTTCGCGGGGAACATGTCCAGCAGCCGCGTGATCGTCCCCCGGGCGTCGCGCGTGTGCAGCGTCGAGAAGACCAGGTGGCCGGTCTCGGCGGCGGTGAGCGTCCACGCGGTGGACTCGCGGTCGCGCATCTCGCCGACGAAGATCACGTCCGGATCCTCGCGTAAAGCGTCGCGCAGGCCACGCTCGAACGTCGGCACGTCGCGCCCGATCTCACGCTGGGAGACGACTGCGGCTTGGCTGGGCAGGGGGTATTCAATCGGGTCCTCCAGCGTGATGATCCGGCAAGGCCGATGGGCCGCGATGTGGTTGAGCAGGGAGGCGATGGTCGTGCTCTTGCCGGCCCCGGTGATGCCCGTGATCAGCACCAAGCCCTGCTGCCGCTCAACGATGTCGCACCAGACCTGGTTGGGGAAGCCGATCCGCTCGACCGGCGGGGGAGCGGTCTCGAGACAGCGCAGGGCGATCGCCAGCCCGTCGTTCTCATAGAAGCAGTTGAGGCGAAACTGCATACCCGCGTGGCGGCAGGAGCTGTCGACCGAGCGGTCCGCCTGCAGCCTTTGCCAGTCCACGTCGGCCAGCAGCCCCCGCGCCATGCCATCGAGGGCTTCGGCGCTCAGCGCCGCGCCTTTGGCACGCTGCAGACGACCATCCACGCGATATACCGGCGGCGCGCCGACTTTCAGGTGCAGGTCCGAAACCCGCAGCGATCCCTGTTTGCGGAAATAGTCCAGCAGCTCGCGCAGGCTGAGCTTGCGGGAGTCGGACGCGGCGTAGAGCGGCTGATCCAGCGCCTGGGCATCCATGATGGTCGACCTCGGCGGCCTGGGGGGGGCGGTGCGGCGGGCCCCGACCGGGCCGGCTGTCAGCAGGAGGAACGCTCGCCAACCGACTTCAGGGGTACGACGACATCGTAACAATCACGGCACAGACGGCGGCCGTCGGGCAGAAAAAGGATGCGGTCGCTGGACCGGCTGCAGCGGTCGCACAGGCCCTGGTCCTCAGGCGGGTAGGGTGAGCCATCCGCCCGTATCCGTGCCGCGATGGCTGCGCGGCGGGCCCGTCGCACGCGCCGTCGCCACAGCAGCCAACGACCAGCGACCCAGGCCACCAGCAGCAACGCGCCGGCCACAACGGCGATCAGCAGCAGCGCCAGCGGCAGCCAGACGCCCTGGACGAACCAGCGAAGTTGCTCGGGCCCCTGGGCCAGGACGCTGAGCATGTCCGCATGATCCAACCGACGTAGCCGGATGGCAAGGGGTTATGTGGTTGGGTGAACGGCCTCTGGCGGACATCAAAGCCCTCAAAGCTCGCCTGTGGCGGTAGTTGCTGGGGGCTGTCACGGCCCCTAAACTTGCATGCTTCCGTGGACGATGCGCTGAGCGGGGCGGCCGGCGCTCGCGGCGGTCCGGCATGCCGTGGACGCCCCGTGCCTGTCGAATGCAGCGCCCGCTCCCGGAACGGCCCGCCCGGTGTCGGGACGCCCGCCTTGACCGTACCACGAGGGATACTCGGCATGACCATGACCCACGCCACCGGGCACGAGGCCTCCGGACAGGATCCGCGGGATCAGGATGCCGCCGCTGGCAAGCACCTGCGGGCGTCCGAGCAGCTCTCGACCGAGTGGCTGCACAAGATGCTCGCGGACATGCTGCTGATCCGCCGCTTTGAGGAGCGTTGCGCCCAGAGCTACCAGCAGGCGAAAATCGGGGGATTCTGCCACCTCTACATCGGCCAGGAGGCCGTGGCCGTCGGAACGGTGGCGGCTCTGCAGGACGACGATCCCATCATCACCGCCTATCGCGATCACGGCCACGCCCTGGCTCGCGGCATGGACCCGCGCTACTGCATGGCCGAGATGTTCGGCAAGGTCACCGGCTGCGCCAAGGGCAAGGGCGGGTCGATGCACATGTTTGACAAGCCGCATCACATGTACGGCGGGCATGCGATCGTCGGCGGGCAGTGCCCGCTGGGCGTGGGTCTGGCGTTCGCCATCCAGTACAACCGTGAGGCCAAGGTCTGCGCCTGCTTCCTTGGTGATGGAGCGCTGAACCAGGGTGCGTTTCACGAGGCGATGAATCTGGCGGCCATCTGGAGCCTGCCGATTCTGTTCATCGTCGAGAACAACCTGTATTCGATGGGCACGCACATCGCCCGCGGCACGTCGATGGCCGAGGATCTGTCGAGAAAGGCCGCGGCCTACGGCATGCGTTACGCGGTATGCGACGGCATGGGGGCGCTGAAGGTTTACGACTGCATCAAGGCCGAGGCCGACAAGGCCCGCGCCGGCGAAGGCCCGTGCTTCGTGAACGTCGAGACCTACCGCTACAAGGGCCACTCCATGTCGGACCCGCAGAAGTACCGCACGCGGGAAGAGGTCGACGAATACGAAGAGCACGACTGCATAGAACGGCTCAAGAAGCGTCTTCTGGGTCTGGGCAGGATCACGCAGGAGCAGATCGACGCGATGGACAAGCAGGCCAAGGAAGCGGCCAAGGCGGCCGTCCAGTTCGCCGAGGAAAGCCCCGACCTGCCGGCCGAGGAACTCTTCACCGACATCTATGCGAACCCCTACGGGCCGTTCAAGAAAGGCGAGCCGGCCGATGGGTTCAAGTGACTGCGATCGCTCGCGTCCCTGATTCCCTGGCTACCTGACCCCCGATCTCTTGGTCCCCGCCATGCGCAAGATTCAATATCGCGAAGCTCTGAACCAGGCCATGACCGAGGAAATGCTGCGCGACGAGCGCGTGTTCCTCATGGGTGAGGAAGTGGCCTACTACAACGGCGCCTACAAAGTCAGCCAGGGTATGCTCGAACGCTTCGGCCCGCGGCGGGTCGTCGACACGCCCATCAGCGAGACCGGCTTCTCCGGCCTGGGCATTGGCGCGGCGATGTACGGTCTGCGGCCCATCATCGAGTTCATGAGCTGGTCGTTCTGCCTGGTCGCGGCCGACCAGATCATCAACAACGCGCCGAAAATGCTCTACATGTCGGGCGGTCAGTTCTCCGTGCCCATCGTGTTCCGTGGCAACAACGGCGCCGGCGGGCAGCTCGGCTCGACGCACTCGTGGTGCGTGGAGAGCATGTTCAGCTCCGTGCCCGGCCTGAAGATGGCCATGCCCGCCACGCCGCGCGACGCCAAGGGCCTGCTCAAGACCGCCATTCGCGATGAGGATCCCGTGTTTTTCCTCGAGTCCGAGCGCATGCTCGGCCTGGGCAGCCGAGGCGACAAGGACTTCTCACGCTATCTGGCTGATGGCAGATGGGCGCCGCCCGAGGTGCCGGATCTCGGGGACGGACCGCTGGCCGACGACGATGACTTCCTCATCCCCTTCGGACAGGCTGACATCAAGAAACCCGGCGCCGACTGCACCATCGTCACGCTCGGACGCCCCGTGCACTTCGCCCTCGAAGCGGCTGAGCAGCTTGAGTCCGAAGGCATCGACTGCGAAGTCATCGACCTGCGCACCGTTCGCCCCCTGGACATGGACACGGTGGTGAAGAGCGTGCGCAAGACCAACTACTGCGTCGTGGTCGATCAGAGCTGGCCGTTCGCGTCGGTCGGCAGCGAGATCGCCGCCCAGGTGTATGAGAACTGCATGGATGACCTGGACAATCAGGTGTACCGCGTCAACAACGACGACATCCCCGCGCCATACGCCCGGCAGGCCGAGCAGGACATGCTTCCCAATGCCAGGAAGATCGTCGAAGCGGTGCGTGCGGCCACCTACAACGCCTGAATCCGCCGCCGCGAACTCACCACCGCTGCGCCCCAAGGCCCCCGTAGTCACGGGTTATCGGAGGACGTCGAGGGCGGTTGGCAACGGCTATGACGTCTGCCACGTCCCGTAATGGTTTTGCCGCGACCGGCTTGCCGTTGGCGATGGTTTCGCGGCGGACCAGATTCTAATTTTCACAGCTCCCCTGTCTTCTGCCCGCGCGGCGTGGGAGAGGGCGGTTGTGATTCCGCCAGGGGCCAGACGGAGCAGGCCGTCAACACGACCGCGTGGGCCGGCCGCGTGGGCACGTGATGGGTAAGGCGCGACGATCGCGCCTCTTCGTAAGGAGTGTTGCGTCATGGGGGCACCGAAGGCCGTCAAGTTCGGGATTTTCCTGTTGCTGACCGTCGCGATGGCGCTGCATGCGAAAGCGGCGCGCGTGAATCTGGAAGTCTTCGAGAACGCCCATCACGCGGACGTCAGCGGGCTGGACATCTGGGTGGATGTCCTCGACGTCGGCGATGGGATGATCGACTTCGTCTTCCACAATGATTCGTCGATCTTCTCGTCGGTGACGTCGATCTACTTCGAAGATGGCTTGGGTGGGTACCTCGACGACGGTTTCGTGTACGATCAATCGGCGGGCGTGAAGTTCGAGCAGGTCAAGAAGGAAAAGGATCCTCCCGGCGGCAACAACATCGGCTGGAGCAAGGACACGCTCGTCCAGTTCGACCGCAAGTCGAGCCGGGGCGGCGGTGACTGGGGCATCAATCCTGACGACGCGCTGCCGCAGACGCTGACGCTTCGCTTCGACTCCCTCGTGGTCGGCGGCGTGCAGCAGCTTGTGGCGGCCCTGCTGGGAGGCGATGCCCGCATCGCGGCCCACATTCAACGACTGGGTGATGGCGACCACAGCGTTTCCGCGGTCACCCGTTCTGTCCCCGATGAAGGCGGCTTCGGCTCAGGGCAGCGCATTGTCCCCGTGCCCGCCGCCGCGTGGAGCGGCCTGGCGATGCTGGCGCTCATCAGTCTTCGAGGCCTGCGGCGGGTTCGCTGGTCCGTGTGAGCACCGTCGCTCGCAGGGGTCAGGACTGTTGGGCGCGGCAGACGCGGCGTCCGACGGGCGTGGTCTGCCTGCATGTCCCAGATTCCCATACTTGCCAGGTCGTCGGCGGGCCGGCTCATGACATCCAAGCCGGTCTGGACGAGTTGGACGTGCGCTAAACGCAAATGGTGTTGTCCCTGCGTGTGCATCCGGTGGGGGGCTGGCTCGATGCGTCAAGGCCGATCTCGTCGACGCATCGCCCTAAGACATCGCAAAGTCCGTGCTTACGTAGAGTTGTGGTCCGCTTCCACCAAGCGATTCCACCGTTTCATATCTCTTTAAATAATTGCCGCGACGTGGCTTGCGGTTGGGGCTGGACACGCGGCCGTCTTGGTGCTAATCTTGCTCGCATAGGAATATCCCTTACCCGCGTCCAGCGTGGAAGGGGTGGGTGAGATCCCGCCAGGGATCAGAGGACGTGGGTCGTCCGACCACAGTGTGGGAATTTCGCACGCGCGGCGATGCGCGAGGAGGCTTGTGTCATGGGGGCTCTGAAGGTGTGCAAATTGGCTGTGACGCTGACGCTGGCTGCAGTGTTGACCGCGCAGGTCCAGGCGGCTCGCGTCGATCTGTTCGTGTTCGAGAACGCGTCCAGCGGCGACGTGTCCGGTCTGGATCTGTGGGTGGACGTCCTGGACGTGGGCGGCACGCAGGTGGACTTCGTGTTCCACAACGACTCGACGGTCCCGGCCATCATCACCCAGATTTACTTCGAATCCAGCCTGTCGAGCCTGGTCAGCGGTCTGGCGATCCAGGCTCAGACGGCCGGCGTGTCATTCAAGGTGGGTGCGGCGCCTGGCTCGCCTCCGGGCGGCAACAACATCGGCTGGGCCGGCGAACTGGCCAGCTTCGGCCGCACCAGCGCTGGTGGTGTGAGCAACGGCGTCAACGAGCCCGCGCCTGTGGAAACGTTGACGATCCGCGGTGATTACGAGATCGGTGCGGATCTCGCGGCTGTGCTTGCGGCACTGGTCGGCGACGGTCGCATTGCTCAGCACGTGCAGAGCGTTGGCACCGCCGGCTTCAGCGTTTCGGCGGTGACCGAAGGCGGCAGCGGTGATCCGCAGATCATCGTCCCTCTGCCCGCCGCGGTATGGAGCGGCATGGCGACCCTGGCGGCGATGGGTCTGGGCGGCTTTGCGAAGCTCCGCCGCCGCGCCTGAGTCGACAAAATGCGATCCCGCAGGCGATAATCCCGCCTCTGGCATCGCCATCTGCCCCTGCGAAACTTTCAGCCCTCGGCCGCTTGGCCGGGGGCTGTTTTCATATGTTGGTGTCTTGTTTTCGAAAATCCTCTCCAGCCTATGGACTCCTCTCCGCGCTTTCGTAGAATGAGGTCAGTGGAGCATTCTCAACCAGGCTCCGCACACGTCATTGAGCCGATTCACGGGCTCGCCGTGGGGCGTATCGAGAATGCTTCGGGGGGCTCCGGGTGTTCGCTCGGGGCGTGTTCGCTATGCGAACAGACGCGGACCATTGTGGGAGGCGTACGATGAACACGCATAAGGCGTGGGTGCTTGTCGCCGCCATGTCGCTTGTGGTGTGGGCGGCCGGCGGCGCCGAGGCGGCGAGGGTGGATCTGACCGTGTTTGAGAATGCCGGTGCGGTGAGCACGGCCGGACTGGATCTGTGGGTGGATGTGCTCGACGTGGGCGGATCGCAGGTGGACTTCGTGTTCCACAACGATTCCACGATCAGCGCGATCGTGACCCAGATCTACTTCGAGTCGACGTTCAGCGGCCTGCTGACCAACGGCGTGCTGCAGGGCGCGACCGCGGGGGTGGCGTTTGTGGTCGGGGCCGATCCCGGCTCGCCGCCCGGGGGTACGAATATTTCCTGGGCTGGCGAACTGGCCAGCTTCGGTCGGGCCAATGCCGGCGGCGTGAGCAACGGCATCAACAACCCGCCGCCCATCGAGACCCTGACCATTCGCTTCGACTACGACGGCGCGACGACCCTGGCCGACGTACTCGACGTTCTTGGCGACGCCAGCGGACGCATCGCCCAACACGTTCAGAGCGTGGGAACCAGCAGCGCCAGCGTCTCGACGGTGACCAGCGGCATCGTACCGCTGCCGACCGCGGCGTGGTCGGCGATGGTGCTGATCGCGGCCATCGGATTGGTCCGCACGGTGCGCCACCACCACGGGGCGACGCGCGACCGGTACTGAGGGCTCTGTGAAGGACGAGTGTTCACGTGAAGTTTCCAACGCAAGGGCGAACGCAGGCGGATCGCGGACCTTACAGGCGAGTCGAAAGGGCGGTTGCGCCCGCGCCGCGTGAGGCGGCGTGGGAACCTGGCAGGGCGGAGCCGAGTCGCTGAGCATATCGATTGGGCTTCATGCCCCTTGGCAACGGCAGCGTTTCTCGTGTTCCGTGAACCTTCAGGGCAGCCGCCGGCCGCAGCCCATGCGGCAGCCGTGGGAGAAGCGTGGCTCGCTTGAGTGCATGGGGGTGTTGGAAGGGGGCGCAAGCAGGGCGACGGACGCGGCGGGACGCATGTCTCAGGAGTCGAAGCAATCTTCCTCCTGCCGCACCGCAACGCCTTCGCCTCTGACGGTGACGTCGGAGGCTTCTTTTTTTGCGCCGATTCAGCGGCAGGATTTCCTGGTCATGCGCGGCCGTCAGCCCACGGGCCGGCGGCTGCATTCAAGCGGAGAGGGCGGGATTCGAACCCGCGGTACGGACAAGCCGTACACAGCATTTCCAGTGCTGCACCTTCGGCCACTCGGTCACCTCTCCGTGGCTGACGGGCGCGCCGCCATGCGTGGGCGGCGGCCGCGGCAATTCCCACGCGCCATCCGGCGGCGGGCCGTTTATCCTATTGGCTTTCATCCGCGTGTAAAGGAACCCATCTTGCCGACCGGACCGGCGTCTGTGCCCAGCCCGCTGAGCGGCCTGCTTGTGATCGACAAGCCGGTCGGATGCAGCTCGATGGACGTGGTGCGCCGCGTTCGCCGTGCGGCCGCGGGCGGCATAGCGGTTCGTGGTCGACGGCCACGCGTCAAGGTCGGCCATGCCGGCACGCTCGACCCGCTGGCCTGCGGCGTGGTCATCTGCTGCCTCGGCGCCGCGACCCGGGCGGTCCCGAGCCTCATGGACCTGCCCAAGACTTACGTCGCGCAGGTCGACCTCTCGGCATTCACCGCCACCGATGATCGCGAGGCGCCGCTTGAGCCGGTCGATGTCCCTCGGCCGCCGGACCGCGCCGTCATCGAGAACATGCTGCCGAGATTTGTCGGTCTCATCGCGCAGCGCCCACCCGCGTTCAGCGCCGTTCACGTGCGGGGTAGGCGCGCCTATCATCTGGCCCGGCAGGGCCAGACCGTTGAGATCGGCCCACGCACGGTGCGGATCGACGCCCTTGAACTGCTCGATTACGCATGGCCCATCGCGACACTGCGCATCGATTGCGGCAAGGGAACCTATATCCGGTCGCTGGCGCGCGATCTGGGGGCGGCGATGGGAACCGGCGGGCATCTGGCGTCGCTGTGCCGTATGGCCGTCGGGCCCTACCGCGTGCAGAAGGCGATGTCACTCGACGATCTGCCGGCCGTCCTGACTGCCGAGGATCTGCTGCCCGTCGCGCTGTGAATCCGTCACGTCGGGTCGACCGTGGTCCGTGTGGGCGATCGGCGATAGGCGGCCCGCATCACGACCATGCCCAGCTCGAACAGGCCATACAACGGAATCGCCAGCACTATCATGCTGATCACGTCGACCGGAGTCAGCGCCGCCCCGAGCACGAAACAGCCGAAAAGACAATGCCTTCGGTACCGGGCCAGCAGACGCGGATCCACGAGTCCCGACCAGCCGACGATCAGCATGACCACAGGTAGTTGAAACGCCACGACGATGCCCAGGGCCAGCAGTGTCACAAAGCCGATGTACTGGTCGACCTCGAAGATCGGATGCAGCATGGACGTCTGGGCTCCCGCGATCGGGTGCGGGTAGCCCTGCATGAAACTGACGAAGAAAGCCAGGCACACCGGCAGCATGATCCAGTAGGCGAACGCCAGGCCGCTCAGCACCATGACCCCGCTGAACGGCGCGAGGATCAGCACCACGCGCCGCTCGGACTGGTAAAGCCCGGTTTCGACGAACTTCCAGAGTTGGTAGACCAGCCAAGGCGCGCCCAGAATCAACCCGCCAAAGAGACTGACCTTCATGTAGACGGCGAAGGGCGTAGTGACCTTGGTCACGTGCAGTTGAGCCGGCAGACCGTGATCGGCGAGAATTCGCAGCAGAGGCCGGCAGAGAAACTCGACGGTGTGGCGGCCGAAAAGCATCAGGATCAAAGCCGGCAGCAACGCCCCCGCCAGGCCGACGATCAGGTGGCGCCGCAGCTCCTCGAGATGGTCGCCAATGGGCATGCTCCGCGGCTGAGCTTTGGGGTCTGGCATGGTTGACATTCTACTTCTCGGCCGAAACGCACAACCGAGGGTGTTGCGTCTGGGCGTGGCCGCTGAGCGCGCCACGCGGTACCATGTGCGTCCTTCAGGCCGTCGGGTTCGACGCCGGCCTCTCTGATCCAGCCCGACTCCCCACTCCCCACGAAGGATGCAAACCATGACGATCAACTGCCTCAAAGCCCTGTGCCTCTTCGCCTTGCTCGTCGCCGCGACCACGGTCCGGGCCCAGTCCGACCCCGTCGATCAGCCCGGGGACGAGGCGGCCGCCTCCGATGTCGCGCCGATTCAGGTCGACGAAAATCTGACGCTTGAGACCCTCGATCAGCAGTTCTGCTACATGATCGCCAATGATGTGGGGCGCTTCCTCAGTGAGCACCCCATGCAGGTGCAGGTGGACACGGCCGCATTCCTTCGCGGTTTTGAGGACGGCGTGGCGGGCGACAGCGCCATCAGCCAGGAACTGAAAATGCAGTTGAGCCAGGTCATCCAGATGGTGGTCCAACGCAAGCGTGAAGAGAAGAGCCAGGCCCTGGCCCAGGAGGCGCAGGCGTTTCTCGCGGAGAACGCCGCCCGCGCCGACGTGACCGTTACCGCCAGCGGTCTGCAGTACCGGGTGATCGAATCGGGCGACGGCGACAGCCCCAAGGCCTCGGATCAGGTGACGGTGCATTATCGCGGCCGCCTCGTCGACGGCGTGGAGTTCGACAGCTCCTATCAGCGCGGCCAACCGGCCACCTTCGGCGTCACCCAGGTGATCGCCGGATGGACCGAGGCGCTGCAACTGATGAAGGAAGGCGACACCTGGGAGCTGGTCATTCCCGCCGAGCTGGGGTACGGTGAGCGCGGGGCGGGCGGGGTGATCCCGCCCAATGCCACGCTGATCTTCGAGGTGCAGTTGCTTGACGTCATTGCCGGCGGCGGCGTGATGGACGGCGAGTCCGCCGAGTGACGGGCTGGGAGCGAGGGTATCAAGCACGTTGAACCAGATGGAGCGAACCATGTCCGAGGTTACGAACAGTATGCCGCCGCGGCGCCGCGGCCCTGCCCGCGTGGTGGCGGCCCTGGGTTACTCGCTGCATGGGCTGGCGTACGCCTGGCGCAGCCAGGCCGCTTTTCGCCAGGAGGTCATGCTGGTTTTGCCCTTGACCCTCGCCCTGTTCTTCGTGCCATGCTCGAATACGCTCAAGGTGGTGGTGCTGCTCAGCCACGTGGGCCTGCTGATTGTCGAGCTGTTCAACACTGCCGTCGAGGCCGCCATGGACCGGGCGTCGCCGGACTACCACCCCCTGGCCAAACACGCCAAGGATCTGGGTAGTGCCGCGGTGCTGCTGAGTCTGATCGCGGTGGCGGGCTGCTGGGCCGCGGCCGTGTGGCAGGCGGCGGCATGGTCGCGGATCGGCTGAGCGACGGATGCAACCTGGGCCGTCGAGAGGGCGGTGATGCGCTGCTGGCCGTGGGCTGTACTGATCGGGACGATCGTAGTCGGCGCCCTGGCCCGTGAGGCGGCGATGGATGCGATGTCCACGCTCACGCCGGGGCAAGCCGCTGGCGTGAGCGTGCGCGAGCCCCGCGTGCGCCTGGACGACCGCGGCCTGTTTCGCGCCGACGATGATCGCTGGTTCGTGCCGCTGGGCGGGTTGCATGGCAACGTCGTCCCGTTGCGAATGCTGCCCGTCAGCTCCGCGCAGCTCAAAACCTGGCGGGCGGAGGGCAAGGTCTGGACCGGGCAGGGCCAGGCGGTGGATCTGACCGATCTTGGCGAGCTCCAACTGCGCGCGTGGTTCGGTCAACTGCGTGAAGCGGGCGTCAACAGCCTGCGTCTGTTTCCCCGGCGGCGCGTGGGCAATGAGCTGCTCGACCAGGTGGGTCGGCTCAATCGCGCGCTGGCGGAGGACTTCTCGCGCGTGTTCCGCATTGGCGACGAGTACGGCCTGCACTTCCAGTTGATGCTCATGGGCGAGCCGGGGCGCACCGGGTACGTCGGGCGGAGCAACATCGAGCAACACGTGCGGCCGGCCTATGAGCCGTGGCAGCTTGATGCGCTCACGCCGGCCCAGCGGCGTTTTCTCCTCGAAGGCGGCAACGTCCATCTGCCCGCGTATTTCAGCGATCCCGACGTGCGGACTGCGCAGCACGCCTTCATTGCCGAAGCGGCGCTGTGGCTCAGCGGACATATGAACGTGTTCGCGCTGGAGCTCTACAACGAGCAGGGTTGGTGGAAGGTCGCGCCGTACCAGGGCGGTCGCCACAAGGTTTTTGTCTCTCCACGGGAAATCGGCCTGGAACTCGATTGGTCCCTCGACATGACGCGCGCGTTCAAGGCTCTGATGCCGCGCACGCCGGTTTGTCTTTCCCATCCCGGTTTCGGCGTTGCGGGCTATGACCCGCTGCGTTGGACGCGACAATCCGGCGTCGACTTCTACTCGACGCACCTGTACGCCGGCCTCGGAGGCTCGTATGAGCGGATGGATTTCGCGGCCGTCACCGGCGCGACTGCTGCGATTCTCACGGCTGGTGGACCGCATGCCTATGGCGAATGGGGCGTGCTCGATACGCGTATCGACGAGCGCATTCGCCGCCGGGTCCATCGCGACGCCATCTGGTTGTCGCTTCTGTCGGGTGCGGCTGGTTTCATGCAGTGGACCTTCGATTGCCTGGACGAATATCGTTGGCCCTCCCGCATCGTGCGCGCCCTGCCGCCGGGTTTCACTCCGCAACCCCCGTCCCTTACCGTCGACATCACCGCCGCCTACGCCGCCCTGCACGAGGACGCGCGCTACCCCCTGTTCCATGCCGACGGTCCGCTTTGGGCCTTTCCGTTCAACCAGCAGAAGCAGGCCGACGAAAATCTGCGCGTTATCTTCTCAGCCTACCAGCGCAGTCTCGATGCCGGCCTGCCGATTCGATTCGCCATTGACGGCCTGACGCCGGTCGACGCCGCGCGGGTCATGAGCCTCGACGCCTTCGCGGCCGAAGATCTGGGACGAATCGACCGTCCGGTGCGCGTCGAGGGCGGCTTCGAATTCATCTGGCGGCATGACCCGGTCATGGGCGTGCTGATCGGCTACCTGCGCAGCCGAACGACGCGCCGCGTCAACGACCAGCACCTGGCCGCGCCCGTGGCCGCCGCGCTGACGCTGCATCTGAGCCTGCCGCGTCCGTCGGCCGCACAGCCCCCATGGCGCATGACGCTGGTGAATCTCCAAACCGATGCCGTGCGCAGCCAGAGGGTCGAGCCCGACGCGGTCATCGAAGTCTCACCACGAACCAGCGACGATTTCGTCCTGATCCTTTCACCCGCCGCCGGCGTCTTCGAGATGACGCTGGATTGACCGCGGAACAGCTACACGATGAGCATCGCATCGCCGTAGGAGTAGAAGTGGTAGCCTGTGGCGGCCGCCTGGCGGTACCAGTGCTTCAGTCGGTCGATGCCGACGCCGGGCAGCGCCGCCACCAGGGCCAGCAGCGTCGAACGCGGCAGGTGGAAGTTGGTCAGCAGGCCATCGGCGAAGCGGAATGCGAACGGCTCGCCGACGGGACCAGGCTGAATCAGCAGGCGCGTGCGGGTCGAGAAGTCGGCATCGGGCGCGGCGTCTGACGCCGCGTCGTGGCGCGGCAGCGATTCGAGTGCTCGCACGCTGGTGGTGCCCACGGGAATGATGCGTCGGCCGCTGGCCCGCGTTCGCGCCAGGGCGTGTCGCGTGGCGGCGGGAATGGTGAGCCACTCTTCATGCATGGGATGGTCGTTGAGCTCATCGCAGCGGATCGGGGCGAAAGTGCCGGGGCCGACGTGCAGCGTCACAGTGGCACGGTTCACGCCGCGACGATCGAGTTCGGCCAGCAATGGGGCCGTGAAGTGCAGGCCCGCGGTGGGCGCGGCGACGGATCCCGGCACCTGGGCGTAGACGGTGTTGTAGCGCACCATGTCGGCGGGCTCGATCTCGTCGAGGCCATGCTGGCGACGGGCTTTGCGGATGTAAGGCGGCAGGGGCGGCGTGCCGATGCGGGCCAGCAGGTTCAGTGTCGGCAGGGGGCTGTCGAGGCCGGTCAGCCAGAAACCTTCCGCATCGCGTTCTCGAAGCGTGAGCCGGCCGTGTTCACGCAGTTCAAGTACTTCGCCGCAGCGCAGACGGCCGCCCGATTCGAGCATGACACGCCAGAGCAAGGCACCGTCCCCGGCCGGTGCCTGTTCGATGTAGAGCCCGCCGACACGACCGCCTGTGGCGCGGCGGACAGCCTCGAAGCGGGCCGGGATCACCCGGCTGTCGTTGAATACCAGCAGGTCGCCGCTGCGCGGTCCACCCGGCACGTCAGGCAAGTCACGCACATGGTGATGACTTACGCGGCCGTCCGTCCGGTCGACCACCATCAGCCGGGCCGCGTCGCGAGGGTCGGCCGGCTCGGTGGCGATCCGATCCGGCGGTAGGTCATAAGTCAGGTCGTCGACGCGCATGGGTGAGGATCGTAGTGCCGGCTGCGGCGTCTGTCCTTGCCTGCACGCGACGTGAGCGTCGGCAAGCGGCCACAATCGCTGCAATCGTTACAGATGGCACGGCCGCGTGTTGAGCACAAAAGTCTATATAGAAACGATTTATGGTGTGAACCATCCTGGTTCGCCGCTCGGCGCGGGGTTTGACGACCTCGGGTTGTGAAGATTCCTCACGCCCACAACCTGACGATCCAGCGTCTGCACTATTACAACCACGGCCCGGGTCGCCACCGCCTGCCGACGGTCCGCTGCTGCGAAGCCGCCAACGCCGGCGGCGCGGGCCATCACGCTCATGCCTGCGACCGGATGCGGCTTGTACCTGCCGTCGAGGGCCGGTCGGTCCTGGGGCCGCGCCGCGACGCGGTGGACGCGTGGGCGAACTGCTGGAAGCCCCAGGTCTGGCCCTACGACACGCCCTTGCCGGTCGGTTTGCCCCGACTCGATCCGGCGCAGGCCCTGGTGCATGCCATCGAGGTCCAATCGCGCCAGCGTCCTCGCCCCTACGCGCCACCCAGTTTCTTGACGGTCGGCCGGCATCTGGATCTCTACATCTGAACAGCCTTGGGGACAACCCTCGGTCGCACACGCCGCTTGCCCCGGCTTGCGAACCGCCTACGCTGTGGGGATGAACATCCTCGACATCGCCATGCGGTACGTGCACATCGCCAGCGCCATCCTCGCCGTCGGCGGCATGGTGTACGTGCTCACCTGCCTGCTGCCGTCCATGCGCCTCGTCGATGAGACCTTCCGAGCGGCTTTGCTGGAGCTGGCCAATCGCCGCTTCACACGCCTGTTGCACCTGGCGATCGTTGGCCTGCTGGTCAGCGGTATCTACAACTGGATTCGC
Source organism: uncultured Phycisphaeraceae bacterium (assembly GCA_964502445.1). GTDB lineage: Bacteria > Planctomycetota > Phycisphaerae > Phycisphaerales > Phycisphaeraceae > CAZCWM01. Next base: position 227,100 of record CAZCWM010000005.1, on the reverse strand, counting down.
CTGGCCGACACCTACAAAGCGATGGGGGCGGCGGGCAACGCCTTGATCGGCACGAAGGTGCTCATCGCCCTGGCGATGTTTGTGATCGCCTGGGGCCGGGCGATCGGGCTGATCCGTGAGGGCAAGCCGCGACTGTGGCTGATGGTCAATATCCACCTTGCGGCCGTCGTCATTTTGCTCGCGGTCGTGCTGCGGTTCTATCGACTGGCGTATCTGGCGTCCGCCTGAGCCGTGGCGCGCTGCACCCGGCATCCTGAAGAAATACTTCGGAGCTTCATGGCCCGCTCCGCTTCCAACCCGCGCCGCGGCCGCCAGGGCGCTCGGCCGCTGAAGCTCGACGCCTGGCTGGCTGGCCGTCGCAGGCGTCGCCTGATCGCCGGCGCGGTACTGGTTCTGGTCGGCCTGCTGCTGGCCCTGGATCGTGGCGGACGTTTCACTCCCGCCGGCGCCGATCAGCGACGCTATCACAACACTGTTTACACCGTCGTTCGCGTGGTCGACGGCGACACGCTTGACCTCGACGTGCCCGATCAGGAGTTTGCCCGCACGCGCGTGCGTCTCTGGGGCGTCGATACGCCGGAAATGCACTTCGACGACCAGGGAGTCGCCCATCCCGAGCCGTGGGCCGAGGCCGCTTCACAGTTGGCGCGCCAACTGGCCGAGGGCCAGCGTGTCCGCCTCCTGCTCGAACCGCATTCGACACGCGATCGGCATGGACGCCTGCTGGCCTATGTCGAACTGCCCGATGGGGCCATTCTCAACGAGCGTCTGATTCTCGAAGGGCTGGCCCGGGCGGATCGACGCTTCGACCATCAGCACATCGATCGCTATGGAATCCTTGAGGAACAGGCCCGTACGCGGCGGCTGGGACTCTGGTCGCGATAGAGCCCGCGTGTTTCATCGCATGGAAACAAAGGGTGCCGGACATGTCGCTTTTGTCGCTCAAGCCATTCGTGCCTTCCGGTGAGGACTATGCCGCCGCGAAGGCGTTTTTCGTCGAGCTGGGGTTCGTGGTGCGGTGGGAAACGGACGGCCTGGCGGAACTGGCGTGCGACGGTACCGCGTTTTTACTTCAGGACTTTCACAACCGGCAGATGCAGGAGAATCTGATGCTCGTCGTCGATGTCGATGACCTGGATCGTTGGTGGGAGCATATACAGGCGTCCGGGGTGCTCGATCGGTATGCGTCGGTGCGGGCCCAAGCGCCGGCCGACTATCCCTGGGGCCGACGTGAGGTCCATCTGATTGATCCGGCCGGCGTGTGCTGGCATTTCGCACAGTCGTGAGGCGATCGGTCATGGCCAGGACGGTGGCGAAGCCGACGACGCTGGTCTGGTACCGCCAGGATCTGCGTGTGGACGATCACCCGGCGCTGGCCGCGGCGGCGCGGCGTGGGGCGGTCGCGCCGGTTTACGTCTGGTCGCCTCGCGAAGAGGGCGACTGGCCGCCGGGCGCGGCGGCGGGCGTGTGGATCGACGCGGCCCTGCGTGACCTCGACGAGTCTCTTCGCGGGCGAGGCTCGCGGCTGACCCTGCGGATCGCGGCCGACGGCGGTGCGGCCGCGGAACTGCTTGCGGCGGCGCGCTGCGTGGGGGCGGACCAGGTCCATGCGATGCGGCGGTACGAGCCCGCGGCCATCGAGCAGGAAAAGCGCGTCGCCACGGCGCTTCAGACCGCGGGCGTCGAGCTGCGATTGTTTTCCGGAGCCCTGCTGTTTGAGCCTGACGAAGTGAACACGCGCAGCGGCGGGCCCTTTCAGGTGTTCACGCCGTTTCACCGCTACTGCATGCAATGGCCCCAGCCGCCGGCCCCGGTGGATGCGCCCGCAGGCCTTGAAGCGCCGTCGCGCTGGCCGGCGAGTACGGCGGCGGACGACCTGGCTCTGCGGCCGAGCGTGCCGTGGGATGAGTCGATCCGGGCCGCATGGGTCATGACGCAGCAGGCCGCCCATGATCGACTGGAAGCGTTTCTGGACGCGCCGATTGAGGACTATGCCGGCAACCGCGATCGGCCCGATCTCGACGCGGTCAGCCGCCTGTCTCCTTATCTGCATCACGGGCAGATCAGCGTGCGGCGGGTATGGCATGCGCTCTGTCGCGATCGTCGCGGCCGGCGGACCGGGCAACTGGCCAAGGGCCCCGAAGCGTGGCGGCGGCAACTGCTGTGGCGCGAGTTCGCCCACCATCTGCTGGTGCATTTCCCCTGGATGCCGGCGCATCCGCTGCGGGAAAAGTATGCCGCATTCCCCTGGCGGGAGGACGGTGAGCACCTGCGCGCATGGCAGCGCGGCCGGGCCGGCTATCCACTGATCGATGCGGCGATGCGCCAGCTCTGGAGCACCGGCTGGATGCACAACCGCGCGAGGATGGTTGTGGGCTCGTTTCTGGTCAAGGACCTGCTGCTGAGCTGGCGGCACGGGGCGGCCTGGTTCTGGGACACGCTGGTGGACGCCGATCTGGCCAACAACACCTTCGGCTGGCAGTGGGTGGCCGGCTGCGGCGCCGACGCCGCGCCCTATTTTCGTATCTTCAACCCCACCGCCCAGGCGCGCCGGTTCGACCCCCATGGCGCCTACATCCGCCGCTGGTTACCCGAGATCGCCCACTTGGACAACAAACGCCTGCTTGACATGCCCACCGCGGGACACGCGGACGTTGGCGCGTATCCCCGTCCGATGGTTGACCACCTCGAAGCCCGCATACGGGCTCTCGACGCCCTGTCCCGGATCACCCGTCAATGAAGGGGCCCTCGGTGTGGCTCTCGCGAGGCCGCTGCTGGTGGCCTTGACGGGCTGCGGCATGTCGACGGATTCCCCGCAAGCCCGGGTTCGCGCCAGGAGACGCCGATGCCGACCCAATGCAAGGGCAATGCTGCGTGAAAAGACGAATGGTCAGCGCATTGTGAGCAAAAGAGTTGTCAGTTTACGACGAGATATTGGCATATAACCGCCCATTAGGCGAAAAAGCATTGACACATAGGTTGATTTGCGTCAATCTTCATACACAAGTGGCCGTATACGGCTGAGCTTCGGTCGACGGCTACGGGAGAAAGCACCTGACGCACGTGTGGTGTGACGGTGTCGTCGACCGACTCGATGCGGCTGTTGGTGAGGTGGAGAAACGCGAAAGAAGTTGCGATCGCTCCAAAGTCGCCGCTGTTCGTTGCGAGCGTCGCGCTCGATGGCTGAAATTGAGTTTTTGACGCGTCATCGGCGGTGTAAGTCGATGTTCGCGAAGCTGTTGCATGTGTTTTTTTATGGAGAGGAGCAGGAAAGTGAGTATTCGAACTCTGATGGTGATGACGGCTATGGCGGCGATGGTGGCGGCGACGCCCGCTTTCGCCCAGAACACCCCGCTGGGTGACAACGTGGCGCCGACCGCGGTCGGCTCGACCTTCGGCCTGCGGCCGGTGGTCCAAGGCAACATGATCGCCTGGGCCGACTACAACGCGGGCGTCGTCGGCGGCGGCGGCACCAACGGCTGCATCTACATGTACGACGTCAGCACCGTGACGCTCAACTGGGTCGGTACGACCGACAACAATGTCTGGCCGGCTGACTGGGAGGAGGTTTCCTGGACCGGTGTGTGGGCCCCCTGGACGCCCCAGATCGGCCTCGAAGGCGATTACCTCTACTATGCCAACATCTGGAGCGACAATGCCGAATCCGTCCGTCGCTATCAGATCTCCACGGGCATCAGCACGCGCTATTCCAACCTCGGCCAGCAGAAGCACTTCGCTGACGGCAACGCCGCCGGCATGCTCGTCACCCAGGACTGGGAAGGCAACATGACCGCCATGCTGATCGACGCCAACACCTGGGACGGCAACGCTTCCAGCGCGGCGTTCACCGCCCACAGCGATGAGTTCGGCACGGCCCCGCGCATCAGCGGCAACACCATGGTCTGGCAGGAAGACTTCGCCGCGACCGAGGGCATCGGCATGTACGACCTCGGCACTGCCACCCAGTCGACGATCCTCAGCTTCGACCGGACACCCACGGTGGACACCGATGGCGATCTGGTCGCCGATAAGCCGGCTCTGGAAGCCCGCTTCCCCCAGGTCAGCAATGACGGCAGCAAGGTCGTCACCTGGGTCCGCCACTGGGACAACCGCGATGCCAACGGCCAGGCCCTCACCGATATCCGCGTGTACGACGTGGCCACCGGCGTCTGGACCATCCTCGTCGACCAGCTCGGCGTCGACGAGCAGCCGTACCTCGATGGTGACTACCTGGTCTGGGATCGTCTTGTCGCCACGGGCGACCACGACATCATGGCGATGGAGATCTCCACCGCGACGATCTTCACGGTCGACAGCGGCAGCCGCGATGCCCGTTACCCGGTCGTCGATGGCAGCACCGGCCTGATCGCCTGGGCCGTCGACAATCCGAGCCTGGGCTCGTGGAACGCCGCCATCCACTACACCTACATTCCCGAGCCGGCCAGCCTCTGCCTGCTGGCCCTCGGCGGCCTGGCGCTGGTGCGCCGGCGTCGCTGAATGTGTGTGACCCGAGGGCTCGTCTCGACCGCCATTTGTGACGGCCGACAGCCAACGCAACGCCGGAGCAGCCGTGGCCGATGCCGCGGCTGCTCCCTTTTCACACCACCGCAGCGCGGAGCGCGTGAAAATGGGAAGGCTGGCAGGAGTGGCTAGGTGCGATGGCGGCCAATTTACCTCGGGCGGGCCTGTTTTCTTCAAAATCCGCTGGCAGACCCTTGACAAGGCTGTCGTGGCGGAGCATACTCACAAGTGTTCGTGAGGGTAGAGAACTCCGCGGCTCGGCTGCCCTGTTCTGGGGGGCGGGACTCGCGGACGGAGGGATTCGGAGAAGGTCGAGGCGGAATCGATGTCGGCGGCTTGGCGTGTGGGGTGGGTCGTTGACGACCACGGCCAAACGATGCAGGCAGCGTCCGACTTCCGCACCACCTAGTCGATCAGGTTCGCAGCAGGCTTCTTAAGCTGGCCGCGTGGCTGGCAGTTTCGCCTGTAAGGTTGTTTTCTGTGAAGTGTTTCGTGGTTCTCTTTTTAGGAGGATGGAAAGTGAAAGCTAAGTGGATTCTCAGTATGGCCCTCGCGGCCGCTCTGGCGACGCCTGCCATGGCGTTCGTCATCAACAACGCGCCGGATCCCGGCGTCGGCGGGACGGACGTGATGCGTCCTGAAGTCGACGGCGGCCGCATCGCCTGGGGCACGGACATCCGTCCGCCCGCAGGTGTCGGTGGTGCGTACGTTTATGACACCGCGACCAGCACGCTGACCAACTACGGCGTGGTCGGCGGCGTCGGCCGCACGTCGGTGAGCTGGGCTCCGTGGTCCAACCAGATCGGCATCGCCGGTCAGTACATGCTCGCCGGCTTCAACATCGAGAGCGTGAATCTCGAAGGCGTCGGCGTGACCGGCCTGGCCGCGGACGGCACCGGCGGCACGAACGTGGTTCTGGGCAACATCACCGGTGACCCGATCGGTCACTGGGACCACCACTTCGGCACGGTCAACAGCAACGGCGACGTGTTCTGGCAGGGCTTCACGCCCACGGCCGACCAGCGCCTGCTGCACATGAACCTCAGCGCCCCCGGCGTGGTTACGGTGCTCTATCCTGGATCGGGCGGTGGCAACGAGTTCGGCTCGAACCCCTACGCCGCCAAGTACAGCGACCGCGTGGTGCATCTGACGATCACCAACAACGAGCTGCGTGTGTACGACATGAGCGACGCGACTGACCACATCGTGTGGTCCGCTGCGGACACGGCTGCGTTCAACCTGCACCAGGGTGTGCGTCGTACCCGTCTGAGCAACGAGGGTGAGTGGGCGGTGTTCAACAACCGTCTGATCGGCGGCGTGGACAACCAGTCCGACGTCTTCCTCGCCGACCTCACCGACATCAACAACCCGGTCTGGACCAACCTGACCAATGACGTTGCGTACAACCGCGATGACCCGGTCATCCAGAAGATCAGCGCCGACGAGGCTCTGGTTGTGTATGCCGCTCGTGACAATGCCGGTGCCAAGTGGCGGATCGAGGGCTTCATCGTCAGCGGTCTGGCCAGCAACGCCCCGGTGGCGGGCAGCGAGTTCGTGATCGCCCAGAACGTGAACGAGAACATGCAGTATCCGTCAACCGACGGAAACGTCATCGCCTGGCTCAACTCGACGCTGGGCGTCGTGCAGTACACCTACATCCCTGAGCCCGCGAGCCTCGGCCTGCTGGCTCTCGGCAGCCTCGCCCTCGTGCGTCGCCGCCGCTGAGAGTAGGAACAGGATGATTTGACCAGGTCGAACGCGACCTGATCGAAGGTAATCTAGGCAAGGGCGGTCCCCACGGGCCGCCCTTGTTTTTGCGCATTTCTCACACGTACCGGTTGTCGACACCCGCCGCCCACGGGCCGAATCGCGGCGTGGACGTCTGTAAGCGCACTTTTCGACACGCGGTCGTGGTCGCCCGCCGCATAAGCGGGCGATTTCATTTTTTTCTTGACTGCCTCCACCCCCGGCGCGACAATGTGACCAGCGGTCGACGGGAACCGTGCTTCTGGGCCGTTCCCGAACCAGCGACCGAAGCAGGCGTGACGGCAGGGGAGATTGCCGGACGACGCCGCCAGATGTGTTGGGCTTCCACGTCCGTTCTGGATGTGATGCAAGCCGAAGAGCCCCGGGGGCCTCTGCACAGCGACGACTGTCCGTGGTTTGAGATGTGGACCGCTCATGTCGAGTGGCCTGTTTTTCCATCGCCTATGGGTTGGTCGCGTGACCAGCTATTCGTGGACGCTCAGTTTCCTTTGATTCTCCTAGGAGGAAGCAGCGATGATGACTTTGAGAGGTCGGTGGATTTGTTCAATGGCTCTGGCCGCCGCGATGACTGCGCCGGCCTGGGCCCAGATCACGCCGCTGGGCGACAACGTGGCGCCGGCCACGTCGACCTCGGCCCTGCGGCCGGTGGTCAGCGGCGACATGATCGCCTGGGGTGACTTCAAGTTGGGGGTGCAGACCGGTTCGTTTGTCGTCGGTGCGGTGAACCTTTTCAACACCACCACCATGGCCCACAGCTATGTCGGCTCGATGGGGCTCGGCGATGTGCCGTCCGATCCATCCTACATCGCGTGGGTGGCAGCATGGGCGCCGTGGAACCAGCAGATCGGCCTGGAAGGTGACTACCTCTACTACAACTCGGCCGACGACGCCGATGGAGGTGGTGAGAACGGCGCTGTTCGTTACCAGATCAGCACCGACACCTACACGCTGATCGGCAACCCCAACAGCCAGTGGCACTTCGCCGACGGCAACGCCGACGGCAAGCTGGCCATCCAGGACTGGGCCGACAACATGCGTGGCATTCTGATCGACCCGGACACCTGGGCCAATGACGATGCCGGCATCCTGCACAACACGGCCCGCAGCACGGAGTTCGGCACAGTGCCCCGCATCACCGGCGACATCATGGCCTGGCAGGCCGACCGCGTGGCTATGGGCGACCTGTTCGTCGGCTATGACGGCATCGGCATGTACAACGCCGCGACCGACACCGAGGACCTGATCATGGTGCTGTCCAAGGAACTGGTCGTCGACACCAATGCCGATACCGTGGCTGACAGGCCGCTGCTGGAGGCGCGTTTCGCCAACATCAGCAACGACGGCAAGACGATCGTGACCTGGGTGCGTCACTGGAACAACCGCGATGCGGACAACCAGGCGCTGACGTCGATCATGGCCTACGACGTGGCCAGCGGCACGTGGACGGCCCTGGTGGATCAGGAAGGCGTTGACGAGCAGCCGTTCGTCGATGGCGACTATGCCGTTTGGATGCGCCGCAACGTCGGGGGCAACTATGACGTCATGGGCATGCACATCCCCAGCGGCACCCAGTTCATCGTGGATGCGGGCGACCGCCAGGCCGAATATCCGGTAGTCGACGGCTCCACGGGGCTGATCGCTTGGGGCGTCTCGGGCATCAACGATGATCCGAACCAGCGTGAGATCCACTACACGTGGGTTCCCGAGCCGGCCAGCCTCAGCCTCCTGGCTCTGGGTGGCCTGGCCTTGGCGCGCCGTCGGCGCTGAGGGCGTGAGGGACGAGCCTGCGAGGCTTGCTCCATAGCGGTTTCACAAGGGCGGTCTTCACGGGCCGCCCTTGTTTTTTGCGGGTCCAGGCGCTGACGGGATGCCGCTGGCCTGCCCGCGGCCGAAACTTGCCGCTTGGGTCAGAAGGACTAATATATCGGGCCTTGTCGCCCGGCCCGTCCGCCGCGACAGGCGGACGACCCCATCGTCTAGTCAGGTCTAGGACGCCAGGTTTTCATCCTGGTAACGGGGGTTCGAATCCCCCTGGGGTCACTTTTCTTGCGTCGTCGTCGATCTTGGCACGGCGCGTTCCCCAACAAGGTGCCGAAAATCCGCGGCCGACACATGTGAGATGTCTCGGCCGTCAAAGCATAAGCCCCGTCAAGTTCTTGACTCGACGGGGCTTGCTTACATCGAAGTCCCTCTCAGGGGATAGACAAATCATCCCCGATTTCCTCGCCGCGGCGCTGGATACTGGGTCATGATGAGCCAGTAAATGCTGGTCCAAAGGTCATGCGCCAGTTAACGCAGAAAACTGTCGGACGTGCTGTACCTGCCTCTCACCGGAAAACCGCGATGGTGAGATTGCGTAGGGGCGGAAGATCGTTAGGATCATGTAAGGTATTCACGGAGGGGCTGTCTGTGAAGGATCCTTTGCTGCGCCGAGAGTGTTCGAGCGGCTGGCACAAGACGCTGCACCAAGCAGCGCTCGCCGGGGCGCTACGGTCAAACGACGTGGTTGAGGCGATCGACCTGCATACGGATGGCCGAATCGAGGTTCAGACAATCTCTTGGCAGAGCTACTGGGATCGCGCATCGCAGAGCTTGCCGGGCTATGCCGACGCGCTTGCATCGCTCGCAGCGGCCCGCAGCGCCTATATCCGCTCGAACTATGATCTGAAAAGCGCAGCGCCTTACTGCTGGGCCTACTTTCGGCTCCTTCGCAATCTTCTCGACCAACATGCACCCAAGGCAATTCTCCACGCGTTGATCGGTCTGGGAAGCTTTTCGGTGAGACGGTGGGGCGACCCTCGGTTGCCTGCCGCTGCGGCCATCACCGTTCGCCACCCGGTATACCTGCTGGCCAAGCTCCGCGAGCCCAAGGCCTACGACGATCCAAAGTTCCTCGCCTTGGTTTGCCCCGCAGCGTTCAACGGGACGAATGTCCCGCAGTTGTTCTACTATTACAGGCAAATCAAGATCGAAGATGATCCGCCGGCTTCACTGCTCGTTTACCCCGCCGTCGACATGGCCCTTCGAACTGAGTCTTTTGGTTGTATTGAAGCGCTGGCGTCCGCTCTGAGTTTCAAACCTGACCCTCGATCACGACAGCGGGCAGCCGTGATCGCAGATCAAGCCATCGCGCCATTCCTTGCTCACGACCTTGCGAGATTCGAAACACGCCCGGAGTTATCGTTCGTGGACATCGGGGGCGGCAGTGGTTCCCTGCTTAGCGAGATTTCCAAGCGGTTGATCAGACGTCACGGCGCATTGCTCGCTGGCCGAAAGTTTGCCTGGTCGATCGTCGACGTCATGCTCCAGGACGCGACCCGTCGCGTTCACCACCCCGATCTTCGACGGCATATGAGCTACATCGAGTATCAGCCTGAAACCTACGCGACATGGATCGAAAGGGAAGCCAAGACAGAGTCAGTTGCGAGGCGGGATATCGTTCTGATCTGTCGGATGCTGAATAACCTGAGCCAGATCAACATCGAGTGCACGTCCATTCCGTCCGAGCTTGAGGTTCTTGCCAAATCGGCGAGCCGCACGACGCCGGCCCGCTTTGATCCCGTCGTTTGCCTTCAGGGGGACCGCCCCGACTGCCGAGGGTTGGTTGCTTCCAATGGCCGCACCCGTCTGCGTGGGGGTACGACGTTTCGGCAGGCATCTTTGTCTGACTATTTTCGAGGGCTTCTGCAATTGACCTCGCCGGCGGCAGCCGCACCGACTACACCTGCATCGCTATTCTTTCCACTTCGCCGGTTTCAGACCGAAGCGCTATATGCAGCAGACAGATCAAGCATCCTTGATCGTCTGTGCGCCATTGCCGATATGGTTGTGATCGAGGATGTCGACCTGACACCCGAACTCCTTGGCGAACATCTGCGGACGTCGGACCTGCATCAGTTGGCGGCGAGCAACGCGACCGGCCCAACGCGAGGGCCCACCTCCAATCTTCTATGCGTCGTGCGGCGCGAACTTGCAGCCGCCTTGCCGGGGGAACGGATATGGTGAGCGTGACCTATGTCGATCGCCGCAGCCGGGCGCTCACGCCGTCGAAGTTGCGGTGCCTTTCTCATCTGCCAACCATCAACCTGACGGCCGGCTGCGTGCATGGGTGTGCCTACTGCTATATCCGCGGATACTCGCACTATCCCGGCGATGACGCGGTGGCGGTTTATCGCAACACGTCCGAGCAGGTCGAACGCGAGCTGAATCACAAACGCAAGCGAGGTGATCCACTTCCGTTGGCGGTGTACTTCTGCCCGTCGTCCGACGCGTTCATGCCGGTGGACGAAGTGCTGGAGCAGTCCTATCGCACGATGAGCCTGCTGCTTGACCGGGGCGTCGGGGTGCAGTTCGTCACCAAAGGGGCGATCCCCGAGCGGTTTTTCAAATTGTTTGCGCAGCATCGGCAATGGGTTGCGGGGCAGATTGGCCTGACCTCGCTCGACGATCACTTGAATGCGGCGATCGAGCCGCGAGCCGCGACGGCGCAGCAGCGATTGAGGGACCTTGGTCGACTGACTGAGACTGGCGTGGCCGCGTCGCTGCGCGCCGACCCGCTGATTTACAGCGTGACCGATGATGATGCAGGGCTGAACAACCTGTTTGCGGCAGCCGCAGCCCATCGGGTTCGCGATGTCTCGGCCAGCTACCTGTTCCTGCGTCCCGCCATCATTGGCTCACTAAGGCGTAACATCCCAGATCCTCAACTGCTGCGGCGCATCCTGGCGCCGTTCAACGATGCATCGCAATCGGCGATCCGTGGCAGCAACAGCACGGGCGTGTCCTTGCCCGTTGAACTGCGTCGCGCCCAACTGGACCGCGTCCAGCGGATCGCGGAATCTCACGGTCTGCGCTTGCGCATCTGTGGATGTAAGAACGCCGACTTCACCAACAGCAAATGCCAACTGACCAATCTCACCGTGACGTCCCCGACGCCAATAGCCCAAGCCCGACAGCCTTCTCTCTGGTGAGGTTGATCGCCAACGTGATGTCCCAGCAGCCAGACACCCGGGCAATCCGACTGACTGGATTTGAATCGATGAAGTCCTGGTCAATCAACGACTTAAAAATCGTCTTTCCCGAGCAGTGTTTTTCTGGGGATCGTCGTTGGCACCTTCCTGCGGCGACATAACTCGTGCCCCCACAACTAGAAAGCCCTTCGACGTGCTCGCCGAAGGGCTTGTTTTGAAGGAAAGTCGGGGTGACAGGATTTGAACCTGCGACTTCCTGCTCCCAAAGCTGAGCCGGCCTTGGTGTAAGCTGTTGCGTCGGTGGGTTTTACGCTTGCGTTGGCAGTGACTTGCGCTCGTCGCATGCCAGTCCGAAGCGAGTCGGACGCAAGCCCGATACGACTTGGTGACGGCAAATCGGCGGCAAACTCGGGCCATCCCCCCCATATCGCGAAGGCTGGAGAGCAAGTCGGGCGATCATGCGTCTTCGGCGGATCGTCCTTGTGGCGCGTCCCGGCGAATTGGATGTTCCCCTCGGGGAATATCATGCGTCCGGGAAGACCCAGCCTTCGTTCGCCCACGACGCAGCCTGCTCGAACAGCGCCGTCCTCTCTTCGTGGCTCAACTCAACAAAGTTGCGTATCGCTGCCAGAAACACCAGCTTGCGATCGTAGCCGTTGCGCGTGGCCCACCCCTCGAATCCCTCGAAGAAAGCCCGCTCGACCGCAAACTGCTGGTTGGCCCTGCCGGAGGCATCCGGCTTCGGTGCGCTCTTACGCTTTGCCATGTCGGTCACCGCCGTGTGGACAAGTTTTTTTCCGACGTTCCATTGGATTACCACACCGAAACTTACGTGTCAAATGTCCGTGTGGATTGCATATAAAATGCACCGAACGCATTGACGGCACGTATTACACGGATAGCATGCATCCCGTTCGCGAGGAGCAAGCCATGACCGACAGCATGACCGACAAGTCGAACCCCATCACTCCACCGCAGACCCCGCCGGCCAGGATGAGCACGAGCAAGCCCGAGGTGCTGCGCTGCTACGTCGAGGTTCAGGACCATGCCACCGGCCGCCGGCCCGGCAAGACGTTCTACGGGGTGGCGGCCGACGACATCTTCGAGATTCTCAACATGGTGGCGGAGAAGGGCGGGCCCGAGTGGCTGCGCCATGCCTACGCCACCATTCCTGCGATTGAAGTGCCCGCGTAACTCTCGTCCACCACCCCCACCCACCACCCCTTGCGAGGCGTTGAACATGCCGACCATCGCCAGCAGATCGACGTATCCGGCCAGTCCAGACGTTTACCCGGGCGTTCGGTTCGACGACTACTTCCGATGGTCGGCCGTCAACGCTTCGACGCTAAAGGCCTTTGCCGAGTCAGCGAAGGCCGGTCGCTCCACCATGCTGGAGCCCCAGGAAGACACCGCGGCTCTAATGGTGGGCCGGGCAGCGCATGCCGCCGTCTTCGAGCCCGACGAGTTCGATCGTCTGTACGTGCCGCTGCCAGCCTTTGACGGCCATCCAAGCAGCAACAAGTACAAGGAGGCCAAGGCGGCGTGGCTGGCAGAGAACGGCGACAAGGTCACCTTGAAGGCCGACGAGTATGACGCAGCTCGGTACGTCCGTGATGCGGTGCTGCAGCATCCTCTGGCCCGTGATCTGGTGAGCGGCAAGGGCCTGTCTGAAGTGTCGGCAGCGTGGACCTGCAAGGACGAGCCGGCCAAGGGTCGTTTCGATCGGGTCACGTCATTCGAGGGCTGGCCGGTCATGGCCGACCTCAAGACCTTCCGCAAGCCGCTGTCGCTCTTCAATATCGAGACCGAAATCACAGTCAGGATGTACCACCTGCAGGCTGCCTGGTATCTGGACGGTGCGGCGCAGATCGCTCCCATCGACGGCGATCGGCGGTGGTTCTTCATCTGGGCCAACAACTGTGCGCCGTGGGACGTGCGCGTGACGGAGCTCGATCGCGAGTCGATCGACCAGGGCCGCCGTGACTACGAGCTGGCGTTCAGTCGGCTGCTGCACGGCAGGAAGACGGGCCGGTGGCCCGGGATCTCAACGAATCTTGATGTCGTCAGCATCCGCAAGCACGGATTCGACGGCCAACAGGAGGCAGCGTAGTTCACGCCCGCCGCCAGGTGTGCCACGGCAAACACTCACCAAGGCGGCGGGTGTACGGCAGGGTAGAGCAGAGGTCAGCTCGGGCGGCTCATAACCGTCAGGTCGCAGGTTCAAATCCTGCCCCTGCTATTGAAAGGAGGCCGACAACATGATCAAGCAAAACGGCTCCGGCTACGGCTCCGGCTACGGCCTGGAACATGCCCGCTTTGTTTACCCCGGCCCCGGGGTCAGGCCAGTACGTGCTGGCCCCGGGTTTTGAAGAACCAGCGCACGGCTGCGTGCGATCACTGATGCGACTGCCGAAAGCTCAACGGCACGCGGCAGGATTGGAGAGCGGGTCATGGAAGAGCCCATCGTCAAGGGCGGGCAGGGACGCAGCGGCCAAGAGACGCGGACCAGTGCGACCACGATCTTCGTCCTGATCGTCACCGCAGCCGTCGCCGGCGTCGTGCTCTGGATTGGAGGCATGCTGTGAACGACCACCATGACCACCACGACGACAACGCTCTGCCTGCAGTGCGAGACGATCCGTCCGCCATCGTCCGCCACGACGAGGCGATGACGTTCGAGCAGATGATGCAGCAAGCTGCGCAGGTCGCCGAGAGCGGCCTGTTTCGCGACATCGACACCCCGGCCAAGGCCTTCGTGTGCATGCAGACCTGCACCGAGCTGGGTCTGCCCGCGGTCAGCTCGATGCAGCACATGCATGTCATCAACGGCAAGGTCGGCCTGGACGGCTCTCTTGCTCTGGCCATGGTGCGGCGCAGCGGCAGGTGCAAGTGGATTCGATGGGGCGTCGGAGGTGAAGAGGGCAAAGATGATCGGCATGCCTGGGTCGAGTCCGAGCGATCCGACATGCCCGGCCAGGTCAACCGCACAGAGTTCAGTGTTGGCGACGCCAAGCGTGCGGGCTTGTGGATGAAGAAGGGGTCGAAGGGGCAGGACACACCGTGGATCACGTATCCCAAGCGGATGATGCACTGGCGAGCCCTTGGGTTCCATCTTCGCGACCACTACAGCGACGTCATGCATGGTTTGGATATCGCGGAAGAGCTTCAGGACTACCCGCGGCCTCAGCGTCGCCAGGTCGAGGCTCGACAGACACCCATCCATGACCCCCTGATGGATGCCGCCAAGCAGGCGGAAGACGACGCTAGTGATGACGCGGAGCAGATCGTCGATTTTGACTACCAGGTCGTCGAAGACGCGGAACCACAACCAAAGGAAGGTGATTGATGAGCTGGGTTGAAGACGGACAGTTACGCGCAGGGCGAATGCCAAACTGCCTGGCCAAGGTTCGCATTGATCGGCTCGGGTGGGAGAAGCGCGACGGTGGGCCCTATCGGGACAAGCACGGCAACGCGATGATCCGCGTGATCTACCAGGATGCCCAGAAGCGCGAAGTTGGCGACATGGTCCCCATCAGCGACAAAGCGTCGTGGAAACTGGCTCAGATTCTCAATGCATCAGGAGCGGACCTGAAGCGGATGGACGAGAACAACGTCAGCATCCACAAGTTCAAGGACCGCGAGTTCGCGGAGAAGCAGCTTGTCGGTCGCGAGCTGAAGATCCTCGTGCAGTGGGATGCAGCTTCGGGCTACGCAGCGGTCTATCCGCAGGAACCCGATGCCCAGGAATTTGAGGGAGAGCCGGCTCCTGCCGCACGAGATGCCACCGCTGCCCGGCAACAGAACGCAGCGACTGCACCCACCTCAGCAGACGCAGACATCGAGGAGGACGACATCCCGTTCTAACCAGGGCGGCGACAAGGAAGCACAGTCAACACGGAGGACATCATGGGCTACAAGAACACGTACCAGGTCGAACTGAAGAACGTCAGCATCGGTGACCAGACCGCCAGGCTCGGCGTGAAGATCCCGCAGGTGGCCGATGCAGCGCAGGCGGCGGACATCCTTCGCGTATTCTGCGGGGCGCGGCTTGATGTGAAGATCGCCGAGGATCAGGGCGATCAGCAGTCGATCGCCGGCCTGGAGCCGAAGCCGATCGTCGCCCACGCCGACTGCAAGAACGTCAGCGTCAGTCCAAAGGCGGTCAGCTTCGGGCTGACGTTCTCGATCGACGAGATCGACACCAGGGAAATGGGCGGATTTGCCCAGAAACGCGCCGTGCTCCAGGTGACACGGACTGGCAACGCCAAGCACAAGGATGATGACAGCGATGACGAGCAGAACGACGCATAAGACGGTGGCGAGCGCCAGTCTGCTGCTGGTTCTCAGTGGTATCTGCCTGGTGTCTCTGCGGGCTGGTGCGCAGGACGCGCCGACCAGCCAGCCGAGCGACTTCACCTACATCGATTTGGGTGCCATGCTGCCGTCAGACACGCAGAGCCCCACGCCAGCATTGACACCGACGGCGCAATATGTCGCCGCCTATCTGGATGCCTACTACGCACCGAAAAGGCTCGAACTTATGCGGCGACAGACTGAGGCGCTGGAGACGATTGCCTACGAACTGAGGATGATCCGCATGGAGCGCGATCGCGTGATCCGCGGCGACTTCAGCGGCGACGGCAAGGTCAACACCGAAGACATCAATCCATTCGCTCAGTGGCTCACACAGCAGCAATCGCAGCCGTAGGCATCGAAACCCCGTAGCTCAAAAGGCAGAGCGACCAGCCAGGGCCCAAAGGCTGGGAGGTTGCAGGTTCGAATCCTGCCGGGGTTGTTCTGCGCGAAGAAGGGCACGTCATGACCGACAAACAGTGGGCCACGATCATCGCGGACTTGCGCCTGCATGCCTTCCACGTGGCCTACCGGCGCATGTACGTCAACGTGGAAGACCCGACCCTGCGCTTCGGTTACGCCCTGGCCTACTCCGTGCGTCCGATCCCAGACAGCCCGCAGGTGAATCGGCTCCTGCTCGCGTGGTGGCAGAAGTGGAAGAAGCAGGTCTACAAGCAGCAATGGAACAGCCGCCAGACGCGGCAGGAGACTGACGATGAGTACGAGACCACCGGTGAACTATGAGTCGGTGTTGTGGCTGGAAAAGGTGGGTGCATGGACAGCCCCGGACGGCCGTGTGGTGAGTGCGGAGCAGGCCCTGGCCAGAGCACGAGTTCTTGGCCTGGATGAATGGGGTGGATTAGGGACGCTACAGGCGGAGAAGATCGGCGCCATGCACTGCTTCAACCATCCACACTGGCCGTCTCGTGATGACATCGAGGACCAGGCTGTCCTCGATGAGCGGCAGAAGATCTACGGCGACCCACGAGCCGGGCATCGCTTCATTGCCATGTCCTGGGCCGGTCTGCTCCAGCCCCGTGCCGAGTCGATCGGCAAGGGCGAGGTTCTTCCCGAGCACGTCGTCGCCCTGATGATGGCAGCGGTCAAGCTGCATCGGTGCCATCTGGTGTTCCACGAGGACAACTACGTCGATGCCCGCAACTACCTGCGGTTCGCTGAGCGATGGCAGGGAGAGGGAGGCGAGTCATGAAAACCCACGAAGCACAGTATGAGGTTTGGGACGAACTGATGGGGGCCATGACCAGATACGGCGCCATGCGCAGCGCCCACGAGGGATTCTCCATTCTCAAGGAAGAGGTCGACGAGCTATGGGACGAGGTCAGGGCCAACAGCGACATGATGACGCTCCGCGCCGGGGCGAGGCAGGTGGCGGCGATGGCCCTTCGCTTCATGATCGAGCTGACGTGAAGGCCGCCGCCGATCGGCTGGCCCACCATGCCAACGCGCTGCGCCGCAACGCGGACAACATCTTGCTCGTCAATCCGCTGGCGATGGCTGAAGACATCGACATGGTGGTCGACGAACTCTGGAGACTCGCGGGAAAGCTGGTGCGGTGATGTACAAGAGAACGTACTTCCGCGGTGAGAAGATCGAAGTGACGTGCCATGCCGTCGAACGCGCCAAGAAACGAATCGCCGCGTTCGCCTATTCAACCCCGGTTCAGACAGCCGTCATCCTGCGGAGCATCGTCAAACGTGGGGAGCTGGTCGGCCGCACCGGAACCCAGCTCTTTGTGCTCGGAACCGTGCGTGCGCCAGGCGGCGCAGAGTGCAGCATCGGTCTGGTCCTGAAGATCAACATCTACAACCGCATGGTCGTAGTCACAGTGATGACCGAGAAGCTTCTGAAGAAGGCTGTGCGTGAGTCGTGCCGTGAAGACGAGGTGTCGCTGTGACAGTGTCCCAAGCCATCAGCCAGTACTTCGGAGGTAAGTGGGAACAGGCAGACTGGATCATCCAGCACTTCTGCGACCATCACACCTACGTTGAAGCCTACGGCGGCATGGGCAGCGTGCTGCTCCAGAAGGAGCCGTCCGCGGTCGAGGTCTACAACGACAAGGACAGGCTGCTGACGAACTTCATGGCGATCCTCCGCAATCCGGCGCTGCGGGAGATTCTGATGCAGCAGCTTGCTCTGACTCCGTACCACCGCGGCGAATACTGGGACGCGGTCGTCACGATGGAGCGAACCGTTGACCCGATCGAGCGGGCCCGCCTGTACTACCAGGTCATGCGCCAATCGATATCCGGCGCCCCGGGTCGGGCCTGGTCTAAGCAGAAAACGCACAGCCGGCGGGGCATGGCCAGCGGCAACAGCCGATGGCTGTCGGGAATCGCCGGATTGGCGGACGCAGGCGACCGCCTGGCGCAGGTGCAGATCGAGTGCGCCGATGCCCTGCACGTGATCCGTGACTACGACGCCCCTCGCACGCTGTTCTACCTCGATCCCGTCTACACGCCAGACACCTGCCAGCAGGGCGTCTATCGCTGCGGCATGACGCTCGACGATCACGTGGCGCTGATGGACGTGCTGCAGACCGTCAAGGGCAAGGTGGTGCTTAGCGGATACGCGAACGAACTGTACGACACCCGGCTCGCGGATTGGAAGCGGGTCGAGCGAACCGTCCCGTGCCGGTCGAACGTGAACACCAGGGGCGGTACTGCTGGAAAGCCAACCCGTGTCGAAGTGCTCTGGATCAAGGAGTGAGCGATGCCGAGCTATGCATCAAGTACGACCGTAAGCCCGGAGAAAAGCCAGGCCGACATCCGCGACACACTGCGCCGTTACGGGGCCGACGGCTTCGCGGCGGCCGAGGCCGGACAGATGCCTACACCACAATTACTGGCTCTGCCGTTGCACAACAAAGGCGGGGCATCATGAGTACCGCCGAACCGGTCGCCTGGATTCTGGCAGTCCGCTTGTCCAACGCGATCGAGGAAATGCTGGTGCCGCTCGCCGAAAGTCCGGCGCAGTTCATGCTCGCGGGATCGCTGCGCCGCGGCTGCCAGCAGGTGCACGACCTTGAATACGTCGCCGTTCCAAAGGTGGCCGAAGTCAGGGGCGACGACCTGTTCGGCACGCCAGTCAATACCAACCTGATGATTGACAAGCTGGACCGGATGCTCGCCTGCGGGCAGATCGAGAAGGCCATCTACTCCGACGGCAAGACACGGTGGGGAACCAAGTACCGCGGCTTCATGTACGGCGGCGTGCGCCACGAGCTGTTCATGACGGGGGGTGATACCTTCGGCCTGCATGTAGTGATCCGAACCGGACCTGCCGAGTTTTCAAAGGCATTCGTCATCCGCCTGCGCGCCGCCGGTTACGAGGCGCGCGGCGGACAGGTGTTCGCACAAGGACGTCACACACCCATCGCCGTGCCAACCGAGCAGCGCATGTTCGAGCTGGCCGGCCTGAAGTACATAGACCCACGTGAGCGAGAATTCGCCACAGATCAAATCAGCCAGAGCTGACAAAGCTCTGCTGCTGGCTGAATTGCAGGCTGCCGGTGCCCAGGTCCACGGCGCGGCGATCCGCTGCCCGTTCCACGAGGACGCACACCCCTCGGCCGAAGTCTACGAGAAGGACGGCGTCTGGCGGTACCGATGCCACGCCGGCAGCTGCGGGTTCAAGGGCGACATCTTCGACGTGCGAGCCCGGCGCACCGACCGGAGGGTTGAGGACGTGTTGCGCGAAGCCTCGGGCCAAGGAGACAGCCCGCAGCAGGCCGACAAGCCCGCGACCAGGGAGAAGACCTGGCCGTCACTCAAGTCCATCCGCGAGCTGTTCGAGTCGAAGTACGAGCGGGTGTTCGAGTATCTGTACCAGGCGCCGATGAGCGGAACGGTCGACCTGGTGGTGTTCCGTCTGGAGCCCGGCGCCAACGGCCGCAGGAAGGACTTCCGCCAGGTGTCGAAGCGCGGCAGCCGGTGGGTGATGAAGGCGCCCGAGGGGCTGCTTCCGATCTACAACCGAAGCCGCATCGCGGGTGAAGACGAAGTGTTCGTCGTCGAGGGCGAGAAGTGCGTCCATGCCATGCATGAGATCGGCTTTGTTGCGACGACCAGCCCGGCCGGCGCCGGCAAGGCTCACATGGCCAACTGGTCGCCGCTGGCCGGAAAGACGGTCTACCTCTGGCCTGACAACGATCCCGTCGCCGCCGACGGGCAGTTCAAGGGCGAGCGCCCAGGCTTCGCCCACATGCGGCAGGTGGCCGAGATCCTTGAGAAGCTTCAGCCCGCGCCGACGGTCTATCACATCACGCCGCCGACGAGCCTGCCTGAGAAGGGCGATGCCGCCGACTACATCGCATGGGCCCGGCACGACGGGCGCGATGCGTCCGCCGACATCCAGGAGCTGATGCGGTCCGCCGTGCGCGTCGGCGCGTCATCCATCGTCGCCGAACTGATCGAGAAGACTATCAGCGGCGAGCGGCGCGCTGTGCCTTGGCCGTGGGATCGACTTACAGCTGGAACACGGGCACTGATGCCAGGCACGGTGACGGTGGTGTGTGGAGATCCAGGTGATGGCAAGAGCTTCTTCCTGCTCCAGTGCATGCGTTACTGGCGCAGGAACGGAGAGCGTGTCGCCGTGCTTGAGATGGAGCGGGACCGGGGCTACCACCTGTTTCGTCTGCTGGCTCAGGAGGCGCAGTCGTCGGAGCTTCTGAACGACGAGTGGGTCCGCGCCAACCCGATCAGTAGCCGCGGCCACCTGGCCAGCCATCAGAGGACGCTTGACGAGCTTGGCCCGTGTCTCTGGGACCGGGGCAGCAAGCGCATGACTCTGGACCACGTCAAGGACTGGATTGAGCATCGGATCAGCGAAGGCTATCGCGTCGTCGCCGTGGATCCGATCACCAAGGCCGACGCCGGCGAAAATCGCTGGGTGCAGGACGAGGAGTTCGTCGACGCGGTCAAGCTCATCGTCGAGAGAGCGAACGTGTCGCTGGTGATGGTCAGTCACCCACGCAAGGGGGGCAGCTTCAAGGGCGGCATGGACGACCTGGCCGGCGGCAAGGCGTTCGCCAACTTCACTGACTGCGTGTTATGGATGCGCCGCCACGAGCCGGCAAAGGAGTTGACGGTGTGGGTCGAAGGAGCGATGGGCCGTCTGAAGGAATCAGTCAAAGCCAACCGCGAAATGATGATCTTCAAGGCGCGTGACGGGCCAGGCGGCGGCGGCAGCATCGCGTTTCGTTTCAGTCGCAGCACGTTGACCTTCGAAGAACTGGGGCCTGTTGACCATGGAAAAGACAAGAACAGATAGCACTTATCCATACGAGATCATCGGCATCGATCCGGACAGGATCGTTGTGACCGACGCCGTCCATGTGTTTGTCCCGGGTATTCCGGCTCCGGGCGGCTCCAAACGGGCTTTCGCGTTTCGCCGCAGGGATGGTTCGATCGGAGCCAACGTGGTCGATGCAGCGAAGCGCAACAAGCCTTGGAGGGCGGCAGTAGCTCTGGCCGCCAGCAAGGCATTCAGCCAGCCGCTGGACGGAGCCGTGATGGTATCGGCAACGTTCTGCATGCCTCGGCCCAAGGGTCACTACCGCAGCGGGAAGAACGCTCACCGGCTCCGGGGTTCGGCTCCGCTGTTTGCAGAGAAGAGGCCAGACGCCACGAAGCTCTGGCGTGCTGTGGAGGACGCGCTGACAGGCATCGCGTGGAAGGATGATGCCCAGGTCGTGCACCAGATCATCGACAAGCGCTACAGCGAGAAGCCCGGCCTGCACTTATGGGTTCGTACGGTGACGGTGAAGTCGCTGGTAGAGGCGATGGAGGTGGCAGATGGCTGAGAAACGACCCGGAAAACAACCCGCCAGGCGCAACATCAACGACGAGCTGCCCCTGCTGCCGTCGGAACGCGCCCACTACCAGCAGGTTATGCAGACCCTGTTCGCGGCGCAGCGGGTGTGCCGCAGCATGAACGACGAAGTTATGCGTCTGCGCAGCCAGCTCGACGACGCCCGCCGCGAGGCCGACCGGTACCGGTCCCAGCTTGACACCATCAAGGCGACGATCAACCCATGACCACCGCCCCACACAGTCCGCAGTACGTCGTCACCCACTGGCTTCCAGGTCGGGCTGCCGAACAGCCGGACGGCAGCGTGAGGCGCGAACCCGCTACCCCTTGCCCGGACCTGCTGACACTCGAAGAAGCGGGGCGTTACTGCCGCTACGACGAGGTCGGAGGTGACTGGCTGCGTGGTTTCCTGCGGGTGATCGGACACTACGTCGCACCGGTCAAGCAGGGCAACCGCAACTTCTACCGCCGGGTGGACCTGGACGCCTACCTCGAAGCTCGCACCCGGGAACAGTGAACCGCGAGGGGTTCGTGCGACGCGGAATGTACGATAGACATGCAGGCCATTCATGCCGTGGCACACCGCAAGCAAGGAGACCGACGATGAGAGGCAGAACATGGATGTTGTTGGTGGTCACGGCGCTGGTGCTGGCGCTGCCGGGTTGCGACCTGGAGGACGTGTTCAGCGGTGAGATCCCCGAGCCGGTGAAGGCGGGCGTGATCACCGCGGATGACGGCCTGACCGCGGCGAGAGCGGGCATGTACGCAGCGATCACCACGCTGCGGACCGACGACCCGTCGAGTCGGGCCATCGCCCCACTGGAAGCGGCGATGCCTTACGTCGACAAGGCGCAGCCGGTAGTGCGCTCGCTGCGCGAACAGGTGGCGGCGCCGGAGTTTGACCTGGGGCGTACGGTCATCGCAACGACGACGGCATACAGCGACGCGGGATTGCCATACGGTCAAATCGTGAAGGGCATTGGGGCTGGACTTGGATTTGTCATCACGGCAATCGGCGGTCTGTTCATCGGCAAGAAGAAGGGCGAGGGCGCCGCCAGGGAGATTGCCGGAGCCGTCGAGAGGGCGAAGGACGCGACGGGCAAGGTCGACTTCAGCAGCGCCGAAGCGGTGAAGATTCTCGACTCCATGGGAAGCGCAGCCAAGGCCCTGGTGGATGCCGCTCAGAACGAAGTGAACAAGACGCGCAGCGTCGCCTGAAGTTGAACCCTTCCTCGGGGCCCGGGCAATACGTGACGTGCCCGGGCCCCGCCCTTTCGAATAGAGACCCACATGACTCGGACGCTCACCGAGAAGCTGCTGCTCAGCAGCCGGCTCGACGACCAGATTCAGCTGGAGCTCGGCACGATCGAAGATGGCGTGCGTCGCTATCACCGTCTGGCGGCAGACGCTGTCAGGCGAGGCGACGGAGCAACGCTCAAGCCAGCTGAACGGCTCGCCCTGCACTGGTTCAAGCCGCTGGTATCAGCCATCCGCCAGGGGCAGCGGCGTGTGCGGTCCGGCAAGACCGAGAGGGGATCGCACCGCTACGGTCCCATGCTTCTCTCAATCGACGCGCCGCGTGCGGCCGTGGTGGTGATGCATCAGACGATCGGCGGCTGCATGCAGTCGCCTGACGGAACGAAGGTCGCGCAGCTCGCATACGCCATCGGCCGTGACATCGCAGCGGAGATCCATCTTGACCGATTCCGCAAGACGCATCGCGTCGAGCTCGACAGGCTCGACGATCGCTATCACAACGTGACCCCGCAGCGACTGAACTGGTGGGCTTGGCAGCACCTGAGTGACGGGGAACTTGTTCTGCAGCGAAGCGAGCGTTCGCATCTTGGCGCCTGGCTGCTGTGGCAACTGATCTCCACCGCATCGATCACAGACTATGACGGGCCCGAGGGCTTTGTCCTGGCGTTCCATCATTACCGTCGCCGCGAAGGGGCCAAACGCCCAGCGTACATCCGTATGGACAGCCGAGCGTTCGACATCATCGACGCTGGACACAGCATCCGATCTGCCATGCGGCCACGCTATGTCCCCATGATCGTCCAGCCCATGGCATGGTCAGAGGACACGGAGGGCGGGTACGTGCGCATCCGAACCCCACTGGTCAGTAAGCCGACACCGCAGCAGAAAGAAGCCCTTGCCGCCGCCGATCTGAGTGAGGTCTACGAAGGCGTCAACGCGATGGGCTCGGTTCCATTCCAGATTGTCTGCCCCATCCACGCCCACATAAGCGCGTGCTACGAGTCTGGTGGCGGCATGGCCAACATCCCGTTGAACACAGACCGTCCGCTGCCACCTACGCCGCCGCGCTTTGACGCATCAGCTCCGCGTGGGCAGAAGTGGAAGCGCGTGCGCCGCACGGACCGGGAGTCGTGGAAGAAGCAGGCCGCCCCCGTGTACGACTTCAACATCAAACTTCGCGGCCGGCGACTGGAGTTTGTCCAGAAGCTCCAGGAGGCCACACGTCAACTCAATACCCAGGCGATCTACTTCCCGCACCAGATGGACTTTCGCGGTCGCGCCTACCCGATCCCGCTGCACCTGAACCACCAGGGAGACGACGTCTGTCGCGGGCTTCTCATGTTTGCCGAGCAGCGACAGCTGACGGAGCGTGGGCGGTTTTGGCTGCGGGTTCATGCGGCCAACTGCTATGGGGTTGACAAAGTGTCGTTTGCCGACAGGGAGCAATGGACCCTCGATCACTGGGACGACATCGAGCGCAGCGCCGCCGATCCTGCACAGTGCGACTTCTGGATTCATGCAGACAAGGGAGACAAGCCATGGCAATTCCTGGCCGCCTGCCTGGCGCTCATGGATGACGAGATCGGGTCCAGGCTGCCGATTCAGGCGGATGGGACGTGCAATGGCCTGCAGCATTACACGGCGATGGGGCGTGATGCGATCGGAGCGAGGGCGGTCAACCTCATCCCGGCGGAACAGCCCAACCGCATCTATCGGGACGTGGCCGACAAGGTCCGCCCGATGGTGCAGGAGGACGAGCAGAACAGCGGCAAGAGCCTCGTGTACAAGTGGAGAGGCGAGACCTGCCGCGTGCCGCTACGCGAGATCGCCGCAGCCCTGGTCGAGCACATCGATGACGACCTGATCAAACAGCCGGTCATGACCACCGTGTACGGGGTGACGATGGTTGGCGCTCGCAAGCAGGTCGCCGAAAAGCTGAAGAAGCGCATGCGCCTCGATCCCGTCGTGCGATACAGGGCATCGATGTACCTCAGCAAACTCGTCCTTACCGCTATGGCTGAAGTGTGCCCGGCGGCATGCGATGCCATGGACTGGATGCGTCGTGTTGCCAGGATCATCGCCAGGCCGCCCCATGCTCGCGCATTGGCGTGGACAAGCCCGATAGGACTCCCGGTGGTCCAGCCGTATCGAAACTGGAGAAAGATCGAGATCAGAACCATCCTGCAGCGGCTCAAGCTGCAGGTGGAAAGCAACCGGGCAGCGATCGCAACTGGCAAGCAGATTGACGGCTTTGCCCCCAACTTCGTGCATTCGCTGGACGCCAGCCACATGATCAAGACAGCGATCGCCTGCAAGCGCCAAGGCATTGCCTTCGCCGCGGTGCACGACTCATTCTGGACGCACGCCTCAGATGCCGACACGATGCACCGACTGCTGCGCGAGCAGTTCATCGAGCTGCATCGGGAGCCGCAGCTGGAAGTGCTGCGGGAACAGATCCAGAAGCTGTCACCGGATATCGAACTGCCTGCGCCTCCGGCGCCTGGCGATCTTGACATCAACGTGATCGCCGACTCTCCGTACATGTTCTCATAAGCACGCGCCATCCCCTGTCAATGGAGAACGGCGCTATGATCGAGGTTTATTTTGCGCACGCGCGAACATCGCGCGGCGCCGCCTCGCTGTTGAGCAGAACGACCTACTGCCGCCTGTTGACTTGGCTGGTGCGAAGGCTCGGAAGGTTCGAGCTGGCGCACGTCGCCATCGGAACCGATGGGCCAGACGGCATCGTGCTCGACCCGGGCCTGCGTGGCGATCGCTTCTGGTCCCGCCTCGTCTTCTGTGCCAGGTACCCAACACTGGCCTGTGCCTTCCAGGTGCCAGCATCCGCATCGCCACTTCTCGATCAGGTCAGCGACCCTAGACCCAAGAGAGCCTGGCCGACAGTGCTGCGATGGTGGACCCTCGGATGGTGGCCGAGCCATGACTGTGTGTCGGTGTCGTGCTACGTGCTCAGGTCCGTTGGCGTGGACGTACCCAGGCGTATCGTCAGCCCCCGTCACCTGTTCATCTTCTTGACGGAACAAGGATGTAATCGTGTCGATTTTCACAGGTGGGATTCCGAGCTCAGCCCAGGACTTGATCAAAGCACTGGATCGAGAGATTCCAAGAGCGGTGATCGACAAGCCTGTGATCAGCCAGGAAGACATGGAAAACCTCCGTTGGAATGCGGCGCGACGCAGCCTCGTCGACGACCTGGTCAATGCCTTCACTCGCCAGCAATCCGAGTCGGACATGTTCATTACGAAGGAGCGGAAACGATGAGCTTTGATGCGCCAGAGCCAGAACCGACTCCGATCGTGCCACTTGATGCAGGCGAGAGCGATCAGGACCTTGAGGAACTGGCTCGCAAGCGGCGCGAACTGGACAAGAAGCGCGTCGGGCAGTCCCAATTCCGCGTGGACCCCCAGACTGGCCTGAGTATCCCAGGCACCCCGTCAACCAGCGGCGGGGGTGGGGGAACCGGCCTCCGAATCCCCATCTCGTGATCCTTGATCTATGGCCAATACCAGCACCCTCCAGACCCTATTTGATGGCGGTCTGTCAGAGGCTAAGGGCATTCTCGACCGAGCCCGTCTGTGCGCTGCCATGGTCAAGCCGTGGATTCTTCCAGACGAGAGCCAGCAGCCGGACGCTGCGCTGCCAGAGAACTACCAGTCGGTCGGCAGCCGCGGTCTGACCAACGTCGAAGGCAAGTCTCTGCTGGCGATCTTTCCGCCGTTCCCGTGGTTCGGGCATGAGTTGGCTCCCGAGATTGAGTATGGGGGCATCTACGACGAGGCAACGCTGCAGGAGATGAAGCGCCATCTCTGGCTGCAAGACATGGCGCTTACATCTCTGCTGGAGTCAGCGAACCACCAGGGAGGCGGGCACCGCCAGCGTCGAGGCTTTAGAACGCGCAAACGCATGGCGCTCAGCCAGGTGCTCATCACCGGCGACGTGTTGGAGTACCTCGACAGCGACTACCGGCTGATGGTGTTCCGCCGCGACCAGTACATCACGAAACGGGATTCAGCCGGAGATGTTCTCTACCACATCACCCGCCAGAAGCTGGATCCCCTCGGGCTCGAAGAGGGGCAGATCAGCGCCGCCAAGCTGGACCGTGCCAAGTTGGAGCAGAAGGACGCATCCGAACGGATGATAGACTTCTACACACGGGTCCAATGGCAACCATGGACCCGCACCTGGATCATCCATCAGGAGTTGAACGACCAGATCGTCAATGAGAGCGAAGAGACGATCAGCCCATACTTCTCGACACCCTTCGAACTGGTATCCGGTGAGAACTACGGCCGCGGGCTTGTCGAACTCAATATCGGCGATCTTCGGAGTCTCAACGAGCTCGAAGAACGCCGACTCGACATGCTCGGTCTGGCCTCCAAGGGATTGATCGCCAGAGACTACAACTCGATGGTTCGCGAAGAGGACCTGGAGAAACAGAGCGGAAGTTCGTTCCTGGCACGGGTCCAAGGCGGTCAGGTCCAGGACGTCGCCATGATCAGCTTCTCGCAGCAGCGCGAGTACGGCATGATCAACCATGGGATCGACGCCAAGACTTCCCAGCTCGCCAAGGCGTTCCTCATCGAGTCCGAGCTGCAGCCCGACAGGGATCGTGTGACTCGCTATCAGGTCCAGCGTCTCGCCCAGGAACTCGAAGACAGTCTCGGCGGCCTGTACGCATCGATCGCTGAAGACCAGCAGCTTCCCCTCGTGCAACGGGCTCGCCACCAGGCCGAACGGGACAACCTGCTTCCGATCCTGCCGAAGGACGCCGTGCGCCTGCAGGTGCTCACCGGCCTGAACGCGATCAAGCGTCAGATGCAGGGCGACCAGGTCATGCAGCTGGCCCAGGTGGTCAGCCAGCTCGGCCAGCAGGCACTGCGCAAGATCGACATGAACGTGCTCATCGACGTCATGTACCGCTACAACGGCGTTCACGAACCCGGGCTGATTCGCAGCACTGCCGACCTGCAGCGCGAAGACCAGCAGGTGCTCGCCCAGCAAGCCAAGGCAGCGGCGACCGGACAGGCGATCCAGTCTGCCGGGCGCATCGCTGAGACCGCCGCCGCCAACCAGATCCAGAACCAGCAGACCGCACCCCAAGGAGCCTGACCATGCCAACACCAGACGCCACCGATACCGACGCCTACCCCGCCTTCGCGTCAAAGGCGGAGCTGATCACCGAGATCAAGCAGATGGCGGGGCCGAACATGCCCAACGCCTTCGACCTGCTTCGCCGCCTGGGCAACACCGACACGTCGGCTTTCGCTGATCCAACCGAACGCGACAGCGACGCCGGCTGATTCCACCCCGAACGACCACCAGATGCACGCACCACGGAGCACGACCACGATGCCAGACGACAACCAGAACACCAGCACCAACGAGAAGACTGGTCAGTCTGACCAGACGAATCAGGAATCTGGCAGCGCACAGGCTGGTAGCGGCGAACAGCCGACCCTTCTCGCTGGGAAGTACAAGACAGAAGCCGATCTTCACAAAGGCATCAGCGAACTGGCCGGCAAGTTGGAGATGGCCGAACTGGTGCCTGCGGCGTTTAAAGACGCCGAGCATGCCGAGTCGGTCTACAAGGCCCTCTCTCGCCACCAGGGGCGACTGAGCGCCATCAACAATCCTCCGGCGGACGGGGAAGACAAGCCTCTGGAAATCCCCAAGCCTGGCAGTGGTGACGACGGCGCGAGCGACATGACTGCCATCCAAGTCATGGAAAAGGCTGGACTCGACGGGACGAAGATTGCTCAGCAATGGAAGAAGGACGGGAAGCTCACCGATGAGCAGTACGAAGCCATCCGTAAGATCAAACCGGCCTATTCCAAACAGGACATCAACGAGTACATCGCCGGACTGGAAGCCAGGGCACAGATCCAGCAACAGGCTCAGCATCAGGCCAAGCGACACGCGGCCGAGCTGGCCGGGGGCAAGCTGAAGGACGATGGGACGATCGACACCGCCCCGTTGGACAACCTTCTGAAGTTCGCTGCGATCCTACCGGAGCATCGCAGAGCCGACCTCAATGAGCGGCTTGGAGATCCGAGGCGCTACGAGGGTGCTGTCAAGGAACTCCTGGCCGAACACCGGGAGGCTGTCGGCGCAGGCCGAAGCAATCCACTGATCGAAGAGGGGATGCCAACTGGTGGCGACACGGTCAGACCCTTTGGCAATGCTGCCGAAATGAGCGCGATGCGCAAAGACCCAAAGATGAAGAACGACCCGGCATTCAAGAAGCTCTACGAGGCCAGGGTCAAAATCACGCCGCAGAAGAACGTGTCAAGCGTGTTCTGAGGCGCTGCCACAGTCACACCACACCAAGGGAGCCACGTCATGGCCGCGCAGTATCTCACCAACACCCACGCCGGCGATCGCCGCATGGTCACCGCCATCACCGAGAAGGACAGCGGCAAGCTCGTCGCCAACGTGTTCGGCAAGAACGCGAAGGAATCGGAAGAGCGTGCCGCGCTGATCGTGAATGGATCAGCAATCAAATCCGAGCTGGTCGAGAAGGACAAGCGAATCGCCGAGCTCGAGAAACAGGTTGAAGACCTTCGGGGCCGAGACGCTTCCAGCGATGAAGGCGTCGGAGCCCCGAAGAACGCTGACGACAAGTCCGAGAAAAAGCAGGGCAAGTAGGCCCTGATCCCATCCGTTCGCCCGCGGAAGCGCCGCGTCCCACGCGACTACGGCACCGTGGTAGCGAACACCAGATAGACAAGCCCAAACAGATCAGACGGACACTCCGCCACCGCGGACCCGCTTCGACTGCGCGGACACCTTGCGCTGCTGGCTGCAAACCCCTTTACGTTGAAGGAGGTCAGCCATGGCACTGTCGCCGTCTGACATCATCGCATCAAACGACTTCGCGCATGCGAAGACGGAGTTCCTGGCGAACACCGTCGAGACGTTCCAGGAGCGCATCGGCTTCTGGCCGCTCGTCGACGGCTCGACCATGGTCGGCAAGAAGACCGACACCGACCTGGTCCTCGGGCCGTCTGGTGACGCCGAGAGTCATACCCCGGGCTCCGACCTGCCCGCAGCCACGCTCGACGACAAGGAGCGTGACATCAGCCTCGAAGACGAGGAGACGGTCAAGAACTTCCGTCGAACCAAGATCGAGGACATCGTCGACCACACCGACACGCGGATGAAGCTGTCCGGACTTGCCGGCAAAGCGATCCGCAAGACCTGCGAGAAGCACACGCTACAGATGGTGTGCCTCGGCGCTCGCGTTGCCGCCAGCGGGGACTTCCCGGGCGGCAATCAGGTGGAAGTAGCCGGCGCCGACATCGAGACTGCGTTCCCCATGTCGCTGGCCGGCTCGCGGGCGCTGCAGGGCGTCCTGCGAGACTGGAACCAGCTGGCCGAGGAATCGGACGTTGAGATGGACGAGGATGACCTGTTCGTGGGTCTCACCCCGTACCTCTACAACGTCCTGCTTCAGGACGACCGGCTCACCAGTCGGGACTACGTCGGCGAGGCGATGGCCGATCGGATCAAGCGGAAGATTCTCCAAGTCGAGAACTTCTGGATCCTCAAGAGCCGCCTCATGCCCAGCACGGACCTGGGCGCCGCCACGAGCCCGACGGTCAAGGGAAGCGTCGTTTACGCCGGCGACTTCAGCCTCACCGCATTCTGCGGCATGAAGGCTGGCGCGATCCGGGCAAGGACGACTCCGATGGACGCCTGGTTCAACTGGGAAGGCCGCACCCGGGACTGGGACATCGGCTCCGGGTTCGTCAAGGGTCTGGCTGAAGGTCGACCCGAGTTCTGTTTCGAATGCGTGATCGACGGCGTCTAATGACGCCAAACTGGCGTGGCCGTGCAGGGCGGGAGGCAGTATGGACACTGCTTCCCGCCCCTTTTTCGATTGGAGTCCAAGGCTATGAAATTCAGAATGTACGCTATTCTCGCGATAGTCCTGACGTCCGCCTGCGGCATCGCCAGCGCGGGCACGGCATACATGGACGCAGTGGGCGCTCCCCCCGACCCGCGCAGCACAGCCTTCAAGACGTGGCTCGACGACCTGATCGCGTACCGCGACGCCGAGGTGCCCACCGCCGCCCGGCGAACCATGCGGGTCTACTTTGATGCGACCGAGGGATCGGACACCTTTGGCAACGGTACAAAGACGAACCCCTACAAGACTCTGGCCAAGGCCCAGGCCATAATTGATAGCTGGACGCCGAACGCAGGAGGGCTCGGCCTGTTCTTCGATCGAAGCGAAATATACCGATCAACGACCGGCCTGGACCTGGACAAGTCGAACATCAGCATCGACGTCTACGGGATCGGTGCACCCCCCATCTTCTCGGCATTCACGCATCAACTCGACGGATGGACATGGAATGATGACGAGACGAACGACACCTACCAGATCGACCTGACAGAGGCCGGCCTGACCCCGCAATGGGTGCGCCGACTCAATGACGTGGATGCGAACAATGTGCTGTCGCTGGTCACCAGTGCCGCAAACTGCGCCGCGACCACCAACTCGTGGTATTGGGATAACGCCGGCAAAATCCTGCACGTCAACCTGGGCGGCCAGCCTGCCGACCCGGACACGGCCACATACGCCGTCGAGGCCTGCCAGGCCATCAATGACGACGGAGTCGAACTTTCGGCCGATGGCACCCGCGTAGACAACATCCGTTCCGATGGTTTCGGCGTAGATCGGACGACGGCCGGCCAATACTACGGCTTCAAGGTATCCACCAACGATACCGATGCCGCCGTGGTCAAGAATTGCCAAGCCTACTACTGGGGCCGACATGGCGTCGGAAAATACACCGGCGTGGGAGCCGGAGGCATCGCCACCTTCATCAACTGCTCGGCCGACCTGGGGGTTTACAACAGCAACGGATCCACGGTGTTTGTCGCCTACACAGCCCAGGGCGGTGACGAAACTATCCTCAAATCGTGCTCCACCACCCACGGCATCGTCCCGGTTGTTGGGACCATCACCTATCCGAACTCCCCCTGGCTGACCGCCCACAGCTCGAACAATACGAACTACAAGCTGGCGCTGCTGGTGATGCAAGACTGCACTATCAACGCCTCAAAATACCAGGTGGCCCCCCGGACAACCGTGTCCAATCCACCTGTGGCGACCGAGCTGCCTGATGTGCGGGTGTTTCGCATCGGTCACACCGTGCAAAATCCGAACGATGTTCCGATCGCCACCACCAACGGCAACATCGCCGACGTCCAGCCGTCACGCGCGAATATGGTGACCGCCAACTCCAGCTTTGGGCTCATGCCGGGGTCGGTGTCCAACGCATCAATGATGGCCACCAGCACCGCTTCCTCAGGCTGGCTGTGGAATTCCACGATCGTCATCGACATGAATAACCCCAACTACAGCACGTGGACGTCGGGTCGCTGGGGCATCGTCAACGAGAACACGCAGGCGTCCGACATGAAGTGGTGGAACAATCATTTCCACTGGATTGGCGATGGTGCAGTCGACCTCGGCCTAAGCGTGCCGACGCTCGCCACCAACACCACCGCGGGGGCGGGGGCGGATGCGGTGTTCAAAAACAATGTGTTCACGGGCGAAAACCTGGGCACGGGGTCGCTCGCGTTGGCGCTGGTCGCGGACGATGGGTGGACCAACGAGGTGGACGCTCAGGTTGCGGCCAACGGATTCTGGAGCGGGCTCACCGACGGGGATGAAGAGCAGCGATATTCAACCGATCCACTGCTGGTCGCTATCGCCACCGCTGACATTCCCGACGTCGATGAGGCGCCGGAGTCGGGGGGCGATCTAGATGCCGCCGGCGCTCTGGGTGGGCCGAAATACGACGCGAACTGGAAGCCCCGTCCGTACCGCCCCGCCATCGGCCCGCTCGAGCCGTTGCGTGACATCACTCTGCAGACGCGCGCGGCACGGCGCGTCGCGCCATCAGCCCAACAGCTCATCCTCAGCGGCGCATTTACAGATGGCGAAGATGGGGGGGTCTGGTATCCAGACTTGTCGTCAAGTACCAATGGAGAGGTCGTGGTGCAGACCGAGATCATCGGCACGCTGACGATCGCCATTGAGGGCCGTGTCAATCGCTGGTCGCCTTGGGTGTCTCTGGCCACCGCCAACAGCTCGGCGGTGAACAGCGTGACGGCGATGCCCGAGATGCGAGCGAGAATCAGCGCGTACACGGCCGGATGGGGGTCGGCCTGGCTTTATAACCTCTCATCACAGGACTGATGCTGTGAATCAGAACAAACCTCACTGGTCCGTATGGGTCATGTTCGCCATCAGCCTACTGATGGGAACTGGAGTGTCCGGCGTCATAGTCACCTACGGCAGCGACCGCCAGGCCCTGACGAATAACAGCACAATCATCGAGCGGCATACATCTGGCCTGGAAACCCTGAAGGCAAAAACGGCTGAACACGACACCAGCATCGCCGTCCTGCAGACCACTGCCCGGACGCTGCAGCAACAGGTCAGCGATAATCAGGCAACGATTGTCAATCAGCTCAAGGACGTGAACAAGAAGCTCGACGCCATGATGGGATACCGCCATGACTAAGCTCGAAGCTGTCAACCTCATCCTCGAAGCCTGCGGCATCGCCCCGGTCAGCGCCCTCGACACAGGCGGCACGTCTGATGCAGGTCGGGCTGAGACCCACCTGGACAGAGAAACGACGCGCATTCTGAAGGATGGATGGATTGCCAACACCATCCGCAGCAAGACGTATGACCCCGATGGATCCAATAATGTTGTCCTGACGGACGTGCTGCGGATGCAGCCAGCCGGCAGCAGCATCGGCCGACAGTTGACGATCCGCGACGGCAAGCTTTACGACCTCGAAGACGACACCGACGAATTCACAGCATCAGTCGAGCTTCAGGTGGCGCTGCTGCTCAGCTTTGACGTGCTGCCCGAGACTCTGGCCGACCACATCGCCTATCAGGCCGCCCTGAAGTACGAACGTCGCAGAAAGCTCGGGACCAAGGATGACGCGGTGCTGCGCGAAGAAGCAGCCGACGCCGCAGTTAAGGCCAAACAGGAAGACTCCGACCTGCGCCACACGAATCTTCTTGAGGCATCGGCCGTTATCGACCTGAAGGGGGACCGGCGCAAGCCCTACTAGCCCATGCCAGAGAAGACACGTCTGAAGCTCCCGCCCCTGTGGGGGGGAGTGAGCCGCCAACCCGCAGAAGGGCGGCACCTGAACCAGGTCGAAGAGGCATCGAACGTTGTCCTGCGGGTTCTCGACGGATTCCAGAAGCGGGCAGGCAGCTGGTTCGGCTGGGCGATCACTGGGCTTGCCGCATCGGCGCCATACCGCATTCACAAGATCGTGCGTGACGGCGAGACCGGGGAGCGCTACCTGGTCATCTATGGAGACTCAACCTACCGCGTCTTCGACCTCGATGGCAACGAGGCCACCGTCAACTTCTCAACTGAGGCGCAGACGTACCTTGACGCCAACGACGCCAGCCCAGTAGACATGCGGCTGGTCACAATTGCCGACTACACGCTGCTTGCGAACACGACAGTCACGCTCGCCACGCAAGTCAGCGCCGGTTACGACCTGGCGGGATCCACTCGCAGTTACGACACGCTCCTGAGCCTGTCACCTGATGCATCACCGAGCTATTACTACGCCCGCAACGACACGAGCATTGCGCCAGCCGGAAATTGGAAGTATGAGCTTCCAGCGGCAGCCGGCACATTCCCGTATCACACCGAGGGGCTGACCAGCGGATGGTGGAACGTCACAACGGCAACCTGGCTGCAGGACGCCGTCAATCCATGCGCTCTCATGGTGGGCTACACGTCGGCCCACGACGAGCAGACGGCTGTCGCCTACACCGCCGCCACACAGAAGCTGTCTGGAGCCGGCAAGTTCACCAACATCGTCGGCGGGCTGTCGGCAGGCGACAAGATCGTCATCGGCACGCTACCCTACAGCGGCGAATACGAAATCGACACTGCCGCTGCAAACGACACCGACAACCTGTACCTCATCGATCCCGTCATCAACCAGAACACTGGGGCGCATGCCAATATCGGAGCGTCCCTGAAGACATGGGGTGTGGGGCGAGCCTACGCGGCCAGCTTCAACTTCCAGCAGTCGAATCCGACCGACACGGATGATCTTGCCCAGGAGATGCAGCGGGCCCTCCAGGCGGCTGGCGCTAGGAACGCCGTCGTCTACGCAGAAGCGACCGCCTTCACCTGGGGCGGCATCCATCGGGGAGCCGGCACCGGATGCACCGGAGCTCTCCCGTACAGGGGGCCCGACTACGCCGAATACGACCTTGGCACGAGCATCTTTACCAGCACGAAGACCAACCAGGAAGGCAGTGGAACATTCGCCGATGAAGACGATGTAGTCGACCCGTTCGATCGCTGGCAACGGGTGGCGGCGCCCAACCAGTCTGGCGCCCAGCCGGACCCGACAACGCTGCCCATCCAGATCGTCCGTGCGTCGCTCAGCCCTCTGGAATTCGACGCCGACCTGATCGACTGGAAGCCTCGCTACAGCGGAGACAACGACACCAACCCCGCGCCGAGCCTCTTCACGGAAGGGCGAGCCCTGGCTGACATCAGCAGCCACCGCAACCGCCTGGTGCTTGCCGGCGATGACAACATTGTCTTCAGCCAGGCCAACGACTACTTCAACCTCTACCTTGACAATGCGACCAACATCGTCGACTCCGATCCCATCGACGCGCCGCTGTCCAGCGAGCAGGTCGCGCTCGTTGACTACGTCGTCAGCTTCCGCAAGTCACTGGCGATCTTCACCAAATCCGGCCAGCAGTTCGAGCTCAACGCACCGGAAGTGCTCACCCCGTCGACAGCTGCGATTACCCCGTCAACGTCCTACGACTCCTTGCCGCTACGACCCAGGCCGGCCGGGAACCGTCTCTACTTCCCAGCCAGCCTTCTCGATGGGGTTCACCTGTTCGAGTACTACTACTCCGACTCTGAGACATCGAACACCGCCGCGGACGTATCAGCCCACACGCCGGGGTACTTGCCAGCAGATGTGCAGTCGATCGACGTGAGCCCCAACAACGAAACAGTTGTTGTTGTGCCCACGGGTGGATCGAGCCTCTACGTCTACCGGTACTTCTGGTCCGGCCCCCGCAAGGACCAGTCAGCGTGGTTCAGTTACGACATGGACGATGGATATCGCGTGGTGGACGCGGTGATCATCGACAACGAGATCTACATGCTCGTCGAGTACAACGGCAGTTATGCCGTCGAGAGGCTACCCGTGAGCGTCGACATGCCGACGGCCAACTGGCCGTACCGTGTGTGTCTCGATCGTAAGCACATCATTACCGGCTCGTATTCGGCCGGAAACGACGAGACGACCTGGACCCTGCCCTCCGCCGACCCCGGAGTCGACGCGATTGTGCTTGGCCCGGACTTTGGCGCCAGTGCGGGACAGATCCTTACGCCAGACGACGTGAGCGGAACAGACGTCACCATCAGCGGCGACTACTCGGCGGGCGACGTATGCATCGGGCGAAACTTTCTGGGCCAGGTCACGCTCTCCGAGCAATCACACCGCGATCGTAATGGCGAAGCAGACCTGGACGGAATGCTGCTGCTGCGCAAGATGATCGTGCGTCACACTGACGCAGGCGACTATCAAGTGCGGGTGTCCAGCGAGAACCGAGACGACCTCGTGTCAGTCTTCTCCGCCCCGGATGGAACACTCGAATCGCGCGGCAAGCTCGAATTGCGCCCAAGCCTCGAAGCAGACCAGGCCACCATCACGATTGAGATGCCAACCGCCCGGCCGGCGACCATCGGGCGCATCCAGTTCATTGGCGACTATGTACCGGAGGAAAGCTGATGGCCTTCGACAACAACGCCGCCATCCAGGAATCGATGCACCGATCTGCCCGCGCAGCACGTGAGCAGCAGAAGCAGATCGTTGACCAGGCGGCGGTTGAACGCCAGAAGCGAGTCAACGAGGCCCAGATGATCAGCGGCCGACTGCGCGTCGCCGCGGCTGAAGCTGGCGTCGGACTGGGCGGCAGCTACGCAGCCCTGCAGAGACAGTCTGATTACGACGCCGCCATCAACGTGGACATCATCAAGCGCAACGCCCTGGCGGAAACGCGACGAGTGCGGAGCGGCTACGAAGAGAACATCGCCCAGCTGGAAAGCCAGATACAGAACCCGATTCTCAATGGCTTCATGGCCGGCATGCAGATCGCCAGCACTGCGCTGAGTATCACTGACAGCGTGGGGAGCATTGCCAAGGGCTTCGCCAAACCTCAGATGACCCTGACCACCACCAAAGCAGGACCGTAACGCATGAGTGCATTCGAAGGTGGGTCGCCGCTCGAAACCAGGCGGCGAAGCTACGCTCCTAGCGCCCCACGGCAGGGCGTCGTCGAACAGCTGGCAGCGCCTGGTCTGGCCATCCCAAGCCCGAACGCTGCACGGTCCGATGCCGGGAACCGTCTGATGGCGGCGCTGGGGATGACAGCCCAGCTTGTCGGACAGATCGGACGCATGGTTGAAGTGCGAAGCCAGACCGAGGAGCGCCTGCAGAAGGAGCTTGCCTACAAGCACGCCGCGACGCGGCAGGTGGAACTTCTCGATCAGATCGAGCAGCGAAAGATCACTCTGCCAGAGGGAGTCCAGGCTGTTGATTTTGTGGACGACCTGCTGAGTCAGGAAGTCGAAGGATTCAGCCAGTCCTATGCCTCCGCATATCACGCCGCCCTGCGCCCCAGGCTCGTCGATGGCTTGATCGGTGAACAGCGCAAGATGCAGTCCGAGGCGCTTGACGAGAATCTGCGCCTGGCGGGCGATGGTGCAGCAGCACGCCCGATGACCGAAATCGATGAGTCCTTCACCGTCATGCGAGAACTGAAGCCCGCCATCACGGCCGCTGAGATCGCCAAGTACAGCGCCAGTGCTGCAGAGTCCGCAGCACGACTGGGCCAGGCCGATCGTCTTGAAGCCATCCTGAAACACTGGGAAGGCCACGACCCCAATGCCCAGACCCAGCTGCGGGAGATCGCAAAACAGACGGTCTTCGAGCAATACCGCCAGAACATCAACAGCCGCGAGCTGGCTGGAGCAGATCCTCTGACGCTGATCGAAGAGGTGCGCAAGCAAGGCCTGGCCGGGAAGATCAACCCGGACGACGCGATCAGCCTGATCCAGTCGGTGAACTCACGTGTTGAGTACCGCAAGCAGCAGAGCGAGTCAATGGCCCAGGTGCTATCCAACTACCGCGGCGATCACGTTGCTCTGGGAGCGGCACACGACACGGCGCACATGGAAGTCCTTGGGAAGCTCGGCCTGTGGGATACCCAGAAGCGGCAACCGACGGACCCGATCCGCCTTGCCGCCAACCTTCGGGAACGCGACCACGTCCCCGGGCCGGTTATTGACTGGATCCGAGACGCCGCGACGGCAGAAGACCCAGGGCTAAACGCACAAGCAGCCCATGCTTACTGGCTGCTGCAGGCGATCCCGACGTCAGCGATGCAGAAGGCGGCGGACGGACTTCCGGATCACGTCAAGGCCAAGCTCGACATGATCGCAGCCGACCTGAACCTCAACAGCCCGCAGGACGTCAACCAGGACGGAACGCCAAACCCCAAGTTCCAGCAGCGCCTCAAGGAAGCCGTGGCCCGCTACAGCGGATGGACCAAGCAACTCTACGAGAACGCCCGTGAAACAGCGGGGCAGCTTGTGACAGAGCGTCAGGGTGTCGCTGACCAGATCGGAACAGAGGGAGTGCTGCGGACCGGTATCGAAGCATGGCAGCGTGAGGACGTATGGTGGGGCCCAATCCCTAACCGGGACGTCCACATCGATCCCCAGCGATTCCCGCCGGGCTTCTCGCGTGACCTGGCCCAAAGATTCGAGCACCAATACACGATGCTCAAAGACCTTGGCGTTGGAGGACCGGAACAGTGGAAGACGCAAGCTGCAAAAGCTGCGATCGACCAGCTTCGCGCCGACTACCTCTACGCGACCATTCAGAATCAACTGTTTGTCCTGCGCCGCAGAGAGACGCCCAAGGACGTGCACTGGAAGCCGGAGACCGAAAAGAGCCTGCGGGAGTTCATGCAGACCCTTGTTGATGACGGGCGGATCGATCATGGCTGGTGGGCCGGGGTAAAACGAACAGCCGCTGAAGACAATGGATTCTCCCAGGTATTCACGGTGCCCTGGGCAGCCACCACCGGCGCCGCCGTGTCGCGCCTCGAGAATCTCATCCGCCGTGAACCGATGGCCCTGCACTTCATGGATGACCTTGAGCCCTTCACCGTGCCTGGTGAGAGCGGCATCCGCTTCGCTATTGATGGTGAGGTTCTGGTCGACCAGAAGTCAGGAGCTCCGATCGTCTTCAACCCAGCCATCGGTCCAACGCCTCCGACGCAAGATCCGAGACAGGCTCCCAAGCTGCTCGCACAAAAGGCGGAGATGGAGCAGCTTGGCCAGCAAGACAAGATCATGCGCCGCATCGACGCTGCCGCTCGCAACCGTGCAGCCGGCAAGCCGTATGACCTGATCATTGACTTCGTCGAGGCCAACCCAGACTACGCCCTCACCGAGGCAAACTGGCGATGGTTCAAGACCCGAGAGCAACCGATGCGCGTGGGCATGTCCAGTTTCCCCAACCCGTTCATCAAGGGCGTGAAAGAGCCTCCGCCATTCGATGGAGTTCCCAGTGAAGACGAGATGGCCCAATACCTTGGACTCGATCCGCGCAAGCGCGAGAACGAGAAGATCAGCCGACTGCTCGGCGCATCAACAGGACCGTGACGATGCCCATCTATGAACGCGAAGGGGTCGTGACCAACGATCCGGCCTACGTTGCGACACCGACATCGGCCGCGGATCGGATGGCACGACACCTAAGCGAGCGTCGAGACTTCCATCACCGAGAGGACCAGGCGCCAGGCACCCTGGACACCTGGGCGGCAACAGCTCGGAACACGAACATCATCGGCCGAGCCGTCACCCACATGGGCAGCCGCATCGGTTCCGGCCTGACGCCGTTCAACATCGGTGATCCCGCTCAGACCGGACGCCTCGAGGGTTTCAGCCCCTTCAGATACCTCTCGGACCCGAAGTTCTGGCAGAGCCATCCCTACGCCGTCGGAGCCTACGACTGGCTCGTCGACGCCCGCAGCGAGGATGAGTTTGAGCTGACTCTTCATGAAGCGAGGCAGCAGCACGAAGACTTCCAGACGATGGCGGAAGCAGGCAGCGCCAAGACACTCACCCTGAGCCTGCTGGCCAACATCGCCGACCCGATCAACCTTATCCCAGCCAGCGCCTTCTACAAGACGGCGCGAGGCATCGGCCTGGTGAAAGCCCTCAAGAATGCCGGCGCTGTCGGGATCACGGCGGGAATCACCAACACGATCCAGGAAGAGATTCTGCGGTCCATGAGTCCTGGAGAGGAGCGCGACAGACTGACAGCCGACCTGCAGGCGTTCGGTTACGGATTCGCGTTCGGATCAGGGATTGGCTTCCTATCGGCTCCGAACTTCAAAACGTCGAGCCGAGGCTGGCGTCGATGGGCGTCCCACGAAAACCTCGAGAGTACCCGTTCCAAAATCCACGCAGCCTGGGAAACAGAGACCCCTCCAAAGATCAAGCTCAGCAGTCTCGTCGATGAGTTGGAAGCCAATCGCGCAGACCTGCAGCAGATCCTCGACGACGGGCTGCCGAACGATGCGACCCCGCAACAGCCCCACCAGGTCGTTCTTCTCCATCGGGCCGAGGATGCTGGACAGAATGTCGCTGCCGACCGGAACGCCAGGCTGTGGCGCCAGGTACAGGCCAAGTACGGAGACCGCGTTCAGGCTCTCGAACATCCACTCCAAGGCGACTACGACGCCCTGAGTCCCCTGCACCGAAGCCTGGCCGATACAGAACAGGCCATCCGAAACCT
The DNA here is from genome assembly GCA_964502445.1 of uncultured Phycisphaeraceae bacterium. Lineage (GTDB taxonomy): Bacteria > Planctomycetota > Phycisphaerae > Phycisphaerales > Phycisphaeraceae > CAZCWM01. Next base: position 186,472 of record CAZCWM010000005.1, on the reverse strand, counting down.
GGTCAAGTCCGACGCCAAGGCTGCCGGCGCCGCCGAGCTGGCGGACAACATTACCGACTACATCGCACAGCGAGGAACAACCGCCTTCGGGAAGGCGATGAGCTTCTTCACGCCGACGGGAGTAGTCGATCGCAGTGTGCTTGACCTGGCCCATGCCGCGTACCGATCGCTGTTCCACCAGGGGACGGTGAGCAAAGCCGCGGCCATGGACCCGAGCTACCGCGGCGTAGTCCCCGCCGAGGTACTGAAGGACAGCTACCAGGTGCTGCTCTACGACGCCATGGCACAGGCTCGGGACGCCTATGCTCCGGACCGACTGCACGGGGCATTGCTTGACCGCACAGACGCCGATCGCATCACACTCAGCACCGGCAAGAAAATCGCCGCCCTCGCAACCCGCGAGCCCATCAGAGGCGCCTACGCCGATGGGACGCCGTTCGAGATCAAGCCCTACAACGACTACGGCACCTTCATCCGCACGGCCATGCGACTTGCGCGTGAGCGGAAGGCGATCGACGATGGCTGGGCGATGCTGCGGGACAATCGCCAGCAGGTACCGCCACAACTCCAGACGGCAAGCAACGCCATCCGCAGCTTCTATGACCAGATGCTCGACCTGGCCGACCAGGCAAGCCTTCTTCCTGGCAAGCGCACACTGGAAGCTCGTCACGCCGAATACGACGATGCATTCGACGAGCTGCAGTCTGCCTACGCGGAGATGGATGCTGTCGAGGCCCAGTACCCGCTGGCGTTCAATGAGCCGGCGGAGACCATTGCCCAGCGTGTTGTTGATGAGGCAGACGACTGGCACGCACCAATCACCGATCAGGAAATGTGGGATCGGATGATCGGCCCGGCCCGAACGATCGAGACCCCGATCGGCCCGGTCAAGATCGGCGCCAACCAGTTCGCCAAGATGCAGGCAAAGGATCGCGCGGACTTCTCCGGCCTGGTCCTCCCAACCCTCACCAAGCCATCCCTGATCATGCGAGAAGCAGACGGTGCCGTGAAATTCGTCCGAGCCTTCCGCCGTGGGAAGGAGACCATCTTCCTGTCGATCAGCAGGGACATTGAAGACGCCGGCCAGGTTGTCATCAGCAACTACCCGATCCGGCGAGCGCAGCTAGAGAAGGCCATCGAGTCGGGCAAGCCGCTGTATTCGACGGCTCTGGACGCTTCCGCCGAAGCGTCGCCGCAGCAGGCTGCCCAAGCCGGCGGGCGTCTCGATGGCGAATCCATTATCGACCAACAGGGACGCCAGGTCCAGACCCTCTACACATCGGTGCCGAAAGAACTCATCGGTGTCGAACTGTTCGACTGGGGCTCCAAAGGCCTGCGGTTGGGCACCAAACAGACCGTTCGTGGCGCAACCGGCCGCCCCCGCAAGACATGGGACTCAGCCTGGAACCACGACCTGAAGTCAATCGCTGTCGGCAAAGACCCGGAACTGATGCGGGCCCTGCGGCAGGTCACCGACGAGATCTGGATCGTCCGCCGCAAACGCGGCCAGTACTGGATCCGGGATCGGTACATGGTCCCGAAGGCGGCCATCGCCGAAGCTGAGAAGCTGATCGGACAGCGCAAGGCCAGGCGGGCAACCGAGAGGGTCCAAGCTGCTGAAGTGCAACTCGCCAAGACCAAGGAGCGGTTCGATCAGGCTGTCGACTTCAACATCAACGCCCGCCAATACCTGACCCGACGCTTTCTCACTGAGGAAATCCGCACGGACCCTGAAAGCTTCAAGGCATGGCTGAAGCGCTCGTGGCGCGAAGGACGCCGCATTCTCGAAGACCCGGAGACGCGGGCCCGGCGCCTGGCTGACGAGCATGAACTTCCCATCCTCGACGAGATGCGCGACAGCCTGCGGATCAGTGAAGCCATTCGTACAGAAGGCGAGCTGCGCACCGCCGACCCCAGCCTGTGGACCCGCTACAAGGCCATGGTCGACGAGATGTTCGAGCGTGAGTCCCAGTCGGTGGTCGACAAGCTGACCAACCCACAACACAGCCACGGCGTTGTCCACACTGACGCCTCGCCGCGCCCCCTGATGAAACGCACGCTGATCATCGACGAGGGGGATCCAGCGGCCGCGAGGTTCCTCGACAACGACGCGGAACGCGTCCTCGGCTCGTACTACCACGCCGTCGGCGGACAGATTGCCACCCGTAAATCCGTCCAGGCCGCGGCGAAGTCCGGATGGTTCGGTGCAAGAGGGAGCGAGATTGAAACCTCCGGTGAGCTGATCACGCACGTCCGCGATGAATTCAATGAGCTCCACAAGGCCCTGGCTGAAGTGGACAAGCAGGCCGGCACAAGCCACGCCGTGGCCGTGCGCCGAGACATGGACCGAACGCTGCGGCGCCTCGAACGGCGAGCGTCACAACTGCACGGCCAGGGCCTGATGGATCCGACTCACGGCGCCAACGCCATGCTCGCGTGGGGCGGCAACACGCTGATGAACATCAACTACCTGGCACTGCTCGGATCGCAGGTGCTCGCTGCTGTGAACGACGTTGCCGCCGTCACCCTCTTCAGCGAAATCACCAGCGTTCCACGCAACATCCGCTACCTCGTCCGAGCCATGGCGCCGCTCAAGAACGCACCCAAGCGTGAACTTCGCCTGCTGCGGATGGGGTTCGAGTCAGAACACGCACGAGTCCGCTCGATCGGCGACCTCGACCACGACAACCTCGGCTTCGGAGCAGGCTACGGCCGCGTGCGCCGCGTCACCGGCGCCATCGACGCCGGCTTGGATCGAATGAACCGAGCCTTCAACGAGCTGACACTGATCAACTCGTGGAACCGCTACGTCAAGCGAGGCGCTGCCTACATCGCCATGGACCGCCTGGTGCGGCACTCACAGCGCTTCATCCAGGCACACGAGCTCAAGGCCAGCGGCACACCATGGGAGAAGGCCCTGCGCGACGTCGGACTGTCCCGCTGGGACGCTGCACGTCTTCAGGAGGGAGGCATCGGACTCGCCGAGGCCAGACGCCTGCAAGACATGCTTTTTGAGTTCGGAACGGACGAGAACGGGAAGCCCATCCACGACATCGTCAAGTCCCCACAGGACATGGCCACCTACAGCGACATCATCCTGCCCAACGCCGGCGCCTGGCTCGAGAAATACGGCGACGATTCCCGCCATCTCTACGACATCTACACCGGCATGATCAACAGCCAGGTCGAGCGGGCCATGGTGCTCACGCCAAGCCTTGGTGACAAGCCGCTCATTAATGACCACTGGTGGGGCCGAGCACTCAACCAGTTCCAGACCTTCGGATTCGCATGGGCCAACCAGGTCGCCAGGCCCCTGGCCCAGCGGCCACTGGGGAAGCAGCTTGCCACCATTTCCGCCTACCTGGGCACAGGGGCGATCGTCGACGCCATCCGTAACCACCTGTCCGGCCGGCGCGACTTCGACGAAACCATGAGCCTATGGGCGACCGACCCACTCGCCATGACCTACGCCGTGGTCAACGTCTCAGGGCTCAACGGATGGACGAACAGACCGATGGCATTCCTGGACAAGGCCAACATCGGAATCGGATCGGCCCTTGGCAACACCCAGGTCAGCCGAGCCGCTTTCCAGAGCCGAAGCTTCTGGGGGAGTCTCAGTCCCGTCGCCGACATGATCGACCGCCTGGCCTACGCGACCATGGACCCGATCGCCCGGCGCGAATTCAACATGAGGCACCTGCACAACTGGCGCAAGACCTGGCCCTTCCAGAACTGGATCGGCGTGAAGATCGCCACCCGGTTCCTGGGCTTCGACCCCTTCATCACCAACGCCTATAACCTCGACCGGACTATGGACCAGGAGCCGCGACCGTAGACGCCAAGACCGGCGGCCACGACCAGCAAGGTGGCGGGCTCGGGCACGCCGACGGCGCTTTGCACCATCGTCTCGATGAAGGGGTTGATGTCCTGGGTGTTGATCGTCCCATCGCGGACCAGGTCGCCGTAGAGCGGCGCCGGCGTCGTGCCGCCCAGCGCGGCGATGAATGGGTTGATGTCCTGCGTATTCACCAGCCCGTCGCCGTTGAAATCCCCGCCCACACCGGCGGTCAGCGACGCCCCGTCGCTCTGGAAGGCGTCGAACATGAGCCGGCCCATGTAGTCCCCGCCCGCCTGGGTGAAATGCACCCCGTCGAGCAGCATGCCGTGGGTCTCGAAGAAGGCATGGTCGCCGGCCGCGTGGAACAGGTCGATGAAGCCCAAGCCGCGCTGGGTCGCCACGCGCCCCATGGCCTCGACCAGCCCCTCCAGGCGATCGGCGCCGGCCGGGCTCAGGGCCGTCTGCTTCGTGCCCACCAGAACGATGCTCGCGTCGCCCGCGGCCTGCTCAAGGCGGTCGACCAGCAGGTGGAGGCTCGACTCGTAAGCCTCGCCGCTGTAAGCCGTGTCGTTCTGGCCCAGCCAGACGAACACCAGGTCCAGGTCCAGCAGGCCCAACTGGGCGTCGAAGGTCCAGTCTCGCCCCAGGAAGTTGCCCACGCCCCAGCCGCCGTTGGCCGCCCGGTGGATCCGCACTCCGGCATCCTCGGTGATGTTGTTCTGCCCGAGGATGGTCACCGGCGCGGCGTCAAGGGTTCTGAACCACAGGCGGTTCTGACCCTCGGGGAAGGTGTACGACCACGTGCCCACGCCAGGCTCGGGGGCGTCGGTGTCGAGCGTGGTGATGAGGTTGCGGGCCGCGTCTTCGACTCGAACCCGCCCGCCGCCGGGCTCGACCACGTACTGAAGCTCGATGTACTGGTCCCGGGCGTCGAAGCGGGCCGTCAGGTTCGGGCTCGAGCCCGAGGCCCACAGCCCGTCGGGCGACGAGTGGGGCGCGACGTCCTGGTTGATGACCCCCTCCAGCCAACCGGGGTTGAACCCCCCGCCGGTCCAGCGGCTGAAGCCCTGGTAGCCCGCCCCGGCGTCGCCATAGGCGTCATGCATCAGGCCGGTGAACACCGGCAGCCAGCTTTGGGGCTGGTAGGTCAGGCTGTCGCCGAGCACGAGGATGTTCGCCTGGCCGCCGTCGGCTATCGCAACCTTTATGGGAGCGAAGGCGCCAGCAAGGTTGAGCGTAACGACACCAAAGGCTTGATCGGCACAGCTCGCCACCAGAACCAGCCAGAGCACACAGCGCATAGTCTCACCCCGACACGCAGCAAAACACTCCAAAACCTTACATCATAAAAGCCTCGTGAACAACATTAGCGAGACAGGAAATGGCAAAACATCAACTCGACAAGAGCCAAGAGGAGCCATCACGGTGACCATCGGCCAGAAGATCATCGACCTCATCCACAGCGGCCATCTCTTCTCCGCAGACAACATCGACCAGCTTGTGCGGGCAGAGATCGCCACTGACATCGCCGCGCAAAAACGCCAGATCGAAGCCCTGGTTGGAAAGGCTTTGGTCAAGGTGCTTGAAGAAGCCGCCTCCAGCGGCAAGTACAACGCCGCCCTCATCGGTAAGGCCCTTGACTTCATCTACGGCAAGGGCCGAACTGATTCGCCCGCCGACGACGACCCATCATCAGAGCTCCTCCAGAACATCGCCAGCGCCCGCAGCCGTGGCTCCGCCATCCCACCACTGAACACCGATGACGACGATCCGGCCACCCGATGACCACCACACTCAGCCCCCACCAGTACATCGAGAAGCTGAGGTCGGACTTCATCTTCTTCATGCACGAGCTGTGGGCGGATCGCGGGCTCGACAAAGTCGCCCCCCTGGGCTGGGTCGAAGACGACATGCTCGACTTCGCCTACAACGGGCCGAACCGGCAAGTCCTGCTCGGATGGCGAGGAGCCGGCAAGACAACCCTGCTGACCTGCGGGCTCACCTGCTACGACCTGTTTCTTGACCCCAATGCGAAGCTCCTGATCGTCTCCAAGTCCGGCGGCGAGGCGAAGAACACGGTCCACCAGGTCCGCGAATGGATCGAGCATGTCCCCTTCCTGCAGCACCTTGCTCCTCGCGAACGTGTCCGATCCAACGGCGCCGCCAAGAGCCGAGACACCACCTGGTACTTCGACGTCCGCGGCGCCGCCGGAAGCCGCAACCCCTCGGTCATGGCCAAGGGCATAGACAGCCAGATCACAGGCACCCGCGCCAGCCGACTCATCGGCGACGACATCGAGACCCCGAGCAACACGCGAACCGTCGAAGCCCGCGAACTACTGGCCGACTCCACACGTGAATTCACCAACATCGCCCGCTTCGGCCGGCGCTGCATCAACCTGCTGGGCACCTATCACCATGAAGAGTCGGTCTACAAAAAGCTGCCCGACCGGGGCTACACCGTCCGCTCTTACCCGATCGTCGCCCCGCATCCAGACGACGTCATCCTGAACATGGCGCCAGCCATCCAGGATCGAATCGATGACGGACGACTCAAGCCCTCATCCGCCAGGAACAAGTTCGACGGCGACCGAATCGCCCCATGGCTCGTGAGCCCGGACGACCTGGCGGAGCGGATGGCCGAAGGCATCAGCGACTTCGCCAAGCAGGGCATGCTCATCGCTGACCTCGACGATACGCTGCTCTACCCCCTGAAGCTCCGAAACCTCATCGTCTTCGACGTCCCGCGCGATAAGGCGCCGCACACCATCGCCTGGGGCCTGAACAACCACAACGGGTCAACCGTCCTCGAAGACGTCCCCAGCTACGGCTTCTCGGGGGACCGGCTGCACGGCCCCATCTTCACCGACGCCCAGCTCATCGACTACACCGGCTGCCGCATGTGGATCGACCCGGCCGGTCGGTCCGGCGGACGCTCAGACTCGACCGGCATCAGCATCATCGCCCAGTGCAACGGATACCTCTACCTCAAGCACGTCGACGCATTCCAGGACGGATACGGCCCCGACACCCTCAACGCCATCGCCCACGCCGCCCGCGAACACCGCGTCACCATGATCGAGATCGAAGACGTCGCCCTCCAAGGCATGATGGCGCCGCTGCTCGAACCTGTCGTCCGCCAGTACTTCCTCGAACCGGGAGACGACGACGCCCACCCCGACGGATGGAAGTGCTCCGTCGAAGCCATCCGAATGCCACTAACCCAGAAGGAAATCAAGATCATCCAGGCGCTCGAGCCCGTCATGGCCAACCACCGGCTCGTCATCGACCGCTCCGTCGCCGTCCGCGAAGACTTCCAGACACAACTCACCCGCCTCACCAGCCAGAGAGGATGCCTCAAGCACGACGACCTGATCGAAGCCGTCTCCGCCAACGTCCACCGATGGCGAGAACAACTCAACCTCGACCCCCAGGTCATGGCAGACCGCCGACGCGAGCAGGCCTACTTCGAACGCCTGCGCCACTACGAATCGATCGGCAAGCCCCAAGACCGCGGCCCACGATGGTTCCGCCACCACTGAGAGCACCACATGCCAGAGTCAGACCTCAACCTCACCCCAACAGATGACCTCATCATGGAACTCGCCAGACGCAATAAAGCCATCGTGGTACTGCAACTCCGCGATGACAAGCTCAACCCCAAGATAAGCAGAATGTTGGTCTGGCACGAAGGAGGCATGTTCAACGCCCTCGGAATGGCACGCCAATTCATTCACGACGCGCTCAGCCGTAGCGAAGACGAGCTATACCCCGACGAGTGATCACACAGCATGACGCAAGACCCAAGCCAGGCCAACTGCCCAAACTGCGGAGACGAAATCGCGATCTTCGGGCCGACAACAGAAGACCTCGAGTGTGCCAACTGCGGATGGAACAATCACAAGCCCACCGCACACCAGAACAAGCCAGATTCACGGCTTGCCCAGAATTGGCAGGAGAGCCGCCAGGAGGCGTTCCATTTCCAGAGGTCCGTAACTAGCCATGAAAGGCTTGAGGCCGCTCTGTGCCAGAGAATTCGCCGTTTCCACACAAGTCATGGCGACGGTGTATCCCGTGCGTTGTTTTGCTCCGAGAATACGCGAGAGGCAGTTGACAATGAACTCGCTGCGGCCGCCCCCCCTCCACCCCCTCGTCAGAATGCAGTACGCAGCCTCTATAGCAGAGATCAAACCATTGTAGACACTCGACTTATGACCCTATTTGCCGGCTGTTTGCCGGCCTGTCGCAGTCCAGATCACGCCAGGAACCGCACAGCCCATCACTCGCCGACCGGACAGCAACGAGAAAAGCGAGAACGCGCGCGCCCGCCGACGTCATCCTCTGCCCCTTTCAAATCGAATGCTGTTCGTTCGTGTCTTGCCGTGCAGCTGACATCCGACCAGGCGACAGAAGCATGCAAGCCCGGCCGGGCGCCAGCCCGAAGCCGGCCGGGCGCCATGTCGGCAGCTACTCGGTTGCCTGTATCAGGTGGTGGGCTGTTAGGGCCCACCTGATACGAGTAAGAAAGGAAGATTAGTATCTTCCCCTTTGGGGTGACTCTCTGCCGCCCTAACATGGACTCTCTGCCGCCCGTCCAAAGGCCGAACAAAAAAAGTGAACGAAAATCACGATTTGGGCTTGACCGTATGGCAGATATGGCATATATGTAATACATGACATGCAGCGAATCGTGACGCATGCATGCAGCAAATGAGCCCCGCGACGCGCCAACGTCCGGGGCCCTGGCTCGAACCTGAATAGGAGGCTCGAACATGTCCAAGCTTACCCAATCCAACTCTGTCCGCCAGCCCAGCCCGATCTACCTGGAGCTCCGCGAGAAGCGGGATCCGGACGACGGCGCGGCAGTCATCGCATCGAAGCAGGTAGCCGTCCTGGTCCGTCAGAAGCTCAAGATGGAATTCCCAAACGTCAAGTTCTCGGTGCGGTCGAGCTACAACGCGATTCGAATCGGATGGACCGACGGGCCGACGACTGTTGAAGTCGATCCGGTCGTCAACTGCTACAGCTTCGGCGGATTCGATGGCTCGATCGACATGGAATACTCGGGTTCCAACTGGCTGCTTCCAGATGGGTCGATGCAGCCGGCCGGGTCGCACGGCACGGAAGGCAGCCGAGGCTCTGTGGCGGGATTTTCGACCGACTGTCCGCAGCCCGGGGCAATCCTGGTCAAGTATGGGCCGAAGTACGTCTTCACGAGCCGCGAGGTCTCTCCGCAGCTCATGACGCGGCTGGTTGACGATGCAGCCAGGCACTACGGATTCGATGTCGACCCGAAGTTGACGCCGTGGGGCCAGTACATCCCCGAGCTGCGCGAGTATGTCGCGACACTCGCCCACCGTCTTGAATGCGAACGAGCCATGGAGGCGATGCAGAATTCCGCGGGGTGGAGGCGTGTTGCCGTGTGACGCACACCGACCCGAGCGCAACGGGCCCTGCGGGGTCCGCTCGCCCGGGCCGATGGTGGCTCGTGAAACAGGAGACAGTCATGAGACTCGGAACAGAGACAGGCAGCCTGGTGAATCATGTTTCGGCCATCCCCGATCGGGCGGTTGCCGCCCGCGTCGGCGACGGGGCCACAATCCTGCAATGGACTGACCGGACGGCCGGGACTGTGATTAGGGTCACATCCACACAGATCCACGTCCAGGAGGATCACGCGAAGAGGACCGACGCCAACGGGTGGAGCGACATGCAGACCTACGCCTACACGCCCAATCCGGACGGGCCGGTCTACATCTTCCGCCGTACCAGGTGTGGCTGGCGCGCACAGGGGGCCGGCCTGATGCTTGGGCAGCGAAGCCAGTACCACGACTATTCGTTCTGACCGACCAACGCCGCCATCGCCGAGCGGAAGGAGAGACTGTGACCATACGTGACACCATCCGCCAGGCCGTCAAAGCCGACGGCCGCAAACAGGAGGAGATCGCCGCGGCCGCTGGACTGACACAGCCCGAGCTGTCGCGCTACCTGACGGGCAGGCGAGACATGCTCACGCATCGCATTGAGCGGTTGGCGTCCGCCCTGGGGCTGAGTTTGCAGCCGACGGCCGAGCGGCCGGCGGAGGACCAGTGAGCCACCGTCTAGCCCAGCTTGTGCGGTACGTCAATGATCCGCAACTGCAGGGCTGGCCCAAGGCGATCCTGTTCGCCCTGGCGTGGCACTGCAACGAGCAGGCGCAGCGGGCGGAATGCTTTCCGTCGGTCGGCATGCTGGCCCAGTGGTGGGGGATCGACCGCCGCACAGTGCAGCGGGCACTGCGCCAGCTCGAAGACGGCGGCTGGATCAGACGCACGGGCAAGGGCGTGTCGGACCAGAGCGGAAGAACCAGGCGGGCGGCGCGTTACCGCTTGAACATGAAACGCATACACGCCCTGCGCAGCCGTCCGGCTTCCGAGGCCAGGATCCCACCACCGGCCGAGCCCGACGACGGAGCGCCGGAGTGGTGAGACCTGATTTGTGACGCACCAGAGGGATTGGAAACATGACCACCAGTCACACCGTCCGAGTCGGCTGCACCACTGTCAAGGGGGAGCGATACCTTCGCCTGGTTTGGAAAGACAGCCTCGGCCGTGAGAAGAGCGAGGGCCTGGGGCGTGAGGGCTCGCTGACCAGGAAGGCGATCGAGCGCCGCCGGCTGGCCAAAGAACGGGAGCTGATCGAGTCGGGCGCCTGGGCGGCGAGCGGCCCAACCCCCACACTTGCCGAATGGCTCGCTCGGTACCAGCGCCTGCGGCCGGAGCTGAGTGAGTCCACCGTCGCCCTGCTGGCCAAGACGGGCCAGTACCTGACCGAATTCCTGGGAGCGGACACCCCCATCGACCGGATCACGCATGCGGATGCCGCGGAATGGCGGGCGTGGCTGGCCGGCAAGCAGGGCAACCGTCAGGGGTCGACCATGGCGGGGGCGAGCTTGTCGGTGCATCTGCGCAATGCCAGGGTCATCTTCGGCCGGCGTCATGGGGCGATGAAGCTGGACCTGATCCGCTCCAACCCCTTCGATCGTGAACGGGTGGCGGTGCGGTTCGAGAAGAAGCCTCCGCCCGACGTGACCGAGGCGGACATGGACCGTCTTTTCGATGCCTGCCCCAGCCCGCCGTGGCGGGCGCTGGTGGCGCTGTGTGCGCTGGCGGGTCTGCGCCGGGGCGAGGCGCTGGCGTTGACATGGTCGGATGTGCAGTGGGATCGCAACCGTCTGATCGCCACGGCCACCAAGGTCACAGGCGCAAAGCCGCGACAGCGTGAGGTGTTGATGGTCAAGAGACTGCAGGCCATCCTGCTGGACGTGCACGAGCAGGCCGATGGCGATCGGGTCTGCGATGGCGTGCGCCGGCTGAACCTGCACCGCAACATGCGCGCGATCATGCGGCGATCGGGGCTGCCGCTGTGGAGCCGCCCCTTCCACGGGCTGCGGGCGTGGCGTGACACCACGTGGAAGCAGGTAAATCCGGAATACGTGGTCGATGCATGGCTTGGCCACGGCCCCGAGGTCAGCCGTGCCCACTACCTGGCGGTGCCCGAGGGTCGCTACGAAGTGGACACCCCGAGAGCCCGGCTGCGTGCGCTGATTGAGTCAGCTGACGACGTTGTGCTCACCCGCATGGAACGTCTGGCCAGCCGTCTGGCGACCCGGGTTGACGGCAAATCCACGGCAAACCGGTAGCAAAAAGACTCCTGTCTAAAAGCGCAAGCCCTGCTAAGTCTGTGTCTTGGCGGGGCTTGGATCAATCGGGGTGACAGGATTTGAACCTGCGACTTCCTGCTCCCAAAGCAGGCGCTCTGCCAAGCTGAGCTACACCCCGTGGTGCGTGGCATTGTAGCGGGCGATCTCGACCGACGACGGACAGGGCGCTTGTCCCGCCCATTTGTTTTGCCTGCCGCCGCGCGGTCGCCTTATGCCTCGGCCAGGTACGCGGCCAGCAGGTCGCGGCAGGCGGCCATATCGTTCTTGTGGATCATCTCGGTGACGGTATGGATGTACCGCGTCGGGCAGGCGAGGGTCATGGTGCGGACGCCGGCCCGGGCCCGTTGCATGGTGCCGGAGTCGGTGCCGCCGCGGCCGACCTCGCGCTGGTGGGCGATCTTCTTCTTCTGGGCTAGGGCTTCGAACTGCTCGAGCAGATCCAGGTCGGCGATCGCGGAGTTGTCCATCACCACGAGGCCCGCCCCCTTGCCGAACTCGGTGTAACGCTGGTCTTCCGGCACGCCGGGCGTGTCGATGCAGAGGGTTGTGTCCACGGCAATGCCGATGTCCGGTTCAAGGGCATAGCTGGCGGTGCCCGCGCCGCGCAGACCAACTTCCTCCTGGACGGTGAAGACGCAGGCGATCTCGCAGGCGTGGCCTTCTTTACTCTTGGCCAGCTTGCGCAATGCCTCAATCACGATCCAGCAGGCGATGCGATTGTCCAGGCACTGGCTGACCACGGCCTGGCCAACCTCATGCATCGGCCCGTCGAGCACGACCATGTCGCCGAGTTTGACCCTCTTGCGCACCTCGTCGGCGGGGATGGCCAAGTCGATCATGAACTCGCTGACGTCGGGGATCTTCTTCTTGTCCTCTTCCGTGGCCACGTGGATCGGCTTGCCAGCCGGGTTCATGACGCCGCGGATGTCCTTCCTCGGATCGCGCACGTCGGGACAGACACGAACCGTGCGGGCGAAGAGGTTGCGGGCGTCGAAGCCTCCGACCGGACCGACGCGCAGGAAGCCCTTGTCGTCGATGTGGCGAACAAGGAAGCCGATCTGGTCCATATGGGCTGCGAGCATGACGCGCAGGGGCTTGCCGGCCGTCCTGCCCGTGCTCCTGGTGGGTCGGGGTTTGCGGATACCGATGAGCGAGCCCATCGTGTCGCTGGAGATTTCGTCGAACAGATTCGCGCACTCGGACTGGATCAACTCGCGGATGCGGTGTTCCCGTCCTGGTACGCCCGGCGTCTGGGTCAGTTTTTCAAGCAGTGTCATGGCCGGGAGTGTAGGCACCGCTGAAGGGGTTCGCCAGTGGGAGGCGGCTGCTTTCGCGCCGCGCAACAGTTGACAAAACCATAGCCATCGGCTCCAATGAGATTAATGAGTTTGCGTTATCATCAGGCACAGCCAGCCGATTTCGGCTGTTCGCGCGGGCGTCGCGTCTGCGTCGCGATCGCCATCAGCTGTGTCTTCTGGGCCGGGGGCATCGGGTCGTGGGCGCACCACGTCACCGCCCACGAGCTTCCTCGGCATGGTGACGATCGCCTCGGATGCGCGAGGATTCTCTGCCCGCGCGCCGGGCTGGAAGTACACCCGGCCCATGCCGCGGCCCACCGGGACACAGCGCAGTGCATCATCTGCCCACTGCTGACCGCTGTGCGCCACTGTGTCGCCGGCGAGCACGCCGTCGCGCCGCAAAGTGGCCCGGTGTTTCATCTCGTTGCGATTACTGCCGATCATCCGCACACCGAGTCATTCCCGGTATGCGGCCCCGCCCGCGCTCCGCCATCCCCCCACATCTGACTTCGCCCAGTGTCTAAAGATGCATGGTGCAATCCGCGCGGACTCGTTCCGCGTCGAGGAGGCTGTGGCATGTGGGAATGCGCGAACCGCCCGAAACGCGGGTTCACGCTGGTCGAACTGCTTGTGGTCATCGCCATCATCGGCACGCTCGTCGGCCTTCTGTTGCCGGCACTGGGCGTGGCCAAGCGAGCGGCGAAGGCGACGGCATGTCTGTCGAACGTGCGCGGCCTGGAGATCGCGCACACGATGTACATGACCGATCATGACGGGCAGTTCATTGACGTCGGACTTGCCCACGGCGGCGCTCACGCCCGCGATGAGGTCGCCTGGATCGTCACGCTGCGCAGCTATTACGGCGAAGAACTGGCCGCGCGCTCACCGGTCGATAGGAGTCCGCACTGGCCCGGTTACCTGGGCGGGGAGGGCGTACCTGTGCCGCCAAGCGCCGATCAGTTCCGTCGTTCCAGCTATGGCGTGAACAACTACCTCACCGAGGTGGCGCCGCTGCGAAAATACCGACGTTTTGGGCAGATTCCCATGCCCTCGAGCACCGTGCACTTTCTGATGATGGCGTTCGAGGGCGAGTTCGCCGGCGCCGACCATCCGCATGTGGAGACCTGGTCGCTGCCGGGCCGACCCGACCTGGCGCCACGCCTTGCCGCCCGGCAGGTGCAGATCAACGCCCACGGCGGACCGGCTGATTCCTTTGACTCCCGATCCAGCTACGGTTTTCTCGATGGTCATGCGGCCACGCTGCGCTTCGGCGATGTGTATGAGAGCCTGAGCCGCAATCGGTTTGACCCGGAGACGGCTTATTGATGCCGCGCGACACTGGTCCGCGGCCGAAACCTCAACCAGAAAGGACTGGAAGATGTCTGTTCGTGCTTTGCCTGTTGTTCTCATCACGATGATCGCGATCGCTCCTCTGGCCGCGGCGGACGACCACGATCACGGCCTGCACGGCGGCGATTTCGCGCTGTTCGTGCATGATCACGGAGACGGTCTGGAGATCGAGATTGAGCCGCGCGTACTGGGTGCGGAGCTGGACCCCGGCCTTGGATTCGCGGCAACATCGCCCGGATTCGACAGCGCCCCCGGTGCCTTCCCGACCGGATCGTCGGTCGGCATTGACATCACCCAGGCCCTGATGCGATGGACCGGGGCGGCGTTCGTCGCGCTCGATTCGCTTTCGCAGGAGACGATGACCGCAGCGTTCCTGACGCTTTCGGCGACGACAGGCGACGGGCCAGTCGCGGGTTTCGCCATCAACTTGGATGGTGACGGCTCATGGCACAAACACCTGAGCTTCATCCTCAACGGCGCGGACGGGGCGGACCCGGCGGATGGCGTCTACCTTTTCAGCTTCACGCTGCGCAGCAGCAACGTCGCCATCGGCGATTCCGAGCCGGCGTGGATCGTGTTCAATCTAAACGGCGACGAAGCGGCCCACGACGCCGCGATCGCCTGGGTGCGGTCCACGCTGGTGCCCGAGCCGATGTCCTTCTGGTGGGCGGGCGCCGTTGCGCTCGCCGCGACGTGGCGCCGTCGCTGACGATGGCGACCCTGTGAATGTGACTTCCTTGAAGCAAAGGCGCCGTCCTCAATGGGCGGCGTTTTTACTTCACCCATGAGAAACTCTCGATGCATCGCGCCAGATCGACGTCCTTCTGCGTCACCTTGTTGCCGGCGTCGTGTGTGCTCAGACGCAGCGTGACTTTGTTGTAGACGTTGTGCAGATCCGGGTGGTGGCCCAGTTCCTCCGCATGCAGGCCCACGCGGACGATGAAGCTCAGCGCCTCCTTGAACCCGCCGAACGTGAACTGCTTGACCAGGGCATTGTTGTCGAGCTTCCAGCCGGGCAGGTCGGCCAGGGCGCTGGTGATGGCGTCGGGGGTCAGGGCAGAGGCCACAGCGGCGGTCCTTTCGGCAAAGGGCATGGGTCGGCTTTTCTCCCAGGAAGTTTAGGCACGCCGGGCGGGAAATGAAGCGGCGGCGACAAGTTCATCCGCGGCGGTCGGCGTCATGGGGGACGACATCGCCCGTTTCCAGCCAGAAGCGCAGCAGCCGCTGGCGCAACGTATCGCGCACGGCGGCCAGGGCGGCATCGTCAATGCGGTTGTGGCGCTCCTGGGGATCGGCGCGCAGGTCGTAGAGTTCGTCGGCTTCATAGAGGCGATGAACGTATTTGAACTCGCGTGTGCGGCACATGACGGCCTTGCCGTGCTCAGGGCCCTGGCTGGTGTAAAGTCCGACACGCGGCCAGTAGAGGCTGTCGGGCTGATGGCTGCTTGCGGATTCAAGCTCCATGCAGTGCCGCTCACCGTGCAGCCG
Source organism: uncultured Phycisphaeraceae bacterium (assembly GCA_964502445.1). Taxonomy (GTDB): domain Bacteria; phylum Planctomycetota; class Phycisphaerae; order Phycisphaerales; family Phycisphaeraceae; genus CAZCWM01. The sequence continues at coordinate 170,796 of CAZCWM010000005.1, read as the reverse complement.
GCCGCCTTCGCAGAAGACCGCGTCGCGGTGCTCGTCCGTGCCGCCCGCCAGCAGGGGCAGCAGCGAGCGGCCGAAGTGAGTGTGACCCGGGGTGATGTTCGCCAGTGCTTCGATGGTCGCGGGCAGGTCAATCAACTCAACCATCGCGTCTGTAACGCGCGGGCGAACGCGGATGCTTGCCGGCGGCTTGACGACCAGGGGCACGCGGGTGAGGCAGTCTTCAAAGGTGTTCTGGTTGATGTCCACGACGCCGAAGTCGCCGGTGTAGTCGCCGTGATCGCTGAAGAAGAACGCGGCAGTGCGATCCCATGCGCTGCTCGCCCGCAGGGCGTCGAGGAGCATGCCCACGTGGTGGTCGGTGCGGCTGCATAGACCCAGATAGGTCGCCCGTAGTTCATCGAAGCGAGGCTCGGACCAAGACCCGAGGTTGTAGCGTTCGGCCATGCGCATGAGGATCGCCGGCTTGCCGTCGCTCGACAGCGGAGCTGGCACGCGTGGCGGGAGCTGGCCTCGGTCGATCATGCTGAACCACGGCTCCTCGACGCTGTACGGTGTGTCCGGTTCGCTTAGGGCCAGGAACACGCACCACGGCTCACGGGGCGGGTGACGCAGAAAGTTGACTGTTGCCCGGACGTTGTGCCAGTCCTGGTCTTCGTAAACGTCATCCCCGGCCGTATCAAGTCGGCCGACGAACATGGCGTAGTAGCGATCGTCGCCTGGCTGGCCGCGCCATTGCGCCTGGCGATCTTTCATGCCGTAGCGACGGGGTGGGTCCACACGCACGCGCTGATCGCATACGGATTCAAAGCCCTCCTGAGCCGGTATCAGATCGTTCTTGCCGGCCCAGAAGACGTGGTAGCCGGCGGCCTTGAGCGAACGCAGCAGGCACGGATCGTCGCGTCGGAGCATGTGAAACATCGTGCGATGGCCGCGCACATGCGGATACCAGCCGCTCATGAAGGAGCAACGGCTGGGCGTGCTCACGGGATTCTGGCAGTACGCGTGGCGGAAACCCACCGCTTCGGTCGCAACCAGGCGGTCGAGGTTGGGCGTGACGGCCGCCGGATGGCCGACATGGCCCGTGGCGTCGCCGCGGAAGTGGTCGGCGCAGATCAGCAGCAGGTTGGGCCGCGTCATGAAGCGCACTCCGCAAAGCGCACCAGACTCTCGGGAAGGCGCAACACGACAATCGCCGCGTCGTTCTGGGCGGTGACGAGCAGGTGACCGCGATGGTAGGCCAGATCGTGGGCGCTGTCGCCGCCGGCTGGAAACAGGCGCGGGCTGGTAAGGCCGGCGACGGCCTTGGGCTTCGCGGGATCGCCCAGATCGAACACCTGCACACTCTGGCCGCCCGCGACCGCGAGCATCCGCCCCCGCAGACACAGGCCGGTAGGCTGTATGCCGTCGAACGCGGCGACGTGGAGCAGTTCGAGCGGCTGATTCGTGCCGGGCAGGCGGACGGCGGCGACGTGCGCCCGCCCGTAGCACGCGGCATACGCGCACCCGAAGGCGGCCCGCACACGGTTGGCGCCGTGCAGACGTGCGTCGGCGATCAGGCCGGCGCACGGCCAGGCCCCTGGGTCGTCACCCTCCGCGCGATACACCGCGAGATGATGCAGCGGGTCGTGCCCGGCGCCGTCGACGGTCACGACAAGATCACCGGCAACCGCGACATCATGGGGACTGCGCACCTCCCCGCGGGCCGCCGCATCGCGCGCCCCGACGATCCGCGGCGCGTCGCCGCCATCGCATAGAACCGTCAGACGACCATGCTTGCAGGCGGTGATGACGGCTTGGCCGAGGCGGGCCATGCCGTTGATTCTGTCGATCCGCACGCGGTCGGACATGGTCGCTTGCACCGACAGGCGGCCGCTGGGTGCGACGGACACGCGATGCAGATCCCGCGACCCCACCAGCCAGGTTCCGTCGTGGGCGGGAAGCACGGTCTGCGCGTCTTCCAAGGCGTTGTCGTCGTGGATGAAGTCGAGCAAGCGCGGCCGGGCGGGCTCGGTCACATCCAGCGCGGCCAGCGTCGCGCCCTTGCCGGCCACAAGCGCCAGGTCGCCGTGAACCGCGATGTCGTGAGGTCGGCGCAGTGCGGCGGGGTCGACCAGCACGCCGGCCTCTTGAAGACGGCTCATGATGGCGATGGTAGCAGTCGCTGCGGCGGTCGGCGCGGTCGATGGCCTAACCCAGCGCCACATCGAGGGTCATCATGACGCAGAACCCGCCCATGAAGCTGATGGTCGCCAGGTCGACGTTGCCTGCCGCGTGCGATTCGGGCACGAGTTCTTCGATGACGACATAGATCATGGCACCAGCGGCGAACGCCAGGGCGTAGGGCAGGATCGGCAGTGCGACGATTACCGCCGCCGCGCCGAGGACGGCTGCGAAGGGCTCGACGGCGCCCGAGGCCTGGCCGTAGAAGAAGCTCTTGCGCCGGCTCATGCCCTCAGCCCGCAGCGGCATGGCCACCGCGATCCCCTCCGGGAAGTTCTGCAGGCCGATGCCGATCGTCAGGGCGATCGCCGCACCGATGCCCGCGCCTTCGACGCCCGCCACCACGCCGCCGAACGCCACGCCGACAGCCAGGCCCTCGGGGATGTTGTGCAGCGTGATGGCCATCACCAGCAGGACGCTTCGCCGCCAGGTGGTATGCACGCCTTCCGCTTCAGCCTTGGGTTGAAACAGATGCAGGTGGGGCAGGATTTTGTCCGTGCCCCAAAGCGTGCCGGCTCCGAGCAGGAAGCCGACCAGCGGCGGCAGCCACGGAGGGCCGCCCCGGTTCTCGGCGATGGCGATGGAGGGTGCCAGCAGCGACCAGTAGCTGGCGGCGACCATCACCCCGCCGGAGAAGCCCAGCATCCCGTCGAGCAGCTTGCGATGAACGCGCCGCGTGGTGAAGACCAAAGACGCTCCGAGGGCGGTGACACCCCAGGTGAAAAGACCCGCCAGCAGGGCCGCGAACACGGGGTGCAGTTGTTCCAGGCGGTCGGGCATGCCGTCGTGTCTCTTGTCGGCCCCGTCTATCAGGAAGCGGCGGGGGCCCAGGGCGCCTCACTGTCGCCGATGCCGCTGGCCAGATAGCCCCCGTCGACCACGAGGGTATGGCCGTTGACAAATGACGCCGCTGGACTGGCCAGGAACACGGCGGCACCGGCGATTTCCGAGGCCTGGCCGAAACGGCCCATCGGCGTATGCTCAAGAATGCGCCGACCGCGGTCGGTGCCCTCGATCATGGCGCGATTGATATCGGTGGGCACAAAACCGGGAGCGATGGCGTTGGTGCGGATGCCGTGCTTGGCCCATTCGTTGGCCAGCGAACGTGTCAGTCCCAAGGTGGCGTTCTTGGCGGCGGCGTATGCCGTGACCTCGACCAGATCCACGAACGAACTGATCGACGCGAGGTTGATGATGCAGCCGCTGTGTTGTTCACGCATCAGTTGACCGGCGGCACGGCAGCAGCGCAGCGCGCCGGTCACATGGGTTTCGTAGATGCGAGTGAACTCCGCCGGTTCGAGTTCGAAAGTCGGTTTGCGGCACATCACACCGGCCGAATTGACGAGGATGTCCAGGCGGCCGAACTCCTCGACGGCGCGGTCGACGGCCGCTTCAACGCTGTGGTCATCCGTGACGTCAATGCACCCACCGACCACCACGGGCGCGGCTTCGTCGGCTTCATCGGTCTCGGTGTGTCGGGCCAGATCCCTGACCGCCTTTTCCACCTTTTCCTGCGTGCGGGAGCCGATGAGCACACGCGCGCCGTGCTGGACCAGGGCCTGCGCGATGGCAAGACCGATGCCGCTGGCACCGCCGGTGATCAGGGCGGCTTTGCCGGTCAGGTCGAACAGATCGGTCTTGATGCTCATGCGACTTCTTCCAGGGCTGCGTATCTTCTTGCGGATCGTGCGGGCGCGCCCATACAGGCGGGTTCGACATCCGTGTCGGCTCAGCGTACACGATGGTCGGTGGGGCGGCGGAAACGGCTCAGATCAAGGGATCTGAAATAGTCGATGGTGCGTTGCAGGCCGTCGCGCAGTGGGACGGTCGGCTGCCAGTCGAGTTTTTGTCGGGCCAGGGTGATGTCGGGCTGGCGCCGCGCGGGGTCGTCGGCCAGGGCCGGCCGCTGGACCAGCCGGCTGCGCGAGCCGGTCATCTCGATGACCATGTCAGCGAGTTGACGGATGGTGAACTCATCGGGGTTGCCGAGGTTGACCGGTCCGACAAAATCGTCGGGGCCGTCCATCATCCGCACCAGGCCCTCAATCAGGTCGTCGACGTAGCAAAAGCTGCGCGTCTGCTCGCCGTCGCCGTAGATGGTCAGATCCTCGCCGGCCAGGGCTTGGAGGATGAAGTTGCTGATGACCCGGCCATCGTAGGGGTGCATGCGCGGCCCATAGGTGTTGAAAATCCGCACCAGGCGCATGTTCACGCCGTTGGACCGGTGGTACTCGAAAAACAACGTCTCCGCGCAGCGTTTGCCCTCGTCGTAGCAGGCCCGCGGGCCGATGGGGTTGACGTCGCCGCGGTAGGCTTCAGTCTGCGGGTGGACCCGCGGGTCGCCGTACACTTCGCTGGTCGACGCCTGCAGGATCTTCGCCCGCACGCGCTTGGCCATGCCCAGCAGATTAATGGCCCCGAGCACGGAGGTCTTCACCGTCTTGATCGGGTTGTACTGGTAATGCACCGGCGAGGCGGGGCAGGCGAGATTGTAGATCTCGTCCACCTCCAGCCAGATCGGGTGGGTCACGTCGTGACGGATGAGTTCGAAGTTCGGCTCGCCCAGCAGATGGGCCACGTTGTCTTTCTGGCTGGTGAAGAAATTGTCCAGGCAGATGACATCGTGGCCGGCCCGCACCAGGCGTTCGCACAGATGTGAGCCCAGAAAGCCCGCTCCGCCGGTGACCGCGATCCGTTTAAGCTGCTGCGCCATAGTCTCAGCCCTGCTCCGTGGCTGCCGGTTCAAACTTCGCCCCGCTTTCCATGTCAAAGCCGACCAGTTGGCCGGGCTCGAAGTCCTGCGGATTCTGGCGAGCGGTCAGCGTACACACGAACGGACATGGGCCCTGGACCGTGATCGTGCCCGCCGCGGCGTCCACCGACGTCACCACGCCCTGGAGCCGGCGCGGCCGACCGTAGACCGGCTCGATGAACCGCCCGCCATGACGCACCACATCCACCCGCCGGGCACGCGCGGTGACGCGCCCCCGCGCGAAGCCAGTGGGGTCGGCCTTCACCTGGCCGTCGGTGGCCAGATGCACTTGATAATCCGTTCCGGGCAGGCCCAGAATCACTCGGCCGGGCTCAGCGCTCAGCACCTTGCCCTGGACCAATGTGGAGGGGATCGTCGTGACGGTGGGTGCAACGGCTGGGGTGACGGAAGTTTGTTGCATGGCGGGTTCAGAGGCAGCGGGTCGGCTGGGCGACCGACTCCTGGGCGATTCGAGGCGACAGCTTAGCCCAAGCGGCCGGCGGGGCCAACTGCGCCGGGACTCGGCCGCGGCCGCGGCGCTGGACGTGACTTTGCGCCCGCAAGTCTTATCTTGTCCGTCCGTGAGCGGTGACCGTCAGATCAACAAGCGTTACTGCACCGACCGCGTCCACGTGGACTACGCGCACGTGGGCCTCTATGACGTGGGTGCCCGTCAGATCTGGATCGCCCGCAAGCGTCTGGGCCAGGTGCCCGTCCGCGTCTCACACGCCCGACTGCTGGTCGGCGGCACGCAGGACACCTCCACGGCTGAGAAGGACCGCTTCATGTGCTTCTGGTTCCACACGCCGGGTACGGGCGAGGGCTACGTGCACGGCTATCCGATCGACTGGTCCGAAGGGCATCTGCTGGTCCGCGTTGATCCCAACTGGGACTACCGGACCCGCAGCTTCATCCCCGGCACCGACACCGCGCGCGTCGAGAAGAACATCGACGAACAGTTCAACCACGGCAAGCGCCTCTTCGACATCTACGCCCAGGCCAAGCCGAAGTTTCCTCTCTCCTGGCACATGATTGGCCCGCGGGCCACAGACTCCATGTTCTACGTGCAGCGGGTCGAAGCAGGCGGGTAACGCGGCCGAAGGAATGATCCGAGCCGGCGACGGTGTCGCCGGTTTGCGCGGCAGGTCATCGTGACGGGCGGGACGCCCGTCCCACCGACGGATTGCCGAGTACGAAGGGCATGGTGGGCAGTTCGCGGTCGAGCAGGTAGCGGGCGTAGACGCACAGCAGTTTGTTGGCGCGTTCGGCGACGTCGGTGTCGAGGGCATCGGCATCGCCCGCGGCGGCAAGGCGGAGGGCGTCGAGCGTCTGCGGGCGGGCTTTCCACGGGCCGGTGACGGTGGACCCGACGTCGTCGGACGCGGACGCTGTGGTGAACCCGCCGGCCAGGGGATCGAAGAGATACCAGCGCGAGGATGTCAGGGGTTGACTGGTCCGCGTGTCATCCGTCAGTTCCAGGCTGTAGCCGCAGTCGGTGAGCAGGGTCTGCTGGAAGACGAGCAGGGCGGGCTGGGCGCGGCCGGGCTGGACGAGCGCGTGCAGCAGCTTTAGCAGGGCGGCAAAGCTGGCCGGGTGCGGGTCTTCGTCGGCGATCATGTGCGCGGCCAGGTCGACCGCGTACAGCCCGATCCGCTGGGCCGACAGATCATGCCGCAGGTGCGGATATGTCTGTTGCAGGTCCCACTCGGTGATCGACGCCAGCTCCCACGTCGCGCGGGTCGTGGCCACCACCTGCCCGAGGGTGAGGGCCTCGAACCCTCCCGAGAAACGCGCCTGGTGGCTGGGCCCGGTCCGCCGCGATCCCTTGGCCAGCCCGCGGATCAGTCCGTGCTCGCCCGTGAGCAGCCAGACGACCTGGCTGGTCTCCGACCACTCCCGGTGGCGCAGACACACAGCCTGATCCCTGAAACGCGGCATGGCGAGAGTGTACCGGCGCAGGTCACAACGGGTATTCGCCGTGAACGTCGTAAGGGCGCAGTGTGTACGCCCGATAGACCACGCGTCCACTGAAGGCGAGCATCTGGCGCACGCGGTCGCCTATGGCCGGGTGCTCGATCGCCTGAAGTGCCTCTTCAGGCCCCATCCACGCGACCTCTCGCGTCTCCGGACTGGGCGTCAGGTGGCCGGCGCGGTACTGCCCCACGAAGTCGAGCATCAGTTTGGGCGGCAGAGCCAGGTTGGAGTAGACGCCGACGAGCCGATCCACCTCGATCGTCAGGCCGGTCTCCTCCAACACCTCGCGTTGCAGCCCGCTGATGACGTCCTCGCCTTCCTCGATCTGCCCGCCGGGGCACTCCCAACCGCGCCGCTGCGTGCGGACCATGGCGACCAAGCCATCGTCGCGTCGGACGAGACAGGCGGCGGCCAAGATGTGTTTCGGGGCTTCCATGGTTCGGCAGCAGTCGGAGCTTGGATTGCAGACAGCATGGTGGCTCCCGGGGACGCACACTACCACCAAAGCATGCCGAGTGCGGCCCAGGCGATGAAGTGAGCAAGGATGCTCAGCAGCCACAACTCTCTGACGGGATGTGCGGCCCGCACACCGTAAAAATGCATAGCAGTCAAGGCTGCTCCCGTCGATACAAGCGGTGAGCACAGCGACGCGATCACCAGGATGAACAGGACCGTTTCACCGATACTCCCGCGCAGGCCAGGCGCCCCGAATCGGTCCAATGCTAGGGTGCCGATCGTGATCAGCGGCATGACCGTTGCGACCCAGCAGATACGGCCTGTCCATCGGATGAACCGGTGCCCCGGTCTGGCGAAAGTCGCGGGGTCGTCGGGCGAGAAGCCCCGGCCGCATTCCGGGCACACGTATCGCGTGCATGCCCGCAGGTCGTAACCGCAGTCCAGGCACAGCATCGGCTTGTCACGAACCAGCGACGTCATACGTTTCCCCGTGAATGTGGCCGCGCCTTATCCCACCGCCGTGATCTGCTGCTCGATGGCCGCCTTCTCCTTTTCCGCGGCGGCGAGCTGCTCGCGTGTTTGCTGCACGAGATGTTCGGGGGCCTTGCTCACGTAGCTCGCGTTGCCCAGACGTCCCGCCAGCGTCCTGATGGACTGCTCCACCTCCGCCAGGCGTTTGGTCAGGCGTTTGCGCTCTTCGTCGGCGTCGATCAGGCCGTGCAGATACAGCTCGATCTCACCGACCACCGTCGACGCGGCGTCGGCGGGCTTCTCGACCTTCGGACCCACCTCGCGCGGCTCGATGTTGGCCAGCGTGGCGCACAAGGCGCAGTGTTCGAGTAGCTGCGCGGCCACCTTGCTCGGCGCCTTGGCCGAGGCGGGCACGGTCTGGCGCGGCGGCACCTTGTAGGTCGTCCGCACCTCGCGCATCGCGCCCACCACCTGCCGCACCAGCTCGAACTGCTGCTCGATCTCGTCGTTGATCAGCCCGGCCGCGACCTTGGGCCACGGCGCCTTGATGCACAGGTCGCTCGGGTCCAGTTCCACGCCGCTGGTGCTGCGCTGCGGGCACACGCGGTTCAGATGCTCCCACAACGCCTCGGTCAGGAACGGCATCACCGGGTGCAGCATGCGCAGCAGGGCGTCGAGGCACACGCCCAGCGTCTGCCGGGCGGCCGCCCCCTGCGGCGACTTGTCGCGCACCACGGGCTTGATCGCTTCGAGGTACCAGTCGCACAGATCGCGCCAGGCGAAGTCGTAGAGCGACTGGGCGTAGACGTTGAACTGGTAGCCTTCGAGGGCGGCGTTGACCTGGCTGAGCGTGCGGGCGAGGCGAGACAGAATCCACCGGTCGGCCAGCGAAGGCTGCTCTTCGGTCTGTTCCGTGAGGCACCCTTCGAGGTTACCGAGGGCGAAGCGCACCGCGTTCCAAAGCTTGTTGGCGAAGTTGCGACCATTGTCAAACTTCGGCGAGGTGTTGCGTCCGGTGGCCGCGTCGCGCTCGACGGGCATGCGGACGTCCTGGGTCTGCGTGGTCATCTGCGCGAGGGTGAAGCGCATGGCGTCCGAGCCGTGCGAATGGATGATGTCGAGGGGATCGACGCCGTTGCCCAGCGACTTGCTCATCTTGCGGCCGTCGCCGTCCTGGATCATCGCGTGGATGAACACGTCGCGGAACGGCAGGCGGCCATGGAAGTAGAGGTTGAACATCACCATGCGGCTGACCCAGAGGGTGATAATCTCGCGCGCGGTCGACAGCACGTTCGTCGGATTCCACGTCGCTAGCACGTCGTTGCCCTCGACTGCCGGCCAACCCATCGTCGACAGCGGCCAGAGGCCCGAGGAGAACCATGTGTCGAGGACGTCGGGGTCGCGGGTGTAGCCGTAACGCTCGAAGTGTTTCCCGTCGTCATCGGTCTTGGCGCAGATGTAGATGTCGTATTCGCCTTCCGTGCTGGGAACCACCGGCATCAGTTCCTGTTTTGGATCAACAACGCTCCCGTCGCTGACGCGACGGATGGTGATGCATGCCGTATTCCAGTTCCCTGAAATGACATCGTCGAGCCCAGCCTTTCCACTTAGTTCGTCGACCCAATTGGATTCGGCCAGAACGATTCGCTTGTGCCACACCGGGATGCGATGTCCCCACCAGAGCTGGCGGCTGATGCACCAGTCGCGGATGTTCTCGTGCCAGGTCTGGAAGGTTTTGGCGTAGCGTTCGGGGATGAAACGCAACCGGCCTCGCCAGGAGTCGTCACCACGAGCCGCGACCGTAAGGGAGCGGTCTTCGTCATTCGTCGCGTTCGTGCCGGACCGCTCCCTTACGGTCGCGGCTCGTATCGGCGCTTTCTGGAGTTCGGCAAGCGGGTCGGCTGTGCGCAGGGGAGCGGGTTCGAGCGGCGTGCCCTGTTCGTCGGTCACATACCGGCACGCGGCGGGGATCGATGCTTCTTCGTTGAGGTAACGCGTGCTGCCGTGGCGCGTCCAGACCGACGTATCCGGACCGACGAGGGCGTTGTCCCGCAGCCGCCGCGTGGCGTAGGCCTTGAAATCGATCATCACGCGTTCAGGCGGCGTGTCGGCCGCGACCACGACGTGTACATGCGTCGGCCGCACGTGCAGCGCCAACATCGGCCAGCCGCGATTGGCCGCGACCTCGGCGATGGCCGCCTGCACCGCCTGACGGGAAGCCTGATCGAGACTGAACGGCTCATGCCTGAGCGACTCGAACTCGCGACGCTCTCGCTGCGGGTCGCCGTGCAGCACCGCCGATCCGGGCAAGTTGTGAGAACGGTCGACGGAGCCGCGGTCATCGCCGTGCAGCCATGTGCCGTAGGTGGTGAAGGTGATGAGGTAGGGGGTCCTGGTCGCGGTTCGCTCGTCGGCAGGAGATTCGGAATCCACTCCCTTACGGTCGCGGCTCGTTGTGGGGCTGCCTGCGTCATGGGCCATGGCCTGGAGCGCCAGGCCGGCGAGGGAGTTGAGCGGGACGTCGGTGTCGCGCCACTGGCCGAGGTCGGGTAGGTGCGGGTTCTGTTTTGTCACGGCCACATACCACTGATCGCTGAGGTACGGCTCGACGGGGACGTGGCTGCGATAGGAGTGGCCCACGCTGTGGCGGTAGGGGCGCGCCTCGGCCAGCAGATCGTTGTTGCGGAACCACTCGACAATCGCTTCGCGGGCTTCGTAGCGGTCCAGGCCCAGAGGTACCGCATCGGGGTCGGCGCGGGCGAAATCGTCGGCCGGCCAGCCGTGGTCCTTCGAGATCGTCGCGTCCGGGGCCATCACGTTGATGATCGGCAGGTTGTGCCGCTGGCCGATCTCGTAATCGTTGGGATCATGCGCGGGTGTCACCTTGAGAAAGCCTGACGCGAACTTCGCCTTCGCGTCGTCGCTGCTTTCATCTGGCAGCACGACGTATTCGTCAGCGATGATGGGGATGATGCGGTTGATGATCGGGAGGCGCACGCGCCCGCCCACGAGGGCGGCGGCGCGCGGGTCGGCGGGATTCATCGCCACGGCCGTGTCGCCGAGCATGGTTTCGGGCCGGGTGGTGGCGACGACCACGAACTGGCCGCTGTCCCTGCCCTCGTCGTCCACCACCGGGTACTTCAAATACCAGAAGTGGCCGTCGATCTCCTGCATCTCCACTTCGTCGTCGGCCAGGGCGGTCTGTGTGGCCGGATCCCAGTTCACCAGCCGCTTGCCGCGGTAGATCAGCCCATCCTTGAAGAGCTGGAAGAAGGCCTCACGCACCGCCCGGGCGCACATGTCGTCCATCGTGAACCGCTGGCGGGCCCAGTCGCAGGAGCAGCCCATGGTCTTGAGCTGGTTGGTGATGGTGGCCTCGTATTCGTCCTTCCACGCCTGCACCTGCGCGACGAACTTCTCGCGTCCGTCCTGGCCGGTCGCCTCCATCCGTTTGTGTTCCTTCAGGGCCGGCTTGCCCTCGGACTGGAGACGCTTGTCGACAACGGTCTGCGTGGCGATGCCGGCATGGTCCGTGCCGGGCATCCACATGGCGTTGTCGCCGCACATCCGCCGCCAGCGGATGAGGATGTCCTGCAGCGTGTTGTTCAGGGCATGGCCCAGGTGCAGGGCGGCCGTGACATTGGGTGGGGGAATTACAATCGCATAGGGCTGGCCGGGGTCGCCCGGCTCGGCATGGAAAGCGTTGGCGCCATTCCAGCGCTGGAGCACGGCCGGTTCGATGTCGGCCGGCTTGAACGTCTTGGGCAGCTCGGGCAGCGGTGTACGGTTGGCGGGTTGGTCAGCGGCCATGAGGTTCTCTCTTGCGTCGGTCCCCAGCCTATTGGGGTTCGCGCCTTTATGGAAACCAGGTCCATCGATGCGACAGACGGCGCGGGGCCGGATGCTGATGTTGTTGGGGGGGAGGTGCTCTGGCGGAACCGGCCCGACTGGGCCGTGACGGCACGGAGGGGTGCGGGTCGTCCGCTCAGCTAACGGCGACGCTCAGCGATCTGGCGTGCGGGATGGCGGATATGCGCATGGTCATACGCCGCAAGTATACCACCACCCCCGCCGGTTGGGCCTGGCTCACTCCGGCGACTGTCGCCGCTGGCTCATGGCCCAAGGCACCAGAACCGGCTCGGTGTAGGCGAAGTTCCACGAGGCATGGCCGACGCCCGGATATTCGGTGTAGGCCACGCTCCCGCCTGCCGCCTGAAGCGCCTGGACCATGCCGCGCGACCGCGCCACTGGCACCGACTGATCCTGGTTTCCATGAAACACCCACACCGGCACGTGAGCAATTTCGGCGGCGAGGGTTCGCTCGGTCCACACGCCGCACACGGGCACAGCCGCGGCGAACATATGCGGCCGCCGCGACAGCAGGTACCACGTGCCACCGCCTCCCATCGACTGGCCTGTCAGAATCAGCCGGTCGCGGTCGATCGGATAGTCGGCCGTGAGCTGGTCGATGATTTCGATCACCGTGGCCGCGACGGCCGTCAGGCCGGTGCCGGGCTCCTCGGGGTTGGGTGCCATGCGGCCGCCGTGTCCGTCGTGGGCGTACCAGGCTGCTTCGGTCTGCGGGGCAAGGATGAAGCAGGGATATTTCGCCTGGTTCTGCGGCATGGCCCAGATATGCGTGCCGAAGCGGTTGCCGCCCGTGTACTGCTTCACGTTGTCATCGCCACGCCCGCCGGCACCGTGCAGGAAGATCACCAGAGGATATGTCTTCCCCGGTTCAACAGCCGGAATGAACAGACGGTACGGCATCACACGCTCGCCGCGTGTGTGCGTGTGGGCTTCGAATCGCTCGGACAGCGCCTCGCTAGCATCCCAGAAGGTCTGGACCAGGGCGGCCCGTTCGGGTGAATCGGGGGCATGTGGGTCAGCGACAGGCTGGGGGGAGGCAGACTCGGTCGGCTGGGTCATACGGGTGTCCTCAGGAGCCGCGTCAACCTGGACGGCTACGAGACCGCTGAAAAGCGCGGCGAGCAACGAACCGATGTGCGAAGCGGGCGGTTGCGGTTGCATGGACGGGGAACCTCGTTTCTGTTTCCGCATCGGCGGTTCGGGTCAACTCGCACAAGCAAGAATAGAGCAGGTTCGCGGCATACGTTTGCCGATGGGCGCAGACCTTTTGGCTGCGGCTGGCATGGGTGAGGCATGTCATTCAGCGGCGTTTCTTGCGCTGTTTATAGCGAGGCCCAGGCTTGCCTCCGGCCGATCCTCCCGCGAGCTTGGGGGTTCCGCCGCGCCGGCTGGTCATCGCCGCCAGGTCGGCCGATCCCAGGCCCGCCATCGACTTGAGCCTGCCGACCATGCTCAGGCTCGCCATCTGCTTGCTCATTTCGCCCACCGTCTTGAAGCCTTTGACCAGTTGGCTCACACTCTGGTTGTCGGTGCCTGAGCCACGGGCGATGCGCCGCCGCCGGGAGTTGTCCAGCAGGTCGACGTCCGCGCGCTCCTGAGGCGTCATGGACTTGATGATCGCCTCGGTCTGGTCGAGTTGGCTGTCGTCGATGTCCAGCCCCTTGAGCTGCTGTCCGATGCCCGGCATCATCGCCAGCAGGCTTTTCATCGATCCCATCCTGCGGATCGAGCGAAGCTGCTTGAGGAAGTCGTCCATCGTCATCTTGCCCGCGGCCATCTTCTCCTGCAGGGCGAGCGCTTCCTCCTCGCTGACCTGCTCCTGAGCCTTCTCGACGAGACTCACCACGTCGCCCATGCCGAGAATGCGCGACGCGATGCGGTCGGGGTAGAAAGGCTCGATGGCATCGAGTTTCTCGCCCACGCCGATGAACTTGATGGGCTTGCCGGTCACCTGCCGGACGCTCAGGGCCGCGCCGCCGCGGGTATCGGAGTCGAACTTCGTCAGCACCACGCCGTCCAGTTCGAGTTGCTCATTGAAGGCTCGGGCCGAATTGACAGCATCCTGGCCGGTCATCGCATCGATGACCAGCAGGATCTGGTGTGGCTGCGTGGCCGCTTCGACCTTGCGCAATTCGTCCATGAGCTGGTCGTTGATATGCAGGCGGCCGGCCGTGTCGAGAATCACCACGTCGCACTTCTGCTTGCGGGCTTGCTCGACGGCATGGCGGGCGACGGTCACGGCCGCGCCCACCGCCTTGCCGTATTCAGCGACCTTGTCAGGCTCGGCGTAGAACAGCGCCTCGCCGCCGCCGCTCACCTCGGCCTGCACCTGGTTGGCGAGCGTCTGGAGTTGCTGAACCGCAGCCGGTCGCTGCAGGTCACCGGCCGCGAGCATGACGCGTTTATTCATCTTTTTCAGATGGGCGGCGAGCTTGCCGCACGTGGTCGTCTTGCCCGAGCCCTGCAGCCCGCACATCATCACGACCGTCGGCCCCGGCTCCACAAACATCAACGGTGACTGGCCCGGCGCACTGAACCCGGACGCTTCCGCCGCCTCCTCGCCGGCCATCAGACGCACCAATTCGTCGTAGACGATTTTGATCATCTGCTGTCCGGGTTTGAGGCTTTCGAGCACTTCCGCGCCGACCGCCTGGCGTGTGGCGCGGGTCACGAAATCCTGCACCACCTCGTAATGAACATCCGCCTCCAACAGGGCGGTGCGAACATCACCCATGGCCTCGCGGACGTTAGCCTCGGAGATTCTGCCCTGACCGGAAAGGCGGCGCAGGACGCTGGAGAACTTGTCGGAAAGCGTGTCGAACATCGCGGACTCCCAAGGGATCGGCTGGGCGCAACGCTCCAGGTCGCAAGTGAAAGCCTCATCCTAGAAGCGGCCTGTTACCCTGGCAAAAGCAGGGTGCGATCTCCGTGCGGCCGCTTCGGCCGACGACGCGCCAGATGTGCATTCCCCCGGCTGCCGTCATGTCGTCGGCTCGTACAGATGCAGGGCCTGGGTGCCGTACAGGCGCGTTTGCGGCGGCGAGAAACCTTCAATCGCCTGGGGGGCCGTCTCGCGCGGCGTGCGCAAGACCAGCAGGCCGTCGGGCTCGATCCGCTCAGCCAGGCTGGCCAGGAGGCGGTGAACGCGTTCGGCACTGTTCGGCTCGGTCATAAGACGGTAGGGCGGGTCGCAGAATGCCAGGAGGTATGTCGCGTGTCGCAGAGCGCCGAGCCAGTGGCTCGACAGCGCGTCAACGCCCAGCACCTGCGCCTGTTCGTTCATCCCCAGCGTCTGAAGGTTCTGGTCCAGCAGCCCCCTTGCCTTGCGGTCCTGTTCGATGAAAGCGCAGAAGTCGGCCCCGCGCGACAACGCTTCCAGTCCCAGGCTGCCGGTGCCGGCGAAGATGTCGAGCACGGTCCCCCGGCCGGTGACGTTGCGCGACATGAGACTGTTGAAGAGCGCTTCCTTGACACGGTCGGTGATCGGTCGCGTGCGCGCGGAGCCGCCGTGTCCTTCTGGGGGAGGCAGGATGCCGCGGCCGCGATGGATACCGCCGATGATGCGCATCGATCCATTGTGACGAAAAAGCATGTGGCCGTCGCCCCCCAGTGGCGGATGGCCGGGGGCCCCGGCTTTTTGCTAGATTGTGCAGATGCCCAGAGCCCAACTGCGTGACAGGAAGACCGCCAGGGGCGCCAAGCCCGCACAACAACCCCTGGCCCGGCAGGCCGACAAGTACGATCTGTACCAGCAATCGGTGCAGGAACCCGAATGCGAGGTTGAGTTCTTCGACCGCGTCTTCAGGAAGGAATACGGACGGCGTCCGATGGTGCTGCGCGAGGACTTCTGCGGCACCTTCGCGGTGTGTTGCGCGTGGGCGGTCAGCCACAGCCGGCGTGAAGCGATCGGCGTGGATCTTGACCCGGAACCGCTGGCCTGGGGGCGTGAGCACAACCTGGGGAGGATTTCGGCCGCGGCCCAGGCGCGCGTCGTGCTGGTCCAGGACGACGTTCGCAAGCTGCACACCCGCAAGGCCGATGTGCTGGCGGCGCAGAATTTTTCCTTCTTTATCTTCAAGACGCGCGAGGCCCTGCGCGGCTACTTCGAGGTTGCCCGTCGCAATCTCGCCGACGAGGGCGTCATGGTGCTCGACATGATGGGCGGATCGGAAGTCATGATCGAGGACCACAGGGACGTGCGCAAAGTCAACGGCTTCCGCTATGTCTGGGAGCAGGCCCGTTTTGATCCGATCACCCACGACGGGCTCTACCACATTCATTTCCGCTTCGCCGACGGCAGCAAGATGAAGAAGGCGTTTACCTATGACTGGCGTCTGTGGACGTTGCCCGAGGTACGCGAACTGCTGCTGGAAGCAGGCTTTTCCCGCGCGGATGTCTACTGGGAGGATACGGACCCGGACACCGGCGAGGGCAACGGCGTCTACCGTTGTCGCAGGCAGGCCGAGTCCGACCCGTCGTGGGTCGCCTATGTGGTCGCCGTCAGATAGTTGAACCGACTTGCCCACTCTTCGAAACCCATTGCGCAACGCAGGCACAGGACATGAAGTTTCAGGCACCCCGAGGCACGCGCGACTTCTTCCCGCAGCAGATGGCATGGCGCCGCTATCTCACCGATGTCTGGCGGCGGGTGTCGGTCCGCAACGGATTTGAGGAAATCGAAGGCCCGACCTTCGAGACGCTGGATCTCTACAAAGTCAAGAGCGGCGACGGCATCGTCAGCGAGTTGTTCCATTTCGAGGATCGCGGCGGCCGTGAACTGGCCCTGCGCCCGGAGTTCACGCCGACGCTGGCCCGCATGGTCGCCGACAAGGCCAGCGCCCTGCCCCGGCCGATCAAATGGTTTGCCTTGCCTCTCTGTTTCCGTGCGGAGCGCCCGCAGCGCGGCCGGCTGCGCGAGTTTCTGCAATGGAACGCCGACATCATCGGCCTCGAGGGCGCCGCCGCCGACGCCGAGTGCATCTTCACGCTCGTGGACCTGCTGGCCGAACTGGGCCTGCGGCCGGACCAGGTGAAGGTGAAGGTCAGCCACCGCGAAACGGTGCGCCAGGTGCTGGCCAAACTCGGCGTGGCCGAGGACAAGATGCTTGGCGCGTTCGATCTGCTCGACCGTCGCGACAAGATGGAACGCGAGGCGTTCACCGCCGCGGCCACCAAGCTGGGACTGGATGAGCAACGCGTCGATCGTTTCGAGCAGATGTGCCGGCGCAAGTACGCAGCCGGCGACGTGGACCACCTGTGCCGGTCAATCGCCATGGAGGGCCGGCTCGATGAACTCGAAGCCCTCGATGAACAATTGCGGGGCTTCGGCATCGGGGAGTGGTGCGAGTATGACCTGGGTATTGTCCGCGGTCTGGCGTACTACACCGGCATGGTGTTTGAGATCCATGAGATCACCGGCGCCGAACGGGCGATGGCCGGCGGCGGGCGGTACGACAATCTGGTCGAGCTTTTCGGCGGCCCGCCGCTGCCGGCCGTGGGCTTCGGCATGGGCGACGTGGTGCTCACCAATGTTCTGTTCGACAAGGGACTTGCACCCGACGACGTGGCGCCGACGCCGGATGTGTTCATCGTGGCGGCGTCCGACGTGGGCGCGGCGGCGACGTCGGGCGTGGTGGCGCGGCTGCGGCGGGCCGGGCTCCATGCCCGCTTCAGCTACAGAGGCACCCGCAACATGGGCAAGCTGCTCAAGGAAGCCGACGCCAGCGGGGCCTCGCGGGTGGTGATCCTCGACGACGGTGTCGCGGACGGGCAGGCCTCGATCAAGGATCTGGCCAGTGGGGGGCAGGAGCAGGTGGCCCTGGACGACCTTGTGCGGCACCTGATGTGAGGGGGGCCGTCCAGCGGCTGAGGGGCCGGATCGCGGCCTGGTGGAAGATATGATTGTGATGTGATACTCGTATTTTGCGCGGAATCTGGCTACTATGGCGGACATGTGCCAGCGGCGGTTCCACTACGATCTGGCGTTTGAGGGCTACTTGCGCCAGCGTGCGATCCCCTACGTGGCGGTCGACGAGGCCAAGCGGGCCCTGCATCGGCCTGTCCCGGCCGGTGGCGGGGGCGCGGACGGCCGCGGCGGACAAGAGCCGGGCGCCCTCAAGAGCTTCGACTTCGTGGTCTACAGCCAGCGAGGCAAAAACCTGCTGGTCGACGTCAAGGGCCGCAAACACCGGGCCGCCAGCCGCGGCATGCAGAACTGGGTGACGCGCGAGGACATCACCAGCCTGCGTCGCTGGCAGGCGCTTTTCGGCGACGGGTTTCAGGCGGTATTTGCCTTCCTTTACTGGTGCCAGAGTGCGCCCGACGGAGCCTTGTTTCATGACGTCTTTGAAGCCGGCGACCGCTGGTATTGTCTGCTGGCCGTCGGGCTCGACGATTACGCCGCCCACATGAAATCCCGAAGCGCTCGCTGGGATACGGTCAGCATGCCGGCTGCGACGTTCCGCGACCTGGCACGTCCTTTTCAGGAACTGGTTTGAATTGGCCGATCGGATTCACGAAAGGGGCGAAGACCAAAGTCTCTAAACCCCAGACCCCAGCCCCGCTATACTGAAACGCCGTGCCACGCACCGCCGCCCACGCCGCCGTCGTCCTGATTATCATCGGTCCCGATGACCGGTAGGGCACGCGGTGCATCCACGCATGACACAGCCAGCCCTGCCGTCGGCGGGGCTTTTTTGTTGGCCGCACGTCGACGCCGTCATGTCCGCAACCTTCGATTCCAGGCGCCCTCACCATGACCCAGTCCACGGACAAGAAGAAGAACTACAAGGACACGCTGAACCTGCCGCGTACGTCCTTTGCGATGAAGGCCAACCTTGTGCAGAACGAGCCGGCCAGCCTCAAACGCTGGGCGGCGATGGACCTGTACGCGAGCATCCGGGCGGCGCGGACGGGGCGGCCGAAGTACGTCTTTCATGACGGCCCGCCCTACGCCAACGGCTCGATCCACCTGGGCCACCTGCTCAACAAGGTGCTCAAGGATTTCGTGGTGCGCTCCAGGACGATGGCGGGCTACGACTGCCCCTATGTGCCAGGCTGGGATTGCCACGGCCTGCCGATCGAGCACAAAGTCATGCAGGATCTGGCCCAGAAGAAGGGCGACGGCGCCCGCGACCTGGCCGCCCCGCAGATCCGCCAGCGCTGCGCCGACTTCGCCCGCAAGTTCATCAAGCTCCAGGCCGGCCAGATGCAGCGCCTGCTCACCCTCGCCGACTACGAGCATCCTTATCTGACCATGGACCCGGCCTACGAGGCGGCCGTGCTGGAGGTCTTCGCCGACATGGTGGACAAGGGCCTGGTCTACCGCGCCCTCAAGCCGGTGCACTGGTCGATCGAAAACCGCACCGCCCTGGCCGAAGCCGAGCTCGAATATTACGACCGCGAGGACACGAGCGTGTATGTCCTGTTCGAGGTGGAAAATAAAGCCGAACTCCTCCAGTCGCTAAGAGTGCAAGGCGTGCCGGCTGACGCGCCGGTGTACCTGATGATCTGGACGACCACGCCGTGGACGCTGCCGGCCAATCTCGCCGTGGCGGTGCACGAGCGCTATGACTACGGCATTTATGATCTTGGCGGCAACCGCCGCGTTGTGATGGCGGCCGAGCTGGCGGGCAAAGTCCTCGCTCACGGCGGCACCTCGACCCCTCAGCCACACGCCACTGTGCCCGGCCGCGAATTGGTCGGCCTCGCGTATCGCCATCCCTTCATCGACCGCACCGGCCGCGTCGTATCCGCCGACTACGTCACCCTCGAAGACGGCACGGGGCTGGTCCATACCGCCCCCGGCCACGGCGTAGAGGACTATCAGACCGGTCTGCGCGAACAACTCGAAATCTACTGCCCCGTCCGTGAGGACGGCACGTTCGACGATTCGGCGCCCGACTGGCTGCGCGGCAAGCGCGTGTGGCAAGCCAACGATCTGGTCGTCGAACATCTGCGCCGAAGCGGTCACCTCTTTCACGCCCACACCTTCACCCACAGCTATCCCCACGACTGGCGTGGTAAAACGCCCGTCATCTTCCGCGCCACCGAGCAGTGGTTCGTTGGCGTCGATATGCCCGTCGGCACCGGGGGCGAAACCGACACATTGCGGCAGCGTGCCATGACCGTCACTGCCGCACGCGAAATGACCTTCATCCCGGTATGGGGCCGCAACCGCATGCGGGGTATGCTTGAGAGCCGGCCCGACTGGTGCCTCTCACGTCAGCGGGCCTGGGGTCTGCCCATCCCTGCGTTCTATGCGCCGCAGGATGTCGAAGGCGAGCCGCTGCTGACGCGGGCGTCGGTGCTGGCGGTCGCGCAATTCTTCCGGGGGCACGGTTCGGATGCTTGGTTCAAGGCTGATCCGGGGGAACTGCTGGCGGGCTACGATCCGGCGAGCGACGAAGATGCGCCGCGATGGGTGCGCGATGCCGTCCAAGCCCAGGCATGGCCATGCCCGGGCCTGCGCAAGAGCACCGATATCTTCGACGTCTGGTTCGAGTCCGGCTCATCGTGGCACGCCTGCATGCGGCAGCGCGGCCTGGCGTGGCCCGACGACGCGCCGGCCCACACCGATCTCTATCTCGAAGGCTCCGACCAGCACCGCGGCTGGTTCCAGCTCTCTTTGCTTCCGAGCCTGGCCGTCACCGGCAAGCCGCCGTTCTCGACGGTGCTCACGCACGGGTTCATGGTCGACAAGCACGGCGGCAAGATGAGCAAGTCGCTGGGCAACGCCCTGGAGGTCGAGGAACTGCTCAAGGATTTCGGGGCCGACGTCTGCCGCTGGTGGACCGCGTCGCTGAACGCGGACAACGACATCAAGGTCGACCTGGACTATTTCAAAGTCGCCGGCGAGCAGTACCGCAAGGTCCGCAACACGCTGCGCTTCCTGCTGAGCAACCTCTACGACTTCGACCCCGCCCGCGACCGTTACGCATTCACAGAGGCTGATTCGGCATCCATCGACGCCTGGGCCCTGGGCGAATTGCACCTGCTGATCCGCCGCGTTACCGCCGCCTACGACAACCTCATCTTCCGCGACGCCCAGGCGGCGCTGTATCACTTCTGCAACGACGCGATGTCGGCCGTGTACCTCGCGGCCGCCAAGGACCGGCTCTACTGCGACAAGGCGGATAGTGCGCGCCGCCGTCGGACGCAGGCGACCCTGTTTGACATCGCAGACGCTCTGGTGCGCCTGCTGGCGCCGCTGCTGCCGCACACCGCCGACGAGGCGTGGGCGGCCCTGCATACCGCGGAAGGCCGCACGCCGCCGCAGCCCAGCGTGCACCTGGCCGAGTTCCCGCAGCCTGCCGACGTCGCGGTGCACGCACAATGGTCGGCCGTCATGGCCGCACGCGATGGCTGGCTCAAGGCCATCGAAGACGCCCGGGCCCAGCGCGGCATCGACAATCCGCTGGACGTGGGTCTGGAGATCGCCGACGCCGAAGGACTGCTGAAGGTGTTCGCCCCCGTGGACCTGGCAGACCTGTGCGGCATCAGCCGGTTCGCCGCGGCAGCCGGGGTCGCGGATGTCGATCCGGCCGCCCCGCGCGTGGTGGATCTGCGCGACCAGCCACGCTGCGAACGGTCGTGGAAACGCGACGGCACGGTTCGCCAGCGCTCCAGCGGCGACTGGTTATCGGACCGCGACGCCCAGGCGATGGAGCTGGCCTGATACGTCCGGATTGCCTGAGCGGCACAGACGGTTGACCGGGACCATCTCCGCCGCGTCTGCCGGACGGCAGGCTTCACCGTCATTCAAAGCGGGTCGATAGGCGCGTTGAGAGGAGAAGCCCGGTTCGTCCCGCGTGCGGTGGGGCGGTCGGCGCCCAGCTTATGGCCGTGGAAATCCGGGAACTGAAGACGGCTGATTTTGAGGCCTTGCTTGAGCTGTGGATGCAGGGCGCCAGCGACGGGCGGGGTGACCTGACCGAGGCGAACCTCGCACGGTTGGTCCGCTGTTATCCCGGGCTGAGCCTCGTGGCCTTGGACGAAGCCGTCGTCGTCGCCGCTGTGCTGGTGGACGATACCCATTCCCGGGCAGATCTGACGCTACGCCTGGTCATCGGCACCGACATCGGGCCCGACTCGCCGCTGGTGCTCGAACTTATCGATCGGGCGCTGCGCAAGGCCGCTGGCCAGCACATCCGCAAGTGCCAGGTGCAACTACCTCCGGCCGCCGACGCACGCCCCTTCTGGGAGCGGTCGCGATGGACCGACTGGCCGCAGGTCGGGCAGGCGTCCTCGCGGACTCAGGCGGCTGCGGTGAGCGCCCAACGCCTGGCCCACTCGGCAGGGGCGCAGCCTGACGAGGGGGCGACCGCCAATGACGCGGCCGCCTGATTGTGGTCTCCACGCCACGTCACGTCCTGGTTGCCCCGCCATGATGCTCCCGGACAACGCGCCCAGACCGTTCAAACCCAACCCCGCATTGCGCGCGCGGGCCGCCGTGGTTAACCGGCGACGGCCCCGTGTCGATTCTGATGTTGGGATGTTGCCTTCACACCACGTCGGACCTTGACCGGGGACCGACGCACCTGACGCGACGGGGCTGAGCATGAATGCGGCCAAAATAGCCCATGAACTGGCGAGCCTGATCGACGGCGGTCGACGCAATGTCGACCTGGCCCTGTCGTGCCTGCGCGACCAGATGGTGGACGCACAGGCCGCCCACGCTGAGGCCGACGCCCTGCAGCGTCTTGAAGCCGCCAACGACGCGATGAACCGCATGGCCGACCTGCTGCGGCGATGGATGGACAGCCTGCACGAGGGACGCCCGCTGGAGCACGACAATCGAACGCTCGCCGATGCCGCAGGCCATGCTGTCCGCCTGCTCACACCCGCCGCCGACAAACGTGGCGTGCGGATGCATGTCGATCTCGACCCCGACGCCGCCTCACTGCTTGCGGGGCCGCTCTACGCCGTTCTCGCCAATGCCGTGCGCAACGCCATCGAAGCCATTGACGGTCAGCGGCCCGACGATCCTCATCGCGGTTCGCGGATCGACGTCGCCGCGGTGCTTGTCGACGGAAAGTTCGAACTTACCGTCAGCGATGACGGCCCGGGCATCGATCCTGCGCTGGTCGACGCCGAGGGGCAGGTGCGGCCCGGCAGGACGACCAAGCCCGACGGTCACGGCCTTGGGCTGCAACTGTGCCATGAGATCGCGACAAGCCTCGGCGGCAATCTCTCGCTGGCCAACCGCCAGCCGCACGGGGCGATGCTGACGCTGCGCTGTCCCGCCGATGCTTTGCGGAGGAGCGCCTGAGATGGCTGTCCAGACGCGCGTCCTGGTTGTGGATGATGATCCGATTGTGGCCGAAAGCCTTGCGGAGTTTCTGCGTCGTGAAGGTTACGGCGCGGCCACCGCCTGCGATGGCCAGGAGGCGCTGGCGATGCTCGCGGCCGCGGCGGCTGATCCCACCGGCGGGGCGCAAGTCAATCAGAGGGCTGGCAACGGCCATCGCGTCGCCGGCCGCTTCGGCGTGGTCATCACCGACGTCAATATGCCGCGCTGCGACGGTATGGCGTTCCTTAAAGCCCTGCGCAAGAACCACGAATCGGTGGCTGCGATCGTCATCACCGGCTACGGCAAGATCGAATCGGCCGTCGAGGCCGTCCGCCTGGGCGCGGTGGACTATCTGACCAAGCCGATCGTCGACGAAGAGCTGAAGCTGGCCGTCGAGCGTGCCTCGCGCCAGCACACCCTGGTGGACGAGAACCACGCCCTCAAGAGCCAGCTCAGCGAACGTTTCGCCCTGTCCAACATCATCGGCGGCGACCACTGGATGCAGAAGGTCTACAACCTGGTCGAGGCCGTCGCCGCCAGTCGCACGACGGTGCTCATCGAAGGCGAGAGCGGCACCGGCAAAAGCATGGTCGCCAAGGCCATTCATGCCCGCAGCTCACGCCATGCCGGGCCAATGATCACCTTCGCCTGCGGCGCGATCCCCGAAACACTGCTGGAAAGCGAGTTGTTTGGCCACGTGAAGGGCGCGTTCACCGGCGCCGATGCCGACAAGCCCGGCAAGATCCTCGCCGCCAACGGCGGCACGCTCTTCATCGACGAGATCAACAGCGCCACGCCGGCCCTGCAGTTAAAACTGCTGCGCGTCCTGCAGGAAAAGTGTTTCGAGCCGCTGGGTTCGACGCAGACCGTGGAGGTGGACGTGCGTTTCGTCCTCGCCACCAATCAGTCATTGCGCCAACTCGTTGAGGCTGGCGGCTTCCGTGAAGATCTCTACTACCGCATCAACGTCGTCAACATCCAGATGCCCGCCCTGCGCCAGCGCATCTCCGACATTCCGCTGTTGGTCCGCCACTTCCTGGAAAAGTATGCATCCGAGGCGCGGAAGGCCGTGACCGGCCTGACCGACGCGGCTATGGAAGCCCTGCGACGTCACGACTGGCCGGGCAATGTCCGCGAACTGGAGAACGCCATCGAGCGAGCCGTCGTGCTCGCCCGTCGGCCGGTGATCGACGTCGACGACTTGCCGGACACCGTGCTCGACGACGCGCCGGCGCGGGCCGCGGGCGGCTCGGCCGGAAAACGCGCCGGGGGTGGGGGCAACCTTTACACGCCCGCTCTGGCCGATGGGTGGAAACCCACGCCGCTGGCGGACGCTCTCATCGAGCCTGAGAAGCAGATCATCCTCGCCGCCCTCGAGGCCAACGCCTGGAACCGGCAGGAAACCGCCCGCCAGCTCGATATCAACCGCACCACGCTCTACAAGAAAATTCGTCAGTTCGGCCTCGATCAGCCCGAAGGCTTCGCCGCCTGAATGAAGTCTATCGCGACCGCTTTTCGGCCAGGCGAACACTCAGACCGTACATCGCCTGCGCCGATTCGCCGTCCAGCAGCGTCCAGTGCAGAGCCTTGAGCCGCCGCGGCTGTTCCCACTGCCTCTCCCACAGGTCCACGCGCAGAATTTCGAACGACGGATGCACCACGGCGCGCACCACCGGCCGTGTGAACGGCCCGCGCGGCGCCGTGCGCCACCAGCGGCAGATGTCGTTGGCCCGCAGCACCTCCAGACCGTGCCGCAGCGCAATCGTTTCCATGCAATCCTCGAACTCCAGCGCGTACTGCGAGGCCGGGTCGCCGAGCTTCCGCGGCGGTTCGGCATCGCGGCTCCACACCGTCTGCACGCTCGATGACGGATAGCCACCCGCCATCGCCACGTGGCCGAGCACGGCAAGGGCGCTGACCGTGCGATCGACCGGAATGGTGATTCGCGGCCGCGATGGACCCAGAAGCAGCGGATGCCCGTCGCCGCAGTGGAACTCCAGGCCGTCCACCATCAGCCGGCCCAGACGCGGCGCAGCGCCGCCCTGCGCAGCACGGCGCTCGTCGATCGTGCGTTGCATCGCCTGCTGATCTCCAGGAATATCGGCAAGCGACAGCGGCCGCCAATCACCCTCGCGCTGCGGGCGCTGCGCGAGCACCTCGATCGCAGCGGTGCGGACGATCGGCGGTTGGTCCATCTCCAGGCACATGCGCGACAGGATGCGCAGCTCCTGCCGCGGGCGGCCGCGACCGTCGAGCAGACCTTCGACCGTCCAGCCATCGATCGCCGCCGGTCCCGGGCGCGACTTCTCCTCGTAATCCGCCCACACCCAGAAGCTGCATCCGGCCATGCGCGGCTCGGCGTGGGGCTGCACGTGCCGCGTGAAGGTCTCACAAAGCGTGCTCGCGATGCGAGGATTGCCGATCGCCAGGAGCCCGCCCCATTCGGTGAAGACCAGCGGCCGATCGGTGAAGACCGCCATCCGGTCCAGATACGCTTTGGGCCAGGGGTCGTAGACGTTGATGCCGTAGTAGCTCAGGTCGGCGGCCGCGACCATCGCTTTGATCTGGTCATGCTTGCCCGAGCAGTCGGCGAAGCTCAGCAGCGCGCCGGGATCGAGGGCCCGCACTTCGCCGGCAGCCCGCACGGCGTAATCCGTGTTGGGATCGCACTCGTTGTAGATCAGCCACGCGAAGATTGACGGCACATTGCGGTCGCGCTGCACGGTGCGGATCAGGCATTCATACGCCGGCCCGTAAATCGCGGGATCCGACAGATCGTAGAAGCAGGTGCCCGGCTCCTGGCTGACCAGCAAGCCCAGCTCCGCAGCGATGCGGCAGACCTCCGGCCCGTGCGGTGAATGCACAAGCCGCACATAGTTGAACCCCGCATGCCGGATGGCCGCCAGCTCACGCCGCACTTCGTCGAGCGAGGGGCTGTATCCGCTGGCGCTGGTGAACTCGTGACGGCACACGCCTTTGAGCACCAGCGGCTGGTTGTTGAGGCGAAACCCCCGACCATCGACGGCGAAACGGCGGAAGCCCACCTGTTCGCTCCAGGGCTCGTCCGAGGATCCTGGCAACGTCACCGTCAGACGGTACAAGGCCGGCGACTGCGGCGACCAGAGACGCGGCGATGGTACGGTGAACTGCGCCGGCGCGTCGATGGTGGCGCGGCTGCGGGCCGCGACCTGGCCGTTGGCCGCATCCGTCAGCACAACCTCAGCCGCCTGCCGCACCAGGCCATCGAACGTAACGGCGACGGTGCACGCGGCCGCGGTGCAGTCGTCGTTAAGTTCAGTCCGGAAATGCACGTCGTCGATGAAGGCGGCCGGCCGGTTCTCCAACCAGATGGTGCGCACCAGGCCCGCGTCAAAGCGGCGTCCGGGCGGTGGGCCAAACCCCTCGGACGTGTCACGCACCTGCGCCGCGATGACGTTGCGCTGGCCCAGAAGACCACGCGGCAGCTCGAACCGGTAGCGGGCCCACGGCCCGGCGGCGCCGATGTGCTGGCCGTTGGTCGTGAATTCCGCGGTCGCGAGTACGCCTTCAGTTACGAGAAACACGCGCTGTTCATCCGCGGCCGGCCACGGACGTTCGAAATTGAAATCCAGTGTGCATTGCCCCATAGGCGGATAGGAGCCGGGTACCGCGATCCGGTCAATCGGTACACCTGCGACCGACCTCCGCCACGAGCCAGCCAGACTGAAACGCGCCATGCCTCATCCTTTCCTCGCCGGGGCGCCGCTTGCCTATCGCTGATCCATACCGCGGGGCACCACGTCGCACGTGCCCTGATAGAACGTCAGCAACCGGTCCTGCAGGCGTTGCACGACGGGGGCGCAGGCCGGTTCGTCAATCAGATTGTGCAGCTCGGCCGGATCCTTGCGCAAGTCGTAAAGTTCGTCCGGCTCCATGAGCCGCCGTACGTACTTGAATTCACGGGTGCGGCACATGGTGGCTTTCCCGACCTGCGGCAATTCCTGATCCTGGGCATACTCCCGCGGCCAGTAGGGATGTTGCGGCGACATCTGCTCGTCGCGGTGGTAGTCGCGGCAGTGCTTTTCGCCGATGAGCCGCCCGCCCTCGCAGAAGACCGCGTCACGCTGTTCGTACTGGGGATCGGCAAGTACCGGTAGCAAAGACCGGCCGAAGTGGTCGTAACCGGGGTCGATTCCGGCCAACTCGTAGATCGTCGCCGGCACGTCGATCAGCTCTGTCAGCGTGTCGCGCACGCCAGGCGTGCAGTCCACACCCTTCGGCGGCTTAACCAGCAGCGGCACGCGCGTGAGGCAGTCCTCGAACGTGTTCTGGTTCTTTTCCACCAGGCCATAGTCGCCAGCATATTCGCCGTGGTCGGAGAAGAAGAAAATGGCCGTATTGTCGTACATCCCCGCGCGCCGGAGCGCCGCGACGATGCGCCCGAACTGATCGTCCACCCGCGTGCACATGCCATAGTACGTTCGCCGCAGCGTGGTCCAGCGGTCCTCGGTCCAGCCCTGCATATTCAGCCGCTTGTGAATCTCGCGGAGTATGGACGGTTTGCCGCGCCAGTCTTGCGGCGCGGCAATGCGCGGCGGTAGTTTCACCGGGTCGACCCGGCTGTAGTACGGTTCCTCCACGCCGAAGGGCACGTGCGGGTAGATCAGCGGCATATAGAGGCACAGCGGCCGACCGCTGTGATCATCCGCCCCGCGTCCCCAGCGGTCAATGAGTTCCTCAGCCGCGAGCGTGTAACACCAATCGCCGGTGAGGTAGATGTCCTCGCCCTGCTTGTCGAGCACGCCGGTCTCGGTGGCCATGAAGCAGTAGAAGGTGTCGTCGCCGAGCCTGCCGCGCGCCTTGGGGTCGATCCACGGATAACGCCGACGCGTGTAGCCCCAGCGGGCGTGATCTTCGGGCGTGTCGCGGAACTTCACGTCGCAGTAGGCGTGGAAGCCATTCTGCCCGGGCACCAGATCATTCTTGCCGCCCCACCAGACGTAGTAACCGTGATCCTTAAGGATCTTCAGCAGGCACGGCTCATCGGGTTGGAGCATGTGCAGCAGCGAGCGGTGTCCGCGCACATGCGGGTACCAGCCGGTCATGAACGAACAGCGGCTGGGTGTGCTCACCGGGTTCTGGCAGTAGGCGTGGCGGAAGCTCACGGCGTCGCTTGCGGCCAGTGCATCGAGGTGGGGCGTGATGGCCGCGGCATTACCCAGGTGCCCCATGACATCGCCGCGCCACTGATCGGGATTGAAGATCAGAATGTGCGGACGGGCGGACTGGCTCATAACCTTTCTCGGCGGCGAGGATACGAAGCTCGGGGTCGCACCTGGGCTGGCGACACTTGGCCTGCCGGCGGCGCGAATAACCTGCGGCTGCTTCAGATTATCAGGTGACCTGGCGAGCGCGCAGTTGATGGGCCTCGCGACCGGGCCTAGAATCGCGTCAACCCGCGTATGCGGACGCACAAAGACCCAAGGAGAGTGCGACTATGGCCGGCAAAGGCGTCCTGGAACTGACCGACGACAACTTCGAGGCCGAGGTGGTCAAAAGCGACAAACCCGTCCTGGTCGATTTCTGGGCCGAGTGGTGCATGCCCTGCCGCATGCTCGCCCCGACCATCGACGAATTGGCCGAGCAGTTTGCGGGCAAGGTCAAGGTGGGCAAGGTCGACACGGACGCCAACCGTGAGACAGCCACAAACTATCAGATCAACGCCATCCCCACCGTCATGCTTTTCAAGGACGGCCAGGTGGCGCAGAAGTTCGTCGGTGTGACGCCGAAGAAGCAGTTCGAGGCGGCCCTGAACGATGTGATCGCCTGACCACGGCCCGCTTGCGGTGATCTCACAGGGTCGAGCCTCGCCGCTCGGCCCTGTTCTTCTTTGTGCGGTGCGAACCAGCGGCGTGGCCAATCCCTGACGGAGGTCCGTTCGTGGCCCTGACCTTTGACCACCAGACGCTCGACAACGGGCTGACCATTCTGACCGAGTACAACGCGCAGGCCCACACGGCGGCGTATGGTTTCTTCGTGCGCACCGGTTCGCGTGATGAGCAGGCGCCCATCATGGGCGTGAGCCACTTCCTTGAGCACATGATGTTCAAGGGCACGGATCGCCGCTCGGCCGATGACATCAACCGCGAGTTTGACGAGCTGGGCGCCAACTACAACGCCTTCACCAGCCAGGAAATGACCGTCTACTACGCGCAGGTGCTGCCCGAGTTTCAGAACCGCGTGGTCGACCTGCTGGGCGACATGATGCGGCCGGCCCTGCGCGAGGAAGACTTCAACATGGAGAAAAACGTCATCATCGAGGAAATCGGCATGTATGACGACCGCCCGCAGTGGCGGCTCCAGGACGCGCTGCTCGAAACCTACTTTGGCGGCCACACGCTGGGCTTCCGGGTTCTGGGCACCAGGCAGACGGTCGGCGATCTGCCCGTCGAGCGGATGCGCGGCTACTTCAACGCCCGCTACAGTCCCGACAACATGGTCTTCGCCGCCGCAGGCAGGATTGACGTGCGGGCGGTCCGCGAGCAGTTGCGGTCGATCACGCAGGCTTGGAGGCCGACGGGTGTGGACCGCGATACGGCTGCGCCTTCGGCCACCGCTGCGGACAAGTGGGTCCGTGATAAGCGCGTGGGGCGGCATTATCTGGCGGTGATGTGTCCAGCTCCCGCGGCGCAGGACTCGCGCCGCTATGCCGCGCGGGTGCTCTCGGACGTGCTGGGCGATAGCGACGGGTCACGGCTCTACTGGGCCCTGGTGGATCCCGGTCTTGCCGATGAGGCGGATCTTTCTCACTACCCGCTCGATGGCGCGGGCGCGTTCGTGGCGTTTGCCAGTTGTGCCGTGGAGCGAGCTGGCGAGGTGGAGCGGACGTTGCTCGCCACGCTCGACGGCTATGGGGCCGATATTCGCGACGACGAAATCGAACGTGCCCGCAACAAGATCGCCACGCAGATGACCGTCTCGGGCGAAACGCCGCTCGGGCGCATGCGCGGCCTCGGCGGCAACTGGCTTTACCACCGCGCCTACCTGCCGTTGGAAGACGAGATTGAAAAGCTCATGGCCGTCACAGCCGCCGACGTGCGCGACCTGATCCGTGACATGCCGTTCACGCCACGCACGCTGATGCGCCTGACGCCGGATGTCAGCGACGCGATCCACTGAGGACGTGATGGGCCGAGGACTTTGTCGATGGTCGCTCAACGCCAACCGCCAGGGAACGGCAACACCGAATCCACACCACCTGTCGTGCCGCTGATCCTGGGCGGGCATTCCTTCATCACCCAGTTGGGCAGTGACCCCGCCGCCGACGGCGACATGCAGGCGCGAATCGTCGCGACCTGCCTGGATCGCGGGATACGCTGGTTCGATACGACCTACCAGCCGGAGCGTGTCGCCCTGGGGCGGGTCCTGACACAACTGGGGCGGCGTGACCAGGCGCG
The DNA here is from genome assembly GCA_964502445.1 of uncultured Phycisphaeraceae bacterium. Classification (GTDB taxonomy): domain Bacteria; phylum Planctomycetota; class Phycisphaerae; order Phycisphaerales; family Phycisphaeraceae; genus CAZCWM01. Next base: position 140,327 of record CAZCWM010000005.1, on the reverse strand, counting down.
GATCATCGCGTGGAACTTCTTTCAACCCTTCGGCCCCGAGGACCAGGTGGGTGGACCGGCCGCCTACCAGCCGCAGCACCTTCCGCGTATGCTCGATGAACTGCGTGTCGATCGTATCGACGCCCTCGTGGTGCATGCGGTCGGTGACGCCCGCGAGGACGCGCGGCAGCTCGATCTGGCCCGCCAGTGGCAGGCCGACGGCTGCGTCGGCGAGTTGGGGACCTGGGTGCCCGGGCGCGATGCCCTGGACGTGTACGCGAACGACAATCCCTTCGGCTTCATGGTCCATCCTCGCAACGTGGACACGCGTTGGGCCGATCCGGTTTTCGAAGCCGCCCGTGCGCTCGGCTGGCGAACGTGCGCGTGTTCGCCATTTGTGCGTGGCTGGCGATTGAATGAACTAGCCCAGCGAGCCGCGTCGCTTGATCCGGCGCTGACCGACGCCCAACGCGTGCGCCGCGTGGCAGATATGCTGCTGCGTGACGCGCTGTTTCATCCGGCGGTGGACCAGTTGATCGTCTGCATGCGGACGCTTCCGTGGATCGACGCGAACATGGCGTCGGTGGTGCGAGGTCCGCTTGACGATCAGGAGCGGGCGTGGCTTGATCGCCTGCTGCGGCTACCGGCGACTTAAGCGGTGGGGATGCACCACGTTCGACAAGGCGGCCGCGCCGACCAACAATACCGCCCATGCATCCGATCACCGACATCCTCGACGATCTGCGTGCCGGCCGCATGATCGTGCTCGTCGACGACGAAGATCGCGAGAACGAGGGCGATCTCGTCTGCCCGGCCCAGTTCGCCATGCCCGAAGTGGTCAATTTCATGCTGCGCGAAGGCCGGGGCATGATGTGCGTGGCCCTGTCGCCCGAACTGTGCCAGCGTCTTGATCTCGAACCGCAGAGCCGCGTGAACACATCGCAGCGCGGCACGGCTTACACGGTGACCGTCGACGCCCACGCCCGCTTCGGGCTCACGACAGGCGTCTCGGCTGCCGACCGCTCGAAGACGATTCGCCTGCTGGTTGATGACGCGACCCGGCCGGCAGACCTCGATCGGCCCGGGCACATGCAGCCGCTGCGCGCCCGGCCCGGCGGCGTGCTGCGACGGGCTGGTCAGACCGAAGGGTCTGTCGATCTGTGCCGGCTGGCCGGCCTCAAACACGGGGCCGTCATCATCGAGATCATGAACCCCGATGGAACCATGGCGCGGCGCGACGATCTGCACGGCTTCTGCACGCGGCATCATCTGAAGATGTGTTCGGTGGCCGACATCATCAGTCACCGGCTGCATCGCGAGAAGCTGATTCGCCGCGTGGATCAGGTGCCGTTTGAAAACGAGTTCGGTCGCTTCGAGCTTGTGGCGTACGAGAGCGACGTCGATCCCTTGCCTCATGTGGCCCTGACGGTCGGCGATGTCGGCCGGCCGGGCCCGCAAGGTGATGTCATCCCGATTGACGAGCCGGTGCTCGTGCGCATGCACAGCCACAATCTGCTCGGCGACGTGTTCGACGATGTCTCGCAACCTTCAGGCCGCACGCTCCGCGCGTCCATGCGTATGATTCAGCGAGCCGGCCGCGGCGCGATCGTCTACTTGCGCCATGCCCAGATGGGCGAAGGCCTCCTGCGCCGTCTACAGACGGTTCAGTCGGTTGCGGCCGACGACCCGATTCTGATCCAGCCGGATCGGCCGACCATCGGCGGCGGACACACCACGCCGGGCGTGCAGCCGCCGGTCGACAAGCGCGACTACGGCATCGGGTCGCAGATTCTCTGCGACCTGGGACTGCGCCGCCTGCGGCTGATCACCGACCACCCGTTCACCCCCAACGCCCTGGCGGGTTTCGGTTTGTCGATCGAGCAGTTCGTGCCCGTCGAGCGCGGGGCCGGCTAACTGAGCAACGTTTCCAGATCTTCGCGCGTCAGGTGACGCAGGATGTTGTCGCGGTCGGCGATCACGGCGTCGGCCAGTTCCTTCTTGTGCTGCTGCAACTCGGCGATGCGCTGTTCGACGGTGTCTTCGCAGATCAACCGATAGGCGAAAACGTGCCGCGTCTGCCCGATGCGGTGGGCCCGGTCGATGGCCTGCTGTTCGACCGCAGGGTTCCACCACGGGTCGAGCAGGAAGACATAATCCGCCGCGGTCAGGTTCAGGCCCAGGCCGCCGGCTTTGAGGCTGATGAGGAAGACCGGGCACGCCTCGTCCTGCTGGAAGTGGGCGATCCGCTGCTCGCGGTCGCGTGTGCGGCCGTCGAGATACTCATACGTGATGCCGGCTGCGTCCAGCCGCTTGCGCACCAGCGTCAGCAGTGACGTGAACTGGCTGAACACCAGGGCCTTGTGCTGTTCGTCGATGAGCTCGACGAGCTGATCGACGAGTACGTCCAGTTTGGCGCTGGGCAGATCCTCGCGGCTGTCATCGATCAGGGCCGGATGGCAGGCCGCCTGCCGCAGGCGCAAAAGCGCTTCCAACACCAGCATTGTCGAACCACCAAAGCCCGGCGTCGATGTGGCTGTCGCCGTCTTGTCCGTGTCGCCTTTGAGCAGCAGGCGGCGATAGTGGTCGCGCAGTTGGTTGTAGACGGCCCGCTGTGGCTCATCCATCTGGCAGACGATCGTCTGCTCGATCTTGTCGGGCAGTTCGGCCAGCACCTGCTTCTTGGTGCGGCGCAGGATGAACGGCCGCAGGGCTCGGCCGGCCTGGCGGGCCAGGTCGAGGTTGCTGCGATCGGTCGAGGCCGTCCGTACCAGCGAGGAGAAGGCCAAAGCTTGTCCCAGCATCCCGGGGTTCAGGAACTCAAAAATTGACCAGAGATCGCCCAGGTGGTTCTCCACGGGTGTGCCGGTAAGCGCCAGGCGGTGGCGGGCATCGAGCAGACGCCCGGCCTTGGCGCTCTGGCTTTTGGGGTTCTTGATCGCCTGGGCCTCGTCGAGGATCACGTAGTCGAACGGGCAATGCCGCAGTTCCAGCACGTCCCGCCGCAACAAGCCATAGGACGTCACAACCAGGTCCAGTTTGTCGAACGCCTCGCGCATGGCCTCGCGCTCGGCGCCGGCGTAGGCCGCCACCCGGAGGTGGGGCGTGAAGCGGCGAGCCTCGTCCACCCAGTTGAAGATCACCGATCGCGGCGCGACCACCAGCGAAGGCCGATGCGCCGATCCGCCGTCTCCGTGGCCGTTGTCGCCGAAGCCCGGTTCATCCATGCCGGTCTGGCCGTAACGGGCGTCGAGCATCGCCAATACCTGGATCGTCTTGCCCAGGCCCATGTCGTCGGCGAGGATGCCGCCCAGGCCGAACCATCTGAGGAACTTGAGCCAGCCCACGCCCTCGCGCTGGTAGGTGCGCAGCTTGCCGTGGAAAGTGGCGGCGGCGTCGAGGGGCTCGACGCGATCGAAACCGCTCAGGCGGGCCCGCATCTCGCGGAAACGCTCGTCAAAGTCGACCGTCTCCTGGCCCGCCAGCAGAGCGTCGAGCAGTGCCGCCTGGCTGGTCGAAAACCGCAGGTGATCACCCACGACCTGCCCCAGGCTGGTGAGCAGGGCGTGTTCGTTGAGCCACTGCGTCGGTATCGCCGCCAGCGAGCCGTCCTCGAGCGCGAGGAAACCCTTGCCGCTTCGAGCGGCCGAGACGATGCGGGCCAGGTCGATCACCTGGCCTCCCTCGGCGGTGTCGAAGTGCACCTGCCCCCGCAACTCCAGCCAGTCGATGCCGCTGGCCACGGATAACTTCGGCGCTCGCGCTTGTCGGATCGACTGTTCATCGGCGGAGACGGACCAGCCGCTGTGCAGCAACACGTCGAGAATCTCAGCCAGACTGCGTCCGGGAACGCTCAGGATCTGGGTATCGGTGCTGGATGGGCGCAGGCCCAGTTGGCCAAGCTGCCCCAGGGCCTGGCGTTCGAAGTTGTGGTCCCGCTGAATCAAGGTGCGGCCGCGGTCGCCGTCGGCATCGATCGGGACGGCGTCCGTCGGATCGGTATCGGCCGCAGCCGCCGCGCCGCTTGATGCGGCCTCGCTGGCCACTGTCACTTCGTGTTCGACCAGAATGAAGTCGCCCGGTGTGCCGGGGCGGATCCGCTGCTGGCCATAGGCGAAGAACACCCGGGCCGTCAGCGTGTGCCGTCCGTTGCCCTCGCGGTGGTGCTGGCCGACACCCGCAAACTCGATGTGGGCCGCGGGCTTCAACCGACGCGGTGTGCGCGCGATGGCCGGCGGCAGCAGCAGCGTCGGCAGGTTGGGCAGCATGTAGAGTCGGTCAAGGAACGCCTCCACATCCGACAACGGGACGCTCAGGTCGCAGCCGCTGTCGCTGCGGCGATCGTCACGGAAGTGGGTTACCCAGCGCTGGGCTCCGCCATCGTCGAAAGCCGCCGCTTCCTGCCCGCGTATCAACAGGCCGTCTTCGCCGCCGAGGATCAGCGTGGGCTCCAGCAGCGACATGGACCGCGGTGCATGCACCAGCTCGCCTGGGTCCGTGCCTGCGGTTGACGTCGAACGCCACAACTCCAGAGATAACTCGAGTGCCGTGTCGGTCAGTTCACCCACGAGGCGTAGCCGCCACGGCGGGCCGTCGTCCCAGCGCATCGGCGTCGCATCGCGCCCATCGCGGCGCAGGAAGCATCGCTGGGTCGCGATCATCTGTCGCAACAGGCGCCGCTGGGCCCCAGCGGGCAGTCTGAAAATCGCGTGGTGCTGGGCGCCGCGTCCGCGAACGTCCATGTCGTCATCGCTGACCCGGGCGCCGCCGGTGATCAGGGCGCACAACTCGCGGTCGATCGGGTCGGCCAGATCGACCGCCCGGATCTCATCCATGCGCAGCAGCCGGGCCCGACGGCTGTCGCTCTCCAGGGCGCCGCGCTGATGCAGAACCACCACCAGGCCATTGTGATGAGTGGACAATCCCTGGTCGATGACGTAACGAACGGATACGGGGTTCGGCAGGACCGGCGCGTTGTCGGCCAGCGAAGCGAGCGGCGCCCGCAGCAGGCTGAGCTTATCGCTCCAGGCGCTCTGTTCGTCGCGGGACGTCGAACCCTGCCGCCGCCGGGCGGCAGGCAGGCGGGGCCGGCCGTCCGCCTTCACCGGCGTCGGGGCGGGCCCACCGGTCAGCGGTCCGTGCTCGTCCACATCGAGCAGAGCCGCCCATATGTGTTTGCAGTAATGGCCTTCGTCAAAGTGCGCACACGTACACGCCACCGAGACGCGGCCGTGGTCGCGTCGCAGTGAAACGACGTATTCCTCAGATCCGCGGACAAGAGCCCGGGCCAGCTCACCGGGCTGCGGCGCGATCTGACGGACCCGTCCCTCATCGAAGTACGCGCGCCCGCGCATGCGGATCGCGGCTTGAAAGTACGGCGCCCAGGCGTCGGCGAACGGCATAGGTCACTCCGGCCTCTGAGCACGAGGCGAATCTATAAGCTTAAGCACGCCGACGCCCACTGCAAAGTCATCCTGGACAAATTTCGTGAGAAACGGCCTGGTCCAGCGTGGATGCGGCATCCGGCCGCGCCGATCGCGGCTACACTGTCGCCGCGATGTCCAGCGGACCAGACAGACTCGAATTGTTCGTCTTCACCACCCCCGTCCTGGCGCTGGTGGTGATCGCGTTGCTGGCGCGACGGGGCTGTTTTTCGCAGAAGGCATTTCGCAACGCACCGTCGCGCGACACGCCGCTTGTACTTGCCGATCTGGCCGTCGTCCTGCTTCTGCTCGTAGGGTTGGGGCTGGCGGCGCCGGTGGTGGGTCAGGCCGTCGGTCTGGGCGACCCCTCGGAAAGCGCCGCTGGCCGGCGTGCCATGTACGTCCTTCTGTATCAGTTCATGACCCAGTTGCCTGTGGTCCTTTACGTGTTGTTCCGCGCTTCGACGGCGCCCGAGGGCCTGACGCGACTGGGTCTTGCCTGCCATCGGCCGCGCCGCGATCTGCGCCTTGCGGGGTGGGGGCTTTTGATCGGGGTGATCCTGGTTCAAGGTGTCACGGCTGTGGTGATGCTCGTGGCCGAGCTCTTCGGATGGAGCATGCCGGCGCTGGGCCATGATCTGTTGACCGTGCTGGTCGACACGCATTCCCGGCTCGCGGCGTTCCTGATTCTGGCGTCCGCGCTGGTCGGCGCCCCGCTGCTGGAAGAAGTCATCTACCGCGGCCTGGTGCAATCGGCGCTTCTTAGCCACATGGGTCAGACGGCTCGCTGGCCGGCCATCCTCGGCGCCGCTCTGCTTTTCGGAGGCATCCATGCCGGGGCGGCGGCGTGGCACGCGCTGCCGGGCCTGGTGGTTCTGGGCGTCGTGCTGGGCTGGCTCTATGAACGCACCGGCAGCCTGTTGCCGCCGGTTCTCGTACACTTCGGATTCAACCTGCTCAACGTCCTGCTGGCACTGCTCATGACACGAAACGGCGCCATGGGCGCGTGAAAGGCTCTCCATGAGCACCCGAGAATCGAAACTTGAAGCCGCGGACTGGCTGGGCGTGCGCAACATCGAATGGATCGGCGGTGCGACCGACGGCTTTCTACGCCTGCTCGATCAGACGCGGCTACCCCTGGCGACCGCCTACCTGGATTGCCGCTCGGTGCAGGACGTGTGGGAGGCAATCAAGCGTCTGAGTGTGCGCGGGGCGCCGGCGATCGGGATCGCCGCGGCCTACGGCTGCGTGATCGCGGTCCAGGGGCAGAAGGATCCCGCCGCGGCGCTGCGCCATGCGGCCGACCATCTGGCCACCAGCCGGCCGACGGCCGTCAACCTGTTCTGGGCCCTGGATCGCATGCGGCGGGTGCATCCGTGTACGGCCCAAGCCCTGCTCAGCGAAGCCGTCGCGATTCATGCCGAAGATCAGGTCATGTGCCGACGGATCGGCGAGCACGCCCTCGCGCTCTTCGACCGCCTGTTGCCAGAGGTCGGCGGCGGGGCAGGCGGGCCGCTGACCCTGCTGACCCACTGCAACGCCGGCGCTTTGGCGACGGGGGGCATCGGTACCGCCACCGCGCCGATGTACCTGGCGGCTCAGCGAGGCCGGGCGCTGCGCGTCTATGCCGACGAGACGCGGCCGCTGCTTCAGGGGGCGCGGCTGACGGCCTACGAACTCGGGGCCGCGGGTATCGATGTCACCTTGATCTGCGATGACATGGCCGCCCATGTCATGCGCGACGGCCGCATACAGGCCGTCATCACCGGGGCCGACCGCATTGCCGCCAATGGCGACGCGGCGAACAAGATCGGCACCTACAACCTCGCGGTGCTGGCCAGGCATCACGGGTTGCCCTTTGTCGTGGCCGCGCCGACTTCGACCTTCGACCTGCAACTGGCGGACGGATCGGGCATTCCCATTGAACAGCGTGCGGCTGAGGAAATCACCCAGGGTTTCGGCACGCGCACGGCCCCGGTCGACGTCAAGACCTACAGTCCGGCGTTCGATGTCACCCCGGCTGCGCTCATCACCGCGATCGTCACCGAGAAGGGCGTCATCGAACCGGTGACCGCCGAGCAGGTTCGCCGCACCGTGAGCGGCTGACCCCTGGTCACCATGTGGGTTCGTCGGTCGAACCGGTGAGTTGTTCAAGCCGGCTGTCGATCAGACTTTGCCGGGCTTCCTGGCGTTCGCCGATCTGCTGACGCAGCGTCTGGATGCGGGCTTCAAGACGAGCCAGCAGCTTCTCGCGAAGCTGTTGACGCACATCGAAATGGGCCGTGACGGTCTGCCTCAATTGTTCGAGCATGGCGTCGGCCTGTGGATCCTGCCGCTGCTGGGCCTCGTGGCAGCGGCGGGCCAGTTCATGGGTCTCGCGTTCGAGGCGCATGTCCGCGATGCGCAGGGCATAGTGCTCCGGATCCGTTTGCCTGAGGTTGGCCAGCCTCATCAACTCGGGCAGGTGCGGCCGCAGGCGTGCGGCCGCCATCATGGGACGCTGCTCGCGGAACTCCCGCATACGCTGAGCCACGTCAGGATCCACTTCGTCGAGCACGTCGAGGGCGGCTTCGATCTGCTCGGAGGAAAAGCGAGCGGCCCCAGGGCGGTCGCCCGGCCCGGGCTGTCCCTCGGGCCAGTCGGTCGCTTCGACGTCATCGGGCGCCAGTTCGGGATTGACGCCGGCGGTGTTCGCCTCGCCGCGGCCTCGCTCGGACCAGCGTGCGGCGCGATCATCCCACTGGCGGTGCTGGGGACGCTTGTCCGCGTCGTCGGGCGTATCGGCAGCAAGCGTGGGCGCTGTCCATCCCATCGTCAGGCTGGTGCCCAGAAGCAGGATCGCGGCCAGCCTGGGCAGTCGCCGTATCGGCCCGTGCATGGCCTGAGGGCGGGGGCGATCGGTCGGCTGAGAATGTGTGTCATACCCGTTCACAATATCGCCTCCTTGATCGGCGGAAGGCTGGCGGCCGATGGTTCAGCGAGGTCCGGCCCGGTCGGTCAAAACGTATCCCATGCCTCATCATCGAGGAAATCCCATTGCTCGCTCCACTCCTTGATGGCCGAGGCGACGGCCGCATAGCTTTCGTTTTCGTCGACGTTCTCGATGTCCCACGCCAGCATGGCGAGCTCCGCATCGATGGCCTCGTGGCCGGGAACCTCATCGCCGGCCTGTTCGGCGATCCGTGCCAGGCGCTGGTCGAGGGGGTCGGCCCATGTGCCGGTCGCGGCGTCGGCGGGCATGGCCACGATACTCGATGCCGGCGGCGCGACCGCCCGTTCCAGTCCGACGCGCCAGGTCAGCCCGATCGTCAGCAAGACCACGGCCGCTGCCGCCAGGCCGGCCCACGCCAGCCGGCTCGCGGGTATACCCAGCCGCCCCGGGATCGTGCGGCGGCGGCTGACGATCGCGGGGCGCGTCGCCGCGAGAATCCGGTTGGACAGGTCGGACGGCGGGGCGGTTTCCGCGGTCGGTCCCAGAGCATCGGCCAGCAGAGCTTCGATCGCCGCATCGTCGTCGGCATGGATGCCGCCGGGGATGGCGTTCGAACGGGGTGTCGCGTTGTCGGCGTGGCGCGGTTCCATGTCTCATGGCCTCGGGAAAGTGTCCTGCAGCCGTCTATGAGAGGCTACGGTTGATTCACAGGGTCGGCTGATCTCGGGCTGGCTCATTCGTGACTCCGCCATCGGTCTCGTCGTCCCGCATAAGCGATCGAAGCTTGTCCACCGCCCGGTGGCTTCGCGCCAGCACGGTGCCCAGCGGCTGGTCCAGCGTGCTGGCGATTTCCGCGAAACTCAGGCCGGCGGTGAAACGCAAGTGCAGCACCTCCTGATCCGCCTGCGGCAGAGCCGCCACAGCCAGACGCACCTGCCGACACGCCTCCTCATGCGTCAGTCGCTCCAGCGGCGGACGTTCACGATCCACGGGCCCATGACCCCACGGCGCATGGTCGAGGTCGCCGCCCGCGGCCGTCGCCTGCCGTCCGCGCCGACGCATCTCGTCGTGCAGCGCGTTGAGCGCGATGCGAAACAACCAGGCGCCGAACTGCCCCTGTTCCTCGTAGCGATCCAGACGCTCGACCACCTTCACGAAGGTCGCCTGCGTCAACTCCTCGGCCAGGTCGCGGTCACGGCAGCGACGCAACAGCAGGGCGAAGACGCGCGGACTGCAGGCCCGCACCAGGTCGGCCCATGCGTCGCCATCGCCCCTGGCGGCCGCCAGGACGGTCTGCTGCAGCCTGGCCGGCGTCGGATCGCGCATGCGGGAACTCGCATCAGGACAACGCGGAAGCAGGCGATTTATTGCACCCATGACGGCGGGAAGCCCGCGGCGGCCTCCCATACCGCGGCAGGTGGCAAAGCCCCTGTTGATCGTCATACTACGCCCTGCATGAACCGGCCGCCGTCTGAACCTGAAGCGGGGGACTCCTCAAGCCGGCCGTCCGGTCCGTGGCCCGATCCACCCTGGGCCGATCTGGACCTGCACAGCCCCGGCCAGGTCGCCGGTGTCCTGCGGCAGGCGGCGGCGGCCAATCAGGACTGCTGCTTGCGGCGGGGGGCGACCGACGAGTTGCCGGCCCGCGGACGGCTGGTCATGACCGGTGACCTGCACGATCACGTGCCCAACCTTCAGCGAATCGTGCAGTTGGCCGGCCTTCGTGACGATCCCGACCACCATCTGATCCTGCACGAAGCGATTCACGGCCCGGACCTCAGCGGCGGACGCGACCTGTCGGTCCGCACGCTCGCACGTGTGGCCGCGGTCAAGGCGGCCTACCCCACCCAGGTCCATCTGCTTCAGTCCAACCACGAACTGGCCCAACTGCTCGGCGAAGGAATCATGAAAACCTCGCTCAACGTCGTCGAGGCGTTCGATGCCGGGCTTGTGCATCTTTACGGCGACGCGGCCGACATGGTGCACGAGGCGATCGAGGACTACATCCTGTCGCTGCTGCTGGCGGTGCGCTGCGCCAATGGGGTCTTCTGCTCGCACAGTCTTCCTTCCCCGTCCCAGATGAAGCGTTTCGATCCGACCGTCATCGACCGCACGCCCACGGAACAGGATCTGAGACGGGGCGGTTCAGCCCACATGATGGTGTGGGGGCGCCACCACACCGACGAGCAGGCGCAGATGCTCAAAGAAGCCTGGGGCGTCGATCTTTTCCTGACCGGCCACCAGCCGGCCGAGATGGGCTATGGGCTGGAGGGCCAGTCGGTCATGATCCTCGCCAGCGATCATGAGCATGGCATGGCTCTGCCGGTCAACCTCACGGCCCGATGCACCATGCACCAGCTCGAGCAGCAGCTCGTGCCGCTCGTGGGCGTCAGTCTGTGATCGGGCGTCCACATCGCGCCATTTACAGGGTCGCGGCAACGGGTTCACCCTGGGCGGCGGCGTCATGCACCGCGGCGTCACGAAACGCCGCCGCTCGCCTCTGGCAGGACGGACACCGGCCGCAGGGACGCTGCTCAGAGCGCCGGCATGACCACGCCAGGGCCCACGGCACGCCAAGCTGCCCGCCGAGGCCCACCACCCGCGCGTCCGTGTATTGCAGAAGCGGCATGGTCAGCAGCGGAGCATGCGGCGCCTCCAGTCGCGCGGTCTGCATAAGCAGTTGGACCTGCTCGGTCAGGCGTGTGGCGGCCGCGACGCCGTCGCGCGCCTGCACCGGCCAGATCACGCGAGCGGCCTTCAGTTCGGCGGCGACGGTCAAGGCCGTCATCGCCAGATGCGCTGGCCGCAGCGGATGGGCGCCGGACCCCGCACGCCCGTCGTGACGCAGCGAGGTTGTCGGTCCCTGCACTGACCCGGATCGGACCCAGGGACGCGACGCCAGCCATGGACTGTCAAGGGTCAGCACACGGCCGATCTGAAAGTGTTCGGCCTGCGCCATCACATGCCGTCGGCGCGCCTCGCAGGCCTCCAGTCCGTCGCGCACATGGAGAAGAACCATGCTTTCGCCCGCCTGGGCCGCCCGCGCCTGGGCCAGGGCCACCAGGCTGCGGACGCCGCCGCCGTTGAGCAGGACGGTTGTCGGATGCTTCATAGCGTTTGTATCGACCGGCCGGGCGGTTCGCGCCCAATCGCGCCCTTGACATCAACTGCGCCGCCGACCAGACTCTTGCCGTCTGGCTGAACACAAACCCATCCGCACACGCGAACCGATCGCCGAGAACGTCCCCCATGAGTCTGCTTGTCTTTCAGCATGAAGCCCACGAGTCGCCCGCCGCTCTGGGCGCGACCCTGCAGCAGCACGGCCATCGCCTGCACATTGTCCGCCTCGACCGCGGCCAGACACCGCCCGAAAGCCTCGACGGCGTGGACGGTCTGATCTGCATGGGCGGCACGATGAACGTCGATCAGGCCGACCAGTACCCCTGGATGGACAGGGAATTAGAACTCATCCGCCGGGCTCACGAGGCCGGCGTCCCCGTCCTGGGCATCTGCCTGGGCTGCCAGTTCATCGCCCACGCCCTGGGCGGAGAAGTCAGGGCCATGAGCAGGCCCGAAATGGGCTGGCACACGGTCAAGCTCGCTTTCCCCGGCACCACCGACACGCTGCACAACGGGATCGCCTGGCAGACCATGCAGGCCCACGCCCACGGCTGCGAGGTGAGCAAGCTCCCCGAGGGCGGTGTGCCTCTGTCCGGGTCGGCCGCGTGCCGCACCCAGGCCTTCCGCGTCGGCCTGCGCACCTACGGCTTCCAGTATCACTTCGAGTGGACGCGCGGCGACCTGGAAATGGTCGCCCGTGACAGCCTCTTTGAACGCAGCGAGCAGACGTCGCAGCAGTTTCTCGCCCGCGTCGACGAGCACTATGACGCCTACCGCCGCATCGGCGATCGGCTGGCCGCCAACATCGCCCTGTTCCTCTTCCCGCTCGACACGCGGTAGCGCGCATGCCGGCCGCGCGACGAGGCCTTTGTGTATGGGAGTCGATCATGCTTCCCGGCACTGAACCTCTTTACACCCTGCGCACCCATCTCCAGACACGCTGGGCCAGCCCTGAGAATCCGACCGGCGCACCCGGTGAAGGTGGTCAAGCCAACGACGGCCGCAAAGGCCGGCCTTGCGTCAACATCAAAGCCGGCGCCAGCCTCACCCTCGCCCAGGTGCAGGGCGCGTCCGGCATGGTGCGGCGCATCTGGATCACCATCAACGACCGGCGGCCGGCGATGCTGCGCGGCCTGCGGCTGGACATCTTCTGGGACGGCGCGACCGACCCTGCGGTCAGCGCGCCCCTGGGCGACTTCTTCGGCCAGCCGCTTGGACGCATGGTCAGCTTCCAGTCCGCACTTTTCTCCAGTCCCGAGGGACGCAGCTTCAACGCCTGTCTGCCCATGCCGTTTCGCAGCGGCATGAAGATCGTCGTCACCAATGAAACCGACGCCGAACTGAAGATGTTCTTCTACGACGTCGACTACACCCTCGGCGACGAGCACGGTCCGGACGCGCTCTACCTGCACGCCCACTGGCGGCGCGAGAATCCGACAAAGCTCATGCGCGATTTCGAAGTCCTGCCCAAAGTCACCGGCCGCGGCCGCTTCCTCGGCGCTTTCTACGGCGCGATCGCCGACACGCAGCGCTACTTCAACACCTGGTGGGGCGAGGGCGAGCTGAAGGTCTTTCTTGACGGCGACACGCGCCTGCCCACGCTCTGCGGCACCGGCACCGAAGACCTCATCGGCACCGGCTGGGGACAGGGACGCTACGACCACCTTTACCAGGGCTGCCACCTGGCCGACGGCGAGCGCATGCAGTACGGCTTCTACCGCCTGCACATCCCCGACCCGATCTACTTCCACCACGACCTCCGCGCCACCATCCACCAGATCGGCTGGACCGGCCACGATACGGCCGCCCAGATGCGTGAGCGGGGCGAAGCTGTCCACCTCAACCATCAGCCCCTCGAAGAGGGCAAAGGCGGCATCTTCGAACGCGAAGACGACTGGTGCGCCTGCGCCTATTTCTACCTCGACCGCCCGACCAACGATCTGCCCGCCCTCGCGCCGCTGGCCGAGCGCGTCGCCGATCTTTACGAGCCGCCCGACGCACGCAAACGCATGGATGCGTAACCGCGCCGTTTGGCCCTGACGGTTTGCCCGTCGGCTCACACCGCATCCGTTCGCTGCACAAGCGTATTGCCGCGCCATCCGGTCCGGCTTGCGCAGCCCTGCGGCTTCCTCGCCTGCGTGCACTGCTCGATCTTCCTTTTGGCGCCCCTTGTGACACGGGGTTGGTTCGCTACATTGACGCGCGCCGCGTCGGTCGACGCCCATGCGTCGCGACCGCGGCCCCCGGGGTCTTGGCCGAAAGGCGCAGCGTTGTTGGGCAACCTCCGTGTCGTGCGTAATCTGACCGAGCCGGGACTGCGCGCCGACCTTCGCCGCGTCACCGTCGCCTGGATGTTCGGCTCGATGTGGCTCTACACCATCGCCGGCGCGGCGATGACCCACTTCGCCCGCGGCCTGGGCGTCACCGACGCCGGCTTCGGCCTGCTCGCGGCGCTGCCCCACATGGCCGCCCTCGTCCAGCTCCCGGCCAGCTTCTTTCTCGAAACGGCCGGCAAACGCAAGACCCGCTTTATCCTCTCGGCCATCATCAGCCGCGTCCTCTGGATCGTCGCCGCCGCCATCCCCTACGTCATGGCGCCCTGGCCCCAGCTCTGGCCCGCCGCGCTGGTCGTGATTCTTCTGGCCGCATGGACCACCGGCCAGTACAGCGGGCCCGCCTGGATGAACTGGATGGCCGACCTCATCCCTTCGCGCGTGCGCGGCCGGTACTTCAGCCTCCGCACCCGCCTGTCCCAGGTGCTGGGCATCCTGGTCACCCTCGTCATCGGCCTGGTGCTCGACTTCGCCCAGCGCCACGAAGCCCTCGACCCCGGCGCCATGCGCCGCGTCACCAGCGGCCTCATCGCCGTCGCCGGCATCCTGGGCGCTGTCGATATCCTCTTTTTCTTCCGCGTACACGACCCGGCCACCCATGTCCGCACCCGCCGCGGCGACTGGCTGCGCCAGCTCTGGCTGCCGTGGAAAAGCCCGGCCTTCCGCCGCTTTGTCGCCTACAACTTCACGCTCGTGCTCGGCCTGGCCTTCATCGGCCAGTACATCTGGCTCTACGCCCTCGACCACCTGCGCATGAGCAACTGGCAGGCCAACGTCGTACTCGTCGCCATCCCGCTGATGGTCAACGCCTGGGCCGTGGTCATGTGGGGCCGGCTCATGGACCGGCTGGGCAAAAAGCCCGTGGTCATCGTCGCCGCGCTGCTCTTCGTCGCCGGACCCTTCGGCTGGTTCATCACCACGCCGCAGCACTGGGTGCTCGGCTACGCCCTGACGCTCGTCTCCCCGCTGGCGTGGGCGGGCGTCGAGCTGGCCAACTTCAACATCATGCTGAGCATGAGCAGCGCCTCGACGCGCGGCCAGCCGGGGCAGACCGGGCCGGGCCGGCGCGACGGCGGCAGCGCGTTTGTCGCATGGAACAGCGTCGCCGTCGCCGTCGCGGGCACCGTTTCCGGCCTGCTCGGCGGCCGACTGGCGGGCATGTTCCTCGAAGCCTCCTGGCAGGCGCCCTGGGGCACGCCGCTGAGCTACCACCACCTGCTCTTCGCCGTCTCGTCAGCCCTGCGGCTCGCGGCCGTGCTGTGGGCGCTGTCTTTGTACGAGCCGACGGCCACCGCCACGCGCGAGGCGATCCGCTATATGACCGGCGGCCTGTGGTTCAACGCCCGCCAGGCCCTGCTCATCCCCGTGCGCATCGGCGGCCGCGTCACCCGCTGGACCTACCGCATCGGCCGGCGGTGATCGCCGCGGGGGCCGGATGGGCTGCGGAGACGCGCGGCCAGGAGCAAGCGGCGCGGGTGATTTTCGATATCAGATCTGGCGGCCGCGGCACGCGGCTTTCAACTGGCCCGCAACGTGTTCCCCGATTTCATGCGCGAGATCGCCCAGCCGAGCATCACGCTCTGGTCGGTGCTGCCCAAGCTCGTCAACCAGATTCGCGCCCGTGTCCGACTCTGGCGCGAAGGCGGCTATCCCGGCGTCACCTCCACCACGACCCGCTTACTCGAATACTGGACCGATCCCGACCGCGAGCGCAAGCTCTTTTTCTGCCAGATCGAAGCCCTCGAAACGCTGATCTACATCACGGAGGCCGCCCACAAATACGGCGACGCCTGGATCGACAACCGACTGCGCGACGAGAACGACGCCTTCAATCCCGGTCTGCCCCGCCTGGCGATGAAGATGGCCACCGGCTCGGGCAAGACGGTCGTGATGGCGATGCTCATCGCCTGGCAGGCGCTCAACAAGCTGGCCAGTCCCCAGGACGCCCGGTTCTCCGACACCTTCCTGATCGTCACCCCCGGCATCACCATCCGCGACCGCCTGCGCGTGCTGCTGCCCAACGATCCTCAGAATTACTACCGCCAGCGCGACATCCTGCCGCCGCAGTGGCAGCAGGAACTCGGCAAGGCGCGCATCCTCATCACCAACTACCACGCCTTCCAGCCCCGCGAAAAGGTCGCCGCCGGCAAGCTCACCAAGGCCATCCTGGCCGACGGCGACAGCGCGGCCTTCAAGGAATCCGCCGGCGAGGTCGTCCGCCGTGTGTGTCGCGAACTGGGCAACAAGAAGAACATCATCGTCATCAACGATGAAGCCCACCACTGCTACCGCCACAAGCCGGACGACGACGAACCGAAGCTCAAAGGCGACGATCGCATCGAAGCGAACAAGCGCGAAGAACAGGCTCGCGTCTGGATTTCGGGGATCGAGGCCGTCAAGGACAAGACCGGCGTCAAAGCCGTCTACGACTTGTCGGCTACGCCCTTTTTTCTCCGTGGTTCTGGCTACGGAGAGGGAAAATTATTCCCGTGGGTTGTCTCGGATTTCTCGCTGATCGACGCCATCGAGGCCGGCATCGTCAAGGTACCTCGCGTGCCTGTTTCCGATGACAACATGACCGGCGAGCAGCCGACCTACCGCGACCTGTGGCTGCGAATCCGCGAAGACCTGCCTCGCAAGGGCCGACGGACGCAGGCTGAAACCGGCGAGCCCAAGCTGCCCGTGGAGCTTCAGGGGGCGCTGCACAGTCTTTACGGCAATTATGAGAAGTACCATAGCGCGTGGGAGGCGAACGCCGAGGCCCGAGCCAAGGGCATCACGCCACCCGTCTTCATCGTCGTCTGTAACAACACCAACGTCTCGAAGATGGTCTTTGACTACATCGCCGGCTGGGAGAAGCCGATCGGCGATGAGGCCGTCGTCCAGGCCGGCGCACTGAGCATCTTCCGCAACGATGACGATCGCGGCGGCTGGCTCGATCGGCCGAACACGATTCTGGTCGACAGCGAGCAGCTTGAGTCCGGCGACACGATGAGCGACGACTTCAAGAAGATCGCCGCCCGCGAGATTGACGAGTTCAAGGCCGAATACCGTCAGCGCTTCCCCGGCCGCGACGCCGACGCCCTGACCGACGAAGACCTGCTGCGCGAGGTGATGAACACCGTCGGCAAAGCCGGCAAGCTCGGCGAGCACGTCAAGTGCGTCGTCAGTGTTTCCATGCTCACCGAGGGCTACTACCTGCTGGCTGACTCGCCCGAGGGCGTCAAACAGGAAGCGCAGCTCACCGCCAAGACACCGCCGACCTACAAGACCGAGGGCGACATCCGCAAGGGCTTTGTCTACAAGCGCGTGCCACACGTGACGCTCAAGAGCATCGCCAACAACCCGGACATCAGGGAGGGCATGAGCCGGGCCGACATCGACGCCGCCATCGCCCGCCATGCCGACACCGAGACGCTCTACGACCAGCCTTACGAAGACCGCAAGACCGTCCGCGTGGCCGGGCCGTTCACCGTCGAGAGCCTTTCGCCCCACCGCGTGCTGTCCACGGCCGACGATGATCTTGACGGCACGGTCACCGAGCGCGAGGCGCGCAAGCAGCAGGACTTCGCCGGCATGATCCTCGACAACCTGAAGGCGGCGGGCGTTCAGAACACGAAGAAAGGCGAGCGGCTGAAGCTCGATACGCTGGAGCCGTTCGCCGGCGCCTGGCTGCACGCGACCGGCGACTACACGGACGCCGACGGCAAGGTCCGCCGCGCAGCGGTGTCGATCGGCCCCGAACACGGCACGGTCGGGCCGGGCCAGCTTAAGGAAGCGGCCAAGGAGGCCGTGCAGGGCGTGGGCTTCGACCTGCTGCTGGTCTGCGGCTTCGCCTTTGACCCGCATATCACCGAAGAATCGAAACGCTACGGCAGCCTGACCGTCCTACCCGTGCGCATGAACAACGACCTGGCGATGGGCGACGAACTGCTCAAGAAGACGGGGGCGGGCAACCTGTTCATGGTGTTCGGTGAGCCGGACGTGGAGATCAACAATGGCGAGGACGGCATGCTGACCGTCGAACTCAAGGGGCTGGACGTCTACGACCCGACGACGGGGGCGATCCGCTCATCGAGCACCGACGACATTGCCTGCTGGTTCATCGACACGGCCTACAACGGCGAGGGCTTCTTTGTCCGCCACGCTTATTTTACGGGGGGCGACGAGCCGTACGACAGGCTGAAGCGCGCCCTGCGGGCCGAGATCGACGAAGCGGCGTGGAGCAGCCTGTACAGCACCGTGAGCCGGCCGTTCGAGAAACCGGACACGGGCAAAATCGCGGTGAAAGTCATCAACCACTACGGCGACGAGGTGCTGCGGGTGTTTGAGGTGTAGGCGGTCAGTGTTGCCTCGCAGGGCGTATCGCGGCGGGTGATCATCAGACGTATCCTGCGCAAGGACGGCGACCCGCCGGACAGGCAGGCCCGCGCCACGGATCTGGTCCTTCATCAGGCCCAGGTCCTCTGCAAGGACTGGTCTGATAATGGCGCGTGAGCGGCCGGCCCTGAATCATCCGCTGCCGCTTCGCGCCCCGCCTATCCAGTCCTCGCCCTCGCCGGTGAGCGCCCGGCGAGAGTAGTCCGCTAATCCCCGCTCTCTTGATGCAGTCCACGCCCCGTCCGGGAAAAGGGGCCGTCGGCGGCCTTTCGCGAGGGTCGCGCTCGGGTCTGGATAACTTTCCCGGATATCTTTCCGTCGCTCCCGGAACTCTTTCCGTCGCTCCCGGAACTCTTTCCGTCTCTCCCGGAACTCTTTCCGTCGCTCCCGGATGTCTTTCCGTGTCTCCCGGACATCCGGGAAGCTTCCAAAAACATCCCGCAGCGCCTCGCGGACGCCCCCGCAGCGTCCGAAAACACCCCCGCCGCCCTCCGGCGGCGGCGCACTTTTCCCCCTTCACCTTTCCCCTTTCACTTTTCCCCTTACACCTTTCACCTTGAATCCGGAACACCCCCGCCGACGTCCGGCCTGCGGCCCCGTGATCGGCGACAGCGGCGCCCGCGTCTGGCTGATCGATCGGCCCTGCGGTATGTTGAACGTCCCGGTGGGATGGATCCTGCCGCGGACGCCGCCCCGATCCCGCTGACCACGAGTCGATCCCCATGAGCAAGCGCATCTTGTTGACCACCACCAGCTACCAGGACACGCCCGGCAAGCATCACGACATGCTCGCATCCAGCGGCTACGAGATCGTGCGGGCCCGTGGGCCGCTGCCGGAAGGCAAGCTGCTGGAGCTGATGGGTGGCGAGGGCTTTGACGGCCTGCTGCACGGCGATGACGCGCTGACGCGAAAGGTCATTGAAGCCGGACTGCCGCGGCTGAAGGTTCTCAGCAAATACGGCATCGGACTCGACAGCGTCGATGTGAACGCGGCGACGCAGCTCAAGGTTCCGGTGATGTTCACGCCGGGGGTGAACCACACGACCGTGGCCGAACACGCTTTCGGGCTGATGATCATGCTGGCCAAGCATCTGCGCGAAGAGGCCAACTACGTGAAGGTCGGCCAGTGGAAGCGGGTCACCGGCAGCGAGCTGGCGGGCAAGACGCTGGGCATCCTCGGGCTCGGTCGCATCGGCAAGGAAGTGGCCAAGCGGGCGATCGCCTTTGAGATGAAGGTGATCGCCTACGACGTGTACTGGGATGGTCAGTTCGCGCAGGAGTACGGCGTCTTCAAGGGCGAGTCGGCCGAGGCGGTGGCGACGGCGGCGGATGTGCTGAGCCTGCACATGAACCTGACGCAGGAGAACCGCGGGTTCGTGAACGCGGCCCTGATCGGCCGCATGCGCGACGGGGCGATGGTGATCAACTGCGCCCGCGGCGGGTTGGTGGTCGAGGCGGACGTGGCGGCGGCGTGCCGCAGCGGCAAACTGGGCGGGTATGGTACGGACGTGCTGGACGTCGAGCCGATGAAGACGCCGCACCCGTTCCAGGAGATCGACAATATCCTTGTGACCCCGCACATCGCCAGCCGCACGTTTGAAAGTGTGGAGCGGCAGGCCCTGCGGGCGACCAGCAATCTGATCAACTACCTCGAAGGCCGCGACGACTATATTCAGGCCAACGAGTTCTAATCGAGGCAGCGGCCTGCCCGCCTGCATCCATACGCGTGGTGGCGGGTTTGCGTACCGGCGGCGATAATGCACCGGTGAACACATCGGGCGGCGTCAATTCGGCCTCGAAGGCGACCTCCATTCTGGGCGTCTCCGCGTTCTATCACGATTCGGCGGCCGCGCTGGTGGTGGATGGGAAGATCGTCGCCGCGGCCCAGGAAGAGCGATTCACCCGCAGGAAGCACGACCACCGTTTCCCCGAGCACGCGATCGCCTATTGCCTGCAGGAAGGCGGTCTGACCGTTGGCGACCTTGACTACGTCGGCTTCTATGAGAAGCCGCTGACGAAGTTCGATCGACTGCTGGAAACGTATCTCGCGTTCGCTCCGGCGGGCGTGAACTCGTTCATCAAGGCGATGCCGCTCTGGGTGAAGGAGAAGCTGTTCCTGGCCCGCGAGATTCGTCATGGGCTGCGCGCCTTGCCAGCGCGCGGCGGGCGGTATGGCAGACGGCTGATCTATCCCGAACATCACGAGGCGCACGCGGCCAGCGCGTTTTTCCCCTCGCCGTTCGAGGAGGCGGCGATTCTGACGATCGACGGCGTGGGCGAGTGGGCGACGGCCAGCGTCGGCCTGGGGCGAGGCAGCCGCGTTGAGCTGCTCGAGGAGATGCATTTTCCGCATTCGCTGGGTCTGCTTTACTCGGCGTTCACCTACTTCTGCGGCTTCAAGGTCAACAGCGGCGAATACAAGCTGATGGGGCTCGCGCCGTATGGCGAGCCGAAGTATGTGGATCTGATTCTTGAAAAACTGGTGGACCTGAAAGCGGACGGCTCGCTGCGCATGGACATGCGTTACTTCAACTACTGCCAGGGGCTGACGATGACCAGCCGGCGGTTCGAGGCCTTGTTCGGCGGCCCGCCGCGCAGACCCGAGACGAAGCTGACACAGCGCGAAATGGACCTGGCCGCGTCGGTGCAGAAGGTCACCGAGCTGGCGATGATGCGCATGGCCCGGCACGCGCATGAACAGACGGGGTTGAGGAATCTTTGTCTGGCCGGCGGTTGCGCCCTCAACTGTGTGGCCAACGGGCGCATGCTGCGCGATGGGCCGTTCGAGAACCTCTGGATTCAGCCGGCCGCGGGCGATGCGGGCGGGGCGCTGGGCACGGCCCTGTTCATCTGGCATCAGTTGCTGGACCATCCGCGCCAGCCGCAGCAGCCTGACGGTCAGAGCGGCTCGCTGCTTGGCCCGCGGTTTGAGGATGAGGCGATCAGCGCGTTCCTGCGCGAGCGCGGCGCGGTGTATGAGCGCATCGACGATCGGGCGGCGCTGGTGGATCGGGTGGCGGCGTTGATCGCGGATCAGAAGGTCGTCGGCTGGATGCAGGGGCGCATGGAGTTCGGCCCGCGGGCGCTGGGCGGCCGCAGCATCCTGGGCGACCCGCGCAGCACGCGGATGCAGTCGGTGATGAACCTGAAGATCAAGTTCCGCGAGTCGTTTCGGCCGTTCGCGCCGTCGGTGCTGCGCGAGCACGTGGCTGAATATTTCCAGATGCGCAACGGCGAGGACAGTCCTTACATGCTGCTGGTGGCGCCGGTGAGCGCGTCGCAGCGCCTTGGCGTCGGCGAGGCGGATTCGGCGATCGGCCTGGCGAGGTTGAAGGTGCAGCGTTCGAGGGTGCCGGCCATCACGCACGTGGACTGCTCGGCCCGGGTGCAGACCGTCGACGCGACGCGGCACGGGGCGTACTACGACCTGATCCGGCGATTTCACGCGCAGACCGGCTGCCCGCTGGTGATCAACACGAGCTTCAATGTGCGCGGTGAACCCATCGTATGCACACCAGCCGACGCCTATCACTGTTTCATGGGCACCAATATGGATGTGCTGGTGATCGAGAACTATCTGCTGCTCAAAGAACGGCAGCCGAACGCGGCGGCGCCGGACCGCACGCAGTACCTGGCGCAGTTCGAGCTGGACTGAGACCCCGACGAGGCAGCCTCCATGATTGACCCCAACTCCCTGCGGCCACCGACCCTGTCGCAACGTCGTCTGTTCGCGGTGATGCTGGCGGTGTTCTTCGTCCTGCTGGGCATCCTGGGCGATTTTCGCCCCGGCGCGCTGGCGGCGGCGGCGGCGGTCACGGGGCTGGCGACGCTCGGAAGCATGCTTCTGAACCGTGAGCTGTCGATGCGCGTGCAGTGTCTGGGGCTGGTCATCCCGGCGGCGCTGGGCCTGATGGCGCTCCTGGGCCGGATGGAGCACGATCGGTTGTGGCTGACGGCGGTGATGGGGATTCACGGCGTGGTATTTGGTGTGCTGGTCTGGGTGTGGCCGATGTTTGGTGAGCGGTTTTACAGGCAATGGCTGCTGGCGGCGGTGCCGATCGGCTGGAGTCTGTCGGCGCTGGTGCTGGCGTTGATGTACTACCTGGTGCTGACGCCGATCGGCCTGGTGATGCGGCTTTTCGGGCGCGACACCATGCGGCGGTCGTTCGACCCCGGTGCGCCGACGTACTGGCTGCGACATGAGCCGGTGGCCGACAAGCGGCGATACTTCCGTCAGTATTGAGCGCGAATCAGAAGGGTGCGACCATGAGCGACAAGCTGCAAAGCGACGGTGGGGCGGGTGACCGGGATTTCGCCCGGCAGGCCGAGCAGGCCGAGACGGGGTTCTTCCGTGAACTGTTCGACTATCTGGCGCACAACAAGAAGTGGTGGTTGACGCCGATCATCCTCATGCTGCTCCTGGTGGGGCTGCTGGTGGTGCTGGGCGGCAGCGGGCTGGCGCCTTTCATTTACACGCTGTTCTGACGCTGTTCTGCCGCCCCATACCCGCCCGCGCCACGCCGCCTCCCACGCCTCGCCAGCGCGGGTGCGAACGGATTGCCCATTTTACGCGCCCGCCGTAACGCCAAACTTCCTGGTTTCACAAAGTCATCCCTCCTCCGTTCATGCCCCAAAGTCTCTACAGGACATATTTGTAAAGCAACCGTGTTTTCGTATTGACATCCGTATTTTCGGATTTATTTTATCCGCGTGGGTTCGAGCAGACCGATCGTTCATCGGCACCTCGAAATCAGGGGAATCGTCTTTGCATGGCGCGGGGGAGGTGTGCCGCAGCTTCTGGACGGATACGAGCCCGGATGCTGCGCTTCGTCGCGTCAATAGGGGGACGCGCCAATCAGATCTGACTGCCCGCCGGATCGGCGGGTGCTGTGGGACCTGCGTGATTTTCTGAAGGAGCGAGTGATGCAGTCGATATCGGCATGGGTCGCCAGAGTCATCGTGGCCGGCGTGGTGGGGTTTGCCGGGGCTTGGACATCCCCGGCGCAGGCAAGCACCACATATGACGAAGCCAACCTGTTCTACGGGCTGTATGACCCCAGCGATGACGACGGTTTCGACATTGAGTTCGACGGGAATCCGACGTTCTATCGGCTCACGGGCCAGTCCGCGTTCCTGCAGACGCTCGAGTTCTACGGAACCAGCGGCGGGCAGCTTGATGGGGCCGTTGGCGGCGATGTCATCACCTATACCGAGGCCTTCCCGCCGACCGATCTGACCGAATACCTGACCTACGCCTACTTTGGCGTGATCGAACTGGTTGGCACCGACAGCAACCTCAACGAAGTGGTACTTGAACGCTCACTGGTCGTCGGTTTTCGGGAACCGGCTGATGCCGTGGGCCAGTCGATAGTCGACCTGTTCGGCTACGAGCGCAGCGTGATCGTCGACGCCCTGACGACAGCGTTCGACTCCGATGAGTTTTTCGACATCATGAGCATGGTCTCCAACGATCCGGCCACGAACGCCCAGATGGGCTTGCTGACGCTGACGCTCGACCCCGATGTCTTTGTCTCCGACCCCCCGCATCACGTCCGTTCTGACGAAGGGCTCTTTCTCGTAGCCTTCCTCGGCGGCGCCGAAGGCGACCTGGGCGTGGAGGTAGGCTCGATCGGCTACACCGTCACACGGATCACCATCATCCCTGAGCCTGCGTCGGCTACGCTGCTCGGCGGTCTGGGCATGTGGCTGCTGGCCCGCCGGCGCCGCACTGCATGAAACCCAAGGGGGCATGCCCTCCATCGGCGCCATCCATACTTCAAACACACCCGGCCGTCGCGGCCGGGTTTTTCTTTGTGAGGGGGGCGTGGAGACTGATGTCGGCGCGCAGCGACTGCCTCAGGCTCGTGAATCCCGGCCTTGCCACGACATCATCGCCGGCTCGCGTTACAATCCCGGACCTTCCGATTCCCCTGCCTTTTTCGGAGCAGCCCACGTATGTCCCCCAGCAAGTCATCGTCTCGCAGCAGCCAGCCTCGCGCCGATGTCGGCCTCATCGGCCTGGCGGTCATGGGGCAGAATCTGGTGCTGAACATGGCCGACCACGGCTTCACGGTGGCCGTCTATAACCGCACAACCGAGCGAACCGACGAGTTCATCGCCCGCACCCAGGAGCGTGAGCCATCGGCCGACCGCGTGATCGGTTTTCATCAGGTCGGCGATCTTGTCAAGGCGCTCAAGCGGCCGCGCAAGATCATCCTGCTGGTCAAGGCGGGCAAGCCGGTCGATGCCGTGATCGGAGAACTTCTGCCGCTGCTGGAGAAGGACGACATCATTGTCGACGGCGGCAACAGCCAGTGGACGGACACCATCCGCCGCGAGAAACAGCTTGCGCCCAGGGGTATTCACTTCGTCGGCTCCGGCGTCTCGGGCGGGGAAGAGGGCGCTCGGTTCGGCCCGTCGCTGATGCCCGGCGGCAGCCAACACGCTTGGGAACAGATCAAGCCGATCTGGACGGCGATCGCCGCGAAGGTGGACGCGAAGACCGGCCGGCCGCTGGAGGACGCCGAGCCCGGCAGGCCGGTCGAGGGCGGCGTCGCATGCACCGCCCACATCGGCCCCGACGGCGCGGGCCATTACGTGAAGATGGTGCACAACGGCATCGAATATGGCGACATGCAGTTGATCTGCGAAGCCTACATGCTGATGCGCGAATTGCTGGGCATGAAGGCCGACGCCATCGGCAGGGTTTTTGAGACGTGGAACAACGGCGATCTTGACTCGTTCCTGATCGAGATCACCGCCGACATCCTGCAGCAGAGAGATCCGGCGAAGCCGAAGAAGTTCCTGGTCGATTCGATTCTCGACACCGCCGGCCAGAAGGGCACGGGCAAGTGGACCAGCGTCAGTTCGCTGGACATGGGCATTCCCGCGCCCACGATCGCCGAGGCGGTCTTCGCCCGCTGCATCAGCGCCCTGAAGGACGAGCGCGTGTCGGCCTCGAAGAAGCTCAAGGGGCCGAAGCTGGGCAAAAAGATCGGCAAGAAAGCGATGATCGAAGCGATCCGCGACGCGCTGTATTGCTCGAAGATCTGCAGTTACGCGCAGGGTTTCGCCCTGATGGCCGAAGCGCAGAAGGAATACAACTGGACGCTGAACTTCGGGCAGATCGCGATGATCTGGCGCGGCGGGTGCATCATCCGGGCCAGGTTCCTGCAGAAAATCAAACAGGCCTTCGACCGCGAGGCTGCGCTGGCGAATCTGATGCTCGACCCGTACTTCAAGAAGCAGCTTCACGCCGGCCAGGCCAACTGGCGCAAGGTCGTGTCGCTGGCGGCTGAAGCGGGCGTGCCGTGCCCGGCCTTCATGAGCGCGCTGTCTTACTTCGATAGCTACCGCACCGCCAACCTGCCGGCCAACCTGCTGCAGGGCCAGCGCGATTACTTCGGGGCTCACACCTACGAGCGCGTCGATCAGCCGCGCGGTAAGTTCTTCCACGTTGACTGGCCGGACCCGAAGCGCCCGCAGGTCGAGGCGTAACGGGTCACACGTCAATTGACGGATGACAAAAAAGCCGCACCTTCAAGCGAAGGTGCGGCTTGTTTTCAAGACGGGGGCTGATTCAAACCTCCGGGCGCACCAGCGTTTTCCGCCCCTCCCTCGCTGAGGGAGGGGCGGGGGGAGGGTGTGCCGGTGAGTGTGGTCGCTTGACCGTTGACGGCTTCCCCCCTCACCCCGGCCCTCTCCCCGGCGGGGAGAGGGAGTCTGACGGGTGCCGCGACTTGCGCCGCCGAAGGCGGACCCGCAGCAGCACGAACTGAACGAGGATCATGTGGGCGACGATGCCAGGCCACAGCCGGTGTTCACGGCGACTATGGATCTGCGATGTCCAAGCGCGTCGAGTCGCATCGATGACAACCGCGAGATGCATGTCTGCCAGGTCGACTTCCGTTGTGGGCAGCAGGAACTTTGCGCTGTGGCTCTCATCGACCGTGACTTCTTGGTCGGTGGTCGCATGCTTGAAGCGGAGCTGCATCACAGGCGTCGTTCGTCGGACCTCAACGCGTGAGATTGTGAAAGGCCGTCTTCCGCGGTTTGAGATGACAAGCAAGTAATGCGGAGTATTCACCTGAAATCGATTCGCCAGGGGATCTTGGGCATCAAACTCTACTTCGTCCGCAAGACGACTGATTGGCTTGGCTGAATCTCGCCAGATCCCCCAGATGGCGAACGACGACGCGAGTAGGCTGACGGTTCCGACGATGGCGCCGTACCATGCCAGCCCCCCGTGCGTCGAGGCAAGTACCAGTATTTGAGTCAGTCCCCATGTATGGGAGATCGTCTTGCCACCGCAGATGCTAGCAGGGCGTTACTGCCTCGGCCCCACCATAATGTCAAGCGATTCAGGCTGCATTTTATCCCTCCGGGCGCATCAGCGGAAACGCGATGACGTCGCGGATGGAGCGGCTGCCGGTCAGGAGCATGACCAGGCGGTCGATGCCCACGCCCATGCCGCCGGCCGGGGGCATGCCCACGCGCAGGGCGTTGAGGAAATCGTGGTCGAGGTTGCGGAAGTTGGCTTCCTCCTCATCCACGCCCTCAAGCTGGGCGGTGAAGTTGGCTTCCTGGATGTCCGGGTCGTTGAGCTCGGTGTAGGCGTTGGCCATTTCCATGCCGGCGATGTACAGCTCGAAACGCTCGGCAATGGTGGGGTCGCCTACCTTCCGCCGCGTCAGCGGGCACAGCGATGCGGGATGGTCCATCACGAACACCGGCTGCATCAGTTCGTCGGTGGCCTCGACGGTCTGCTCCCAGACCTGCTGGTAGAGCAGATCGTGGGCCTTGCCGGTGGGGGTTATGCCTAGCTCACGCGCCTTGGCGACGAGCCTGGCGTCGTCGTCGGCGGGGAATCCGTTGACTTTCTCGAACAACTCGGCATAGGTCGCCTTGCGGAACGGCCTGGCATAGTCGATCGTCAGGCCGTCAAACTCGATGGCGGTTCGGCCGATGACGTTCCGGGCGGTCTGACGGATCATCTGTTCAACGATCTCGGCCATGACGTGGTAGTCGGCGAAGGCCTCGTACAGCTCGAGCATCGTGAACTCGGGGTTATGCTGGCGGTCAATGCCTTCGTTGCGGAAGTTGCGGTTGATCTCGAAGACGCGAGGCAGGCCGCCGACGAGCAGACGCTTGAGATACAGCTCGGGAGCGATGCGCAGGTAGAGGTCGATATCCAGCGCGTTATGGTGCGTGGTGAACGGTCGGGCGGCCGCACCGCCGGCGACGGGCTGGAGCATCGGCGTTTCGACTTCCATGTATTGCCGTGCTTCAAGGAACTGGCGTACCTCGCTGATGATGGCGCTGCGCTGGCGCAGGACAGCCAACGCAGCCGGGTTGGCGTAGAGATCGACGTAGCGCTGCCGGTAGCGCAGCTCCGCGTCCTGCAGGCCTTTCCACTTCTCGGGCGGAGGCACCAGCGACTTGCAGGCGATTTCGACAGCCGGCTGGTCCGCGGCGGTCGGCCTGTCGGCGGCCAGATCGCTGCCGGAGGCGGCCCAGACCGTGATTTCGCCGGTCTTGGTGGCGCCCACCCGGCCGCGCACGACGGCGATGTCGCCCAGGTCGAGTATCTTGGCGAGCTTGAAAGAGGGTTCGTCCACGCCCTTTTTGCTGACGGCTACCTGCAGGTCGCCGCTGAAATCGCGCAGGGTCATGAAGATCAGCTTGCCGATGTCGCGGTGCAGCACGATGCGGCCGGCCACGATGACGGCGGGGCGGTCGTCGTCCTGCTTCGATTCGTCAAAGCGCGCGCGGGCATCGGCCAGAGCGACAAGCTGATCGACGCGCCGGCCATGGGGGTCGACGGCGAGTTCGTCGCGCAGGCGCGCGAGTTTGGCGCGGCGATCGGCGATCTGGTCGCCGCCGGCGGCGCTGGGGGTATTCGCTTGGGCGTCGGCGGGGGCATTGTCGGCCATCGTGTGTCTCGCGAGGTGAAAGCGGACTTGCGTGACTATCGTAAACAAACAACCCCGCGTCGCGCGGGGTTGAGAATCGTTGCATCGTCTCAGGTCGGCCGCGCTGGCGAGGCATCGCACGGCGGCGGCGGTGCTATTCCGTCGCCGCGGCGGCGGGTTTCTCAGCGACACCGTCCGTGCCGCCCTCGGTCTGGGGTTCGGCGATGAGCGACGCCAGACCGCGACGCCGGTCGCGCAGGCGACGCTTCTTGCCCACGCGCTCGCGCAGGTAGTAGAGCTTGGAGCGGCGAACGTGGCCATGGCGCTTGACTTCGATCAACGAGATACGCGGCGAGTGCAGCGGGAATACGCGCTCGACACCTTCGTTGGCGACGATGCGCCGCACCGTGATCGTGGCGTTGATGCCGCGGCCGCTCATGGCGATGACCACGCCGTTGAACACCTGGATGCGCTCCTTGGCGCCCTCGATGATCCGCACGTGGACGTCGACCGTGTCGCCGATGTCGATCTGCGGCAGGTCGGTCTTGAGCTGTTCGGCTTCGATCTGTTCGAGAAGTTGCTGGCTCATGACGTCACGCTCTGGTGCTGGCCTGAACCTTTGCGAAGCGGTAACCGCTTCCAGGTTCTATGGTTACGATTCCGCTGGCCGGGCGATCCGATAGCCGCAGCCACAGGCGAGCCACGCAATATAGCGGGTCGGGCGGGCACTGTCGAGTGGGGGCGTTGGGCGGGACTCAGGCTCGGGCCCGCCGGCGGTTGGTGAACTGGAAGTAAAGCCATGTGATGCCCAGGCCGCCAAGCCAGGTGGGTTCGGGGGCCGCCCCGGCGTCGGCCAGCGGGACGAAGCTGCTGATCCAGGCGTCGAAACTGCTGGTGCGCGTCGAACCCATGATGTCGCCGTAGTCGCTGTCGGTCACGCCGTCGCCGACATTGGCGCCGAAGGAGTGGACGCCGGCGACGTAATCGGTGCCGCCGATGTTGATGAAAAGGCCGCCGCCGCTGTCGCCGGGAGCAATCGAGTACTCCAGGTCCAGCGGGTTAGACGAACCCATCGTGCTTTCGTTGGCCCAGGGGCTGTCGAAGTCAGAAAAGA
Source organism: uncultured Phycisphaeraceae bacterium (assembly GCA_964502445.1). Taxonomy (GTDB): domain Bacteria; phylum Planctomycetota; class Phycisphaerae; order Phycisphaerales; family Phycisphaeraceae; genus CAZCWM01. Next base: position 111,138 of record CAZCWM010000005.1, on the reverse strand, counting down.
TGATGCGATCCGAAGCGCTGGTGAGATTGAGGCTGCCGACGACGCCTCCACCGACGCCGTCGAGCACGTTCTGCCCGGCTCGCCGCGTGCCCGACGCCAGGACAGCGCCTGTCGTGCCATCGCCCGTCTTGCCGTAGCCGACCATGGTGGCGGTTTCGCCAACCTCATCCGTGCCGGTGTACCAGGTCGCGGGGGTGATGTCGACGACCGGGGTTGCCAGCTCGATGAGGGCGATATCCCAACCTTCGAGCAGGCTGCCGGTCCAGCTTGCGTGGGGGAACCAGGTGCTGGCGGCGATCACACTGCCGGTGGAGGTGGTGAAGGAGACGGAGAGGACATCCCCGCTGGCGTTGGTGGCTGCGGTGTCGACCACATGGGCGGCTGTGAGCACCCAGGTTGGCGAAATCAGCGTGCCCGAACCCAGGAAGTTGCCGCCGGTGCGGGAGATGCTGATCTTTCCGACGGCCGCGTAGGCGGCGTCGCTGGCCAGAGTCGTGTAGAGGGCGTCGGCCCGGTCGTCGCGGATGACGCCGCCGGCGGCTTGCAGGGCGCAGGGCACGGCCATCGCGACGGCAAGCGTGAGCCGCAGGGCGTACTTCGAGCCCCGGCCGCGGCGAGGCGGAGGATCAGGGCGGCATGCACGAGGTCGCTTGGGGCTGGACACGCCTGTCTCCGCAGCGGTAGTAGAGCGGCCCACACGCTATAGATGTGCCAGGCCGCAGCGTCGGCGCAGCTTGCGCAGACGTTACAGGTGTCATCGTGCGGCCGGAGAGACGACTTTAGGGGCGATATCGCTCTTACGCCCTGAAGGAATGCCGGGAAGACGGTCGTGGCATCACAGGTCAGTCGGTCGTGGTGGGTTGTGGCGTGGTCTGGATCGCCTCGGTGGGGCAGATGTCGATGCACTGGCCCGAGAATTCGCAGCCCTGGGCGTCGATGTCCGCCAAGCCATCGTCGTTAATGACGATGGCGCCGTTGGGGCAGGTGGCGGCACAGGCCCCGCATCCGCCGCAGACATCGTGGTTCACCCAAGGCATCGGCGATCCTCCCCCAGATTTCGTCGGCCAATCTTGGCCTATTGGTGAGCCACGAATGATTTTAACCCCACCAGGGGCGAAATTCCGGCCTCACAGGCCAGACCCCCGCCCAGTCACGAAACTTCGACCGTCCTGGGATCTGCGACACGGGGCCTGGGCGCTACGACGGGCCGGCATCCCCACGCCACCGGCCAAGCGGACACGTCTCGTCGGCCAGCACGATCTTGGCGTGCAGCCGGCATCCGCAGATGGCGCAAGCACACATCCGGGTCGTCGCGTGGCGGCAGGGGACAGCCTGCTCACAGCGTCGGCAGACAGCGCGGCGATGCTCGATGACGACATCCGCAGCGCGACCAAGGCCGAGGCGGGCGCGGACCAGCCCCAGCATGCCGTGCGCCACACGGCGCATCTCACGCGGCATCGTCATCCATGACATGAAGCGTTCCCGAAAACGAATCGTCGTCGATGGGGTATGGGCGCGCATCGCCAGAACCGACGCATGCCGCCTATGGCCGCACCTCGACGGTGCTGTCTTCTTCGACGAACAATTGAAAGACCATGGCGATATCGTCGGGCAGGAGGCGGATGCACCCCAGCGACATCATGCGGCCGACGCTGTCAGGTTCGATCGTGCCGTGAATCCCGTAACCGTTTCGGCCCCGGGTGTTCTCGTCCACGCCTTCGAGGCCGAGCCAGTACTCGCCAATGGGATTTTCGATGTTGTCGGGCGCGTAGTAGACGTTGGTGCGCGGGTGCGTCCAGCCGGGGTTCTGCAGCTTGCTGCTGGGGCGTACGCGCCAGCGGCCGATCGGCGTTGAATCATTCTCGCCCAGGCCGACGGGAAAGCTGCGGACGTAGATACGCTGGCCGTCACGATCATTAAGGTACACGTCCATGCGGAACGCCGATTTATGCACGATCGCGTGGAACGGGCCCTTGATGAGCTTGAGTTTCTGGCCGACGCGCAGGCGATGGGCGTCGACGTGGTTGACCGTTTCGATGAACTGGTAAGTGATGTGGTAGCGAGGGGCGATGCGCACGAGCATGTCGCCGCTCTGCACGGTGTACGCTTCGGCCAGAGGGTCGCCGGGACTGACGCGGTCGGAGAAGACCAGCGACTGGTTGATGCTGGCCAGGACGTCGCGGGTGGCCTGGGCGTCGCGGGGGCTCAGCGTGTGTCGCGGGTCGAAGAGCAGGCTGCTCAGCAGCGCCCTCGCCTTGACCGGCTGGCCCTGTTCGACCAGCGCCATGCCCTCTCGCAGCCGCGTGGCGGCGGAGGTATCCGGGCTCGAAGTGATCGCCCCAACAGGCACCTGCCCCAGACGCGGGGCGGTTTGCGGTGCAGCGGCCGGTTGCGGATTAGCGGCCGGTTTGACTGCCGGAGAACTGGTTGATGGCGGCGCGGGCTGCTCAAGGCTGTCGAACGTCATCACCGGCGGGGTGGATTCACGCTCCCTGGATGCCGTTGGTGGTCCGCTCGAAGCCTCTTGCCGCGGCGCGTCGGCCAAGGTAGCGGCCTGTCGTGAGGGCGGGCTGGCGAACGTCGGGCCTCGCAGTGTGGTGTCCGCGTCGCGCGGCCGCTGGACATCCGGTTCGGTGACGGTGGCGGCTTCAGCCGACTGAACATTGCCCTGGGGTTGATCGCCGGCGACCAGCCAGCGATACCCGACCACCAATGCAATGGCGGCCAGCACCAGTCCGATCCACGCCCGGTTATGCCCCCGGCTGGAGCCGTGCTTCTTGCGGCCAGTGGAATAGAGACGTCCCGGGCCGCCGCGATTTCTTTGCGAGGAGAGCACCATTGTCGACAACTCCCTTTGTCGTCGCCCATTCACAGGCCTGTCCGAGCGGCCGGCCGCCCGGGAATCCATGACGACCATTGTACGGTCAGTCGCCGTCGACCGGGCGGTCGGACACGGGCGAATCGCTCGGGCCAGCCCCCGGCCGCAATGCGTCGAGCCACGCCAGGTACTGCCCGATCCGCTGCTCATAACCGCGTTGCGTCGGCTCGTAATATTTCTTATCGACCCCCAGATAATCCTGATCGACAAAACCGCCCTCGCCGTCGTGGGCATATTGGTAGCCCTTGCCGTGCTCCAGGCGTTTGGCACCCGCATAGTGGGCGTCGCGCAGGTGTCGAGGCACAGGAACGGTTCGGCCGGTTTTGACGTCGTCCATGGCCGACCAGATCGCCTTGGCCGAGGCGTTGCTCTTGGGCGCTGTGGCCATGTAGATGACAGCCTGGCCCAGGGTGAGCTGGCACTCGGGCATGCCGATGCGCTCGGTGATGTCGTAGGCGGCCGCGGCGATCTGGATCGCGCGCGGGTCGGCGTTGCCGATGTCCTCGCTGGCGAGGATCGCGATCCGTCGGGCGATGAACCGGGGATCTTCACCGGCTGTGAGCATCTTCGCCAACCAGTAAACCGCTGCGTCGGGGTCGCTGCCGCGCATGGACTTGATCAGGGCCGAGATCGTGTCGTAGTGCTGGTCGCCGTCGGCGTCGTACACCACAGCTTTCTGCTGGATCGATTGTTCAGCGACGTCCAGGTCGATGAGGATGGGAGCCGGGGTCCGCGGTTTGCCGTCCGGGGTTGCGGCACCGCCGGAAAGCACGGCGATCTCCAGAGCAGTCAGCGCCCGCCGTCCGTCGCCGTCGCTGATTTTCGTCCAGTGGGCGACGGCTTCGTCGGTGATGTGGATATCAAGCTTGCCGAAGCCGCGGTCCGGATCGCGGACAGCTCTGTGGATCAGTTCGCCGATCTGTCGTTCGCCGAGTGGCTGAAACTGAAAGATCTGGGAGCGGCTGACCAGCGGGCTGTTGATGGTGAAAAAGGGGTTTTCAGTCGTCGCGCCGATCAAGGTGACGATGCCCGCTTCGACGTCTTCGAGAAGCACATCCTGCTGAGCGCGGTTGAAGCGGTGGATTTCGTCGAGAAAGAAGATGGTGCGTCGGCCGTCGAGTTCAAGCCTGTGACGGGCGTCGTCGAGCACGCGGCGGACGTCTTTGACACCGACGCCGGCCGCGTTGGCCTGCTCGAAATGGCGCTGCGTGTACGCGGCGATCAGGCGGGCAAGCGTGGTCTTTCCCGTGCCCGGCGGGCCGTAAAAGATGACGCTGGTGAGTCGGTCGGCCTCGAGCATGCGGCGCAGCAGTTTGCCGGACCCGAGCAGATGGTCCTGACCGACGAACTCGTCAAGGCTTCGAGGTCGCATGCGAACCGCCAGCGGCTCGGCGGCCTGTCGGTTGGCGGCATGTCGGGTGGACCAGAGGCTGCTCACGGTAGCATGATACCCCTGGGGCAGTTCGGTTCGGGGACATCCGAGCCGTTCGCAAAAACGATTACAACGTTTTGATATCCCAATCCGCGGACACGCCCTAAAGGGGCAGGAAGGGCGGTCCGATGTCTGGCTGCAAACGCGCTGTCGGTCTTCTGGGGACTGTCTGCCCGACCGTGCGTCGCCGCTCTTCTGGAGGCCGCCGTCATGTTCAGCCGCATCAAGTCCCTGGGTCTGGCCACACGCATCATCGTCCTGGCGCTCGCCGTGCTCGTCACGGTGGTGGTGGTCAACTACGTCGTATTCGTTCGCGGCCACCGCGCCGCCGCGGAACAGGCCATGGTGCAGAAGGCGGCCGCCTTCACCGCCGTGGCTGATGAGGCGAAGAACCACACCGCCTCGCTGCAGGCGGCCGGAAGCTTCGACTCCAAAGCGCTGCTGACCGAGATCGGACAATTGCGCGACAGCGGCCGGTCCTATACCGAGTCGCGCCTGTTTCAAACCATTCCCGTGGTGGCGGGCTGGACCGCGGCCGAGGATGCGGCGACTCGCGAAGACATCGAGTTTCGCATCGCGAGCTTCGACGCCCGTAACAAGGCCAACGAACCGCAGGCAGGAACCTTTGACCACGAACTGCTGCGTGACCTGGATCGGCAGGTGGCCGCCGGCGGTGCGGATGTGATCCATCGCATCGACCGTCAGTCCAACACACTGCACTACATGCGGGCGATCCGGCTCACGCAGGAGTGCATGATGTGCCACGGCGATCCGAAAGTCTACGACGCGGACGGCGACGGCGTCGACCCCGCGGGATTCAAGATGGAAGGCTGGAAGCCCGGCGATACACACGGTGCCTATCACGTGGTTATGCCTCTGGCGCCCGTGGACAAACAGGTCGCGGGTTTCATCAGCGACGGCTTGATGTGGACCGTTCCGCTGGTCGCCGGCGGCGTGTTCGCGTTCGTGTTCGTACTCCGGATGATCTTCGGCCGGCCGGTAAAGGCGCTTATCGAACGGCTCAAGGACATCGCCCAGGGTGAAGGCGACCTTACCCAGCGCATTCCCGTCAACAGCGGTGACGAAGTCGGACAACTCGGCAAATGGTTCAACATCTTCGTGGCCAAGATTCACGATCTGATCGTTGAAGTCAGCGGCGTGACGCGCGAGGTCGCCAGTGCGGCCACGGAAATCGCCGCATCGGCCGAGGAAATGGCCCAGGGTATGAACGAGCAAACCTCGCAGATGACACAGATTTCTTCGGCGGTGGAGCAGATGTCGGCCTCGGTGGTTGAGGTGGCGCGCAAGAGCGGCGAGGCGGCGAATCACGCCCAGGCTTCGGGCGACGTGGCTCGCAGCGGCGGCGACGTCGTGACCCAGACCATCACCGGGATGCAGGCTATCGACGAAGCCGTCTCCGCCAGTGCCGCCTCGGTCAGCGAGCTGGGCCGTCGCGGCGAGCAGATCGGCGCGATCATCGAGGTCATCAATGACATCGCCGATCAGACGAACCTGCTGGCGCTGAACGCGGCGATCGAAGCGGCACGGGCCGGCGAGGCGGGTCGAGGCTTCGCCGTCGTGGCTGACGAAGTGCGCAAGCTGGCCGACCGGACGACCAAGGCGACCGAAGAAATCGCCCAGTCGATTCAGGCCATTCAGGGTGAGACCGGCCAGGCCGTCCAGCGGATGAACACCGGGACCGAACAGGTCAAACAAGGCGTGGACCTGGCGATGAAAGCGGGCGACAGCCTGCGGCAGATCGTCGACAGCACCGGACAGGTCGCGACGATGATCCAGTCGATCGCGGCGGCGGCCGAGCAGCAGTCCGCGGCGGCCGAACAGGTCAGCCGCAACATCGAACAGATCAGCGCGGTGGCTGAGCAGTCCAGTGAAGCGACCCAGCAGTCGGCCAGCGCCGCATCCCAGCTTTCAACCAAGGCCGAACAGCTTCAGGCGATGGTCAACCGCTTCAAGACCGACGCCGCGGCGGTGGAGACGGCCGGACGCACGGGCGGGGCCGCGACCGCGAACCCCACGGGGGCGCTGAGCGTGGGAAATCGCAAACTCCGTGAGGCCGCACGGACGTTCAAACCCGGCCGACCGGTCGACAAAGCCTGATCGCGTGGATCCAACCCAATATCCTCACGGGACGTCCCCGGGCGTCCCGTTTTCACTCCCGGCCAGCCGGAGGCACGGGTGATCGACGTCGCATCGGGCTGCTTGACGGTACCATAACCGGCCTGTGCTGGGCCTTCCAGCCATCCTGAATGTCGCGGGCCGTCGTTGTCTGATCGTGGGCGGCGGTTCGGTGGCGCTGCGCCGTGCCCGTGCTCTGCTTGAGGCCGGAGCCGTCGTCGTCGTCGTGGCGCCGCGGGTCGATGAGCAACTGGCCGCACTGGAGCTGACGGTTGAGCGGCGGCCGTTCGAACCCGACGATTTGAAGGAAGCATTCCTCGCCGTGGCGGCTACGGATAGCCGGGCCGTCAATGCCCAGGTGGCGGCCGAAGCCCGCAGCCGCCGCGTGCTGGTCAACCGAACCGACGAGCCCGACGCCGGCGACATGGTGGTTCCCGCCCACAGGCGCGAGGGACCGATCACTGTGGCGGTGGACACGGGCGGCGCATCGGCCAAAGCCGCCGCCGCCCTGCGCGACGCACTTCTCGAGCGCCTGGATCCTGACTGGCCCCGCCTGCTGACGTTGGTCGCGCCTTATCGCGGCCAGATCCAGGAGGCGTTCAGCGAGCCTGAGGAAAGACGCCGGCGGTTGCTGGCCCTGACCGGGACCGCGGCGATGGCGGCGCTCAAGAAAGGCGGTGAGGAGGCTCTGACGCGTTTCTGCCAGCAGCTCTTACAGCCGGATGCGGGCGTGCCCAACGATACCGAGGAAGGATCCGACGCCGATGCCTGATCCCTTGACCACGATTACCCTCGCGCTGGTGGCCGGTGCTTCGCTGTTGATGACGTTGGCGTCGATCGGTCGCCTGGTCGGCGTGCTGCGTTCCACGGGGATTCGCCGCGTCGAAGGGTGGCTGCTGGCGGTATGCACCGCCGTGTTGGCCGGCCTGCTGGTGTATCGCATGGCCGCGGTGCATCGGGCGGCGCCGCCGCTGCGATCCCACGTGGACGGTCTGTTGCTGGTCGCGGCGCTTTGCGGCGGGACGATCCTGTTTCTGGACCGCCGCTCGCGGCTGCCGGGCGTACGTGCCTTCGGCTTGCCGCTGGTCACGTTTCTGAGCGCCTGGGCCGTGTGCGCCAGCGCCTGGACTTATGTCCCTTTCGACTTTCGTGTGGCGACGATGGGGCAGGTGTGGCGCAGCGTACATCTGGTGGGCGTATACGCGGGAACCTTCTGCGTGGCTCTGGCGGGGATCGCCGGGTCGATGTACCTGGTCGCCGACGCCCGTCTGCGGCACAAGCGTCAACCGGCGCGCTTCGGCCCGCTGGCGAGTCTGGAAGCCATCGAACGTCTGATCATTCGTGCCTCGGCCGTCGGTTTCGCCCTGCTGACGCTGGGGCTGATCTCCGGATGGGTGGTCATGGCCGAGGAGCCTGTCGGCTGGTCGCCCGGACCGTGGTACACGGTGAAGATCGTCCTGTCTGTGCTGGCTTGGGTGATCTACGCGCTGCTGATGAACTTACGGCACGCGGCGATGTTCCGCGGGCGGCGGGCGGCTTGGCTGAGCATTTTCGGCTTGGTGTTGCTGGTGGCGACGTTCTCGCTGGTGACGGCCCTGCCGGCGGACCGCGTTGCGGCGCGCAAGGCCGACAACGCGAATGCATACTCGCAGCCGGCCGCGTCGCCGGAATCCGCCCTGCCGGCGGGGGAGGGCGACTGATGCGGCTGGTGATGGTGGGCCTGAATCATCGAACCGCCCCCGTCGAGCTGCGCGAGCGCGTGGCCCACAACGGCGAGAAGGCCGTCGCGCTGATTCGCGCAATGGTCGAGGCCTGGGGTGTGGCCGAGGCCCTGGTGCTCTCGACGTGCAACCGCACCGAGGTGTACGCGGTGCGGCCGATTCACGAACCGCCGACGTTCACCGATCTGGTCGGTCTGCTGGCCCGTCGGGCGGACCTTGATGCCGCTGAACTGCAGGGCCACTGCATCAGCCGTGAGCAGAAGGAAGCGGTGCGGCATCTGTTTCGCGTGGCTGCCGGCCTGGATTCGATGGTCATCGGCGAACCGCAGATTCTCGGCCAGGTGAAGCGGGGATATGAGATGGCCTGCGATGCGGGCACGGCTGGACCGGTGATCCACAAAGCCTTTCAACAGGCGATCGCGGTGGCCAAGCGCCTGCGCACGCAGACGGGCATCGACGCTGGCCGCGTGTCGGTCGGGTCGGTTGCGGTGGACTTTGCCCGCCAGATTTTCTCCCGGTTCGACGACAAAGTGGTGCTGGGCATTGGGGCCGGCGAAATGGCGAAGCTGACGCTGCGACACCTTCGCGCCCTGGAACCCAAACGCTTGTGGGTGTGCAACCGATCATTGGATCGAGCCCAGACGCTGATCGCCCATGTCGGCGTACCCGTCGAGAGCGGTGGGGCCCGGCCGTGGGAGGATTTGGATGAGCTGCTGGTGGACGCCGACGTGGTGGTCACCAGCACGGGCGCCTCCCACGCGATCATCACGCCGCAGCAGTTTCGCCCCGTGCTCGAACGTCGACGCCGGCGACCGGTGTTCCTGATCGATATCGCCCTGCCGCGCGATGTGGACCCGCAAGTCGGTTCACTGCCCAACGTCTATCTCTACAACATTGACGACCTGCAGCAGGTCGTGGAAAACACCGCCCAGAACCGCGGCGACATTGCCGAAAAGTGCGAAGGGATCATCGGCGAAGCGGCCGCCCAGTGCATGCGTGAGATCGAGCATCGCGACATCGGCATCATGGTGCGTGAGCTGCGCCTGCGACTGGCGGACATGGGCGAAGCTGAGAAGCAGCGGACCCTCCGTAAGCTGGGCGCTCGCATGAGCGACAACGGCGTGAGTGAAACGTTCGCCAAGCTGCTGGACGAGCACACGCATCGGCTGATCAACAAGATTCTGCACGTGCCGCTCAGTCAGCTCGACCATCCACACCCGGAAACGCCGATGGCGTTTTACGCTGCGGCGCTGCGACGCTTATTCGCCTTGGGTGAAACCGATGCCCGCGAGCGCCGCGACCATGACGCCGCGCAGCCCGCGGCCCCTGGCGATCCGGACGCCGATCAGTCGCTCGGCTGAGCACGTGCCGTCGGCTGCTGAAACCTGAAACTTCTGGAGATGCGTCTTGTTCGGCAGCCATTTGTCCATCGCCGGCGGTCTGCACAACGCCCTGATCGAGGCGCGCAAGCTGCGCATGGACTGCGTCCAGGTGTTCACAAAAAATCAGCGGCAGTGGAAGGTCAAGCCGCTGGACGACGGCCAGGTCAGAGACTGGCAGGACCATCGCCGCCAGACGGGCATCGATGTGGTGGTCAGCCACGACAGCTACCTGATCAACCTGGCCAGCCCGCAGGCGGAGGCTCGTGAAAAGTCCATCGCACTGTTCCGCGAGGAGTTGCTGCGATGCGAGGCCTTGGCGATTCCGTGGCTGGTGACGCATCCCGGCGCCCACATGGGCGAGGGCGAAGACGCGGGTCTGGCCCGCGTGGCGCGGTCACTGGACCGGATCCATCGTGATCTGACGGGACTCGCAACGGTCACGTGCCTGGAAGTCACCGCCGGGCAGGGCACGGCCCTGGGCTGGCGCTTCGAGCACCTGCGCCGCGTGCTCGACGCCGTCGCCGAACCAGAGCGTCTGGCGATATGTCTCGACACGGCTCACATGCTGGCGGCCGGTTACGACCTTACTTCTGCGGCCGGTTGCCGTGACGTGCTGGACGAGCTGCATGCGCTGCTGGGCCTGACGCGGGTGAAAGTGATCCACGTCAACGATTCGAAGGCGCCCCGCGACAAGCGCGTCGACCGGCATGCACACATCGGCCACGGCCATGTGGCCAAGGCCGCGTTCAGTGAACTGTTGCGTGAACCGGCCTTCGCGGCCGTTCCGAAAATCCTGGAGACGCCCAAGGAGAACGCACCGGACGGTCGGCCTTGGGACGCGGTCAATCTCGCGGCCCTCAAGCGCTTGAGCCGACGTTCACCGAAGCGGGCGTGATTGGCCGATAGGTACAAGGGCGCGTGTGAGATCGGCCGCCCGCTGGAGATGGTGACATGCCCATTGACCACGAGGAAACGCTGAGCAAAGAGACATGGCGGATGTTCCGCATCGTGTCGGAGTTCGTCGATGGCTTCGAACTGATGACCGACATCGGGCCGGCGATCACGGTGTTCGGCTCTGCCCGTACGCCGGCCGCGGACCGCTACTACAAGCAGGCTGTGAGTCTGGGGCGCAAGCTCGCGAAGGCGGGCATGGCGGTCATCACAGGTGGCGGGCCCGGCATCATGGAGGCGGCCAACCGCGGCGCCTTTGAGGGCAAGGGCCGATCGGTCGGCCTCAACATCTCCCTGCCCATGGAGCAGGAACCCAACGCCTTCCAGACCGAGTCACTGACCTTCCGCTACTTCTTCGTGCGTAAGGTGATGTTTGTGAAATACGCGTCGGGCTTCGTGATCTTCCCCGGCGGCTTCGGAACAATGGATGAGTTCTTTGAATCGCTCACCTTGATCCAGACCCTCAAGATCAAGCCGTTCCCCGTCGTGTGCATCGGTCAGGATTTCTGGGACGGGCTGGTGAAATGGATACGGCAGACGATGCTCGACCGCTTCGGCAACATCAGCCCCGAAGACATGGATTACTTTCGCGTGACCGACGATGTCGACGAAGCCGTCGAAATCCTCCAGCGATACGTGCATCAGCAGCAGACCCTTGGACCGGCCCAGCCGGAAATCAGCGGTCTGGCGGGCCAGCCCACGGCGGAGGGCACTCGCATGGGGGTCGACCCCCGTGTCCTGCGGCCGCCGACCAACGACAGCCTGGGCCACTGAGACCGACGTCATCCCCGTCTTGCCGTTGCTGGACGCCCGGATGAGCGGTGGTTAACCTGCCCGGCCGCGGCCGGCGGGCGGCGGTGTTTTTTCCATCAGCGGGACTGAACCATGTCGGACAAAGTGCGGATCGGCATCATCGGATGCGGCAATATCTGCGGCGCCTATATCAAGGGCGCCGCCGGGTTTGAGATTCTCGATCTGGCGGCATTCGCGGACCTGGAGATGCAGCGAGCCGTCCAGCGGGCTCAGGAGGCCGGGGGCGGCGCCAAGGCGATGACGGTCGAGCAACTGCTGGCCGATCCATCGATTGAAATCGTCGTGAATCTGACGATTCCCGCGGTCCACGGCCAGGTCGCGCTGCGAACGCTGGAGGCTGGCAAACACGCCTACTGCGAAAAGCCCTTGGCATTGAATCGCGACGAAGGCCGTAAGGTGCTGGATACGGCGAAAACCAGAGGTCTACGTGTCGGCAGCGCGCCGGACACCTTCCTCGGGTCGGGCATCCAGACCTGCCGCAAGCTGCTGGATGACGGCGCGATCGGCGACGTGGTCGCGGGCAGCGCGTTCATGCTTTGCGGTGGACACGAGGGCTGGCATCCGTCTCCCGAGTTCTACTACAAAGCGGGAGGCGGCCCGATGTTCGATATGGGGCCGTATTACCTCACCGCCCTGATCAACCTCCTTGGGCCGATCAGGTCCGTGTGTGGCTTTTCGCGCATCACCCGGCCGACTCGCATCATCGGCAGCGAGCCGCTCAAAGGTACGGTGATTCAGGTGCAGACGCCCGATCACGTCGCCGGCACACTCATGTTTGACAGCGGCGTGATTGTCAACATCGCCACCAGCTTCGCCGTGCCGTTCAATACGCACTGGCCTATCACGCTGTTTGGCAACAAAGGCACGATCAAAGTGCCCGATCCCAATGGCTTCGACGGCAAGGGCGAGATCCGCGTGGCCGGTGAGAAGGAGTTCAAACCCATCGAGCCGACGCATCGCGCCGGCTATGGGCGATCTGCCGGGGTGGCGGACATGGCCCACGCGATTCGGTCGGGGCGGGGGCATCGGGCGACGGGCGATCTGGCGTTCGGCGTGCTCGATGCGATGCAGGCCCTGGTGGAAGGCGGCGTCGACGGCGCGGTCTGCCGCATGGCGGGCGGCTACGAGCGGCCGGCCATGCTGCCCACGCAGTTGCCCCCGCGGCGGATGGATGACTGAATGTGCGGTCGACCCACGGGCGAGGGCGCGGAGATCCGTGATCGCCGGCCAAGCGTCCTGCAAAGACCATCAGGAGTGTCACGATGCAACCGGTTCGGGTCGGTGTCGTCGGCTGCGGGATGATCGCCCCGCGTTATGTGCAGCATGCATTGAAGTATCCGTCGCTGAAGGTCGTGGCCTGTGCCGACCTGGACCGCACGCTGGCGGAAAATCTGGCGGCCGAAGCGCCGGGGGCGCGGGCGATGTCGCCCGATGACCTGCTCGCGGATCCATCGATCCAGATCGTCCTGAACCTGACTTCGCCGAAGGTGCATGAGACGATGAGTCTCGCGGCCTTGAAAGCGGGCAAGCACGTCTACAGCGAAAAACCTCTGGCGATCGACCGTCGCGGCGGCCGCGCCGTGCTGCGTGCGGCCGAGCGGCGCGGGCTGCGCGTCGGCTGCGCGCCGGACACGTTCCTGGGCGCGGGACTCCAGACCTGTCGCAAGCTGATTGATGAAGGCGCGATCGGTCGCCCGATCGCCGCGACGGCGTTCATGGTCAGTCCCGGCCCGGAGGGCTATCACGTCAATCCGCACTTCCTGTTCAAGGCCGGCGGCGGCCCCGTCTTCGACATGGGGCCGTACTACCTCACCGCCCTCACCTTCCTGCTCGGCTCTGTGCGCAGCGTCAGCGCCCTGGTCCAGCGCAGCCGGCCGACGCGCACCGTCCTGTCCCATGCTCATCGTGGACAGACCATCGACGTTGAGATTGACGACCACGTGATCGCGGTGGCGCAGCTCGATAGACCGGATGGACCGGTCGACGCCACGCTCATCTTCTCGTGGGCCGGGGCGAAAAACCCGTTCGAACCGATCGTCATTTTCGGGACCGAAGGCATGCTGCGCGTGCCCGACCCCAACGGCTTCGACGGAGAAATCCAACTCGGCCGACGCGACGCCGACTGGCAGACGATCGCACACACACACGCGACCGGGTTGGCGCGGGCTTCAGGCTTGGCAGAAATGGCCGAGGCGATCAGTCAGAGTCGTCCACACCGCGCCTCGGGCGCGTTGGCGTACGGCGTGCTGGACGTGATGGTTGGCCTGCTCGAGTCCGGCAAGACACAGCGGTCCTGGCGGGCGAAGCGACTTGCTCCGCGCCCCGAGCCGTTGCCTGCGGGTCTTGCCTTCGGCCGCTTCTCCTGATCCTGATCGCTACGCCGTTGTCACCGCGCGTCAGTAGGCGCGGCGCAGGGCGGCCCCGGGATAGTAGAAGCCGAGAATGGCCGCATACCGATGTCCGGCCGTGGACATCGCCTGCGCTCCCCATTGGCACATGCCCACCCCGTGACCGAATCCGCGGCCGTTGGAAAAGACGACCTGTGTGCCGCTGACCGCGACATCCACGTGGCTGCTCTTGAGCTTCGCGTCGCTAGGCAGAGCCGTGAGTCCGGGCGCCTCGTGGTTGCAGGCGGTGCGGAAGGCCTCGGCGGTGAGGGAATAACGACCGCCGCGGTCATCGATCAGGCTGAACGCGGCCGGTCGTCCCGCGCTGCTGCGCTGCGTGACGACGACCGAACGCAGCGTCCCGAGGTTGGCCACCGCATGGTTGGTGGTGCGCCCCCACGCCGCGATGCGGGCCGACAGCGTGGTCAGCGGCCGCACGATCGGGCCCCACTGGTAATGCGGGCTACGCTGGCCCCAGCCCTGGTCGGAGCGGCCGCGCAGGGGCGGATATTCCATACGGGTGGGAAACGCCGCGCCGGCGTCCTGGCCGATCGGTCCTTTGGTGCTGCTGTAGTAGGCTGGCAGCACGCGGCCGTCCCAGGTGAGCACCACGCCCCGCGTCGCCGCCACCGCGGCGGCGACCCTGGGCTGGCGCGCCGCCCCGCTGAAGGCCTGGTCGGCCTGGGTGGCCTCGACGTCGTAGTGGCGGCCAGCCTGCTCCGTCAGTCGTGTGATTGCGTATGAGCGCGCCGCCACCGCCTGGGCCATGAAAGCCTGCTCATGCCAGCTTCCATACATCTCGGATTCAACGACGCCCGGCAGGTAGCTCTCCAGGCCAAGATGGTTCACCACATCGAATCGCCCATCGTCAGCCGCGGTGAGCGTCAACGTGCCGGTGAACGTCTGGTCGGCCAGGTGCATGGCAGCCCCAGGGGAAGGACTCAAGTACAGCGATGGCGCGGGCCATTGCCACGCCTGCCGGGTGTTGGCGGATTGACAGACAAACCCGGCTGGTCCGCGCGTGATGCGCAAGGGCGGGAGCATGGCCCGCGCGCCTGAGTTCGACGCGCTCGATGGGCTGGTTCCCACGGTGATCGGCCCGGCGGCGCTGACCAGCAGCTCGGCGGTGTTCTTGCGCAGACGCACGCGAATGACCGGCTCACGGGTCGGCGGCGGGGCACTGCGGCCGGGCAGGGAGGCAGTGCTCTCGGACGCAGCCGGTGCGACTGCCGGGCCGGGAATACGGCACGCGCTGGGGATCAACAACACCAGCGACGCCAGCAGCACCAGACCGGTGCGGCGGATGCATGCGGCGAGAAACGGTGTGGTGGGGCGGATCATCCGTGATCCCTTTGCCAATGGATTACCGCGGATCACCTTGACACAAGCGAACGCGCGTCGGGTGAAGTATATCACGCCGGTGTGGAGAACCGTTGTGCCAAGGGCGGGCGAATCCCGGGATCATGATCGAAATTTCACCAATCGGCGCGCGCGGTGGCGTCGTGATTGGCGCGAAACTCCCCCGTGACCTCGTTGTAGTACCAGGCGCTGGCACCGACCGCGCCATCGCTGATGTCGTTGCCCGGGAAGTGGGGATTCACAGGAATCGACATCAGATAGGGACCGAAGCGGTAGCCGTCCGTGCCGGGCGCAGCAGTGTCACGCTCGGCGTTGGTCGCCAGGGTCATCTCGTCGACGAAGCCGGCGAGCGTGGGTGGATTGCCGTTGTGGTGCTCGCGGAAGATTTCGATCTGGGTGCGGATGCGGAACAGGTTCATCTTAGTCGAGTTTTCGCGGGTCTCCTCGCCAGCGCTGCTGAAATTGGGGATCACGATGGCGGCCAGAATCGCGAGAATAACCACGACGATCAGAATTTCGACAAGGGTGAACCCACGGCCGGCCCGGGTGCGCGATTGCATGTTGAAGCGGCAGGGTCGCTGGGACATGGCGGTTCTCCGTGGTCATGTGCCTTCGGGCGCTGCGGCTGCGATGGCCCCCACGAGGCGTTGAGGGAGCCCGAGCCCGGGCGGACGACGCCTGCGGCTTCAGGACAGTCGCCCTCCAGGTTGTTATCGGCACGGGACGTTGCGACATGAGGTCCGCGGTGATGTTGTCAGTTTTTCTCGCATCGCCGGCCGTGGCAGGTCGTCATTCTTATCCAGTCGCTACAACCGGCACGGTATCATGGGCCTGTGACGGAAACCGGTCTGCTCAAACGATGGTGCTTCGCCCGCCCGCGGGACGCGGATGCGGAGGGCGAAAACGCGATGCGATCGCTCATCCAGCGGCTGGGGCTGTCACCGCTGGTGGCCCGGCTGCTGGTCAACCGGGGCTTCGATCAGCCCGAGGCCGCCCAGGCCTTTCTGTCGCCGCGTCTGACCGATCTGCACGAGCCGACGCTCATGGCTGGCGTCGATGCCGCCGCCCGCCGCATCGAGCGGGCGGTTCGCGACCGCCAGCCCATCGTGGTGTATGGCGACTACGACGTCGACGGCGTCAGCGCCTCGGCCATCCTCTGGCATGTGCTGCGCCATGTCGGGGCCGAGGTGCGCCCTTACATCCCGCACCGGATCGACGAAGGGTATGGGCTCAACAGCGAAGCTATCCGGCAACTGGCCGTCGATCGGCCGCTGATCGTGACCGTCGACTGCGGCATCACCGCTGTTGAAGCGGCGGCTGTGGCTCGCGAACTGGGCGTGGAACTGATTATCAGCGACCACCACCAGTTGCCGGCCGATGGTCTGCCCAAGGCGACTCTTCTCGTGCATCCCCTTCTGCCGCATGATGACACGGGTCGGCCGTATCCGTTCGACAGCCTCTGCGGCGCTGGCGTGGCGTTCAAACTGGCATGGCATTTCGCCCGTGTCCACTGCGGCTCCGATCGACTGCCCCAGGCGACGCGCGAACTGCTCATTGACCTGTTGAGCCTCGCGGCCCTGGGGACGGTGGCCGACGTCGTCCCGCTGGTCGGTGAAAACCGCATCATCACAACCTTCGGCCTTCGACAGATCAAACGGACGCGCTTTGCGGGATTGCATGCCCTGATCGCTGCGGCCCGGCTCAACGACGAGAAGATCGACGCGTTTCACGTCGGGTTCGTGCTCGGCCCGCGACTCAACGCCTGCGGCCGCATGGGCCACGCCGGTGACGCCCTGCGCCTGCTAACCGACGCCGATGAGCACGAAGCGGGTGAACTGGCCGCCTTCCTGACCCGCGAGAATGAACGCCGACGCGAAACCGAGCACGACATCTACGAACAGGCCGAGCGGATGGTCGCCGACCTCGGCTACGACCAGCCGGATTGCCGCGCCATCGTGCTGGGTCGGGAAGGTTGGCACCCGGGTGTGGTGGGCATTGTCGCCAGCCGCCTGGTCGAGCGTTTCCATCGGCCGGTGGTGCTGCTGAATTTCGACAACGGTGAAGCGGCCGGCTCGGCGCGCAGCGTGGACGGCGTGTGCATTCACGCCGCGCTGACGGCTTGTGCCGAACATCTGACGACCTACGGCGGGCACGCGATGGCGGCCGGTCTGCGGCTGGCGACCGACGCGGTCGAGGCCTTCCGTATGAACCTGGTTGAGCACATCAACGCGCGATTGTCGGTTGACGAACTGGTCGGGCAGGTTGTCATCGACGCGGAGTGCGGCCTGGGCGATCTGACCGTCGACTTGTGCGAGCAGGTGCAGCAGCTCGCGCCGTTCGGGCGCGCCAACCCACGGCCGGTGCTCTGCCTGCGCCGCGTCCGACTGGCGCGGCCGGCGTCGCGCATCGGGCGCGGCGGCGACCACCTGCGACTGCTGCTGGAGGCGCCCCAGCACATGCTTCAGGCGGTCGGCTTCCATCTGGGCCGTCTGGCCGACGAACTGCCCGCCGGTCTGCATGTCGATGTGGTCTTCGAGCCGCGGCTGAGCTTTTACCGCGGCTATCCGCGCGTCGACCTGCACGTCAAGGATCTGCGGCCGGTGTCGTGACGCGACAGTGGGCGGCGATCGCCCAGCGTTTCAACGCGCCGCGAACTTGTAGATTTTGCCATCGAACGAGCAGATGTAGATTTCCCCGTCCTTGTCCGTGCCGAAGCTGGCGATGGCGGGCACGCGTGCGCGCAGTTGCTCGTGGGCGATGATACGAGGCCGGGTCGGGTCGTCGCCCTTGTCCGTCTTCAGAAGCCAGATCAGCCCCGACCCGTAGTCGCCGTAGACATACCAGCCCTGAAGCGGGGGCAGCTTCTGCCCGCGATAAACGTAGCCGCCCGTGATCGACCAGGCTTCGCGACGCGGGTGGTCGATGACCGGCTCGATGAGCGTGGCGTCCGTCGCCCTCGGTTTGTAGGGCAGGGCGCCTTCCCGGATGTTCCACCCGTAGTTGCCGCCCTTGACGATCAGATCGATTTCCTCGCGTCGGTCCTGGCCGACGTCGCCGGCCCACAGATCGCCGGTGGCGGCGTCAAACGAAAACCGCCAGGGGTTGCGCAGGCCCCAGGCCCAGAGTTCCGGCCGGGCGTCATCGATACCGACCAGCGGGTTGTCCGCGGGAATGGCATAGGGGCGCTGGCCGTCGGTCTTGTCGATATCGATGCGCAGGATCGCCCCCAGCAGCGTCCCGGTGTCCTGGGCGTTGTCGCGCGGGTCGCCCGCCGCGCCGCCGTCGCCTAGACCAATGTAGAGATACCCGTCGGGCCCGAAGGCGATCATGCCGCCGTTGTGATTCGACCATGGCTGGGCCACTTCGAGGATCACCGTTTCGCTGGCCGGGTCGATGACGCGGCGCTGGGCGTCCATGGTGAAGCGGGAAATGACCCCGCGTCGCGGCGGGGAGGCCGAGTAATGCACGAACACCTGCCCGTTGTCCTTGAACTTCGGATGAAACGCCAGCCCCAGAAGTCCCTCTTCCTCGCCGCGCCGGTTTACCTTGCCGCGAAGGTCGAGCGCTTGAATCAGATCGCCGCGATCGGCGTTCTTGTGGTTCTCAAACCAGGAGAGCAGGCCCTTCTGCTCGACCACGAACAACCGATCCGTGCCATCACCAGGATGCGTGATGAACAGCGGCCGCTCAAAAGTCAGACGATCGAAGGCGACCTCGATGCGCAGCTCCGGGGCGCGGACAGGCGGGCCCGCTGCGACCATCAGGAGCACACAACGTACGGCAAGGGCGACATGACTCATGTCTGAATTGTACGATCAGGCGTAACCCCTGTCGGGTTGGCGGCAAGGTTCTCATGGAGACCACGATGTCCAGGATCCACAATCCTTACGCGGGACTGCCTGAGGATGCTTGCGCTGTCGGCGGCCCGTGGCTACGCGGAAATCTCCACGCCCATACCACCGCCAGTGACGGGCGGATGTCGGCGCAGGACGTCATCGACGTCTATGCCCGGCTGGGTCACGGCTTTCTGATGATCTCCGACCACGACATCTTCACCGGCCCGCGCGACTATACCGCCTTGGACCCGCGCGGCATGGTGCTGCTTGCGGGCAATGAGATCTCCGCGGCCGGCCCGCACCTGCTGCACGTGGGGGCCGATTGCCGCGTGGAACCGCACCCCGACCGCCAGCAGTGCTTCGACGCCATCGCCCGCGGACCGGGCTTTGCCATCGTCAATCACCCCAACTGGCAGGAGCGATTCGATCACTGCTCCATCGACAACCTGCACCGCTGGCAGGGCTATGTGGGCATGGAAATCTACAATGGCGTGATCGGCCGGCTCGAAGGCAGTCCCTACGCCACGAACAAGTGGGATATGGTCCTGTCCACCGGCCGCCGCGTGTGGGGCTTCGCCCACGACGACAGTCACATGGCCCGCGACATCGGCCAGGGCTGGAACGTGGTGTGTGCCGGCGAGCGCACGGCATCGGCCATCATGGACGCGTTGCGGCGCGGCCGCTTCTACGCCTCCACCGGCGTGACGATCCGCTCGGTCAGCGTCATGGCGTCCACGGTGCGGATCGAGACGCGCGATGCGCGGCGCGTTGTCGCTCTGACGCGTCTTGGCCGCCGCATCGCCCAGGCCGACGCACCGGTGCTTGATGTGCCCATCGATGCGATCGACGGCTATCTGCGCTTCGAATGCTGGGGCGACGGCGAGCAGTTCGCCTGGACCCAGCCGCTCTTCACGGTAGTCGGTTGATCCCACGGAGCAGCGGCGTCACTTGCGCGCCACGGCCACGAGGCGTCTGGCGTGCTGGTCGTAGGGCGTGCCGTCAATGGAACCGAATATCTGCACCTCGGCAAAGCCCACGTTCAGCAGCAGACTCTTCAATTCAGCGGCTGAATAGAGCCGATGCTCAAGGGTACGCGCCTCGCGGCGAATGCCGTCAATGTATATTTCCCGAACCTTCATCCAGGACCAGTCCCGCTCGACGGAGCGGTCGCAGAGCAGCAGCACGCCGTCCTGCTCCTGCCAGTCGCGTGGCCGAAAGACGCGGGCGAGGATTTCCTTGCCCATCATGTCCATAAACAGGCGGCCGCCGGCCCTGAGCGATCGATACAGGTTCACCAGTACCTGACGGTCCTCGTTCGGGTCATCAAAGTAACCGAAGGAAGTAAACAAATTGACCGCCGCGTCGAAACCGTCCGGGCGGCAGAAGCAGCGCATGTCGTCCTGTACGAACTCGACGGTCACGCCGGCCTCGGCCGCCAGTCGGCGGGCCTGATCGAGGTATGCGGCTGTACGATCCACGGCCGTGACGACGTAGCCGCGGCGAGCGAGTTCAATGCAGTGCCGGCCCGGCCCGCAGCACAGATCAAGCACGGCAGCATCCGGCGGCAGCTGGAGATACTTGAGAACGTGCGCGACGTCGGCAATCGCCTGCTCGCGCGTCTGCGGATTGAACATGAACTGGTCACGCGCGATCCAGAAAGCATCGTCCTCGTGCCAGGGTGGTGCGTTTGCGGTTGCCGCCTTCATCGCATTTCTCCATGAAGGTTTGCTTCAGGTAAACAAACAAGGGCGGGCCTTGCGACCCGCCCTTGCGTGTGCGGTCACGCTGTGGTTGCGGGTCAGTCGAAATTCCCCAGGACCATGTCGGCCACCGTTTTGCCGGCCGGGACCATCGGGTACACGTGCTCGTGCTTCTCCACGAGGCATTCCAGCACGGCCGGGCCGTCGTGTTCGAGCAGTTGCCCGATCGCCCCGGGCAGGTCGGCCTGCTTCGAGCAGCGGATGCCTTTGCAGTGCAGCGCCTCGGCGAGCATGACGAAGTCCGGGTTGTGCATCTGCGTGTGGCTGTAGCGCTCCTGGTAGAACAGATCCTGCCACTGCTTCACCATGCCTTGGAAGTCGTTGTTGAGGATGATGCTCTTGGCCGCGATGCCGTACTGCGCGGCGGTAGCCATCTCCATCGCGGTCATGGAAAAGCTGCCGTCGCCGTCGATGTTCACCACCTGCTTGTCCGGCCGTGCGAGCTTGGCGCCGATCGACGCGGGCACGCCGTAGCCCATCGTGCCCAGCCCGCCGCTGGTGATCCACTGCCGCGGGTAACGGAACTGGTAGAACTGGGCCGCCCACATCTGGTGCTGGCCCACGCCGGTGCTGATGATCGCGTCGCCCTGGGTCTGGCGATTGAGTTCCTCAATCACGGCCTGCGGCTTGAGGTGGAACTCGCGTTCGTCGGGCTTGTAGCGGAACGGATGTTCCTTTTTCCACTTCGTGATCTGCCCGATCCATTCGGTGCGCGGCCGGCTCTCCAGCAGCGGCAGCAGCAACTCGAGGTTGCGCTTTGCGTCGCCTTCCACGCCGAGGGTTACTGGCACGGCCTTGTTGATCTGCTCGGGCGCGATGTCGAAGTGGATGATGCCGCCCTCACCGCGGCGCTCGGCTGCGCGGGCGCCCGGTGCGAAGGCGAAGATGTTGCCCGTCACGCGGTCGTCGAACCGCGCGCCCACGGCAATGATGCAGTCGCTCTCGTTCATCGCCCAGTTGGCGTAGGCCGACCCGTGCATGCCCAGCATGTGCAGGCTCAGCGGATCGTATTCATCGAACGCGCCCAGCCCCAGAAGCGTGGTGGTCACCGGGATGTTCGCTTTGTGGGCGCATTGGGCCAGCAAGGCGTGGGAGCCGGCGAGGATAACGCCCTGGCCGATGTAGAACACGGGCTTGCGGGCGCGGTTGATCATCTCCGCCGCACGGGCGATTTCGCTGCTGGTGCCGCACTCGCGGATGTCGTAGCCAGGCAGGTAGGGTTTGTCGCACACCGGTTCATTGAGCACCGAGGCCGTCACGTCCTTGGGCAGGTCCACCACCACGGGTCCGGGCCGGCCGCTCGTGGCGATGTGGAAGGCCTCATTGATCCGCCGCGGAATGTCACGCGCATCCTTGACCAGCACGTTCCACTTCGTGCATGGCCGTGTGATGCCCGTCACGTCGGCTTCCTGGAAGGCGTCGGTGCCGATCGCGCCGGTGGCCACCTGGCCTGAGAATACGATGATCGGCGTGCCGTCCATCAGCGCGTCCTGAAGGGGCGTGACGGTGTTGGTCGCACCGGGTCCGCTGGTCACGAGCACCACGCCCACTTTGCCCGAAGCGCGGGCGTAACCCTCGGCCATGTGGCCGGCACCCTGCTCATGACGTGTCAGAATGAAATTGAAGTGCGGGCTTTCATAGATGGCGTCGAACACCGGCAGGATCGCGCCGCCGGGGTAGCCGAATACGTGTTTGACCCCGTGCTGGCGCATCAGGTCGTGAAAGATCTGGGCGCCGGTCATGCCCAGGTACTGGTCAGTGGTGGGGCGTGAGGCGTCGCCGGCCGCGGCGGCGGCCTGCAGACTCTTGCTGCGAAGGGGTTCGGAAAGCATGGGTCGATCCTGCCCGAGGGCGGTAAAGGTCGTCGAGGTGCTCGCCTACCGCGGGCGATGGGGCCGCGGCGGCGTCACAGGGGTTAAGTTTAGCGTGTCAACCGACGCCAACGGCGTCGGGGGCGTCAGTGAGGCCGGCTCGGGCGACCTGGGTCGCATATGGACCAGCCAGACAGCGACGCGAAAACATTCAATGGGGAATGGCCAGAAAGCGAGAGGGTGCGGGTCGTCCGCTCAGCTAACGACGACCACCGCCAGCACGATCGCCACACCCTGGGACAGGGCGGCGGTCGCATCGGTCAGCAGCGGGCGGGACATCGTTCGCATAGATAAGCCAATATAAACAACTCCGCGTTCAAAAGTCAATCGGTCAAAGAGCGGGTCGGGATGAAAAACAGAGGTTTCGACGTGAACGCTGCCGCGCCGGCACCGGGGCGGGCATCGAGTTGCGTCAGGCCCCTCGCAGCACATCCGCGGCGGCGTCCACGCTCGGTTGACCGTCCCCGACGACGAAAAAGAGCATGCCCCCACGTTTCCATACCACGAGGGGATGCGCCGAGTCCCGTGGGCCGGCGCGGTAGACCCTGCCCTCCTCGAGGGAAGCCACGATTCGGCTGTCGGCCGCCGACTGGATCCACACGCTGATCTGGTCGTTGCGGCCGGTCTCGGGCAGCGCCCGGTAGATCAAATGCACCGACTTGCCTGGCACATGGCATAGCCCCGCCCGCTCGAACACATAGCCGGCCTTGCGCAGATCAAGCCCCGTCAGGTCACCCGGGGCGCTGTGCAGCCGGGCGGCCAGAGTCTCGGGCATCTGCTCCAGCGTATGGGGAAAAGCGGCTTGGTCCTCCAGGTCGGCCAGCATGCGGGTGCAGGCGACGTGGCGATTGATGAACTGGCCGGCCATCCCGGCCGGTACGATCTGGGCGGCACCAGGGGGCCAGTGCAGCCACGGTTGTTCGCCGCTGGGCAGGCCAAGCATCGTCGCGAGCACCAGCACCGCGGCGACAGCGGTGATGGCCGCAGCCCACCGACCGATGCGTCCGACCACATTCGACCGCGGCGAGGTCGTGACCGGCAGGCTGGCGATGCGATCACGCAGGCCTGCGGGTGTCGGCGGCGTCGAGGCACGCACCACCCGCGCCACCGCATGGCGAAACTGCTGATGCTCAATGACCCGCGCCATCGCCTCGGGATGGGCCGCTAGGTACCGCATGACCCGCAGACGCGTGACATCGTCCGTGTCGCCGTCGGCGAAGGCGGCCAGATGCTTCGCGAACTCGGTATGGGTCATCATGTCCTGCATCGTCGTCGTAGGGCGGGGTATGCAGCCTGCCCGTAGCGGTCTCCTGATCCTCCGTATGCCATCTAGGCGGGTGAATCCTCCCCATCGCGATTTTATTCGTGGGATCCGCTCACCAGGCCATGCTCCCGCGCCAGGGCCGTCAGCTTTTCGCTCAGGATCGCCCGGGCACGGTGCAGACGGCTCATGACCGTTCCAAGTGGTATATCCAGCACATCCGCCACTTCGCGGTATTTCAACCCTTCCACAGCCCAGAGCAGCAGGACGTGCCGATAGCGGTCGTCCAGTTCGTCAATGGCGTGCTTGAGCCGCTGGTCGACCTGCTCCCAGTCGAGGCTGGCCAGATCCCACGCCGGGGTTGGGTTGTCGAGTTCACTCTCAACACTTTCCCGGCTCATGTCCTCGACCGGCGTGGGCGTTCGCCGTTGCTTGCCGAGGCTTGAATAGAACACGTTGTGCAGGATCTTGAACAGCCACGGGCGGATGCCAGCCTCGCGCAGCTCGAAAGTGCGTTCCGCCCGCAGTGCCCGCAGATAGGTCTCCTGGACCAGATCCGCCGCCGCGTCCCCGTCCCGGGCGAGGTGGTAAGCCATCCGATGCACCGCGTCGAGTTCTCTCAGCGCCATCTCGCGGAACGCATCAGGCCCGGGTTGTCGGTGATCCAAGTCAGTCATCGATGCGGTATGGTCCAGGCGGGACGCAGACGTGTCAAGAAATCATGGAGACGAGAGTTGGCTTGCGAGTCTTGTCCGGGGCATTGCGCCGCGTGCAACGCTCCTGCTACCATGCCGCATCATGAATCAGAACCACAGCGACATCCGTATCGGCATCATTGGCGGCAGCGGTCTGGGCGAGGCTCTGGGCGGCGAAGTTGGTCGACAGGTCACGCCCGACACGCCTTTCGGCTCGCCCAGCGCGCCAATCACACTCACCACATGGCAGGGCGTCGAGATCGCACTGCTCCAACGTCACGGCCTGGGCCACACGATTCCGCCCACCTTCGTCCCGTATCGCGCCAACATCTACGCGCTCAAGGCCCTGGGCTGCACGCATGTGATCGCCAGCGGGGCCACCGGCTCGCTGCGCGAAGACATCGCGCCGGGCGATCTGGTCATCGCCGACCAGGTGATCGACAAGACCACCCAGCGCATCAGCACGTTCTACGAGAAGGCGGCCGTGCATGTCGAGTTCGCCGAGCCCTTCTGCCCGGTCATGCGCCAGTGGCTGCTGGCGGCCGCGGAGCGGCTGGGCGATGGGTTCGACGGCCGTGTGCACCGCGCGGGCACGTATGTCTGCATGGAAGGGCCGGCTTTTTCGACGCGGGCTGAAAGTGAGATGCACCGCCAGTGGGGCGGCGACCTGATCGGTATGACGGTGATGCCCGAGGCCAGACTCGCCCGTGAAGCAGAGTTGGCCTATGCCCTGATTGCTCTGCCCACCGACTATGACTGCTGGCGGCCGCACGATCCCAATGTGCCCCAGATGCAGTTGCTCCAGGAAATCATCGGCAACCTCAGGAAGGCCAGCGCGGCCGGCATCACCCTGATGAAACAGGCGTTCCGCGACCTGTCGCTGCTCCGCGAGCAGCCGAGTCCCGCCCACAGCGCGCTGAACCTGGGCATCTGGTCCGACAAGAGCAGACTCGATCCGCAGGAGATCAAGCGCCTGGGCACGCTATGGGGCCGGCACTTCGCGTGAGTGACAGTGAGTCGTCAATACCGGATTTCTAGTCGTTTGGATGGCCAAGATTTCGACCACGCAATGGCCGAAAGCGAGGCGCCGTGGGCCGGTTTACCCGTTGACCGCTCTGTATAGCAGCAGCGAGCAGGGCACGGCATGCAGGTCGAAGTCCAAGCCGTGGTCGATCAGACGCTGCCAGAAGCTCATGCTCCGTGGCGTGACGGGCAGACAAAGCAGATCGGCCTTGCGGAAGGCGGCGTAAGCCAGGGCGTCCCAGCCGGAGCTGCCGTGTAGGCACATGGCGCTGCTGCGGAGGCGGCCGAAGTCACACTCACCGACCAGGGCGTCCAGCGCCTGCCGCGCGGCAATCGGAGTGTCGGCGGATGTCGGCACGCCCGCCGCGTTCGGCCGCGTCCGGGCGTGGCGCAGCGCCCACGGCCGCTGTTCATGCACCACGTCGATCGCTTCAGCTCCCTGGGCGGCGCTCCATGCGATCAACCATCGCAGCATACCGCGAGAGCCGTCGTCGAAACCGACCGCGGCCATGACGCGGCGGGCCGGCGCGGGATCGAGGCGGGGATGGCGCAGGAGCATCACGTGGCAGGGCGCGTCGATGGCGATGTGGCCGGCGGTCGAGCGTGCGTGGGCGGCCAGGGTCGTCTCGGGCCGCAGCACGCCGCCGACGATCAGATCAGCGCCGATCTCCCGGGCCACCTGGCACACCACGCGGTCGGGGCGTCCCTCGCGGACGGTGAGTTGCGGCTGCTGCCGCACGCCCGCCAGCCGCAGCGCGTCGCGGAGGTGCTGGCGCAGGGCCTGATCGTCCGTGCCGGCATGCACCAGATGCAGCCGCGCGTCGAACACCCGCGCCAGTTGGGCCGCTTCGGCCGCCACGGCCGCGTTGCGCGGCGAGGTGGAGAACGACGCCACAATCACGCGCGGCAGTTGCGACGGCGACGAAGCGTGTGACGAAGGTTGCGTGTCGGGTTGCAGCATCATTGTGTCTCTTGCCCTTGGGCGATGTGGGGGCTGCAGGGTCACATGCGAGTCGACGGCCTCAAGCGCTGGACGCCAGACGTCGCGCGGCGCCGTCCCGGGCCACGAGATGGCCGGGGCCTTCATCGTTGTCGCCGACGCGCTCAGGCTGATACTCCAGTTTGATGATGTGCAGCGTCCGCTGGCCGGCGGGAACCGTCCACTTCACCACGTCGCCGACGCGGCAACCCAGCAGCGCCGTACCCAGTGGCGCGAGCACGGAGATGCGGCCCTCGTCGAAGTTGGCCTTCTCCGGATAAACGACAGTGATGGTGCGCGGCGGCTCGTCATCGGCGCGGACGGTGACGCGGCTATTCATGGTGACGATGTCAGCGGGCACGTCGGGCGACGGCACGACGGTGGCGTGCTGCAGTTCCCGTTCGAGGTCGATCAGGTGCTGCTCGTGCTCCTGTCGCCCCTGACGTGCGGCGCGGATGGTGGCGCGAAGGCGGTCGAAGTCCCGGTCGGTGAAGACGATTTCTCGAGATTTCATTGCGGTGTTCCTTTCATGGACCGGTCGCCCCGTGGGGCATGGCGGGGGCGCTTTGGCCGTTGCCGTGCGACAACGCCGGCGTTGTGGGCCGGACGCATCGGTGACTTACGCGAGGATGTGTGAGATCAGCCGACGGGCGGATCGCACCACTGTCCGGGCATCGATCGGCCAGCGCGGCCGATCGGTGGAACCAGGGCTTGCGGCCAGGCGCGATCGTGGCGCAAGGGCGACGGATGATGGCGTGAGTGGCGAACCATGACAGTATCCGAATGATGGCGCCAGCCGATTAACGGTATCGCTTAATGGTAGACCCGGATCTCCCGCGGGTCAATGGTTGACGCCTCACGATCGTATGGATGACTCGCGTCGTGCGGAGGCCTGTGCAGGCGGCTCGCTACTGATCGCGACCGCCGCGCCAGCCGCTGCCTCGCGGAGGTACAGTCGCCTGCTCTCCGTCTCCAGACTCGCCTTCGCGCAGCATCTGCCACTGTCCGCGGCCTTCGTCGACGCCTGTCCTGGCGCTCCCGGCCGCCCACAGCAGTCCAGCGACGAAGCCGACGATCAGCAGCACCAGCAGCACACCGGCGATGTTACGGGCTCTGTGTGAAGGCGCCGTGGCGCGGGGACGCAGCAGACGCACCGCCACGTTGCACACCCAGCCCCAGTTCAAGGCCACGTGCAGCAGAGCCACGGCGATCATGCCCAGGGCCAGGTAGAAATGCAGATCGCCCCACTCGTGCCGCGTCCAGCTCCAGACCGTGGCCCCCCGGCTGCCGGACGGCAGAATGAAAGACATCAGCAGTCCCGTCCACATCAGGCCGAGCACGCACAGAAACAGAGCGATGTCCACGGCAAGATGCAGGTTCGATCGTTTCATGGCGGCGACCTCCGTGTACATGATAGGGCGTGGGTGCAGGTTCCGCGTTGAAACGTTGTGGGTTCGCCGCCGCCGGCGCTTGCACACGCGCGATCGCCCCCGACAATACACCCATGTTTCAACTTCTGGCACTTGGCGACATCCATACCTACCGCCTGGCTGTCGCCCCCTGGCGGATGCTGGGCAAGCGCCTCGTGGGCCAGCTCAACCTCTATCTCAACCGCCGCCACCACTTCGACCGCACCGTGCTCGCCCTCGCGGCTCGACACATCGCGGAGATCAAGCCCGACCTGCTTCTCATGACCGGCGACCTGACCTCCACCGCCCTGCGAGCCGAATTCGACGACGTCGCCGAGCAATTGTCCCCGATCTGGTCGACGACGCCGTCGCTGGTTCTGCCTGGGAACCACGACCGCTACACCATCGGTTCGACCCTGAGGCACACCTTCGAACGCGCCCTCGCAGGGCACGGCCGGCAGGGCGGGGGCATCCTCGCGCCCGGCTTCCCGCATCTGCGACGTCTGAATGCACGCTGGCAGTTGCTGGCCATCGACGCCGCCGTGCCGCGGCCGCTATGGTCGCGCGGACGGCTCGGTGGTGCCCAGCTCGCAAAGATCCGGACGATGCTGGCGTCCCTTGGCCAGGACGAGGGACTGGTTGTCGCCTGTCATTACCCGATGGTCGATCCGCCCGACACCAGCCAGCCAGCCGCCTGGGGCCATCTCCTGGGTGACCGCGCGGCTCTCAAGACCCTGCTGGCGCCCGAGGTTGCGCGCCGACCGGTGATCTACGTCCACGGCCACATCCATCGCTCCTGGTGCGAGGTCTTGCCGCCCGGCCGCCTGGGCGGCATGGTCGATGTCAACGCCGGGGCGTTGGCGATGGTGGGATCCGAGCACCGGCTCGGGCAGGGCTTCTGGCAGCTCACGTTGCCCGACGACTTGAGTCAGCCGTTACGGGCCATCTGCCATCGTTGCGTCAGCCATGACCGCGGCGGCTGGATCGCCACCGAGAAGACCATCCCGTTGCCGTGGCATGGCCCGCCCGCTGTCCGATAAGAGTCGTGAGTTTGCCGGACGACTCAGGCCTGCGCCAGAATGGCCGATGTTGGATGCGGCAAGGTCTGTCGCGAACCGGACGTGGACCATCAACGTAGGAAGCAAGCATGTGTGGAATCGTCGCTTACGTGGGCAACAAGTCCGTCGCCCCTCTTCTGATTGAAGGCCTCAAACGCCTGGAATACCGCGGATATGACTCGGCGGGTCTGGCTGTAGTCAGCGAACAGGGCATCCGCGTGGCCCGCTCGGTCGGCCGCGTCAGCGTGCTCGAAGACCTAGTCCGCGAGACCGGCGGCTTCGACGGCCCCCTGGGCATCGCTCACACCCGCTGGGCGACGCATGGCTCGCCCACCGAACACAACGCCCACCCCCACAGCGGCCAGACCCGCACCGGCCACCACGTCGCTCTCGTCCACAACGGCATCATCGAGAACTACGCCACCCTGCGCAAGTACCTGACCGAAAAGGGTCATCACTTCGAGTCCGAGACCGACACCGAAGTCCTCGCCAAACTGATCGCCGAGCTGTACCAGGGCAACCTCGAGAAGGCTGTGCAGGCCGCCCTGCGCGAAGTCACCGGCGCCTACGCCATCGCCGTGGTCTGCGACAATGAACCACACACCCTCATCTGCGCCCGCAAGGGTTCACCGCTGATCATCGGCATCGCCGACAACGGCTACGTCGTCGCGTCCGACGCCTCCGCCATCATCAGCCACACCACCCAGGTCATCACCCTCGACGACTACCAGGTCGCCCGTCTGCACGCCGAGCCGACCGAGGCTGGCGGGCGCGCCCCGTGGCAGACCGACTTCCGCACCACCACCGTCGACAACGTGCCCGTAACCCAGGAAGTCAGCCAGCTGGACATCGATCTGGAGCAGATGGAGCTTGGCGGCTACGAGCACTTCATGCTCAAGGAGATCATGGAGCAGCCCGAAGCCGTGCGCAACTGCCTGCGCGGCCGTCTGGAGCACCGCGAAGCCCGCGTCGTGCTCGGGGGCCTGTCGCGCCACACGCGCGATCTGGTGCGGGCCAAGCGATTCATTTTCACCGCCCAGGGCACGGCCTACCATGCCGGACTCATCGGCGAATATCTGTTCGAAGACCTGGTCAAGGCGCCCGCCCGCTGCGAATACGCCAGCGAGTTTCGCTACCGCAATCCGATCATCGAGGACAACACCGTCGCCATCGCCATCAGCCAGTCGGGCGAGACGGCCGACACGCTCGCCGCCCTGCGCGAAGCCAAGGAACGTGGGGCGCTGGCGCTGGGCGTGGTCAACGTTGTCGGTTCCACCATCGCCCGCGATACGGATGCCGGCGTATACCTGCACGTGGGCCCGGAGGTCGGTGTCGCGTCGACCAAGGCGTTTATGGGCCAGGTGCTCGTGCTCGCCCTGCTGTCCCTCTACATCGGCAAGCGGCGGTTCCTGTCCGAACAGGTGATGCGCTCGTACATGGACGAGCTCGAACGCCTGCCCGAGCAGATCGCCCGCGTGCTTGAACAGTCCGATCACATTCGCCAGTGCGTCGAGCGCCATGTGCACCGCGATAACTGGCTGTTCCTCGGCCGCGGATACAACTACCCCGTCGCGATGGAAGGCGCCCTGAAGCTCAAGGAAATCAGCTACATCCATGCCGAGGGTATGCCCGCCGCCGAAATGAAGCATGGGCCGATCGCCCTCATCGACGAGGGCATGCCGGTGGTGTTCCTCGCCACCCAGGGTTCGCAGTACGACAAGGTGATGTCCAATATCGAAGAGGTGCGCGCCCGCGGCGGAGCGATCCTGGCCGTCGCCACCGAAGGCGACACCGCCATCGAACGCCATGCCGACAGCGTGTTCTACGTGCCGTCGATTCCCGAGCCGCTGCAGCCGCTGCTGACCGTCGTCCCCCTGCAACTGGTCGCGTACCACGCGGCTGTGATGCGCGGCCACGACGTGGACAAGCCGCGCAACCTGGCCAAGAGCGTCACCGTCGAATGACCGGCAACATTCCTTCCCGTCGCCGCAGATCGAGTATCAACTCGTACCGCCGCAGCTCCATGCCTGTGTAGATGCAGTTGCTCGTGCAGAACACGTAGCCGGACGCTTTCATGCCTTCATGCAGCGCATGACGGGCGGATGCAAGCACCTGCTCGTCCGTGCCCGTCTGCATCAGACCGCAGTGCACGTTGCCGCACAGACACACCTTGTCGCCCACGCGGCGGACCACCTCGGCGATATCCACGCCGCCCTGTGGATCGAGCGAATGCAGCGCGTGCGGCCGGCAGCTTTCGTCCTCCGGTACGAGCCGGTCGAGGATCGGCATGATGTTGCCGTCCGTGTGCTTGATCACATGGAAACCCATTTCCTTCTGCGCCCTCACGAGCCGATGCAGGTGGGGGGTCACGAACCGGTCGAACCATGCCAGCGGCAGGAACGGACCGGTGTTGAAGCAGTAGTCGGCGCAAAGGGTGAATCCGTCCAAGCCGCCGTGGGCGGCCAGTGTCTCGGCTCGGCGCAGGGCGCCATCAACCTGGCGCTGCGCATCGGCTTGCACACCCGCCGCATCCTCAGCCATCCGCAGGCAGAGCGCCTCCATGTCGCCGCCGCTTGGGATGCCGATCGTCGCGTCGCCATGCATGAGCAGGGCGTGGTGATCGCCGCACAGATCGCGGATCGCGTCGATCATGTGCATCGCTTCGTCAAGCGTATTCGGCTGAGGATCGAAGCGAATTGCATCCTGCTCGTATCGCTCGGCGATGTCCACATAGAGCCGCGCCATGTCGCGACGATGCAGCCGGCGCTCACGCTCGGTCATCTGCAGCCACTGATCGTAGCGGCGCTGCGAAGGGTGGACCTTGCCGAACGCTTCCATCGTCAGGAAGAAAACCAGTTCGAAATGCGGCACGAGCCCAGGCAGGGGGCGGCGCTCGAGGGCTGCGAGAAACCGCTCACGAGGCGTGGTGTCGGGCTTCACGTTCGCCATTGTCGAAGCGTCCTGTTCAGATCGGCCGCTAAGTCCGCGGCCGCGACCACGGGCAGCCGAACGCATAGCGGCCGGCGGCGATCTCACATGCCACGCTTGCGCCCTCGGCTCGCACCGCGCTCACGCCTTCCGTCTTGTCCAGCGGCCGTCCCATTTCCGTGCATGCGGACGGATCATCATGCGGCAGCCAGACCGTTGCCGTCGCATTGGCGGGGATCGTCACGTCCAGGTCAAAACTTCCGTCAGCCACGCGCCAGTGCGTCTCAATCCGCCCATGCACGCCGCGGTACACCGCCCGGGCCCAGGTGATCGGATCGTCGTTTGTGGGATCCGGCCGCGGCGCGATCAGCACGTGCTTGTAGCCGGGGCGGGCGGGATCCGTCCGCAGGCCGGCGACCGACTCGTACAGCCACTGACCGATCGCCCCATACGCATAGTGGTTGAACGAGTTCATGCCCGGATCGTGAATGCCTCCGTGGGCCGTCCAGCCGTCCCACCGCTCCCAGATCGTCGTCGCCCCGTGCACCACCGCGTAGAGCCAGCTTGGATACGTGGTGTTCTTGAGCAGCCGATACGCGCGGGCCAGGCGGCCGGCGGCCGTGAGCGCGGGGTTCAGGTCGCGCACGCCGACAAAGCCCGTGGACAGGTGCCCTTTGTGTTCCAGCGAGTCGATGTCCTGTTCAAGCCGGTCGGCCGCAAAGCCCCGCTTGTCCTCGGGCAGCAGATCGAAATGCAGCGCCAGCACATAGGCGGTCTGGCTCTCGCCGCTGACACGCCCGCCCGCCGTCACGAACGCGCGTTGAAAGGCCTGCCGGATGCGTGCGAACAGATCCTGGTAGCGGCCCGCCTCCTCGTCGCGTCCCAGCGCCGCCGCCGCGTCGGCGACGATGCGCACGCTGTGGGCGAAGTAAGCCGTGGCGATCAGATCGTGCGGCGTGGTCGCGTCGATCGACAGCCAGTCGCCGTAATACGGTACGAACGGCCGCACGAGGTTGTCGCTGTGGCGCTCCAGGCAGTCGAGGTAGCGTTTCATCGACTCGTAGCATCGCTCGAGGATGCGGCGGTCGGCGTAGGCCTGATAGACCGTCCACGGGCAGATGACGCCGGCATCGTCCCACGCCGGCGCGTTGCCTCCGGAAGCGACGGCCCGCGGCGCGAAGTTCGGGAACCAGCCGTCCTCGAGCTGGGCGTCGGTGAGGTCGGTCAGCCATTTGGCGAAGAAGCCCTGCACGTCCATGTTGAAGCAGGCCGTGCCGATGAACACCTGCGCGTCACCGGTCCAGCCCAGGCGTTCGTCGCGCTGCGGGCAGTCGGTGGGGATGTCGACGAAGTTGCCGCGCTGGCCCCACTGGATGTTGTGTTGAAGCTGATTGACCAGCTTGTTGGAGCAGGCGAACTCGCCGGTGACGGCCATATCGGAATGCACGACCACGCCCTGCACGGCATCGGCGCTCGGCCGGCTGCCGTAGGGCCAGCCGGTGATCTCGACGTACCGGAAGCCGTGGAACGTGAAACGCGGCTCCCAGACTTCGTTGCGGTCGCGCGCCACTTCGCCGCGCAGCACATACGTGTCCGTCGCCCGGGCGCGGCGGAGGTTGGCCACGTGCAGCGATCCATCCGGGTTGAGCATTTCCCCGTGGCGGATCGTCAACGTGCTGCCGCGCTCGCCGGCGACGGTGACGCGAACATGCCCCACCATGTTCTGGCCCATATCGAAGAGCCACGCGCCCTCGGACGCCTGGCGGACGGTGATGGGTTTGAGCCGCATGATGGCGCGCACCGCTGGACCGGGAGCAGCGGTCATCTTCGCCGGATCGAGGTCTTCCACCAGGTCGACCGTGCGCCATGCCGCGTCGTCGTAGCCGGGGCCATCCCATCCGGGCAGCTCCAGCCGCGCGTCGTAGAATTCGCCCTGGAAAAGATCAGAGTGAACGATCGGGCCGGTCGTCGCCTTCCACGAACCGTCCGTGGCGACGATGAGCCGGCGGCCGTCCTCAAGCTCGATTTCGAGCTGGGCCGCCAGCATCGGATCTTCGCCATAGACGCGCGGGCCCTGGGCCGTCCATCCGCTGTACCAGCCGTCGCCGACGATCGCGCCCAGCACGTTCTCGCCGGTTCGCAGCATCGCCGTCACGTCATAGGCGCGGTACTGAAAGCGCGTCGCGTATTCGGTCCAGCCCGGGGTGAGCAGGTCTTCGCCGACGCGCTGGTCGTTGAGGCGCAGCTCCATGACACCCTTGGCCGAAGCATAGAGGCGAGCGCGATGGACCACGCCGCTGAGCGTAAACCCCTTACGCATGTATGGCGCGGGTTTGAGCTCCGATCGGTCTCCTGGCCGGGCGATGCCGATCCAGCGTGCCTGCCAGTCATGCGCCTCAAGCAGGCCCATCTCAAAGAAGGCGGGGGCGCTCCAGGCCGTCGGCTGGCCGTGCTGATCCCACACGCGCACCTGCCAGCCGCAGCGCTGCCGCGATGTCAGCGGCGGCCCGGCGTACGGCACGAGCACCGACTGGTCGGTCGCCACCCGCCCGCTGTCCCATCGCCAGGGTTCGCCGGCCGCATCACCTTCGGCCAACGTGTCGGGCCGGTCGGTCACGCGAATCTGCATCGCCGTCTGACAGGCCCCGCGCCGCGGGTCGTCCAGCCGCCACGAAAACCGCGGTACGCGCTCGCCCATGCCCAGCGGCGCCGCGGCATACTCGCATCGCAGGTCGGTGACGGCGGCGTGAGGCGGATTCACACGGTTTGTCATGTCGGGGCTCCGAAGGGGCATCCCGTGTCATCATGGCCGATTCCGCGTCGTCGGCAACAAGGCGCCGGTCGGCTGCGCGGTTGTTCCGCGGCCGAAAGGGCATGGCTATTACGTGAATGGGCAAGCATGGATGTGGCCTCCAGGTGACACGCAAGGAAGAATAGGAGCGAGGTCTGGTAACTTGGTGCCGCTGTGCCCGTCTTTCGCCGTTCTGGAGTTGGCCTATGACATCGTCGCCTGCCGCGGAGGATCCCGTCCGCCGTCCCGCTGGCTTCACGCTCATCGAGCTGCTGGTGGTGATCTCGATCATCGCGCTGCTGATCGGCATCCTGCTGCCGTCGCTGGGCCAAGCCAAGCTTTCGGCCATGAAGGTCAAGTGCCAGGCCAACTGCAAAGGCATCACCGCCGCCGCCCACAGCTACGCCGCCGACCACAGCGGCAAGTGCATGCCCGACGACCGGGTGCCCGCGTGGGAGCTCAAAGACGGGGTGAAGACCGCCATCCAGTCTGTCAAGGATGCGACATTTGAGGGCATCCCGGCGAATGCCGACGAGTTGAAGCTCTCATGGTTCGGGCAGATCGAGAACAGCTATCTGAGCGGCGAGCGTTCGGCCGTGGACTGCCCGGTCATCGACGACCATCGCAAAGCG
This sequence comes from uncultured Phycisphaeraceae bacterium, assembly GCA_964502445.1. Taxonomy (GTDB): domain Bacteria; phylum Planctomycetota; class Phycisphaerae; order Phycisphaerales; family Phycisphaeraceae; genus CAZCWM01. Next base: position 75,836 of record CAZCWM010000005.1, on the reverse strand, counting down.
GGCTTTGATTCCAACACCGGCCTGTGGCGCTGGTACACCGATTACACCCTGAATCGTTTCGGTTTCAACCGCGCCCTGGACACAGCCGACGAGCCGGGCCGCAACGTCATGTTCGCCGAGCCGAACATGGCCCGTGCGAGCTTCGCGTCCAACTCGCAATACATCGTCGCCTTCTACATGTGGTGGGGCGAGAACCGTAACCGCATGGATCTCGAGCAGCTCAAGGCCGGCTCGCTGTCTTATGGTTTTGTCGACGGCCACGCGGCGCGCGTGCCGATCAAGGATGTCAAGATTCCGTTCCTCGAGGACATGCCGGAGCTGTCGCTGTCCTGCGGCTCGCCGCCGACGCGCGGCAACCCGGGCAACAACATGCTGTGGTGGTCCAGCACCGACGTGGCCCCGGACAGCAACTGGATGACACCGGTCTTCCCGATTCCCAACGAGAAAGTCAAGGGCACGGGCAGCAACTGACTCGACGGGCGTCCGCGACGGGTGACCCGCGGCGGCGGCGACTTGCGAATCCATCGCGCGTGGCAGGTGCCATGCGCGTTTTCTTTGGCGCGCTTCCTCCAGTGGGCCGGCTCCGGCGGCTATCATGGTCAACGGGATGCAGGAGCCGTCCATGCCTCGCGCCGCCACGGAGCTCTGTTTCGCCTCGGCCCTGTCGTGCGATCCGCAGACCGCGGACGCGGCGCGGACCGTCTGCGACCAGCTCGATGGCGCTCTGGCTGGTCCGGTGGACCTGGCGGTGGTGTTCTTCAGCGGTCACCATGTGGACCAGCTTGACCTGCTGCGTCGCACCCTCGCCCAGCGCATCAATCCCCGCGTCCTGCTGGGCGCGTCCAGCGGCGGCGTGATCGGCGCCGGCCAGGAGATCGAAGACGGTCCGGGCCTGTCAGTTCTCGCCGCAAGCCTGCCGGGCGTCACCCTGACGCCTTTCAGTCACTCCCAGATCGACTGGAACGCCATCCTCGACGACCCGCTGCTGCTGCGTCGCCAGATGGAACTGGTCGACCGGAACCCGCGGGCGATCCTGCTGCTGGCCGATCCCTTCAGCACCCCCACGGTCCGGCTACTCAAGGCGATGGACCTGTGCTATGACGGGGTGCCGATCATCGGCGGCATGGCCAGTTCTGGCCGCATGCCCAACCAGAACCGCCTGCTGCTGGGCGAGCGCATCGCCAGCGAGGGGGTTGTCGGTCTGGGCATCAGCGGGTCATTGCGCGTCGACGCCATCGTCAGTCAGGGTTGCCGCCCGATCGGTCGGCCTTTGCTCATCACCCAGGCCCAGCGCAATGTCGTCCAGCGTCTTGGCGGGGTTAAAGCCCTCCAAGCGTTGCAGGCCATGGCCGCCGAACTGTCCGAAGCCGATCGTCAGCTCATCCAGAAGCACGGCCTGCTGGTTGGCCGGGTGATCAACGAATACAAGGAGCGTTTCGGCCGCGGCGACTTTCTTGTGCGAACACTCGTCGGCATTGATCAGGACCACGGCTACCTGGCCATCGGCGACGCCCGCGTGCGCGTGGGCCAGACGATTCAGTTCCACGTGCGTGACGCCCAGACCGCCCGCGAGGATCTTGAACTGCTGCTCGACGCCCAGAAACTTCACGGACCGGGTCAGGCCGGCCTGTTGTTTTCCTGCAACGGCCGCGGCGTCGGCCTCTTCGAGCAGCCCAACGTCGACGCCCAGACCATCGAACGAGCGCTGGGCCCGATGCCGCTGGCCGGCTTCTTCGCCGCCGGCGAGATCGGACCGATCGCCGGTCAGAGCCATCTGCATGGTCATACGGCCGCACTCATGGTCTTGCGATCCGCCGCCGGTGACCCGGAGCCGACCCAGGCGTGAAGCCGTCGCCCCACGCCGAAGGCCCGCCTGACCCGGCCCGCGATGCGGCGGCGTCGGTCGATTACGTGGCCCGTCCCGGCCAGCCGGATCGGCACGGCGAGATGACCGGGGCCATCAGCTTCAACATGGTGCTGACCATGCCCGCCGTCACCGCATGGGCGATCTACATCGGCCCCGCGTTGTTCACCGACCTGTGGCCGACCATGCTCGGCGCGGTGCTGCTGGCCCTGATCCTGCCCGCGGCCGGGCTTGCGCTGGCCCGGCGCCTGTGGGTGCGGTTCAGCCGCTGGGCCGACCGCACCTGACCCATCGGCGCACGTCGCTCGCTGGTTTGCGCAATAACGTCGCTTTTGTCTTGTGTCTGATCGGCGGACCTGTAGACTCAAACAGATACAAGTCTTCATCACGCAGGAGCAGGCCGCATGATTCCCGACGTACGCCGGGTCGGACGCGCGTTTCCCCTCGCGGCAGGGCGCCTGGTTGCCGGCCTGTCGTTGACGATGCTCGCCCAGCCCGTCATCTGCCAGGCCGCCGCCACCGACGCGCTCATCCACAACGGCACGGTCTGGTACGACACCGCCGGCAACGCCATCTACAACAACGGCGGCAATATGATCCAGGAAGGCGACACCTTCTACTGGGTCGGCTACGACACCGCGCCCGGCCACGCCGGCCAGATCAACCTTTACGCCTCGAAGGATCTGGCCAACTGGGACTACATCAAGCCGATCATTCAGCGAACCGGCGAGTTCTCGAACATCTGGTGGGCGGGCCGGCCGAGCCTGATCCGCCAGCCGGACACCGGTCAGTATGTCTGCGTGTTCGAGGCCGACGGACCCGGCTGGGAGCGGCACAAGATCGGCTTCGCCGTCGCGGACGCGATCGACGGCGTCTATCACCTGGCCAACACCGAGTATCCCGAACCCAACCGTTCGGCCGGCGACATTTCCGTCTATCAGGAGGGTGATCGGGCCTACCTGCTGGCCACCATGGACGACGACATCTTCGGCACCAAGTACATGAACCGCAGCCTCGGCATCTATGAATTGACGGCCGATTTCACCGGCATTGCGTCGAAAATCTACGAAGGGTTTCGCAACGTCAACGGCGAACCCGCATGGCCACCGCGCGAGCACTCGTCACGCGAGGCGTCGCACATCGTCAAGAAGGACGGCCTGTATTACTGGTTCAGCTCGGGCGTGCAGGGCTGGAGTTCCACCGCGACCATGTACGCCACGGCCCAGAGCCTCGCCGGCCCGTGGTCCAGTCTGCAACTGCTGGCCACCGAGCCGTTCTCATTCGACTCGTTCAACACGCAGCACGACTTCATCATCCCTGTGGCCGGTCCGGACCAGACCACGTACCTGTACGTCGGCGACCGCTACAGCCAATGGACCGGTAAGGGCGTGGGGCGCAACATCTTCCTGCCGCTGGAGTGGGAAGATGGCGTGCCGAAGCTGGTGTGGCAGGAGACCTGGAGCGTGCCGATTCCCGAGCCGGCGGGCCTGGGGCTTGTCGCGCTTGGCACGTGGGGCATGGCCCGGCGGCGGCGCTTGGCTTGAGTCGCTCCGCGCGGATCTGGTTCACGGGTTCGGCTCAGCGTCGATCGCGGAACGCCACCGTTTGAACGGGCCCTACACCCGGTCCTTGGGCTGATACGGCCGCGCCACCTTGAAAGCCCGATTGCCTTTGTGCTGGCCGAGCTGGCCGATGTACTTGTTGCGGCCTTCGATACGCAGCAGCAGCGGGGCGGAGGCTGGTTTTTCCGTCAGGATCAGGTCGCCCACCTGCAGGTTGCGAAGCTCGTTGAGCTTGATCGACGTCGTGGCCAGCACCGCTTCGAGCGTGAGCTGCGCCTGGTCTAGCTGGCCGACCACGCGATCACGCATTTTCCGGTCACGCCGCGACGACTTGTACGCCGCCCAGGTCTGGTTGGACAGTTTGTCCATGATCGGTTCGATCACGTTGTACGGCACGCACAGGCTCATCGTGCCCGCGCGGCCGCTCATCTTGATCTCGAAGCCGACCACCACCACCACCTCGTTGGGCGGCACGATCTGCACAAGCTGGGGGTTGCTCTCCATTTCCTGCACGGTGAACTTGATCGGCGTGACGTTCGCCCAGGCTTCGCTCAGCGCCCCTGTCGCCCGGGCGAGGATCTTGCTCACCAGCCGCTCTTCGATCGCCGTCAGCGGCCGCTGGGGAATGAAAAGGTCCGCGTTCGACCCGCCCAGAAGCCGATCGATGATCGGGTAGATGATCAGCGGGCTGATTTCCAGGCATACCGAGCCATCCAGCGGGTCGGCGTCCAGCAGGCTGAAGCAGGTGGGGTTGGGCAGCGAGTGGGTGAACTCGCTGAAGGTCATCTGCTCGATGTCGGCCACGCTCACTTCCACGATGGTGCGCAGGAAGCCCGACAGGGCGGCGCCGAAATTGCGGCTGAAGCCTTCATGCAGGGTCTCCAGGGCCCGCATCTGCTCTTTGCTGACGCGCTCAGGCCGCTTGAAGTCATAAGGCCGCACCTCGATGTCCGGCTCGTTCTGGTGCCGCGGGTTGCGGGTGAAGATGCGCGTCTGCACCTCCGGCCCGCCGGTCTCGACCTCGCCCGAGTCCACCGCCGCCAGCAGGGCGTCCACTTCAGACTGGTCAAGCACATCCACCATGACGTCGCGTCCAGGAAGCGCGCGGCAACCACCGCCGCGGCGCGCGGGGCCGGTTATCCTGTTATCGGGCAACCGCCGTCCGAGGCTTGAAGCCTTGCGCCGTCACGATCGTGTCACCGGCGCTGGCCACCGCAGCTTTTCCGGAACAAAGTCCCGTCGCGGACCGTAGGTACAGGCGATATGCACACTTCCATCGATCACCCCCTCCGCTGGCGCCCCCGTCGACTTCGCGCCCTGCGGCCGGCAAAGCGCGGGTTGCTCACCCTGGCGACGTTCGGCGTTCTGGTGATGCTGCTGGCTCCGTCCGCCCACGCGCAGCTGCCGATGCGCGGTTTGACCACCAGCCCCCTGACCACGGGTCCATCGCCGGCCGTCGAAGACCTCAGCCGGATCGTCACCGCCGAAGCGGCTTGGATCCCCGCCGAGCGTCTCATGGTCGGCCGGAACACCGGATACTCCGTTCGCCTCATGGCTGTTCAGATCGAGATCCAGAATCCCTTTCACATCAACCCCGCGCGGACGCAGATTCCACCGTCGCTGTCGTTTCTCATTCCGACCGAGGTCACGATCACCCAGGCGCCGGCCGGCTGGCGGGCCCGCGCCACCGTTTATCCCCAGCCGTCCGTGGTGCAGGTCGCTTACACCGGCCAGCCCGCCCCGGTGCCCGTTTTCCATGGAAAGATTGTCCTGCTGGTGCCCTTCGTCGTGGATGCGGACGCCGCAACCGGGCCGGTGAGCGTCGATCTGCGCTACCAGGCCTGCGACGACCGGCAGTGCCTGCGGCCGCAGACACTCAGCCTGACCGTGCAGGTCGACGACATGGCCGCCGTCCAACCGGGCGGCGCGCTCGATGCCGCGCTCGCGGCGTTCGACGTGGCCGCATTTGAAGGCGGCACGGTGCCCATGGGCATGGAGCCCGCCGACGCCGCTTTGAACCAGCCTGTAACCGATCCGGCATCGTCACGAAATGTAAGCGGCACAGATGGCGGCGGCTTCCTGCTGGTCGGCTACGTGCTGCTGGCGATCATCGGCGGTTTCCTGTTGAACCTGACCCCGTGTGTGTTGCCCGTGATCCCCCTGAAGATCATGGGCCTGAGTCGCGCGGCCGCCAGCCGCGGGCGATGCATGGCCTTGGGTGTGGCGATGGCAGCCGGGGTCGTTGCCTTCTGGATGGGGCTGGCCCTGGCGATCGTCAGCGTCACCGGCTTCACCGCCACCAACCAGCTTTTCCAGTACCCGCTGTTCACGATCGGCGTCGGCCTGGTCATCGCCGCGATGGCCGTGGGCATGTGCGGCCTGTTCGCCGTGCGGCTGCCCCAGTGGGTCTACCGCATCAATCCCGGCCACGACACGATCGTCGGTTCCGTCGGCTTCGGCGTCATGACGGCCGTGCTGTCGACGCCCTGCACCGCCCCCGTGATGGGTGCGGCCCTCGCATGGGCGACCGGACAATCCGTGACGATTACACTCACCGTGTTCGCCGCCCTCGGCCTGGGCATGGCCTTGCCGTACCTCGTGCTCGCCGCGTGGCCGACGCTGGTGCAACGGGTGCCGCGCACCGGACCGGCCAGCGAACTGCTCAAACAGGTCATGGGCCTGCTCATGCTCGCGGCCGCGGCCTACTTCGTCGGCACCGGCGTCAGCGGCCTGCTCGCCCAGCCGGGCGAGGCCCCGACGCACGACTATTGGTGGGCGGTGGCCGCGCTCGTCATCGCGGCCGGTGCGTGGCTCATCTGGCGAACCTGGCGGCTGACAGCGCGGCTGGGCCCTCGCTTGATGTTCACATCGCTCGGTGCCTTGGCGGTCGTGCTTGCCATGGCTGGTGGATTACGCCTCACCGCGCCGGGCCCGATTCCGTGGCAGTACTACACCCCGCAACGCTTCGCCGACGCCCGGGCCGAGGGCAAGGTCATCCTCCTCGACTTCACCGCCGAGTGGTGCCTCAACTGCAAGGCCCTCGAACAGACCGTGCTGCACGATCCGCGCGTGGCCCAAGCCCTGCGCGCCGCGGATGTAGCCGCGATCAAGGTCGACCTCACCGGCGACAATCCCGACGGCAACGCCAAACTCGCCGAAGCCGGCCGGCTCACCATCCCGCTGCTGGTCATTTACGATCGCGAGGGCAAGCCCATCTTCACTCGCGACTTCTACACCGCCGGCCAGATCCTCGCCGCCCTCAAACAGGCCCGCGGGGGGTAGCGCCGCAGACGTGGATATTCTCCGGGGGAACCCGCCACGAGCCGCGACCGTCAGGGAGCGGTTGCCAAGCAAGGCCCGCTCGCTCACGCTCGCGGCTCGTGGCGACCTGTCCTGGAGAACATTCACGCCCAACTGCTTGAGCTATTGACTTACGGCGCTGACAGAGCTGTGAACGAGAAGAGCGGGGTTGTGCATTCGCTTCACGTCGCCGACAGTTCCAGCAGCGACAGCGCGCCGGCCGTGATCTGCTGCACGCTGACGCCGCAGTAGTCGCTCACGTCCTCGGGCGTGCGGCCGCTCTTGGGCAGGTTGCGCACGTGCATCTGCTTCACGGTGAATCCGCCGCCGTCGGCCGCCACCGCGTCCGCGATCGCGCTGCCGATCCCGCCGCCGTAGTTGTCTTCCAGCGTCAGGATCATGCCGTTGTTGTCGTTGGCCAGGTCGAGGATCGCCTCCTCATCGAACGGCAGCGAATACAGATCGACCAGCGTCGCGTCCACGCCTTCCTTGTCCAGCGCCTCGATGACCTTGTTGGCCTCATGGACCATGTAGCCGGCCGCGACGATCATCAGGTCGCGTCCCTGCACCAGCACTTCGTGGCCGCCGAGGCGGAACTGGTCCTTGTCGTCGTAGAGAAACTCGAGCCCCGGCCGCAGCGTCCGCATATAGCACGGCCCGTCATACTCGGCCATCGCCAGCGTCAGGGCGTACGCCTGATAAGCACAGCTTGGCTGCAGCACGTAGAAGCCCGGCTGGCCGTTGGGCCGGCGCATCGTGCTCAGCGACCGGAACCACGCGACGTCCGGCAGCGACATCTGGCTGGGGCCGTCGGCCGCCAGCGAAATACCCGCGTGCGAGCCGACGATCTTGAAGTTCGCGCCGCTGTTGACGGCCATTTCGATCTGGTCATACGCCCGGGTGACGAACTTGGCGAAGGTCGAGGCAAACGGCACCTTGCGCCCCGCGCTCAGACCCGCGGCCACCGACATCATGTTCTGCTCGGCGATGCGGCACTCGAAGTACCGGCCGGCCAGAGCCTGGTCCTGGGCGAACCATTCAGCGAACGTCGAGTTTTTCACGTCCGCGTCCAGCGACACCACGCGGCTGTCGGCGTGCCCCAGCGCCCGCAGCGCGACGCCATACGCCTGTCGCGTGGCCATCTTGCCTTTCTCGAGCACGCCGGCCATGCCGAACTGCCGCAGCGCCTCCGAGAAGCTCGGAGCCGCCTGCTGCCTGGGCGCGGCCGGCTTGTGCGGCGACATCAGGCCGATCGTCAGCGACTGGTCGGCCATCGCGCCGGTGCTCCTGGCTGTCGCATCCAGCTCCTCCAGGGTCTTGCGCAGTTCCTCGCCCTCGGCCGGCTTGCCGTGGTGGCCGTCGCCCTGTTGCGAGGCGCTGCCCCAGCCCTTGACCGTTTTCGCCACGATCGCTACCGGCGCGGCCGTCGGGTCCATCACCTTCTGCGCGTGCCGCGACAATGCCTCGGCCACGGCCGTCGGATTGTGCCCGTCGATCACCAGCGCCTCGAAGCCATACGCCTCCAGCTTGGCGGCGATCGCCTGCGGCGACTGCTGATCGCTGACCGTCTCGGACTGGGCGTAGGCATTGCAGTTGAAGATCGGGCAGACGGCCGCCAGCCCGTGGTCCTTGATGAAATCGATCGCCTCCCAGATCTGGCCTTCGCGCGACTCCCCGTCGCCGATGATGCAGAAAATGCGTTTGTCCAGCCCGTCGATCCGGGCCGCCGCCGCCAACCCCGCGGCGACGCTCAAGCCCTGACCCAGCGAGCCGGTCGCCGCATCAAAGAACGGGAAGCCCTCAACGGGATTCGGATGCCCATCGACCACCGAGTCGATCGCCCGCAGCGTCATGGCGTCCTCGCGCGTCATCGGCCGACGGTTCTGCGGATCCTTGCCGATGCTCACGCCCAGGTCGGCGCACGCGGCATACACGATCGGCACGGCGTGGCCTTCGCTGAGCACCAGGCGGTCGCTGCACGGGTGGCTGGGGTTGGCCGGCTCGTAGCGCATGTGCTTGTACATCAGCACGGTCACCAGGTGCGCCAGGCTGGCGGCGCTGGTCGGGTGGCCGGACCCCGCGGCTGCGGTCATCTCGTAGGCCAGTTTGGTCAGATCAATGGCCTTGGCGTGCACGGTCGAATCGAATGACATCGTCGGCGTCCCTTCTGGTCGGCGGTGGTGCGGCAGGTCGTCGGGCGGCGGGCGGGAGCCTCGCCGGGCGGCGCCGTGGGTTGAACCGCGCGGGGTTCAGGCAAAAAGGCTCGACGCGGCGTCGAGCATCCCGCCATTATTGGCAAAGAAGCGGCGGGTCGCAACGCCGCAGGCCGCCCGAGAGGGCTTGATAAGCAAAATCGGGCCCGCGCGTCGCCCTGACGATCGTCGGGCCGCGGCCGATCAGTCCCGCGCCGCGCGCCGCGACGTGTCCGAGGCGCCGTCGTCATCATGTTGCGGCCGTGCGCCAAGTCCCTCGGTCGTCACGCCGTTGTGCTCATACATCTGCAGCGCGCCCGGGCCGAAGGTGATCACGTTCTTGCCCTGCTGCTTCGAAGACAACGCCATCGCGTCGGCCCGTTCGAGCAACTGCTCGCCGTCGCGTCCGTCCCACGGGAAGCTGGCCAACCCACCCGAGATCGTGAGCGTGCCCGGCGCTTCATCCGCGAGCTTGGGGAACTTGTGGGCCGCGATGGCGGCGCGGAAACGCCGCGTCACCTTGTCCACGTCCTGCGGATGGTGGCTGTCCGGTCGGCGCTTGGCTTCCGACTCCCAGAAGATCACGGCAAATTCATCCCCGCCGATGCGCGCCACCACGTCCTGGGGACGCACCATCTGCTGCATCAGCTTCGCCGTCTCCTTGAGTATCTCGTCGCCCGCGCCGTGCCCGTAGCGGTCGTTGTAAATCTTGAAGTCGTCGATATCGAACAGCAGCAGCGTCACCGCGAAGCGCTCGGCCGCGGCCCGTTCAAGAATCACTTTCAACACACGGTCGAAGTAACGACGGTTCCACGCCCCCGTCAGCGGGTCGCGCAGGGCCATGTCCCACAACTCGTCCATCTGCGCCCTCAGGGCCATCCACCGCCCCAGCCACGCCGCCGCCGCGCCCAGCAGCGCACGCGACGCCCGAGGTCCGGCATGCAGGTGTCCATACACCGTCGCGCCGTAACTCACCGTCGCGGCCGCGCGGTCGGATGCGATGGACTGCGGCTGCGCCGTGAAGGCGGCATCCTCCAGCCCGGCATGGCGCTGAATCCGCGCCAGAGCCTCATGGGTGAAATCACGCCGCCGTCGCAGCAGCGTTTCGATCATGAATGCGTCAGCCGCCTCCAGCGCCGTCGTGGAACTTGAACCGGTCGTGACGCTCGGTTCGGCCAGCCTGTCCACCACTTCCCCGCTCAGCACGCTCAGCAGGCAGGCGGTGTCGATCGGCTCGATCCACCAGCGGTGAAATCCGTTGGCCAGCGCCTCGCCCGCGGTTGCGGCCTGGTCGCGCGGCGCCACGAGCACCAGCTGGGCTTGCGGCGCCAACTGCGCGAAGGCCCGGCTGATGGCCTGCGCCGAGCCTTGCAGGTCCACGGGGCGACCGATCACCGCGCGCGGGCCCGCGCCCGCTCGCCGTGAACCGATAGATCCCAGGGCGTGCAGGAAACTGGGCTGGCGGACGATGGTCGGCGCGGGCGACAGCCCCTCGGCCGCGAGCGAGGCCTGCGCCGCCAGCGTGCCGTCGCCGCCGATCACCATCAGCGTCACCGCTGCCGCGCTTTGCACCGCGGGCTGTCGGCCCAGCGTCTGCGTCACGGCGTCTCCCTCCACGATTCGTCCTCGTCCACCGGTTCGTTCAGCGGCGGGGCGTCGGGACCATCGACCGCTTGGGCATCGGGCTCCCATGCGTCAGCCAGAAGCATCCGCAGTTCCTCGCCGCTGAGCAGCGGTTCGTCGTCGTGTTCCACCCTGTTCGCGGCCAGCGTCTTCGCGGGTGCGTCATGATCAACATCAACAGCGGAGTCCGCGGCCTTGGACGGGCGCGGTGCGCAAGCGTCGGCCTGTCGCGTCTGTCGCGGGGGCCGGCTTGGCGTCAGCCGACGCAGTTCGCTGGCGACTTTGCCCTCTGCGGGTCCGTAGCACCACAGGGCCAATCGCGGGTGAAACGTCCGGATCGCGTCCACCAGGGGGCTGTTCGCCCAGGCGCTCTGTTCACCGCAGAGAATGCAGATGTCGCAGGCTTGGCGCGCCAGGGCGACCATCACCTGCGGAGCGTCCGCCGCCGCGATCACCTCGACCGATCGCGCCCTCAGCCCGCGCAGCAGCGCGGCCGGAGGGTCGCCTTCCGGCGGCGAAAGCACCACACAACAGTGTGACGGCTGCGACGATCCGGCGCGAACCACAACCTCGGCCGATTCGGTCATATGCCTATTCTAGATCAAGGCTTCATGGCGCCCAATAATCGCAACGCATGGGCGGCAAAGGGTTTCACAGGCGTGCTCCCCCGTCTTGCCGAGCCCCTACAGCTTGCCCATGTCGCCGGCGAAGGAGCACAGGAAAGCCGCGAGGCCTAAGCCCGATGGCGCGGAAAGGGGGCTTGGATTTTCGCCGCCGCCGCGGTGGGGGCAGGACTGCCTGCACGGAGCAGGCACAAGCCCTCGAAGGGGCTCGGTCTAAAGATAAAAAACTCGTCTATGCGCCAGCGGCCGCTGCAATAGGACAGGTAAAGAGTCCATTATGTCTTATCCATCGCGCCTCGCGCCGACCCACGGGGTGCGGAACGGGAGGCTGGACCATGTGGTACGCGGGACTCACCGACTACCCCAATCAGCATCGCCGTGAACTGGGCAACCCACGTGAATGGCGGCAGGTCGTCTTCCACAGTCCCGACGAAGCCAGGCACTGGGAGCAGCGCATGGCTGCCGCGCCGGGCTACCGTCTGGGCAGGTGCGACGATGGCTGGCACTACGGCTACGTTTTCCAGATCACGCAGGATGAAATGAACTGAGCCGATGTGGGGCGGTGATGGGACGACGTGCGGCCGCGGCATCTCACGTGGCGCACGCCGCGAGAGCGGCGCCCTGCCGCGGCGGAGTTGGCGCGCCGGTTTTCATGAGGGCCGCCACATCCGGCGCGCACGAAAAGACCCAGGCATGAAGCATGCCTGGGTCTCTTTTCAGATCGGAACTTGTGCGCCGTCCTGGTTCAATTACCAGCGGCCGCCGCGCTCACCCCGGTCACCGCCGCCACGTCCACCGTAGCCACCACCGCCACCACCGCCGCCACGACCGCGGAAGCCACCACCGCCACCACCACCGCCGGTCTTAGCCCGGGCTTCGTTGACCGCGATAGCGCGGCCGCCCTTTTCGACACCATTGAGGCCCTCAATCGCCCTTTGCGCCTCGTCATCGTTGGGCATGGTGACGAATGCGAAGCCGCGCGGCCGACCCGTCTCGCGATCCGTAATCACCGCGACCTCGTCGACCTGACCGTATGCGCCGAACTCCGCGCTCAGCTCGTCCTCGGTCATTGAATAGGGGAGATTGCCGACAAACAGTTTCATGTCAGACTCCAGTGTCTGCCTTCTACGATCGACCTGAAGTCCAACGCGGGCCCGGTCTGTCGTGAGAGTGTGCTTCCGGCCTCGTGCCGGTTTCGCTGGGATTATACCCGGGGCCAGGCAAGGCCGACAAGCCAGCCCGCCGTCAACCGCGGAGCTTGCGGACCTCAGTACTGGCGGCGCTGGCGGGCCGGGGCGATGCCCAGCTGCTTGCGGTACTTGGCCACCGTCCGCCGGGCGATGTCGATGCCCTCGGCTTTGAGCTTGTCCACAAGCTGATCGTCGCTGTCAGGATTGGATTTGTCCTCGGCGTCGATGATGGTCTTGAGCTTGGCCTGCACCGCCGTCCAGCTCATGGCGTCGCCAGACTCCGTTTCCGTGCCTCCGGAGAAGAACATCCGCAGAGGGAAGATGCCGCGCGGCGTCTGGATGTATTTTTCGTTCACCGCACGGCTTACGGTCGCCACGTGAATGCCCAACTGGTCGGCCACCTGCGTCATGGGCAGCGGCTTGAGGTATTGCTTGCCGTTGTCCAGAAAGTCGCGCTGGGCGTCGACCACGACGTTGATCACCCGCAGCAGCGTCGCATGCCGCTGCTCGATGGCGTCCAGCAGCCAGCGGGCCGACCGCAGGTTGTTGCCCACAAACTCCCGCGTCTTCCGATCCACCTGCCGATCCTTGGCCAGCTTCAGATAACGCGGGTTGATCTGCAGGTTGGGCAGGCGGTCGGTCCACAGCCGGGCCACGTAGCGGTCCGTGTCTTCGTCGTACTCGATGTACGCATCGGGCGTGATGCGCTGCGGGCTGTCGGCCACCAGGTTGCGGCCCGGGTGCGGATGCAGATGCCGCAGGTTCGCCTTCGCCGCGTTGATCTGGTCGATGCTCAGGCCTGTCGCCTTGGCGATGCGAGGCAGGCGGTTGGCCTCGATGTCCTTCAGGTAATCGCTGACCAGCAGCCGTTCGTGCGACAGATCGAGATCCGGATCCAGCCGCTCGGCGGCGTCCATCTGAAGCAGCAGGCATTCGCGCAGGTCGCGGGCGGCGATGCCGGCCGGCTCCAGCGCGCGCTGCACCATTTCCAGGGCCCGCTCCAGATCCTCCAGACCCACCGCCGCCGGTGCCACGCGCAGAAGCTGCTCGAACGGCGTGCGGAAGTAGCCGTCCTCGTCGAGCTGATCGATAATCAACTCGCCGGCCGCACGCACTTCAGCGGGCGCCTCGACCATGTGCCACTGCTCGCGCAACTGTTCGTTGAGGCTCCGCGGCCGGGCGGCGGTGTTGGCCATCGCGTCCATCTTGGCGTCGCGCTCGCCGCTGTCGCGCACCCGCCGGTACGGGCCCGCGTCGCCGGTCTCCCACGTGTCCGATTCCCATGAACCGCCGATTTCCTCCGACAGGTTGTTGAGCCGTTCGAAGTCGTCGGCGTGGTTGGCGTCGACGTTGTCGTCGGCCACCACCAGCTCGCGCTCGCCTTCGGCGCTGTCGCGCTGGTCCTGGTCGAGTTGCTGGGCCAGATCCTCGGCGTCGGGGCCCGGCTCGCGCAGCTCCAGGGTCGGATTCGACGACAACTCCTGCTCAATGCGCTCCTCCAGCGCCGCCGACGCGAGCTGGAGAATCTCCATCGACTGGATCATGCGCGGCGCCAGCTTCATCCGCTGGTCCATCCGCATGTGTTGTCCGGTATCGATCCGCATCACTGCTCCCGGGCGCCGCCAGTCGGCGCCATAGGCCACGCCGCGGCCGTCGACGGTTGCGTCGGTTCGCCGATCCGCGTCGGCGAGGTCTATGTACCAGAATCGGCAGGCCGACGCGTACGATCCATCGTCCCTGGCCTCAGCGGGCGCGATCCGGTCGGATCATGCCGTGTCGGCCGTGCAAGGCGTCCGCCAGAGCCGCCTTCGACGCCGTCTCGACCGTCGAGCCCGCCGCCAGCCCACGCGCCAGCCGCGATATCGTCACCCCCGTGGCCTCCAGCCGCTCCACCAGGTACAGGGCCGTCCCGTCGCCCTCGAGCGTCGGATTGGTGCCGATAATCACTTCCTCGATGGGCTGATCGGTCTTACGGCTACGGGTCACGCGCTGCAGCAGGGCGTCGATCGTCAGATCGCCCGGCCCGACGTTGTCCAGCGGGGCGATACGGCCCATCAGCACGTGATACAGGCCGCGATACGTTCCCAGCGCTTCCAGCGTCGCCACGTCGGCCGGCTGCTCGACCACCAGAATACGCGAGCGGTCGCGCCCCGCATCGGCGCAGATCGGACACGGGTCGGCCTCGGTCAGATTGAAGCACGTCGAGCACTGCCGCGTCCTCGCCTTGAGCTGGCGGATTGCGGCCGCAAGCTGCTCAGCCTCCTCGGGTGAAGCCTTGAGCAGATGGAACGCGATCCGCTCGGCCGATCGCTTGCCCAGGCCCGGAAGCCGGCCAAGACGCTCAATCAGCCGGCTCATCGCGGAATGTGTCGTGGGTGATGCCATGACGCCCTGTATTGTACGGCCCGCGCTCCGCCGCCACGGCGGATTACCGCGCCGATCGCCGTCGGCCGGCTGCACCAAAGCCCAGCAAGAGCATGCTCAGGGGCGTCGGTTCGGGAATCACGCCCGATTTGCCTGCTCCGGTAAGCATGGCGACGAAGGTCTCGATATCCTGCGTATTCAGAACGCCGTCATTGTTCACATCACCCGACACGTCGGCGTAAAGCTCCGGGTGGGTCGCCGCGAAGCGGACCGGATTGGTCAGCGCCAGAATAAATGCGTTGATGTCCTCGGTATTGATCGCCCCATCGCCCTGCATGTCCCCGAGCACGGCCTGCTGGACTTCGAGGATCACATCGCTGCCGATGTAAGTGTCCTCGAAGTAGAGCCCGTTTCCGATGTGCCGGCCGGTGACCGTATCGAACTCACCCGCCCGCCCGTCAGCCGTGAGGATCGTGACAGTGTTCCCTACGCTCAGCGCCTGGCCAATCGAGTTGACGAGTTTCAGCGTCCCGTGCAGCTCAGCGGTTAGGTCCGGATCGACGGTGATCAGCGAATCCCAGGCGTTGTCGCCCCAGCGAAGTTCGAGGATGCTGTTCGGCCCCATCGCGAAACTCCTGCGTACATGGATTCCCATAGGCCCGATCCCGAGTTCCGCGTTTCCGTCATAGTCGCGAACCACCAGCGTGTGCCTCGACCAGTCCGGCAGGAGTGACAGATCGAGGCCGTCGATCACACCGTCCGGGCGAATCATGTTCAGATCATGCACGGGGCCCGCCTCCCTGTAGTTTCGGGCTCCCCGCATATCCGCACCGATCAGAACAGTGTTGCTGAACAGCGTGTCCTTCAGGTTGGCGTCGCGGAAGTCAACCCGCAGCAATTCCGTCGAGTCAAAGGAGGTGCCTGTCAGATCCTGACTGGCCAGACTCCAGTCGTCGAGCGTGTTGTCTACGAAATACAGGCCGGTCATGCTTCGTCTCTTATAGTTGGCCGTGGACGCGATCTGCTCGGCCGTCATTGAGCCATCGAGGAAGCCGAAACTCGCGCCGGAGATGTCAGCGTCAGTGAAGTCGGCTCCGGTGATATCGCTCCAGCCGAAAGTGGCATCCGAAAGATTGGCCGAAGAGAAATCCGCATCGACAAGCGTCGCCTGAGAGAAACTGGCGTTGGTGAAGTCGGTGCCACGACAGGAAGCACCTCGGAGGCTGGCAAGGGCAAGATAGGCATCGCGGAAGGAGGCGCCGTCAAGATTGGCGCCCGACAGATTCGCGACTCGGAACTGCGACCCGGTCATGTCTTGGCTGGCAAAATAGCCCCCGGACAGTGTATTGCTGGAGAAGTCGATCCCCGTGAGATCCCGGTTCTTGTAGCTGGCTGTTGAGTAGATCTGCTCGAGCGTGAGTCCGTATTGGGTTGTCCTGTAGAGATCGGCGCTCCTGATATCCGCATCGGTGAGATTGGCGCCAGTCATGATGGCCAGCCGGAAGCTTGCGTCGACGAAGCGGCTGCCACTCAGATCAGCATTCTCGAAGCGGGACGCTTCGAAATCCGCTCCCTCGGCGACGACATGAGAGAGATTCGCCCCCGTGAGGTCCGTGTTCCGAATGGTGGCGTCGGTGAGAGTGGCGTCCCTAAGATTTGAGCCGGCCATGTCGGAGCCATTGATCCGTGCTTCTCGCAGATTCGCGTGGGTGATGTTGGCCTGGGACAGTGTCGCCGACGTAAAACCGGAAGATCGCATGTAAGCGTCGGTGAAATCCGCGCCGGTCAGGTCACTGGATGTAAAGTAGGTACCGTAGAGAGTTGCCTCTGTGAAATTCGCGTTGGCCAGGGTCGCATTCTGGAAGAGGGCGGACGACAGCCGCGCGCGGCCGAGATTGGCGCCACTCAAATCAGCCTGACTGATGTTCGCCCAAAGCAGATCCTGCCCGGACAGGTCCCACCCGATCATCTCCAAACCACTGAGTTCGACGTATGTAAGGCTCTTTCGATCGTAGCTGGCAGTCGAAGCCAACTGTGCAAACGAGAGGTCCGATCCAGAGAACGAGGCCCGTTCGATTTCGGCATTGGCCAGATTCGCGCCCGCGAGAGTGGCATACCTGAGGTCCGCTCTTTCAAAATCAGCCGTACTCAGATTCGTCCCCGAGAAGTCAGCGTATCGCAGGTCGCGGTCATACAAGTAAGCCTTCGTCAGATTGAGTCCGCTCAGATCGGCGGACGGGCCGGCAACCACGTCAGCGCCGTCTGGCACCAACGTCGAACTTGCCTGTCGTCCCAAGTGCGGCTGCGTTGGACTGATGTATTCCCACTCATAGATAGCTGCCATGGCCTGCGGCATCGATGGCGACCGCAGCAATACGGTGGCGGCGATGGCCAACACGACGGCCTTCGAAAGAACGTGGGTGGTGTTCATGGCTTACCCCTTACACATTAACGTTGGTTCAAGTGGTCGATGAACCGTGCATCCTGTAGTTGCTGTCGTTTGCCCGCGATGCAGCCGGTACCGGCAGGGACCATCGAATGTGGTGGAGTCCTGGAACTCGGTATCCAAATCGTCAATTACTCGCAGTTGGCAGCAGATTTTCAGCCATGGAGCCGGTGCAGAGCCACCTGTTATGATGACGCGCATGAGCTCGATGGAACCCAGACCCACCGCCCTGATCGTCCGCACGGCCGGCACCAACTGCGACCGCGAACTGGTTTTCGCCTTCGAGCAGGCGGGCGCGGCCGCGCGCCTAGAGCACCTCAACCGCCTCGTCGACGAGCCGGACATCATCGAAGGGGCGCAGCTCATCGGCTTCCCCGGCGGGTTTTCCTATGGCGACGATATCGCCGCCGGCCGCATTCAGGCCAACCGCATGCGGCATCGCCTCCTCGAACCGCTTCAGGCGGCTGTGCGCCGCGGCGTGCCGATCCTCGGCGTGTGCAACGGCTTCCAGGTGCTGGTCAAAGCTGGCTTGCTGCCGTTGCCCGACGAAGCGGACAAGCATCCGCAACTGGCCACGCTCGCTGACAACACCAGCGGCCGGTTCATCGATCGCTGGGTCAGGCTCGAAGTCCCGACGTCCACCGTCTGCGTCTGGACGCGCGGGCTTGAACCTTTCGAACTGCCGATCGCCCACGGCGAGGGTCGCTTCGTGGCCGCTGACGATGACGTGCTCACCCGCCTGCGCGACGGTGGCCAGATTGCCGTGCGCTACGCGGTCGACGACAATCCCAACGGCTCAGTCGACGATATCGCCGGCATCTGCGACCCGACCGGCCTGGTGCTGGGCCTCATGCCGCACCCCGAACGGTTCGTCGACCCCACGCAGCATCCGCAGTGGACCCGCCGCGGGCCGCAGTGGCTGACGCACACGCCCACCGGTCTGGCGATGTTCCAGCGGGCGGTCGAGCACGCCCGGACGCATCAGGCCGCGCACCCGTCAGCCCATCAGACCGTCCAGATGTAGGCCGGCCCCGAGCCGCTCGGCCCCTTGCGGCGCGACAGGCCGATTTCCTCTTCCAACCGCTGGACCCAGCTCCCGCAGGGCCGTTCATAGGGCAGGGCCAGGTCATCGCGAAGCTGGGCCCAGATCCGGCGGGCGGGGCGGCGCCGCAACTCTTTGTGAATCTGGTCGCGAAACTCGGTGTAGCGCATGACTCAGGTTCTTCGAAAGGGGCGTGCGTTGACCGGGACATTGACTATACTAATGAGCTTTCCCCCAAATCGCGGCCTCATTCACGTGAAATGGGCTGGCGGGGGTCTCGCACCGAGGCCGTCGGCGAACGTCTTTCGTCTGACGGCGACCCGTAAGGTTCACCTGCCGGTGGCGGCAGGGCGGGTAGGACATGCACATCAGGAACTTTTTGACATGGTAGATCGCAATCTGATCGCATCGCTGGGGTTCGACGAGGCCGAGGCCGATCGCATGATCGCCGACGCCCTGGGTACGCAGGTCGCCGAGGGCAACATGGACGTGCTGCTCGAAGGCACGATCGAGGAGCTCAAGCCCGGCGGCATCCTCCGAGGCAAGATCATCGGCAAGGCCGGCGACGACTTCCTCGTCGAGGTCGGCCTCAAGAGTGAAGGCGTGCTTGATCGCCACGAGTTCGAGGAACCCGACGCGGTCGAGATCGGCGATGTGGTGGAAGTGCTGCTGGAGACCATTGAGACCGACAGCGGCATGGTCTCGATCTCGAAGCGCAAGGCCGACCGTATCCGCGGCTGGGAGCGGATCATGACCACCAGCGCCGAAGGCGACGAGGTGGAAGGCAAGGTCATGCGCAAGATCAAGGGCGGCCTGCTGGTGGACATCGGCGTGCCGGTGTTCCTGCCCGCGTCGCAGGTCGACGTGCGCCGCCCGGCCGACATCGGCACCTTCATCGGCCAGACCATCCGCGCCAGCATCATCAAGATCGACGAAAGCCGGCGCAACATCGTCATCAGCCGCCGCAAGCTCATCGAGTCCGAACGGACCGAGAAGCGCAAGAAGCTGCTCGAAACCCTGCAGGAAGGCGATCTGGTCACCGGCACGGTCAAGAACATCGCCGACTTCGGCGCGTTCATCGACCTGGGCGGCATCGACGGCCTGCTGCACATCACCGACATGAGCTGGGGCCGCATCAACCATCCTTCCGAGATGGTCCGCATCGATCAGCAGCTTGAGGTGCGCGTCCTGAACATTGACCGCGAGAAGGAAAAGATCGCCCTGGGCCTGAAGCAGAAGGAAGATTCGCCCTGGCAGGACGTCGAGAAGAAGTACCCGGTCAACACCCGCGTCAAGGGCGTGGTCACGAACATCGTCTCGTATGGCTCGTTCGTGAAGCTCGAGGACGGCGTCGAAGGTCTGGTGCACATCTCCGAAATGAGCTGGACGCGGCGCATCAACCACCCGTCGGAGGTCGTCTCCGTCGGCGAGGAGGTTGAGGTCGTGGTCCTGGACATCAACAAGGACAAGCAGGAAATCTCGCTGGGCATCAAGCAGACGGAAGTCAATCCTTGGGAGCTGATGACCCAGAAGTACCCACCCGGCACGGTCATCGAGGGCAAGGTGCGCAACCTCACCAGCTACGGCGCGTTCGTCGAGATCGAACCGGGCATCGACGGCCTGCTGCATGTGTCCGACCTGAGCTGGACCAAGAAGCTCACCCACCCCAACGAAATGCTCACCAAGGGCGACAGCATCAGGTGCGTCGTCCTCGAAGTCGACCAGGCCAAGCAGCGCATCAGCCTCGGCCTCAAGCAGATGGTCGAGGATCCCTGGCTCGAAGCCATTCCCGCCCACTATCAGCCGGGCATGATCGTCCAGGGCAAGGTGACCAAGATCACCAACTTCGGCGTCTTCGTCGAGCTCGAGGAAGACCTCGAAGGTCTGCTGCACATCTCCGAGCTGGCCGACCACAAGGTCGAGAACCCGCAGGAGGTCGTGAAGCAGAACGAGGAACTCGAGGTCAAGATTCTGCGCGTCGACATTGAAGAGCGCAAGATCGGCCTGTCGCTCAAGCGGGCCCAGTGGACCGCCGAAGTCGACGACGCCGGCGGCCGCAGATCCTCGCCCTCGAATCTCGGCGGTGGACTGGGCGACAGCGACGGCCTGGGCACCGACAAGATCACCTTCGGCCCCTCGGGCACGAAGTGACCCCGCGAGCGCGCCGGACCGCCGGCCGCCTTGCACGCCGACATTCAGTTCAAACTCCAGCCCGCCTCCCGGCGGGCTTTTTCTTTGCGCCCTTCCGCGGTCCCCGAATCGCCTCACGCCCTAAAGAAAGCCCGGCCGCTCTACGGCCGGGTAGGTGTGCTCCACCAGCCCCGCAATGCGGTTACCTCACCGCGCTTCGAAGAACCGGGCGTCCGTGCCGCCTTCGCCGACCATGACGCGCAGCGCCTTGCCGCACATGGGGCAGCGGCCGGCGTAGGCGGTGCCGGCGGCGTTGCGGTAGATGCGGCTGTACGTGTGGCAGCATTTCCAGTGGATCGCCAGCCACGGCCGACCGCGCAGGGCCGAGTCGGCTGGGGCCTGCGTCATCGCGCCCTGACGATGCCCGTTGCCCGCGGATCGCGGCAGACCCTTGATGTCCAGAATGTAGTCGGGACGGCTCACCTGCAGGTTATCGGCAAGCCACGCTCCGAAGATTGAAGGGACGGACGACGACGGCCAGGGGACCGCATCAGGCACCAGGGCGGCGAAACGCGATGCGAACGGATCAACCCTTCGCAGCGTCCGCATGACCGGAAGCTTGCCGCCCGCAGCGGGGTCGCTTGGCATGCATCGGCAAGGGTGCTCCGCACGGCACCTTGACGATCGCCGATGGGAGCCAGCGCGGGTGCCGTGTTAAATAAAACGGCGAGCGCCCCAGCCCGGGTCAGCGCTCGCCGCAAGATTGGCCGCTGTGAGAGGTCTTGTGCGGGTCGAACCGTGTCAGGCCGTCTGGATCACCGCGCCGGGGAAGAAGCCGGGAGAAAGCCGGGGTCTATTCGTCCGCCGCTTCCTCGGCCGGCGCGTCGTCGGCGTCGGACGTCATCGCCCCGGCCACACCCTTGGCCTCCAGCACCTTGGCACGGATCTCCTCGAACAGATCCGCGTTTTCCTTGAGAAACTGTTTGGCGTTCTCCCGGCCCTGGCCCAGACGCATCTCGCCGTAGCTGAACCACGCGCCGCTCTTGTCCACCACCTTCTGCTCGACGGCCAGGTCCAGCAGGTCGCCCTCGGCGCTGATGCCATGGTCGAACATGATGTCGAACTCAGCCATGCGGAAAGGCGGGGCGATCTTGTTCTTGACCACCTTCGCCCGCACGCGGTTGCCCACCGCCTGCTCGCCCTCCTTGATCGACGCGGTGCGCCGGATGTCGATGCGCACGGACGAATAGAACTTCAGCGCCCGGCCGCCCGGGGTCGTCTCCGGGTTGCCGAACATCACGCCGATCTTCTCGCGGATCTGGTTGATGAAGATCACAGTCGTGCGGCTGCGCGAGATGGCGCCGGTGAGTTTGCGCATCGCCTGGCTCATGAGCCGGGCCTGCAGGCCCACCTGCGTGTCGCCCATTTCGCCCTCGATTTCCGCCCGGGGGATCAGGGCCGCCACCGAGTCGACCACCACCACGTCCACCGCGCTCGATCTCACCAGCAGTTCGCAGATTTCCAGGGCCTGCTCGCCGGTGTCCGGCTGGCTCACCAGCAGGTCTTCGAGGTTCACGCCCAGGCGGCGCGACCACGACGGATCGAGGGCGTGTTCGGCATCGATAAACGCCGCCACGCCGCCGGCCTTCTGGGCGTTGGCGATGATGTGCAGCGTCAGCGTCGTTTTGCCCGAGCTTTCAGGCCCGAACACCTCGACGATGCGCCCGCGCGGCACGCCCCGGCCGCCCAGGGCCAGGTCCAGGCTGATCGATCCGGTGCTGATGCCCGGCGGCACGTGCGACGGGTCGTCCTCCAGCCGCATGATCGACCCTTTGCCGAAGTTGCGCTCGATCTGCGACACTGCCCGTTCGAGGGCCTGGGCCCGGGCCCCGTCGTCGGCCGAGGGAGCGGAGGGCGGGGTCTTGGTGGGTGAATTGCCGCGTGATTTGGCCATGGGGGCCTCCGTGCGAGTGCCGCGAGTGGATGGGCCGTCCTTGCGTTCGGTCCCGTTGCCGCCAGCCGATGGGTGAGCGGTTCTGCCTGCCGAGCCGGCGGATTGGATCGTGTTGGCCACCATACCCGTGCTCCTTGAACCCGTCAATGTTCGGTGTCTGATAGGATATCGGTTGGCGGGCGTCTGTCAAGTAAATGTTTGGGCTTCTCGCCGGTCATCATCATCATAGTCATAGTTCGCCGATCGAAATGCGACTTTTCGCGCGAAATGAGACAGACCTGCCGCCCATGCAACAGCACCCGCTGGGTATAGCGGGTTCGTCGGGCCCGGCCGCCGCGCGGCCGGGTGTTCGGTCTGTCGGCTCACCGGTACATGGTCCGGCTTGCCTTTTCACGCACCGCTCGACGATTCGCCGAACGGCTTTCGACGGCCCTTCGGCCGCCGGTTGATTACCCCCGCTACTTGTAGGTCCTCCCCGAGTCGCCGGTGGTCGGGTCCTCGCCGTAGTACTGCGTGCGGTTGTCGTTGATTATGGTGACCTGCGGCCCCGACCGCAGCGCCTCGCGGACCGGCGTATCAAGCTCGACGTAGGTGCCGATGGGGCTGCCCGGCAGCCTCACCATGTCTTCGAGGTACGGCACGCCCGGCAGCAGCGAGAATCCTTCTTCGGGGTAAACCTCAAGCCCCCGCGCCGCCAACACGGGGTCGCCGCCCCGCCCAATCACGTCGTCGAAATACTTCAGCCGCCGCTGCACCTCGCGCGGCGTCAGCCTCCCCGCGCCCTGGGCGGCACGCAGGTGACGCTCGACGACGCTTCGGGCCACGGCCGCATTCATGGCCTGCTGGTCGGCGGCCATGATGTTCTGCTCGGCCTGCTGTTCCTGCATCTTCTTCAGCCGCGTGCGGAACTGCGGGCTTTTCTCGGCCATGTCCTGCAGGAAGTCGCCGTAGATGCTTGACTCGCTGCCCTTGGCCTTGTCCATCTCGGCCTGGATGCGCTGCACGTCGTCGTAGTTGGACAGCAGCGAGCTGAGCATGCCGGAGTTTTCGATGCCGACCATCGCGACCGGGTCCGCGCCGGAGACATCCTTCTGGCGCAGCGCGTCGAGCTTGTCGAAGAAGCCCGCCTCGTTCACGCCGTAGCGCCGCAGCACCTTCCCCGTGTTGGCGTCAAGCTGAAGCCGCAGCATGACGTTGCGTAGATGCGTCGCGGCCTGAGCCGTGGGCATGCCCTTGGAGCCGAAGGCCAGTAGCCCGAGCGTGTCTTCCGCTTCCAGGCCGGCCTGCTTACCGCTCTCAAGCAACTGGCTGCCGTACTCGAACAGCGTCGCGGGGTCGGGCTCGCCGCCCTGCTGGACGGCGGCGGCCATCATGTTGGCCAGCTTCTGCGGATCGCTTTCGTAGCGACTGGCGCGGGCGGCGAAGGTGGCCAGCGGGGCAAGGCCGCCGTTGGTGGCCATGCCGGGGACCGTCACCGCCGCATGGAATATCTCGCGCTGCTGCTGCGGGTTCAGGTGGCCTGTGGCGGATTTGAAGGCGGTGTTGGCACTGGCCACTTCCTTGACCGCTCGCCCGCCGCGCTGGACCTGCGACTCGACGAACGCCTGATCCTCCGCGTTGAACTCGAAGCTCAGGGCGTGCAGATCGAGCGTGGCCTGCGCCAGGTCATTGACCTTGCCCGCCGCTGTATTCAGACGCTCGATCATCGCCTCCACGCGCTCGTTGATGATTTCCAGAGCCTTCTTGAGGCCGGCGCTGCCGACCAGGCCGGTGACCGACTTGAACACACCGCCCAACGACCCCTGCGCATGGTCCATCTGGCGGCTGCTGCGCTCGGCCGCCTTGCCCGCGCCCTGTGTGGCCGCCGCGACATGCTTCTCGGCCTCGGTCACGTCGCGCAGTCGCCGCGTCGCCTCCTCGGCGGGCGCGGCGACGCGGTGAACGAACTACACGTACTGCACCGCCACCAGCGCCTTGGTCGCGGTCGTCGCCGCCAGCGATCCCTGGCGGTCGGCGAGCTTCGAGCTCACCACGCCGTCGGGTACACCCAGGAACGTCGCGCCCATGAACAGGCCCGTCGAGCCGTTGCCGGCGGTCACCTGCAATTGCAGGTAGCGCTTGCGCGCCTTGTGGGCCATCGATCCACTGGGACAGGTCTATGCCCAAGGGTACATCTACCGCAATGCTGTCTACCGTTTGCGCTCGCTGTTCGTCTTCGTGGGCATGTGGATACTCTTCCTTGGGGCCGGGCTCTCGATCATCCTTATGACCTTCTGCGTCCTGCATGCGCTGCTTGGCGGCGAAGGGAAGGAGTCGTCCGAGCGCATCGCCGAGAATCCGCAGGTCATCATCGGGCTTCTTTTCGCGAGTCTCGTCGCCGCGCTTTACGCCGCGGTCCTGTGGCGTGTCACTGTGAAGTTCATCAAGCGGAGGCGCGAAGCCTCACGTGCCGGCGAGTAGTCTGGGCACCGGCCCGCCGGCGCCGGCGGCCGCGAGCCGCCGCAGAATCAGGTCGGCCGTCGCCTCGTCGTCCAGCGGCCTCCCGGCGGGTTCGGGCGACGCCGCATCGTGGAGGTTATGCAGCGCGTCGGCCACGAGTGCGAGCGAGCCCGAAAAGATCCCGCCAGCAAGCTGTGCGACCGCCAGCAGCACATTCGTGCCCACTGGGACGACACACCGCAGCTCCTTTGTGTGTCGCTGCCTGTCGTGTCCCCGTTCGACCATAGTTTGACGTCAGGTGGGTGCGGCATCAAACCTACAGAGCGGTTTGTGCCGCGAGGCGACCACACGAAACGGTGTCGAGTCCGGACGTACGCCTCATGGATGAGGCGCGGCCTACCGGCCGGTCATAGGAGAAGCGATTGAATGCTATACTCAACGCATGGCGCAGGTTTCATGTCAGGATACGGTCGCGGTATCGGACGCAACAGCATCAGCATCTCCGTCTTCTGCACTGTGGGCTCGCGCCGACCGGTCGGTGTGGGTCGATTGGCTGTTGGTGGGGATGCTTCTGCTGGTGTACGTGGGCCTGGCGACATCAAGCATGGCTGTCAAAGGCAATGCGTTTGATGAGATGTCGCACCTGACCGCGGGGGTGAGCTACTGGCGCACGGGTGATTATCGTCTGAACTCAGAGCAGGGCGCGTTTCCCCAGCGATGGGCGGCGCTGCCGGTCCACCTCGGGCGCTTTGCCTTTCCCTCCCTTGACCAGCAGTGGTGGCGGATCTCCAACGAATGGGCGCTCGGCCAACAGTTCTTCTTCGAGCTTGGCAACGATCTGCAGCACATGCTGTTCGTCAGCCGGCTGATGATCGTGCTCTTGGGCGTCGTCCTGGGTCTGATTGTTTACGTCTGGTCGCGTGCCGTGTTCGGGCGTGTCGGTGGTTTCGTATCGCTGACGCTGTATTGTCTGAGTCCGACGATTCTTGCCCATACTCAACTGGTGACGTCCGATGCGGCGGCGGCGCTGACCATGACAGCCGCCATCGGCGCTTTTTGTTTGGCGACGCACCGGCTCAGCCCGGGGACGGCGGCGCTGGCATGCGTGGCGACGGCGGCATTGTTTCTGTCCAAGGCATCGGCGATCGTCTACATGCCGATGGCGGTGCTTCTGGCGGCGGTGCGGCTGGTCGATGGTCGACCGATAGTCGTTGGCTGGGGGCGACCGCGGCACGGCGTGGTCCGGCGTGCGACGCAGGCATGGGTTATCGCGGGTGTGGTCGCCCTTCAGGGGTTGGTCGTGTGGGTGTCGATCTGGGGCGCCTTCGGCTTTCGTTATGAAGCAATGCGCGAACCTGAGCCTGGACGCGATCGCCTGTTCATGTCGTGGGAGGAACTGCTGTCGGACCGGAGGCCGACGACCCGAATGATCGGCGCCGTACGAGCGGCGAGGCTGTTGCCGGAAGCATATATGTGGGGCCTGGCGTTTCACAGCCGGACGACGGAGCATAATCGAGTCGGCTTTCTGAACGGCGAATACAGTACGGAAGGCTGGTGGACGTTCTTTCCCTACTGCCTCATGGTCAAGACGCCGCTGCCGCTGTTCATCCTGCTGGGGCTTGGCGCGGCAGGGACGGTCGTGCTTTGGCTGCGTCGCGCTCATGGCTTGCCGTCGTGGACCGCGGTTCGACAGGGCTCCTACGCCACAGCGCCCTTGTGGATCCTGCTGGCGGTGTACTGGGTGGCGGTGCTTGGCACGAAGCTGAACATCGGGCACCGTCACCTGCTGATCACCTATCCGGCGATGTTCATCCTGGCGGGATCGGCGGCGGCGTGGCTGAAGATCAGCCCGCGCTGGGCCGTGTTGCTCGTGGGCGCGCCGCTGGCTTGGCTGGCGGTGGACTCGGCCATGATCTGGCCTCACTACCTCTCCTATTTCAATGGGCTGGCGGGTGGTCCGCGCAACGGCTATCGGCACCTGGTGGATAGTTCAGTGGACTGGGGCCAGGATCTCCCGTTGTTGAAGCAGAGCCTGGACGAGCAGGAATTGCGGCAACCGGGCCATCCCCCCGTGTACCTGCTCTATTTCGGGAGCGGCGATCCGCAATACTATGGTCTTGACGTGCAGCTTCTGCCCGGCGTATGGGGGCCGGCGAAGCCGACCGGCCTGCCGGAGCCGTTGCGAGCGGGGACTTACTGCATCAGTGTGACGCAACTGCAGGGGGTCTATTCGACGCCGGCGATCGGACCGTGGTGTGAACCCTATGAACGGCAATATCAATACTATCGTCGACTGTGGAACGAGTACCAGAAGGCGCAGGACTCGGTGGAACCCTCGCAGCGCCGGCGGCTCCTGGCGCGATTCAGTGAAGAAAGCTGGCACGCCCAGCTGATGATGTGGCAGGAGCTTCGGGCGGCGCGGCTGTGCGCATATCTGCGGCAGCATCGGGAGCGTCCGGATGACCGCATCGGCTACTCGATTCATCTCTACCGCCTGTCCGAACAGGAGGTACGAGAGGCCATTGATGGACCGCCTCCGCAGCCTTTCTATGCGGCGCCGCAGATCAAAGGGCGCATGCAGAATGCCCCACGAGGATCACGGGGTTTGCGCCGGTAGCGGCCTGCGCCCACGGTCCATGCCGATCTCAGCCAGCAGCTTTTCTATGCTTCGGACAAGCGAGCCGTTGTCAGTCTCTCGCGCAAGCTCCATGGCGCGCCGGCCGGTGTGCTGGGCATCGTCGGACAGGTTCAACCGGGCTTGCGCGGCGGCGAGTCGGTACCAAAGCTCCGGGTCTTGCGGGGCGAGTTCCGCAGCCTTCCGCAGTTGCCGCAGGCCCTTGCGTTCAGCGCCAGCCGTCATCAGACGCTCGGCGAAAGTCACACGGAGCATGGGTGCCTCGGGCGCGGCTTCGACGGCATAGGCAAGATGCCGCAAGGCCTCCTGACGCCGGCCTTGACGCCAGAGCAGCTCGCTGACCTGCGATTGCAGATCGGGACTGTGGGGCAGGATCCGTGCGGCCATCTGAAACGAGGCGGTCGCTTCAGCGACGCGGTCCAGGGCGAGTAGCGCCTGTGCAAGGTACTGGTGGTTTTCCATGCGCAAGGGACCGACTTGCACGGCCGTTTCAAGAACCTTCCGTGCCTCTTCCGCTCGGCCGGCCGCCAACAGAACCGCACCCGGTGCCCACAGGACCCGTTTCACGTCGCGGGCGATGGCGACGACGTGTTGCGCGTGCTGCAGAGCCTCTTCAAAAGCGTGCTCCTGCACCAGTAGGCCGACAAGCGTCAGGTACGTGCTGTCGTCGGCAAGATCGTCACGGATCAGGCTGCGAAGGTAGGCGATCGCGTCATCGCGCCGGCCCTGCATGGAAAGAATGGTGGCGTAGCGATTGCGGCACTCGATCGCGTTCGGCCGCAGTTCCATCGCCTGTTGCATGTGCTGCATCGCCTGGTCCAGATCGCCTTCGGCCAACCACAGAGACGAGAGGTTGAAATGCCCGAGCCAGCTTTGCGGGTTCTTGGCGACGGCGTCCTCCCACAGCGTCCTGTCATCCTTGAATGTCCAGGTGTGCTGCCAAGTGAGTATGCCAAGCAAGACGAGTAATGGAGCGGCGGCCAGCAACGGGGTTATGGCGGGAGCGGAACGCCACCACCGCCACAGCCGGACCCACACGAGAGCCATGAGCACGAGGACGCCGATCGTGGCGAGGTACTGGTAGTGGTCGGAGACGAACGAGTATCGGAAGGGGTACACATCGACAAACCCCAAGGCGGGGAAGAGCGTGCCGCAGAAGAACAGGATCGCGACCAGCGGCCCGCGACCGAGCACGCGGCGTCCAAGCCAGAGCGCGCCAATGGCAACGACCGCGGCGATGGGGAAGAGCCACTGCCGCCAAGCCGAGGGCTCGATCGTCCAGCGGACGTAGTTCATCGTCAGGTTCGTCGGCCAGAGGAGTTTGGTGAAATAGAACCAGACGGCTCGGCCGGCGATGAGAATGCGATCAGCCGGCGAAAAGCCGAAATCATGCTCAAACGCCGCCGTTCCGACCTGGTGGCGTTCGAGCCATGCCGTGGTCAGGCCGAGGCCAATGCCGAGGATGAAGAACGGCACAAGCCGGCGAACATCGTGCCAGCGGATACGGTCGTCCTTCCACCATATGATCAGCAGCATGGCGGCGGGAAGTGAGGCTGTAACCGTCTTGGACAGTAACGCGGCAAGGAATAGAACAAGGGCGCAGCCGTACCATCGCCAGGACGTCCGAATGTCGCCCGCCGTTCTGGCCGACGCGCTCGTCCCGGTCCCCGCATGAAATCGCCAGTAGCAGAGCGCGGCGACGAGATAAAATACGGCGGAAAGCACGTTTTTGAGCTCGCTGACGTAGGCTGCGCTCTCGACATGCACCGGGTGCAGGGCGAAGAGGGCGGCGGCGAGCCACGCCACCCGCCAATCGAGGCCAAGTCGGTGCAGCAGCCGCCAGAGCAGGAATACGACGCCGAGGTGCAGCACCAGGTTCACCAGATGGTAGCCGAGGGGCGTGAATCCCCATAGCTGATACTCCAACCACCATACGGTATGGGTGACGGGATAGTACTGCGGGGTCCATGCGGGTTTGAACCAGATCGCCGCCAGCGAATCCCACGAGTACGTCATGGTCGGGCTGAGGAGAATATGCATGGTATCGTCGAACACAAAGCCTGCGAAGAACGCCGGGATGTAGGCCAGCAGGGTTGCGGCGACGAGAATGGCACCCCCGGTCCACAGAAGCGCGCGGTTGCCGGCTGATTGCGAAGCAGCGAAGTTCATGGCAGGACTCCCGTGTCAGCCGCACGCGAAGGCGGCTTGTGGGTGGTGACCGTCACTGATGCGTCGATCGAGCGGACGGCGCTGACTGGCGGGCTCGGTGTGGATCGATCCAGTGCTGCATCGATCAGGAACAGCGGCCGATGTTTGGTTTCGGTATAGATGCGGGCCACGTACTTATCGATAATCCCCAGCATCAACAACTGGATGCCGATGAGAAACAGAACGAGTGCTGTGATCGGCAGCAGGTTGGGAATGGTGTCGTCGGTGAAAAGGACGAAGCAGGCCGACCGCAAAAGGTAGCAAAATCTCAGGGATGAAACAGACAACCATGTGAGGCGGATCAGGCGCATCGGCACGGCGGCAAACGAGAGGATTCCATCCATCGCGAAGGTCAGCGGCTTACGGAAGGAGTATTGGGTGTGACCATGCAGGCGGGCGTTGGCGGCACAGGGGACGGCGATGCCCCGAATACCCATCCAGCCGATCAGGCCGCAAAAGAACAATGATCGCTCTTCGAATCGGGATGGCGTGTCGACGATCTTGCGGTTCAGGGGGCGGAAGTCCGCACAGTTTGGCCCCATCTCTGTGTTGGCGATGCGGCCCCTGAGCAGATAGAAAGAGATCGAGGTCGGTGTTCTAAGCCACGTCTGGTCGACAACATTCTCTCGAACAGTGTAGAGCCTATCCCAGAACCTCTTGAGCGTATGTATTGTATAGAGTGTCATGCTGATACTCACGGACGGGCAACTCGACTGGCTGTGTGAACGGATTCCCGATCATCCCCACGATCCGCGCGGCGGACGGCCGGCGGCGGACAAGCGGCAGGTCGTCGCCGGCATCTTCTGGATCCTCGACAACGGAGCCAAGTGGAAGGATCTGCCCGCCCGCTTCGGCAGCAAGAGCACCGTCCATCGATGGTTCAAACGCTGGGTCGAGGATGGCGTGTTTGAAGCGATCATGCGCGAGGCCGGCCGCTGTGTTGAAGAACGTGACGGCTTCAAACTCTACGAGTGCTTCATCGACGGCACGTTCAGCAAAGCCAAGAGCGGCGGCGACGGCGTCGGCTGCACCAAGGCGGGAAAAGGCGTGAAAATCATGGTGCTGGTCGATGCCCGGGGCCTGCCGGTGGCTGTGGACACGCGGCCGGCCAACCCCCACGAGAGCCGCCTGGTGCAGCAGATGTTCGACTTCATGCTCAGCACCGAACTGCCGCAACGCATCATCGGCGACAAGGCCTACGACAGCGACGCGCTGGCCGATGAACTGGCGGAGGATGACATCGAGCTGATCGCTCCACATCGCAGCAACCGCAAGCCCGAGAACAAGACACAGGATGGCCGACCGCTGCGAAGATACAAACGCCGCTGGAAGGTGGAACGTACCATCGCCTGGCTGCAGAACTACCGCCGCCTGTGCATCCGCTGGGAGAAGTCGACCAGGCTGTTCCAGGGCTTCCTGCACTTGGGCTGCACCTCACTGCTGCTCAATCAGGTTTTGGGATAGGCTCTAGACAATGTCATAGCCGCAATGCCAGTGGCGAACGAATGTCGCGATTATTTCGGACGGATGCTTCAGAACCGAGTCGCGCATGATCACCGCATCGCCGCGGGCGTGCGCGTCTGCACGGTCACGGCATGAGGCGAATGTGTTCACGTCTGGTCCTTGGCGTAGCGATGAGTGTTGCGGAAGGCGACTGGCGTCATGCCAGTGGCTTCACGAAAGACGCTGCTGAACTGCGGTGCGCCGGAAAAGCCGCTGTCCAAGGCGATGTCGATGACCTTGCGATTGGTCTCGATGAGCAGGAGTTTGGCCCTCTCGATTCGGATGCGGCGCAGCTCCTCAGCCGGGCCACGGCCCAGTAAGTGATGAAAGCGGCGGTGGAGCGTGCGCTCGCTGACGTGCAGACGCTCGGCCAGGTAGCTGATAGTCAGAGGTTCGGCGTACTGTTTCTGCAGGAGGTTGACCGCCCTGGAAACGGTCGGGTCGGTGATGGCTGTGATCCCGGTGGACTCTCGCTCGACAACCAGCCGTGGAGGAATCTCGACCGGCATGGTCGGGGGCGGCGCGCCCTGAAGCAGGCGATCCAACAGCGCGGCCGCCTCGTAGCCGACGCGTTCGGCATCCACGGCCACGCTGGAAAGCGGCACAACGGACGCCTCACATATGGCCAGATCGTTGTCAACGCCAAGAAGTGCGAGATCCTCAGGTACGTGCAGGCCAATTCGCACGGCGGCATCCAGCACATCAACCGCCTCGACGTCGTTCGCGGCGAGGAGTCCGGCGGGTTTTGGTAACTCAAGAAGCCAGCGATGCAGCGTGTCGGCGGCGGCACCACCTGAGGCGGTTCGAAAGACATGGACATGGTGGCCTTTGCTTTCAAGAAATGCGGCGTAGCCATCGTGGCGGCGGGCCGCGTACCAGTCGGATAGCGGCCCATAGAAACCGAAATGACGCCGCCCCAGCGAATACAAGTATTCGCCGGCCATGCGCCCGATCGCGCGGTGGTCCGAAATGACGGTGGGCAGCAGGAAGCGGCTATGGTTGTCGCCGACATTCACCACGGGACAGCCCAGGGCCTGGAATGATTCAACCCGGGATGGATCAGTCAACTGGATGATCACCCCGCGTGGCCGCAGGCGTCGGTAGTAATGAACGTCGCCTTGTGGCTTGGGAACGAGATGCCATGTGCGAAAGCGGGGGCGGGCGTACCGGCGTGCTCCGACGCCGATCCCATCGCTGTATGCGCCGCGCCCGACGTCCACCACGACCGGAGGGATATGCGCCGGCATGGACCCCGGCCGATTGGATGCCATGCTCATGGGGTACTCCGCCCCCGGCAGATCCTGGCGGCCAGCTATGACATTCGAACCAGCAAAGAATCTTGCCGGCATCTGCATCCGAGCCGCTACGCACAGAACACGCATTCGATGCAGGTATAAGCCAACAAACGTGCTGTGGCTCTCACGCAGATGCGCCAGTTTAACACCATCTCGTTCATGCCGCAAGGAGAAGAACCGCCCACGCAATGTGGCGGCGTTTCTTAAAGGCATGGCGGAAAGCCTAACGAGGTTATCCGAAGTCTCGCAATAATATCACGCTGTAACATTCTGGTCGTGCCATCATCTCAAAGGCATGAGGAAGGCAATAGAAAAAGTGTACGATATCCGGACACGCGCACTGCAATGTGGTGAAGGCGGCCGGTGGGGTGTGTGCATGCGGCCCGGACGCGAAAAGGAAGTGTGCGAAGTTCGCGGCAGTGCCATTCGGCGTCAATCGTCTGGATACTATGCACTGATCCGTGTGGTTCGAGCGGGCGCCGCGGCCCGCGTGTGCCGGAGCCCGGTGTGCCCAGGGCAATCCCAGGTAAGGATCAACTGTCGGGCTCCTGTCGTCTGGAGCCTGTCTGCAAAGGCCCCCAGGGCTGTGTCGGCGCATCGGCGTAGTGAGACGCCGGTGTCGGAGCGGTCTTGATGCGTAGCTGGCGTATGGGCGGATGTTGTGTGTCGACGGCAATTAATGCCGTCATGGAAAAGTTTTGCGGCCTAGCCGCAAGGAGATGATTTATGACAAAGTACTTGGTTCCAGTGGTCGCGTTGATGCTGAGCGTGACCGGTGTTTCGGCGTATGCAACCGTGAAGTCTGCCCCGACGCCGATGGGCGGCTACACCAATGTCTATGGCACGATGATCAGCGGTCATCGGTGCTACTTCTCGGCCGCCGTCGCCAACACCTGCTCCACCCCGCAGCACACGAGCGATTTCCACAGCTCGTGGCAGACGATGCACAACAGCAGTGGCATCTTCACCCCCGGCAACTGGTGGAACTATAGCGGCTATACCAAGCAGATCTGGCAGCTCAAGACGAGCTGGTGCCTGGATCACTGGATTAACATTTCGTGCAGTGAAGGTTCATCGCGCATGCGCGCCAACTGCTATGTGAACTGATCCAAGGTCGTGGCATGATGGCATTGCAGCTTTCTGTCACGAAGGCGCGGGCAACAGGCGAGTGATCGTTTCGTACAGCAGCCTGCGGTGTGTTCTGATCCCGCTCATCCATGGCAATACCCGATCTGGCAGCGCATCAAGTGCAGACGGACGCAGACGACACACGCTCGGCATGGCTTGACGGCCATGTCCGAGCATTCGCGGACGGGTCATAACGTCGAGTGGGATGTTCCACGAACAGCAGTACGCCTCGCAGTCGATTGCGGGAACATGCGCAAATCAAGGCAGCTTATACTGTACGGGTTGACAGAGAGTGAAAAGCGGACATAATATGCACGACTCATGGCAATGGTATGCTTCGGCGATTGGATGGGTGAAGCATCATGTCGTTTGCTCATGAGCGGACATGTATCTGAATCAATGGATGACACGAAGGATCAATGATCAGGCTGTAATCGTCTAAAGTCTGTCTGTGCACGCCTGTCTGTGGGCCTGACGCGTCATGGTGAATCGCCGCGCTGGAGCGGCAATGACCCGACGTGTCGCAACGGGAGCGGCTGGCGTATCTGCTGTTGCCGCCTGTTCTCTGACGGCATTTGAGACCGTCCATGTCTGGATACGTGTGTGCGGCGTAGCCGCAAGGAGACTGATGTAATGAAGAAGATGATGATTCCTATGCTCGCCCTGGTTGTGAGCGTGGCTGCGGTGTCGGCCTATGGGACGACGGTGAAGCCCGACGCCACCGGCTATGGGTACATTTACGCCACGTTGATCAGTGGTCACCGCGCCTACTTCTCGGGCGCTGTGTCTGGCGGCTGCGCCACCCCTGAGCACACGAGCGACTTCCACGGCTCGTGGCAGACGATGCACAACAGCAGCTTTATTTTCACCCCGGGCAACTGGTGGAACTATAGCGGCTATAACAAGCAGATCTGGCAGCTCAAGACGAGCTGGTGCTTGGATCACTGGATTAACATTTCGTGCAGCGAGTGTTCGTTCCGGATGAAGGCGTACTGCGTGTATTGAGTCGTTAGTTCGTAGGCAATGGCTAAGTTAGTTTCGCGTTGTGTGCAGACGAATACAGACGATACGCGTTCGGGCATGGCCTGACGGTCATGCCCGAGCCTTCGCCGGGTGAGATGGATGCATCGCGGCCGACTGCAGCCAGGGCAGTTGCGGGGCGGATGGCGCCGAGCCATCGGTGAATGAAAGAAGGTTGTGAAAGAAGGATCATGAGCATGAGCAATGCTGGAACCCCCGTGGTTGCCGCGACACACATACCGTCCGGGGCGGCAACGCCGCGAGTCTGCGGCACAGCGTGGGTCATATCGAGCGTCCTCACGGTGATCTGCCTTTTGGGCTGGTGTTACCTCGGGGCGTCCACGATGGGCATTCTGCCCGAAGGTATTCTGGCCAGCTTATGGGCGCGATGGATCGCTGACGTGCCGATCGGCTGGATTCTGGTAGCAGCGTATGGCCTGACGTTGGGGGGGCTGCTGCTGACCCGGTCGCGGCGCGTGAGCCCCTGGCGCGCGGGCTGGAAGCTCGTGTCGGTGTTCGCGGTGGCGCTCCTGGCGGTCTCGGTTTGCCTGCTGGCTGCGGGGATCGTCACCGAGCAGACGAATCTTCGTGCCTGGCTAATCGTGAACGGGGTCGGCGTGGCGACCTCACTCATGCTGCTGGTGTACCTGGCCGGCGCTCGCAGGGCAGAGGCTTCAACAGCCGGGCAGGGACTGTCGCTGGCGTCCGCCGACCGCCTGATCTACGGGCTTACCGTGGCGGTGCTGCTTGTCGGGCCGACAGCCGCGCCGCAGTGGCTTGGCGAGGCGGCCGAGCAGCACCCGATGGCCGAGTACCGTCGGACCACCGCATTCGGGCGCACGTATTTCGACACGGGGCCGGGGCCGGAGCGGCACTATGTCACCGAATACGACGCGGAGGTGCGTCCCCACCAGGCGCCGGTGCTCGGTTCGCCAGAGGCCGAGCAGTTTCTGTTCTTCTGGTTTGACTACACCGATCCGTACTGCCGCGCCGTCGACAAACAACTGGTGGAGGTGCGGGAGCATTTCGGGGATCGCCTGGCAGTGGTCCCGGTTCCGTTCCCATTGAACGGGAGCTGCAACCCGGATCAGATGTTCGAGCCGACAGCCGAGGCGAATGCGGA
This sequence comes from uncultured Phycisphaeraceae bacterium, assembly GCA_964502445.1. Lineage (GTDB taxonomy): Bacteria > Planctomycetota > Phycisphaerae > Phycisphaerales > Phycisphaeraceae > CAZCWM01. Next base: position 40,195 of record CAZCWM010000005.1, on the reverse strand, counting down.
AGCCTGCGATTACGCCCGGCTGGCGCTGGGCGTGTGGAAAGCGAAGCCGGAGGCTTTTGAGTCCTTCCACGAATGGTTGTTCGCGCCGGAGCGGGTGCCGCCGGTCGAGCAGGCGCGGGCCCGGGCGGAGGAACTTGTCGGCGCGAATGCGCTGGATCGCGTGCTGGCGGACCCGCAACTGAACCGGCTGCTTTTCTCGGGTATCAAATCGACACCGTCACAGTTCGACGCCCGTCGTCCGTTGCCGAAGGTCGGGTGGGTGGGCCGGATCATGACGGCGGAGGTGGTTCCGACCGACACACTGATCCGCTATCTGAACGAGGAGTTCCAATTCGAGCCGACGGCGCATGACCACGGGGCGTCAGGTGGAGATCATGCCGGGCATTCGCATGGGCCGATGGACGGCGCTCCGGCTGCGAGCACGCTTGGATACTGACACCTCCAGAGGGATCATTCCGTATGACGACAGTGGCGCACAACAGCAGCCAGGACGACCGGAACTCGGCAATTGGTGGGCCGTGCGTGGGTCCGCCGCAGCCCGGGGCGGCTTGGCAGTGGGCGACGCGCGGGCTGGCGCTGGTCGCCCTTGGCCTGTCGATCTATCTGCTCGGGTCCTCACTGAGCAGTATGGGTGTGGCCGGTTGCGATGAAAGCGGCGGGGGATGCGGCTCGGTGCTGAGCAGCCGATGGCGCTCCTGGATGGGTCTTCCGGTTTCCTTCCTTGGCGCGACGGTGTATCTGGTGATTTTCATCGCGTTGTGCAGTCTGGGGCCGAGGGCGAGTTGCCGTCACCGTCGGGTGGCGTGGAGCGTGTTGCTGCCGGCAGCGGTCATGGCCGGTGGGGCGGCGTTGTGGTTTGTCGGCCTTCAGGCTCTGGTGGTCAAGGCGTTCTGCCCCTATTGCACCGCGGCGCACGTATGTGCACTAATGCTGGCGGGACTGATCCTGGCGGCGCGCCCGATAGGGCGCGATCCGTCCGCGGCGTGGGGAACCGCTGCGAGGACGGGTTTGCTGGTGGTTGGCGCGGCTGGGCTCGTGCTGCTGATTGGTGGGCAGGTCCTCATGCCCGGCTCAACGTCGCGCGTCGTGCGCGGGCATACGGGACCTTATGACAGCGGACCCGGGCCCGATCGCACCATTCGGCTGGCGGGCACGGACATCCAGATCGCCCCGCATGAACTCCCGATTATCGGTTCGCCTGATGCGGATAGGATCGCCGTTGTCTTCTTCGGCTACAACTGTCCGATCTGCCGCAGCGAATATCAGCTTTTCAAGGAGGCGATGTCGCGCTACGGCTCGCGACTCGCGGTGGTCTGGCTACCCCTCGGGTGTCGGCCGGATGGCGACGGCTCCGGTCACGACACGCACGAGGCGGACGACGAACATGACCATAGCGAGCTCATACCAGATCGCTGCAACTACACATTGCTTGCGGCAGCTGTCTGGCGGCACGTGCCGCAGCGCTTCGCCCAGTTCCATAACTGGCTGATGACTGACGCTCCGCCCATGCTGCGGAAGACGCCGACCGATGGAATCCCATCGTATGAACATGCACGGGCTTACGTCGCGAGCCTCATTGGCGCCGACGTACTGGCGCAGGCGCTGCGCAACCCGTCGTTGAAAGCCATGGTCCTGCCGTGGCGTGGGTGGCGCCACTCGTTGCCCGACGGCACCGGCGTTGTGCCGGCCGTGAGCGTGGGCAACGATCTGATCTACGGGGAGGTCACGACGGCCTTGGAGTTGTTTGAGGGAATCGAGCGTTCGCTGGGCATTGCACCGCTGATCGGCGAGACATTGTCACCGGCGAAGGGAGCGGAAACGAAAGAGCAGACGCGGTAGTGTCGCTCGGATCTGTTGAGACTTACTGAAGGAGCAGGCGACGATGAGACTCTATGCGCTTCTGATCGCGACGATGTGTATCGGTCCTGTATGGGGCACCGTGTCGGCTGACGGTCAGGCTGACGCGAACGCCGAGGCCGAGACGCAGCAGTCGAACGAACCGAAACAGGAGATCATGCTTCTGTCGCTGGAACAGCAGTTTTCTTATGCACTGGGCATGGAGATCGTATCACTTTACGGCAAGGCGCCGGAAACGATCACAATCGACCCGGACCTCGTCGCGCGGGGCATCCGGGACGCTATGAATCAAACGCCGGCGCTTTCCGATGCCCAAGCCATGACAATCGCCACCGAGGCGGACTATCGCATCCAGGCCGTGATCGGAAAGAAAAATGCGGAGTTCACCGAGCGGAATGCGGCATTCATGGACGAGAACCGCGATCGTCCGGGCGTCTACGTGACGCCCAGCGGACTCCAATACATCGTCCTGGCCGAAGGCGACGGCCGCCAGCCGACGTTGGACGACATGGTGCAGGTGCATTACACGGCGAAGCTCATCGATGACGCGGAGTTCGACAGCTCGTACAGCCGTGGCGAACCCGGCGTGTTCGCGGTCGCAGGGGTGATCGAAGGCTGGAAGGAAGCGCTGCCCATGATGAAGGAAGGCGCGAAGTGGCAGTTGTTCATTCCGCCTGACATGGCCTACGGCAAGGAAGGGAACGGCGCGCAGATTCCACCGAATGCGGTGCTGGTGTTTGAGCTGGAGTTGATCTCGGTCCAGTGATGGCGCATCCAGGCTGGGGCGCTGTACAGCTTGGGCAGTCGTGACCCTGCCGCGAACTCGGATCGGGCGACAGGGAGTTCATCGACGCGCGAGGCGGCAGAGACGCGTCCACTCACGACATGTCATCATAGGCATTGAACGGGCGACCGGTTGACCTTCATGTCAGATGATGCGGTTTCAGAAAGGAATCGGCCTCACGCACCGGACAGCGCGCCCGGCCACCGGGGCCTGCGCGGCTGGCGGCTATGGATGCTGCGCTTGCTGACCGCGCTCCTGGCGCCGTTGATATTCTTCAGCGTGGTGGAGATCGGCTTGCGCGGATTGGGCGTGGGTTACCCGACGCAGTTCCTGCTTAGGAACGGGGAGAACTACGTTCCCAATCCGTGGTTTCAGTGGCAGTTCGCGCCAGTCGCGCTGGCGCACCTGCCTGCGGTGAGCGCGGCGCCGGTCACGAAGCCAGCCGACACCTACCGGATTGTGGTGGTCGGCGGATCGGCGGCGTTCGGCACGCCGACGCCGGTATTCAGTTTCGGACGCATGCTCCGTGTGATGCTGGAAGCGCGACACCCGGACCTGCGATTCGAGGTCATCAACGCCGCCTCGCCAGCGATCAATTCGCATGCCGTGCTCAAGGTAGTGCGGGATACGGCCATCCTGCAGCCCGATCTGTACGTGATGTATCTGGGCAACAATGAGATTCTCGGCTGTTATGGAGTCGGTGCCGCGTATCAGGTGTTCCGTCCGAGCTTGAGGATGATCCGCGCGGCCATCATGGCGCGGACGCTGCGTATCGGGCAGGTCATGTTGCGCTTGACGCCTGGGAATGGCTGGACCATGGGAGACGAAACCGTCCGAGGCATGCATGACAAGATGGCTCTGTTTCTGTCCAATCCTGTGACGGTGGACGATGGACGCCTGCCGACCGCTTACGCGCACTTCCAGGCCAATCTGCAGGACATGCTCGCCGCGGCCCGCGACGCGGGGGCCCAGGCGCTGGTATGCACCGTGGGCAGTAATCTGAAGGATTGGCCGCCCTTCGCGTCCATGCACCGGCCGCAGCTCACATCCGAGGCGCTGTCGCGCTGGGAGGTGCTGTTCGATGCGGGGATGGCCGCGCAGGATGAAGAACGCTGGGCGGACGCAATCACGCGATTCGAGGAGGCGGCTGCGATCGATGATCGGTACGCGGAACTGCGGTATCGCATGGGGCAGTGCTTCCTGGGCATGGCGGATCTGGCGCAAGCCGGCCAACATTTCCGCGCAGCCATGATGCTGGACACGCTGCGGATTCGGGCCGACGAGAACATCAATCGCGTGATCCGCGAGGTGGCCGAGGCGACGTCTCAGCAGGGTGTCCGACTGATCGATGCGGAGCGGGTGTTCACCGATGCGGCCGAAGCAGGCGGGATCCCGGGCGATGAATTTTTCTTCGACCATGTGCATATGACGTTCAAGGGTAATCACCTGCTGGCGTCGACGGTTTTGGGTGGTGTTGAGGCAGCATTGGGTCTGGAGAGATCCGACGGGGACGCGGAGCCTGGTGAGTCGGATGTTGCCGCGGCCTTGGCCTTCACGCCGTGGGACCGGCGATGGACGGCGGCGGCCATGGAGGTTATGAAGCGGTTCTACACCCGTGTCGAGTTCGATCCGAACGAGATGGTCGTCACGCCGCGGTCTGAAGCCGAGGAAACGTGGAGAATCTATCAAACGGTCATCGCCCGAGCTCCGGAAGATCTGCTGGCCAGGGAGCGTTTCGCGGAGTTTCTTCAGGAGCAGTTTGCCTGGACGCAGGCGGACCAGCAACTCGAAGTATTGACGCGTGCGGCGCCCCAGTGGTGGTCGTGGCATCTGCAGCGGGCGCAGTGCCAGCTGAACATGGGGCAGTTGCCTGACGCGGCTCGCGCCTATCAGAAGGCCGCGAAACTCCATCCGTACGATGAGGACGTCTGGATGACTCTGGCCTCGGTGCTGCGGTCCATGGGGAAGGAGGAGTCTGCCATTGAATGTCTGGAGCGGGCGGTCGCCGTGAACCGGGCAACGCCTGTTCCGCAGATGGAGTTAGCGGAGTTGTGCATGGTGCATGGCTCCTACCGCAAGGCGCAGCGCGCCTACCGCGCGGCGGTCCGGCTGGCTCCGCGGAAGCCGAAGGTGCTGAGTCGGCTCGCCTGGTTCTATGCGACGGTTCCGGATCTGAAACTTCGCGACGGTGCGGCGGCCGTCGAGTTGGCGGAGCAGGCTTGCGAGCTTTCCGGCTACGCGGATGCGGATCTGGTGACCGTGCTCGCCGAGGCCTACAGCACGGCGGGGAGGCCGGATGAGGCGGGCGCCGCGGCTGACAAGGTCGCGGCCATGCTCAGGCCGGGCAGTCGTCCCGATCTGCTGGCGCGGATAGAGCAGGCGGTCAAGCCAAAAGAAGCCGGCGCCGTTTCCCCATGAATACGAAGCAGGGACGCATGCTGCACGACGACGTTGGCGCAGATCGGGAAGATTCGGACAATAATTGACCCGCGCCGGGAGGTCGGCGAGGCCGCGTCACCGACGAGCCATGCAATCTGAGGAGTCGACGTACCATGCCTATTTGCGTTTCCGTGGTCGCGCTCGCTGCTGTACTCGGCATCCCCCTCGCACCAGCCGCCGGGCAGCCAACCGACGAGACATCTCAGTCATTCCTCAGCTGGGAGATGATGCGTCTGATTCGGCAAGAGGGTGAGCCGCAGCGCATTCGCGCCATTCAGTTTGGCGGCGCGGGCGAATCGATGGAGAGGCGGGCCACGCTCGTGGTTGTCAACACCCGTCAGAGTCGGCTCGACCTCTATCACTGGCTCGCACCGGCCGAGCGGCGGGATCAAGCCGACTTACGGGCGCAGGCGGACCCGCGACGGCCCAACGACCTGCCGATGGCGCCGGAGTTCGCCACGGATGAACTCATGACATCGCAACTGCCGCACGACGTGCTTGCGGCCGACCTCGATGGGGACGGAACGACGCAGCTCCTCGTACTGGTGAGCGACCCCAACCGAGTGATCGCTTTCCGGCACGAGGAATCGGCGGACGCGTCGGGTTCAGGTGGTGCCGTCGAGGGTACGGTGTGGCGTGAGGCGCAGTCGTGGGAACTTCTGCCCGGGGACTATGTTGGCGACGGCGCTCTAATGCTGCTGCGCGAGTCGGCTGACGCCATGTCCGGGCGGGAGTTGCTGATCAGCTGTAATGAGGGGATTCAACGTCTGCCGCTGGATGAGGGCGCGCGCGGCTCATGGAGGCAGCCACGGCGGCGCGAGGGGAGACTGAACTGGTGGCTGGCAGATCTGGACGGGGACCGCGACGATGATCTGGTGGAGTGGGTTCACCGCGGCCGTCAAGGTCTGCGATGGAGTGAGAATGATGGTCTGTCGCTGCTGCCGCCGGCCGTGATTGACGATCAGCCGACGGATGCGGTGGTCGTGCTGCGCCAGGGGGGGGCGGCGCAGTCTGGAGTGCATGCGGATGAGCTGCTGACGCTGGGCGGGGCCCAGGCGGGCCTGATGCGCCGTCTTGGCCTGGATTACGGCGATGCGAGTCCGATTGGCGAGCGGCGGCCGCTGCCGTTGGCGAGGACGGACCCGGCCGCGTGGACCGGGCTGCGCCTGGATGGATCGCCGGCGCTGGCGGCATTGGCGGACGATCAGCCTAGCCTCTTTGTTTTCCGGCTCACGGATTCAGGCTGGTCGCAGCCGCAGAGCTTTCCGATCGTCAGTGATGTCCAGGCCATCGTGGCGCCGCCTCCGGTGCAGGATGGCGTGGCAACGCTTCTCATGTGGCCCCGCGACGCCGGAGATCTTCTGATCAGCCGCTGGGAGGACGGGAGGTTCAGCTATCCGCGCCCGTTCATCTCCGACCTGGATAAGGGGGACAGCGGCTCTACCACGGCGACGAGCGATGACCGCAAGGTGTTGGCGATCGAATCGGTCGGTACGACAACGTGGTGGGTTCAGCGTGTTGGCGTGGATCTGCGGCTGTACGTCTGGGCAACCGGTCACGAGCAGCCTCGCTGCACGGTCTTTCCCGGTGTCGCGGCCAAAGCTGACAAAGCACGCTATCTGGGTGATGATCGGCTGCTGGTGCTTGACCAGTACGCGCGCAATCCGCGGTTGGTGCGTCTGATCGACGCAGAGACGGTCAGCTCCGAGCCGCCGCACATCAAGAAGGGCAAGATCGAGGACTATCGTCTGGTGGCCGAAGACGACAGCCTACGGGTCGCGCGGCTGGCCGACGGGGTGCTGCAGTGGCTGGACGAGGAACTGCGCCCGCACGATCAGGTGCAGTTGCCTGATGGAGAGATGCTCGCCGCCTTCACGCCGATGGCCAACTCGGACTCAGCCTGGGCACTTCCGCGCGGAGCGCAGTTTCTGCATCGTCTCGCGCCGGACGATTCGGGCGTGATGCGCCTGGCGGACACGCATCGGCTGCCGGACGGCCTGGACGCCTCTGACATTCGGCTGGACCCGCACCTCGGCCTGCTGTTGATCAACCCCAGCGCGGTGATGCGGCTCGCCCCCGGACGCTCTCGTGAACTGGTGACGCGGCAGGCGCTCGACAGTCGCGTCGGTCGTCCCAGCGGCGTCCGTGAGACGACTGTGCATCGCCTGCTAACGGCCGATGTCGACGGTGACGGGCGAACCGACGTGCTGCTGTGTGACGATCGGCGTCATCAGCTCACATTGCTGACGCGGCAGGACGGGGAGCTCGCGCCCGCCCTGAGTTGGCCGGTGTTCGAGAACCGCACGTATCCCTACGGCGCTGATTCGGGTGGACTGGTCTCCGAGCCGCGCGCGGTCGTCGCCGCAGACCTCGACGGCGACGGCCGTCAGGACTTGTGTCTGCTCTGTCACGACCGACTGGTGATCTACCTCGCGCATGCAGGGGGAGATCACTCCGTAGACGATGTTGAACCGCAAGCCACCACGGTGGAAAACCGGTGAGGTGCACCATGATGGCAATCGCAACAGCTCGGTGGACGGTTCGGTGCGGCGCCATGCTGGCGTGGCTGTGCCTGGCGCTGCTCGGCCATGCCGTGTGGGCGGATCAGGTGACGGTCCTTCTGACATCGGGCGGAACCATCACCGCGGAATTGCTGCGCGAGAACGACCACGGGGTTGTTCTGGACCTTGGAACACGGGTGTTGCAGCTCAAGTCAGACGAGGTCTTGGATGTGCGTCGCGACGTTGAAATCGCCGAGTCGGATGTGCAGACATTGCAGCGGCATGATTTCTATGTCAGCGGGCGTCTCAAGCCCCGGCCTGTGCGTGAGCTTGTGCAGCGGTGTGGTGATGCGGTGGTGATGGTGCGCAGTCCAGCCGGCTTGGGTTCAGGCTTCCTGATCAGCGACGAAGGCCATATCATCACGAACTACCACGTGGTCGAGAATGAAACCCGATTGTCGGTCACGCTCTTTCAGCCCACCGATCGAGGCTATACGCGACGTGAGTTCGAACAGGTGCGAATACTGGCGCTGCAGCCGTTGCGTGATCTCGCCTTGCTGCAACTCGACCTGTCGGAACTATCGGAGTTGGGCGACTGGAAGCCGAGTGCGGTGGTTCTAAGCGGCGGCGATGGCCTGCAGGTGGGCGACATGGTGTTTGCCGTCGGCAGCCCGTTGGGTCTGGAACGCACGGTGACGCAGGGGATTGTCAGCTCAACGACGCGCACGATGGGGCATCTGCGCTTCATTCAGACGGATGCATCGATCAATCCCGGCAACAGCGGTGGACCACTGTTCAATGCCCGGGGTGAAGTGGTGGCGGTGGCGTGCGCTGGCTTTGTCTCCTTCAACGGGCTGGCTTTCGGAATACCAGTCAACGAGCTGATCGATTTTCTCGATCACCAGGATGCATTTCTCTACGATGCATCGCAGCCGGGCACAGGCGTGAAGTATCTCGATCCGCCGTTCGCTTCCGTGAAGGAGGAAGCGCCGAACAGGAGTGAACCATGAGGTTCAACGACATCACGCCATACCCCTTGCGCGCCCTCGTCGTGGCTGGCACCGCGTCGGTTGTACTTTTTATCGCGATGCATGCTGCTGCTGAGGGACCACCGCGTCCGAGCTTTCATGCGCTGCCGGACCGCACGGTGTTCGTCGCTCAACTTCCGGATCCGAGCGGATTGCGAGAGACGATGGAGCAACACACACGGCTTGGCAAGCTGCTGTTCGGCGTTGAACAGCAGGCGCGGGTCAGCGATGTTGTCGCGGCGTATCTGGACGGCGCGGCGGCCGAGGAGGGGGAGGCGCAGGCTCTGCGGCGTTATGGTCTGAGCGCCGAGGACTGGCTCGCTTTGCTCAATGGACCGGCTGGCGTGGCGATCTGTCTGGTCGATGGGGCCGATGAGCCGGCAGGCGACTGGCCGCGCATGATGTGCCTCGCATGGAGCGAGGCGGGCGACGATCTGGCCGGCCGCTTGGTCAACGCAGTCGGACGATTTATCGAGGAGCGCACCGTTCGTGATGGCTCGACCGCGCTCACCCGCGTGGACCTCGACCTGGCCGGGCACGCGGTGATGCGCATCACGGAACCCGTGATGGGTCAGAGTGAGCGTCTGGATACCATGCGGACGCCCCCGGGAATGGACGAGTTGTCGCGGGGAGAACGCGAGGCCCTGATCGAGCGGATGCGCCAGGCCTATGCCAATCGGCCGGTGCAGGAAATCAATCGTCGCTACACCTTCATCACACAGATGGGGCCGCGCGTGATTCTCGGCTATGCACCGGCTCAGGGCGGTGACTTGTTCGCCATGGCGGCTCGACGTGGCGAGGATCCCGATGCGCCCGACATGGACCTGGATGTGCTCGCGGGCATGGATGCGGCGACCGCCCAGTTCGCACGGTTTCTTGCAGCCCACGAGGACGCGGCCGACGGGGCGTTCGCGGCGCGCATGCTCGCGGTCGAAGGACTCGGGGCCGCGCTGCCCTCCGAAGGGCAGGTCTGCATCGAAGCGTTCGCCGACCCGCAGCCGATTCTGAAGGCGCTTGGACAGAGTGATATTGGCCTGGCTCTGCAGCGGTGGTTCGGTGGGTTCGGGTTGGATCAGATTGGGCCGATGGCGTGGCGGACCGTCCTGGACGGCAACATTCTGCGCAGTGGGAGTCTGCTCTCGCTGCCTGCGCCTCGCGGCGGACTGTTCGCCTACATCGATCAACCCGTAATGGCGTCACAGCTTCCGGCTTGGGTTCCAACGGGCGTGATGCAGTATGCGCATGTGAGCTTCGATCTCGGCGCCGCGTATGAGTTGCTGAAGACGATGGCGATCGCCTCGATCGGGCGCGAGATCGTCGACGAAATGGAAACCAATCTCGCCGACTCGCTTGGACCAGATCCGGCGGCAACTCTTTCGAGTCTTGGCTGGCAACATCACTTCGTACGATACCCGTCACGACCTGCCTCGACCGACGGGCCCCGCATCGCGGAGGCACACCGCACAGCGGCCGACGGGGCGGCTTCGCCGACCGTGCTGCGTCGCTGGGCCTGGGTCTGGCAGCCCACGGACGCGGCGGCCGGCCAGCGATTGTTGCAGCCAATGGTCTCCCGACTCGTGGACGACCAAGCTGTCGCACGCCGAACCGAGGAACAAGGCTTTACGGGATGGCGGGCCCAGGCTGATCCGCTGACCGCGAGTCTGTTTGCAGGCAAGGGATTCCTTACGTTGTGTTTTGGCCCGGATGTCACGACGCGCCAACTGAATGCGCTCGCCCAACCGCCGGTCGATGAAGCGGCTCTCCTCAACGGCCCGCTGATGGAGCAGGTCCGTCAGTCGATGACGGTGGATCCGGCGATCGGCTTTCTAGTGGTCGACACCGCGACGATGCTGCGCCAGTGGCTTGCGGAGGATGACATACAAGGCCCGGGCCGAGCCGTTGCGTCGATCCAGGGCTCCGGCCCCTCCCGATCTGCACTCGCGGCGTCCGACGGAGAGGCGATGACCAAGGTTCTGCGCCGATTGCTGCCGCCGGCCGAGGAGTCGGCGCAGAGTACGGGGGTTTTCGCCGGAGTCCTGGATGCGACTGATAGCGGCCTGAGCAGCCACTCGGCGCTGTGGTTGACTCCGAGTGCTGATGAGTAGTCGGCGCAGGCCTGACTGCATTGCCGAGCTGCGGCTGTGCAGCGCGCGGATTCGCGCATCGGACCATGGTCTGGCGATCACCTTTACGTAAGCGGATGTCGCCGAATGCAGGAACTCGGAATTCCCGATCTCGCGGCCGATGAGTCGCGGCTTGTGCGCCGGACATTTTTGGTCCTGCTGGGCGTCTGGCTGGTCGTCTTCTCGCTCTTTGCGCACCGATTCTGGGCTGCCGCGAACGGAGCGGCCGACCAGAACGCTTATCTGGTGGGCGCCAAGCTCTTTGTGGAGCACGGCTCGCCGCGGCTTGTCCCGCGCGATCCTGTCACCGGGGCGTACGATCCTCACCAGTACGTGGGATTGATGTGGACCGGTGTGAACCTGCGCACGGAGGACGCGTGCTACTATCCGAAGTACCCATGCGGCACATGGATGGTCCAGGGCTTGGCGCTCAAGCTTGCCGGTCCGACGGGCGTCTATCTGCTCAGTCCAGCCTCGATGGTGGTGGCCCTCACCTTCATCTATCTGCTGATCCGTCTGTTCGCAGGCTCGTTGGCAGCAGTGCTTGCCGTCATCGTGCTGCCCTTGAACGGGACGATGCTGGCGCTCACCAACAGTCCATGCAGCCACGTGCTCGGATTGTCGTTCATCAGTGCCGGCATGTTCTTTCTCGTGAGATGGATGCAGATCGGATGCGGCTGGCGCGCTCTGGCGGCCGGCGTCCTGCTGGGGGCTGCGGCCACCACGCGATACCTCGACGGGTTGTTCATTCTGCCCATGCTGGTGGCGGCTGGGTTCATCCTCACGAGGTCCGCCGCGGCTGATGCAAGCGCCGGCGCCCATATGCGCAAGCGCCACGCTGTATTTCTCCTGGGCGGCTGGGTTCTGCCTCTGGGCGGACTGGTGGTGCTCAACCTCCTGACGGTCGGCGGGCTGACCGGCTATGACGCGACTGGCGAGAGCCGCAGCTTTTCGTTGACCTATCTGCAGGAGCACTGGGCGCACTACCTGTGGCTTCTGCAGAATGTCGGGCTGCCTTACTTCTTTGCGCTTGCGGTGGCCGGTCTGCTGGCGATGTTTGCCTGGAACTGGCGGGCGGCCACGCTGCTTGCATCGTGGGCGGCACCTTCTCTGATCGCGTCGATGGCCTATTACTTCGAACCCAACACACGTTTTCTGGTACCGCTGCTGCCGGTGTTCATGCTCTGTGCGGTCTGGCTGGTGGCGTGGCCGATGCGGATGATCGAGACGCGGATGATTCCGCACGCTGACGGCGCTCGTACGCGCTGGCGGACGCCGCTTGCGACCACGCTGGCCATTCTCGGTGTGTTCGCGCTGCCTCTTTCCACCGAGCTGCCACGCGAATGGGGCGAAGTCCGCAAGGACCAGCAGGAGTGGCTGAACGTCGCTGCCCAAGCGGACGCGATCATGGCTGTCGCTCCGCCGGGCTCGCTGATTTTCGCCAGCCAGCCCAAGTCGCTCAACAATCTGTTCAACCACCTGCAGTTCGTCGGCGACTATTACTTGTACTGCGACGAAGCGTTTCGTTTTGACCTTCAGCGATCTGTCGAGCCCGCCCCCTGGATCTCAGCCGACCGCATGGCGGCCACGCGCGAGCGGATGTGGAGCATGTCAGCGGCGGAGCTCCAGACTGCGCGAGAGTCGTTGATTCTCTCGGCGGCGCAGAAGGGAATCGCTTCATTCATCTTCACCACCGAGCCCGAAGCCTCGATTGTCCTGCGGGCGTGGGGCAGCTCACGGCTCGAGCTGAAGCCGCGCGGCGCCCACCTCGATCCTTATCCGACCACAGGTCGGCTGTTGCGGCCGGCGGGGTGGGAGCGTGTTCAGGGCCAGCGCGTGCGCTGGTACCTCTACGAGTTGCAGGCGACGCTGGACCACGGATCGAGGGGAGCCGTGGATCGGGACGTCAACGCGGGCAATGGCTGATCAGCTGGCCTTGCGGTATGTTGTCCAGCCTTGCGACGACGACACGGACGTGTCGACGGCCTCCGCCTTCCTCCCACCATGAGCCGAACGACATAAGCAAGCGCATTCTGCCTGCTACAAGCTACCAGGACACACCGGGCCGGCATCACGACCTTCTGGCGTCGACCGGCTATGAAGTCGTGCGGGCTCGGGGCCTTGGTCCGAGGCCAAGATGCTGGAGCTGATGGCGGGCGAAGGCTTCGACGATCTGCCGCATGGCGACGACGCCCTGACGCGCCGGATGATCGAAGCCGGCCTGCCGCTCGGCTCGCACGTAGAATTTTATCCGATCTGCTGTTTGCGCGTTTATATGCCCGTTTATGCCTTTTGCATATCGATCATGAATCGATGTGAGGAATCGCCAGCGAGACGCCATGCCAGAAGCCGATCACCAGTCCGCGGCCGACGACCGCCAGCCGGCCGATGAGTTCGACGTCGATGGGCGCCCCCTCGACCCGGACGGCGATGTGGACACGGAAGCGATCGCCGACGATGCCGTGCCGCTGTGCCCCAACTGCCTGACCGCCAATGAGCCGGCCGCGCATTTCTGCGTCCAGTGTGGCCCCGCTTACCAGCCATGCCGCCATCGATCCACTGGGACAGGTCTATGCCCAGGGCCACATCTACCGTAAGGCTGTCGAGCGGCCGGGTTCGCGTGTCGTGCTCATCGGCATGTGGCTGATCTTTCTGCCGATCGCAATCGTCGCCGGCCTGCCAAGATCAGGCGTGGCGTCCTGGCTGATCCCCCTGTTCAGTGTGGTGGTGCTCTGTCTGGTTACGCGAAACTATCTGCGTCAGCGTCGCCGCATGGCCGAGCATGGGCATCTTCCACATGCCTGAGCACCGACCGGCGGACGGCAGCTTCCGTCGATGTGTGCGAACCTGATGAAAAGGCACCTCCGCCCGGGGGGGCGGAGGTGCTGGCGCGGGTTATGTGGCGGCCTGTGGGCGTCAGGCCTCCACGAGGTGCTTGCGTTCTCAGATGTCATCGGACTGCGGCTGCGCGGGCCGGCGGGTTTGAGCCCGATCGGCACCGTTGTCGAACGAGGGCACATCGAGGCCGAACGGCTTATAGACCGATTCGAGCTCGCCGTCTTTGCCCCAGTCGGCGAAGTTGCCGTCGCGCGGCGCCCGGACGGCGTTGGCCAGGGTGCTCGCGCCCAGGCGGACGCGGATTTCGTCGTTGGCCAACTCGGTCACCACGCCCCAGGGCAGCATCCGCTCGCCCTCGATCTTCTGGATATCGGGCTCGATGACGATCAACGCCAGGGTTCCCGACTCCAGTTCGACGATGACGTTCTCAGCCTGTCCGAGCTTCTCGCCGCCCGGAGCGACGATCGGCCGGCCTTCAATATCGCTGAGGAAATACAGGTCGTACAAGGCTGGGTTCTGTTGTTCCACGATACCCAGGCTCTTACCCAACTGGCGGTACCAGGTCGTGGCGTGCAGGGTCGGATGGTTGGCCGGGTCGAACTCCGCCAGCGAGGCCAGTTCCTCCAGCGTGTGATCCGTCACCGCGCAACGCTCGGGCTGGTCGGCCTTCGAAGCGCGCTGCGCGGAGGCATCGGGCGCGTCCGTGCGCTTGTCCTTGGGCGCGTCGCCGGCGTACGCCTCTGGCTGCTGGTCGCCCTGACCGCGATCGCCCGTCAGAGGCTCCGCGTTCATGGGTTCATCCTTCTGGTCCATAAGGGTTTCGGCCATCGAGGTGTCCCCGGCTTTGGCGAGGATCGTGATACGGTCGGCTTCGATGGCCACCTTGTCGCCGTCGCGATCAGGCGTCTTGTCGTTGAGTTCGGCCAGGTACATCCGCACCTGGCCCGATTCGCCTTCAACGATCAGGTCCGTGATCCGTCCCACGCGTTGACCGTCGCGGGTGGTCAACTCGAGGGACCGGGCCGTCCTGGCGTCGGCGAAGTGCCAGCTTGTTCGATTCTCCGAGCGAGTCTGGTCGTGGTGCCATGGGTTTGTCCGAACGGCGTTCTGCTGCGGGTGCAGCGGGCGGTCCTCGCTCGCGGTCGAGTCGGCCGCGAGACTGGTCGCCGTCATGCCCACGGTCAAGGCGCCGGTCCACAGCAATACGTTGGTTCTGGTGAAGTTCATGGTGCTGATCCTTTCTTCTTTCGAGGAGCAATGAGGTCTGCCTGCACGGTGGGGCCGCATGGTGCGCCGATGTGGCCCAGGGTCGGCGCTGCTTCACTAGTCACGGTAGAGACGAGCGCTGAAGCGCCGCTGTGGTTTGTCTGAGAGATCGTTCAGGTCGGTCGCGTGCGGGGCAGGAGCGCCTGGGCTGGCGATGCGGTGCGCGGCCGTCGCTCAAGGCGCGACGAGATCCGATGCGGGCATGGACATGGATGCATGGCGATGCAACCGCCGCGGCCCTCAGTGCGAGCGTGAGGATTGCGCCGAGTCGGATGAGCGTCCGAGGGTCGCATGCACGCGGCGCGCCAGCAGCAGCACCAGCGTGGTCAGGAAGGTCACGGTGGCCAGCAGAAAAGTTCCATCGCCAAGCAGGCCTACCACGTCTTCGCTTTCATAGGCGAATACCACTGCGGCACTGACAAGTGCAATCAGAAACGAACTGATGCAGATCCAACCCACGCATCACTTCCAATCACCCTGGGACGGGTGCGTTGTGGTTCAGTCATCCAGGCGCGTCGATCCGTTTTCGCCGGGCGCGATGAGGGGCGCAGCCCGCAGAGAAGAAGCGCGCCTCTCATACTCATGATCGACGGCCATGCTGAACCGACGCTGGAAGTAGGCTGAAAAAGGCTTCAGACGGCGGTTATCTCCGGCCCGCCCTGGTCCTCGGCGGTTGTTGACGGGGCCGGCAACTCGACCCGGAAGCAGCAGCCTCCCGCGGGCTGGTTGCACACCCCGATGCTCCCGCCGTGCAGCTCCGCGACACTCTGGGCGATCGCCAGCCCCAGGCCGCTGCCGCGCCCGCGCTTCGCCTCGTCCGGGGCCTGCTGAAAGCGGTCGAACAGCGTGTCCAGCAGTTGCGGCGGAATCCCAGGCCCGCGGTCCTCGACCTGGATCACCCGCATCGGGTCCGCGCTGGCGACGCGGATGTCCACCGCCTCGCCGCGAGGCGAGAACCGGATGGCGTTGCGGATCAAGTTGGCCGCCATCTGGGTCAGCAACGAGGCCTCGCCCTCGACCGTCGGCGCGGCATCGCCCTCGTCCAGCGTGAGCCGAAGCCGCACGCCGTTGAGCTGCGCGAACCAGTCGGCGCCCTGCGCCGCCTCCAGCAGCACGTCATTGAGGTTGACCTGCTGCTTGCGGGCGTCTTCAGGCTCCATGCCCTG
Source organism: uncultured Phycisphaeraceae bacterium (assembly GCA_964502445.1). Lineage (GTDB taxonomy): Bacteria > Planctomycetota > Phycisphaerae > Phycisphaerales > Phycisphaeraceae > CAZCWM01. The sequence goes on along the minus strand of CAZCWM010000005.1, from coordinate 24,193 downwards.
CTGAATGCGGATGAGCGTCAGAAAGCCGTCAATCATCCGGCCCAGACGGCGCATTTCCTCCTCGACGCTGTGCACAAAGCCGCGCAACTCCGTCGTGTCGTCGGGATGGGTTTGCAGGGTCTGGGCCTCGGTCATGAGCACAGCCACGGGCGTGCGCAACTCATGCGAAACATTGGCGACGAACCGCTCCTGGGCGGCGTAGCCTTCCGCGAGGCGGCGGCGGGCGTCTTCCAGGGCTTCCTCGAAGTGCTCGATCTCGGGATTGGACGCCTGGATGTCGAAGGCGCGGGTGATGGTGTTGGGCGCGAGCTTGCCGATGGAGCGGGTCAGCGTGGCGAACGGTGAGACGGCCACGCTGGAGACGATCATCCCGCCGACGCCCGCCGCCAGGATGCCGATGGGTATCGACCACAGCATGGTGCGGCGCACCCAGCGTTCAGCCGTCTCCAGCGACGTCCACGAGGCATGGACGCGCAGCGTGTAATGATGAAACGGGTCGGGCAGGGCGACGGTGACGCTCATCGGCCGGCCGGGCTGCTTGCCCGGGGCCAGATGCACCGACTTCGCCGCCGCCAGAATGACCGACTCGGGCAGGTTCTCCAGCAGCGCCTCATTGCCCGCTACCCGCAGGCCGTGCTCGTCGTAGATGCCCGCAGCCACCACCGGGCCTTCGGTGTCGGCGATGGCCAGTGCGATCGCCACGTCCGCCTGCTCGATGAACTGCGGGGCGAACCTGGTGGCCAGTTGACGGGCGATGTGGGTGGCCTGAAGGCTTGCCTGCTCGACGAACTGCGCTTCCCGCCAGCGATGGCCGTAGAGCAGCACCACCATCGACAGGGTCAGTTGGATCACCAGGAAGATTCCCAGCATCCAGGCCAGCAGCCGCCATCGCAGACTCAGGTGCCTGAACACGGCGTGCTCCCCGCAAGGGTCAGGCCGGCTGACTCACTTCATCCGGCGCGCCGAAGCGGTAGCCGTAGCCCACGACCGTGTGAATCAGCGGCTCACCGAACGGCTTGTCCACCTTCTTGCGCAGCGAGGAGACGTAAACCTCGACGACGTTGCTCTCCGGCTCGTAGTTCATGTCCCAGACCTTCTCGACGATCTGGACTTTGCTCAACACGCGCTCGGGATTCTCCATCAGGTAGTGCAGCAGGCCGAACTCCTTGTTCGACAGCTTGATGGCCTGGCCCTGGCGCACCGCCACGCGACGATCCAGATCCAGCTCCAGGTCCATGAACTGGAGGTTGCGTCCCGTGGCGGCTGTGCCCCGTCGCGTCAGAGCGCGCAGACGGGCGAACAATTCGTCGAATTCGAACGGCTTGGTCAGGTAATCGTCGGCGCCGGCGTCCAGCCCTTCCACCTTGTCCTCCGTCGACGAAAGCGCGGTCAGCATCAGAATCGGCGTGCTCACCCGCCGCCGCCGCAGGTTGCGGCACACCTGCACGCCGTCGGCGTCGGGCAGCATCAGGTCCAGCACAATCGCGTCAAAGGATTCGCTGGCCGCCACGTCCTCGCCTTCCATGCCCGTGGCGCAACTGTCGACCGTGCAGCCGTGGTCGCGCAGGCCCCGGGCGATCGCCGCCGACATCTTCGAGTTGTCTTCAATCACCAGCACGCGCATCGCCGTCTCCTTCTGTCGGATGAAAGATGACCCGTCGCGAGCGAAGCATGGCGTCAGAGTCCCGTGGCCCGATCATTCTAGCCGGCCGCGCCAGCCCGATCCGCCGCGGGGCCGCCATGGACGGGACGGGGCGCCCGGCCTGAACGAATCTTCAGCGGAGTCTTGGGCCCGTTTCAGGCGGCATGGCTAGCGTGACTGTGGAGTTCACCACGGACCTCATCGAACATCAAGGAGAACACCATGCTTGGCTGGGCCCTGACATTCCTCGTGATTGCACTGATCGCCGCGGTGCTTGGATTTACAGGCGTCGCCGGAGCGGCGATGAACATCGCCTACATCATTTTCGTGGTGTTCGCGGTCCTCTTTGTCATCGCCATGATCGCCCGGGCCCTGCAAGGACGGGCGCCGCGGCCATGACCTCTGGGCCGGCTCGCACGCCTGGCGGTCGACGCGCTGTCGGCCAGTCGCCGTCGTCGCTTGATGAGCGGACGCGGGCGCGGTTTGGACGGCTGGCGAGGGAGAACCTCGATTCGGCCGCGGGCCTGCGCGGCGCTGCCCGGCTGATCGCCGCCCGGATGGCCGCCATGGCGCGTGGCGCCGCCGCTGGCCCGATGCCGCCTCAACTCGATGCTGGCGCGCCCCCGCCGTCCGATCAGCCCGCCAGGAGTTGATACACCGACGACGGCGGGAGGTCGTCAACCAGGCCGTCCGTCCTGCCGGATCCGGGCGGCATCCCGAGGTGCCGCCTCGCCGCCGCCGCGGCGAGATAGCCGCTGCGCACCGCGCCTTCCATCGTCGCCGGCCAGCCGGTGTCCGCCCAGTCGCCAGCGACGAAGAAGTTGTCCACGGCACCGCTGGCCCCCGGCCGCAGCGCTTCGAAACCGGGCACGGCCGCGAAGGTTGCCCGCTTTTCCTTGACGACCCGATGGTGCACCAGCGCCGCGCCGCGGGTCGAGGCAACCACCTTCGCCAACTCGGCGACGGTCATGGCGGCGATCTCGTCAGCGGGCTTGCCCACCCAGGCGTGGGCCGCGCTGATCACGCCGTGCACGTGCTGGGCCCCGGCCAGTTCCGGGCGGTCCGGCGCGCCGTCGCCCGACTTGTTGAATACCCACTGAAGCGGGCTTTGCGTGAAGATCAGGTGGTCGAGCGGCAGCGCCGGCCGATCATCCGCGCGGCGCAGCCACAGATGGATGCCGATGATCGGGCTTACCTCGATGCGTTCCAGCCCCGCCAGTCGCGGTTCGGCTTCGCGCAGGGGCGGTGGACAGAGCCTGGCCAGCCGATCAAACGGCACGGCGCTGACCAGGGCGTCGGCTTCAAGAAATCGCCCGCCGTCGACATGCAGCCCTGTTACGCGTGGGCCGCGATCGGCCGACCGCGGCTCAAAGCCGATGTGCTCGGCGCTGGTTGAAAGCAGCACACGTCCACCAGCCGCGGTAATCGCGTGCACGGCGGTGTCGTACAGGTGCAGCAGCGGCACCGCCGAGACGCCCATGACGTAGGCGTCCTCGTGACGGAGGAAGCCCTCCTGAAAAACCTGAAGGGCATGATGGGCGGCGACGCGCCGCGGCGTTTCATTGAGTGCGCTGATGGCGATGACCGACCAGAACTTCTCAACCGCCCCGGCCGGTTGCTGATGGGCGGCGAGAAACGCCGCAAACGTGCGCTCCCGCCAGTCGTCGCGGCCAGCGCGCCCCAGGCGCATGATGGCCGCCATGCCGCGGGCGATGGCGAGTTTTTCCCGCCATGTCAGGCCGGCAAACGCCAGCAGAGATGACGTCAGGTGAAACGGTGCGGGCAGATCGTCGGCTTCAAGCGCGTCGATGTGCCCGGCCGCGTCGGCGAACAGCAGACGCCGCCGCCAGCGGATCTGGTCGGCCACGCCCAGGCGCCCGTACAGGTCCAGCAGATTTGTGCAGCAGCCCAGCAGCACGTGCTGGCAGTTGTCCAGCACCGCGCCACTCTGGGGATCGACGAAGCTGGTGGCCCGGCCGCCCAGACGCTGGCGTGTCTCGATCAAGGTGACAGCCGCGCCCGCTTCCGCCAGGCGCAGCGACGCCGCGATCCCAGCCAGTCCGCCGCCGACCACGATGACCCGGGGCCTGCCTCGGTGCGATGCGGCGCCCGTCACGGGGTGGCTCCCTTTGCCGGCGGCGTTGCCCGGGGCGACCGCCCGCCGCGGAACCGCCACAGCGCCGCCAGGCCCAGCCCGAGCTTCGCCGGCCTGCTCAACCGCACGCGTCGCGCCAGTACGCTCAAGGGATCGGCCGCGATCTTTTCCAGCAGACCGCGATAGATACGCATCATGGCCCAGCAGGTGGCCCGCGCGTCGGCTGCGAGCCGCGCCTCGAGCGGCAGCGAAGCGTCATAGTACGCCGCGGCGCGGCACGCCTCGAAGCGCATCAGACGCTCAAGCCGCCCATCGCGCTGTCTCTGCTTGAGCAGGTGCATCAGTTCGTCGCTGTCGAGCTCGAATCGGGCCAGATCCTCAGCCGGCAGATACAGCCGATCACGCTGCGCGTCCTCGACCAGATCACGCAGAATGTTGGTCAGTTGCAGGGCGATGCCGCGCTGCTCCGCCAGGCGGCGCGTCGCCTCACCGCCTTCATAGCCCCAGACGCTCAGACACACCAGCCCGACCGTGCTGGCCACCTTGCGGCAGTAGTCGTGGAGCTGCTCGAAAGTGGCATACCGGCGAGTGGTCTGGTCATGAAGCTGGCCGTCGATCATGTCGTCCAGATCGCGGACGTTCACCTGGTGGCGGCGCAGCGTGTCGCAGATGGCCGGCCAGAAGGGCGCGTGCTCCGCGACCGCGGGGGCGACCGGTCCCTTGCCGTGTAAAACCGCGTGCGTCTGGCGGCGAAAAGCTTCCAGGCGTTGCTGCTTCTCGGTTTTCTGGCCGGATTCATCCGCCAGGTCGTCTGCTACGCGCATCCATGCGTAGATCGCGTACATGGACGCCCGCTTGTCGCGCGGCATGAGCTTCATGCCGTGAAAGAAATTGCCCGCGCAGCGATGAGCCACCTCGCGGCAGGCTGTGTAACTGTCCGCGACCGAGGGCATCTCGACGCTGGACTGCGGCCCGAGGGCGGGGGGGAGTTCGGCATGGGGCGTCTGGGTGCTCACGCGGCTCGTTCCCCTGACGACGAAGTCGAAGCCGCGGCGCTGTGCACCGGCGAGCGGGCCAGAACCTTGCCGGCCACCGCCCGTGCCATCAGCATCAGCTTGGCGAACTTCGACAGGGCAGGCCGACGCGTGAGCGTGTCATATCGCTGTCGACGGATCATCTTCAGGATCGACTCGCCGCCAAAGGTGAAAAGCTGGATGTCGACGCGCACGTCGCGAGGCAGCAGGGGCCACAGCCCGCGGCCCGTGGCGAACAGCGGCTGCGTGCGATCGACCAGCTCGCGCATCGTCGCCTGGAAGGGCGGGCGGATCGCCTTCAGGCTGGCCGGCGCGCCGGCTTCAGCCTCGCTGTCCGCCTTGATCGCCCATGCCATCGAGGCGATGTCCAGGCCATGGCGGCGGGCGACATCGGCGGGGATGTAAACGCGATCGCGCTGCAGCACATCGCGGCGCACATCCTGCCAGAAGTTAGCCAGTTGCAGCGCGGTGCAGGTGGCGTCGGAAAGTCGCTGCCGCTGCTCATCGCGGAACCCGCACAGGTACAGCACCAGTCGGCCCACCGGATCGGCGCTGCGCGTGCAGTAGTCGAGCACCTGCTCCCAGGTTTCGTAACGTATGACCGTCTGGTCCTGCACGAACGCGTCGATCAGGTCGTCCAGCGGCTTGCGGGGAATGTCGAACTTCTCGATCGTCGGGCGCAGCGCCACGAACACCGGATGCCGCGGCCGGCCGTCGTAGCAGCGATCCAGCTCCGTACGCCACCAGGCCAGCAGATCGAGACTTCGCCGCACATCGCCCGTTTCATCGCCCAGGTCGTCGGCCCAGCGGCAGAAGCTGTAGACGTGGCGGAAATGTTCGCGCAGCCGGGCCGGCAGCAGCCAGCTCACAACCGTGAAGTTCTCGTATTGCGTGCGCGTCAGCTCGGCGGTGTAAGCGGCCGCCTGCTCGTAGGTGAGCGTTTCGCACCGGTCCGGGCCGAAGCGGTCGAGTTGTGCGAGCACGACGGAAGGCATGGGATCGATCGAGGCGGTAGGGCGTCCTGGCGCGGTGAAGCACGCGTGGCCGCGTGCGAAGCCTGCTAACTTACTATCTTAACGGGTCCGGCGGCCGGCCCCCAACCCGGGCGGCTGGTGGTCGATCCGTCCCCATGCGTCAGGAGTGAAGGGTGTCCAGCGAATTTCCGCGTATCGGGCATTTCAAGCGGATCCGCGAGCTGCGCGATCACATCGAGCACCTGGGCCTGAACCTGCCCACGGATGACGCCGTGCTGTCGGCCGCGGCGGGGTCGCCGCTGGCCCGGCCGCTCGTGGTCGCAAGTGGAGAGGCCAGCAGAACCGTCGGTAATCGCTGGTGCATCCATCCGATGGAGGGTTGGGACGCGACGCCTGATGGCCGTCCGACGCAGCACGTTACGCGGCGCTGGCGGCATTTTGGTGAAAGCGGCGCCAAGCTCATCTGGGGCGGCGAGGCGTTTGCCGTTCAGCACGACGGACGCGCCAACCCGAACCAGCTTTTCCATCGGCCGGAAAACGAAAAGCCGATGGCGGACCTGCTCAAGGCCCTGCGCGACGCCCACCACGCGGCGACCGGCTCATGCGATGATCTTCTTGTCGGCCTGCAGCTGACCCATTCCGGCCGCTTCAGTCGACCCAACGTCAAGACCCGCCTCGAACCGCGCATCGTCTACCACCACCCGCTGCTGGACGCGAAGTTCGGCATCGATCCACATGACGATGCCCCCGTGCTCACCGACGGTGATATCCGCCAGCTTATCGAGAGCTACTTGATCTCCGCGAAGATGGCCCGGCGCGTCGGCTTTGATTTCGTCGACGTCAAGCACTGTCACGGCTACCTCGGCCACGAGTTTCTCTCGGCGTTCGATCGGCCGGGCCCGTACGGCGGGGATTTCGCAGGCCGCACACGCTTCCTGCGTGAGATCTGCGACGCCATCCGCAGTGAGTGTCCCGGCCTGCTCATCGGCGTGCGCCTCAGCGCTTTTGACTTTCCACCTTTCATGCCCGACCCGAAGCGTGGCGACGCGAAGCGCGGCAAGCTCGGGCCCGGCATCCCCGCTCCCGGATATGAGGCGCTCGCTAAGCAAGGCCGCTATCCCGGGTTCGGTTGTCGACGCGACGACCCGTTGACCGTCGACCTGGCCGAACCGATCCGCCTGCTCAAGCTCATGCGCGACGAGCTGGGCGTGGCGATGGTCAATGTCACAGCCGGCAGCCCGTACTACGTGCCGCACATTCAGCGGCCGGCCTACTTTCCCCCCAGCGACGGCTACCAGCCGCCCGAAGATCCGATCGTCGGCTGCGTCCGTCAGATCGACGTCGTGCGGCAGCTCAAGGCGGCCGTGCCGAACCTGCCGCTGGTCGGCACCGCGTATACATATTTCCAGGAGTATCTGCCGCACATCGCCCAGGCGGTCGTGCGCGACGGCTGGGTCGACAGTGTCGGCGTCGGCCGCATGGTGTTGAGCTACCCGCGTCTGCCGCTGGATTGTCTTGAACACGGCGAATTGCGCGATGCCAAGCTCATCTGCCGCACCTTCAGCGACTGCACGACCGCCCCGCGCAATGGCCTGATCTCCGGCTGTTTCCCCCTCGACGAACACTATAAGAAATCGCCGACCTCCGCCGACCTCAAGCAGGTCAAACGCGACCAGACCGCGAAGCTGGCGGGCACATGAGCCAGAGATGAAGATCTACGGCCGCGCCGTGCCCGGCAGGGCGGCACAGTCGCCATCCGTCACGGCGCGATCCGCCAGACGCTGAGCATCCACCCTGTCCTCGGCCAGCGTGAACAGCGTCGAGCCCGAGCCGGTGACGTGGACGGGGCGGCCCAGGGTGTCGGCGAGGCGCTGGCGCAGGTCGGTCAGCGGCGGCTGCACGCGGCAGGCGGGTTCAGCCAGGTCGTTGAAGAGCGCCCCCGATGAACTGGGCCAATTGGCGGCGAGCTGGCAAACGCGCTCGATCTCAGCGGGCCGTGCATCGCCGCGCGCAAGACGGTGCATCTGATCGAACGCCTGATACACCGGACCGGTCGGACAGCCGAACGGCGGAAAGATCAGCACGAGATCGATCGGCCGAGGCAGCGGCAGGGGGGTGATCGCTTCGCCCAGACCGGTCACGAGGGCGGAGGGTTGCTTGTTGGCCAGCGCCCGGACGAAGAAGCCGACGTCGCTGCCGAGTCGGCGTGAAAGCTCGACCAGCGTGTTCGTTGACACGCCCAGTTCGAAGATTTGGCTCAGCCCCACGAGCATGCCGGCCGCATCGGCGGAGCCTCCGCCGAGCCCGCCGCCGGTGGGGATGCGCTTGAGCAATGTCGCCTTGGCGGGCAGTTCGCGGCCGACGTGCTCCGCCAGCAGCCGCCACGCCCGCCACGCCAAGTCCTTTTCGAGCGGCCAGTCGACCTGGCGGTCAGCGACCATGCTGTCGGGGCCGCGGTCGAAGCGGATATCCAGCGATGGTGGACCTTCGGCCTTTTCAAGGGTCAGCGCATCGGCCAGATCAAGGCAGACCATCCAGCTGGCGATGGGGTGCATGCCGTCCGCATCGGGCGCGCCGACGGACAGGGCGAGATTGATCTTGGCCGGGCACGCGATTTCCAAAGGCTGTCCACCTGGTGCTGCGTCGGATCTGGCCGGCCATCTTAGCGACGCCGGGCTGGTCCGAGGCGGCGTCAGAGCAGGCAGACGTCGTCGGCGTTCGGCTGACCCTGGGCGGCGACGGGTTCAGTGCTGCGCACCGTCGCGGGGCGCGGAGTGGGCGTCGCGGCGTCCGCGGGCTCGACGGCGTCGCCAAGGCACTGGCGAATCTCCCGTTCCAAGGCCTCGGGCGCCTGGCCGATGGTCACCGAGCCGTGCACCAGAGCCCACAGACGCCGCGCCAGCGCCACGTCGCCCAGTTGCCGGGCCCACTGGTCGATGAGCTTGACCACCACCGTCGGCATGTGGCCGCTTCGGCGGTCGGCTCCGGCGATGACGTTGTCCTCGCGGTCGTCGCCGCTGACCGTCGCCAGGAAGAACATGAGCCGATATGCGCTCTCGTCCTCGGCGGCGATGGCGACGTACCTGCCGGCTGTCCGCATCACCGACGCGCCCTCGCGGGCCTGTTCAACCAGGTCGCTGAAGCGCTGCTGGGTGACGGCCGAGAGCAGTTGCCGCTTGTCCTCGAAGTAGCGGTAAATGCTGCCGACCGCGCAGTTGAGCTTGCGGGCGATGGTGCGGATGGTGGTCGCGTCGTAGCCGACCTCGTCTAGGCATGCGGCCGTGGCGTCGAGAATCTGCTGTCGGCTGAGCTGGGTGGGGGGCCGGGGTGTCGCGACCGCGTCAGCACTGACGGGAGCCTGGGTGTGGTCGTCGGCGGCGGGCGTGAGGGGCACATCCATGTTCATTGGGGTTCACCTCCTGTGAACGATGCTTATTGTTGCCCGGCCGGCGAGGCTGTCAAGTCGTGTGCGATGGGGCCGCCTGTTCTCCGACGGCTGTGGAGAACCGTGGCGCGGGGACGTCGCTAGACTGACGCGGATGGTCCGCGACGCCGACGCTGCGAGTGACGAGGGCTGGCCGTCCGCGGCGACGCAGGCCCGGGCCCTGGCGCGGGCGATGGTCGAGACGCAACTGCGTGGCCGGGGGCTGCGCGACCCGCGCGTGCTCGAAGCCATGACCGTGGTGCCGCGCCACCTGTTCATCCCCCACGTGCCGCTCGAGGACGCCTACGCCGACCGTCCCCAGCCCACCGCCGAGGGCCAGACCATCAGTCAGCCGTACATGGTCGGCCTGATGACCACGCTGCTGGAAGTTCAACCGGGCATGAACGTGCTGGAGATCGGTACGGGCAGCGGCTACCAGGCTGCGGTGCTGGCGCATCTGGGAGCGCGGGTTCATAGCGTCGAGCGCTGCGAGGCGTTGGCGCTGCAGGCCAGGCGACAGCTGGAGCTGACCGGCTACGGCGAGGCGGTGCGGGTGTGCGTGGGCGACGGCACGCTCGGCTGGCCGGCCAGCGCGCCCTATGACCGCATCCTCGTCACGGCCGGCGCGCCCGAGGTTCCCGAGCCGCTCAAAGGGCAACTGGCCGACGGCGGGCGGATGGTGATTCCCCTGGGTCCGCGAACCGGCCAGATTCTCACCGTTCTGGATCGCCAGGCGGCGGGCGACGCCGTCCGGTGGCGTCAGACCGTCAGCGTGGCGTGCGTGTTCGTGCCGCTGTGCGGTCAGGCCGGCTGGCCCGACGCCGACTGAGCGGACGACGGGCCTCGCATGACTCACTGGCCCGCGTGGTTCAGCCGTTCCATCTCCGCCTCGCTGAGGACGACCGTCAAGGCGCCCAGGTTCTCGCGCAATTGCGCTTCGTTCGAGCAGCCGAGGACGGGAAGGACGGCCGGCTCGCTTTGCAGCATCCACGCCAGCACGATCTGGTTGGCCGTGGCGTCCTTCTCCTTGGCCACGCGCTTGAGCGCCACCAGCCGGGCGTCGGTGTCAGCCCCGGCGTGCTGGGGGTGCATGGCCTTCTTGGGATCGGTATACGCCCCGCCCAGCAGCGGCGAATAGGCCAGCAGGCGCATGCCGCGGTCCTTGAGCAGATCGATCACGTCACGCCAGGCGAAAAGCTGCACGCCGAAATCGCCGCCGGGCTTCGGCCGCAGGTACGTGTAACGCTGCTGGAGGCACTGGAACTGCGCGAGTCTGTTCCGCTCGCTCATGTGCAGGGCCCGCTCCAACCGCCACGACTGGTAGTTGCTGGCGGCAATGTGCCGGATCTTGCCTTGTTTCACAAGCTTGTCCATCGCGCCGAGCGTCTGGTCGAGGGGCGTGTTGACGCCCGTGTTGTAGTCGTCGTTGTGGGCGTAGTAGAGATCGATGCAGTCGATGCCCAGACGCTTGAGCGACTTGTCGCACTCAGCCAGGATCTTCGGACCTTCCTGGCCGACCTTGACACCTTCATAGCCCCAGCCGACTTTCGTCGCGATGAACATCTTCCCGCGCTGACCGCGGGTCTTGAGCCACTTGCCGATCACCGTCTCGCTCTCGCCGCCCTTGCCGCCGGGCGCCCAGGACGCATAGCAGTTGGCCGTGTCGAGAAAACGTCCACCAGCCTCGGCGTAGAGGTCCATCAGCTTGAAGCAGTCGTCCTCGCTGACCTTGGTGCCGAAGATCATCGTGCCCAGGCACAGGGCGCTGACGGCCGGGCCGCCTTCGCGCAGGAGCAGCGTCTTCATCGTCCGATCCTTTCGTTAACCACGCACAAGCCCATGATGAGCCATGGATGCACACGGATATGAACTTATGGGCAGAGCCACGCCGCGTCCACCGGCCTTCTCTTATTGGCGTTGATCCGCGTCCATCGGCGGCTATTTCCCATACCCGTCCGGATGGCTGGTGTGCCAGCGCCAGGCCGACTCGATGGTCTGACGGATGTCGGTGAACCGGGCCGTCCAGCCGACCTCGTGGGCGATCTTTTCAGCATTGGCGTAAAGCTGCGGCGGATCGCCGGGACGGCGCGGGCCAAGCTTCACGCGGATGTCCCGGCCGGTCACCGCGCGGGCCGCGTCGATGATCTGCCGGACGCTGTGTCCGTGGCCGATGCCCAGGTTGTAGTGCCGCCGGTCGCCGTCCGTCAGCTTGCCCATCACCAGCACATGGGCGTCCACCAGGTCGCGTACATGCACGTAATCGCGAATGCACGTGCCGTCCGGCGTGGGGTAGTCGTCGCCGAAAATGGTGATCGCTTCGCGGCGGCCCATCGCCGCCTGCAGCACGAGCGGCACCAGGTGGGTCTCCGGGTCGTGGTCCTCGCCGAGGACCGCCTGCCCCTTGTCGTTGAGCGCCGCTCCCGCGACATTGAAGTAGCGCAGAGCTGCGAAGGCGAACTTCGGCTCCGCGACCGCGTAATCGGCGAGGATTCTCTCGACAAACAATTTTGATTGCCCGTACGGATTGATCGGCTGCTGCGGCGTGGATTCGACGATGGGCATCTGCTGCGGCTCCCCGTAGGTCGCGGCCGTCGAACTGAACACGAAGCGGTACACGCCCGCCTGTTTGCACGCACGCAGCACACTCAGGGCCCCGGCCGTGTTGTTGTCGTAGTACCACAGCGGCCGCTGCACCGACTCGGGTACCGAGGTCAGCGCGGCGAAGTGCATCACGCAGGCGATGCGATGCTCCGACAGGACGGCCGCGATCGCCGCGGTTTCATGCAGGTGCAACGGGTGGAAGGGCACGTCGGGGGGCACGGCCTGGCGGTGGCCGCGGTGCAGGTTGTCCAGCACGACCACGTGGTGGCCGGCCTCACGCAGGGCGAGGACGGCATGCGAGCCGATGTAACCGGCCCCGCCGGTGACCAGCACGTTCATGGGCGATGGCTCCTTGCGACCCTGACGACGTCCGCGAAGCGGCGATTGTAACGCCGCGCGGCGCCGGCAACAGCCGGATTGCACAGCAGTCCGGCTATACAAGGGAGGGGTGCTTCACCCGGGGCCGAGGGACTCAATGCCCGATCAGCTTCAGCACACCGAAGCCGCCGACCAGCAGCACCACGAAGATCGCGCACAGCCAGTTGAAGTACCTGTCGATGAAGGGCACGGCCTTGGGTCCGATCCACCAGAACAGGCCGGCGACGGCGAAAAAGCGCATCGCCCGGCCGATGAGGCACGCAGCGGCGAAGACCAGCAGGTTCATCTGCGCGAAGCCGGCCGTGATCGTCAGCAGCTTGAAGGGGATCGGCGTCAGGGCGGCGATGAACACGTACCACTGGCCGCGCTGCTCGAACTCACCCGCCAGCCAGTTGATCTTGTCCTGCGTGATGCCGGGAATCATCAGGGCCAGGTCGATCGCGCCGTAGCCGATCGCGTAGCCCAGAAAAGCGCCCAGCACCGAGGCGGCCGTGCATACGAAGGCGAACCACAGCGCCTTGTTGCGCTTGCCCAGGCACAGCGGCCCCAGCAGCACGTCCGGCGGAATCGGAAAGAAGCTCGACTCGGTGAAACTCAGCGCAAACAGGGCCGTCGTCGAGTGCTTGTAATGGGCGAACGAGAGCACCCAGTCGTACATGCGCCGATGGATGGCCCAGCGGTTGACCGGCCGAGCGCTGACCGCCGCCTCGGCGACCATTCGGTCCTGTTCGGTCACGCGGCGGTCGGGGGGCGGCGACGAGGGCGGTACGCAGTCATTCATGGTCGGTCTATCGGCAAGAGGGTGGGGCGGACCACAGTGGCGCGAGTTACAGGATGGCGGCGGGCGGCGTGTTGGCTGGCATTGGCGGCGGCCGGCCATTATGTTGACGACGCATCTCGGGCACGGACGCAGCCGGCAGGAGCCAATCATATGAAAGATCTGACACGGCCGAGGGAGCACTGGAGCACGCGGGTGGGCGTGATCCTGGCGGTGACGGGCAGCGCGGTGGGGCTGGGCAACTTCCTGCGGTTTCCGGGCCTGGCCGCCAAATACGAGGGGGGAGCGTTCATGATCCCCTATTTCGTCGCCCTGTTTCTGCTGGGCCTGCCTATCGCCTGGGCCGAGTGGTCCATGGGCCGGTTCGGCGGCACACGCGGGTACAACTCCACGCCGGGAATCTACCGTTCGATCTGGCGCAACCGGGCGGCGCCGTATTTCGGCGTGCTGGGCATGGTCGTGCCGGTGGTCATCTACATGTACTACGTCTACATCGAGGCGTGGTGTCTGGGCTATGCGTGGAACATGGCCACCGGCCGCCTGGCGCTGGGCGATGACTGGAAGGCGTATGACAGTTTCTTCAAGTCGTTCGTCGGCATGGAGGGCGACGGCATCGTCTTCTCGGGCAGCACGCGCTCGGCGGTGACGTTCCTGCTGCTGTGCTTCGTGCTCAACTTCGCCCTGATCTATCGCGGGCTGACCAGGGGCATCGAATGGTTCTGCCGCTGGGCCATGCCCGCCCTGGTGATCTGCGCGTTGATCGTGCTGGTCCGCGTGCTCACCCTGCCGGGCATTGAGGCGGGCCTGGGCTTCATGTGGAACCCGCGCACCGAAAGCGTCGGTTTTCTGGCCAGCCTGCTCAACGGGCAGATGTGGCTTGAAGCCACCGGTCAGATTTTCTTCTCCCTTTCCGTGGGCTTCGGCATCATCATCACCTACGCCAGCTACCTGCGTAAGGACGACGACATCGCCCTCAGCTCGCTGACCTCAGCCGCGGGCAACGAATTCTGCGAGGTCGCGCTGGGCGGGCTCATCACGATTCCCGCCGCCTTCATTCTGCTGGGGGCGGCCGCGGGCGGTTCGTCGTTCGACCTGGGGTTCAAGACCCTGCCCATGGTCTTTGAGCACATGCCGCTGGGGCGCTTCGTGGGCTTCCTGTTCTTCTTCCTGCTGTTTCTCGCGGCCGTCACCAGCTCGCTGTCGATGCTTCAGCCCGCCATCGCCCTGCTCGAAGAGGGCCTGGGTCTCAACCGTCGGGCGTCCGTGACGCTGCTGGGCTTTGTCACGCTCGTCGGAGCCGGCTTCGTGGTCTACTTCTCGCACAACCTGATCGCGCTGGACCATTTCGACTTCTGGGTCGGCACGTTCTTCATCTACATCCTCGCGACGTTCCAGGTGATACTGTTCGGCTGGGTGCTGGGCGTGGATCGGGGTATGGCCGAACTCGACCGCGGCTCGGCGATTCATGTGCCGAGGCCGGTGGGTTATCTGCTCAAGTATGTTTCGCCGGTCTATCTGCTGGTGATCTTTTTCGTCTGGCTGTTCCAGCAGGTCACAGCCGAGAAGGGCAACTACTTCAAGGCCGTGGCCCAGGAGCCGGCCGCGCTGTATGCCGTGCTGTTCATCGGCGTGATCGTGATCTTCTTTACGCTGCTGGTGTCGCAATCGGTGCGGCGATGGAACCGGCTCGAGGCCGGGCAAGTGGAGGCGGGACGATGACATGCGATGCGCTGCTGCTGGGGCTGGCTGTGGCCGAGCCGAGCCTGGACTATCAAACCTTGACCCCCGGCGGCTGGGTCATCATGCTCCTGTCGGTCGGCTTCGTGGTGGGGCTGCTGGGCTGGTGCGTGTGGAAGGTGGTGACGACGCCCGGCTCATCTGAGCACCTGCACGCCCAGGCCGACATCGAAACGCCCGATCGCGAAGACTGAGTTTCCCCACGCGGCTCGCGCACCGATCGCATGCCTTCGGCGACGATGACCATGGCCCTCATCACACTCACGACCGACTTCGGCTCGGCCGACCCTTACGTCGGCGTCATGAAGGGCGTGATCCTCGGCATCGCCCCGGGCGCGCGGCTCGTCGATCTGACCCACGACCTGCCGCCTCGCCACATCCTTGCCGCCGCGCTGGCGCTCGAAGCGGCCGTGCCGCACATGCCCGACGGCACGATTCACCTGGCCGTCGTCGATCCAGGCGTCGGCTCGACGCGCCGGGCAGTGGCCGTCAAGACCGACCGCGCGCTCTTCGTCGCGCCGGACAACGGCCTGCTGTCGCTGGTTCTGCCCCATGATGCGCCCCGCGGCCAGATCCATGCGGTGGAACTGACGAACCCCGCGTATCACCGCCGACCGGTCAGCGCTACCTTTCATGGCCGCGACATCTTCGCACCCGTGGCCGCCCACCTGGCGGCCGGCGCGGCACTCGAAGAACTGGGACCGCGCCTTGCCCCCGAAGCGATCGTCCGCCTCGAACTGCCCCAGCCCACGCGCGGGTCGGACGGCTCGCTGACGTGCCACGTCCTGCACGCCGACCGCTTCGGCAACCTCGTCACGAGCCTGCGCCGCGAGGTGTTCGAGCGGCTGATGCCCGCCGCGTCGTCCGCGGCCGTTCGCCTCCGCATCGCCGACCGCGAGATCATCGGCCTGTCGCGCACGTTCGCCGATGTGTCGGAAGAAGAACTGGTCGCGTACTTCGGCTCAAGCGATCGCCTGGAGATCGCCGTCCGCGACGGCAGCGCCGCCGAGGTGTGCAAGATCCCTTTGAAAAGCAGCCGGATTGCTACGCAGTCCGGACCGGATTATGTAGCAATCCGGCTATCGGCGCGTGGTTGACCTCATCGCGCCCGCACACGCCGCCAATCCCCAATCAGAAACCACCAATCGAAAATCGAACGCGCTCTCAGCCTTGCGGCATCTCCAGAATCCGGATCGCCGCCGGCTTGCCGTCGATCACGTCCAGCGACTCGATCCTGCCCAGCGCTTGGCGCAGGGCGCCGATCCGCGCGTTGTGCGTCGTGATGACCACCGGCACGAACTGGTCGGCCGCCTGTTCGTGCTGCACCACGCCCGAGATGCTGATGCCCGCCTCGCCCAGGATCGCCGTCACCGCCGCCAGCGTGGCGGGGCGATCCAGCATGTTGATGCGCAGGTAGAAACGGCTGATCTGGTCGTCAGGGTCGATGAGCTCGATCGGCTGCTGCTGGTCGGGCCAGATGTTCATGTTCGCGTAGGCCCGCGGGTACCAGCCGTTGGCGATGTTCATCACGTCGGCGACGACCGCGCTGGCGGTCGGATCCTGTCCGGCCCCGCGGCCGTAGAACATCGTGTGGCCCACCGCGTGGCCATACACCGACAGGGCGTTGAACGAGCCGCGCACCTGGGCGAGCTGTTCATCGGCGTGGATGAAGCAGGGCTCGACGGCCAGGGCGACCGGCGCGCCCGGGCCGCCCGGCTGCTCGGCGATGCCCAGCAGCTTGATGTCATACCCCATCTCCGCCGCGAAGCGGATGTCGGCCAGGTCCAGCGTGTCGATGCCGCGATGGCGCACCTGCTGCTGCGTGGCCGCCACGCCGAACGCCAGCGACGCGAGGATCGCCACCTTGTGGGCCGTGTCCCCGCCGGTGACGTCGAGCGTTGGGTCGGCCTCGGCATAGCCGGCCGCCTGGGCTTCCTTGAGGGCTGTGCCGTAGTCCTTGCCCTTGCGCGTCATCTCCGTAAGGATGTAATTGCACGTGCCGTTGAGGATGCCGTACAGCCCGCGGATGTGGTTGGCCATCAGGCCCATCGTCAGGGCCGTGATGCACGGAATGCCCCCGCCGCACGACGCCTCGAAGCCGATCGACACCTTGTTCTCACGCGCCAGGCGAAACAGGTCCGGCCCCTCGGCCGCGAGCAACGCCTTGTTGGCGGTGACCACGTGGCGGCCGCTCTTGAGGGCCCGCTGCACGAACTGGCTGACAATGCCGCGCCCGCCGGCCAGCTCGATAACGATGTGCATGTCCGGCGTATCGAAGAAGTCGGTGATGTCCTGCGTCAGGCGGTCGTAGGGGATGACGGCGGCCGGGTCGTTGAAGGTCGTCTGCTTGTCGAGGATGCGCACCAGGCGCACCGGCCGACCCACGCGGCGGGCGTACAGGTCGGCCTGTTGTTCGAGCAGCTTCACCACGCCGTAGCCGATCGTGCCGCAGCCGATCAGGCCCACGCCGATGGGGCTGTTGTCTGCATTGAGGTTCATGGGGCCGCCTCTCCTTCTGTCGCGGTCTCATCCGGCCGAAAGGTCGGCCAGCATACCAATGCCGCGTCGTCGGGCCAAAGGCCGGCCCGGTGAGGCGGCCGGGCGGCTACAATGCCCCGATGCCCGCCCCCACGCCCGCCCAGCCTGAGCCGTCTTCGCTTGTCGTCGGCGATCTGCCCTTCGCCCCGCCGATGTGCGCGATCTTTCGGAGGTTCCTCAAACGCCAGGGCCTGAAGTTCACCCCCGAGCGGGCCACCATCCTCGAGGCCGTGCTGCACAAAGACGGCGTCTTCGAAGCCGAGGACCTCGTCGACGACCTGCGTCACGCCGGCCGCAGCGCCTCCAAGGCCACCATCTACCGCACCCTCAAGCACCTGATCGAGGCCGGCATCATCGCCGAGGTGCTCATCGACTCGAAGCAGGCCCGCTACCAGCTTTCCTTTGGCCGCAAGCCGACGGGCCACCTGGTCTGCGTCGAAACCGGTCGCATCATCGAGTTCGACAACCCGGCCATGGTCGCCCTGCGCGACCGCGTCTGCCGCGAATTCGGCTACGACCCTGTGGGTTTTCAGTTCACCGTTTACGGCATCAGTCCGCAGGCGAAAAAGGGTGAGGGCAACGGCACGGCCAGCGAAAGTTGATGCCGTCGAGCCCGCTGTCACCCTTCCTCAGGGATGCTCGGGGGCCAAGCGCCTCGCCGCCCCGGGGGTCGGATGGGCCAGCGTGTGATCGAGGTCTTCGACAAGACATCATCTGCGGCGGCGCACCGCTGACGCAGGCGCCCACGCTTCCACATCTTGCATGGCGCATGCGCACTGCGTGCTATTCCCCTTCATCGATATCGCTCTGCTCGATGGGCCGGCTGATCGTGTACGCGCCGCCGAGCCATTTGCCCAAGTCGACCTGGCGGCAGCGCTTCGAGCAGAAGGGGAAGAAGTCGTCGTCCACGGCCACCGGTTTTTCGCAGATGGGGCATGGCCGGCGGATGCCGGTCGCGGCTTCAAGGGCCGCTCGCAGGTCGGTCAGGCGCATGGCCCATTCGCCCAGGCCGCACAGCGATACTTCACGCTCATCCTCGCCGATATGGCGCAGCTCGACGCGCAGGTGGTCGGCCTGCCCACCCGCCGGCGAAAGCTCGGCCAGGCGGTCGGCCCATTCGACGGCCAGCACCGCCTGCTGACGCATCTCGCCGCCGGGCAGCAGCGTGGACGGATCCCAGCCGATCGACTCCAGTTCGTCCAGAGTCGTGATGCGATAGGCGTCCACATGCACGAGCACCGGCGCGTCCGCCCGATTCGCTTCATACTCCTGCACCATGACGAACGTCGGGCTCGACACCGCCCGCTCATCCAGCCCCAGTCCGCGGGCCAGACCGCGCACGAACTGCGTCTTGCCGGCCCCGAGCTCGCCGACCAGGGCGATGAGGTCGCCGGCCCGGCACGTCCGGCCGACCGCCTCGCCCAGGGCCAGCGTGTGCCGCACGGTTTCGCTGCGTCCGCTCCATGTCATGACGTCGATGGGCATGTCAGCACGATTCCCGCCTCAGTTCACTTCCCGAGCGCGCCGGTGTGGTCCCAGCCGCCGGACGGCATCGGTTCGCATCGGCCGTCGGACCAGCGCAGGGTCACAAGGCTTGCCGCCCGCGGGGTCGCGGTGGATGCGAGGATGCGGCCGATCTGCGTCACCGGCACACCATTGAAAACGCCGGGGCGCAGCCGGGGCGCCTGCTCGATGGGCACGGCGAACAATAGCTCATAGTCCTCGCCATCGTCGAGCGCGTGCCGCCAGGCCGGCTTGCCGTCGGCCTGCTCGGCGGCGTGGGCGGCGCGGCTGACGGGCAGGCGATCGACCCACAGTTCGGCCCGCACGCCGCTGGCTTCACACACGCGCGGCAGGTCCGCCGCCAGGCCGTCGCTCAGGTCGATCATCGCATGCACGTTCACGTCGGGCAGAAACGCCAGTTGCCGGGCCACGTGCACGCGCGGCTCGAAGTCCAGATGGTGCGTGCGGCCGTCGATCGTGACGAGGCTGCCGCCCAGCGTGCCGGTGACGAACAGGGCGTCGCCCGGCCTGGCGCCGCTTCGCCGCACGGGCTCGACCCCACCGCCGTGCGCCAGCACGGTGACGGTCAGCAGCAGCGGGCCGTCCCACATGCTGATGTCCCCGCCCACGAGCGGGCAGTCGTAGTCCGCCGCCGCTTGACGCAGCAGGTCGAAAAGCTGTTTCGCCCGATCCTCGCCGAAGTCGCGCGGCAAGCTGACGGCGACGACCGCCCCGAGCGGATCGGCCGCCATCGCGGCGACATCGGAGAGGTTGCGCGTGATGGCCTTGCGGGCGATCTTTTCCAGCGGCGTCGTGGCGAGGTCGAAGTGTACGCCCTCGGCCACCTGGTCGACGGTGACCAGCACCTCGGCGTCGCCGGCGCTTTCGCCGTTGGCCGCCAGGGCGGGCACGCGCAGGCCGCCCATATCGTCACCGGGCGGGATGCTTACTGCCGCGCCGTCGAGCCGGCTGTTGGCCGCGTAGATGTGCCCCAGCAGATCGCGCTCTCGCATGGCAGTATTGTAGTTTGGGCTGGCGCGCAGGTCGGCGGGGCCAGTCTGAGCCGGGCCCTGTGAGCCCGGACCGGCGACACAGTCGCCGGCTCGGATACAAGAAGTTCTTGGGGACTGGATCACTTGGCCAGCTTGGCGACCAGTCGCCAGACCTGGTGCGGCGACAGGTCGAGCCCGGCGGCGGTGTTGAACCGGGCGACGAGAATGTCGAACAGGTCGGTGTAGGGCAGGTTGTCGCGCAGGCTGATACGGCCGAGGGCGGCCTCAACGAGCTGGGCAAGCAGGCGTTGCTGCTGCGCACTGATGCGGACAGGCGGGGCGCTGCCGCGGCCGACGCGGGGCAGGCGGCCGGCCTTGCGGATGTTGTGCAGCCGGTGCAGGAGCTGGGCCCGGGTCGTCCCGGCCAGCGGTTCGTCGGGAGAGTCGCCGACGGCAGCGGCGTAGATGGTCTCGAACTCGTCGGTATAGGGCAGGTCGTCGAGGCTGCGGCCCTGGCGCTGGTAGACGGCCGCCAGCAGCTCCTCGTCCAGATGCGGCGCGGCCGGAGGATCGCCCTGGCCGTCTTGCGACGGGCTCCCGGGCCCAAAGAGGGTCGGCTGGCTCATGGCCTGAGCATAACCTGCCGATGTCCAGCCTCGAAAGCGGACGGATTGCCTGGAAGATGGATTTGGCGGATGTCGGACGTGCTTGACACCACCGGTGCGGGTGTGTCCGGTAAACCCTTGCCCGGCCGATAACCGGACACTAAACTGGCCGTCCCGCATTTCCGGCCGGCTGCCTGCCGGCCGGCGACTTCTCTGACCTTTTGGCCCAGCATTGGCCCACAGGAGCTCTCGACCATGCCCGCTCATGCCCTGATCGCCCCTCACGGCGGCAAACTCGTCAACCGTTTCGCCGCCAAACCCGCCGACCTCAAGGCCAAGGCGGCCTCGCTGCCCAGAATCACCCTCAGCGCCAAGCAGGCCTGCGACCTGGAGATGATCGCCATCGGCGCCTTCAGCCCGCTTGAAGGCTTCGTGTGCAAGGCTGACTTCGAGAGCATCTGCAGGAACATGCGCCTGGTGAGCGGAGCCGTCTGGCCGATCCCCATCACCCTCGCGGTGAATGATGCGGTCAAGGCCACGATCAAGCAGGGCGGTCAGGCCGCGCTCTATCACAGTGACGGCACGCTGCTGGCGGTGATCGACGTGAAGGAGATCTACGCCCACGACAAGAAGCTGGAGATCCCCAGCGTCTTCCGCACGGAAGACGCAGCCCATCCCGGCGTGAAGTCGGTGATGGACGAGGGGGACTGGCTGGTCGGCGGACCGATCCACGTGATCACCGTCACGCCGGAGAAGGAGCCCGGCGAGCAGTTCACCGAATACCGCCTGCCGCCAGCCGCGACGCGCAAGGCCTTCGAGGCCAAAGGCTGGAAGACCGTCAGCGCCTTCCAGACGCGCAACCCCATTCATCGCGCCCACGAGTATCTGTGCAAGTGCGCCCAGGAGATCACCGACGGCCTGTTGATCCACCCGCTGGTGGGCGAGACCAAGCCCGGCGACGTCCCGGCCGACGTGCGCATGGACTGCTACAAGACGATCATCGAACACTACTTCCACCCCGAGCACACGATGCTGACGGTGATGCCCGCGGCCATGCGTTACGCCGGGCCTCGCGAAGCGGTGCTGCACGCCTTGGTGCGGCAGAACTACGGCATCAGTCACTTCATCGTCGGCCGCGACCACGCCGGCGTGGGCGATTATTACGGCACCTACGACGCCCAGAAGATCTTCGACGAGTTCGAGGATGGTGAGATCGCCATCGAGCCGCTGAAGTTCGAGCATGCCGCATGGTCCAACAAGGCCCAGGGCATGGTCAGCGGCAAGACGTTCCCGAAGATCCAGGGTGACCAGGTATTCCTCAGCGGCACCAAGGTGCGCGACATGCTCAAGGCCGGCCAGCGCCCGCCGCAGGAGTTCAGCCGGCCCGAGGTGGCCGACATCCTCATCAAGTGGGCCCAGAGCGAAGATTGAGCCGACGGCGGACAGACTCCAGAACGCGTGCTATGACCGAATTGCCCTTCGGACTTCAGAATCACGGCATGACCATCCGGGGGATGGCCTACCTGCCCGACGCGCAAGCCGCGGCGGCGGCGCGGTATCCGACCATGCTGTTGTTTCACGGCCTGGGAGGCGATCGCATCGAGACCGCCGAACTGTTCCTGCGCATGGCCCGATTCCTGACCGCCCGCGGCTACGCGGTCATCACCTTCAACTTCCGCCACACGCCGGACTCCGATGGTCGGCTCTGCGACGTCGTGGCGACCGACGAACTGTCCGACGCGCTGGTCATGGCCGACTGGTCTGCGAAGCAGCCTTTCGTCGATCCCCGCCGTTTGGGCTTGCTGGGCATTTCACTGGGCGGGCTCATCGCCGCCTGCACCGTCGCGCGGACCGACGCGTTCAAGTGCCTGGTGCTCTTGAACCCGACTGACGTCTGGAACATGCGCCGCATCGCCGGCCTCTACAACGACCCGCCGGGCCCGCCGTTCCAGTATGGCACGAACGTGCTCAACGAACGCTTCTGCGACGATGTGGCCAGTCTTGATCCGCTGGGCGACGTGATGAAGTTCAAGGGCCCGACGCTTCTGGTGCAGGGCGGCCGCGACGGTGTGGTGGAGCCGCCCGTCTCCGACCGCTATGCCTACGCCCGTCGTCGCATCCGGTTGCCCATCGATCAGCACATGATCCAGGAGGGCAGCCACGCCTTCAGCAGCGAGCAGCAGCAGGGCCTGCTTTATCCGGTCATCGGCGACTGGCTGGATGCGCATCTGCGCTGATGTCCAGCCCATGATCGCGGTTTTGAAAGGTGCGCGGGCCTGTCGTATCATCGCCCCGGTCGTATTCACACCCCCTGCCTCATGCTGCGGCGCCACAGCCGCAAGGTCCATCGGAGCATCGCTCATGGCCGCACCCGCACCCAACGATCGACGTTACCTGTCCAGCCACGAATGGCACAAGACCGAGGGCGGCCTGGTCGTCATCGGCATCAGCCAGTTCGCCGTCGAAGAACTCACGGACATCACGTTCCTGGACATCGAGAAGACCGACGGCCAGATCAAGGCGGGCGAAGTTTTCGGCGAGATCGAATCGGTCAAGGCGACCAGCGAGTTGTACTGCGGCATTGACGGCGTGATCGCGGAGGTGAACTCACAGGCGATCGAGAACCCGGCGATCATCAATGAAGATCCCTTCGGCCGCGGCTGGCTGATCAAGGTCGAGCCCAGCGATCCGCGTCAACTGGATTCGCTGCTGGCCGCCGAGGCCTACGACGCGGAGCATGCCGGCTCGCACTGACCCGCCCGATCAGCCCGTGCGCCCGTGTGCCGCCCGGTCGCGATAGCGCGCCGACATTGGCTGGCCCCGGCCGGCCCGGTACCATGAAACGCGCATGATTCCGCCCTGGATGTCCGGCTATGATCGTCGATCTGCGAACGCATCTCTGGGAGTCGCCCGAGCAGTTGGGCCCGGATGTTGCCGCCAGCCTGCGTCGGCGGGCCGGCCATCCCATGAACCTGCCGGACGCCGCACCCGACGCTTACATCGCGGCCATACAGCCGGTGCAGCGGGCTGTACTGCACGGACTGGTCAGCCGCATGCTCGGGGCGAACATTGACCTGGCCTACCTGCGGCGATGGGCCGCGACCTTTGAAGGCAAGGTGCTGCTGTCGGCCGGCGTTGACCCGCTGGCGGGGGACGTGGGTGAAGCGATCGCCGCCGCGTCCGAGGCCGGTTGCATCGGCGTTACCTTCAGCCCGGCTGTCTGCGGTTGTCACCCCACCCACAGCCGCGCCATGCGCCTTTACGAACATTGTCAGCAGCGCGGCCTGGTTCTGTTCGTACATCAGGGCGGCCATTGGGCGCCGCAGGCGTCGTTGAGTTTCGATCAGGCCCATCTGTTTGATGAGGTGGCGGCCCAGTTCCCGTCGCTGCGCATCGTCATCAGCCGCGTCGGCCAGCCCTGGATCGAACCCACGCTCGCCATGCTGGCCAAACATCACCATGTCTATGCCGATCTGGCCGAGCTGGTCGCCTTGCCGTGGCAGCTCTACAACACGCTTGTGCTCGCGCGCCAGCAGGGCGTCATGGACAAGCTGCTGCCAGCCAGCGGCTTTCCCTTCTGCACGCCGCAACAGGCGATCACCACCCTGTACACCATCAACTCGCTGATCCATGGCACGCATCTGCCCAGCGTGCCGCGCGAGCAGATCCGCCGCATTGTCGAGGTCAACGCCCTCGAAGCCCTTGGCCTTGATGAAGAGACGCAAAGCGCCAGTGCCCCCGCGCCGCGGTTCCCGGACGACGCGGGCGACATCCGATCCGTCACGATCGTCGGACGGGTGTAGGTAGTGGCGAGTTTCGATTTTCAGAGGTAGATGTCGTCGCCGCGCGTGCTCCGTCATGTTTCACTGTCTCATGCGTGCCTCGCATTTTT
>CAZCWM010000004.1:0-309431 GCA_964502445.1 uncultured Phycisphaeraceae bacterium | reverse complement strand
TGAAAATGCAGAATGAAAAATGAAAAATGCGAGGCACGCATGAGACAGTGAAACACGACGGAGCACGCGCGGCGGTATCCACCACTGAATATCGTCAACAGTGCGTCACTTACAGCTTTGCCGCCGCGAGGCTGGCCAGTTCGCTGCGTTCGCTGCGGGCGAGCGTGACGTGGCCGACCAGACCGCTGCCCTTAAGCTGCTCGACGACGTACGACAAGCCGTTGCTCGACGAATCGAGGTACGGGTTGTCGATCTGGCCGACGTCGCCGGTCAGGACGATCTTGGTGCCCTCGCCGACGCGGCTGACGATGGTGCGCGTCTCGTGCGGCGTCAGGTTCTGTGCTTCGTCGACGATGATGAACTGATTCGGAATGCTGCGGCCGCGGATGTAGGTCAGCGGTTCGAGCACGACCTTGCCGGAGTTCATCAGCTCGTTGATACGCTGCTCGGGTGTACGGCTCTCGGCATGCTGCGAGCCGCTGCCGCGTGTGCCAAGCAGGTAGGTGAGGTTGTCGAAGATCGGCTGCATCCAGGCGGCGAGCTTTTCGTCCTTGTCGCCGGGCAGATAGCCGATGTCGCGGCCCATGGGCATGATGGGGCGGGCGACCAGCAGCTTGTCATAGCGCTGCTCGCTGACGACTTTGGCCATGCCGGCCGCCAGGGCCAGCAGCGTCTTGCCCGTGCCGGCTGAACCGAGCAGCGTAATGAGCTTCACCTCGTCGTCGAGCAGCAGGTCCAGGGCCATAGTCTGCTGCACGTTGCGGGCCATGATGCCGAAGACCGGCTTGCGCGGGCCGTGGATGGGAATGAGCTGGGCCGTGTCCGCCAGGCGCCGCGCCAGGCCGGTGTGCGAGTCGTCGGCCAGGTCGCGCAGTTGCACGTATTCATTGGCGACGATCTCGACCTGGTGCTTGCCGCCCTGGTCGTCATCGCGCACGAGATACTCCTCGAGGCGTGCGACTTCGAGGAATTTCTCCTCGTAAAGATTGTCGATCAGCTCACCGGGGACGACGAGCGTCTCGTAACCGTTGTAGAGTTCGTCGGGATTAACCTTCTGGGCTTCAAAATCCTCGGTGTGAATGCCCAGCGAGTCGCTCTTGATGCGGACGTTAACGTCCTTGCTGATAAGGATAGTGCGCCGGCCCTCGCTTTGAAGCTGAAGGGCGACGCCGATGATGCGGTTGTCGGGCTTGTCCTCGCTGATCCAGGTGGGCCGGTTCTCCGGGCTGAACACCACGCGGACCCGCCCGCCGTTGCCGTTCCAAGGCACGCCCTCGGTGAGTCGGCCCTGCGTGCGCAGCCGGTCGAGGTGGCGGATCGTCTGGCGGGCGTTGCGGCCGACGTCGTCGTTACCCTTCTTGAACTTGTCCAACTCCTCAAGGACGGTGAAGGGAATCACCACCTCGTTGTCGCCGAACATGAACAGCGACGCGGCGTTATGCAGCAGCACGTTCGTGTCCAGTACGAAGCACTTGCTGGAATCGTGAGGATGGGACTTCGACGGCGGGCTGGGCTTTTCGCTCAAAGCAAACTTCTCCGAGGCGGACCGCGACAGTCGATCTCCGCCGCGAGCGTGTGGGCGGGCGAGGCCTGCCGGCAGCGCTGCGGGCCTACCTTTATATCGACCATTCCTACGTCCGCCCGCAACTGTCGGTTCGGCCCCACAAGCGACGGCTGATAAGATGCTTACGCACCCGCCACGAGCGGCGAAGCGCCTTGGAGAACACCCGAGATGACTCCATTCCCGTCTTTGGCAGCCCTATGCCTGTCCCTGGCGACCGCATCGATGCCGCCCGCGTCCCAGCATCGCGGGTTGATCGCCCTGCCCCAGGACAACGGCCGGGTGTTCCTGTCCTGGCGGTTATTTCCGGACGATCCCGATGCCACCCGCTTCCGCATCTACCGCGCCGCCGAGTCGGCCGGCCCCTTCACGCTCGTCGTCGAAACGCCCTGGACCAGCCACCTTGACGCCGGCCCCGAAGGCCGGGGCCTTGCCTTGGATCAGCCGGTGCACTACCAGGTCCGCGTCGTACTCGATGACGCCGAAACCGCCGCATCGGAAACCTTCTCCGTCACACCTCGGCAGGAGGCGGTCGACGGCATCCGGCTGAGCACGGACATCGAGCCTGAGGTCGCCACCGTCGACGCCCGACGCCACGTCGACCGCTGCGTGCCGGCCGACCTCGACGGTGACGGCGTGCTCGACTATGTCATCATCTTTCCCAAGAACTATGTGGACCCCCACTACTGGAAACCGAGCGTCGAAACCATGAAGCTCCGCGCCATCAACGGGCGCAGCGGGCAGGTCATGTGGACTTTTGACATGGGCCCGGGCATCGAGCAGGGCGTGTGGTACTCGCCTTTCGTCGCCTACGACCTCGACGGCGACGGCCGGGCCGAAGTCGTCACGCGGACGCTGCCCAGGCCCGTATTCGGCCAGGCGCAGGATGGCCTGAAGATCCGTGGCGGCGCGGAGTACCTGACCGTGCTCGACGGCATGACCGGCCAGGTTCGGGTGACGGCCCCCTGGCCGAAGCGAACCGGCTTCAGCGGCTACAACCACGCCAACCGCCACCTGCTGGCGATCGCCTACCTCGACGGCCAGCGACCGGCCATCCTCGTCAACCGCGGCACCTACATCACCGGCAAGTGGGAGGCCTGGTATTTCGACACCACCGGGCCAGACCCGCAACTCACGCAACTCTGGGCCTGGAGCACGCTCGACGAAGGCAACGCCCGATATGCCGGCAGCGGCGGGCACGCCACCCTCGTGGCTGACATCGACGACGACGGCATGGACGAGTTCTTCTGGGGCTGCGTCTGCTTCGACGGCGATGGCGACGCCGCCCGCGTCAAGTGGGCTGTGTGGGCCCCCGGCCACGAAGATGAGCACACCATCGGCCACACCGATCACGTCGGCTTCGGCATGGTCCGACCCGATCTACCTGGCCCGCAGGTCTACTATGTGACCGAGCATCAGAACGCCGCGGCGCTTTACGACTGGAATGAACCGGACCCCCGCAAGGGCGCGGTCCTGGTCGAGCCCGACGGCACGCCGCACTGGGTTTACCGCGGGGCCAGGAGCCTCGAAGCCGCCGGCGTCGCCGACATCGTGGGCGGGCCGGACGCGCCCGGATGGGAGATTCACTACTGCGAGTCCGACGGCTCGCTGCGCCGCCTGTGCCGCAGTGACGGAACCGTCATCGCCGAAGACTTCCACATGCCCAAGACCATCCAGTGGGACGGCGGCCCGACGCTGCAGATCATTTCACCCGAAGGCGAGATCTACAACTACGGCCAGCCGCCGCACCACAAGATGGGCGATCATGCGTGGATCACCATGTGCCTCGGCGATTTCGTCGGCGACTTCCGCGAGGAGATGGTCGCGCGCATGCCCGACGGCTCGCTGAAGATTCTGGTCAACACCACGCCCATCGAGCAGCGCCGCCCTTCGCCGCTGCTGGAGCGCACCTACCGCCTCTCGCTGGCGGCCTACGGCTCGGGCTACGTCGGCCTGCCGGCCCGCGGCGGGCGGACCTGGATGACCCCCGTCCCGCCATCGGCGACATCCGACGCACCGACCACGCCGGCCGACCAGTCGTCACGCTCGATGCCGTAGTGGATCGCCCGCGATTCGCCGCCGTCCGCATGGTCGGCTACGTTCGCGCGAAGAAACTCGCTCATGCCGCAGCGCTGAGCCACCGCCTGGCTGCGCGGGTTGTCGACAAGGGCCCGGGCGAAGACGCTGCTCGCCTGCCGCACGGTGAACAGGTACCGCATCAGCTCGCCAGCCGCCCACGTCATCAGGCCGCGGCCCTGGGCCGATTCGGTCAGCCACCAGCCGATCTCCCAGCGGTTGGTCCACTTCGGCCGCAGGTGTCCGCCGACGCCGCCGATCACCTTGCCGGACTCCCACAAAGTCAGCGGCACCATGTCGCCGGTTGCGAAGGCGCGGACGTGTTCCTCGAGCGCCTTGCGCTCGTCGTCGACGCTCTTGAGTTTTGCGGGCCAGGGCAACCGCGCTTCGAGATGGACGCGGTTCGCGTCGATCGCCTCGAACGCGGCCTGCGCGTGGCGCGGCTCGCCGAGCACCAGCATCACGCCGTCGCGATCGGTCAGCACCAGTCCCGGCGGCGAGGGACACAGCCCGTTCGTAATGCGCGCATCCAATCTGGCCCGTACCGCCGGCCAGTCCTCGGCCAGCATGGCGTAAACATGATGGTCGATCCGGCGACCGTCATATTCCGCGATCCCGCGCAGCGTCCCTTCGCGAGTCATGCCCAGCCGCGCGGCCACGCCCCAGCTCTTTTCGTTTGCCGGTTCGGCGCGGATGGCGATGCGTTTCAGTCCAAGGGAGCCGAAACCGTAATCGAGCATCGCGGCCGCACAGCGCGTGATCGTGCCCCGGCCGACTTCCTCGCGCGTCCGCCAGTAGCCGATTTCGCCGCAGGCCACCGTCGCGGCGCCGTCGCGGCGATCGATGGCATGAATGCCCATCGCGCCGACGATCCGTCCGCACCGACGAATCGCACACTCGATGCCCTTCCCATCGGCGAAGGCGGTGAGGCTGCGCTCGGCATGGGCGCGTGGCTGCTCCGGCCCATGCGTATCGTGCGGCCAGGGCAGCCATGCCGCGATGTGCCGGCGATTGGCGTCGATGAGCGTGAAACGCTCCTCGGCATGGCCGGGATCGATGAGCGTCAGCGCCAGCTCGTCATCCACGGGCAGGTGCAAGAATATTGGTCTGTGCTGTGAATCGGCCGTGCTCACGGCTGGGCCGCCTTCGCTTCGGGCTGAACGTGGGTCTCCCCGCCGTTTACCTCGCCGTTGAGCGTCGTGGCGCGGACAGTGCGGGCCTCGGCGGTCTTGATGCGGTTGATCGCGGTCAGGTAGGCCTTGGCCGCCGCCTCGATGACGTCCGTACTCAGGCCGCGCCCGCGGACGGCCGCGTTGCGGTGGCGCACCTGCACAATCACCTCGCCCTGCGCGTCCTTGCCGCCGGTCACTGCCCGCGTTTCATACCGCTCGAGCGTGACGTTTACGCCGGTAAGCCGCTGCAAGGCTGAGTAGATCGCGTCGATCGGTCCGTCGCCCGTCGCCGCCTCCATGCGCTCCGTGCCCGCCGAGTCGCGCACGACGACCGTGGCCGTGGCGATCACGTCCGTGCCGCTAGTCACCTGGAAGCGCACCAGCTCCCACAGCTTGCGCTCACTGTGAAGCTGCTGATCGAGAATCGCCTCGATGTCCTCGTCGTAGACATCCTTCTTCTTGTCGGCCAGGGCTTTGAACTCGGCGAAGGCCTTGTCAATCACATCATCCTCGGCTGTGAAGCCCAGGTACATCACACGCTCGCGAAACGCGTGCCGGCCCGAATGCTTGCCGAGCACGAGCTTGTTTTCGGGAATGCCCACGTCGCGCGGGTCCATGATCTCGTAGGTCTCGCGGTGCTTGAGCACGCCGTCCTGATGGATGCCCGCCTCGTGGGCGAACGCATTTTCACCCACAATCGCCTTGTTGCGCTGCACCGACAGGCCGGTGAACGTCGAGACCATGCGCGAAAGCGGATAGATCTTTTTCGTGTTGATGTTCGTGCGGAAGCGGCTGTAGTAGTCGCCGCGCGTGCGCAGCGCCATCACGACCTCCTCAAGCGACGCGTTGCCCGCGCGCTCGCCGATGCCGTTGATCGTGCACTCGACCTGCCGGCAGCCGTTCTCCACGGCCGCGAGGCTGTTGGCCACCGCGAGGCCCAGATCGTTGTGACAGTGCGAGGAGAGCACGACGCCATGCTCGTCGAGCTGCGGCAGCTTTTCGCGGACGTACGCGAAGATGTGCCCATACTCGGCCGGCACCGCATAGCCCACGGTGTCGGGAATGTTAACGGTCGTCGCGCCGGCCTCGACGACGGCCGCGGTGATGTCCACGAGGTAATTGAGCTCCGTGCGTGAGCCGTCCTCGGGCGAAAACTCGACGTCGGCGCAGAACTGCCGCGCCCGCTTCACGCTGTCGACGCTCAGCTCGATGATCTGCTCGAAGGCTTTCTTGAGCTTGTGCTCACGGTGAATCTTGCTGGTGGCGCAGAACACGTGGATGCGCGGGTTCGGCGCGCCCTTGAGCGCCTCGCCGGCCCGGTCGATATCACGCGGCACACAGCGCGACAGGCCGGCCACGGTGGCGCGACCCAACTCATGGCTGATCGCCCGCACCGCCTCAAAGTCGCCGACGCTGGTGATCGGGAAGCCGGCCTCGATGATGTCCACGCCCAGGGCCTCCAGGTGCCGGGCGATCTCCATCTTCTCGTGAAAGTTGAGCGTCGCGCCCGGCGACTGCTCGCCGTCGCGCAGCGTCGTGTCGAAGATGCGGATGTGCGTGCGGGCATCCGCGCTGTCGGGGGCGGTGCCGCTTGCCGTGGCGTCGTTCGTGGGCCTGGTGGACATCGGTGTGTCTCCGCGTGCGTGTCGCGATCGGCTCAGCGGTCGCGATCTTCGTGTCGTCCGCCCGACCATTCGTTCGGCCGAGCCGGTGGGAAAGTATGCCAAAAAACACGCCCTGCCCGGATGGCCGGACAGGGCGTGGTGTGGCATACGTCATCAGCCAACGTCCTATCCGGCGCGCTTCGACAGCGTCAGCAGCATATCGCTGTACAGTCGAAGCGACGACGGAATAGCGTGGCCGTTATTCATCATCAGATTCGTACAGTACCCGCGCCGCCAGCCGGCGTCAAGGTTTTCCTGAATCCCTATCGACCGCCGGCGCCTGCGGGCTTGAGTCCGCAGTGGGACGGGCTTGGATTTGGGGGTTCCCTGGCGGGACGGGCGTCTCGCCCGTCGTCGTTTTCGTCGTCGCCCCCGCGGCAGCCGAGACGGCTCGGCTTGAGCTCGCCGAAACGGCCGCCCCACTTTCCCCGCCCACGCCCCGCAGGTCCGGCCGCTGCACGCGGAGGCCGATATCGAGGGGCCGCTTGCCTTCCGGGGATTCGACCGCCCCGCCGTCGTCGGTTCCATCATCGCCGACGCTGTAGATCACATACCCGTCGTCGATTCGCTGATAGCGCAGCGGCTGACCGTCGAAGGGGTCGACCGGCACGGCATCGATGTAATCCGGCGCGAGTTCGTCGAGCGATTCGGGCAGGCCGTCGCCCTGTAAGTGGCGCCGCTCGATGGCGAGGGCCAGTTCGACCGTGCGGATTGTGGTCAACATGCGCACATTGAGCCGCAAGGGAGAGTTGGGCGACGGCATCAGCGTTCGTGTCAACATCGCCCAGCGCGGCGGGTCGGGCTGCTGGTCCCACGCCTCCCCTTGAACGACGCGCTCGCGCAGATCAGACACGCCGGCCGTGCGTACCATTCCGCTCAGTCTCTTCACATAGTAAGCAAGGTCAATGTGCAGGGTGCCGGCAAGCGAGTGCCACCACCACACCGATCCTCTCTGGCTCTGTTCCGCCACCTGCCGGAAGATCGTGAAGGCGTTGACCATCTCTCCTTCGAAGGCAAGCCGCATCGCATAGGTGAAATCTTTCCGCACAGTCGCAAGTCGCTTGGCAAGCCGGTCTATAAGATGCCCCTCCGGTTGATGATCGGCCCAGAACCAGTCGATCTGCTTCATCGCCTGAGCGACAATGGAGGTGCGCACCAGTTGTGACAGGAGGTCAGGTTCATGCGCCAGTGTCTCACTGAGCCGGAGGGTCTGTTCAATGGCTTGCACGGCCTGATCGGCCGACCACACGTCGCGATGCATGCGATGTTCAAGCACACCGAGCAAGGCAAGGCTTCTTATGTTGCGAAACTCGTGCGAAATGCCCAAGAAAGGATCGCTGAAGTTGTTGCCCCAGTGGAAGTCCGGCGCCTCCAAGGCTTCGCGCAGCGTTGTCATCGCAGGCTCGTTGGCGCGCAGGTGCTCATGGAGGAGCTGGGTGATCTGCTCGGATGTCAATGCCTCGTCATTTTCCTTTACATCGATGGCCGCTTTGGTCTCGTCGTCCGCCTCGATGTATTGGGCCATGGCCTGTTTCAGCAGCGGGCCCCCGTTGTCCGCCTCGGGCGGCGGGGGGTAGCGCATGGCGATCAGTTCTTCAACCGTCACCGGATGGCCGGCGGCGCGGTAGCGCTCTACCGCCCACTTCGCCCGCACGCTCAGCGACACGCGAAGCGCCAGCAGCACGAGCACCACGGCCCCGCCGACCATGACCAGCAGGCCGAAGCGACCGATGCGCGGCCGAGGGCGCCTGGCGACCGGAAACGCGGAGCTTTGTCCATGCGTATCGAGCTGGTGGGGGCTATCGGACCGATCGGACTGATCGGACTGATCGGACTGATCGGACATGGGGCGTCTCCCTGGCTGGGCCGGCGGACGACGGGTTGTCGCGCCATGCGCATCTTAAGGTCTGGACCGTGGTTGCGCCAATCAGCACCAGCGGTGCCCCCGTTTCCTGGCCTCGCCAGGCTGATTTTGCCGCCGGGCCGTTGACTCCGCCGCCGCCGCGGGCAATCATCCTGCGCCGGCTGTATTACGAATTGAAGTTCGCCATAGTTTGGACTTCTGACACCCGCGGCATACGGACCCGCCCGTGATGCCGGCTGAGACTCATGAGCATGGTCCGTTTGCCCCGCCCTTCCCAGAACACCCGACAGGACGCCCACTGGACGTTCCTGAGCAACCACGCCCACGTGCTGGTGTGTCTGGCCCGCGATCCGCGCATGCGCCTGCGCGACGCGGCGGGCCGCGTCGGCGTCACCGAGCGGGCGGTGCAGAAGATCGTGGCCGACCTCGAGCGCGCGGGCGTGCTCACGCGCAGCCGCGAGGGACGACGCAACCGCTACGACATTCACACGGACGCGCCGCTGCGGCACCCGGTCGAAGGGCAGCGGACCGTCCGCGACCTGCTGGCGGCGCTGCTGGCGGCCGATGAACTGGCGGCTTTGGAGCGACCCTCCCCGCCGGCCGAAGCGGCGAATCTTTGACGCGACCGGCGGCGGCCGATATGGTCGGCCGGCTTGACGTTTTCGCGTGGGGCGCGGCCTGAGGCGGGCGCGTCGCCACGTCTCCGCAACCGCTTGTGTCCCGCTATCTGCGATTCTGGGAGACCCGACCATGACCACCGCCGTGACCGGTGAGCCGATCACCTACCGCTCCTCCGCCAAGGGCGGACACCTTCATGTGCCCGCTCGGCCGATCGTGCCCTTCATCGAAGGCGACGGCACGGGGCCCGACATCTGGCGCGCGGCCCAGGCGGTCTTCGACGGCGCGGTCCAGAAGGCCTACCGTGGCCAGCGGCAGATCGTCTGGAAGGAAGTGCTCGCCGGCCAGAAGGCCTTCGACACGCTCGGCACCTGGCTGCCCGACGAGACGGTCGAGGCGTTCAAGAGTCATTTCGTCGGCATCAAAGGCCCGCTCACCACGCCCGTGGGTGGAGGCATCCGCTCACTCAACGTCGCCCTGCGGCAGATCCTCGACCTGTACGTGTGCCTGCGCCCGGTGCGCTACTTCCAGGGCGTGCCCAGCCCGGTGAAGCGGCCGGACCTGGTCGACATGGTGATCTTCCGCGAGAACACCGAAGACATTTATGCCGGCATTGAGTTCCAGGAAGGCACCGACGACTGCGCGAAGTTCCTGAAACTGTTCGACGACGCGTTCCCCGATCGCTTCAGGAAGATCCGTTTCCCGAAGACGGCCGGCATCGGCATCAAACCGGTGTCGCAGGAGGGCACGCACCGCCTGGTCGCCGCCGCGATCGACTACGCCATCGCCCAGGGCCGGTCGTCGGTCACGCTGGTGCATAAGGGCAACATCATGAAGTTCACGGAAGGCGGCTTCCGTGACTGGGGCTATCAGCTCGCGGCCGAGCGGTACGGCGCGAAGGAGCTGGACGGCGGGCCGTGGCACGTGATCGAACCCGACCAGCTCAGAAAACTCGGCGGCGATCCGTCGAAGCTGCCCAAGGGCGCGCCGGGACTGGTCATCAAGGACGTGATCGCTGATGCGTTCCTGCAGCAGATTCTCACGCGGCCGGCCGAGTATTCGGTCATCGCCACGCTGAACCTCAACGGCGACTACGTGTCGGACGCGCTGGCGGCGTGCGTGGGCGGCATCGGCATCGCGCCGGGCGGCAACATCAACTACCAGTCCGGCCACGCGATCTTCGAAGCCACGCACGGCACCGCGCCCAAGTACGCCGGCCAGGACAAGGTCAACCCCGGCTCGGTGATTCTCTCGGGCGAAATGATGCTGCGTCAGCTGGGCTGGAACGAAGCGGCCGACCTGGTGATTCAAGGCGTCGAAGGCGCGATCGCCGCGAAGACCGTGACCTACGACTTCGAACGCCTGATGGACGGCGCCCGGCTGCTGAGCTGCAGCGCCTTCGGCGACGCGGTGGTGAAGCATATGGGGTGAGGGGCGGCTGTGTAGAATGAACCCTCATGAGCGTTGACCTGACCGAGACTCTGGATGACCTTCTCCCTGCCGCCTTGCGTGACAGGCCAATCACCGACAAGCTCATCCCCGCGCTGGCGAAGGATGCGACGCTGACTCAGGAGATCGAGGCTGCGCTTCGGCGGGTGCCGACTTCGCATCGACTCTACCGCGGCGACGCCCGGGCGATGCCCTTTCTTGAGCCGGCCAGCGTACATCTGGTCGTAACCTCCCCACCCTACTGGACGCTCAAGCGCTATCGCGACCATGACGACCAGATGGGCCACATCGAGGATTACGAACAGTTTCTTGACCATCTCGACCGTGTATGGCAACGGTGCTACGACGCGCTGGTACCAGGCGGCCGACTGGTCTGCGTCGTGGGCGACGTCTGCCTGTCGCGGCGGAAGAATCAGGGACGTCACACGGTCGTACCGCTGCACGCGGCGATCCAGGAGCGCTGCCGCCGCATCGGTTTCGACAACCTCGCCCCGATCATCTGGCACAAAATCGCCAATGCCGTGTACGAAGTACCGGGCAATGGCGGCTTCCTCGGCAAGCCGTACGAGCCCAACGCCGTGATCAAGAACGATATCGAGTTCATCCTGCTCGAGCGCAAATCAGGCGGCTACCGTAGTCCGTCGCCGACGGTCCGCGCGCTCAGCGTCATCCCGGAAGATCGACACCGTGAATGGTTCCAGCAGATATGGACCGGCGTCACGGGTGCGTCCACGCGGAATCACCCCGCGCCATATCCACTCGAACTGGCGTCGCGTCTCATCCGCATGTTCAGCTTTGTCGGTGACACCGTGCTCGACCCGTTCCTCGGTTCGGGAACAACGTCGCTTGCGGCCGCCCGCTGGGGAAGGAACAGCATCGGCGTTGAAGTTGATCCTGGGTATTTCGCGAGCACACGCAAGCGAATCGAGACCGAGACACGAGACCTGTTCGGTCAAGTTCAGATCGAGGCTTTTCCGGCTGGGGACTGAAAATGAACGCGGCGAGTCTTGATCGGTGTCTTGCCCACGTCGGCCCGGCCGTCGCTCACTTCTGGAACACGCGCGACGCGCAGGGGCGCAACCAGGGCCGCAATCGGGACAACGCGACGCTGGCCAGCGCACCGCGGTTACGGGCGGGAAACAGCTCGACGGCTTTGTTGAGCTGATTCGCGGTCTGCTTGAGGCCGCAGGACTCACCTCAAATGAAATCCATGTGGCCAAGACCCGTACGGTGCTACCCGGCTATTTCCGCCCGACAAAACAGTGGGACATTGTCGCGGTGACGGGCAAGACGCTGGTGGCGGGCATCGAGTTCAAGTCACAGGTCGGCCCATCGTTCGGCAACAATTTCAACAACCGGTCGGAGGAAGCTGTGGGCAGCGCCCACGATCTGTGGACCGCTTTTCGGGAGAAAGCGTTTCAGTCCGAACCCCAGCCGTGGCTTGGATACATGATGTTGTTGGAAGACTGTCCCGCCTCGCAGACACCGGTCGCGGTCACGGAGCCGCATTTCAAGGTATTCCCCGAATTCCGCGATGCCTCCTATGCGCAGCGCTATGCCGTCCTTGGTGAGCGGCTGGTGCGCGAACGCCTCTATAGCGCCGTATGTCTGCTCTTATCCGACGCGGATGGCGGTGCGCGAGGCAGGTTCTCCGAGCCATCGGACAACCTCACCATCCGCAGATTCGCCGCTTCGTTATACGCCCACGCATCTTCGATTGCGATGACCCGTTAAAGGCAAAAGCCCCTGGCCAGTGGCCCGGGGCTAAGTTTTGCGCTTCGCAAGTGGCGCTCGCTTGTCGGTACCCGTCTGCCCTACCGCTTGCGACGGCGCATGGCGGCGGCGCTCATGAGAGCGAGCAGCGTCAGCGTGGTCGGCTCGGGGATGGTCAGCAGGTACAGGCCCGAGGTGACGCGCGGCAAGGCGCGGCTCGGGTCGAAGGCGATCTCGATCAGCAGTTCGCCGTTGTTGTTAAGCCACATGCCGTGGCCGTCCTCCCCGCCGCTGGAGATGGGCATTTCAAAGCCGCTGATGACCGCCATGTCGCCGGCGCCGGTGGCGTCGACGATCTGACCTTCAATCAGCAGAAGCTTGAGGGCAACCCCGCCATTGACGGTGGCGAACAGACCGGTGCGGCCATCGTCCAGCCCGGCGATAAAGGCGTAATCACCCACGGCGTTGGCGTGCATGAAGCCGAAGCTCGAGAAGCTGCTGCCGGTGTTGGGCGCGGCGTCGCCTTCTTTGAACAGAAGTTCGAGGCCGGTGTCGGGATGTTGGACAAACAGGCCGCTGCGATTGTAGTTGTCCCACGAGCCGCGGAAGTAGAGGTTGTCGTCACCGGCGAGGGCGAGGCCCGAGACGTCGTCGAAGGTGAAGCCGCCCTGGACCGGCACGGGCGTGAGCGTTTCGTAGACGACGTCGTCGATGCCCCCGCCGCTGGTGCGGAAGATCGCATCCTCCATCACACCGCCGCCCAGATCAACATAACCGGCGAAGGCGATGGTGCCGAGGTTGTTCAAGCGCGGGCGCGAGAAGCTCTCGAACACGGCATCGCGCACGCCTGGGGCGGAGTCGCCGGTCTTGGCGACAGTGAACAGCGGGTTCACCGCGGCCGGGTTGCCGGCGATGATGGCGGACTTGCCGCCGTCCCAGCCGACTTCCGCGGCCGTGAAGCCGCTGGTGTTAATGACCGGCTCACGGAAGATCATGTCGTCGATCACGCTGGCGGTGCCGGGCAGCAGTGTCTGATCTTCCTGGGCGAAACGGTAAACCACGCCGTTGGTCTCATTGCCGGTCCAGATGCCGATGTCGCCGCTCGACCGGCCGTAGAACGCCAGCCGCGTACCGTTGTGCTGCGGTGAACCGAGGAACAGGAACGGGCTGGCATTGCCCGGGGCGTTGGCGCCGCCGGAGACGGCGATGGTGGTCAACCCCGCACGGGTCGGGCCTTTGGCGATGGCGTCCTCACCGTTGATGCCGAAGCGGAAGGCGACGTTGCCTGTGTCGGAGATGAGGCCGTTCTGCACGCCCGACGGCGGGGACGCGAAGCCGGGGGCGTTGGTAACGTCGGTGTCCTTCATCAGGTCATACAGCACGCCGGCCTCCCACTTGAACATGCCCAGCTCGCCGAACTGCTGGCCGGCGGGCGTCCAGCTGCCGAGCGAGGAGACCTGCCGGAAGTTGTTGAGCGACGCCCATGAGATGGCCGGCCCGTTGAAGGTCTCGATCTCGCCGGGGACGACGGTGTGGCCGCCCAGGTAGACCAGATCGAGACTGAAGGTGTTGGCCGACACCGAGGCCGTACCGATTCCCAGCGCCAGAACCGTGGCGATGGCGGCGGCCGCACCGCGCGTGCGGATTCCGCGGAACAAAAGACCGTGCATAATCGAACCCCCACGAGAGAGAGAAAGAAAAAAGTCGCCCGTGCGGCCGCGATGGTTGGGAGAGCGGCCGAACGAAGCGGACCGCCAGCGTCCGGCTGACGGCGGGAGTGAGAAGAGTATATCAGGCCGCTGCAAAAGATGGAATAGTTTTATTACTAGCTTGCGGCACGGACAGGTGGAGATCGCCCCCGGCACCCGGCAGGCGCCACAGGCACACAGCCAGCGAATGACGGTACCGCCCAGCCTGAAAGCTCAGCCCGCGATGCGGGCGTCGTTGAGCTGGCTGAGATAGGCCTGAAGACGGGCGGCCTGGCGGGCGGGTTCGCTGTCGGCTTCGTCGACGCCCAGGTCCGCGGCCAGTTCGAGGGCGGCGTTGATGTCGGTGGTCGCGGCGTCCGTCAGTTCGGTCTGGTGCTGGGCGAGGCGATGAAGATTCTCGGTGAAAAAGCGTCCCTGGGGGCCGGCGGCGTCCGCGGCCTGTCCGGCGACGACCGCCACCGTCTGGCCGAAACCGCCGAGCGCCAGGACGTAGCGGGTGCGGACATCGGCGGCGGCGACCTGGGCGGCAAGCAGGCCGAGCCGGGCGTCTTCCCGGCCGCGCATCGCCGCGGCGCGAACTGCGTGCTGCGCGGTGTTGACCGCTGCGCCGGCCTGGTCCAATGCCTGATCGAAAGCGCCGGCCACTTCGTCGTTGAACTTCTGAGCAACGAGGGTGAAAGCCTGAACCAGGCCGTCGACCGCCTGCTGTTTGACCTGCAGGGCCTGGTCGCGGGCGGCGGCGATCGTGCCATCCCGGGCAGCCGAGCGCTGGATCTCGCCGCTCAGGTCGACGGCGAGTGCTTCAAGGTGCTGGACCTGGGCGTTCACGATGCCCGACTCGCTGTCCAGGCCGCTACGCTGTACAGACAGGCGTTCAAGCTGGCCGACCCATTGATCGGCCTGGCGGCGCAGTTCGATGGCTTGGAGCTTTAGATCGTAGGCCTGTTTGTCGGCGGCGGTGAAGGCCTGCTCGTCAAGCTCGCCCGCCTGGGCCATGAGTTGGTCACGCTGGGTCATGAGCCGATCGGCCTCGGCCTGGTTGGTGTCAATCTGTTTGCGCAGGTCGGCGCTTCGCTGGCGGAGGGACTGAAGCTGGAAGTCGATCTGCTTGCGGACGCCGGCCAGTTCGGCCTGAAGCTGCGATTCGTCGCCGGTGAGGATGTCGGCGAGGATGGCCGCGCGCTGGACGGCGGCAAGATGGGTCATGACGGTGGCGGCCTGGTCGGACATGGCGGCCCATCGGCCGGCAGCGGCGCGGCCCAGGTAGCCGGCGCGGGCGGCGTGCAGTTGGGCCAGCAGTTGCGCGGCCCCATGCTGTTGCGAACGCACGCCTTCGGTCAGCACGGGCTTGAGCTGGTTGATGGCGATGAGATACTGCGCCTGGACCCAGTCGGCGCGGCTCGCATCGGGATTCTGAGCGGCGGCGGGCGCGACGAAGCCCTGGTGGGCCTGGTCGAGCACAGCCATGGCCTGCCGCATCGCATGGGCGGCGCGGGCGGCTTTGTCGCGGTCGCTTTCCCCACAGCCGACGAGCGTGCAGCCAAGGACGATCGCGAGTACCGCGAGAACCATGCGGGAAGGCGACTGGAAAATGGTGCGGGTCATGCTCGCTCCGGGACTCAGGGCTGTGGCGTGACGGCCGACGGGCTGGGCGGCGCGTCCGACGCCGGCGAGGGAACCAGGCCGTAGTCCGGCTCTGGATGGTACAACTCCTGGGTGATCCACCGTTCCAGAAGCTGATAGGTCGGATCGCTGGTGTCGCGCAGGCCGGCCCGCCAGCCGGGCGCCGTCGGATGCGGCGTAAAAGCGCTATCCGC
Organism: uncultured Phycisphaeraceae bacterium; assembly: GCA_964502445.1. Lineage (GTDB taxonomy): Bacteria > Planctomycetota > Phycisphaerae > Phycisphaerales > Phycisphaeraceae > CAZCWM01. The sequence continues at coordinate 293,788 of CAZCWM010000004.1, read as the reverse complement.
CGGCAGGCCGTACTGGATCAGCAACGAGCGCGCGGGCGCCTGACGATCGATGACTTCGCCGTCCGCGCCTCGGGCCGCATGCAGCCTGTAGAAGTTGGTGTAGACCGTGTCGTCCCGGTTGGGAAAAAGGCGCAGGACGATGAGCTGGCCGGGACGTGTGGCCGGCGTGTCGACCTCGCCGCCGTGGCATTCGGCGGTCCCGCAATAGTTGAGCACGTAGCGTTGATGGATCTGCGTGCGGAAGGTCCACAGAGACGGCGGATCCTCGAGCACTTGGACGCGGTCGTAGAACTCGCGTGCCTTGAGGTTGAAGATCAGTTGGAGCTGCTCCCACCCCTCGGCGGCCCGCATGCGCGTCTGCTCACGACGGCCGCGCGGCGTGACGGTCTGTTCGGCGTAGCGGCTGAACAGCTCGTCCCAGACGGCACGGTCGACGCGGACCTTGGGCTTCGTTTGGAGGTCGACTTCGAAAAGCCGTATGCGATTGATCTGCTCGACGCTCAGTCGTCCGGCGGGCAGCGGAGGCTGGAGTCCGACGCCGTCGGGACCAGCTGGCTGATCCGCGGCGGTCGTCGCGGCGGCGTCGCGCGGCAGCGGTGCGACGGCCTGCTCATCGACGAGCAGTTTGACCCGCTGTTCGATGGCTGTGGCCAGCACCGACGCCCGCTCGACAAGCTCGGTGTCGGGCTGGGTCTGAGGGTCGGCGGCGTTGGCGTCAAGCTGGCTGACCAGGACCGCCAGTTCGTGCTCGGCCAGGGCGTAGGCCTTGTTCTCGAAAAGCCAGTAGGCCAACTGGTACTGGGCCGCCAGATCGCCGGGCGCGACCGCGGCGGCGCGGCGGGCGTAGTCCTCGTCGAATGTCAGCGGGTAGTCGATGTTCTTGATCTGCTGGCGTTCGATGGTGCGTGGGATACCGGCGATCACCAGGGTGACGGCCGCCTCGGACTGCTGGGTAAGGTCGCCTTCGAGGGCCTGGCCGCTTTCCAGGGTGACCACGGCCTGGCGCGCCGCGGCCGGGAGGGCGAACAGGCCAAGAGCCAGCAGCGCGGCCGCGGTGAACCGCGACAGTCGATGCCCAAGGGGCCGCCAGGCGCTGGCGTCGTGTTGAGGTTGTGTCACACCCATGAATGTGCCGGCATGGTTCACAGCGACCGGGCTGCGGGCTGCAGCGGCGGGGCCGCGGCCCGCGCCGGTCAGTTGTCGTCAAGCAGGTCGCGGGCGAGGGTGATCAGCCGTTCGAGGCGAACCGGCTTGAGCAGATAGCCGTCGACGCCCAGGGCCTCGGCGAACTGCTGGTGACGGCGGCCCTCGTTGGCGGTGACCATGATCACGCGCAACGGCGTGTTCAATTCCTTGATGCGTTCGAGCACGAGAAACCCGCTGCGCTTGGGCAGCATGACGTCGAGTATGACCAGTTCCGGCGGATCCTCGCTACAGATGCGGACGGCCGCGTTGCCGTCGCCGCACATCTGGGTCAGCGCGCCCTCGGCCTGGAGGGCCTGGTCGATGGCGGCGCGGACCTCGGGATCGTCGTCGACGATGAGGATCTTGCGTCCCTTGAGACGCATCTCCTCGCCCGGTTCATTGGTTTCGGCGGTCGGCTTCGTATCAGCCATCGCGGCACGTATCTCCTTTCGGCCGGCGTCCTTTCAGAGGGCACGTCGGCGGGCGGTCCTAGCGTTCGTAGAAACCGACCAGCGTCAGGAAGCGATTCTCGTTGAGGACGGGGATCGACATTTCCCGCGCGCGGTCCAGCAACTGCTGATAGCGGTCGTATTCAGCCCGAAGGCGCATCTGGCGTGTGATCTCGACCGGGTCGATGGTGCCGCCAGCCGGCGCCGGCCTGGGCGGGGCCTCACCGAGGACCAGGAAGTCCACGTCATAGGTCAGCTCCTGCATCAGGTTGCCGCCCCATTGCGTGATCATCTTCTCGATGCGCTTGCGATCGGCCTCGGAGCCGACCCCGCGCTCATCGATGTCGAACTTCCCATAGACGTAGAAATTGAACGTCGCGTCGGGGCTGTAGACCACATTGGCGATCACGTCGCCTTCCTGGATCGTCTTGCCCGGGCTGGTTCGCACGACCAGGCACTGGGAGCTGTTGTCGATGATGTCGACGACCTGGATGGTGGCCTTACCCCGACCATCGGGCCCCTCGCCGACAGCCGCGGCGTGGTCGTAAACCTCGAAAGTCATGCCCAGGACGATGTGCTGGCGTCGGCCGCGGTCAATGTAAACCCAGCGGCCGCGCGGGTCGATGGTCACGATCCGCCCGTCAGCCAGCAATGATGGATCGACGGTCGTCGATTCGCCGCCCTGCGACAACGTCAATTCGGAGATACGGCGGCGCAGGGCCGCGTTCTCCGCCTCGAGCTGGGCATTGCGCTGGCGCAGTTCGAGTTCGGTGGATTCGCTGCGGCGGCGGATGTCTTCGAGCAGGGTGGCCAACTGCCGCTGTTCCTGACCGACGGTCTGCTGGTAGGCGTTGAAGCTCGCGCCCTGCTGGTCGAGATTGCCCTGCAACTGGGTGACCGCGGCCTCGAAACCGTCCGCCTGGGCCTGGCGGCGCTGCTGGGTCGCCATGAGTTCCGCGGCCGCCTGCTGGAGCATGGCCTGCTGCTGGCTGAGCAGCTTCTGGGCTTCGCCCAACTGGGCCTGCTGCTCCTTGACAGCCGTCAACAGCGCCTTGCCCTCGGCCACGCCGGCGTCCGCCACCTGCTTACGCACGGCCTCGGGTTCGGCGTCGCCATCGCCGGCGATGGTGCGGAAGGCCCACTGCCGCTGCTCGAGCAGCTTGCCGACCACCGAGCCGCCTCCGCCGCGCAGCTCTGTGACCTGCGGCTGACTCATCTCGGTGCGGCTGACGAAAGCCCGCATATCCCTTTCGGCGGTCGCCACCTGCTGCTTGTATTTGCCGGTCTGCACGAAGAAGACCACTGCCAGCACCAGACAGATGAAAAACAGCACGCCAAAGACCGCGACAGCCGCGGTCAGGCCCGGCGAACCGCCTCGGGATCTCAATGCCATCGGCGCCAACTCCTCGTTGCGGGGGTCATTGCTGGGAAACCGGCTGTGGTCGGGCGAGGCGTCGGATGCCGACAACCGTCCACAGGACGCGACCGACACGGGTCGGACTTCGCAGCGCTCACGCGGCGGCCGGAGGCGTCATGGCTCCTCCACGGGCAGGGCGGCATGACTGGCCGCACGCTCGGCCTCCGGCAGGTTCCCGGCGGTGGGCGATACCGACTGACCAGTGTCCCGAACCCGCCGCGATTCGTCAAGCAGCAGCGGACGCCCCGGCCTGTTGACCGGCCACCCTCAGCCGCTGCTCAAACCTTAGGTGGACCCGGGAGCCTCAGCCAGCGCTTTGGGCGATCATTTCCAGCTCGACCGCTGCGCCAAGGGGCAATTCAGCCGCGCCGACCGCGGCACGGGCGTGACGACCGGGATCGCCGAGCACCTCGACCAGAAACTCGCTGGCGCCGTTGGCGACCTGCGCTTGCTCCGTGAAGCCGGGATCGCTGGCCACAAAGACCCCGACGCGCACGATTCGCCGCAGCCGCGACCAGTTCCCGTCCAGCACATCGCCCAGTACGGCCAGGGCGTTGAGAGCGCACTGGCGGGCGGCGGCGCGGGCGGCGTCCACACTGACCGTCCCAGGCACGCGGCCGATGCAGGACAGCTTGCCATCGACCATCGGCAACTGGCCGCTGAGAAACACCAGATCGCCGGCGACGACGGCCGGCACATACGCCGCCACGGGCTTCGGGGCCGGCGGCAACGTCAGGCCGCGCTGGGCCAGTCGGGCGGGCAGATCCATCACGGCGACCTCCTTTTCACATCCGTTGTCCTGATGCCGCGGGACGATCCACACGGGCGGCGTGGCTGGCGAGTCTACACACTTGTGCAGGCTCAAGGTAAGCGGCCGAGAGCAGGTCACGCGGCAGAAGCCGTGTGACGGTCCGGGGCAATTGTCTTTCCACCGGCGTGCGGCTAACTTTTCGCCCGCAGTTGTTCTTTTACGCAACGACTCCCCCAAGGCGCGGCCGCCCCGCCTCGCACTCCTTCACACGAAGTCCCCGGAGCTCTCCCATGCACGTGACCCGCGACGGCGATGCCTTCACCCTCAAGGGCAAGACTTACGAGCTTGCCTTCGATCCGGCCAGACCGCTTCATATCGACCTGACCTTCGCCAACGGCCTGGGAGGCGAACTGTTTGTGGCCAGCGGCTGCGACCGCGACGAGCGGATCGACACGCTCGTGAGCCTCGACATGCCGACGGTGACCGAGCGAGGCGACGGCGCCACCGTCAGCTTCAAGGGGCGGACGACGCTGTGGGAGGCCGTCGAATACCGCTTTGTATGCGAGCCGACGCGCGTGCTATACAGCTACACGGTGCAGGGCAAAGGCGCTCTGGACAACGCGCGGTTCTTCGAGGGCTTCCTCGAAGACGACCCGCGCATGGAGGACCGTTACTACCCCTACTTCGCCGGCCCGGGCCGTCATCTGGCCCACCACCGGCCCTGGAAGTGGTTCGCCGCCAGCACCACGCCCAAGTTCGAGAAGGTCCACTGTTTCAGCATCAACAGCACGGACACGCGCGAAGTGATGTATTACCAGAGCATCGAGGTGCGCGTGTGCGGCACGCGCGTGAACCTCGGCGGCGACTGGCTGATCACCCCCCCGCCGTTCCTTTATCAGCTCCGCTCAAGCGACGGCGCCAAGGGCCTGGTGAACGTCGGCCTGCTGCTGCCGATCGACGACCGCGACGTGGAGGAGTTTCAGTATCTGGGCGACGAAGGGGTGGGCTTCAACCTCACCTACGACGGCTACCGCCGGGTGGATGGCTCATGGACCAGCCCGAAGCTGCTGCTGGAGCAGATCGACGGCGACGAATACGCCGGCCTGGACCGCTACTGCGAATATCTGCGGGCCGAGGGCTATGTGAAGCCCAACGCCCATCGCCAAGACGCGCCGCGCTGGTGGTTCGAACCGATCTTCGGCGGCTGGGGCGAGCAGGTGTTCCGCAGCGACCACTGGACCAACTACTTCGGCGCGCGCAGCAGCGGCTACTCGGGAAGCTCCGACATGGAATGCTCCCAGCCGCGCTACGAGTGGATGCTCAAGACCCTCGAATCACGCGAGATTTACCCGACGATTCTCATCGTCGACAACCGCTGGTTCCGGCCGGGCAACCAGCTCGAGGTCGACACGCAGCTCTGGCCGGACATGAAGCAGTTCGTCGCCGACCAGCACCAGGCCGGCCGCAAGGTGATCCTGTGGGTCAGCCCGTGGGAATACTGCCCCGCCCGGCGCGGCGACGACGTGCCCTACAACGAACTGCTCATCGCACCACGCGACACAAGCCGGTACCACCTGGCGATCGACACCGACGTGTTCTACCCGGCCTGCAAGCGTGAAAAGAAGAAGGTGCATGCCGATCTACAATGGAACCAGCGCGGCTGGCCGTGGCAGACGTATCCCAATCCATTCCACAAGGGCTACCAGAAGCGCATCGCCGACAAAGTGCGGCACCTGCTGTCGAAGGACGGCCTGGACGCCGACGGCTTCGAGTTCGACTACACGCACTACTGGGAAGCGCATCGCGGGATCGTCCCGATCGACCCGGCCGGCTGCGACGACGACGGCCGGCCGCACACGGGCCTGGAGATTCTGCACAAACTGCTGGGCCTCTACTACCACGCCGCCAAGGCCGCCAAGAAAGACGCCCTGGTCATCACCCACACCTTCAGTCCGCACTTCGACGACGTGATCGACATGCTGCGCCTGCAGGACATCTACACCGACCGCAAGGACATCACGCCGCAGATGGCCCACCGCGTGAAGCTGGCCCATGCCGTCGCGCCCGGCGCGCCGGTGCATACCGACCAGCACCCGATGCCCAGCCTGTATGCCTGGCGCAAGTACGCCGAGGCCCAGCCGGCCCTGGGCAATCCCTGCCTCTACTACGTCACCGGCATCGAGACGACGCACGAGCAGTTCGAGGAAAGCGACTTCGATCTGCTGCGCCGCACATGGAGCGCGTATCACAGGCAACTGGACGAACGCTTCGGAGCCGGCACCAGCGGCGTGAAGCAGCCGCGGGCAGCCAAGTGAGACAAGAGCCCCTCGCGCCGAAGATTGATTGCACAAACACCAACGCCCACGGAAGGAATCCGTGGGCTTTTCTTACCCCCCCACAAACACCCCACGCCCCATCTTCACGACGACGCAGCACCGACAGGCTCCGCGTAATACCGTTCGAGCACGCGGTGCCAGTCGGCCAGGCTCTTGACCGCGATGAACGCCTGGGCGACAGCTTCGGCGTCGAAGTGGTGGCGGCTGAATTTGATGCCGAACTTGCGCATCATCAGTCCCGCCTTTTTCTCGCCGTTGACGCGGACCGACAGTTCGAAATGCTCGCGCAGGACGGCCCGCTGCTGGGCAAGGCTCGGTCCGCAGTCGGCGGCGGCATACGCTTCTTCCAGCACACCCCGCCACGAGCCGCGACCGTCAGGGAGCGGTTGCCTTGTTTGCCGGGCGTGATCCTCAGTGGTGGGACGGGCGTCCCACCCCTCATCCGCATCGGCCGAACCACCATCAGTCGCATCGCTCGAAACCGCTCGCTTACGCTCGCGGCTCGTGGTGAGCGATTCCTGGGCTTGCAGCCTGAGTATCCCCCGCGCCTGCTCAAAGATCCACGGGTTGCCGATGCACCCGCGCGCGACGCTCACGGCCTGCACACCTGTCTCGTTCAACATCGCGAAGATGTCGCGCACGCTGAAGATGTCGCCGGAGCCGAAGATCGAAAAGCCGTCCACCCTGCCATACTTCCGCGTCAGTCCTTTGAGAAACGCCCAGCGTGACGGGCCGATGTACTTCTGCTCCACTGTGCGGCCATGCACCGTCGCGGCCGCATAGCCCAGGTCGATGACGGCCTCGAAGATGCGATGAAAGTTCGCCTCGGCTTCGGGCGAATCGTCGCTGCCGCGGCGCAGCTTCACGCTGCACGGGGCCGCGTCGCCCACAGCCTGCCGCACGCTGTCGAGGATGGCGATCGCCTCGTCGGGGCTGGAGAGCAGGTGTCCGCCGCGACACTTCCTGCGGATCTTCTTGACCGGGCAGGCGAGGTTGATGTCGATCACGTCGTAGCCGAGCTTGAGCAACACCTTCGCCCCGGCCGCGATCTCGCGCGGGTGCGAGCCCATCAGTTGCCCGGCGATCGGGTGATCCTCGTCGTCGAGCTCCGCGGCCTTCAGGCCCCTGCCGCCGTTGATGAGGAACTGATCGAGCATCGCCTCGGTCACGCAATACGGGCAGCCGTGCTTACGCGCAACCAGCCGCATCGCCGCGTCGGAATAGCCGGCCAGTCCGGCCTGGTAGAACGGAGCGTCAAGATGAACCGGGCCGATGGAAGGCATGGGGCGCATAATAGCCTCTCGGTGACGCGGAACGGCATCGATCGCCGCCAAGCAGGCCGAGTAGGCACGCGGACAGGAGCTACATTCTGTGTAATCCGGCCCCCCTTGTATTGGTGTTAAGTGTCTGTAATGTGGTTCTATCTACTTGGAGGATTCCACTTGGAAAATGATGGACCAGAGATGGACTCAGCAGCCGTCACCGCTCGGTGCCTCGCATATCTATGCCTCCGTAATTCCGAACACCGGGATAAGCCTCTGCTCGAGCAAGCAGCATTCTTAGCGAAGCTGGGGCTACCGCTGAACGACCGCGCGGGGGTAATCGGAAGCACTCCTCGGTCACTGCAAGAGCTGGCGAGGCAGGCGCGAAGCAAGAAGAAAGGACCTCGCCGTGGCAAAGCAAACAAATGACGACAGGCGGTCGGGTTGCATCGAAGGGATGACGTCGTTCGAATCGCGCCTAGTCAATCTGCTCGGGATGCTCTTGATCCAAGAACGGCAACAGGGCGAACAAGTCCGTCTGCTCGACCGAGCGGGATTTCGACCGACGGAGATCGCCACACTGATCGGAACAACACCTAACTCCGTTCGCGCAGAGCTCTCGCGCCAGCGCAGCAGCACAGCAAAGGGCGGAAAAGCGAAGAAGGGCTGACTCCGCGTGGCGAACATCAACCCGAGACTCCTTCGCGACATCATCGAGAGGACCAGCCTCAGCAGGAGCCAGGTCTACGCCCGAATTAAGCAGACAGCCAATCGCGAAGCGCTTCCAAATGACCTTGCGGCTATCAGGCTCGGCGCTGAAGTTGGTGTCACGATTAACAAGTACGCTGACGCGTCACAGTTGGCACAGTTGCGCCAAGCAGGCGCGCCAGTAGCTCCACCGAACAATTTGCCTAGTCCGACACCATCGCGAGGAGGACGCGCGCCGTCACGGCAAGGGGAAGCGAAGAGCAAAGCGAGAGTGCCGAATCAGGTCTTCGTCGTTCACGGTCGCGACAAACCTGCCAAGGACGCAATGTTCACGTTCCTACGCGCCCTCAACGTCAAACCGATCGAATGGAATGCCGCGATCGCGATGACAAAGAAGGCGTCACCGTATGTGGGTGAGATTCTCGAATCGGTGTTCGCCAAGGCGCGGGCCGTCATAGTACTTCTCACCCCAGACGACCTCGTACAACTGCGCCCTGACCTGCTCCTGCCATCCGACAAGCCATATGAACGCACTTTGACCGGGCAGGCTAGGCCCAATGTCCTATTTGAAGCAGGCATGGCGTTCGCGAGTCACCCCGACAAGACACTCCTGGTTCAAATCGGAAATGTCAAGGAGTTCAGCGACGTCGGAGGTCGCCACGTGGTCCATATGGGAAACGACTTCGCGAGGCGGCACGAGTTTGCCACGAAGCTGACGAACGCCGGATGCGATGTTGATACATCCGGGAGTGATTGGGTCACGGCTGGCGATTTCACGGATCCCGCCGCTCGGACTCCACCGAAGAGGCCGAAGCGCAAGTCGACTTCGTAACAGGTCGATGACAGTACCGGGCGGTACAGCGTGCTGCGGGTCATCTGACCGTAAGGTCCGCGACAGTCTCTTCGCTTTCCTGATACCCAATGCGGGTCGCCCGGGCCCGCAGCGTGACCGTCTGCCCCTTCTCGATGCGGATCGGGCCGGCGTAGAGTTGCCAGCGGGCGGCGTCCTGCGAGCCGGGGGTGCCGGCCTCCGTCGTGTACGCGATCGACGCGCCCTGTGTGCCGCAGGTCAGTTGCACGAGCATCGGGCCGGAATACTCGCCACTGATGGGGCGGGCGACGTCTTCTGGCGTCATGACCGTTTTATCGCCCCAGCAGCCGGTGGCGATCGGGATGAATAGCGGCTTCGATGTTCGCGGCTGTTTGCCGCCCGGCCACCAGCGGCGGACCATCTCGTATTCGTCGATCTGACCCATGTCGCCCACTTCGCGCAGCCAGGCATCCGTCGCCGCCCGCATGCGAGCCAGATCACCGGCATACGCGGGGTCGGCGGCCAGGTTGCGAATCTCGTGCGGGTCGGCCGTCGTGTCGTACAGCTCCTCGGCCGGGCGGTTGTTCTGCATCATGATCCGCTGCGGGCCTTCGAGCTTGCCCTCCAGGTGCAGGCGATAGATCTCCTGCATGATCGGGTGGCGGTTGCGGTACGGCACCCACATGGCCTTCTCAAGCTGCGGCAGGTAATTGCGCAGGTACTTGAAGCGTTCGTCGCGGGCCGCCCGGACCATGTCGTACGACACGTCGTAGCGGTCGCGCGAGGCGAAGATGTACTGCCGCGGCGGCTGCGCCTTTGGCCCCAGAAACGCGCGGCCCTGAAGATGCACGGGAATCTCCACGCCGACCAATGACAGCACCGTCGGCCCCAGGTCGATCGTGCTCACGAGCCGCTCATCCACCGATCCGGGCTTCACATTCCGGGGGCGCAACGGCTGCGGCCAGCGCACGATCATCGGCACACGGATGCCCGAGTCATACGGCCACCGCTTGCCGCGCGGCATCGGGCCGTGGTCCGACCAGTGCATGACGATGGTGTTGTCCGCCAGGCCGTCTTCCTCCAGTTGGGCCAGCAGTTCGCCCATCATGCGGTCGGCGAGGGCGTGCTGGGTATACATGCGCGCGATGGACTCGCGGACGCGCGGCGTATCGGGGAAGTACGGGGGCACGGGCACGTCCGCGGGATCGACGGCCCGCTCGATGTCCTTGTCCTCCCACATGCCGCTTTCGTGCGTGTTGGTCGGGTTGAACACGGCGAAGAAGGGCTGGTCGGGGTCGGGCCGGTTGCGCCAGTGGGCCGTCTTCGAGCAATCGTCCCAGGCGGTGCGTGGCGGATTGAACTGGTAGTCGGTCTTGGAGTTGTTCGTGCAATAGTACCCGGCCGCACGCAGGTACTCGGTGAAACAGCGCACGTGAGGCGGCGGACAGGTCTCGTAAGCGAAGGCAGCGTCGTCATGCGGGCGCGGGTGGCTGGTGCGCATGTGGTGGGCGCCGATGCTGATCGCGTACATACCGGTGATGACGGCGCAGCGGGCCGGGGCGCAGACGGGCGCGGTGGAGAAGGCGTTGGGATAACGGCAACCTTCGGCTGCGAGGCGATCGACATTCGGGGTGCGCGCCGCCGGATCGCCGTAGCTGCCATACAGCGGGATCGTGTCCTCGAAGGAGATCCAGAGGATGTTGGGCCGGCGGGCGACGGATGGCGTGGTCGGCATGGCGGTGATCCTCAAGGCGGCGGAGCCGACCTTACCGTTCGCGTGGCGGGCGGCAACATGCCGGCTCGGCGGGCAGGTGATATGCTCTTGCCCGGACAAGCACCGGGGCATGGCCCAAGTCCGAATGAACCGCATCGGAAGGAACCGCGACGATGAAAAGCGTGCGATGCTGGCGGCAGGCTGTGTGGATGGTGATGATTCTGTGCACGTTGAGCGGCTGCGGGGCGGCGTTCGGCACGGGCGGGGCCCAGTCGGTCGGCGCCAGCGAAGCGGATGAGGCGGATCTGGCGTCGCTGCGCTACCCCAAGGATGCGCCCTTCGGCCAGGACATGGACGTGCTGATCCTGCCCGAGTCGCAGCACATCACCATCGTCAACCGCTCGGTTCAGCCGCTGGAAAACATGCAGCTCTGGCTCAACCAGCAGTACGTCGGCCGCCTCGACAGCCTCGGCGTGGGGGCCAGGAAGCGCATGTCGCTGTCGGACTTCGTCAACCGGCATGGGGAGTCGTTCCCCACGGCCGGGTTCCTGACGCCGGACCGGGCCCTGCTGCTGGTGCACACGGAGCTTTTCGACCCGCGGACCGGCCACCGCCATCGCGCCGTCGTGATGCTGGCGGGCGACTGACCGTCCCGTGTGACCCGCGGGCTGACGCGGATCCGAAGTTTTAAGGCGTCTCCTCAATATGAACGCGCTACTGAACGCGAACGAATACTGGAAGCGGTACCTGGACCGCCTGTGCGTCTGTCGGCCGGTGGGCATGACGCTAGATGTCTCACGCATGGGCGCGGAGGCCGGCTTTTTCAGGCAGATGGCCGATGCGATGGACAGGGCGCTGGGGGCAATGGCCCAGCTTGAGGCCGGGGCGATCGCCAATCCCGACGAGCATCGCATGGTCGGCCATTACTGGCTGCGCACGCCGCAACTGGCGCCGACATCGGCGATCCGCCGCGACATCGAGCAGACCATCGCGAACATCCAGGCGTTCGCGCAGCAGGTGCATGCGAAAAAGATTGCTCCGCCGCAGGCAGCGAAGTTCACCGATCTGCTGGTGGTGGGCATTGGCGGCAGCGCGTTGGGCCCGCAACTGGCGGCTGACGCGCTGGCGGCGCGGCGCGACAAGCTGCGCCCGCACTTCATCGACAACACGGATCCGGACGGCATCGACCGCACACTGGCCGACCTGGGGGCGCGGCTCAAGAGCACGCTGGTGGTAGTCATCAGCAAATCGGGCGGCACGAAGGAGACGCGCAACGGCATGCTGGAGGTGGAGGCGGCCTTTGCGCGCAAGGGACTGAGCTTCGCGAAGCAGGCGGTGGCGGTCACCGGCACGGGCAGCCAGCTTGACGAGCATGCGAGGTCGCAGGGCTGGCTGGCGGGATTTCCCATGTGGGATTTCGTCGGCGGACGCACCAGCATCACTTCGGCCGTGGGCCTGCTGCCGATGGCGCTGCAGGGCGTGAAAATCAGCGACTTCCTGCGTGGGGCGGCCGACATGGACGCCTGCACGCGGCAGAAGAACATGAAGAAGAACCCGGCCGCCCTGCTGGCGCTGATGTGGCACGCGGCCACCGGCGGGCGCGGTCAGAAGCAGATGGTCGTCCTGCCCTACAAGGATCGGCTGCTGCTGCTGTCGCGCTATCTGCAGCAACTGGTGATGGAGTCGCTGGGCAAGGCGCAGGATCTGGACGGCCGCGAGGTCAGGCAGGGCCTGACGGTTTTCGGCAACAAGGGCTCGACCGACCAGCACGCGTATGTGCAGCAACTCCGCGACGGGCTGGACGATTTCTTCGTCAACTTCATCGTGGTGCAGCAGGACCGCACGCCGGCCGCGGCAAAACAGCAGATCGAAGTCGAGCCGGGCATCGCGACCGGGGACTTTTTGCTGGGCTTCTACCTGGGTACGCGGCAGGCGCTGGCCGAGAGCGACCGACAGTCCTTGACGATCACCCTCGACCGGCTGGACGCCCGACGACTGGGCGCGTTGATCGCGCTGTACGAACGCACCGTCGGCCTTTACGCGAGCCTGATCAACATCAACGCGTATCATCAACCCGGCGTCGAAGCGGGCAAGAAGGCGGCCGCGACCGTGCTGGAGCTTCAGGGCCAAGCGGTGGCGAAACTCGGCGCGATCAAGGGGCCCGCGACGGCCGAGGAGATCGCCCGCGCGCTGGGGCAGCCGCACGCGACCGAGACGGTGCATCACGTGCTGGCACACCTGGCGGCGAACAAGCGGCTGGGGATCAAACAGGTCGGGCGCAGGTTCCGCATCGGGAAGTGAGACACGCCGCCATCGAACCCTCACAGCCCTGCCTGCTCGCGAACGAACGCTTCCAGGTGATCGAGGATGTCGGCCCGCAGGGCGTCGGCGACGGCCTGCACGGCGCGGCGGGGATTGTATTTCGGTTCGATCGTCGGCTTGCCGTGGTGGATGCCCACTTCCTTCACAACGAGTTCGCCCTCGGGCAGTTCATCGAGATCGACCATTTGCGGGGCGAAGGCGAGCATCACCATCGTCTCATAGAGTCCCGCGTGGCCGCCGATCCACAGCAGGTCCGGGTTGCGGATCGTCTTGAAATCCAGCGGGTAGACGAAATGCACGCGGCATTCCGGCGCGTCGTCACGCTTGTCTTCGCGCTCGCAGAAGCCGCGGATCTCGCTGATCTGGTTCGGGTCGGCATGATGGTCGATGACGAAAACGTGCCTGAAGCCGCAGGCGCGGACGGCATCGAGCCGGTTGCCCAGGGCCTTGAACATCTCAGCCGGTTCAGCGTATTCGCTGATCAACGGGAGCGTGGGGAAGTTCATGCCGAAGATGCGCTGGGCCTTGTCGAAGCCCCATGCCTCGAGCTGCTTCTGGTTGCGGTATTGATCGAGCCCGAAGGACAGGCAGCGGAAGTGGACGCCCCGCACGCGAGCGGCCATATGCGCCGCCACAACTTCGGCGACGATCGCGTCCACGCCCATCGGCAGGTGATAGCTGTGCCACTCGAAGGCCGGCGAAACCGGCACGAACGCGCATCCGCTGGCGTCGCGGCGGGCGAGAATCTGCCGGGGGCGCATCCACTCGGCGGGAAGCTCGGGAAGGGGCGGCGCGGCGGCCTCGTGCATCGGTCGGCCCTCTCCTGGTCGATACGTCCAGCTATTCGCCAGCGGGTTGCGTGGTCGTCGGCCCGGCTGACCCAACGTCTACAAGTCGCGCCTTCACGGATTCAAGAAGCTCCGCATCGACGGGCTGGTCGGCGATGATGACGATCACAGGGTTGCACAGGTAGCGGTGGGCGATCTGCTGAAGGCGCTCGGGGGTGATCGCCTCGACCGCGTCAAGAAATCGCTCGCAAGCGTCCAGCCCCAGGCCATACACGAGGTCGAGAGCCGCCTCGGCCGCCCTTTCGCCATTGGTCTGCTTGCCGAGAAACTCCTCGGTGAGCACCGCCGCCTTGGCCCGCCGCAAATCGGTATCCGACACCGTTTCAATGCGGATGCGGTGCAGGACGGCCGCGGCGGCGTCAAGCGATTCGGACAGGTCGGCGCTGCTGGTGTTCCACAGAACGGCGAAATAGCCCGGAACCAGACCCGTCGTCGTCCACGCACCGACGGCATAAGCCAGCCCCTTGCCCTCGCCGCGCAAGGCCTGTTCAAGATGCCCGGACGGGAAGCGGCTGACGACTTTGCCCAGGACGCGCAAGGCCGCATAGTCCGGATCGTCGCGCGTGACCCCGGGGCCGAAGCCAATCTGCACGGCCGCGAGAGGCTTACCCGTCTCGAAGGCCACGGCGATCGCCCGCGGCGACGCGGGCATCGGTGTGACAAAGTCGCCGTCCTCGGGCGAAGGCATCGGGCCAAGGATGGCTTCGATCCGCCGCACCACGGTCTGAGCTTCAATGTCGCCAAAGACAGCCAGGACTCCATCGCCGGCATCGAGGGTCGCGGCGTGGAAGTTGCGCAGGTCGTCGGCGGTGAAGCTCGCCACCGCTTCACGCCGGCCTTCAGCAAGCTGCGACCAGACGTGGCCGTCGTAGTAGGTCTGGCGGAAGTGCTTGCGTAATTCGCCGGACCAGCGGTCCACCTCGCGATCGATCGCAGCCAGGAGAAGCTGCTGACGGCGGGCCCATTCGTCGTCCGGGAAGGATGGCGCCAGCAGCACGTCGGCGAAGAGTTCGAGCATCGTCGGCAGGTCTTCGCTGAGGCAGACGGCCTGGACGTAGGTGGTGTTGTTGCCGCCGCTGGCTGACAGCGAAGCGCCCAGGGCGTCCACCTCGTGGGCGATCTGCTGGGCGCTGCGGGTGGCGGTGCCGCGGGTGAGCATGGCGGCGACCGCGTTGGCCAATCCCTCGCGGCCGGGCGCGTCGGCCAGCAGGCCGCCGGGCTGGTAGTACTGAATGGCGACGCCGGGCACGAGCGTACTGCGACCCACCACCACGCGCAGACCATTGGACAGCGTGTGCAGCACCGGCGATTCGACAACCGCGGCGACCTTGTCGGGGCCTTGGACTCCCAGGTTGGCGCGCAGGGCGTCGATGAGCACGCGGTTGTCCAGATCAATGGGTTCGAGATCGAAGGCGGCGGCGTTCGGCTGCGCATCGGTGTTGCGGCCAAGCTGGGTGACAGGGTGCTGTTCATCGGCCGGCAGCAGCGTGACCTCGACAAGCCGTTGCGAATCGAGGAAACGCCGCGCCGCGGCCTGAACGTCGGCGGCGGTCATCGCCTGCACCGCGTCGACATAGCGGGCCAGGTAATCCACGTCACCGGTGCTGATGACGTCGCTGGCCAGCCGGCTGGCCAGCCCCTCGGCCGTCTGGGCGCTGAGGACCACCGACACCAGGGTTTTGCGCTTGGCGCGGTCAAGTTCGGCTGGGGTCACGCCCTCGGTCTTGACGCGCTCGATCTCGGCGAGCGCGGCGTCGCGCACCGTCCGCACGGCCGCGCCGGCCTGGGCGCCTTCATGCATCGCGACCTCCGCATCAATGCCGAAAAAGCCCTTGCCCCAGGCGAAGCTGAGGTTGTAGGCCTCAATGGTGTTCACCAGTTGTTTCTCATCGCGCAAGCTGCGCACCAGGCGGCTGGATTCGCCCTGCCCGAGGATCACGCCCAGCAGATCCAGGGCGTAATCGCCGTCCTCGGCCAGCTTCGTGCCGGGAAAGGCCAGGCGCAGACGCGGAGCGCGGACGTCCGCCCGTCCTTCAACATGCCGCGGTTCGGTGAGCTGCGGCTCCACGGGGAACGACAGGTCGGGCAGTGGGCCCGGGGCCACGTCGGCCCACAGGTCGGCCACATGCGCGACCATCGCGGCCGGGTCGATGTCGCCGGTGACGACGAAGACCATGTTGTTGGGCACGTACATGCGTCGGTAGAAGTCGTAAAGCTCGTCGCGCGTGATGGCCAGGAAGTCTTCGAGGTAGCCGATCGTCGGATGCCGCGCCGGATGCGTGGTGTACCGGGCCTGCTGGGTCAGGCGCCAGAACAGGCGGCCGGGGTCGCCCTGCCCCATGGCGAACTCATTCTGAATCACCTGCCGTTCGCGGGCGTATTCGGTTTCGGTGATGAGGTTGTTCTGGATCCAGTCGGACAGGAGCGCGACAGCCTGGTCGGCATAGAGGCGGGTGGTGTTGATGTAGTAATGGGCGGTGGCGAGGCTGGTGGCGGCGTTGGTCATCCCGCCAAGATCGCCGAGAATGGCGTTGGAGTCGGCCTCGGGGCGGGTGCTGGTGCTGCCTCCGGCCAGCAGGTGTTCGAGAAAGTGCGACAGGCCGGCCCCGACGTGCTCCTGCTCATAGACGCTGCCGGTCTTCACCCATACCTGGGCCGACACGACCGGCGCGCTGCGCAGGGCCTGGGCGACGACGACCATCCGATTGGGCAGGACGGCGACGACGCGATCGGGCCGCTGCTGCAACACCTGGCAGGCATCGGCGGAATCGCCGGCGTAGGTGGGCGGGGCGCTCTGGGCCAAGGCCCGCGGTGAGACCGCGAGTGTCAGGACGACGGCGGTGAGCACGAAGCCGAACAGGGCGCTGCTGCCCATGCATGAGTCCTTTCGCAAAGCGTCGTAAAGCGTGGCGCGACCGCGAGACCTCGGAATGCCCGCGGACGCGGCATTGTAGACCGGCGGCCGTGGGTGCAAGGCGAGGGACGCCATCAGGCGAGCGTCGGATCGAACTCGGCCTCCGACGCCGGGCTGGTCAGACGCTGGTTCACGAGCCGTTCATAGAGTCTGGGCAGCGGATCGGGCGCGATCTTGCCGCCGAGCTTGTCGAGCTGGCGGGCCAGATCGCGGCAGGCATCGGGTTGGCGGCGCATGAACGCGTTGACCAGCGCGCGGGAGAGTTCCGCCTGCTCGATGAGTGAAGCCCCGGCCCGATGCCGCTCAGCCAGCAGCTCCTGCACCGCGCCGGGCGTGCGACCGCCCAGAAGGTCGGCGACACCGACCAGCCGACTGACGAACCCCGAGCCCCCCAGCATGTGGGTGCGCTCGTCGATCAACACCGTCAACCCAAGGCGGCCCGACAATTCACACAAGCGTGCGGCGGCGACGGCGGCCTGTCCGGCGACGCGTCGCGTGGTCACGAGGCCATCGGCGTCTGGCTTGAGCACCAGCGTGCCGGCGGCCAGACCGCCGTGCCAGCTCAGGCGCGGCGGCGGCGAGGCCGCTTCATCCCCATCGGCGAAGCGGCGGCGCAGGCGCTGGCGAAAGGCCGAGGCGATCTCCTGCATCTGCATCGCCAGCGCCAGGGCGCGGGCGGCGGCGCGCGCCAGGTCGGCGTCCGTCTGCGGCGAAACGGCGAAGACGCAGCGGACCGCATGATCGCGCCAGGCGACATCAAGCGGTTCGGCGGCCTCGATGGCCGGGACCATCGCGCCGCGCAGATCGGCCAGCAGGTCCGCGGCCGTCTCGCCGAAGCGTTCGATCAGTGCGGGCGCGCCGCCGGGCTCGGCCGCCAGCACCACCGCCTCCATACGGCGTGCGGGTTGTGAGGCCCGCGGGTCAGCGGCGTGGACGCGGCCGCGGGCAAGGCGTCGCGCCAGATCCGCTGCACCCGCCGACACAGCGACACCCACCACGACCAGGCCAATCACCGTCAACAGCGGCGTGAGCGACGCCCAGCCATGTGTGACCTCGGGCAGTACGACGCCGACAAGCGCGAACACCGCCGCCATGAGCAGCGCCACGGCCAGCAAGGCCCACGGCCAGGTGAGCGCCAGGCACAGTCCGGTCGCGGCCGCGCCGACGCCGACCACCATCAGCCCGTCTACCCATCGCGGCGCGACGTGATCCAGGCGTCCGGTCATGACAGCATGGAAGGCCGACGACGTCGGCGCGGCGCCGTCAACGGTGGCGATCAGGACAGCCCGGCCTTCAACGAGCCCGCGTGCGGCGGTCGCATCCCATCGGCCGTCGCGCCACAGTTGAGCCAGCGATACGGCATGGGCGCTATCGAAGCGGTGCGGCACGGCCAGGTCACGGTAGGCCCTCGCCAGTTCGAGGGGTCCGACGTCCAGCACCGCGGCCGCCAAGGCCAGGCCCGCCGAGGGCAGAACGCGGTCGTTCATGACGGCGATGAGCGGCTGCATGGGTGTTGGCCGGCCGGCGTCGGCGCGAAGGACGAACCCGACCTGATCGGCACCCGCCATCCATGCGGCCGGCGGCATGCGAACCGTCCGGACAGACCATCGCGGGCGGGCGATGACGGAGGGCGCATCGGGGGACGGCGCTTTGCGGTAGAGCATCTCCCGGGCGAGCACTTCGGGCAGCCGATCGTCAAGTGCGAAATCGGTCAAGGGAGGCGACGCGGGCGGCGGGACGGCGCGGAATGGACGGCGTGACGCGCCGTCGGCGACAACAAGCACAGGCGTGCCGGCGGCAACGATCCGCGTCATGGCCAGAGGCAGTGTCGGCAGCCGCCCCTGAGCCCAATCGGTGGGTCGCACGGCGTCGGCCTGGGGATCGGCGGCGGCCAGATGGACATTCGGATCCAGATCGACAGCCACGGCCACGGCGCCGGCCTCGTGCAAGGTGGTGAGCAGAGCCGCCCATGTCGCGGCAGGCCAAGGCTGCGGGCCGATCGCGGCGAGGGCCTGGGCATCGGGCGTCAACACCACGAGCCGGTCGTCGGCCGCCGACACCGCCGAGCCGGCCCATCGCACCCGCAGAGGGTGGAGCCACGTTTCGAGCGGATCGAATCGCCCGACCTGGGTGAACGCCGCGACGCCCGCGGTGAGCAGGGCTCCGACGAGGGCGATTCGCAGAGGCCGCGCGCGGGTGGGCAAGGTCGGATCTCCTTGATCGCCGCGGGCCGTCATCGCGTTGACGGTGGCCAGGGGCGCGGCTAATCTGCACAAGCTTAACGCAGGCGGGGCGCATGTGTGAAAATGCGCGCAACCGCCGGTCCATCGGCCACCTTAGCTCAGCGGTAGAGCAGTGCTTTCGTAAAGCACAGGTCGTGGGTTCAAGTCCCACAGGTGGCTTTGCCGGCGCCGGCATCGGCAGCCGGTTTCTTCTGGCTTTCGAGGCGCCGGTTCGCCGGGCAGTCGCCGTCTGGCCACCTTAGCTCAGTTGGTAGAGCAGCGGTTTTGTAAACCGCAGGTCGTCGGTTCGAGTCCGACAGGTGGCTTTGGTTCACCGCGCGTTCGAATCCCACTTCTGCCGCTTGATTCGCCTGTTTTTCCCGTGTCTTCTTGCGATTCTCGGGCGCTTGCACCTTGCCGCGCCGACGCGGCGATTGTCTCACGCGATCCCGCTCTGAAACATGCTTTCGTAGCCGCGACGCCCAGTAGAACGCCCAGCGCTTCTCAGCTTTGTCGGCGTCGGATGCGTCGCCCACGTCGGACTCGCCTTCGCCGGCACCGGCCGACGGGCCATCGGTTCCGGTTGCCCTTTTGCGCTCGCGACGCGGCCGGTCGAGACTCGGCAGCGCCGCCAGAGCGTGGGCGTGGTCGCCGTGGAAGTCGTGCGTGTAGCGGTCCATCGTCAGCGTGATGGTCGAGTGTCGCGCCAGTTCCTGAGCCGTCTTCGGATGCACGCCCGCCCGGCGCAGGTTGCTGATGAAGGTATGCCGCAGCGCGTGGAAGTCAGCGAAACGCCCTGAATCGTCTTGGTAGCGAAGAAAGCCCGATTCCTCGCGTCGTTTCCGCTCGGTTCCGTCGTCGCCGGCGTCCGCCAGCCATGCGTCACGGGCAGCCGCCAGGTCGGCCCGCAAGATGCCGGCCGTGTTGTCGCTCGACGGCATGGCGAACGCGCGAGCCTGCGGCGTCTTGGTCGCAAGGTGCTCAGCGATCGCGGCCGCTGTATCCGGCCGAAGCGGCAGCGTGTCCCGTCGCCGGCGCTTGGAGTAACCGGCTTCGACCGTCACCGTCGGCGCTTCCGGGTCCAGGTTGAACGACTGTCGCGTCAGACTGCGAAGCTCAGCCGCCCGCAAACCGGACTCGGCGGCCAGGCGATACAGAACCGATCGCTCCGGCCCGGTCATACCGGCTCGTTCCGGGCCGGTGTAGGTCGTGTCGAGCAGCCAGCCGAGTTCCTCGGCGTCGAGCGATCGCCGGTCGTGGCGCCGATCCGTCCGCACGTTCAGGGCCGTCAGGTGAGCGACCGGGCTTTCGACCGCCCGCCGATCCTGCACCATCCAGCGGCAGAACTGCTTCACCGCCTGAAGGTAGAAATTGAACGTCTGCACGCTGATTCCACGCTTGGCCGTTCCATCGGCTGCAACCTGATCCTCGCGCAGGCTGTGCAGATACGCCGCCACGCTGGACGCCGAAACCTCCGACCAGCCGGCGAAACCGCAGCCTTCCATGACGCGGCGAGCGCGGCCGGTCACAAGCTCGACGTGCCGCTCGGTGTTGCCCTTCGTCCGTAGCGATTGGGCGAAGTCGTCAAGGTGTTCACTCAGCGGCTTGCTGGACCCGATGCTCTGCCGGTCGAGCAGCCCTGCTTCGGCGAGTTTCGTTCTGAATCCACCGGGTAAGCGTTCGAGCCACCGGCTCACGTCGGGATCAGGACGATCACCGGTCAGTCGGCAGCGAACCAGCGCCTCGATCTTTCGGCCATACTCGGCCGTTCTGGCTTTATCTGTGAAACCCGGCCAGCGCCGAACCTTTTCGCAATGGTCGCGAAACTCGATATACCACTTCGGGGTTTCCCGTGGGGTTCCGTCGGCGGCCCGATACGTCTGTTTGAAAAGTCGCATAACCCTTTTCGTCCTTGATTAACCGTTTCCCGACAGGCGAAACCCGGTTTCAAAACCCGCGAAACCCCATTCCGCCAGCCATTATCCGTTTTGACAACCCTTACGAAAGTCAGTTCCGGGTTTCAGAAAGCCCTTGTCGCGAAACCCGAAACCCCGACGCCGCTCGAAACACGCCCCTTGCGGCCGAGCTATCCCGCCGCTGCCCGCTCTGACATTGACAAAACCCCTGTTTCCATGACGCCCGCCGGGGTTTTGTCAGTGTCAGTCGCGCCGGCGAGCGTGAATCGAAGGCTCGGACGTCCGCCCGACTCCGAAACCGCCGATTGAAGCTCGCCCCAGCCAAGATCGGCCAGGTATTCGAGCGCCGTCTTCGCTTCGTCGGCCGTCTGAAAACACGGGCCGGCCCGCATGATGGCACGCGGCGTCACCGTGCCGCCGCTCTGGCGGATGAACCCGACCAGTTCGCGCAACTGCCGCTGGTCGTCGTCCTCCGCCAGGCTCCCGTAAACCCGCCGAGCCTCGCGGCCGAACCACTGCGAAAGCTCGATCCCAGCCGCGACGCTCGACACGTCAACGGCCGACGGCTCCGGCTCATCGCCGCTCGCCCACGCGACAAGCTCGACAATCAGAGCGAATCGAGCCGCCGCCCCTTCAAGCTTCGACCACGCGGCCGCCAGCTCCGGCGGCAACGTCGCCTGTTCGGCCGCGTGGGCGTTGTAGAACGCGATCCACGCCCGCCGGGCTGGCTCGGTCAGGGGAAGGTCGATCGGGCACGGCTGACCGTTCGCGTCCTCCGCCAACGGCAGCGCCCACAACCGATCGAACGCCGCGAGCAATCGTGATTCGATGGCCGGGTCCAGTTCCGCATCCTTCCACAGTCGCGGCCGTCGCGGCGGCATGGCCAGCAGCAACCGCGCAACCAGGCCGTTATCGAAGTAAGCCGGCCCGAGCAGCATGCGCAGCGCGTACGGCTGAATGCCGCCGGTCAGGCTCACAGCCGCACGCGGTACGTGAAGCGTCTTGCGATCGCCCGTCTTGCGGTCCACAAGCAACGGCTGCCCGGCGTACATTTCCAGCCACCGCGCCACGTCCGACCGAGCCTGTTTGTAGGCATCGAACGACCCAAGCCAGCCAGCCAGTTCATCGCACGCCACCAGCAGGCCGCGCGGCGCATCGACCAGCAGCGCCGCCAGGGCCTCAACCGTGACATCCGAACACCAGAAGCGATTCGCAACCGGCTCGGCCGGCTTGACCGGCTTTTCGCTGTGCTTGCTCTTGCGCCAGGCTGAAAGTTGCGACTCGTATTCGTCCAGGTCGTGGGCGTAGAGTTCGCGCTGCTGTTCCAGCCAGACCATCGCGGCATTCTGCTTCTGCCGCACCGCCTGCAACGCCAGCCGCTGCGCCGGCGTCTTGTGCGTGCCAGACTCGCCGATGACGACGGTCCAGAGGATCGCCGGCTCAGCCCAGCCGCGTTTGAGTTCGATACGTCGCGTGTTCCCGATCGCGGCCGCGAGCGACGCCAGCAGCGGCAACGCGATGAACGTCGGATCGCAGCCGATGGCCTTCGCCCCATCCGTCACGTAGTCGGCCGCCACGGCCGGCAGGACGTGCGTCGGGAACGGCTCGAACGCGGCCGGCACGGGAACCGTCGCCCGCTGGAACTGCTTTACCGTGGCCAGGTCACTCACAGGCCACCTCCATCGCTGCCGCCGAATCGTGGTTCGGCTCGGTCTCCGATCCGGCCAACCGCCGCAGTTGCTCGGCCGTCAAGCCGCCCTGCTTCCAGTCGCGCACGTCTTTGAAGTCGTCAGGCGGCGTAACAATCGCGAAGGTGGCCGGTCCGAACGGCATATGCTTGAGCGAGTTCGCGAGCGCCAACGCCCCGTCCTGTCCGGGCCTATCCCCGTCCGCGACGATGACAACGTGCGCCGGCCGCCGCTCTTGCACAAGACGCTGCAACTCGTCGTTCCCATGCTGACAGTCCGGCCGGCCAATCGCCGCAACGCCCAGGTCGAGCAGTGCGGCCGTGTCGCTCGGGCCTTCCGCGATGTAGAGCGCCTGCCCGCGCAAGTCGCCCGGCACGTTCGTCGGGATGAACAGGCCGCTCTTGCTGCCCTTGATCGCAAGCTTGCGTCCCGACGGCTTGCGCAGGCGAATCCCGCAAACCTCGCCGTCGCCGTAAGCCATCGGAAACGCCCACGCGCACGACTTCGCATACCAGCCCAGCCGCAGCCAGTCGAGACTCTGAAGCGAAACGCCCAACCTCGTCGCTAGGTCGGCCGCAGCGCCCGCCACCTTCATCCGCTCGCACTGAAGGTGGCTCGCCAACTCGGGCCAGTTCGTCGAATCTTCCGACGCGACCGGACGGCGGCGCTCGGGCTTGCCGATCGTCCAGGTCTGGCTGCCGTACGGCCTTGACGGACGCTGCGACTGCCGCCCGCCGGTCGAACCGAGCAGGTGAACGTGTCCGTCGTCGTTCGCTGCCTTGAGCCGGCCTTTCGGTTCACGCATGCAGTGGCAGACCTTGCCGTCCGCAGACACACTGCACCATTTCGGTGCCCCGCAGATCGGGCACGGCCGCTCGCGGGTGACGCGAATCATGGGTGGCAGTTCTTCGCCTCGGCCGTAGGCGGCCCGGCCGAAGCCGGAACCGCCGCGCCGCACCGCCTGCCGCTGATAGCTGTTCGTGGCGAGCGTCATGCCGCACCACCTTTCGGCCGCATGGCCAGCCAGTGTTGCCGGCAAGGCATCCCCGCCGCGACCCACGCCTGCAACTCGTCCAGCCGCCACCGCACCGACCCGCCCAGCCGCACCGGCAGCGGCACCAGGCCGGCCTTGTGCTTGCGGTAGAACTGCGCCCGGCTCACGCCCAACAGCGCCGCCGCCTCAGCCGCCTTCACGACCAGCCGTTGCCCGCCCAACGGCCCGCCCTTCCGATCGTCCGTGAACACCTTCATAGAATCCATTCCTCCAAACATCGCAGCACCTACCTTTTTCAGTCAGCACGACACCCCAACCGCGTCTGCGGCCTTCATCGGGTGTACGCCGTTGTGTTGTGGCTGACTCCCGTCAGCCGGTTCAGGGATTCCTTACACCGGTCCGCGTCGCTTCCCGCAAGACCGGATACCTCGGCGCGAGACGACTGTGTCTCTACGCCTCTATATCCCTTGTAGCACAGACCCCCACAAAATCGGTCCAAAAATCTCGCGGCCGGCGTTCTGGCGGTAACTTGTTTAGACAACAAGTGTTGCGCTCAGATAGAACGCGACGCGGCCGTAGGCAGGCAAAAACTTTGTGACCTCGCGGCGAAGACTCTCGCCGCTCAGGCCCCGCACAGCCGCCGGATCGCTTCGGCGAGGCGATGCGCGTAGTCGCCTTTCGTCGTCCAGCAGAACGCCAGTTGATCCGGAGCCGCAGCGGCCCGAATTGCACGGAAAGCGACCGAATGCCCCTTGCATCCACATATTGTGCGTGTATTATGCGTTCATGGACACAATACAGGACGCCATGGACATTCTGATGGAAGCGGAAGAACGGCTTCGGGCCTTGATCGAAAAGGGCCTCCGGGAGCAGCGGTACGATGAAATCGCCGAATTGGCACGGCTCACTGACGGCGTCGCCCGCCTACACGGCACATCACGTTCGCTGCATGCGACTTCGGACGCGACCTCGCCGAAGACAGTGCCGCTCGCTCGTGTCAGCCGACGCGGCTCGTCCACATCTAAACCGGTTGCGGCGGCAAATCCCAAGAAAGCAGGGAGTTATCCCCGATTCGAACGCGACGGGGATCGTCTAGTAAAGATCGGCTGGTCCAAGAAGAATAGAGAAGTGTACGAGCACCGAGCGCCGCGCACAGCCGTGATCGCATTCGTGCGGCATCTGACGAGTCGCGTTAAGCCGGGCCACGTCTTCACACTGGACAACCTCCTTCCGATCCCGGACATCGTGTCGGGCGACGAAGTCCCGGCATACCAGGTGTATCTCACGCTGGCATGGCTGCGCGAAGCGAAGGCCGTCGCGAAGAAGGGCCGAGACGGATACGCGCTCCGCATGGAGTCACTCGCCAGTGATGGATTAGACCAACTGTGGGATGCACTTCCCGTGCGTTCCGCCTAGCCGTGGGGGAACCCAATGCAACTGACTAACGACCGTATCAGGCAACTTGCTCTTGATCTATTGCATGCCGACTACGAAGAGCGGGTCATTCAGATTCTCAGAGACGCAGACCTTTGGGACAATCGTGATCTCTGGCGGCTCTATGGTGACAAAGAAGGCAACTTTGCCCAAGCAGGCAACCAGTCAAGCCTGGGCGAGGCCGCGCTTGTCGAGAAGATCGTGAATTGTGTCGACGCCCGATTCATGTGCGAGTGCCAGTTGCGCGGCATTGATCCCAAATCCGAAGATGCTCCGCGCACTGTTCGCGACGCCGTCGCAGTGTTCTTCGAAAACCGGCGGGCCACAGATGACGAGGCCGGCACGCTCACGACATGGCCTTCGCCAAAGCGAACCGCCGAATCCCGAAGCATCACGATTGCGGCCACCGGCGATCGTCCGACGCGGGGACGCAAGACACGTCGCATGTGTCTCACAATTGCCGATGTCGGTGAAGGCCAGAGCCCGCTTCGGTTACCAGATACCATTCTCTCGCTGAATGCCAAGAACAAACAACGAATTCGGTTCGTTCAGGGCAAGTTCAACATGGGCGGCTCCGGAGCTCTCCGATTCTGTGGCGTCCATGGACTACAACTCGTAATCTCGCGCCGCCATCCAGCTCTTCGCGACATGACAGGGCCTCGCGCCGACGAATGGGCCATAACGGTTGTCCGACGCGAGGAACCGAGCAACAGGAGCGGCGAGCCGATTCACTCGGAGTTTACTTATCTCGCGCCGATTGCGGCGGAGGCACGTCCGCGCCGTGGCGAGGTGCTGGGCTTTGCCGCCGACACACTGCCCTTGATGCCTGAACACGACGAACCGTACAAGCGCGAAATCGCATGGGGCACGGCCATAAAACTCTATGAGTATGAGACTCGCACGGGACAGAGCAACGTCCTGATGAAAGACGGTCTGCTGTTTGCCCTCGAACGGCTCTTGCCGGAAGTCGCCCTCCCAATACGGCTTCATGAATGCAGAGGTTACGAGGGCGCAAAAGAGCGGAGTTTTGAAACGACACTTGCCGGCTTGGTTGTTCGTCTTGAGGACGGACGTGGCGACAACCTGGAACCCGGCTTCCCGCTATCTGCACAGCTCCGGACAGCCGGCATGAACATGAAGGCACGTATCTACGCCTTCAAGGAGGACAAGGCAGCCACGTACCTGCGCGACGAAGGAGTTATCTTCGCAATAAATGGACAGGCCCACGGACACCTCGGCACGACGGTATTCACGCGACCGAGGGCAGTTGGTCTACCCCGCCTAAAGGATTCCCTCTTGGTGCTGATCGACTGCTCATCACTCTCGGCACGCCAGCGAGAAGACCTATTCATGTCGAGTCGAGACCGCCTGAGTGACCACGCGATCCGCTATGACTTAGAACGCGAAATTGAGGAGCTACTGCGCAATAACACAGAGCTTCGCTACCTGCAGAACAAACGCCGCCAAGACGATATCGAATCCAAGCTCAGTGACGAAAAGCCTCTCGAAGACGTGCTTCGCAAGGTGCTGAAAGCCTCACCGTCGCTCAACACCCTACTCCTGCGCGGCCAGCGACTTCCTAGGCCCTTTGCCGCCAGCGGGCCGAACGACGGCAATGACGGCGGGACCGGCCAGCAGCCGAGGTCGTTTATTGGTGTCAGACATCCCACCTATTTCAAGTTTGAGCACCTCGACTATGGGCGACAGTACGCGCGGAACTGTCAGTTAGGCCGGCGCTGTCGGATCGCATTCGTGACCGATGCTGAAAACGGGTACTTCGACCGCCCTTCCGATCGGGGGAGTTTCACGCTGGAAGTCCTTGATGCGAGCCGCGAAATGTCCCCGCCCAGCTACAGCCTTACGCTAGAGTCTGGTACTGCCCACCTCAACATGGCGCTTCCACCCGAAGCCGAAGAAGGAGACTACGTCGTCGTTCAGACCAGCGTGACTGACCCGACGCTAAATGATCCGTTCGTCAATGTCGTTAAGCTTACCGTTGAGCCTAGGCATGGGATTGGGGGAACGCCAGGCAAACGCAAACATCGGCCCGGCAGCGGCGCTGGTGACAAGACCTCTGCTCGGGGTATCTCGTTGCCAAAAGTCATTGTGGTGAGGGAGGATGACGCATACTGGCGTAAATACAACTTCACCCCGGAGGTTGCGTGCCACGTCATTTCGGACCCGGTAACTGATGACGATGGCCCGCGCGTGGAACACGCGTTCTATATCAATGCCAGCAATTCCGCGCTCCTGACGGAAATGAAGTACTCAAAGCAAGACGTCCGGCTCTTGGAGGCAAAATTCAAATACGGGAACGTGCTACTTGGGCTCGCCATGCTGCACGGTGAAGACGGCACCACACCGGATGAACCTTCCGACGATGGCCCAGACAACGGAGCGACGAAGCAGTCGGTCCAGGATCGCATCCGTGAGGTTTCGGCTGCCGTCGCACCTGTTCTCCTGCCAATGATCGACCAGCTCTCGGGGCTGAGCGAAGGTGACTTGGAGATGCTCGGTGGCTTGGGCGACGATGACTAGTCGGCGATATGAATCAGGACGACTTCTCTCGATGAGGATGTCTGCCCCTGCAAGTGTGCATGCCAGCGACGCCCTGGGACGCGCCGCCATATGCGCCGTCTGCCATCAAGCCGAAGCTCTGAGAAGCCTGCTCGCTGCATGGTGGAAAGATATCGAGAGAACTGCCGCGCCGGATTGGAAAACGCGATCATTTGCACCATGACTGCGCCGTCACGAGCGGCACGTCTGATCGCAGAAAACGCATCGTGGGCCTTCTCAAAATAGCGATCCTCGGCCTGCCGATGCCGGCCGGCGAAATTGTAGTGAGTTGCCCCGTCGCCGTCGTTACAGGCGGCTATCCAATAGGGCGCATCGGTTTCTTTGCGTCCATCGACCTGCCACCGGTGATAAAGCATATGGATGCCAGGATACGGAGGCGACGTAACGACCAAGTCTGCCGGCGGCATCGAATGAAGCCCGACATCCTGACTCAAGTCCTCAGCGCAGATTTGCCTAATGATCGGCTGATGGACCGTGGATGCGCTGGCCGACAGGACTCGCCCGAACTCTTCAGAGCCGCGGAGCATTTCGTCACATGTCTCGCTGACACGTGAACGAAACTGGGCGACCGTCGGGGTCGACTTCCGGCCATTGAGAGCCCACTGTCCGACGTTCAGCAGAACGCAACGGGCGAATCGCTTTGAATCCGCAGTCGGCAGCTCGTCCTTAATGGAGGCCAGACAGGCGGCAATCAGCCTACGGTGCCACCGAACGCTCGGTATGGCCATGTTACGGGGACGGTGGGCCAATTCGGGATCGCCTGAATCGAGCCGGTCGGTACACCGCAGTTCGGGTACTGCCTCGGCAGCCCATCTGGACAGGCTCGCTCGCTCGTATGCTGACAGTCGGGTTACCTTCGCGCGAGTGACGAATACGGCGAGGGAGTTGATGTCAGACCCAACCGAGCGCCGACCACTGGCCATCGCCTCGACAACGGTGGTTCCTCCACCCATATACGGGTCCAGCACAACGTCGCCCGGCCGCGAGAAGGCTTCAATGCACGCACGCGCAAAGGCAGGTGCGAATCTCGCGGGATAGCGATAGAACGCGTGTGTCAGCCCGCTGATTCGTCCCTGATCCAGCGCCGCGCTTCGAACATCATCGAAGGCGAGTTCAAGTTGGTGTCGGTCTGCCATCTGCAAGGAACGCTCCTGTGCCCTGACCAGCCAAGGATCGGCCAATTCCGGGCGTCGGCTCCAACATCCTGTGGCATTATTGCACCGCGTCCATCGCCGGTACAGAACTGGGGAGAAAGCGGCTTCGTCGCGGGGCGTCGGCCTATCAGCCTGCCGTCAGTCGCCGAGGTCCGATGCGTCGCCGTCCCCCAGCGCCGCGTCGGCGATATCGCCGATTGCCTTTTTGAGCATGTCGGGGAACAGCGGCCAGGCATGCAGCAGGGCCAGCAGGTCGGCGTCTGGGCCGCCTTCTGACTGGTCGGCCAGGGCGGCGAAGAACTGCGACGCCCAGTTGAACGCCCAGCGCTCGTCGGGCATTTGCGTAACGACCGAGTATTGCGGGCCTTGCGGATCGTTCTGCGCGGTTTTGTAAACCGCAGGTCGTCGGTTCGAGTCCGACAGGTGGCTTTGCCGCGCCGGCGGGGTCATGAGGCGGTATGGACGTGGCGGGCGGGCAACTTGCGATCGGGCCTGCGCGGCGCGATAATTGAACGTTCGCGGCCGATGCGGGCCGCGCTGTGTCTTGAGGATCGGCCCGACGACGGGATGGAGTGATTTTGATGATGGCAGAGGCGACCGGCAGCATGCTGATGGAGCGCGACGTGCGTGACGCGGAGACCGCAAAGAAATACCTGGCCAGCGGTAAGGTCGCGGAGGCCGAGGGCAGGCGGCTCAAGGCCATCGAGGCCTATGAAGCCGCGTTCACCGCGGACCCCGACGACCCGGAAGTGTGCTTCCGGCTGGCGTACTGCCTGGACCTGATGGGCGAAGAGGATGAGGCGTTGCACCTTTATGAGCAGTGCGTGCAGCAACCGCGACCCCCGCTCAACGCCCTGATCAACCTGGCGGTCCTTTACGAGGATCGCGGGTTCTACGCCCAGGCCGAGCGGTGCGTGCGGCAGGTGCTGGCGACCAATCCCAACCACGATCGGGCCCGGCTGTACATCAAGGACGTCACCGCCAGCCGCGGCATGCTCATCGACGACGAGGCGGAAAAGAAAATCGAGCAGCAGCAGGCGATGCTCGACACGCCGGTGACCGACTTCGACCTTTCCGTACGGACGCGCAACGCCCTGCGGAAGATGAATGTGCGGACGCTGGGCGATCTGCTGCAGGTCACCGAGGCGGAACTGTGCAGCTACCGCAACTTCGGCGAGGCGAGCCTGGCGGAGATCAAGGCGATGCTGGCGCAGCGCGGCCTGAAGCTGGGCCAGGCTGTCGCCCAGCAGCAGGACGCCGCCAAGCAGGCGGTCTACGACCAGCTCAAGACCGAAACCGGCTCGAGCGACGAAGTGCTCTACCGCAGCGTCAACGAGCTGGATCTGAGCGTTCGCTCGCGCAAGGCGCTTTCGCTGCTGGGGGTGCAGACCATCGGCGACGTGTGCATGAAGACCGAGGCGGAGCTGATGGGCGTGAAGAACTTCGGCAGCACCAGCCTGACGGAAATCAAAGCCAAGCTGGCCGAGGTGGGCCTGAGCCTGCGCAAGCTGGAACAATGAGACATCGCCGCCGCACCGGGCTGGCCGGCGGATGGGCGGGCGCCACCCGGCGGACGGGTGCGACGGCGCCGCAGCGGCCCATCGCTTCGCAGCGGAAGACAAGCCTTTGAGCGATACCACGAACAGGCGGGTGGCGATCACCGGTCTGGGCCCGGTTACGGGTCTGGGCCCCGGGATCGACGCGCTGTGGGCTGGCCTGTGCGAGGGGCGCAGCGCCCTGGGGACGATCCAGGCGTTCGACCCCGGCGGATTCGCCTGCCGCGTCGCGGGCGAAGTGCGCGACCTTCAGGTCCGTGACTACGTGCCCAAAACCTACCGCAAGGCGACGAAGGTCATGGCCCGCGACATCGAACTGGCTGTGGCGGCGGCCCACCTGGCGTCGCGCGACGCCAACCTGCGCACGCGGGGCACGCTCAACGGCGAGGACCAGGGGGGCGGGGAGGCGACGGCGTCCTATCCGGGTTCGCGCATGGGCGCGCACATCGGGGCGGGGCTGATCGCGGCCGACCTCGAGGAACTGACAGCCGCCCTGGCGGAGGCGACCGTCGCAGGCCAGCCGCACCGCCTGGACATTCATGCCTGGGGCCGCGCGGGCATGACCCACCTTACACCGCTGTGGCTGCTCAAGTATCTGCCCAACATGCTCGCCTGCCATGTGACGATCATCCACGACGCCCAAGGCCCGTCGAACACCATCACCTGCGGGGAGGCGTCGGGCGGGTTGTCGATCGGCGAGTCGCTGCGCGTGATCCAGCGCGACCAGGCCGACCTGTGCTTCTGCGGCGGGACGGAGAGCAAGATCAACCCGATGGCGCTGATGCGTCAGCAGTTATCAGGGCGGCTGAACACGAGCGATAACGACCACCCGGCGCAGGCCGTGCGGCCGTTCAACCGCGACGCGGCGGGCACCGTGCTGGGCGAAGGCGGCGCGATTGTGCTTCTTGAAGCGCTCGATGCGGCGCGGCAGCGCGAGGGGGCGAAGATCTATGCCGAGGTGCTGGGCTTCGGCGCGTCGCAGACGGTGAACCGGGCGACGCGCAACCGCGAGCCGGACGCCGAAGGTCGATCGATCGGCGCGGCGATTCGTACGGCTCTGCGTGAGGCGGGCATTGACGCGGGGCAGATCGACTTGATCGTTCCCTTCGGCTCGGGCATCGCGGCGTACGATGCGGCCGAGGCCGCGGCCCTGCGTGCCCTGTTCGGCAAACGGCTGGAGCAGATGGCGATCCTGCTTACTAAACCGACGGTGGGCAACTGCGGCGCGGGGGCCGGGGCCATCGACGTCTGTGCCGCGGCGCAGGCGCTCAAGACCCAGACCTTGCCGCCCCGCCGCTGTCCGCGGCCGATCGACGGCATACCGGCGGGGACGACGCGGGTCGAGGGCGGTCGATTCGAACACGCGCTGTGCTACAGCACGGGACTGGGCGGGCAGAACGCGGCCCTGGTGCTTCGCCGCTGGGCGGACTGAAACAGGCAAGGCGGCACCAGGTCGGCGGCGGACAAGGACACGAGGCGTACATGCGGCATCGCGTGGTCATCACGGGCATCGGCTGGGTCACCCCTCTGGGCCATGACATCGAGGGCGTGTGGTCGCGTCTGCTGGCGGGCGAGTCGGGCATCGGGCCTATCCGTCATTTCGACGCATCCACGTTTCCCACGACATTCGCGGCCCAGGTGAAAGACTACGACTACCGCGCGCTGGTGCGTGATCCGGCCATCCACGAAGGCGTCGGGCTCAACTCGGCGTTCGCGCTGGGGGCGGCGGCACTGGCGTGGCGCAGCGCGGGGCTGGAAGGATTCGATCGTCTGGATCGCGAGCGGCTGGGCATCTACCTCGGTTCGGGTGAAGGCTCGCTGGACTTCGACAACTACGTGACGGCCGACCTGATCGGCTGGAACGCCGAGCAGCGCAAGCTGGACGCGGTGGCGTGGGCCAAAGCGGCCAGCGCCAGGCTCAGCGCGGTGCGCGAGCTGGAGCAGGAGCCCAACATGCCCCTGGCCCACCTGGCGATGGAGTTTGAAGCGTATGGGCCGGCCTACAACTGCCTGACCGCCTGCGCCGCCTCGACCCAGGCGCTGGGCGAGGCCACGCAAATCCTGCGCCGCGGCGACGCGGACGTGATGATCAGCGGCGGCGCGCACACGATGATCCATCCTTTCGGCGTCACCGGGTTCAACCGGCTGACCGCCTTGTCGACGCGCAATGACGAGCCCGCCACGGCGTCGCGGCCGTTCGGCGTCGACCGCGACGGCTTCGTGCTGGGCGAAGGCGCGGGCATGCTGATCCTCGAGACGCTCGATCACGCGCGGGCCCGCGGGGCCCGGGTGCTGGCGGAAGTGGTCGGGTACGGCTCGTCGGCCGACGCTTATCGCATCACGGACATTCATCCTGAGGGCCGCGGCGCGGTGGCCTCGATGCGCTGGGCCCTGGAGGACGCGGGCGTCGGACCCGAGCAGATCGACTACATCTCGGCCCACGGCACGGGCACGAAGGAAAACGACTCGATCGAGACCAAGGCGGTGAAGCTGGTTTTCGCAGGCCAGGGTGCCGCGCCCGGGAACGTGCCGCCGGTCAGTTCGGTCAAGAGCATGCTGGGACACCTGATTGCAGCCGCGGGCGCGGTGGAGGCGATCACCTGCGTGCTGGCGATTCGCGACGGGCGTCTGCCGCCCACCATGAACCTGCACCGGCCGGACCCCGCCTGCGACCTGGACTACGTGGCCAACCAGTCGCGGGAAGCGCGGGTGCGGATCGCGCTGTCCAACAGCTTCGGCTTCGGAGGACAAAACGACACACTTGTCCTGCGCCACTACGACCCCGCCAAGTAGGCGTTGCGCATCCGCGGAACGCACGGGCGGATCTTGCCCAGATTGCCTTTGGCCAGCCGCGGCGATGGATGATCGCCCTAATTCACAGCCCAAAGCCTGAAAACCCTTGCAATCAACCCGGTTGCGACGTACAAATGGGGGCAGTGAGGGCAGAGAAAGCCGACCCGCAAGGGGGTCTTCCCTTTTGGAGGGAGTCTTCGGGTCGGGATCCTCAAATGCGATGTTTGTTTCGCAGGAGTGCGCCTATGGCGACGACTTTCTCTGCTCCGCGGTGGCTGTTTACTGGTTCCTGGCGTTCGGTCCAGATGCTGGCTGTCGTGCTGGCGCTGTTCATCAGTGCGCCGGGGGTCCGAGCCGCATTCAACTACGGCGATTTTGCCGCCAGCTGGGGCGTCTACCAGAACGTCAGTGAAACGTCGATCACCGATGCCGTCGCCCTTTTCGGGGCCCCGTCCCTGGCGGGAGATGTGCTGCAGTTCATGCCCCAGTCGTTCCTGGCCTCGGCCAGCGACGGCTCGGTCGACCAGACGGTGGGCGTGCTGACCGCGAACCTGCTCGCGGCCGAGGGCAACACCATCGAGATGGTCCTCATCGAGGAGCTGTTCAGCTACCAGTTGACGGGCAACGGCAACTCGGCGGTCTCGATCGCCGGGCAGCTCGTGCTCACCGACCTGACACCGGGCCACGGCGGCGCGGTGTACCAGGCTCCGCTGGTCGTGATGGCGGCACCGGCTCCTCCCTACACCAACGGCCCTACGTCGGGGACCGACTGGCTTGCTCGGGCGGCGCTGGATCTGTCGGGCTTGGGCATCACTCAGGCGGCGCTGACCTTCAATGACATCCTCCAGGCCACCAGCCACGAGGGTGTCACCTCGTGGATTGAGAAGACCGACATCAAGCTGCGCGTCGAGATCCCCGAACCGGCCAGCCTGGCGCTGCTGGCCGCGGGAATGCTGGCCATCAGCACCCGACGCCGCATCGCGTGAATTGCGCGTGTGAATCGCGATTGACGCGTTCCACACCCAACGCCAAACCTCCCGCTGTGTGCGGGAGGTTTTTTTTGCCGATGAGCCGGCGGGCGCCCGGCGTGCAAAAAACGACGCCGCGCTGCCCAGGGGAGCAGCAACGCGGCGCCGCGAGTCGATCAGTCAGAGGCGCTGTCCGTGCAGCGCGGTTTCACGGGGGCGATCAGTCGTAGAGCGGGCTTACGCTGGTCGGCTCGACGGCCACCAGTTCGATGGTGGTGTCGATGCGGAAGTTGGACTGCGTGGTGTGCCGCTCGGCGAAGAAGAAGTCGAGCGTACACGTATCGCCGTCGCTGACGCCGAGGTTGATGTACTTGTCACCGGACTCCACGGGGCACGAACCGGGCAGTCCCTGCTGCGCCCAGCGGCTGGCGAGGGTCTGGGCCAGGGCCGTGTCCACCAGTTGAACCATGCCGCCGGTGGTGAAGTGCCCGTTCTCGACGAACGCCTTGCCGTCGAAGAGCAGGACGCTGCCTGTCGCCGCCGAGTGCACGCCGCCCAGGTCGATCACCTGCACGCCATTGACGTAGACCCACACGTCGTCGTCACCGATGAAGGTGAAGGTCTGGCCGCTCTGGTAAGTGAAGGTGGTGTGCAGCTCGAAGGTGAAGTGGAAGTTGTGGTTCAGGCCTTCATTGCCGAACATCAACCCGTCGGCCGGGAAGAACGAATTGCTCTGGTAGGTGTAGACGCCGCCGGGCTGATCCTGGCCGTTGTCCAGGGTCAGGTCGAGGGCCGCAGCCGTGTTGACGTCGATCACGTCGGTGAACCACTGAGCCAGGCTTTGGGCCGAGTAGATCGTGTCCTGGTCGGGGCGGGTGGGGTTGTAGACGGGCTTGCCGTCCTGCCCAAGCAGCGGCGCGACCAGGCCGATCACGTGGCCGTAGCCGCCGCGCCCGCTCATGTGGGCGGTCTCGAAGTCCGGGTGGCCGCCGGTGCGGTCACCTCGTTTGAAGTCGCGGATCACACCGGTAAGGGTGAGTTGATCCGCCATCGCCGGCCCCGCCAGGAGGCCCAGAAGCGTTACGACGCCGCATGCTCGCTTGAAGGTCATGTCGCACCTCTTTCGTCCAACGTCCGACTCGGGCACTGGAACCACGCAATTTCCGGTGTTTCGTCGAGCCGAGTCCGACGCCGGACTCTGTCAGGCTCCCACCCCTGCGTCGACCTGTCGCCACGCGCTCAGGTCTCTACCGAATCAAAATTACGATTCGCGTCGGGTATGAACCAGTGAATTGGGGTCGGAGAGGCAAAGTGGGTTTTACCCAGAACGAACAGACGGCCCGAGGCGCAGGCGGCGGCGTGGAAACGCGACACGGCACGCACCGGGGTGCATGCCGTGTTATCGGTCGTCAGCGGTCAGGCGGCCAGGGGCCGTCCCTCTGGCATCAGTTGAGTTTGCGGGGCATGGTCGACGCGATGAGCCGGATGGGCGGCAGGCGATGGGTCTCGATATCCAGCGTGGCGTCGTCGTCGGCCTCGACGGTCATGTCGACGGTGATGCGCTCCATGACCACCAGGCCGCTGTCATCGCGTCGGGCCACGAGGGTGAAGGTGGCGTCGCTGACGCCGCCCAGCAGGACCGACTCCTGCTTCGTGTCCGGGTCGTCGGGGTTGATGATGTGCCAGAGCTGCTGCACATCGGACCGCCACTCGACGCGGACGAACTGCCCGCCGGCGTCGATGAACTCGACCCACGTGCTGGGGAAGGTTCCGGGCTGGGCGTTGAACGAATCGCAGTCGAACTCGCCGCGGCTGGTGCGGAAGATCGCCAGCAGGCGATACATGACCATGCGGCTGGCGGCCTGGGTGGACGCCTGCTCGGCGGCGTTGGCGTAGCTCCGGAAGCTGGCGTCGGTGGCGACCATGGTGGCGGTCAGCAGCACCGCGCTGATGGCCAGGGCGATGATGGCCTCGATGAGGCTCACGCCGCGTGCGTGCCGGCGGCGGATGCCGCGCGGCCGGCGACCGGGGCGGGGCGTCGCGATCGGGTCACTGAACGACACTGGACACCTCCTCGTAGGTCGCGACGTTGGGCCGCAGTTCGATCGGGCCCGTAATGCCATCGGGCAAGGGCAGCGTGGGGTCGTAGCGCAGGTGGATGACGCCGAAGCCCGTGGTGGGCAGTTCGGCTTCGAGGTCGCCGGCGCTGGAGGGGAAGTAACCCAGGGTCGTGTTGAACTGCGGGCTGGTTTCGCCGATCACCGGGCCTTCACCGCTGCGCGGCTCAAACGTGGTGAGGATGGTGCCGCGGACATCGGCCTGGCCGCGGATGTCGAGGATGCCGGCGACGATGGTGCCCGTCAGGTTGACCGTTTCGTTGCTGTCGTGCGGCGCGACGAAGGTGCCCATTTCCACCGAATAGTGCGGCATGAGGATGCTGCTGCGGGTGTAGAGGCGTTTTTCATCGGCCGTCAGCGCGGTCGAACCATTGACGTCGAACTGCGTCTGGCCGGTGAAGCTGACCTTGTTGCGGGCGTGGGTGTATTGCGTGGGCGCGTCGCTGACGATCGAACCCTCGAACGTGCAGTTGTGGAAGCGCAGGTTGTTGGCCAGCGCCTTGGTGTCGGTCACCTCGGCCCCACCGACGGTGGCGGTCTGATCCGGGTGCTTGAGGCTGCCGTCGGCGTTCTGCATGCCGGCGTAGTTGAACATGTCGTCGGCGTTGTCGGTCTCGGTCTCGATGAAGGTCACGCCGACGAACTTGCAGTTGATGAACAGGGCGTTGGCACCTTTGGGGATGCGCACGTCGCGGAAGGTCATGTTGCGGTAGACCGGCCGATCGTAGTAGTCGTAGGGATGAGCGGCGCCGAAGGGCACTTCCTCGAAGGTGGTTTCCCCCAGCGGACCCGGAGAGTTGGGATTATCGGGATCGTGCGTGGCCGCCTGCGTGGCCGCTTCGGTCAGCAGGTCGTTGACCGCCAGATCACGGTAAGTCTGCACGTCGAAATCGGCGGGCGTGTAGGAATGAACGTCGATGTCGCTCTGGCCAGGACCGGCGATCAAGGCCTGCTGGCCGAAGCCCGGAACGATCGCGCCCTGGAAGAAATCCTGATAGGCGTGCGGGTCGGCCGCGGCGCCCTCCATCCAGCTTTGCATGGTCGCCAGGAGCATGACCTGGCCCTTGACCTTGGCGTACTGGTCATAGGCATCGATTTGCCCGTCGTTGTAGCCCGGGCGGCTGGGATCGCCGGCGGTGTCGAGCAGGCGGAAGAGCTGCTCACGCTGGATGTCGCCGGTCGTGCCGAACTCCACGGCCGTCAGCACACCGTCGCCGTCGTCGAACTCGGCCATGAAGAAGTCGAACCCGTCGATGTAGCCGTCGCCATTGGTATCGAGACTGGTCGGATCGGTGATGCCGTCGGTCTCGGTGGGGCTGTGGGTGTTGATGCGGTTGTCATGGTTGGTGTCGTTTTCGATGAGGGTGGCGACAAACGCGTCGAGGGCCGCGTCGAGGTCGGTACTCAGGCCGCGAAAGTCGCTTTCCATCTGCACGGGGTGGCCGTTGAGCAGCTCGGTTTCGGTGAACCGGCTGCCGATGGGCCCCTCGACCATGACGTTGCGGCCGAGCATGACGCGGCTCTTGGACAGCAGCGCGAAACGGATTTTCTTGTCGAGGCGAAAATCCATCTGGATGGACCGCTTGATCTCCTTGCCGGCCGGGCCGTCGTAGCCGGTGACCAGCACGCGCACGATGGTCGGGTCGCTGGGCAGCGGCGTGAGGCGGGCGCGGAAGTAGGCGATGCCGTCGGCGTCGGAGGCGTCGGGGGCCACCGGGCCGACGGCGACGGCCCCGATCAGCAGCGACGTCGAGCCGTCGGCGTTGGTGATGACCTGGTACGGGCCGTCGAGGAAGTGGCTGTGCGCGGCCAGGTCTTCCATGAGCTTGTCGCGCAGGGACACCCACAGATCGGGGGCGTTGTCGGCGTCGATGACGCCGTCGGCCGTGGGCACCTGCCGGGCGGCGAGATTGATTCGATTGGCCAGGTAGCGCATGCCGGTCTCGGCGGCCGAGAGGGCACGGTTGATCTTCATGTGCGTGTCGGCCGTGGCCAGGTTGCCCTGGGCGACGATGGCCATCGCCGCCGCCAGCGACGAGAAGATCACCAGGAACATCATCGCCAGAATTGCGGCGGCCCCCCGCTGCCGCCGGGGGTCACGTCGTGTGCGTCGAGCTTTCCATCGCGGGCCAGTCATCACCAAGCTCCCATCCTCCTGGTCGGTCGCGCTCACGGTGGGCGCATCCCTGGTCATTCCTCACTGCGTCACGATCCAGACCAGGCGCGAGATTTCCATCGGCTCGTCGTCATCGGGCCTTTGGTAGGTGGCCCAGACGGAGACGCGCATGACGGTGTCGGCGGTGTTGAGCGGCAAGGTCAGGGTCGAGGAGATGTTGTCAGCCTGGACAGCTTCGATCAGTACGTGCTGGCTCCAACCCTCAAGATCGTCGATCTGCTGGCGCATGGCGTCGATCGGCGGGTCGAAGACACGGCCATTGTTGTCGGCGTAGCCCGCTGTGATCGTCCCCGCGAAATCGTCCAGATCGTCGTAATCCGCCACGCTGTTCTCGCCGGTCTCGGGGCCCAGATGGCTGTCGCCGACGAAGGGATCGTGCAGCGGCAGGTTCATGGTCAGCTCACGGATCTCGTTGCAGAGCATCAGGCCCATGGACGCCTTCTGGGCCCAGCCGTTTTTCATGTGGTAGGCCTGCTGGGCGGCGACGATGGCCAGCACGCCCGTGCCGACGATGACGGTGGTGAGCGCGGCCTCGATGAGGGTGAAGCCCCCCTGCCGCCGGCCATTGCGCAAGCGCGGCCGACGCGGTGTTGCGGGCGAGTTGTGCGGGGTGTGCGTGTTCATCACAGGCTGGGTTCGTGCCGGCCCGCACAGCGCGTGCGCGAGGCTCTCCAGGAGGAAATATCGCAATCAAACGGCAGGTTCCGAAGCTCCCTGTTATCGGCGCATGTCAAACTGGCGGCGATTCTGCGACCTGTCCGGTCTGGGCCGGTTGTGCCAGCGGTTGCACAGCCGGCCGACGAACCCTCACGTATGGGCGCATCGGCCGGCATCGGTTCCCCTCTCCGCCCCGCCATCACCGTGGCGGCTGTTACGAAGCGAAGCTTTCTCCTCTTCGCCCCATTATTTGACCAGCGTCGAGAGCTTGAAGATCGGCAGGATGATGGCCATGGCGATGAAGCCGACCACCGAACCCATGACGATGATCATGATCGGCTCGATCATGCTGGTCACGGTCTTGATCACTTCGCGAAGCTGCTTGGCGTAAAAGCCGCTGACCTCGGTGAGCACCTCGCCGAGTTTGCCCGACTCTTCGCCGGCGCTGACCATCTGCACCACGCTCTTGGGCAGCAGTTGCGAGCGCGACAGCGGGTGGGCGATTTTCTTGCCGCTCTTGACCGACGCCACCACCTGCCGCCACAGCCGGCGATACAGACGATTGCCCGACACGTCGCCGGTGATCTGCAGGGTGTCGAGCATGGGCACGCCGGCGTTGACCAGTTCGCCCATGGTCTGGAGGCTGCGGCTGATGTAGAGGGCGCGGAACATGCGCTTCATGATCGGCACGCGCAGCTTGAAGGCGTCCCACCACCAGCCACCCGGTTCGGTCTTGACGAACATCCAGCCCAGAAGCACGAACAGAAGGATGGCGAGCACCACGGCCCACCACCAGTCGACCATGAAGCTCGACAGATTCATCAGGAAGATGGTCGGCCAGGGCATGGCCGCTTCCTTGCCTTTGAACACCGCCGCGAACCGCGGCAGGACGAAAGTGAGCAGGAAGATGGTCACCGCGACGGCCAGCACGCCGATCACGCATGGGTAGATCATGGCCCCGATGACCATGGCCCGCGTCTCGATCCACTGGGCGAGGTAGGCGGCGATGCGGTCGAGCATCGACGAGAACGAGCCGGACACTTCCGAGGCCCGCACCATGTTCACATACAGCGGGCCGAAAAGTTTCGGATGCCGGGCCAGCGCGTCAGACAGCGGTTTGCCCGCTTCGACGTCCTGCTTGATGCGGACGATGATGTCCTTGAATCGCAGGTTCTCCGTCTGGTCGGCGATGCCTTCGAGGGCCGCCCTCAGGCTGATACCGGCGCGGATCATGACGGCCAGCTGGCTGGTGAAGTTCAGGATGTCGCGTTGCGAGGGTCCGGAGGCCTGGTTGATCTGCTGGAGCCGCTGGCTGAGCGTGATCGACGGGCCGGAGACCGGCGACAGCGCCAGCACCTGGTGGCCCTGGCCGCGAAGCTGCTGGGCGGCGGCCATGGCGGTCGCGGCCGCGAGCATCCCCACGGAAGTCTTGCCGTCGCTGAGCCGTACTTCGTAGCGGTAGTTGGGCATGGGTCAGTTCGTCGGCCGCGGCCGAAACCGCGAAGTTGATGACGTACGATGGCGGCAGTGTGGACGACCCGCTTGTCAGGCCGCAAGCATCCGTTCCAGTTTCTCCGGGTAGGCGGCTTGGGCCACCGCGTCCTCGCGACTGATGGCGCCGTTGAAGTAGAGCTCGCTGATCGCGTTGTCCAGGGTGTTCATGCCCAGGGCGCGGTTGGTCTCGATGACGTTGGGGATTTCGAAGGCGCGGTTCTCGCGGATGAGGTTGCGCACGGCGGGGGTGCAGAGCATGACCTCGACGCCCGGCACCATGCCGCGTTTGTCGGTGCGTTTGAACAACGTCTGGGAAATCACCGCCTGAAGCGTGTTGGCCAGCATCGAGCGGATCTGGTTCTGCTGGTCGGCCGGGTACATATCGATGATGCGTTCGACCGTCTGCGAGGCGTTGACCGTATGCAGGGTGCTGAGCACCAGGTGGCCGGTCTCGGCAGCGGTGATGGCCGCGGCCGTCGTCTCCAGGTCACGCATTTCGCCGACAAGAATCACGTCCGGGTCCTGACGCAGCACATGGCGCAGGCCGCTGGCGAAACTGGGCACGTCCGCGCCCAGCTCGCGCTGCTCGATCATGCACTTGTTACTCACGAACGTGTATTCGATCGGGTCTTCAAGGGTGATGATGTGCTTCTGGTAGCGCTCGTTAAGGGCCTGGATCATGGCGGCGAGCGTGGTCGATTTGCCCGAGCCAGTGTCGCCGGTGACCAGCACCAGGCCGCGCGGCAGGTAGGTCAGGCGGGTGATGACTTCGGGCAGGTTCAGTTCGGACAGCGGCGGAATGGTCTCTTTGATCAGACGCAGGGCGATGCCGGTGGTGCCGCGCTGCACGTGGGCGTTGACACGGAAGCGGGCGACGCCGGGAATCTCATAGGAAAAGTCGCTGTCTTTGACCTTCTCGAAGCGGGTGAGCTGCTCCTGGGCGCACATGTGTTCGAGCATGCGGCGGGCGCTCTCGGGGGTAACCACGGGATAATCCATGGCCATCATCACCGTGTGGATGCGGGCCGTGGGCGGATGACCGCAGACCAGGTGAACGTCCGACGCGCCAAGGTCCATGGCCGTTTTCAGGATCGTGTCCAGTTGCATGGTGGTCTCACTGCCGACAGCGTTAGGCCCGGGGTCCGCGCCGGGCCGGTGGGGATGCCGACAGTGCTATCGTCGATGGGATCGCCGGGGATGAGGCGGGCATTGAACCGGCTGGGCGCGGACCTTGGCCGGCACGAGGCCAATCGTTACAGACGTCAAAGTCCGCCATACGGGGCCAGGCGAATGCCGCCCACCCTGCAGCCAGGCCGCGTCACTGTCCGGGCCGGGTGCGTAATCGCCCGGCTCCGCGGTTGCCGTGAGCCGCAGGCGTGTCAGCCCACACGTTCGGCCTTGGGGGCGCGGGTCATCAACCGCGTGATGCCTTCCAGCGGGTCCAGGCCCTCGAAAAGCACGGCATGGATGGCCTGGGTGATGGGCATGTCCACACCGTGGCGGCGGGCGAGTTCCACCACACTCTTGGTTGTGGGCACGCCCTCGACGACGCCGGCGATGTCCTTGAGCACCTGATCCAGCGGCTTGCCGCGTCCCAGGGCCTCGCCGCAGGTGCGGTTGCGGCCGGTGGGACTGAAGCATGTGGTCGCCAGATCGCCCACGCCAGCCACGCCAAAGAACGTTTCGGCCTTGGCACCCATGGCGGCGCCGAGGCGGGTAATCTCCGCCAGCCCTCGGGCCAGCAACGCGCTCTTGGCGTTGATGCCCGCCTGCAGTCCGTCGAGGATGCCGGCCGCGAGGGCGATCACGTTTTTCGTCGCCCCCGCCAGTTCGACGCCCAGCAGGTCGCTGTTCGTGTAGACACGGAACCAGTCGGTGGTGAACAAGGCCTGAATATCGGCCGCAAGCCGGGCGTCTTCACAGGCGGCGCAGACGGTGGCGGGCAGGCACTTGGCCAGCTCGCCGGCG
The DNA here is from genome assembly GCA_964502445.1 of uncultured Phycisphaeraceae bacterium. Classification (GTDB taxonomy): domain Bacteria; phylum Planctomycetota; class Phycisphaerae; order Phycisphaerales; family Phycisphaeraceae; genus CAZCWM01. Next base: position 251,357 of record CAZCWM010000004.1, on the reverse strand, counting down.
ACGGAGGGCCCGGAGACGGCCGCCAGCGGCGAGGCGGGGCGGCCGGCCTTGCCCAGCACGTCGGCAATGATCTGCGTCGGGCGCAGCAGGGTGTCGTTCTCAATGCCCTTGGCCACGGAGACCACGGGCGCCCCGGCCGGCAGGTGCGGGGCCAGACGCGTCCAGGCCGAGCGAATGAACTGCGTGGGGATGGCCGAGACGACCATGTCCGCGTCGGCCAGGGCCTCGGCGTCGGCGGCGGTGAACCGGATCGAAGCGGGCAGCGGCGAACCGGGCAGGTAGCGTTTGTTCTCCCGCGTCTGGATCAGTTCGGCGATGTGGTCGGCAAAAACACTCCACAAGGTGACGGCGGCGCCCTTGGACTCCAGGAGGATGGCACAAACAGTGGCCATGGATCCGTCGCCGATCACGGTGATGCACTGGGTCATGGGTATGTTCCGAGGCAGTGGCGGGCTTGCGACGGCGGGCTTGGACCGCGGCCGGGGTGGGCACATGGGACGGTTGCGGGACCATTGTGGTCGGTCGTCACCGGACGGGCAAGCGGCTGCCCCGGTTACCTGGGGGGTGTGGCCGTCCGGCCCGCGTGCCGGCGACGGCGCACGACCGGTAACGTGGACGACGACCGCCAGGCAAGTCCCGAGGGCGATTGAACCGATCAATCTGGACGATGGCGCCATGCCCGCGCGCCTGGGCGACCGCCGCGGAAGTTGACCGCCGGCCAGCGACGCGGCCGATCAATGGTTAACATAGGCGGCGGAGCGTTGCCGCCAGGATGCGGCACGTCGAGTCGTCGATTCGGCGCAGCGAGCACTGCCAAGCTCAGACAGGAGTCGAACCGTGCAACAGCGTGAAGACCGTCGGACCGGCGGCTGGTGGGTCAAACAGGTGGGTGGGTTCAAGTCGATGCGTTCAGGTCTGGCCGTGATCGGGCTGCTGAGCCTGCTTGCGGCGACGCCCGGCTGCGAGACCGACTCCTTCCTGGACATGTCCGAGGTCGGTCGCTTCGAACGCACGCCGACGATCCTGCCCATACTCACGCAACTGGACATCATTGACGAACCGCAGTCGTCGCCGCCCGGCCTGACGCAGGTGGCGCCCGAAGATCTGATCCCCGAGATCCGCGAATACGTGATCGGCCCCGGCGACCTGCTGACGATCACCGTCTTCGAGCTGATCCTCGAAAGCACCGAGTCGGTGCAGACCCGCCGCGTGGACAACCTAGGCATGGTTCGCCTGCCGGTCATCGGACCGGTCGAGTGCTCGGGCAAGAGCCCCAGCGAACTGGAGCAGGAGATCAGCGACATCCTGGTGCGCAAGAACGTGCTGCGTGAGCCGACGGTGACGGTGATCGTGCAGGAGGCGAGGCAGAATACGTATACGGTGATCGGCGAGCCACGCTTCGGCCAGACGGCGTTCGGCACTTATGCGATTCTGAGTGAGGATTTCCGGCTTCTGGACGCCATCGCCCAGGCTCGCGGCATTTCGGGTTCGGTGAAGAAGATCTACGTGTTCCGGCAGGTGCAGCTCTACCGCGACCAGCCGACGGCCCCCCTTCCCCTGGAGTTGCAGCAGGAAAAGACGCCCGCGGCCGGCGAGGACGCCGCGTCGCTGCTTGAGGAACTGATGAGCGGTCAGCAGGATCCCTCCGAAGCGCTGGATCCCGAGGCTGAGCCTTCCGCGGCCCCCGAGATGCTCGAGTCGGGGCTGGACTCGTCAGGGACGGCCGGTCCGTGGATCAATGTCGGGGGCAAGTGGGTACGGGCCCAGGAGGCGAAGGAAGTTTTGTCCAAGCCGGTGGATGCCGACACGCGGCAAGAGGATGATCCGCGCAGCCGCATCCTCACCCAACGGATCATCGAGGTGCCCTACGACAAGCTGTTCCAGGGCGATATGCGATTCAACATCGTGATCCGCCCTGACGACGTGATTCAGATTCCTCCGCCGAACATCGGCAATGTATATGTCGAAGGGCAGATTTCGCGTCCGGGCACGTATGGTTTGCCAGGCGATGGCGACCTGACGCTGATGAATCTGGTGGCGGCGGCGGGCGGCCTGGCGCCGCTGGCGGTGCCCGAGCGTGTGGACCTGATCCGACGGATACCCGGCCGCGGGGCCGCGTGGGTGCGTGTGAACCTGAGGGCGATCTACAGCGCCGAGCAGCCGGACATCCTGCTCAAGCCCAACGACCACATCATCGTGGGCACGAACTTCTTCGCTCTGCCGGCCCAGGTGATCCGCAGCGGCTTCCGGACGACATACGGGTTTGGCTTCCTGCTTGACCGGAACTTCGGCAACGACGTGTTCGGCGCCCCGCCGGCGAGCACCAGCAACTAAGTCGATTGCTGAGCCGGGCCTAAAGATGGTGCGGACATCGCCCGACTTCTGGTCGATGGACGGTGGTGGCAGAACCTCGCGGCCGGTCGAGGCGTAAAAGCCTATGTGACGTGCGCCCGGTGGCGCGCGGAGAAGGCTGGTACGCCGCCACTTTCAGGACACGGAGGGTCGAACACCCGGGGGTCCCCGTCGATCACGGGCAGTCGTCACGCATGAGCAGTTCGGCCACAACCAGCCTCACCCAGCCACAGCGCCGTTCTCCGTCGCCCCTGGTGCCGCCCCGAGCATGGGGATGGCTTGCGCCGCTGGTCCTGCTGTTCGTGCTGCTGCACGCCAAGTACTTTGAACGCCTGCTGCGAATCGTCACCGAGACCCGAGGCGGCGGGTGGGACGAAATTCTTGGCCGCCTGTTCACGCTCAAGCTCAACGCCGACTGGGCTCACGTCCTGGTCATCCCCTTCTTCAGCCTCTGCTACCTGTACCTGCACAAGCGCGACCTGCAGACCACGCCCCGCCGGGTGGCGCTGCCGGGCCTGGTGCTGATGCTGGCGGCCATCAGCAGCTTCATCTTCTGGGTGTATCCCGGCCGAAACGACATGTTCCAGGGCTTCAGCATGGTGGCGTGTCTGTTCGGCCTCGCCTGGTTTCTGCTGGGCTCACGGATGATGAGGGTGTTGTGGTTCCCGATCGGGTACCTGGTGTTCACGGTCAAGATTTCCGACATGATCTGGGACCGGCTGGCGTGGCGGCTGCAGTTGATCGCGGCGCACTCGGCCGAGGTGGTGTTGAACCTGCTGGGCTTCCTGGTGGGGCTGGACGCCCAGGTTCGCGGATCGACGATTGACCTGGCGGTCGGCGGGATTCCGCTCGATCCGCCGCTTAACGTCGCCGAAGCGTGCAGTGGTCTGCGCATGCTCATGGCGTTCATCGCCCTGGGCGTGGCCATCGCGTTCATGACCCCTCGTCCACTGTGGCAGCGGTTGATCATGCTGGCGGCCACCCTGCCGATCGCCGTGTTCGTCAATGTCGGCCGGGTGACCACCCTGGGGCTGCTTTACGCGCTGGTGGACAAGGATCTGGCGGCTGGCGACGTGCACCTGTTCATCGGCATGCTGATGCTGATTCCGGCGGCGGGTCTGTGCTGGCTGCTGGGTTGGATTCTGGATCGGATCATCATTCACGATAATGCTGACGATGGCGAGTCGACCCGACCCGCGCCGGAGGCGGCAGTGCGGCCGTGGATTCAGCCTCAGCCCATGCATCTGGTGGCGGGACTGGCGGCGGGTGTGGTAACGACGGCGCTGGCGGGACTGGCCTACAGCCTTGGGTGGGGCATCTATCAACCGGGACGCATTTTCGGTGCGTGGTTCCAGCCCGGCTGGGCCGCACCGGGTCTGGTCATCTGCCTTGGGCTGCTGGCGGCTGCGATCGTGGCGGTCGGACGCATCACGCGCACCGAGCGGAACACAGGCCGCACGCCCTGGACGGCGATCGGTACAGCGGCGGGCGTGCTGCTGACGGCGACAGTCGGCCTGGGAGCCATGGTGCAGGCGGCGGAACTGGTGCTCATCAAAGAGCCGATTCCCCTGCGTCTGAAGCTGCAGCAACTGCCGCAGCAGGCGGGGTCGTGGGAGATGTTCCGTGAGCATCCCCCGCTGGCGCCCGATATCGCCAAGACTCTGGGCACCGACCAGTACATCAGCCGCGACTACACCGACACCGCCTGGCCCGGTGGCAAGCCCGGCCAGTTCCTGACGCTCCATATCGCCTATTACACCGGCACACCGGACACCGTGCCGCATGTGCCCGATCGCTGCTTCGTGGCTGGAGGCATCCCACCGCGGGGCACGATCAGCGGTGAGCTGCACCTTGAAGGTCCGGGTTATCGGAACGTGGGTGACAACCTCTGGCAGGCCGACAGCGATCTGGCGGCCCTGCATGGCCAGCCCGACCCGCACCTTCGGCGTACCCGCGTCCCAGCGACCGTCTTCACGTTCGGCGACCCGATGAACCCAAGCCGCGACTCGAACGTGATTTACTTTTTCGTAGCCAACGGCCGGTTTCTAGCATCGCCCAACGAGGTGCGGGCCTACGGGCTGAGTCCCAGGGACCGGTTCGGCTACCACTGCAAGGTTGAGGTTCAGTTGCCCGGCGTGGCGGATCCGCAGCAGGCGATTGAGCGCGCCAACGCTTTTCTTTCGCAGATGATGCCCGAGATCATGAGTTGCCTGCCCGACTGGGAATTGCTCCAGGAGACCGCCAGCCCGCGGGATAGCGGTCAAGGCCTTTGATAATCTGAACGATCAGGTTCCAGAACACGTAAAAGAGGCAATTTCTCGCACATTCGCCAAGAACCTCCGCTGTTCAGCCCTGGACGGCGGAGAAATCCGCTCAGGAGTGGAAGCATGGCCGCTCGCGTCAACACCCGTTTCGTCACCATTCTCAGCCTGGTGCTTATCGGCCTGACGGCCGCCCTGGGCCTGACCTACGCCCTGGTGCGCCCCAGCCCGGAAGAGCGCATCACCCAGGCCCGGGCGTTGGAGCAACAGGGCCAGCACGACGAGGCGCTGCTCCAGTATGAACGGGCTCTGGCGCGCGAAAAGAACAACTTCGACTTCCTGATCGAGTATGCCGACAGCCTCGAACGATACCGCACGACGGACTCCTACAACGCGGAGAAGGCGTTGTCGAAGCTGCTCACCGCGCTGATGCGTGCCAGCGACCTGCGGCCGGACGACCAGGCGGTGTGGGACCGCCTGGCGAAGTTCCGCTACGACGTGGCGGCGATGCTGGGCAATGTCGCTTCATGGAATGCGCTATACGACCTGGCCCAGCGACGGCTGGAGATCAAGCCGCAGGACATGACGGCCTTGCGCTACCGTGGCATCGCCCAGGTCGCGCGGACGCGGCTTGCGGACCTGAACGCCGAGCAGCGACAGCAGGGCAAGAACGATCTGGAGCAAATATGGGCCCAGAATGCGGAGGACGCTGAGATCGCGTTCCGTCTGGCGACATGGCACCTCAACGAGGCGGCCATCGTTGAGCAGACCGCCCGCGACAGCAAGGTGGCCGAGGATCTGCGCCAGCAGGCGGTGACGCTAACCGGCGACTATCTGGCCGACCACCCCGACGATCTGACTGCCCAGATCAATCATGGTCGCGTGCTGGTCAGCGCCGATCGTCGCGACGAAGCGATGGCGGTGCTGGAGCTGGCTGAAGCGCGGCTTCTGGCCCAGCCGACGACGCCGGAGGACATGCGCGTGGTGAGCCGGCTGCTCGTGCTGGCCGATCAGCGGCGTGTGGCTCTTTCCGGGGGCGACGGTTACACGACCGTCGGCCAGCAGCGCGCCACGATCCTGCTCGAGAAGGCGGCGCAGACGTGGCCGCACGACATCCTGACGCAGGTCGCCCTGGGCGGGGCATACCAGAACGAAGCCCGCCTGGAAGAGTCGATCGCCACGTTCCGCGGAGTTGCCCAACAGGCTCACGCCTCCACACCTCTGGACACGTACGCCACCACGGCGGCGCGTGAGTCGGCACAACTGAGCCTGGCGAACCTGCTGCTCACGCGAGCCGGCCGCACGGAAGACCAGGCCGAACGCCTCGAGGCGCTGACGCCGGCGCGCCAGGCCCTGGACAGCCTTCCGCAGAGACTGGCGGATTCGGCCCGTGTGAAGGCTCTGCGCGGCAAGCTGGCGCTGATCGAGGGCAAGTACCACGAGGCCCTTCGTCTGCTGAACGATGCGAGCAATCAGTTGGGCGACCGTGATATTGAGATCCTGCTGCTGTCGGCGTCGGCCAGCCAGAAGATCAACCAATACGGCGAGGCCGCACGCCGGCTGAGCCAGGTGCTGGAACTGAACCCGGACCTGTACAACCAGCGCGTGTCGCTGGCGCGTCTTTATGTGCGCAACGGCCAACTGGACCAGGCGGAACGACAGATCAACCTCCTGCGTCAGGCCAATCCGACCGACGCCGTCCCGGTGCAGTTGATGGCGGCGGTCCACCTGTCTCGAGGTCAGCCGGCTCGGGCCATTGAGATTTTCGAGGCTCTGCAGCCGGATCAGAACCGCCCGATCGCCGTGCGTCTGGCGAATCTCTACCTGGCCGGCGATCGCAAGGCCGACGCCCTGCGGCTGCTGCGGCGGCTGGTGGACGAGGACCCCTCCGACGCCCAGGCGCTGCAACTGCTGCTGCGGACGACAACGGACACCGATGAACGCGAAGCGGCCCTGAAGCGGGCGGCCGACGCTGGCGTGGACCCGCAGGTGCTGCGCGTGCTCGAGGCCCAGTTTGTCGGCGGTGAAGAGGCGATGGAGCAATTGTTCGACAACCTGCTGGCGGACATGCAGGAGGAAGATCCGTTCCAGTGGAACCTGACCCAGTACCGCATGCTGCTGCAGAACGGAAAAGTGCAGGAGGCCCGCGCCCACCTGGCGAAGGCGGCGGGCATGAAGCCGGACCACCCCCAGGTCATCGAAGCCCGGTTCAATGAAGCTCTGAACGACGGGGATCTTGAGACGGCGGGCAAGCTCGTCGAAAAAGCCCGTCAATTAAACCTTGACCAGGCGGAAGGCCAGTTCTTCCGCGGCAAACTGCTGGTGGTGTCGGGCGATGGCGCCGGAGCGGTCAATGCTTTCCGCCGCGGTCTGGCGCTGCGCCCGGTGTATTCCGAAGGCTGGCAGATGCTGGGCGGCGCGCTGCAGGCCGAGGGCAACAGCGAAGCGGCCGAGGAGGCGTTCCTGCGAGCCCTGGACCAGCGTCCTGACAACGTGACGGCGATGCGCGGCCTGGCGCGTGCGCAGGCCAACCGCGGTGAGCATGCGGCCGCGATCGATACGCTGAGGCGTGCGATCACGTTGGCTCCCAACGACCGTGATCTGCGTAACGTCTACCTGACCTTCATCGAGACCTACGGCAATGCCGCCGACGCCCTGGCGCCTCGTCAACAACTGGCGCAGGAGCGGCCGGACGACTACAGCAATCGCCGAGCTCTGGCGCGTCTGCTGGTGCGGCTGAACCGCCCTCAGGAGGCCATCGCCACCATCAACGCGTTGATCGCCGACGAAGGTTTGACGCGGACCAACGTGCTCACGGCCGCGACGATCAAAGCCCAGTCAGGCCAGGCGCTCGAAGCGCGCGACATGATGACCGGGTTCGTCAACAATCTGGGCGCCGAGGCGTCCTGGAGCGACTGGGCCATGCTGGGCCACTTCCTGCTACGGATTAACGCCGTCCAGGAAGCGCAGCAGGCCTTCGCCAAGGCGATGGAACTGGAAGATCCGATTGAGAAACAGGCGACGCGTCAGTTGGCCGACGCGCTGTTTCAACTGGGTTACGACCGGCAGGCGGTTTCGCTGTATGAACAGGTGGTCGAGGCCAAGCCTGAGGATCCGCGGGCCCAGCTTCGGTTGATCGAGGCGCTGGTGCGGTCGGCTGATGTGGATGCTGCTCAGGCGCGGCTCAACGCGTTTGTTGGGAAATTCGGCGCCACGGCCACGACGCAGATGCTTCAGGGTGCGCTCCTGACCCCGCGGGCTCAGGCGGCGGTGGTGGCTGGTCGCTTCGACGAGGCCAGCGCCTTGCGTGAGCAGGCCCTCGACGCCTTCAACCGGGCCATTGAGCAGCAGCCGCGAAACGCCGTCGCTTACTACCACCGTGCCGCGCTGCTGCGCGCCAACCCGGAGAGCGACGCCCAGGTCATCAGCGACCTGCGGCAGGCGGTGGCCCTGGATCCCGATCTGCTCCAGGCCCGGCGGATGCTGGCCGAGGTGCATGTCATGCGCAACGAGCTGGTCGACGCTGAACGCGAGTTGCGTACGGTGCTGGACCGCAATCCTGACAGCGCCCAGAACCACGCGGAACTGGCCGAACTGCTGCTGGCCCAGCAGCGTTACGCGCCGCTGCGGCGTCTGCTGGACGATGCGGCCACACGCTTCCCGACGGACCCGACCTGGCCGCAGTGGAAGGCGCGGCTGGCGGCCATCGAAGGACGCACCGCGGATCAACTGGCTTTAATGCGTCAGGCTTTCGAACTGGCGCCCACGCCCCCGCTGCTGGCGGACCTGGTGACAGCGACGCTGGCTGCCCGCCAGCCGCAGCAGGCCTTGGCGCTGCTGGATGCCAACGAACAGACCGCCACCCGCCAACCCGTTCTCCAGGCGATCCGCGCCCGGGTGCTGGCGGCGCTGGGGCGGCCCGACGAGGCGGTCGCCTCGGCACGGCAGGCCATCGAGCAGAGTACGCAGATCTTTCAGCTTGAAGCTGTGACCGACCAACTGATCCCGGCCCTCGGGGCGGAAACCGCGATGCGGGTGCTCGAGGAAACGAGCACCGGCGAGCGGGCCCCGGCGACGCAGTTGATGGTGGCCCGGATCGAAGCCCTGCTGGGCCGCTATGACGCCAGCCTGGTGCGGCTCAAGCAGGTGCGTGAAGCGGTGCCGGCCGATTCGCCGGTGCAGGCGATGGTGACGCGACTGATGGCCAGCTCGCAGATGGCGGCCGGGCAGTACGCCGCGGCCATCGAGAACTTCAAGCAGATGATCGAACAGTCTCCGAACAACGTTGAAGCCCTGAATAACGTGGCGTTCCTGCTGGCCGATAACCTCGACCGCGGGGCCGAGGCCCTGCCCTACGCCGAACGGGCGGCCGCTCTGGCGCCTCGCAGCGCGGAGATACTCGACACGCTGGGCTGGGTGCAATATAAAGCAGGGCAGCCCACCGTGGCCATCGAGACCTTGCGGCGCAGCGTTGCCCGCCAACCCGGGGCCCATGCCGAAATGCATATGGGGATCATCCTGGCCGAACTGGGTCAGACCGCCGTGGCACGCAGCCACCTAGAGTCGGCTCGCGCAATGGCCGAAGAATCCAACAACCAGCAACTCCTCGCCGCGATCGATGCGCAGCTCGAATCGCTGGGCGGTGGAACGAGGTGACACGATGACCAGCTCGAACGCGCCCAAGCCGATTTTTTCGTCCGCAGGAGCGGCGGGCGCTGCCGTCGCCGCTGTTCCCGCCCCGACGGGCGGCGCCTCGCGCTTCACCGCGGTCGACCCGATCCGCGTCCTGAGGCAGCACCAGCACATTCTGCTGCTGACCGCCGTCGTGGGCCTGATTCTCGGACTGATCCTCTGGGCCGTGCTTCTGTTTCTGGCGCCCAGGTATCAATCGTTCACCCAATTGAAGGTGACCGGCGGCGTCGAGAGTGGGTTGGACAGCCCCTCCTCCGAACCACGAAGCGGCAGCATGGACTCCGTGGAGGCCCAGAAAGCCACCGAGATGGCCCAGCTCGAAAGCGACTTCGTGCTTGACAGCGCGCTCAATGAACTGCGTGAAACCCAGTGGCTGCAGCAGTACGTTGACAAAAACGGGGAAATCGAATTCACCGACGCCCGCAAGGAGCTAAAAGACCTGCTACGCGTCTTCACGGTGCGGGGCTCGTTTCACTTCCAGGTCAACTTCCGCTGCGGCTACAAGCAGGAGACCCAGCGCATTCTGGACACGGTGATCAACCGCTACCTGAGGCAGATCGACACTGAGGCGGTCAACCAGGCGGCCGAGGTGCGGCGAACCTGGGTGCGTCAACGTGACGAGAAGAACCGTCAACTCGAATCCATCCAGAAAGAGCTGCGCGATTTCACGACAACCGAGCAGATTGAAACACTCGACGCCCGGACCAGCAGCGCGGTGCTTCAGCACCAGGCGCTGGCGTCGCGCATTTCGGAGATGCAGTTCGAGCTGGCCGCCATGCGCGAGGGCTACAGGGGCATGCTGGAAGCGCAGCGGCGCGGCGAGGTGCTCCAGGACCCGAGCGCGATCGCCGAAGTGCGGCTGGACCGGTCGGTGTATGAGCGTGAAGAGCGGATCCGACTTCTGCGTGAGCAGCGCGGCGTGTACCTGGACCTGTACGGCCCATCGCATCGGCAGGTGAAGATGCTGGATCGGCGGCTGATCGAAGTGGACCAGGAATTGCAGTCGGTGATGGACCGGCTTCTGCGGCAGCGGCAGGAAGTGCAGCTCGAGCAGTATTCGAAGGCGGTGGCGAGCACCGAAGAGCAGCTCGCCTCCTTGCAGACCCAGCTTGAAGCGACCCGTCGGCAGGTGATGGACCTGGAGAGCAAGCGGGAGCGCTACGAGCAGCTTAAGGAGCTCGAACAGCGCCGCATCGCCGAATTGCGCGAGATTGAAGCCGCCCTGGCCAACCAGCAGGCGATCGCGGACCGTCCGGACAAGCTGCCTGTGGAGCGCATGTTCCCGGCCACCGAACCCGAGCTGGTGTTCCCGCTGTGGTACATCGTCCCGCCGGCGACCATGTTCATACTCGTGGCGCTGGTGACGGGGTTGGTGTTCCTGGTCGAGATGTCGGATCAGCGGTTCAAGGCGCCGTCAGACGTTGTCGCTCTGCCAGGCGCGAAGCTGCTGGGCATCGTGCCGGATACCACGGAGGATCCTTCGGCACCCAGCCGCGTCGAAGGCGTGGTGCGTCAGGATCCGACAGGGCTGATGGCCGAGTCGTTCCGGCAGACGCGGACCGGCCTGGTTCGCGCCGCGGAAAAGGCGGAGGTCAAGTCGATCATGTTCACCAGTGGTCAGGCCCAGGCGGGCGTGACCTCGGTGCTGGGGAATCTGGCCGACGGCCTGGCGCTGATCGGCCGACGGGTGCTGGTCATCGACGCCAACTTCCGCCGACCGGGCCAGCATCAGCAATTCTCACTGCCGGCCCGACCGGGTCTGGTGGAAGTGCTGACCGGAAGCTGCGACGTGGAAGCCGCGATCAAAGGCACCGGCGAACAGGGTGTGTCGGTGTTGACAGCCGGAGCGTGCGCGGGGGCTGAGCCCGAGTTGCTGGAGCGTCCAGCCTTCGGCCAATTGCTTCGTTCACTGCGTGAGCAATACGACCTGCTGCTGATCGATGCCCCGCCTGTGTTCGTCGGCTCGGAGGCCAAGCTGGTTGCCCGCCAGGCGGACGCAGCGGTGATCGTGGTGCGTGCGATGGCGGACGAGCGCGGCATGATTGCCCGGGCGATCCGCGAGCTGAACGATCACCGGGCCCAACTGCTGGGGGTGGTGCTCAACAGGGCGCGGGCCAGCGCGGGCGGTTACTTCCGCAAGAACTTCGAGGCCTTCTACCGTTACCGCCAGCCCGCGGGCGCCGCGGCCGCCAAGCCGTCGCGGCCGACGGTGGAAGCCTGACAAAGTCGCGGGCCTGATCCGTCGGGCTCCATGCGATATCGCCGATCTCCCGCCCGTACCGGGTCAAGTGGTGGTACAGTTGGCCGCAGACGATGGAACCCGAAGCCGCCGCCCAGACCGCTGCAAGCCTGATCAGCCGCATTGACGCGGTCCTGTCGCCCTACATGGGCGTTTTCTTCGTCGCGTTCGTCGTCAGTTTCGTATTCACGCCGGTGATGCGCCGCCTGGCGGTGGCCAACGGCATCATCGATCTGCCGGATCTCAATCGCAAAGCCCACCTCGAACCCGTGGCGTACCTGGGCGGGATCGCGATCTTTCTCGGATGGCTGGCGGGTGTCTCACTGTGCCTGTTCATCCGGGAGCACCATCTGCCCGCGCGCGTGCCGTTTCCACCGGGCATCCTTTTCGGGGCGGCGGTGATTGTCTTCGTGGGCCTCATCGACGACGTGGTGGGCATCAGCCCGCGGACGAAGGTGGGCGGGCAGTTGATCGCCGCGGCCGCCCTCGCCAGCCAGCAGGTCGGCGGCCAGATGCTGGGGGCGAGGCTGGTCATGTCCTCGCTGGCCGCAGTCCGTGTCTCGGTGCCCGACACCCCCGCCTTTGAATGGCTGACTTATGCCCTTGGCACGGCGATTATCGCAGCCTTCGTGCTGGGCGGGTGCAACTCGGTGAACCTGATGGACGGGCTGGACGGGCTGGCGGCGGGCATCTGCGCCATCGCCGCCACCGGCTTCCTGGCGATCTCCATCTATGTCGCCATGCGCAGCGGCACCCCGGAACTGGCCGGATCGGATCTGTTTTACGATGGTGTGCGGATCGTCATGTGCCTGGCGATCATCGGAGCCCTGCTGGGCTTTCTGCCATATAACTTCAACCCGGCGAACATCTTCATGGGGGATGCCGGCTCGCTTCTGCTGGGCTACCTGTGCGTCTCGACGATCCTGCTGTTCGTCCATGCCGCCACCATGGGCCCGTTCCTCGTGCTGGCCGGACTGATCGTCTTCGCCCTGCCGATCACGGACACGACGCTGGCGATCGTCCGCCGCAAGCTCAATGGCCAACCGATCTTCAGCCCCGACAACCAGCACCTGCACCACCAACTGTTGCGGGCGGTCAAGAACCTGCGTCTAGGGCCCAACCTCAGCGTGAAGCTGACGGTCTCACTCATTTACATGATCGCGGCGGTCTTCGCCATGCTGGGCTTCGCCATTATTTTCTTCCGAGCCCGATACGTGCTGGCGATCTTCCTGGTGATCTTCAGCTTCGTGACGGTCATGGCCTACAAGCTGGGGCGCCAGCAGGCGGCCCTGCGGCGTCTGGCGCCGGACGAGACCAGACCTGATGAGCCGACGACCCTCAAGCAGCCGCTCGCACAGAGCGCCCCGGACCCGACGAGTGCGCCGCGGCCGGCGCCAGCCGCGCCTCGTCCCCCGGTGGTCAGCGCCGGCCAGCACGGCAAAGCCTGAGGCGATTCGGCCCGGTTGCAGACGGGACGCCCTCCTGTACAATGAGCGGTTCCGAAGGTTTCCGGTGCCATGCGCGGCCGACGCGGCTGTCCGTCGAGCTCGGGCTGGCGACTGGTTTCGTGCCGGTCGGATCCGGCGTTTTTCACCCCCCAGGATGGGCTCGCGGGCGGGCGTCCTCGACTGGTAAGGTCGCCCCGATGCTTTGCCAGCCCTCATGACAGCCCCAGGACAGGAGTCGGCGATGGCATCGCTGGTTAAAGATCTGATCGAAGCGGGTGTTCACTTCGGACACCGCTCGACCAACTGGAATCCGAAGATGGCCCCGTACATCTTCGGCAAGCGCAACAAAATCCACATCATCGACGTGAAGTCGACCATCAAGGGCCTGCTGCTGGCCCGCAAGTTTCTCACGAAGGTCGTCGCCGACGGCAAGGACGTGATCTTCGTGGGCACCAAGCGGCAGGCGCGCGGGTGCATCACCCGCCTGGTTTCCGAAGCGGGCATGCACTATGTCACCGAACGGTGGCTGGGCGGCACCCTGACCAACTTCCGCACCATTCGCGAGCGCCTCAAGCGCCTCGAAGAACTGGAGCGTCTGGAAGAAACCGGCCAGATCGACAACTACTCCAAGAAAATGGAGAGCCAGCTTCGGCGCGAGAAGACCAAGATCCTTCGCAACCTCGAAGGCATCCGCCGCATGGGCAAGCTGCCCGGGGCGATGGTGGTGATCGATGTGAAGCGTGAGATCAATGCCGTGCGCGAGGCCCGCAAGCTGGGCATTCCGACGGTGGGCCTGGTGGATACGGACTCGGACCCCGATTTCGCGGACATCGCGATCCCCGGCAACGACGACGCGATGCGGGCGATCGAAGTGGTCGTCGACAGCCTGTGCAAGGCGGTGATGGAGGGCAAGGGCGCCCGCACCGCCGCGGCCGAGGGCGCCGACGCGACGACGCCCGAGGGCCAGACGCCCCGCCGCCGCTCCAACCGCTCTCAGTTCAGCGCCGCCCAGGCGGCTGCACACGACCCCGAGGCGCCGGCGGCAGGTGAACCGGAAGCCGCCTCACCTGAAGAAACCCATACCGTCAGTGGAAGTCCGCAACAGAGCGCGTGAAATGCCAGCTCCGGGGACGATCGACGCACGCCGGCCGGACCCGCGGACGCTGGACATGGGAAGTGATACGGCCCGGCGTCGTCTTCGGAACCCAGGTTCCAACATTCGCCGTCGGGCTTAAGCAAGAACACTCAGCAGTGGAGAAGAACCATGGCGATCACCGCCAAGGATGTGATGGCCCTTCGGCAGAAGACCGGCCTGGGCATGATGGAGTGCAAGCAGGCGCTGACCGAGACGGACGGCGACGTACAGAAGGCGATCGATCTGCTGAGGCAGAAAGGTCTGGCCAAGATGGACAGCCGTTCGGACCGTACGTCGGCCGAGGGGCGCGTGGCGACCGTGCTCAGTGGCGACAAGACCCGCGGAGCCATCGTCGAGGTCAACAGCGAAACCGACTTCACCGCGAACAACGACGGCTTCAAGCAGATGCTGGAGAAAGTGGCGGCCGAGGCGCTGAAGCAGAAGCCGGGCCCGATCGAAAAAACCGACCCCATGCAGGCGGCCATCGACGAAGTGCGTCTGACCACCAAGGAGAATGTGCAGTTCAAGCGGGGACAGGCTTTCGGCGGCGCCGGCAGCCGCGTGGGCAGCTATGTTCACTTCACCGGCAAGGTCGGGGCGATGGTCGAGCTTGAAGTCGGCAACGGCGCGGCGGTGACCGAGGAACTGCTGGCCGATTTGTGTATGCACGTGACGGCAGTAAGCCCCGCGCCGCTGGGTGTGCGGCCGGAGGACGTGCCGGCGGACATCGTCGCCAAGGAACGCGAGATCGCCAAGGCCCAGGCCATGGAGTCGGGCAAGCCGGAGGCCATCGCCGAGAAAATGGTCGAGGGCAAGATCCGCAAGTTCTACGAAGAGCACGCCCTTGAACTGCAGGGCTTCATCAAGGAAGAGAAGACGCCGATCAAGAGCCTGCTGCCCAAGGGCGTGAAGATCAAAGCCTTCGCGCGGTATCAGGTCGGCGCCTGATCAAGCTGCAACATCACCAGACACCCCCTCCTCCGGACGGCCTCGCGCCGTCCGGTTTTCTTGCGCACTCTGATCGCCCAGCCGCATCCGTTTGCGTGGCCCGACAGGTCAATATCGCCGTCGACACCCGGCCCTCAAAACAACCGCCGCCTCGTTGCCGAGGCGGCGGTTACATTCTTATTCGCGGGAATAGTGCTGCTTATTGACCCCATCAAAATTGGCCACTTTTCATACAGCACTTCTTAAAAGCGCTTTCCCGAGCCACACGGACACGGGTCGTTGCGGCCAAGCTTCTCGATGAGCTCCTTAATACCCCCGACGATCCGCACGCCTCGCTTCACGCGCGTCTCCGACGGATAGCCCTTGCGCCGCTTACTGATCGGCTCGAAAGGAAAAACCGTCGTCCATGCTCTCAGGGTTCGCTTTTGGCATCGTGCACCTCCAAGTCCCAGGGTAGCTGTAACTGGCGAGGGATTGTCCACAGACCGCGGCCATCCGTCAAAGTCCCGCCGCTTCGATGCCCGCCGCGATGGCGCGGTCGATGACGGCGGCGTAGACGCGGTGGCCGAAGTCGTTGGGGTGGTTGACGCCGTTGCCAGTAAGGTCGCTGTAGGGCTTGCGGGACAGCAGCCACAGCCAGGCGCTGGTGACATCGGCCAGAACGATGCCCGGGCCGCACATCGCCGCCAGTTCGTCGCGGTAGGCTTCGTAGAGCTCGCCGCCGTGGCCCTGCCAGTCCGGGTTGGCGGTCATGGACGCGACGAGGATGATGTCCATGTCGCCTCGGGCGGCGCGGGCGGCGTCGATCTGACCACGCAGTTGGGCGGCGAAAGCCCGGGGATTACGTCGGCCGAAGGCGTCGTTCATGCCCCAGGCGAGGATCAGCAGGTCGGACGGGGTTTCGAGGATGCCTGCGATGTGGCGCAGGCCCCAGTCGGCGGCCATCCCGCCGCACGAGGCATTGGTCAGCTCAACGCCACCGCGGCAGCGCGTCTCCAGCGAACGGGTCACCATCCGCACGAAATCCGGACTATGCGGCGGCATATCGAGAATGGCGGTGGCGTTGCAGCCCGTGGCGATGCTGTCGCCGAAGACCCCCAGGTGCAGACGTCGACCCTCGCGCAGGCAAGCCGCAGTGGTCGGCAGCGTGGCTCCACGTGACGATTGATCCGGTGCGGCCGCGGCGGCGCTTCGACGCGCGGCATCGGTCGGCTCGTAGGCGGCGAGCACCTGATGCCGGGCGAACAGGCCTTGTTCGCACCAGAGCAGATGGCGGTCGCCCGTGCGCGTCGCGGGCAGAGCATTGGGCTGGCCCGGTGCGGGAAAGAACTGTTCGTCGTTCAGCCAGGGGATGCGTGAGTCGGCCGTCAGATGCAGTTGCCGCGGCGTTTCGCCGGGTTCAAAGTCCCGACCGGGTTCGTATGTGATCCGGCCATCGTGACTGGCCAGGCGGACGGCCCCCCGCGCCTCCAACATCAGCCAGCCCGTCGGCGCAGCGTCGCCCACCGCACGACGAAAAAGGATCGGCTCTCCATGGATTGGCGACGCATCCCAGGGCGGCGAAATGGAATGTTGTGCGGACATCATGACGCGCCAAGCCGGCCGAACAACACCGGTGAAAGCTCAGATCGTTGAGCGTAACACGTCGAGGACGCCAGACAACCGGGCATCTGTTCATTCCGGGGCGGCGAAAAAAACGCCCGCGGCGGGCGCGGGCGAAGCGTGAGCGGATCCGGGATGCGGTCCCTGGCGGCTGCACGAGAAGTCAGCCTTTGATCGCGGTCACTTTCACCTGCAGATAGTCCTGGCGATGTCCCCGGCGGCGGGTATAACCCTTGCGCCGCTTGAACTTGACGACGGGCACCTTGTCGGTCCGGCCTTCGGCCAGCACGTCGGCCGCCACGGTGGCGCCGGCGACCAGAGGCGTGCCGATCTTCGCATCCTGACCTTCGACGCCGCCAATCGCGAGCACGCGATCGAATGTGAGGGTTGCCTGATCGGCGGGCAGATCGCGCACGGCGACGCGGATGACATCGCCTTCGCTGACCTTGATCTGGGTGCCGCTGTCTTCGATGATGGCGTACATGGGTCGGCTCTCCTTCCGAGGCAAGCCCAGCAGTATAGCAACCGGCTTCCGGCCTCGCCAAGCGGCCATCCGACCAGCCTCCCGGAGCAGAACCTTGCCACGAGCCCGCCAAGCCATCGTCCCCGAGCCCCGTAAGCTCGTCTTCGTGAATCTGGACTTGCCCGATGTTCCCGGGCCGGGGCAGGCCCTGCTCCAGACCCGCCGCACCTTTATCTCCGCGGGCACGGAACTGGCGGTATACGCCGGCACCGACCCGCGCATCGGTCAACCCGGGCACGACTGGCTGAGCTTTCCGTTTAAGCCTGGCTACGCCAATGTCGCCACGGTGACGGCAATCGGCGACGGGGTCACCCAGGTGCGCCCGGGCGACCGCGTCTTCACCTTTCTGCCCCACGTCTCCCACGGTCTGGCGCATGATTGGGACTGGATGCTCGTCGAACGCATACCTGAAGGTGTCAGTGACGACGACGCGGCGGCGGCCCGTATGGCCCTGGTGTCCATCACAGCCCAGCAGATGAGCGACACGCATCTCAACGACTGGGTGGTGGTCTTCGGACTCGGGGCCGTGGGCAATCTCGCGGCCCAGCTTTTTCAAGCGGCTGGGGCACGTGTGATTGGCGTGGATCCGGTCAGACAGCGTTGCGACCTCGCGGGGCAATGCGGCGTCGAGCACACCCTCTGCGTCTCGGGCGCTGATGCCCTGGAGGGCGCCCGGCAGATCATGGGTGACCAGCGGCCGCACGCCTGTATCGACGCCGTCGGCCATCCGGCCATCGTGAATGACGCCGTCCACCTGTGCGGCGACCACGGCAAGGTCATTGTGCTCGGCTCACCGCGCCAACCGCACGACATGAACGTGACGCCGATGCTCCAGCAGATGTTCAGCCGCTGGATCACGGTCGTCGGTGCCCTTGAATGGCGATTGCCGCAGACCTCGCGGCTGGACCCGCACAGCCGCCATTCGTCGCAGGGCAACCTGCGCACGATCTTCGAACTCATCGCCCGCGAGGGTTTGCGGGTGCGGCCGCTGATCAGCCATCGGTTGCCTGCGTCCCGCATGCAGGAAGGCTACGAGGGCCTGCTCAACCACAAGGACCAGTACACCGGCGTGGTGCTGGATTGGGCGCAGCAATCTTAGAGCGACGGCAAGGGCGGCCGGTATGCCGTAGAATCGGGCGGTTGGGCATGCTGCGGCGCGGCGTTGAGCCCGGGGTGCGTCGTGCTGGACGGCAGGAGGTGCGTTGGTGCACGGCGGCGGACTGGGCGGCATGGGCGGCGGACGAGGCGGACGCTGGGGTGGCCGACGCGCCAACGTCGGCGACGACGGCAAGCCCCTGCCCCGCCTGCATTCCTCCAAGCAGTACCACCAGCGATTCCGCGAGCAGCACCGCCAGCCCCAACAGAAGCCCGACACAACCGAGTCCGGTCCCGACACGCCAGATCGCGCGACGAGGCGCCGCTACCTGCGCCAATACGCCGCATGGCTGCGCCCACACGCATGGGGCCTGATCGGCGTATTCATGCTGGCACTGGTGGGCGTGGGCGGCACGGTCGTCATGCCGGTGCTGTCACAGCAGATCATCGACAAGGCGGTGCTCATCGAGGGGCTGGTCTACAGCGAACGCGTGCAGCGGCTGGCGTTCTTCGGCGGCGCTATGGCGGTGGTCAGCCTCATCGGATTCGGCGTCGACACACTGCGCGACTGGGTGGTCGCGGTGCTGAACGCCAAGCTCGTCTTCCGCCTGCGTCAGCGTCTGTTCGATCGGCTGCTGAGCCTGTCACTCGATGAACTGTCGGACATGAAAAGCGGCGGCGTGGTGTCGCGACTGTCGGGCGACGTGGACAGCACGACCGGTCTGGTGCAGATGGGACTCATCAGTCCGGCCCTGGCGGCGGTGCAGTCGACGGCGGCCCTGGTGATCATTTTCCTGTGGAACTGGCGGCTGGCGGTGGGACTGGCCGTAATTCTGCCGGTGCTGGTGGGCCTGCACCTGTTCTGGGTGCGTCGCATTCGGCCGATCTATCGCTCCATGCGTGAAGACCGCTCGACTGTGGACGGCCGGGTGACCGAGACTTTCGGCGGTATCCGCGTCGTGCGTGCCTTCCGCCGCGAGTCGCACGAGCGCTCCGACTATGCCGTCGGCCATCACACCGTCATCCGTAAGAGCCTTTTCGCCCAGATTCTCCAGATGATCGTGCACAGCGGCTGGCGGATACTCATGCCGGCCGTCAGCGTCAGCATTCTGTGGTACGGCGGGTATCTCGTGGTGCGCGATGCAAATATGGGCGTGGTCAACCCCACAACCGTCGGCCAGCTCTTCGCGTTTCAGTGGTACATTTTTCTTCTCATCGGCCCGGTGATCCGTATCGTCGACGCCATGAGCCAGACCCAGCGCGCCCTGGCCGCCATGGAGCGCGTCTTTGACGTCCTCGACCGCGCACCCGACAAGCCGGACGCTCCCGATGCCGTCGAGGCGCCGCGCAACGTGCGGGACATCGCCTTCGAACAGGTGACGTTCGCCTATCGCGAAGGCGTGCCTGTCATCCAGGATTTCTGCCTCACCGTGCCCGGCGGAAGCGTGGTGGCGCTGGTCGGCCCCAGCGGCGCGGGCAAGACCACGCTCACGGACCTGCTGGCCCGCTTTCAGGATCCAACCGAAGGTTCGATCCGGCTCAACGGCCTGGATCTGCGCCGTCTGAAACTGGCGACGTACCGCAGCCTGTTCGCGGTCGTGCAGCAGGATGTGTTCCTTTTCGACGGCACGGTGCGTGAAAACATCGCCTATGGCCGGCGCGGCGCGGCCGAGGCCGAGATCATTGACGCCGCCCGTCGCGCCAACGCCGACCGCTTCATCACCGAACTGCCCGAAGGCTACGACACGTTTATCGGCGAGCGCGGCGTGAAACTCTCGGGCGGACAGCGTCAGAGGCTGAGCATCGCCCGCGCCATTCTGGCGGATCCCCAGATCCTCATCCTCGACGAGGCCACCAGCAACCTTGACACCGAGAGTGAACAGTTGATCCAGGCGGCCCTCGCCGACCTTTACGCCAACCGCACCACCTTCGTGATTGCCCACCGTCTTTCGACGATCACGCACGCCGACCTGATCGTCGTAATGGACCGCGGTCGCATCGTCGAGGTCGGCCGCCACGAACAGCTCATCGCGGCCGGCGGCATGTACCGTGACATGGTCGAACGTCAAGGCTTGTTCACCGCCGAACCGACCTGAGACTCGCCCGCCGCGCGCGGTGGTGGACATCGACTCATCTCCGACCATTCCCCGTGTTTATCCCCAACCCGAAACCAAGCCCGCCCGGTCGGATTCGCGATCACGTGCACCAAACAATTCTTTGATTTCTTCGTGAACATTACGAATTGTCTATTGACAGCCGGCGCGTAAGGCTTACCATCGCGCGAGGATCTTTCGCGGAGGTGCGCCATGACGACCCGCCAACTGAATTCGAACCCGACCGGCCACGTTGCAGGACGCCGTCGGGACGTCAGGCGGATTGCATGCGCGCTGCGGGCCGCAGTGTTCAATTCGCGACCGCACTAACCGCCACCCGCCAGACCAGCCAACGACGGACTCGCCGCATGCTGTTGGCGGCGATGGCTGGGCGTTCACCGATCCTTCTGCTTTCACGGTCAAGTCCTTGTCCGGGCCCGGGCCCGGACAATGCGGGTGTTTGGGCCCCGGTTGAGGTGGCTGATGCGAACGTTGCCGACATCCAAACGTCGTTACCGCGAGTTCCGCCAGGTAGCCACCAGCGGCTGGAAAGCCATTGAACAACGCTTCCACGCCCATGAGCTGGAGGTTGACCACCAGCCCGATGTGCCGCGCGAGCAGCGTCGTCAGCGACGTCGCCAGCATCTGCGCGATTACATGCACTGGCTGCGCCCGTATCGCTGGTCCATCGCCGGCCTGATGGGCCTGGCTGCCGTCGCTGCCGCATTCGATCTGGTTCAGCCGGCGGCGTTCGGTCTGGTCATCGACCGCATCCTGCTCAACGACCAGCTCACGCACCAGCAGAAGCAGGTCTGGCTCAGTGTCGTGTGCGGGGGCGTATTCGCCCTGCTGCTGCTGGCCCGGGCGGTGGAGAGTCTGCGCTGGTGGTGGATGATCGTGGTCAACACCAAGGTGGTCCATCGCCTGCGTCAGACGCTTATGGAGCACTGCATGCGCCTGCCGCTGGGCGAAATCACCGATCTCAAGGCCGGCGGCATCGTTTCGCGCCTGTCGGGGGACGTGGACCAGACCACAGGCCTGATGCAGATGGCCGTCATGAGCCCGGCCGCCGCGATCATCCGCATCACCTTCGTGATGGCCGTGCTCTTTTCGTGGAACTGGCAACTGGCCATCGTGGCCTGCGCCATGCTGCCGCCCATGGTCGTCATGTCGCTGGCGTGGGTCGCCCGCGTGCGTCCGATCTATCGCTCGGCCTCGAAGGACCGCAACGCGATCGATGGCCGCGTCACCGAGACCTTCGGCGGGCTGCGCGTGGTGCGCTCATTCCGCCGCGAAGCCCGTGAAGGTCGCGACTATGCCGTCTCCAACCACACCATCATTCGCAAACGGCTGCTCGCCCACGCGATGGAGCTGTGCATCGACGTGATCTGGGAACTGCTCATCCCGATGACGGCGCTCGCGGTGCTCTGGGTCGGCGGCTACATGGTCATCCGCGACGCCATCCGCAACGCCGCCCAGCCGGTGACCGTCGGTGAAATCGTCACCTTCTCCGGCTACGTGGGCATGCTCATGTTCCCGGTCTTCCGCATCGTGTTCGATCTGAGCCGCACGCAGCAGTCGCTGGCCGCCATGGACCGCGTCTTTGAGCTGTTCCACAAGCCGGTGGACAAACCCGACCGACCCGACGCTCTGCCGGCCCCGACGACCGTGCGCAAGATCACTTTCGATCACGTCTCCTTTTCCTACCGTCCCGACGTGCCGGTGATTCGCGACTTCGACATCGCCGTGCCCGGCGGGTCGATCGTCGCCCTCGTCGGGCCCAGCGGCGCCGGAAAGACGACGGTCACCGATCTGCTGGCCCGTTTCCACGATCCGACCGACGGTCTGATCCTGCTTAACGGCATCGATCTGAGGAACTTCCAGCTCGACAGCTACCGCCGACTTCTGGCCGTCGTCCAGCAGGAGGTGTTTCTGTTCGACGGCACGGTCCGCGAGAACATCGCCTACGGTCGACGTGACGCCGAGGATGAACAGATCGTCGACGCCGCCCGACGCGCCAACGCCGACCGCTTCATCACCGAACTGCCCGAGGGATACGACACGCTCATCGGTGAACGCGGGGTGAAACTCTCCGGTGGACAGCGGCAGCGCATCAGCATCGCCCGGGCGGTGCTGGCCGACCCGCAGATCCTCATCCTTGATGAGGCCACCAGCAACCTTGACACCGAGAGCGAGCAGCTGATTCAGGCTGCCCTCAATGAGCTCTACGAAAACCGAACGGTTTTCGTGATTGCCCATCGCCTGTCAACCGTCGCTCACGCCGATCTGATTGTGGTCATGGACGATGGGCGCATCGTCGAGACGGGCGACCACGAGCATCTCATGACCAAAGGCGGCATGTATTACGACATGGTCGAGCGTCAGCGACAGTTCGCATGGCAGGACGCCCGGACGTTCGAGTGATGCTTCCGTTGAGCCCTCGATGAACTGCCGGGGGCTCTTTTTCCACCCGACCGCGGGAGCAGCAGCACGCGCCCCGCATCCCCCTTTGCAGCCGGCGCACTCGAAGCCTATGTTGCGTCTTCAGCGATCGGCCCGTTCCCTGGTGGCCGTAACCGCGCCAGCTTCCACACCACGCGAGTCCATCATGAACAGCAACCTTCAGATCGACGTCCTGGCTGACTACGACTGTCTCTGCGGTGAGAACCCGCTGTGGCACCCGGACGAGAAACGCGTCTACTGGACCGACATTGACAGCGGGCGCCTGTTCTGGTTCGACCCCGCGACCGGCAAGAGCGAGCAGTGCTTCGACATGCCCAAGCGCAAGGTCGGCGGCTTCACCATCCAGCCCGACGGCAAGCTGCTGCTGTTCATGGACCGCGGAACCATCGCCACCTGGGACGGCAAGACGCTCACGCCCATTGTCGAGGAAATCGAGCGTGAGCGCGAGAGCCGGTTCAACGACGTCATCGCCGACCCCGAGGGACGCGTCTTCTGCGGCACCATGTCATCGAGCGCAGGCAAGGGCGTGCTCTATCGCCTCGAGCACGATGCCTCATACACCATCGTCGCGGAGGACGTCGGCTGCTCCAACGGTATGGGCTTCACCCTTGATCTCACCCGCATGTACTACACCGACTCCTGGCCGCGCGAGATCTATGTCTATGACTATGACCGTGCGAGCGGCAAGATCAGCAACCGCAAGATACTTGTCAGCCGCCCCGACGCGAAGGACACCTGCGACGGCATGACGGTGGATGCCGACGGCAATCTCTGGTCGGCTTGGTGGGGCGCGGGTTTTGTTCGTCAGTTCACGCCCGAGGGCACGCAGCTTCAGGAAATCAAGCTTCCCGCCTCGCGGATTTCGAGTTGCACGTTCGGCGGTCCCAACCTTGACGAGCTCTATCTGACCACGGCCGTGGCTGACAAGAAAGTCGAGAACGATGGAGCCCTGCTGCGCATCCGCGGCCTGGGCGTGAAAGGTCGGCCGGAGTTCCGCTCCAGAATCAGCGTGTAAACCGCCTCAATCCGCGACCTGCCCCAGAACCCCAAGCCGGCCCCTTCAGGGGCCGGATCAACCGCCACCCACCCATGGACTCCCCATCTCAAGTCCTCGTCAACTTCGAACCGGTCCTCGGCGAAAGCCCGGTGTGGCATCCCGATGAGGGCCGGCTTTACTGGGTCGACATCGACAATCCACGCATCTTCTGGTTCCATCCAGCCACGGGCGAGGCGGCTTGCTGTTTCACGCACCCGGATCACGGGCAGCGCCTGGGCGCGATGCTTCTGCAGGCGGACGGCTCGCTGCTGCTGCTCATGAAGCACGGCGCCATCGGCATTTATCACGACAGGCAATTCCGAGTCCTGCGGGACCATATGCCCGGAGTCGAAGGCATCCGCTTCAACGACGCGATCGCTGATCCACATGGCCGGGTCTTCTCCGGAACCCATCCCGGCCGCAAGGCCGGGGCTGGCGTGCTGTATCGCATCGATCCCGACCTGACGGTCACGCCGCTGGTCGGGTGCATCGACGCGTCCAACGGCCTGGCGTTCAGCATCGACAACCGCGGCCTCTTCTTCGTCGATTCCTACGCCCATCGCATCTACCTGTTCGACTACAACGCGACCGATGGCTCGCTCCACAATCAGCGGCTGTTCTATGACCAGACGCTCGACGACAGCGCCCCGCCCGCCGGCCACCCCGACGGCATCACCACCGACACCGACGGCCGCCTCTGGTGTGCGTTCTCCCGAGGCGGCCTTGTCCGCTGCTTCGACCCCGAGATGCCCGCGACGCCGGGCCGTGCTCGCACGCTTGCCGATTTCCCGGTCTCCGCGCCCAACTCCACCAGCCTCGCCTTCGGCGGGCCTGACCTCACCGACCTCTATATCACCTCAGCCGTCAAGACCAGGCCGCTGGGTCACAATGGGGCGCTGCTGCGCTTTCGTCCGGCGCCGCTGCACGCCCAAGGCCGACCGGAGTTTCGCGGCCGCGTGGGGTTGTGAAACGGGAGCGATCCGCACCTTCGCGCGGCACAGATGAGGCTTCGGCCGCCTGCCACCGGATCCACTCCCGCACCCACCTACGCCATGGCGAAACCGGCGTCGACGACGAGCGTCTGCCGTGTGATCGGCTTGCTGACATCGCTGGCCAGGAAGACATAGCTGGGCGCCAGGTCTTCGGGCTTCAGGTACATGGGCAGAATCTGCTCCTCGTTGAAGAGCTTCTTCTGTCGCTCGGGTGTGATCATTTCCTTGAGTTGCCGCTCGGTCATCACCCAGCCGGGGGCGATCGCGTTCACACGAATCATGTCCTTGCCCACCTCGCGAGCCAGGGCGCGCACGTAACCGATGATCGCGCCCTTGGTCGCGTTGTAGGCCGCCAGCTCGCCGAAGCCGATCCAGAACTGGTGGCTGGTGGTCATGATGATCGACCCACCGCCCTTGCGACGCATGCCGGGGATGAACTTGCGGCAGGTCAGGAAGTAGTGGCGGATATTCAGGTCGAAGAGGTAGTCCCACTCCTTGACCGTCATCTTCGTGGTGTCGTAGCGCGGATCCCAGCCGGCATTGTTGATGAGTACATCGACGTCGCCGTGCTCCGCCTCGACCTGGTCGAGCACCTTCACCACGTCGTCGGCGTCGGCCAGATCGCACTTGTAGAAGTGCATCGTTCCCGGCATGCCGGCACACAGTTTGCGCGTCTGCTCGGCGTGTTCGGCGCTGCGGCCCAGGGTGGTGACCTTGCAGCCCTGCTCGATAAAGGCGGGTGTCACGCCGGCGCCGATGCCGCCCGTGCCGCCGGTAATCAGGACATGCTTGCCCTTGAGGTCGGGATAGATCGCGCTGGTTGGCATGAATCTCTCGCTTTACAGATGGCTGGCCTGGCCTAAGGAGGTGGCTTACTTCGGCGGATAGATTTTCAGTTCGCTCGTCTCGGTCCAGGGCAGGTCCGGCGGGGTGCCATGGTTGCGGACCAGCTCGATGCGGATGTACTTGGCCTTCACGGGCTTGTCGAGTTTGAAATCGGCCCAGTACTCCTTCTTCTCCATCGCACACTTGAGGATGTGCGTCCATTTCACCTGGTTGAGATCGGCCTTCTCGTCGCCGAGCCGGCGGCAAGCGTCGTCGTCGCTGACGTAGAAGTTGATCTCGCTGGCCAGCTCTTCGAGGATCGACTCGTATTCGCCGACGTTGTGGAACATTCTGATGCGGCCGATCTCCTGCGTTTCACCGAAGAAGTCGAGCACGCAGTTGGCCGGCCCCATGGTGTTGGCGCCCCAAGTGCCGCCGTGGCGTTCGATGTCGTCGTCGATCAGGTTGCAGACCCAGTAAAGCGGATTGGACTCGGTGGTGCTTGCCCAGTGAATGCGCGTGTAGTACGAGCCGTCACGTCGAATACCGTATTGAGCCATGTGTTCAGATCTCCATACGCAAGAGTGCGGATCCCCGGTCGCCCGCCTGACGCGGCCGGCGCCGGACGTCTGAGGGTTACCCCAATTTCGATTCAATCTCGTCGACCGTGAGCGCCTGGCCGATCATGGGGGCGATCACGTTCTCCACATAGGCCTGGTGGGCCGGGTCGGCGGCGGCGGTGGCGTCTCTGGCGATGGTCACGGCGAACCCGCGGTCGTAGGCCGATCGGGCCGTGCCTTCGACGCACACATTGGTCAGATAGCCGCAGACGATGACATGCCGAATGCCGCGATCGCGCAGCACCTGTTCAAGCTGCGTGTGCTCGAAGGCTGAGATCGCGCATTTGCCCTGAATGCGCACATCGCCGAACTCGTCCTTGATGCGCATTTCCTCGATCAGGTCCGCGCCCCATGTGCCGAGTTTGAAGGCGCCCTGCTGATGCAGATTTTTGACCAGACCGCTGACGCCGTGGCGCTCAATGAAATCGGCCTGGCTGATGAACGGCACCTGCACGCAGAGAATGCCTTTCTTACGGGCAACTTCCATCAGCTTGATGCAGTGCGGCAACGTGTGCTGGCGGACCATTTCGTCACGGACGAGATTGAAACACTGTCCGCCGGGACGGACGAACTCATTTTGAAACTCGATGAATAGAATCGCGGTGGTCTTGGGATTCATGTCTGCCATCCGTCATGAACGATGGAAGGTCACCGCGCCCGATCACGGATTACCCATCGTGTGATACACGGTTTTGATCTGGGTGAAGAAGTCGATCCCGCCCCGCCCCATTTCCCGATCGCCGCTGCTGGAGGCCTTCGATCCGCCGAAAGGCACATGCACCTGGGCGCCGGCCGTGGGATTGTTCACGTGCACCAGCCCAACTTCGATGCGGCTGACGAACGCCCAGGCCGTGGCCATATCCCGGGTGCAGATGCCGGCCGACAGGCCGAATGCCACGTCATTGCATAAATCGATCGCCTCATCAAGACCGCCGCAGCGCAGCACCGCCAGCACCGGCCCGAAGATTTCCTCCTGGGCGATGCGCATGGAGTTGACCACGTTGGTGAAGACGGTCGGCTCGATGTAGAAACCTTTGGCATACTCGCCGTGGGTCAGATGCCGGCCGCCTGCGGCGAGCGTGGCCTTGTCTTCATCGCGGCCGATGCGGATGTACTCGAGGATCGTCGCAAGCTGGCTTTCGTCGACCACCGGCCCGATGTCGGTGCTTTCCTCCAGCGGGTTGCCGACCTTCAGCGACCGCACCGCATCGAGCAGTCTGGCGGTAAAGGGCAGGAGCACAGCGTCATGCACGACGACGCGGCTGGTGGCGGTGCACTTCTGGCCGGTGGAAAGCATGGCCCCGGCGACAGCGATGCGCACTGCCGCGTCGAGGTCGGCGTCGGGCATCACCACCAGCGGGTTCTTGCCGCCCATCTCCAACCCGATACGTCGCTGCGGGCCGCCGGCGGTTTTGAAGATGTGGTTGCCCACGCCGCATGAGCCGGTGAACGAGATCGCTTTGACACGTGGGTCGAGCGTCAGCGCGTCACCGAGGCTGCGCCCCCCGCCCATCACGACGTTCAGCACGCCCGCGGGCAGGCCGGCCTCTTGTAGACACTGGGCAACGATGTGACTTGAAGCCGGCGCGGGGTTGGCGGGCTTGAGGACCACCGTGTTGCCCGTGACCAGGGCCGGGGCCATTTTCCATACGGGAATGGCCGACGGGAAATTCCACGGCGTGATGAGCGTGACCACCCCCAGCGGCACGGGCATCGTGTAAATGATCTCGTTGGGCGCGTCGGAGGCGACCAGCTCGCCCGCCAGCCGCCAGCCCCAGCCAGCGTAATATCGCAACAGATCAACGCTGCGCGTGACCTCACCCCGCGCTTCGCGCAGCGATTTGCCCATTTCGCGTGCGAGCAGCTGCGTCGCGTCGTCAAGCCGGCTGTTGAGAATCTCCGACGCCCGCAGAAGTATGGCCCCGCGCTTCTGAGGCGGCAGCGCCGACCACGCAGGCAGCGCCTTGGAGGCCGCATCGATGGCGCGCTTCACGTCGGCCGGCTCGGAATCGGGCGTCTGGCAGATCACCTGCCCGCGATCCGCCGGGCTGACGTTCGCGCGGCGCTTGCCCGAGGAAGCCTCGCACCATTGGCCATTGATCAGGTTGGCACGAAAATCCACGGCGACAAGCCCCTTAGGGTCGATCCAAAAGCAGGTCAGACTGCATGCGCCCCGACGCGGCGCGGCATGACAGCCGGGGCGGTCAATATAGCCGCCGGGCCCGGGACAGGGCAAAAAGGCCGCTTCACACCGCCAGCCGACAGTCCTGCGTCTGATGGCAAAGTCCGCCTGGATCGTTACCTTGGCGCGCCGTCGGTGCAACCTCGTCATCCTGCACAATGCGCAACACATTCCCGGAGACGCCCGCCATGTTCGACGCCACCGGCCTGAACCTCGGCCTCGGCTCGCTGCCCCTCCTGTCCAAAGCCCAGACCCGCAGCATCAGCGCGGAGAACCCCGACGGCGCCAAGGGCGGCGGCGCGAAGGCTGACCCCAATGGCAAGGGCGCGGCCCGCGAGCTGGGCAAGGGATGGAAGGTCCGTCCTTGCATCAGCCTCGAACCGGGCAGCACGACGACGCTGGCCGACATCAAGGGCCCGGGCATCATCCAGCACATCTGGATCACCGTGGATCCCAAGAGCTGGACCGACATCGTCATCCGCTTCTATTGGGATAGTGAAAAAACTCCCTCGATCGAAGCGCCGCTGGGCGAGTTCTTCGCCTCCGGCCACAACCTCCGCACCAAAATCGTCAGCATTCCCGTGGCGGTGAACCCGGCGGGCGGCTTCAACTGCTACTGGCCGATGCCCTTCCGCAAGCATTGCCGCATCGAAGTGCAGTTCGACGGCCACGAGGCCCAGGGCGGGTTCTTCTATCAGATCAGCTACGCCCTCACCGAAGTACCCGCTGAGGTCGGCTACTTCCACGCCCAGTACCGCCGCTCGATGACCACGCGCGAATACCCTGAGCACGTGCTGGTCGACGGCATCAAAGGCCAGGGGCATTACGTCGGCACCTACATCGCCTGGAGCCAGTTTTCCGACGGTTGGTGGGGCGAGGGTGAGATCAAGTTCTATATGGATGGCGACAAGCAGAACCCCACCCTCTGCGGCACGGGCACCGAGGACTACTTCGGCGGTGCCTGGTGCTTCGGTGATACCTACAGCGGACCGTTCCTGGGCTACCCTCTGCACTTCAAACAGGAAGGCTGCGTGCCGAAGCATGGCTTGTACCGCTGGCACGTGCTTGACCCGATCCGATTCGAAAAGGATCTGAAAGTCACCATCCAAGCTCTTGGCTGGTGGGCTGGCGGCGCGTATGAGCCGCTCACGGATGACCTGGCGTCGGTCGTCTACTGGTACCAGGCCGAGCCGCACGCGAAGTTCCCCTCGCTCCCCAACCGCCGCGGCCGCATGAAGCGGTGACCGCGCCCCCGGTCGTTTCACGCAACCGCCTGACGCCCCGAGGACGATGACATGGACGCCAGCAAGTCATTTTTCGCCGCCACGGGCTTCTCCAACTCAACGGAGGTCACGGTCGCGGCCGCCGCGGCAACCGAAGCCATGATGGTGAAGTTCAGGGCCGCGAAGAAGACGCCCAAGGCGGTCCTCTTCATCGAGCGCGTCAAAGACTTCGTCATCCCGCACGATCAGCCGGACAAGTTTCACATGGCCGACGCCATCGGCCGGACCATCAAGGATCACGCGGGCGGGGCGAAGGTTTATGGCACCGGCGGCGCGGGCGTGTATGGCATCACATGGGGCCGCGATCTGAAGGACGGCGATTCGTCGTTCATGGTCATGGGGCTCACGGGGTCGGACCTGGAAGTCGACGGTTATGCTGACGCCGGCTACTTCCACGCATCGGCCCCAGGCGACAACACGCTGCGCCTGGCCCGCGAAGGCCACCCCCTGGGCTGGGAAACCATCTACCGCGAGAAGATCCAGCGTCAGACCTGCCGCCTGCACGGCCAGTACACGGGCCGCCTGCTGCCGCCCGTGCTGCCCAAGCCGGGCTTCATCGTCCTCATGGGCGCGCTGCACAACGATTACCACGTCACTTACGTCGAGGGCATGAAGCAGGACTTCGCGCCCAAAACCTCGATGATCGCCGGTGTCGGGCACATGACTGACTACATCTACTGCGACGGCTTTGAGATGCACGACCGCACCGGCGCTGCCGGGCCAACCGTCAACGGCCGTCTGGCGGTAACGATCTGCGGCAGCGACTTTGACTTTGCCGTCTTCGGCGGCGAGTGCGTCAACAAATCGGACGCGGCGAGCATCGACCGACACACCGCCGACGTCGCCGGCCGATTAATTGAACGACTCGGCGGCCCGCCGCAGGCGATGATCGCGTTCTCCTGCGTGACGCGGCTGCGGGACTCCAAGGTGATGGATCCGGCCATGCTGACCGCGGGCATGATCCGCCACTTCTTCAGAGGCGACGAAAAGGGCGAACTGTTCGGCTGCTTCTGCGGCGGTGAAGCGGCCCTGGTGCCCGACGTCGGCTTCACCGCCGGCGGCGACCGGCTCGTGGCGGTGGGCATGCGGGCGCAATAGAACACGCGAAAGGTGCGACATGAGCGAACGGGAAACTTTTCGTATCGCTTACCTCGGCGGCGGATCGCGCTTTGTCGTGACGCTGCTGCACGGGCTGGCTGACTGCGCCGACGCTGTCCGCGATCTGAGCCGGCCCATCGAGCTGCGCCTGCTGGACCTGGACGTGAAGCGGGCCCAGGAGATGGCCCGCTATGCGGCCATCGTCGCCAACACGACGGGGCTGCCCATCACGGCGATCGCCACCGATGACAACATTCACGCCATCGACGGCGCGCACTGGGTGCTCTACTCGATCGGCATCCGCCAGCAGACGGGGCGTCTATTCGGGCAGCTTATCGAAGGCTACAGTCAAGTTCAGCACGAGACCGGCCTGTGGACGGCCGCGGACGGCGCGGTCAACTGGCCGATCGTCTCGCGCTTCGCCGCGCTGGCCAAACAACACGCCGCTCCCGACGCCACATTCACCTGTCTGGTCAATCCCACCGACACACTGCCGCCCGCCATCGCCGACGCCTTCGGCCTCAAGTCGCACGGCATCTGCGTCGAGGTGCCCAATCTGCGATATTTTCTGAGCTACTACTTTCAGGTGCCGTGGGACAGGGTCCAACTGCAATTCATCGGCGGCAACCACAACGGTTGGGTGACGCGCTGCACTCTCGACGGGCGCGACGGCGTGACGGCCATGCTGGAGGTCATCGACGATTTGCCGCGGCGGCGCGACTGGCACTTCGGCCACGAATGGTTCCTGACCGTGATTCGACGTCTGGGCTGGATGCCGAGTCAGAACTTCCACGCCTGGCCGTTCATCGCCCCCGACTGGGAAGAACTGGCCACCGATCGGGAGGACTGGGCCCGGCGCATGCTGCCGACCGGGCAAACGCGTCGCGACCTCGACGAGGACCATCTTCAGGGGGCCCTGGCCAGTGGACAGATGCTGCCGCGCTTCGACTCGATGAAACATCCTTACGGCATGCCGCCTTTCATGTACGCCAACGTCGGTCCGTCGCTGGCGGGACTGGTCATCGGCCTGGCGGGCGGCGACTGCGGGCCGGTGACCGGGCCGATCAGCCTGCAATGCGAGAACGGTTCAGCCAACCCCTGCCAGCCGGCCGACGCGTGGGTCGAAGCGCCGACCCGGGTCCGCGGCGGCCGCCTGGAGCCGCAGACCGTGCCCCAGCCGCCCGACTGGCTTTTCGCCCGCAACCGCATGATCGCCGCGCAGCGCCGCCTCATCGCCCGCTGGCTGGCGACCGGCGACGTCACGCCGCTGACCCAGGCGCTCTACATGTCGCCCAGCGAGGCTCACTACCCGGTGCTGGAGCGGGCTCTCCGCGACCTGCCGCGTGTGGCCCATCCCGACCGCTGATGGCCGCGGTTCGCGCAACGAAAACGCCCGTCTTTGCAGACGGGCGTCCGTGCGTAAGCCATACACCGGGGAGGGCTCGAACCCCCAACCTCCTGGTCCGTAGCCAGGTGCTCTATCCAATTGAGCTACCGGTGCACCGGTCAGAGCCGAGCATTGTAAGCCGGCGGCGGAGGGTTTCAACCTGCCCCGTCGCAGCGCCGTCCGACGGCTTCAGGTCGTCGCCGCGACGGGAGCCTTGGCACAGGCTTCGACCAGGTGGTAGGTGAACGCGTCGGCGATCGCCTGCCATGAAGCGTCGACGATATTCTCATTGACGCCCACCGTGGCGAAATACCGACCAACGTCGCCGCGCGCCGGTGCCGGGCCATTGTCAGCCACCACAAATTGACAGATCACACGCACCGTCGCTGCCGTTTCAGCCCGAGGGTTGACCACCCGCACCTTGTAATCCCGCAGATGGACATGGTCGATCTGCGGATAGTGCGACCGCAGGCACCTGCGCAGAGCGGCGACGAGAGCATCGACCGGACCGTCGCCCTCCGCCACTCGGTGCTCCACCTGTCCATCCACACGTAGCTTCACGATAGCCTCCGTCGAGGAATCCTGCTGATCCTGCTTGAAGATCACGCAGCGGTAATGGTCCAGATCCCAGAAGCGAGGCAACGTGCCCAGCGCCTCGTGCAGCAGCAGTTCGAAGCTGGCCGTCGCCGCCTCAAACTGGTAGCCCTGATTCTCGAGATCCTGCACGCGCCCCAGCACCTTGCGCTGAAGCTCCTTGTCTTCGAGCACCTTGAACTTGCGTCCGAGCGTGGCGGCGATATTGCTTGCACCGGACAACTCGCTGACGAGGATCCGTCGTTCGTTGCCGACCGCCTCCGGATTCACGTGCTCGTAGCTGTGGGCCACGCGTTGCACGGCATGCACGTGCATGCCGCCCTTGTGAGCGAAGGCCGACGAACCGACAAAGGGCTGGTTGGCCGCCAGCCCCATGTTGGCCAGTTCATACACGAACCGGCTGGTCTCGGTCAGGTGCTGCATCGAATCGCCATTCAAGCAGTCGAGATTCATCTTCAGGCGCAGGTTGGCCGCGACCGTCGTCAGGTCCACATTGCCGCATCGCTCGCCGATGCCGTTGATCGTGCCCTGCACCTGGACCACGCCAGCGTCCACAGCCGCCAGCGCGTTGGCCACCGCCAGCCCGCTGTCGTTGTGCGGATGGATACCTAGCCTCACGTCGCCGCCCAGGGCGGCACGCAACTCGCCGACCACCCGTGTGATCCAGCCCGGCAGCGAGCCGCCGTTGGTGTCGCAGAGCACCAGCCGCGTGGCCCCGCCCTCCACGGCCGCCTTCAGCGTCGCGAGGGCGTACGCGGGGTTGGCCCGGTAGCCGTCGAACAGGTGTTCGGCGTCATAGAAGACTTCGCGTCCGGCAGCGCGACAGAACGCCACGGACTCACGAATCATCGCCACGTTCTCGTCGCGGCTGACGCGCAGCACCTCGTCAACGTGCAGATCCCAGCTCTTGCCGACGATGGTGACGATTGGCGACTGGGCGGCGATCAGTGCCCGCATGCCCGGGTCGTCGGCCGCACTCACGCCGCGCCGCCGCGTCATGCCGAAGGCGCAGACTTTCGCCCGCCGCAACGCGAGCTTGCGCACCTCATGGAAGAACGCTTCGTCCTTGGGGTTGGACAGCGGATAGCCGCCCTCGATGTAATCCACACCAAGGGCATCCAGTTGCTGC
Organism: uncultured Phycisphaeraceae bacterium; assembly: GCA_964502445.1. Lineage (GTDB taxonomy): Bacteria > Planctomycetota > Phycisphaerae > Phycisphaerales > Phycisphaeraceae > CAZCWM01. The sequence continues at coordinate 217,360 of CAZCWM010000004.1, read as the reverse complement.
ACAATTTTGAGCTTATCCACAAGGCTGAAGGCGACGCCTTCACCCTGCGTGCCGTCGCGCAAGGTGGTGTCGTAGATCTCGATGCGGCGACCTGCCGGGCGTCGGGCTTGGGAGTCGTCTGGATGCTCGAGGGCGTCAGGGCTCATCGTGGGCCTCTTTCTCAACTGGGCCGAATCATCGGGGCAATTGGCATGGCGGGCAAACACGTCCGCAAGACACAAAAAAACCCCGCCGATCGGCAGGGTTGTGGGTCGTCGTAAAGCGAACGATCGCCGTCCCTACCGTCGGAAGGTCTGCGCAATTCGAATCCTGGCGATGCTGGGGGCGGCGGTGGGTCGCATGTCGGTCTCGCTGGTCTACCTCGGTCGACGGCGGCTGGAAGGCCGTCCGGGCTAATGCAGGTCTTCAAGTGTATCGACCATCCCGCTGGACGCAATGTGAAATCGACACGCAAGGCCCACGAGTGCGTCGACGGCCTTCGGATGGTTGCATCCTCCGGCTGAAGGCGTCAGAATCTGGGCCGCCGCGGCAGTGCTTTTCTTCAACTTCCGCTGCGCGAAGGACTTAAATCAGTCCTTTTTGTCTCAAGTCTTCCCCGGGCCCAGGCATCGCGCTTAGGCCGCTGGTTTTTAGTCGCGAGGGGCGTATGCCGACACCGACCGATACGTCGTGGAACATCCGCAAACTCAACCGGGCATTCGCCGCCGCCGCCATCCTGCTGCTGCTGGCCGTGCTGGCGCTGGTGCTGGTGGACCACGCCAGGCCTTGGCGCACTTACCAGAGGGAAGGACGCGTCTGGGATGTGGCCCTGGTGCGTGACGCGGCCGATGCCGCCGCCGAAGCCGCCCAACGCGCCGGCCTGGCGCGGTTGCAGCGCGAGTTGACCGACCTGCGTGCCCAGGTGGATCGCTCCACCGTCGCCGCCTTGCAGGACGAACTGGCCTCGCTGGAGGCCGACGCCCAGAAGCTTCGCCTTCCCACGGCCGCGGTGAAGGGCGAGCTTGGCCCGTTGACCCAGCAGATCGAGCGAGCCTCGCTCACGCATGGCCCGGCATCCGAACAGGTCCGCATTTTGCGCGCGGAGTTGACCCGCAAACAGCGCGACTATGACCAGAAAGCCACGCGCCTGGCCTCGCTCGAGGCTCAGATCAGCGAACGCCAGGCCGCCATGGCGGCGGCCCAGGAAGCAGCTTTGCATCTGCAGCGTCGCATCGATGAACTCACACGCCAGGAAACGGGCTTGCAGGACAGACTCGCGGCTCTGCGGCCACGAGGCGTCATGCCGCGGGTGGCCGACGTGGTACGCAACGCCCCGCTGCTCGACTGGCTCAACCCCAGCGAAAAAGTGCAGCAGGTCGTCGTCCCCGGGGTGCGCACCGACCTCAATTTTGTCACCACGGAAACAATCGACCGCTGCCAGACATGCCATGTGAACATCGATGACGCGGCCTATGAGCCCAGCAACCTGCTGCTGTTCATTGAACGTCAGATCGCCCAGCTTGAAGGGCAGGATCTGCGCGACGTGGCCCATCCCGTGGTGATGCTGGACTTCTGGGAACGGACGATCGATCAACTGGGCCTCACCAAGCGTCGGAACGAGGCGCGCGGCTCCCTGCTGGAATCGCTCAATCGCATGCGTCGGCGGGCGGCGATGGCCGAACTCGCCGACGAACCGGGCCTGTCGGCCGCGTTGGCCGACATCGCCACCCATCAGGCCGCTGTGCCCCTGGGCGACGGCACAGCCATCACGCGTCAGCAGTGGGTCGAGCCCATCACATGGCACCTGCGCGACTTACGAAACATTGTGCAGAGCGCTCTGGGCGAGGACGACTTCAAGCTCCTGGTCGATCAGTACCGTTTCGCCGCCGTCGATCGCTACAACACCCTGCGCGGCGACCGCGACCTGCCGCAGCTCAGCGCCAACCCGGTCTTGTTGGGCCACCCGCGCATGGAGCTGTATGTCGATCCCGATTCGAAGCACGCGATCAGCTCAATGGGCTGCACCGTGTGCCACGAAGGGGCCGGCCAGGAGACTCTGTTCGAGCACACCGCGCACACCCCGCGGGAAATCTGGGTCGACGCCGTCAGCGGTACACCGGTTCCGCAGCCGCTGATCTCCCAGGTGGGCGGTTCCTCGCAGTTGCGGCGCATGCTCGCCAGACCGACCCCAGACGCCAATTCCGAAGCTTCGGAGGCGGCCAGCCAGGAAATGCCGCACGGCTCCGAGCACAGCCGGACCGCCGTCTATTCCCAACACGATGTCAATCTCAACGGCGGCGACGGTGAACCCTTCGCGCCGCGCCACCAGCCGCATGGCGATGCGGCGATCTACCAGCCCCCGACCGCCGATCGGCCACGCCTCGCCATACGGCAGTCCGACTACTGGGCGAAAACGTACGGTTGGCACCCGATCCATTACATGCACTGGGAAAAACCCATGCATGCGATGGAATACATCGAGTCGAGCTGCAACAAGTGTCACACCGAGATCTTCGACCTCCAGCAGGACGCGCCGCGTCTTTTTGAAGGCCGCCAACTCTTCGCGCAGGTCGGCTGCGTTAACTGCCACGCCGTGAGCAGCCTCGATGACGATCTGGACATCCGCAAGATCGGGCCCAGCCTCGTTCATCTTTCCGACAAGCTGTCGCAGGAGATGATTGCCAGTTGGATCTGGTCGCCCAAGGGTTTTCGACCGCTGGCGCGCATGCCGCACTACTTCATGCTCGAGAACAACTCGTCGCCTACCGACCTGCTGCGCACGCGCACCGAGGTTGCGGCGATGACGCATTACCTGCTCACCACCCCGCCGGCGCCGTCGGCCCCGGCCTATGAACCCGAGCCTGTCCCCGCGTCCCTAGCCGATGCCGGTGATGCACGACGCGGCCGCGCCCTGTTCAACAGCGTAGGGTGCCTGGCGTGTCACACGAATATGGCCGAGCATGGCCGGGAGTTGATCGTCGACGACCTGGTCGAGCGCGAAGGTCTGGACCAGACCGCCGCCGCCCGGCGTTACGAAGGCATGTCCTTCAATCAGCGACAGTGGTACGCCCTCGAACATCTGGCGGACAAGATCGACCAGACCGGTCCCGAGCTGTCAGCCGTGGGAACCAAGCTGCGGACCGGCCGCACCGAAGCCCAGGCCCGCGTGTGGCTTTACGACTGGCTGCGCAACCCCCGGCACTACGCCGTCGACACGATCATGCCCGACCTTCGCCTCACCGAAGCCGAGGCGGTCGATCTATCCGCCTACCTGCTCTCGCTGCAACGTGAGGACTGGCGTCCAGGCGACTTCACCCTCAGCCACGACGGCGAACGGATGCTCGAAGAGCTGATCGTCACCCTTCAATCCGGCCGCACCACGCCGCAACTGGCGCGCGAGGAAATTGCCGACTGGCCGACCGACCAGCGTCTGACCTTCCTGGGCCAGAAGATGATCGCTCACTATGGATGCAGCGGTTGCCACACCATCAATGGTTTCGAACAAGCCGTGTCGGCCTGCACCAACCTGGACGACTGGGGCATCAAAGATCCGCACAAGCTCGACTTCGGCTACTTCGACCACGCCTTTGACCCGCAGCGACGGCAGCCGCTTTCGGTCTGGAAGGTGGGGCATGAAGGATTGGACGCCGGGGCGCCTCAGATCGGCCAGATGATCTACGACGTTGAGACCGCCAGCGACGCAACGCACAAGGTGCTGCTGGCATGGGAACACATGGACCTGGAGCGACGGCCGTTCCTGTATCACAAGCTGCACAACCCCCGCGTCTACGACCGCGGTCGCTTCCCGCAGCTGGCGGCCGACGATGATCCCGTCGGTGAAACCCAGACGTCCATCGACGTGGGCCGGCCGTATGACAAACTCAAGATGCCCAAGTTCTTCCTCACCGACCAGCAGGTGCGGGCCTTGGTGACGTATGTCACGGCCATCCGGCCACCTTTGGTCGATGAGAGTCTGATGGTGCGCGATGAGTCGACGCTGCGCATCGCCCGCGGCCGGCAGATCGCCACGCTCTACAACTGCTACGGTTGCCACAACATTGAAGGCAACAGCGTCCACATTCAACAGTTCTACGATGTGACCAACCCCGACGGCACATACAACTACGACCAGTTGAACACCGCGCCGCCGCGTCTGGTCGGCCAAGCCGCCAAGACCCAGCCCCAGTGGTTGACGCACTTTCTCAACAACGTACACCCCATACGACCCTGGCTGCAGGTGCGCATGCCAAGCTTTGCCTTCAAAGACGGCCATGAGGTGAAGCTGGCCGAGTATTTCGCCGGCTGGAGCCGTCGCGAGGCCCAAACACTGCGCGACGCCCTGGCCGTCGTCGACCAGACCATCCGCCAGGCGCCGGACAGCGACTGGTTTGAACGCGAGGCGATCGCCGCGGCTCTGACGACGCTGCATGACTTCGCCCTGCGTTTCGATTTGGCCAAGTCATGGGAGTTCTCGCCACGCCGCACGGATCGCGCGCAGCGTCGCGCGACATGGGAGCGCGTGGTGCGCGACGCCCGCTTCCTGGCCTCCCTCTACGACGCCCAGTATCCCTTCCCTTATGCGCCGACCATCGACCTGACGCCCGAACAGTTCGCCCGCGGCCAGGCCCTGTTTGGCGAGCTGCGATGCATCCAGTGCCACGTACTCGGTGACGAGCGGACACTCATCGACCTGTGGAAGCTGGACCACCCCGAAGCTGACGTCGCGCAGAGCGGCGCGGATGACGGCGACGGATACGACGATCTCTACGGGGATGACCCTTATGCCGATAGCCCGCACGACGACGCGGCCGCGCAGGACGATCCCCACGGTGAAAGCGAAGACAACTATGGCGAAGATGCCGCCTACGACGACGACGCAACCGACAGCGCGGGAACTCAGCCACGAAGCGTCGATGAACTGGGCATCATGGTCTACCGCCACAGTGCGCCGAATCTGAACCTGGTCGCTCGACGTCTGCAGTGGAACTGGGTCGATGCCTGGTTGCAGGAGCCGGCCACGATCCAGCCGGGCACGGCGATGCCCCAGTGGTTCCCCGGCGGCCACTCGGCTTTCGCCAACTATCCCGAGTCCTACCGCCGCCAAGTGGACGCGATGTATGGCAGTGAAGGCGCCGACCAGCGTAAAGTGCTTATGGGCTTCCTCTGGGCGGCAGGCAACCGCAACTACACCCCCGGCGCCGAGCGCCTGCATGGTGTGGCGAAGACCACCATTGAACTGACCCCGCTCGTGCAGCCCGCGTCGATATCCGCAACGCGCGGCGCCGACGCGGATGGCGCGCCGGCATCCGACGAGCAGGCCGCTTCGTCGACGCCCGCAGCTGACAAAGCCAGCGATCCCAATGACGCCGTATCACCCCCGTCGAGCAGTGCTGACGCTCCCCTTACCGAGCCACGCGCCAGCGGGCCCCTGCAAGAGCAGCCGACCACTCCATATGAGGGTGAACCCACCCACGGACAGCGGACACGTGTCGTCGGGCGTGTGCTCTTCAGCGCGCCGCCGCCGGTCCGTCGACCCGTCCGCATGGAGGCCGACGCATACTGCGTTCAGCAGCACCAGGATCTGCCCCGTTCTGAGGCGATGGTGGTCGGGGCGGGCGGCGAAGTGGCCAACGTACTGGTGCACATTGTTGAGGGCCTGCCCGAGCAGCGGTGGCCCACGCCGGGAAACGTCGCAGAAATCGACCAGATCGGCTGCATGTACGTGCCCCACGTCCTCGCGATGCAGACCGATCAGCCGCTGCGCATTGTCACCAGTGACAACACCCTCCATAACGTGAAGATGAGCAGCAGCCGCAACGGCGCGTTCAACGAAAGCATGCCGGTCAAGGGTATGGAGCTGCGCAAGACGCTCAGTTCACCGGAGCTGGGCATCGGGCTCAAGTGCGACGTGCATCCGTGGATGGGGGCCTATCTGCACGTGCTGCCCCACCCCTTCTTCGCGGTCACCGACGCGGCCGGGCGGTACGAGATCCACGGCTTGCCGCCCGGTGATTACGTGATCGAAGCGTGGCACGAGAGCGGGCGCGTCCCACCCCAGCGTCAGCGCCTATCGATCGCGCCCGAGACGTCGCACCGCCTGGATATGACGCTTACGCCGCAATGAGCGCCGTGGACCGATAGACAACGGCCAGCGAGGGCAGCCCGCCGACTCTCGCCGCTTAACATAGTGTTTTATCTTCAGTCATACCCATCTTCCGACATATTGGTATCGTTGCAACTACCTTTGTGTCTTGTTCTTTGGACGCTACAATCCTCGGATCGTCGCGGTTGCTGGCTCGGCCTTCGAGCCATTGGCATGCCCAACGGCCCTCTGTTCTATGGGACGGCTTTCGCTATGGCCGCCTCGGCAAAGTCGTATGCTGCAGCCGCTGCCGCGATGATCTGCGATCGAGTCTCCGCCATATTGAAAGGGAATTACACAGATGTTCGACACATGGACGACGGGTACGACTCCGTGGGGTACTTCCGCCATTCGCCGGATGCTGATCGCCGGACTGGTGCTCAGCATGGGACTGGCTGGTTCAACGTTTGCCGATGGCGGCACGGTCAAGGGCGTGGTCAAGTTTGAAGGCCGTCGCGCCGAGCGCCGGCCGATCCGCATGAATGCCGACCAGTACTGCGCCGATTTCTACAACGGCAAGGCGGAAGCGCAGCGAGAACTGTTTGTCTTCGGCAATGAGCTCGAGGACGGCGCCGCGGCCCTGGTCAACGTGCTCGTGTATGTGAGCAAGGGCCTCGAAGACACAACTTATGAGGCTCCCGCCACGGCGGTGGAGATCGACCAGCATGGCTGCGTGTATGTTCCCCACGTGCTGGCGTTGCAGGCGGGCCAGCCGCTGGACATTCTCAACAACGACAGCACGCTGCACAATGTGAAGATGACCAGCGCCAACAACGGCGCCTTTAACGAGAGCATGCCGGTCAAGGGCATGATCCTTCAGAAGAAACTCAGCAAACCCGAGATCGGCGTGGGCCTGAAGTGCGACGTGCATCCGTGGATGGGCGCCTACCTGCACGTGCTTGCTCATCCGTTTTTCGGGGTCACTGGCGAGGATGGTTCATTCGAGCTGAGCGGTCTGCCGGCGGGTCAGTATGAAATCAGCGTCTGGCATGAATTCGACAAGTTCACCGCCGTGACGCCGACGGTTGCCGTCACGGTGGGCGAGGGCGAGACAAAAGAAGTGGCGTTCACCTATCAGCCGCCCGCACGCGACTGACCGACGCGACGCAACCGCTGCACCAGGAATCTCTGCCATGCCATGTGATTGTGAGCCCACCAGGCCGGCCTTCGCCGCCCTGAGGCGCGGATGGCCCAGCCCGTGTCGCTGGATCGTCCTGGTCATGCCCGCCCTGCTGATCGGTTGGCTAAGCACCGGCGCAGCGGCGGCGCGCGAATCCGTCGGTCGCACGTCTTTCTGGCTGCCACAGAATGTCTCGAGTTTCGGCGCGATGGTGGATCGGCTGTTCTACGTCGTGCTATGGATGACCGGCGTGGTGGGCGCCGCGGTGTTCATCCTGCTGATCTGGTTCCTCGTGCGTTATCGCGCCAAGCCGGGGCGAGCGGCCACATTCATTCACGGCAACAACCGGCTCGAGCTGGCGTGGACCATTGTGCCGGCACTGATCCTGGCGGTGACGGCCGCGGGAAGCCAGGCCACGTGGACGCAGATCAAGCAGTTGCCGAGCGAATCTGCCATGATCGCCGGCGTCACATCCATCGCCGCGGGGCCTGCATCGGCCGCCGCCGCTTCGACGCCGATCGAAGTGGAGATCGTCGCCCAGCAGTTCCTGTGGAACTTTCACTATCCCGGTGCTGACGGCCGATTCGGGCCGCGCAAGCGCGATCTGATCGACAACCGCAGCGCCGATCCGGCCGAACAGATCGGTCTGGACCGCTCCGACCTGGATGCGGCCGACGACCTGGTGACCCAGCGTATGGTCATTCCCGTCCATCGGCAGGTACGCATCAGGCTCACAAGCAAGGACGTCATACACAGCTTCTATCTGCCCAACTTCCGCATCAAGCAGGACGCGGTGCCGGGCCTGATCGCACGGGTGTGGCTGCAGGCGCACCAGACCAGTGGCGAGGTGATCGGCCGCACCGCCGATGGACGCGATAAACCGTTCGACATCGTCTGCGCCGAACTCTGCGGCCAGGGTCACTACAAGATGCGAGGCCAGTTGTTCGTCGTCAGCGACGCGGACTATCAGGCGTTTCTCGAAGAGGAAGCGTCCTACCTCGTGCCGGCTGGCGAGGATGCGTACTACTGATCTATCGGACGCGGCCGATGGCGCCGCCGTCGTCATGAACCGCGTGCGCCCGCCCATTCGGCGCGGGCCGAACCTATCAGGCAGACCCAACGCATGAACGAATCCCACGACGACCACGGCCACAGCGGTCACGAAGTCCATCACGCCCCGAGCAGCTTTCTGCGGCGCTATGTCTTCTCGACCGATCACAAGGTCATCGGCATCCAGTTCATGTTCTCGTCTCTGTTCTTCGTGGTCATCGGCGGTCTGCTGGCCCTGGGCGTGCGCTACCAGCTCGCCTGGCCGCAGCAGGACGTCCCTTTCACCGCGTTGCTGCCCGGGACGATGACCAATACGGCCCCGGAAGCCAACCTCGCCCTGTGGAAGCCCGGCCACGAACTGACGCTGAAGACCGATATCTCCCTCGACGGCCGCACGCTGCCGCGCGGGACGTCAGCCCGTTTCGTCGGATTTGCAGACAATCAACTGCCGATCACGCTGCCTGCGGGCACACTCGTCGCCGAGAAGAACGGCGGCGGCGAACGCGAACTTTCCGTGCCACGCGAGGCGGTCATCGAGCCCGCACACGCCCAGGCCGACTACAGCTACGTCGCCCAGCAGGTGCGCGTCAACCGCGGCGTGACCGTACACCTGCAACTCGACGATGGGGCGACCATCGAGCGGGTCATTACAGGGCGCACGGTGCTGCGACCCGACGGTGTGATCGATACTTTGCGCGGTCAGGTTGTGCTGCCTGTTCGCACCGATGCAGCCCACGTATGGGTGGATGTGCCGCAGCAGACCCTCGGCAATGGCGTTGACGGGGTACAGCCGACGAGTGTCGCCGCCGGGCAGGGCCTCGCCCTGCCCGCCACGGCCTTGGACTACCAGAAAAACGCCCTCACCACCGACGCCTACCTGACGCTCTTCACCATGCATGCGTCGGTGATGATTTTCCTGGTCATCATCCCGATGCTGGTTGGGGCGTTCGGCAATTTCCTGGTGCCGTTGATGATCGGGGCCCGCGACATGGCGTTCCCCAAGCTCAATGCCCTGTCATTCTGGATCGCGATGCCCGCGGCCCTGATGCTGGTGGTCAGCTTCTGGGTCGACGGCGGCGCGGCGGGCGGCGGCTGGACGATGTACCCCACCCTCAGCGAAGCCCAGCATTTTGTTGGCGCGGGCACCACGCTGTGGGTGCTGGCCGTCGGCCTGATCGGTTTCTCTTCGGTCGTCGGTGCGCTCAATTACATCACCACCACCATCAACATGCGCGCCCCCGGCATGACCTTGTTCCGCATGCCGTTGACGGTCTGGTCGATTCTCATCACCGCCACGCTCGCCCTCTTCGCCACGCCGATGCTCACGGCCGCGATGGTGTTGCTGTCGATGGACCGCCTGCTGGGAACGACTTTCTTCCTGCCCGACGGCGGCGGCCAGCCCCTGCTGTGGCAGCACCTGTTCTGGTTTTATTCGCACCCAGCCGTATACATCATGATTCTGCCGGGCATGGGCCTGGTCAGCGACGTTCTGGCCGTCCACGCCCGCAAACCGATCTTCGGCTACAAGCCGATGGTCTTCGCCATGATGGCGATCTCAGGCCTGGGCTTCATCGTCTGGGGCCACCACATGTTCCAGAGCGGCATGAACCCGACGCTGGGCACGACCTTCATGGCCGCGACGATCATGATCGCCGTACCCTCGGCCATCAAGACTTTCAACTGGCTGGGCACGCTTTGGGGCGGCAACATCCACTTCACTCCCGCCATGCTCAACGCCCTTGGCTTCGTGAGCATGTTCGTCATCGGCGGATTGTCGGGCATCTTCATGGCTTCGGCACCCATCGACATACCCCTGCACGACACCTACTTCATCGTCGCCCACATTCACTACGTGCTTTTCGGCGGCTCGATTTTCGCCATCTTCGCCGGGATCTACCACTGGTTTCCCAAGATGTTCGGCCGGCAGATGAACCAGCGCTGGGGCGTGATCCACTTCATCATGTCGATCATCGCCTTCAACGGCACGTTCTTCTTGATGCACATCCTCGGACTGGGAGGACATCCGCGTCGCTACGCCTCGATTCTCGAATATCCGACGCTGGAGCATCTCCAGCCGCTGAACGTATTCATGACCATCAGCGCGATGATGCTCGGGATGGCCCAGCTTCCTTTCCTCTACAATTTCTTCGTCAGCCTGCCGCGCAAGCTGGGACGGGCCATCACCGTTGTGTTCGTCTGCCTGGGGGGCCTGCCCATGGCGCTGGGCAAGCTGTACCACAGTGATTGGGCTCAGCCGCTGCGCACCGCCCACAACATCTTCCAGGCCGAGTTCTGGAGCGGCGACGACCCGGTGAAGTTCGTGAAGATCTGGGGCGTCATGCTGGCCGCAGGACTGGCCTACGCTGTCGCCGCGACCGTCGCGGTGTTCGCCATCTGGACCATCGGAGGCAAGCTGCGACTCCCGGCCCTGTGTCAGCGGCTGCTGTGGATCGTCTTCCTGCCGGCTTTCCTTATGCCGCTGCTGCTCAAGCCCGATGCGTATCTGTGGCTGGGCATGACCAGCGGTTACCAGTGGCGCTGGGTGTTGCTGGCCCTCACAGCCGTCCCAGGCCTGCTGTTTCTGCTGGCCGCGAGGCCGCGAGACCGTTTTGGATACCCCGTGGACGACAATCCGTGGCACGCCAACAGCATCGAGTGGGCCACCACCTCGCCGCCGCCCCACGACAACTTCGCTAAGATTCCCCATGTGTACCGCGGCCCATACGAGTTCAACTCACCCGTGGCCGAGGAGGATTATCTGCCCCAGCCGCGGGCGCTGCCCGATGGCGTGGTGGAACCGACGCATTGAGATTGGCGACCGGCTGTGCATCACGAATCACGGTGAAGAGTATGCCCACGACCACCCCAGCGCCTGACCGGGTATGTCCGCCCCACCGTCCCTGGCTTCATCGTCTGGCGGTGCTGCTGGTGATTGCCACATTCCTGCTCGTCGCTCTGGGCGGCTCGGTCACCAGCCACGACGCAGGCCTGTCGGTGCCCGACTGGCCGACGACCTACGGCTACAACATGTTCGGCGTGCCGTGGGATCTGTGGCTGTTCAAAGGCGGAGCGTTTCTGGAACACTCCCACCGGCTCAAAGGCAGCTTCGTGGGCGTGCTCACGATCCTCGCGGCTGTCTGGTTGTGGGCCGCCTCGCGTGACGCCGCATCGCGACGCTGGTTGCGGTGGCTGGGCGTCGCAGCCCTGGCGCTGGTGATCTTCCAAGGCGTGCTCGGGGGCCTGCGCGTGATCTGGCATCCGGCCACTCCGTCGGGAGCGCTTTCTCTGGCGATGGCCCATGGGATCACGGGACAGGTCTTCCTGTGCGTGACGGTGCTGATCGCCGCCGCCACCAGTCGATGGTGGACCGCCCCGTTCGAGCCCGCCACCACGAATGCCGTGTCCGCGGTCGACGCCGCCCGCACCCGCCGAGCCTGTGCGGTGCTGCTCGGTGTCCTCCTGCTTCAACTGGTCCTCGGCGTACTCGTACGGCACACCAACGCAACCGCCGCGATCCCCGACTTCCCCGCGAGCTTCGGCAGTCTGGTGCCGCCTCTCCAGCAGCAAGCGATCATCGATGCGACCAACCGCCTGCTGCCCTACGATCAGCAGCCCGACGCCTACGCCACACCCGTACAGGTTGCCCTCCATTTCGCCCATCGACTGGGCGCCGTGATCGTCCTTGCGGTGACCGTTGCCGGACTGGCGGCGGTGACGCGAAGTTCGGATCACGCGGCATCGCCAACGCGACTGCGCCGACCGGCTCTGGCGTTGGCGATGTTGCTGATCGTGCAACTGGGTCTGGGAGCCTCAATCATCTGGTCCGCCCAGATGCGCGCCCAGGCGGATATCGCCACTGCCCATCAGGTGATCGGGGCCGCGATCCTCGCCACCGCATTTTTGCTCACCGTCCGCGCCTGGCGGCTGCTGCCCGGCAGCATCAAGACCGCGAACGCCACGACCCGCGCGACCTTGGAGACCTCCCCGGCATGAGTCAGTTTTCCCCACAGGCCGAGACCCTGCTCGACCACGCCGCGTGCGAGCGGACAGCCGACGCACGCCAACTGCTAACCGATCTTGCCGAACTGACAAAGGTCCGCATCACACTCATGGTCGTGATCACGGCCGGCATCGGCTACCTCCTCGGCATGCGCGGCTCCGCGTCACTGAGCAGCGGCTGGTTGACCGCCGTGGCCGCCCTGGCCGGCACCGCTCTGGCGTGCATGGGTGCATCCACGCTCAACCAGGTATACGAGCGCGACACCGACGGCCGCATGCATCGCACACGCCACCGCCCGATCCCGGCCGGCCGCATGTCAATGCGCCGTGCGATGCTGCTGGGGCTGGTCTTGGGCGCCCTGGGCGTGGGACTGTTGGCGCTGCTCACGACCGCCGCCGCCGCCGCCGTCGCCACCGCCACCATCTTCAGCTACGTCCTGATCTACACCCCCATGAAGCGGCTGCACAGCACCAGCCTGATCGTCGGGGCCGTCCCCGGCGCCCTGCCGCCGGTCATCGGTTACGCCGCCGCGACCGGTCAGCTTGGCCTGGCGGGCTGGTTGGTGTTCGCCATCATGTTCATCTGGCAGGTTCCCCACTTTCTGGCCATCGCATGGCTCTACCGCGAGGACTACGCCCGCGGTGGATTCCCGATGTTGCCGGTGACCGATCCCAGCGGCCGCGTCACCTTCGCACAGATGCTGTTGTGGTGCCTGCTGCTGATCCCTGTGTCGCTGCTGCCGACGGTCCACGGCTACAGCGGCGCGACCTACGCGGCCGTAGCGATGGCCTGCGGCCTGGGCTTCATGGCCTGCGCCGTGCTGCTGGTGCTGCGGCGCGAAAGGCTCCACGCCCGACTGACGTTCTTCGCATCGCTGATCTATCTGCCGCTGGTGCTGGCGGCGCTGGTGATCGACAAGGTCTAAGACGCCGCATGACCGTATGGCCGCGGCCGCCGCAGCAACACGAAGGCGCATACTGCTCTGGAGAGGATGCCGGATGTCGAGCGCAACCCTCGCAACGCCCATGAACACCCCGCCGCACCCCGCGGCCCACACCACTGGTCACGACCAGCCGCTCAAGGCTCATGGCACGGTGCTGAATCTACAGGTGCCCAACGGCAAGATCGCCACGTGGCTGTTCCTGGGCAGCGAGGTGATGTTCTTCACCGGTCTGATCGGAGCATACATCGTCCTACGCTTCGGCCAGGACTGGTGGCCTGACCCCGCGCAGCGACTCAATGTCCCCCTGACCGCCGCCAACACTTTCCTGCTCATCTGTTCGTCGGTCACGCTGGTCTGGGGTCTTCAGGGTCTGCAGGACGGCAACCAGAAGCAAGGCCGTCTGGGCCTGTGGCTGACCACGCTTTTCGGGGCCACCTTCGTCGGGGTGCAGGTGTATGAGTATTTCGAACTCTTCGCCCACGGCGTACGGCCGGATGCGGACCTGTTCGGCAGTTGCTTCTATGCGATGACCAGCTTCCACGGTCTGCACGTGTTCGTCGGCGTACTGGTGCTGCTGGTGCTTTCGATCAGGGCCCAGCGCGGCGCCTTCGGGCCCCGGCATCACGCGGCGGTTGAATATGCCGGTCTGTACTGGCATTTCGTCGATCTGGTGTGGATCATCCTATTCGCCATCGTTTACCTCATCTGACTCCTCCCGGAGGCTGCGCCATGGCCCGCTCTGCCGCCACGACCTCAACGTCGCCCCACCATCCGCGCGTGCCGCTGAGCTGGCTGTTCTTCGCCCTGCTCGCGCTGACCGCCGCCGAGGTGCTGCTCTACGAGATATGGCACTACACCGGCGTGCACTACGCCCAACCGTTCGTGCCCAAGTATGTGATTGTCCTGTTGATCCTGTTGTTCACGCTGCCCAAGGCGGCCATCGTGATGATTTACTTCATGCACCTAAAATTCGAACACCAGCTCGTGGTCGCTCTGGCGATCATTCCGTTCTTCTTCGCGTTCCTCGGCGTGTTCACGCCGTTGTCGGATACCCTGACGCTCAAGCCGCAGGCCCAGAACCGCGTGCTTCAGCCCCGCGACGCCGACCATCACCTCCACGCGGCGCCCGCCGAGTCTCATGCCCAGGACGCCGCCGACCCGGCCGCGCATTGACGCCATGTCAGTCACCTCCGCATCTCCCGACGCCACCGCACAAACCGCGGGGCCCGATGGCGAAGCGGGCGATGAGCGCGCCCTCACGGTCGCCAACCTTCGCTACAGCTATCCGCCGCCGCGGCGCGGCGACCGCATCGTTCGGCCGGCCCTGGACGGCGTGAGCTTCGACGTCACCGTCGGTGAGATGTTCGGCCTGCTGGGGCCCAACGGCAGCGGCAAATCCACGCTCTTCGGTTTGACGACGACGTCGCTTCCTCTGCGCGACACAGGCTGCCTGCGTGTCTTCGGCCGTGACCCGGCCGAGAACCCAGCGGCCGTGCGCCCGCTGATCGGCGTCGTGTTTCAACGCCCCAGCCTCGACGGCCAGCTAACCTGCCGCGAGAACCTTCTGCACCACGGCCATCTTTACGGCCTGCGTGGGCCGACGCTCGCGGAGAAGGTCGACACCCTGCTCGAGCGTTTTTGCCTCGCCGACCGCCGCGACGAACCGGCCTATCGACTCAGTGGCGGACTGGCCCGGCGCGTCGAAATCGCCAAGGCCATGCTCCCCAGCCCCCGCATGCTCCTGCTCGACGAGCCGTCCACCGGCCTCGATCCCGGCGCGAGGCGGGATCTGTCGCATCAGCTTCACGCATTGCGCGATGCCGACGGCGTGACCATCGTGTTGACGACTCACGACATGGACGAAGCCGAACACTGCGACCGCGTGGCGATCCTGTCGCGGGGAAGACTGCTGGCCGTCGACGCCCCCGACGCACTGCGGCGCACCGTCGGCGGCGAGGTGGTGACGCTCGAACCCGCCGACTCCACGCCGGCCGGACTCGACGCCCTGCTTCAACGCCTGCGTGAAACCCTCGGTCCCTTCGATGATTCCAGCCACCCGGCGATCGACCGTCACGCCATCCGCATCGAAGTCACCGATGGGCCGGCCTTCATCACGCGAGCCGCCGCGGCACTGGGGCCGACCCTGCGGCGTGTGAGCCTCGGTCGCCCGACGCTCGAAGATGTATTTCTGCACTTGACCGGCCGCAGCCTCGCGGCCGATGAGGGCGCCGAAACCACCATCAGTCCATACCTGAACGCGGGACAAGCGACATCGCGGAACTGATGCGCAGAATCCGGACCTGCACCGTCGTGCTGCGGTTGGGCAACACCGGCGTCAGGGCCAGAGGCGTCGTCCGATGCTCGAACTCCCGGGCGATGGCCTGCCATGCGGATTCGCCCACGACGAGAATCGCGCCTTCGCCGCCGCGCAACGAATCGAGAACACCTTCATCCCACGGCTGATTCCAGCCAAGCAGCGCCGGGATGGCCTCACTGCCGATGCTGCCCAGATCGTGACAGACGATCGGCAGGCCTGTGTCCTCCGCAGCCGCGCGAGCCGTCCGCGCCACCGCCGTCATCGCATCGCCGTGCCGCAGCACGGCAGGCGCCGCCAGCGTCGCCTGATAGATTCCCAGGACGCCCACCATCGCCAGCGTCCCCACCATGGCGGCGACGCGGTAGCGACCCCGGCACGCCGCCGTCAGTGACACCATGCCTCCCACACCCGCAAGCGCCGCACAGGCCGCGATCAGCGGCGAGTAGTTCCAATCCGAGAAGTCAGCGGCCGGCCCCAGGTTCAACGGCGCCGGTCGCGGCAACCGCCATGACCAGACCGCCGCGCCCACGCCCACTAACGCCACCACGGCGGTCGCCACACCGACAAACGCCCGACGCCAATCCTCGCGTTGCTCGGCCACATCCACCAACCAGGCGGCCACGATGACCATGGCCGGGTAAGCCGGCAGCAGATAGTCGGCCCGCCGTCCGCGCGGCACCATGAAAACGATCAGGACGAAAACAACCCACCCCACCGCCCATCCCAACGGCAATCGGCCCGGGCGGCCTGGCGCATCACCCGATACATCGGCGTCGCCCTTGACCCCGCAGGCCAGCCAGGCGCCGACGGCGGCGAAGAAGAGCAGATTCCACGGCAGCGGCCGAGCCACCAGGTACAGCGGCATGAACCACCACGGATCTCGCCGCGTCGCGCCGCTGCCCCGGCCGGTGGCGCGCTCGAACACTTCGCGGTTGATATTGTCCGCCCACTGCGGATAGGCCGCCAGCGCCGGCCCCAGCCAGGCCGCGACCAGGCCGAGCATCAGCATCAGGCCGCCCAACTGCCAGCCCCATCGCACACGCGCGCCGGGCCGATCCACCGCGGTCAAGCCCACCAGCAGCCCCACCGGCAACAGGGCGGGCGGTCCCTTGGTCAGCGCCGCCGCCGCGACCGCCAGCCAGAACAGCGCCACCTCGCCGCGCCTGACTTTCCCCTGTGCCCATTGACTACGCTGGCGAAGCAGCGCCCAGACCGCGAGAGTGACCAGGCCGGTCACGAGCATGTCGGTGCGGGCTGTGTAAGCCAGCTTGAAAACGTGAAAATTGGCCGCCCACATGGCCGCGGCCAGGCAGCCCACCACCATCCCGCGTCGCCCGCCAAACGTCAGCCTCGCCATATCCACGATCAGGACGGCCACAAGCAGATAGCTGATCCACAGCGGCGCTTTGAGCACCCACTCATCGGTGCGCCCGCCCGCCAGGCGCACCGCGACGGCCCCCAGCCACGGATACATCGGCGGCTTGGTCGCCAGCCGTCCGCCGGGGTCTTCCTGCATGAGCCAATGACCATTGACCGCCACATCGACAATATGGGCCGACGGTCGGGCTTGATCGTTGTCGAAGATGTCGCTGGGGCTGAGCATGCGTACCGCGAGCATTACCGCCAGCACCGCACCCGTCGTCATCGCCCATCGGAACATCAATCCATTCCTTCAAACGCCGCGGCGGCGGCGGGTGGCTCTGCATGCGGCATCACAACCTGCCGCATGGCCAAGTTGTACCGTCGATGCACGCGATGATCCAGCCGGATCAAAGGACCGCGCCCGTCCTCATGCGGCCGTTGAACGTGAAGCACTCGGTGAAAGCTGGAAAATAGCGCGGCGGATTCCCTCGGGGTCGAGCACCGCGCTGGCGAGTCCAGCTTCGTAGCAGCTCTTGGGCATGCCATAGACGACGCATGAGTCGCGGTCCTGTGTCAGGACCACGCCGCCCGCCCCACGCACCGCCCGGGCGCCCTCGGTGCCATCGCGGCCAATGCCCGTAAGGATCACCGCCAGCACGCGGCTGCCATGCACCCGCGCGCAGGATCGCAGCAGTTCATCGACCGACGGCTTGTAGAGCAACTCGGCCGGCTGGTCGCTCACCTCGATGACGATCTGAGCGCCGCACCGTCGCAGACGAAAATGCTGCTTGCCCCGCCCCACGTAGACGACGCCGGGCAGCGCCGGCATGCCCGATTCGGCATGGACGACGGTCAACGGCGACTGACGGTCGAGACTGGCCGCGAACGACTCGGTGAACGTCGGCGGCATGTGCTGGGCGATGACGATCGGCACGGGAAGGTCGGCCGGCAGGCCGCGGATAATCCGATCGAGCGTGCCCGGGCCGCCGGTGCTCGACCCGATGGCCACCACGCCGAAGCGGTTGGACTCGAACTGGGGGATCTCCTGATTCAAGGCAAGCTGTCTCTGTCAAGTCTTTATCGGTCAGGTACCCGATCCGTGCCAGTCAGGCCGGCAGGTTCGCCCCGGCTATCATGGCCGCATGTTCGGCCCAAGCATGGCACTGCACTGGAAGGTTTCACCGCTGGCGGCGCTGGCGGGCTGGCCGAAAGACCGGCCGGTCCTGTTGCTGCACTCCGGACGTGCCGACGCCCGATGGGCTCGATATTCGATCCTGGCCGAACCGGCGGCGTTCTACCGCTACGTGAGCGAACACCCGGACCAGATCGACACCGCCGGCCATCCGACAGGCCGCAGCATCTGGACTGTTTCGCCCGGTGCGCCCCTCTCCCCGCAGTTCGACCCGCCGCCCTGGACGCATCGGCCGTTTCATGACCTGCGGCGATTATTGGACATTTCGCACCGCGTCCAGCCCGCGGGTCTGTGGATCGGCTACCTGAGTTACGACCTGGGCCGCTGGGTTGAACGCCTGCCTGCGCGGGCGGCCGCGGACCGGCACTGGCCGATCATCGAACTGGCCTGGTGCCCGGGAGACGCGGTCCACGAGACTGCCACAGGCCTCTGGACGGCGTTCGGCGACTGGATGACTTGCGCGGTCCCCCAACCGGCGCAAGAAGTGCCCGGACGTGACCTGACGCGGATCGACGAGCCCCGCAGTGTCTTCACCACCGACGGCTACGAAGCCGCCGTCGCACGCTGCATGGACTACATCGCGGCCGGCGATGTGTTCCAGGTCAACCTCAGCCAACGTCTGACCGCATCCATGCAAGGACGTCTTCCCCAGGCGGGACGATCGCTGTTCAACCGGCTGGCGACGGCTTCCCCCGCCTGGTATGGCGCTTATCTCGAACTACCGGCCTGCGCCGGTCATCCCTCCGGCCAGCGGGCGATCGCCTCGACGTCGCCAGAACTGTTTCTTCAGGTCGACGCCCAGCGGCGCGTCACCAGCCGCCCGATCAAGGGGACGCGGCCCGCCTGTGTGGATGCGGCCGAACTGCGCGACAGCGTGAAGGACACAGCCGAGCTGAACATGATCGTCGACCTGGTCCGCAACGATCTGGGCCGCGTCTGCGATTATGGGAGCATCCGTGTCCCCGAGCCGCGCGTCGTCGAAACACATCCGACGATTCATCATGGGGTGGCAACCATCACCGGCCGTCTGCATCCCAGCCGCGACCTGGTCGACCTTTTGCGGGCAGCCTTCCCGCCGGGTTCGGTGACCGGCGCGCCCAAGGTCCGTGCGATGCAGATCATTGACGAGTTGGAGCCGGTGCGCCGCGGGCCCTACTGCGGGGCGATCGGCTGGCTGCGCGGCCAGCAGTGCTGCCTGAACGTGGCGATCCGCACCCTGATGATCGAAAGCCCTCCGGACGACGGCGCCGACCCGGGCGCCATCGGCCGCGTCGACATGCACGTGGGTGGCGGCGTCGTGGCGGATTCCCAGCCGGCCGCGGAGCGTCAGGAAACGCTCGACAAGGCCGCCGCCATGCGCGTCGGACTTGGGCTACCCGCCGCCCCAGCCGCGAATCCATAAAGTCCTGTCTGTCAGCTTCTGCGGGCTGAGGTTATCGGCCACGGCGATCCCTCTATCGCGAGACCGACAATCTGGCTGATCTGGGCCGGCGCAGCCGGCACGCTCCTGCTATCCACCCCAAGGGGCAAAAGCCGCAGAACCGGATCAAGTTCCCCACGCAGACCGACGATAGCACCTTTGAATCCCGGTCATCGGACGACCGGACGCCATCCGTGTGCCCCACGCACACCATGCACAGGAGCCGCAGGGCATGGGACGCCCCGCCGACCGCCAATCTGAAACGGCCCGACGACCGCATCGCCGGCATGCGTCGGCACCGGCCTATCGGCTGGCCAAACGTCTGCTGGACGTGGCCGGCGGACTGCTGGCGGCGGTGGTCTGCGGCCCCGCGTTGCTGCTGTGCGCGGCGTGGATCATGCTGGCTGACGGACGGCCCGTCTTCTACAGCCAGTGGCGCGTCGGCCACCAGGGCCGATTGTTTCGCATTCACAAGCTGCGCACGATGAGCCTGCGTGCCGAGGCCGACGGACGGGCCTGCTTCGCCCGCGACGGTGATCCACGCATCCTGCCGGGATGCGCCTGGATGCGCAAGACCCACGCCGATGAACTGCCCCAGCTCTGGAACATCCTCCGCGGTGACATGAGCCTGGTGGGCCCGCGGCCTGAGCGGCCGGAAATGATCGACCAGCTTCGCCGCGACATCCCCGGCATCGAACGACGCCTGCGCGCCAAACCCGGGCTCACCGGCTTGGCCCAGGTGCGCAATGGCTATACCAACGACGTGGCTGGCGCTCGCCGGAAGCTGGCCTATGACCTTCGCTACTTGCGTCGACCCAGCGTCTGGGCCGACGTGCGTCTGATCGTCGCCACGGTCCCCAAGGTCTGGGACCACGCGGCTCTTTGAGACTCGCCGGGGCCTCGCGCCCCACGGGAGGACAGTCATGTCCACAACCCAGACGAACGCACCCCATGACGCCGCCGCGCTGACCTCGCTGTTGCGCGCCGCTCTGGCGGCCGCCCTGCTGCTGCTGCTGGCCGGCTGCACCCGCGTCTACAGCGACTACAACGCATTTGTCACGGATCCACATCAACTGGTGTCGGCCAACGAATACCGCATGGCCCCGCCCGACGTGATTCAAATCCGCTCCAAGCGCGTCCGCGAGATCGCCGGCTACTCCGAGCGCATCAGCCCCGATGGCAGGATCAACCTGCCGCTGCTGGGCCCTGTGTTCGTGGCCGGTAAAACATCGCAGGAACTGGCCGCCGAGTTGGAGGACATGGCCCGCCTGTATTACCAGGACGCGGACGTGAGCGTACACGTCGTCGGCTACCACAGCCAGAAAATCTTCGTCTTCGGCGAGGTGGCGTCCCCGGGCCCCTATGCCTACACCGGCGCCAACACGCTGCTGCGTCTGATGGCCCAGGCCCAGCCCACAAGACTGGCTGACCCGGCCAAGATCCAAGTGTTGCGGCCCAACCGCGACGGCCGACTGGTCAAACGCATGACCGTCAACCTCAACACCATGGTCATGGAGGGCGACATGACCCTCAACACCATGCTCGAGGACGGCGACGTGATTTACGTGCCCGCCAACCCGCTGGCGGCGGTGGGCTTGACCATGCAGCAGATCCTGATGCCCATCCGACCCCTCGCTGAAACCGTGCGCGGGCCCAAGGACATCGATGACGCCGCGGCCGAGTACGGCAAGAACGAAAGCAGCCAGGAGTGATCCGCCGCCGATCAACGCCGCGGACTTTTACACGAACGCATTCCCCCCAAGGGGCATTGGCATGAACCGAAGACTGCACCAAGCCGAATCGCTGCTCGAGGTATGGTCGCTCATGCGACAGTACCGCTGGCGGTTCATCTTCTCGGCCTTCCTGGTCACGTCCTGTGTTCTGGCGGTCAGCCTCTTCCTGCCGCGCAAATACGCCGCCCAGGCGGTCTTCGAACGCCGCACCGATCTGGTGATGAACGAAATCATGGACACCGGCGCGGGCAAGTTTTTCAGCGACCCTCGCAAGAGCCTGCAGAAGGAGATCGCCGGCCAGGCCGCGGTGGACCAGGTCATTGAACAACTCAAGGCCGACGCCAACCTGATGACGCAGCTTGGGGTCACGACCGACAACCTGCCGATGCGTCGCGCCGCCCTGACGCGCAAAGTCAACCTCGGCTACGAAATCGCCACCAATGAACTGGACCAGGTCAACGTCACCTTTACCGACGAAAACCCGGCGTTCGCCCGCTGGGCGATCAACAGCCTGGTGAACAACTACATCAATCGCACCCGCCAGCAGATTGACCAGCGGCTGCGTCAGAGCGCCGTATTCTTCGAGAACGAAGTCGACGCCAGCCGCGCCCGCATCGAAGAGCTGGAGAATCAGAAGCTGGTTTTCGAAATCGAGAAGGCCGACCTGCTGCCCGACAATCCCAACAGCCTGCAGAACGCCCTGGCCGCCGCCAAGGCCCGCCTGGCGGAACTGACGCGCGATCGCAGCGCGACGCTGGTCCGTATTCGCGGTCTCGAAGAGGCTATCGAGGACACGCCTGCTCTCTCACCCAAAACCATCACCCAGCGGAACCCCGAGCTGGCCCGACTTGAGACCGAACATCGGCAGACCGAGGAACAACTCAGCCTGTTCTTGAACACGTATCGCATGACCGAGCGCCACCCCGATGTGACGACCCTGCGAACCAAGCTCGTGGAGATCCAGCAGCGCATCGACCAGACCGACCAGGAGGTCGTCGCCCAGCGGGAAACGTCCAGCAACCCCAAACGCGAGGAACTGGAGCTTCAGCTCACCCGCGCTCAGGGCGAACTCGACGCTCTGACCGCACACCAGGCCGCGCTCAATGACCACATCGCGGGCCTCGAAAAGCAGACCGACCAGATGTATGGGGTGCGCAGCGCCTATCTGAAAATTGACCGTGAAATCGCCCAGGTGCGACGCCAACTCGGATTCTGGGAAGACAACCTGCGGCGTCTGGACATGGTGCGGGCGGCCGAGAGCGGCGACCGCGGCATCCGCCTGTCGTTCCTCAAGCCCTGTCCCCCGCTGATCCACCCGATCAGTCCACAGTGGATGCAGGTGGTGATGGCGGCGATCGGCCTGGGGCTGGTCGCCGGCGCGGTCAGCGTGCTCTTCGCCCATCGCACCGACGCCACCTTCCATCGCGGTACCGAACTGGCGGCCTCGCTCGATCTGCCACTGCTCGGCTCGGTCAGCGAGATCATCTCCGCCCAGCAGCGCCGCACGCGGCAGATTCGTCGCATGGTGCTCTACCCGCTGAATTTCGCGGCCATGGCTGCCGTGCTGATCTTCATGGCCAGCCTGCTGTACTTGAACCTGCAGCGGCCCGAACTCTTCAGCCGCCTGACGTCGGGTGTGCTGGTCAAGGGCCTGTCCACCGGTGATGTCGCCGCACCCCGCATCCAGGAGGACTGATCCGGTGTACCACGAGTATTTTCACTTCAGCGCCCTGCCGTTCGAGAACACGCCGGACCCGCGGTTCTTCTACGCCAGCGAACAGCACCGCGAAGCCCTGGCTGCGATTGAATACACGATCCGCATGCGCAAGGGGTTCGTGCTCATCACCGGCGACATCGGCTCGGGCAAGACGACCGTCGGCCGCACCATGTGCCAGCGGGCCGGTGAGTCGGCGCCCATCGTGCAGATCGGCTGGGGACACGCCAGCCGCGAGGCGCTGATCCGCCAGATCCTGCGTCACCTGAACATCCGCTTCGAGCCCGCCGACGATCACGGCCAGTTGCTCGACCATTTGCGCACCCACCTGGTCACGTGCTTTCGCAAAGGCCAACCCGTCGTCCTTTTCGTCGACGAGGCCCAGACCCTCAGCGACGATGCGCTTGACGAGCTGCGCCTGCTCTCGAACTTCGATACGGCGACCGACAAACTGGTGCAGATCGTGCTTGTCGGCCAGCCGGAGCTGCGCGACCGCATATGTGACGGCCGGCACGCCGCCCTGCGGCAGCGGATCGTTCTGGCGAAACAGCTTCGGCCGCTGAGCCTGCCCGACACCCATCAGTACATTCAGCACCGCCTGCGGGCAGCCTCCATCGACCCCGACAACCTCGCCGTCGCCTTCGACCCGCAGGCCATTCATGAAATCTTCAACACCTCCGGCGGTGTACCGCGACTGATCAACGTCATGTGCGACAACTGCCTGTTGCTCGGTTACGTCCGCGAGAGCCGCCGCGTCGGCCCGGACATCGTGCGCCACGTGGCCCACGACATGGTCCCGAACCTTGAACACGACGTCGCCGCCGCGGCGTCTCCGCCGCCGATGCGGCTAGCGGGGAATTTCTGATGGGCTACATCTTTGACGCCATGAATCGTGAGGCCCGCGACCGCGACCAACGCGAGCGCCGGCATCAGCCGTCGCTTGAGTCAGGCCCAACCATGCCGGCCGCCGACGCGGTGACTGCGCCACTGGAAGGCGACCCGCAGTCCCCCGCCCGCGAGGTCGAACCTGTCAACTTGTCCGTCCGGACCGGCGCCGATTCGGTCGATGACCTTCCAGGCGAGTCCGATCGCGGCGCCCCGAGCCTGCAAAACGCCGCGACGCCGACCCCAGTCGCCACGACACCGGCCCGCGAGCCGGCGGAATCCTTCGCCCAGGTGGAGGCTGCCGAGCCGGTCGAGACGCCCACCTCGCTGCGGCTGGCCGACCTGATGAGCAACCCCCCGGCCGCAGCCCACTGCCCCTCCGGCGCGCCCGCCGACTGGACCGAGTCTGACCGCGACGAGGTCGCCTTCGTCCAGACCAATCTCGAAAGCATCGATGACCGCCTCGTGGCCCTCACCGAGCGCGTCAGCGTGATCGCCGAGGAGTATCGCGGCATCCGCACAAGTCTCCTGGCCCGGTGGGATCACCGTCGCCACCTGATTCACCTCATCACCAGCGCCACGCCGCAGGAAGGCAAGACCATCACCAGCCTGAACCTGGGACTGAGCCTTGCCGAACTGCATAACCGCAAGACCATCGTCGTCGAGTGCGATCTGCGCCTGCCCCAGTTCACCAATCTGTTGAGTCTGCCCGACTCGCCCGGATTGGTCGGCTATCTGGAGGGCGCGGCCGAGCTCAAGCAGATCATCCACAGCGTGGGCGACAGCCAGTTGCACGTCATTCCAGCCGGCATCCGCGCCAACGATCGGGCGGTCCAACTGCTCTCGAGCAACAAGATGACCGGCCTGCTCGACGACCTGCGCCGCCGTTACGACCACGTGATCATCGATACGCCACCCGTGGTCGATCTCGCCGACGCCGGCATCCTTGGAGCGCTCAGTGACGATGTGCTGTTGATCGTACGCATGCACACCACGCCGCGCGGTCTGGTGGAGCAGGCCGCCCGCACCCTGGCCAGCTACAGCGCGCCGGTCACCCACATGATCGCCACCAACCAGACCCATGTGGGCAGCAGCTACTACCGCAGCTACTACTCACGATACGGGTCTCACTACACCTATCGCTATCGCTACAACCGTTATCACGACAACGCCAAGGCGGCGTGATCGCATCGCTGCGTGGGATGAGCCCTCGTAGCAGGGGCGGAGGGTGTGCAGGCCCCGAGAAACGGGGTAAGTCGACGACACGGGGCGGAGTGGGAGAAACCGCCTTTGGGGAGCCGTTCGCCAATGAACAGCAGCAGGCCGCATACCTCAGTCTCCGCCGCTCAGCCGCCCGCCCTGCTACTGGTGACCAGCGCCCCCCCTAGGGCCATGGCCACCGACCGGCATCGACGCGCCTGGGAACTTCTCGAAACAGCGTCCCAACATTACGATGTCGATCTGGCTTGCCTCAGCGAACCACGGCTCACGTTCGACGCCTGGCGCGAGCTTTCGGCGCTCACCCGCCGGCTCATCCTCGCTCCGGCCGCGGCACCCGTCACGATCCGCGACAGCCTGCCTGTCACCGGCGCGGGGCCCTTGGCGCTACAACGCTGGCACGGCGTCTGCGCCGCGCTGCGACGCGAACTGAACGCCGCGGCCGATGAACGCTACGACGTGATCTGGTGCATGGATGCGATGCTGGCCCCCGCCGCGGCCGATTTCACGTGCAATCGGCGCGTGCTGGACCTGCGCGATTCATGGTGCGTCAACAACCATCGCCTCAGCCGCCGGCAAGGTTGGCCGCGACGGGCGCTGTCCCGGCAGACAGCCCTGATCCATCATCGTATCGAAGCACGCGAAGCCGCGATCGCGAATCTGGTGGTCACCGCCGATCGCCGCACCGCGCATCGACTCAAACACTTCGCCCGCGTCACGGTCTGCCCCGGCGGCCTGGCGCAGTTGATCCGTCGCCATCCCACGTCACCGACGCAGGCCGCCGCCCCAGCAGCGGTCATCGTCACCCCCCGTGCGACGCACGCCGCGGCATCGGCCGCGTGATTCACGTCGGCGCGTCGCGGCGTACAATCAGGCCATGAACGCTCTGTCCCGACGGATCGGCCAATGGCCTGCGCCAACCCGACAGGCAGCATTGCTGGCGTCCATGCTGGGCGTGCTGCTCGCTTCGGCGGCGCTGGCGCAATGGATCAGCGCCGCCCGTCAGCCGCCCGAACCGCCGCGGCTTGAACACCGTGAACTTGGCGTCCTGAGTCTGGCCGTCCCGGCCAACTGGACGTCATCCGCTCGAGACGAGATCCCGCTGGCCGCCGAGTTGCGCGACACCTGCATCTTCACCGCCGGTCGCGACGACGGGCGCCAACTGCTGGTCGCCCGTCTGCCCGAGGCCCCCGCGCGCACGGCGGTGGAGGCGATGCAGCAGGCCATGTCGCTTCTGCTTCCCCGAACCGCTGATGGACTGCCCATCGAACGATCTCGCGTTCGCCGGGCGCGTATCGGGCCGGCGACGGGCGCGGTGTGCGAGGCCCTGACCCACCAACGTCAGCGCAAGCACTTTCTGGGCGTGCTGACCCTCGACGGCCGTCAGCAGTTCGTCGTTTATCTCAGCGGACCGGTGCATAGCGACAGCCGCCAGTCGCGCCAGGCGGTGCTGGAGCTGCGCGACGACCGCATCCTCTTTGACGCCATCCTCGCCTCGGGGCGCATCGCGCGATGGCGGGAGCCGGCCGCCAATGCCGCCCTTTTCCCCAGACCGAACACCTCCGCTGCCGGCCCCTGGCTGGCTCACGTGGACCAGTATGGTGACAGCCGCACCTGGTTATGGGCGCCCGAAGCGGAGGATGGCATGCTCCGCTGCGTACGAAGTCGCTGGACCGCGGACACCGTCGAGCTCGATCCCGTTCATCAGCTCGCGCCGCCTCAGCTTCTGGCTGAACGCTACTGGCTGATCCACGAAAGGCCGCCCTCACCACGCGAAATGGCCGAGGTGTGGTTCGGGAATGTTCGCGTCTGGCAAATAACCCTCTCCTCCGATCCGCGTCAACTGGCCATGCTCCAGGAGCAGGTCTGGCTCGCCCGCATCGCCCCTGGCCGCATGATGTTCCTGGAACTGACCGCCGAACCGGCCGCCCTTCGGCAGACGGTCTTGTTCGCCCGCGAACTGATCGCCGCCGCGACGACCGGCGCCTCAACCGACGAAAGCGCGGAGGCACAGCTTCAATCCCTGCACGCCGCCCTTGCGTTGGGCCAACGGCTGCGGGCAAGTCAGACGCAACTGTTGGAGGGCGGCCCCGTGTCCGAACAGGAGGCGTTTCTGGTCGAGCGCGACGGTCATGCGGTCGGTTGGGAAATCGGCCGGCTGTCGATCGACGCCTCCGGTGACAGTCTCAGCGGCGGATCAGTCGGAGCTTTCGGTCAAACCATGCGCGTACGGTCGCGCTCTCACGGTCAGGCCGACGCCAGCGCCTATGTCCAGACACGCACCCTCGAACAACTCGGCCTCGACGGCCAGACGCAGCGGGCTATCGTCCATCGGCTGGAACTGGCGGACGGCGTGCTGCGTTTCGCCGTTGGCCATGACGGCGGCCCCATGCGGCTGGTCTGGGAGATGGCCGCACCCGAGCCGATGCTCACCCCCCTGGCTTCGGGACGCTGGCCCCTCCATCTGTTCAACGATGCAGCCGCGCCCGCCATCGCGTGGATGCGCTGGGGAGGCAGTCGGCCGGCTCCATTCGAGCTGCGCCGGGCCAACGAGGCGGCCACCACGGAAGATGGTTCTATCCGAATCTGGGTGCGGCCGATGTTTAGTGCCGTTTCTTACCCCTTGACGCTGGACGCGGGGGGCGCGCGGTCCGATATGAAAGTCTATGGGAGGGCGCCGGATCGAGCGGCAGCCAATGGCATGCCACGCAGCGCGTCGACCTGCGGACCCTGCGGCAACGCCTTCCCCAGGCAGGCGATTCCATTGACCAGGCCTTGAGGGAGCTGGAACGTGAAAACGACCCCCCGATTTAGTGTGATCTGCATCCGCACGCCGATCCTTTTCATCGCGGCCACGCTCGCCATGCCGATGGCGATACCGTCGGCCGCCTCGGCCGCCATCTCCGATATCACCGCCCAGCGTCAAGACGCCTTGCTCGCCGCCGAACGCTGGTCCGAGCAAGCCTTCGGCATTTCCCTGCGCCCGCCGCTGGGCGCAACGCTCCACCAGGCCACCGCCGATGACGCCCTGCTGCGCATCGCCGGTGCGGAGGGTTACTCCGCGGAGGTTTACCTGCGCCAGGTCGAGGCCAGTGAGCCGACGAGCGTTATCCGCAACCCCGCCGCCTCATCCACGTCCGCGGTTCAGCTGACGATCGACCAGGTCGTCGCGATGGCCATGCAGCAGGTCAATGTCGCTCACCCCTCCGCCGTCCTGATGGACCGCGACAATGCCCCGCTGGATGACCTGCCCTCCGCGACCCTCTACTTTCGCATCAAGGATCCCAGCTCAGGACAGCCCTTCATCCTTCTGCACGCCTACACGCTCATCAGCCACGACAGTTTCGTCATGGTGCGCAGCCTCGTGGATGCGAAGCGGCTGAATGACGCCCGCCCCATCCTCGAAGCCATGCTCGCCAGCATGCGCATCGAGGATCCCGACCAACGCGACGCTCGGCGGCGAATCGAGATCGAACTCGGCCAGGCTGTGCGCGACAATCAGGGGTTCGAACGCCTGGCCCAGGCCTTGCCCGAGGAGCAGTGGTACCGCCTGCTCAAAGGGTCCGACGATATCGGCCACCTGCGGCTGAGCCGTAAGCTCGAAACCAGGATGGGTTACCCGGGCCTGACGGTGACCGTCCAGGCCCACGCCCAACTTGGCGGTCAGTCGGTCGACAGCCTTAGCGAAATGTTCGTGTCGCGCGACGGCGAGCAGGAGATCTGGTCGACCAAGACCACCACGCGCCCGCAAGGCGCGACCCCCGGCGGCGTGCCCCAGGACATGACCGTCATCGAGACCGGCGTGCGCAGCGGCAACCGCATCACAGTCACGCGCGAAGACCGCGGCCAGAAGAAAAGCTTCGAATGGCAGGCTCCGCCGGCCGGATATCTCTCGCAAGCCGAGTTGTACCTGCTGCCCCCGCTGCTGCCCAAGGCCGTGCCCGCCTCCGTCAGTCCCGATGGATCAAGCACGCTGGGCTTCTACGCCTACTACCCCTCGGATGGACAGATCACCTATCGCACCGCGACCGTCACCCCCGACAACCGCGGCGGCACACGCGTCACCATCCATCCGAGTCCCAATTCACCGTTCGAGACCCTCGTCTTCGATGCCGACGGCGCCCTGGCCGAACGCCAGTTGCCCAACAACCAGCGGATCATTCCGAGCACACGGCGCCAGATTCTGGCCATCGGCGGCGCGCGGTAACCGCGCAGGTTTGGCGCGGCGGGTTCGCGGACAGCGCTGTGGTGACGCTTCAGGGTGAAGGCAGGATGAAGAATATCCGCTGCCGCTGGGGTTTGCCCTGAATCTTGGCCGCCAGTTCATCCAGGTAACGGCGTTCGAGCGGACTATCGCCGAACCGACCGACGCGGGCGTACACCGTCAGCAGGTAGTTGACCCCACCGATCGCGTCCGTGCCCTCGCCCCGTTGGGTCACGCGCCCGACCACCGTGGCCGTCCTCCCGTCGGCCAGCAGAGCCCAGGCGCATACGGCCGGTGGTGGGTTGGTGCCGGCTGCGTCCAGCAGATCGGGAGCGTCGGCCCCGACTTCGCCGCCTTCGAGCCGCAAGACAGCCCACTCCATGGCCGCAAACGACCGGGCCACCTCCTGCCGCAATCGCCGCAGGCTCGTCAGCACCTGCAGTGACTGGCCGGAGCGCTCGGCCATGGTGATCGGCCCCCAGGCTTCGTCACCCACCGCGACGCCAGGCCCTTGGGCGCTCGTCGCCTTGCCCCCGGACGCGGCGCAGCCCGCAACCAGCAGACCCAGCAGCATCGCGCCGCCGACCGAGGCAAGCCGCTCGAAAAAGGACGGACATCGCCTTACCCGAAGGTAGAATGTAGAGGTTGGCCTAGCCGTCCTCATCGGTCCCGGTTTGATCGCCACGTTCACGCGGAGCCTCGCACCTTGGAATTGACCATCAACCTGCCGCACGGCGAGCAGCGCGTTGCCATGACCGGCCCCGCGGAGCGTAACCTGAAGATCATCCGGGAGACGCTGGGTGTCAAGATTACCGCCCGCAACGGCTCGCTGCGCATCAGCGGCGAGACCGACGCCGTGGGCAGAGCGGCTCGCGTGCTCGAGCGCCTGGCCGCGGCCGCGCGGCGCAGCCGACCGATGGACCGCGATCAGCTTCTGGACGCCATCCTCGCGGTAGGCAGTGAAACAGCCTTGCCTGGATCGGATGACGACGTGGCTGTGACAGGCGAACCGGACGAGGTGGAAAATGACAGCCTTGACGTCGACGGCCGCGACCCGGGCTTCGACGTTTATGTCCGCAGCCGCCGCATCCGCGGCCAGACGCTCGGCCAGGATGCCTACTTGAGGGCGATTCGCCATCATGACCTGACCTTCTGCTCCGGCCCGGCCGGAACCGGCAAGACCTACCTTGCCGTGGCCGCGGCCGTCTCCATGCTCAAGCACGGACGGGCACGCAAGCTCGTGCTCGTGAGGCCGGCCGTCGAGGCGGGTGAAAAACTCGGCTTCCTGCCCGGCACCATGCAGGACAAGGTCAACCCTTACCTGCGCCCGCTGTTCGATGCCCTGCATGACATGATGGAGTTCGACCAGATCCAGCGCATGATGGCCTGCGACGTGATCGAGATCGTGCCCCTGGCCTTTATGCGCGGCCGCACGCTCAACGACGCCACCATCATTCTCGACGAGGCTCAGAACACCACCACCCAGCAGATGCTCATGTTCCTCACGCGCCTGGGCCACGGCAGCCGCATGATCGTCACCGGCGACACCTCGCAGATCGACCTGCCCGACCCCAGCCGCTGCGGCCTCATCGACGCCGCCCGCCGCTTGCGCCGTGTCCCCGGCGTGGCCCTGGTCAGCCTCACGCCCCTCGACATCGTCCGCCACGATCTGGTCCAGCGGATTGTCGACGCCTACGGTTCCCCGGTAGCCCTCTCGCGGGATCGCGGACCCGCCAGCGACGTCGTTACCACCGGCAGCATCGCTACAACCCTTACAGAACTCCCAGATAGCCCAGGTTCGCACGTCGCTTCGGAATCGGCTTCTGTGGGCCGTGAATGAGGGTCTCACCGACCCCAGACCGGGCCACGAGGCGGGTATCGCCCCCGACCATGACCGATCAGGCCCATCGACGTACAATACCCCCCGGCTCAGGACGATATAAACGGCGGAAGCTGGCAATGGGGGCTGGCAAACGTCCAACCGGCGTCAGGACCCTCAGCCGCCTCCTGGGGGATCCCGGGACACCCACCCCAAGGATGGTCCGAACTGCCCCCCTCGCTTCCTGCTCCACGCCCCTGACACCGACGTATGGCCAAAGGCAAGCCCAATCCGAGAGCGGCCCGACGACGCGAAGTTCGCCGGTCGATCCCCTCGATCC
This sequence comes from uncultured Phycisphaeraceae bacterium, assembly GCA_964502445.1. Classification (GTDB taxonomy): domain Bacteria; phylum Planctomycetota; class Phycisphaerae; order Phycisphaerales; family Phycisphaeraceae; genus CAZCWM01. The sequence goes on along the minus strand of CAZCWM010000004.1, from coordinate 185,922 downwards.
GCCAGCAGTGGATCGCCCGTCTCACACGTCGGGAGATGCTCTGGGCGACCCTGTGGACGCTGATCCTGGGGCTGACGGCAGGAGCCTTGGCCCTGACGATCGCCCAGCGCCCGGTCTACCGCGTGGGCCAGATCGTGCCCCAGCCGATCGTTTCGCGCGTCAGCTTCGAAGCCGACAACGAGGAGCTGACCCTCAACCGCCGCCGCACCGCCCGCCAGAAAGAGCCGGCCGTCTACGCACCCAATCTTTCCTTCCTCGACAACCTGCGTGAGAAGCTCCTGAACCTCGGCGACCTGGGCCGCAACACTTCGATCACCCGTGTCGATCAGATTGAAGCTTCGACGCGCGAGGCATGGCGTCTGACCCCGGCGGTGCTCGACAGCCTCAAGCAGTTCGCCGCCGAAAACAACTACGCGCAGTGGCAGCAGATGGTCGACGAGTTCGTGGACGGCGTCGCCTCCATCGCTCTGTTGCGCCAACAGGACTACGAGCGCGAACTGAACCCGACGCAACTGGCCTACCAGATCCTCATCCGTAAGGCTGACGGTCGCGAGCTGCCGCGCATGGACACCGCCCTGCGCAATATCGCCACCGACCGCGATGCGTTCGCCGACATGCTCGCCCGAACGGAAACCCTGCGTTTCCCCAAGGCGCTGCGTGAGACTGTGCTGGCCGTGCTGATGAGCGATCTGCAACCGACTTACTTCATCGACATCGACGAAACCGAGACACGCCGCGCCGCCGCCGAAGCGGCCGTCCAGCCCGTGCGCGACAAGATCACCGTGCATCAACTGCTCATCCCCGCCGGCCGACGCATCACCCACGGCGACTTGTCTCTGCTCGAATCCGAGCGTCGCGAATATCAGCACGAACTCGGCCCGCTGCGCGCCCGGCTTATCACCGCTTCACACCTGGGCATCGCGCTGGTTATCGCCGCCGGTCTATGGCTGTACCTGTACCACTTCAAACGCCGCGTGGTTGAAAACGGCATGCGCGGCCTGGCCATGACCAGCCTGCTGGTGCTCGCCGTGAGCCTGGCGGTGTTCGGACAGATCACAGTGCCCGACTACCGCTATGTCGTGGCGGTCTACCCGGCCCTGCTGGTGGCGATTGTCCTGGCGATCGCCTACGACCAGCGGCTGGCCCTGGCTGTCGGCGCGCTGCACGCCATCCTCACCGTCGTCGTTCTCGAGTTGCCCGTCGGCTTCGCCCTGGTGCTCATCGCCGGCGTCGCCACCGCCGTCGCCCAGCTTCAGGAAGTGCGCACCCGTTCGAAACTCATGTGGGTCGGTCTGTGGACCGGCATGGCCATGGGGGTGGTGGTCTGGCTTGTCGGCCTGGCCACACGGCCGCTGCACCTGACCGAATATCTCAACCCTATCCATGAGATCGGTTTCGACTCACTCAAAGCCCTCGGGGCCGCCCTCGGCACGGGCCTTCTGGTGCAGGGCGCCCTGCCGGCCATCGAAAGTGTCTTCAAAGTCACCACCTCCATGACGCTCAAGGAGCTTAACGACGCCTCGCATCCGCTGCTGCGCCGCCTGGCCCAGGAAGCTCCCGGCACGTACCAGCACTCCCTGCGTCTGGCCGACCTGTCCGAAGCCGCCGCCAACGCCATCGGGGCCAACGGCCTGATGTGCCGCGTGGGCGCGATGTACCACGACGTGGGCAAGATCAACAAGCCCGCCTACTTCGTCGAGAACCAGGCCGAGGGGCCCAACCGCCACGAACGCCTCAGCCCGGCCATGAGCCTGCTCATCATCGTCGGCCATGTCAAAGATGGCATCGAGATGGCTCGCGAGTACAACCTGCCCGTCTCGCTGCGCCACTTCATCGAGAGCCACCACGGCACCACGCTCGTCGAGTACTTCTACCACGCCGCCAGGCAGCAGAGCGACGAGAAAAACACCCCCGCGCCTACCGAGTTTGAATTCCGCTACCCCGGCCCCAAGCCGCGCACGCGTGAAGCCGCCATCCTCATGCTCGGCGACGCGGTCGAGTCGGCCGCCCGCACCCTGCGCGAGCCCACCGCCGTCCGACTCGAACAACTGGTTCACGCCATCGCCCAGAAGCGCCTGATGGACGGCCAGTTCGACGAATCGAGCCTCACGCTGCAGGAACTGCATCAGATCGAGGTGGCCATGAGCCGCACCCTGGCGGCCATCTACCACGCCCGCATCAAGTACCCGACGGAAAAAGAAGGCGGCCCTCCACGCGCCGACGCCACCCCCGCACCCCAGCCGGTTCAACAGACGGGCTGACTCCTGCACGCCGGCCCCTTCAGGGCCGCATGCTCACCACCCCATTACCCCGCTTCCCGCTCGCTCTTCAACGGATGCTGATCGTCGGCTGACTTGCCACCTGCGCCATCGCGGCCACCTCGACCTGGCCACTCAAGTTGTGCACCAGCGTCTCAAGTTCCTTGGCCAACTTGCCCCCCTCCTCGAAATTCGCCGTCGGGTCGCCGGCATCGCAATTGCGGCGCAACGCCATGTTGATCGGCACGCCGCCGAGAAACGGCTTGCCCATCTCCCGGGCCATCTGCTCGGCCCCGCCGCGGCCGAAGATGTCATACTCCTTGCCGTCGTCGCCGATGAAGTAGCTCATGTTCTCGACGACGCCCAGCACCTCGATGCCAAGCTGCTCGAACATGCGCATCGCCCGTCGCGCATCATCCTGCGCCACCTTCTGGGGCGTGCAAACCACCACCGCGCCGGTAAGCGGCAATAGCTGGCTCATGGTCAGCGGCACATCGCCGGTACCGGGCGGCAGGTCGATCACCAGATAGTCCAGCTCACCCCAGGCCGTCTGCGTCGCCAGTTGTCGAAAGGCCCCGTGGGCCATCGGCCCGCGCCAGATCAGCGGTTTCTCCTGCTCGACCAGGGCCCCGAGGGTCATCGCCCGCAGGCCGTGAATCTCGAAAGGGATCAGCTCGTTATCCTTCGTCGCCCGCGGCCGCATGCCGTCCAGCCCCAGCATCGTCGGCAGCGATGGGCCGTAAATGTCCCCGTCCAGCAGCCCGACCTGCGCCCCCGTCCGCGCCAGACCGACCGCCAGATTCACCGCCACCGTGCTCTTGCCCACGCCACCTTTTCCCGCGCCCACCGCGATGATGTGCTTCACCCCCGGCAAGGGGTTCTGCTCGTGGGTGTGCGGCTGGGAACCCGGCACGTGCGCCCCTCCGGCCCCCCCCGCCGCCTGCGCCGAGGCGTCCGACGCTGATCCCGACGCCACCGCGAACTCCACCGCGACCTGCTTGATTTCCTCGCCCAAGGCTCCGACCGCCGCCTTGATGTCCGCCTCCAGCCGCGGCCGCAGCCCCTGCGCCCCTTCGCTGAGCTGCACCTTCACGCTCACCAGTCCGTCGCATACCGCGACGCCTTTGACCATGCCTAGGGTCACAATATCGCGATGAAGTTGAGGCTCATGCACACGGCTGAGCTGCTGGAAAACATGGTCCTTGGTGATGGCCATCGCCGACTCCGCTGACTTGAAAACAGGGGGTGAATGCGTCCAGCCGCACAGCCCCGCGGCTCGCGGCAGAACGAGCAATCATAGAGCTCGGCCCGGCCACTGACCACCTCGTCGCCCCGCCACGCCTTTGCCCCTGCATTCTTCATGGCCTCCGCAATAGAACCACTTCACGAGCGTTAGACCTGACAGAGGCACGCGGCCGCCGTCGCGTGCGACCACGACGCGATGTCGCCCGGCTCGCGACCTCCCGTCGTACTCCACCACCCAGGCTCCACGGAGATCAGTCATGCAACGCCTGATATCACACGCCCGCATCCGCCGTGGCCGTTTCACACTGGTCCTGGCCATGCTTCTCCTCGGTCTGTCGCCCCTGCTGGCGGCTGACACCTTCGCCCAGCCCGGTCCCGCTGGAGGCAAATCCGGTCAGCGCCCCGGCCCACAGGACCGGCCCGGGCGAATGGAGTTTGGGCAGCGTGGCCCGCTCACGAACCTCATGGCGGCCCTGCGCGACGCCGACCTCACCCGTGACCAGCGCCGGCAGATTCGTCAGGAGATGAGCGATCATCGTGAAGCCATGACACAATGGCAGGAAAAGAACGCCGACGCCCTCAACCAGCTTCGCAACGATTTCCAGGCTCGTCGCCAGGGGCAGCAGCCGGTCTGGCAGGACATGCGCGACCTGCATGTCGAGATGGACAAGCTGCTGCGCAGCGACGATTCGACCGAGGCGATCATGCCGAAGATCGCCGAGTTGCGCAGCGAGTGGTTCAAACTTCGCGACCAGGTTGAAGCCGACGCCCAGCCGCTGCGTGAGCGATGGGAAAAGCTGCATGCGACCGCTCCCTCGTGGTCGACCCTGCTGGACGAGGTTGTCGCGGTGCTTACCGACGAGCAGCGTGCACAGGCCGCCGACGCCATCATCGCCGTCCGCAAGCGGATCGAACAGGCAGGCAAAGCGCCCCTGCCCGGGATGATGATGATGCGCGGACCTCGCGCCAGCTTCGACGACGGACGCGGCCCCGATGCCCAGCGGCCTTCCGACCGTCGCCCGATGGACGGCCGTGGTGGTGACGACCGGGGCTGGCGCGACCCGCAACGCCGCGATCCGGACGGCCGTGGAGGCCGCTGGTAGGCCCGCCACGCCACACCGCAAGCCCGCCGAATCCGCTTTGCGATCGACTGCCCATAACTCTCCACCCCTCCCAGCCCCCGTCCGACGGGGGCTTTTTGCGCCAAGTCCCGCGGGGACACGGCTTTTCGCAACCGCCGCACCGCTGCACCACATTTTCTGAGATTTTTCGTTTCCACCGCGAACCGCCCCATGCACCGCTCCGTAAGTACCGATGAAAGGCGTCGAAGCCCGGGCCAAGGGAGCCGGCCCCAGCCAGGCGTCTACGAGACTCAGAGCCGCAGAGAACATCCACACGCACGCTTTCTTATCGTCTCCTTCGGACTCCGTGACAGACCCACGCAACGGCATCGAGGCCCGGTCACCCGACCGGGCCTCGGTGTTTTGTGGTGATAGCCGCCTGCCTCACCGGCTGATCCCCCGCAGCCCCATCCCGTACAATCCGATCCCATGCCGCCTCGTCGCCACCGCTTCAGCTTTCACGGCTGCCACAGTCAGGCCTACTGCCGCCATGCGCGAAGTCCGCTGGCCGACATGGTCGCCCAGGCAGCCGAACTTGGATTCACGCATCTGGGCATCACCGAACACGCCCCGCGCTATCGGACGCGCGATCTCTACGAAGACGAAGCCGGCCTCACGCCCGCCGATCTGGCGGCCATGTTCGACGCCTACGCCGTCGAGGCCCGCCGGCTGCAGGCCCACTGGGCCGACCGCCTGCCCATCCTCGTCGGCTTCGAAGCCGAGACCATGCCGCCGGATAACTGGGCGACCTACATGACCGCCCTCCGCGATTCCAGAAGATTCGACTACATGGTCGGCAGCGTCCATAACCTGGGCGACACCTGGATCGACTACAAGCCGCAGATCACCGCCGCGCTCGCCGAGCGGATGGGTGGGCCGACCGCCATGCATAAGGCCTACTTCTACGCGGTCGCCGGGATGATCCGCACGCTGCGCCCGCGTGTCGTCGGCCACCTCGACCTGATCCGTCGTTATGACGGCCAGACGCCCGCCTTCGCCGCCGAGGTTCTGCCTCTCATCGACGAAACACTGGAAGCCGCGCGCGCCATCGACGCCGCCCTCGATGTCAACGCCGCCCCCGCGCGCAAAAGGTTCGGCCCGGTCTACCCCCTGCCGTCAATTCTCAAGCGAGCCCGCCAGATCGGCGTGCGCGTCACCCTCGGCGATGACAGCCACGCCGTCGCGGACGTCGGCGCCGGCCTCGACGCCTGCCTGCGTGCGATCGCCGACGCCGGCTACAGGCGCGTGAGCTATCTGGTGAAGAGCACCGCAAGCGTCGAATGGCGCGAAGCCGCCCTTGAAGACATGACCGCGTAGCTCGCCCTACTGCACCAGCCCCTGCGTGAGCCGGATGAACGCCGTCTCCAGACTCACCGGCTCTTCGCTCAACCTCAGCAGCCGGTACCCGCCTCGCACCAGCGTCTCGGCCACCAGGGCCACATCCGCCTTGCCCGCGTCCAGACTCACACGTACATGTCCGTCGCGCACCGCCGCCTCCAGCACGCCCGGCGTACGCTCCAGCAGCGCCGCCGCCTCGTCGCCTCGCTCGGACACCACCGCTTCCACCACCAGCCCCGTCTTCGCCCGCGCCAGAATCTCGCGCACCGTCCCGCTGAACTTCAGCTCACCACGCTCGATGATCCCCACGCTCGAACACAGGTCCGCCAGCTCCACGAGAATGTGGCTGCTGATCAGGATTGTCTTGCCCATGCGGTGCAGTTCTTTGAGCAGTTCGCGGATTTCGATGCGCGCTCGCGGGTCCAGACCGCTGGCCGGCTCATCGAGCAGCAACACCTTCGGATCGTGCAGCAGCACCCGCGCCAGACTCAGTCGCTGCTTCATCCCGCGCGACAGACCGTTCACCTCCGCGTCGGCACGCCCGCCCAGGTCGGTCAGATCCAGCACGTCGTCCACCACCTGCCGACGCCTGGACCCGTGAATGTCGTAAGCGGCCGCGAAAAATTCCAGATATTCCCGCACCGCCATCGGGTCGTAGGATCCGAAGGTGTCCGGCACGTAACCGATAATGCTGCGCACCTGCCGGGCATTGACCGGACCGACCGATAGGCCGTCAATCCGCGCTTCGCCCCAGGTCGGACGCAGCAGCGTCGCAAGAATCTTGATCGTCGTCGTCTTGCCCGCCCCGTTGGGCCCGATGAACCCATAGCATTCGCCAGCCGCGATCGACAGGTTCAGATTCGACAGGGCCGTCAGCTCGCCGAATTTTCGCGTCAGGTTGACCGTTTCGATCATGGTCATGAATCACGTCCGCGGCGACATGCCCGGTCAGTTGCTTCCGCCATCCCTGGCGCCGCGTACCGGCGTCATCCAGCGTACAACGGTCCACCCGTGCCCCGGCACTTCGCGGCCGTCCACACGCCACGACAGCGGCGGCGAGCTGTCGGGCAGGTGGCCGATCACGATCAGCCGCCTCTGCGCCAGGTGATCGGTCAGGTCCAGGCCCCGGCCCAACGCCCGCTCGGCGTGCCAGCTTTCGGCGCTACCGAACATCTGCACCCGGTCCCATAGCGGCGGCGGCAGCATCGCATAGAAACTCAGCCGCTGGATCATCCTCACCGTCTGATCCTCGGTCAACGTGAAAATCTCGTCGCCCACCGCGCCCGGCGGCGCACCGGCCTGGGGCGCGTCGGCGTCGGCGCTGCGCATCAGCCGCCCCAGGTAGCCGCGCCACGGTTTCATCAGAGCCCCCGCGGCTCGCTCGGCCGGCGACATCACCTCCGGCGCAGCCAGCAGTTCCAGCCATTGCCCCGGCTGGTTCAACCCATCCAGACCCAACGGCTGGCCCGCCTCCCAGATCGCCTGCTGCGTCACGCGCGGCATCCCTCGATCGCCAGGGCAGTAGACGATCAGCACGTTGCGCAGCGGACCCGGCAGCCCGTGCCGCACATCGCCCTGCACGCGAGCCGATCCCGCCTCGCTTGTCACCGTCACCTGTCCCAGAGGAAGCCCTGTCGCATAGACATCCACCATGCCCTGCGTTCGGCGCATCGCGTCAAACGCCAGGGTTCGTGTCGTCGCACGCATCGGCACGCGTAGCGGCGCGGCGTCGCCTTCACTTCGCAGCGGGTCGGCCGCGTCCGCCTCGTAGGATACCGGCACAACGAATCCGCCACTCTCCAGCCGATCCTCAAACGCCGCCGACGCCAATACATCCGGACCGACGCGCGGGTCCATGCGACGCGACGCGGCCATTTCGTTGTTTGCTTCCCCGGTCGACCCAAGCTCCAGCGCCGCCGTACGGTGCCGAGGCACCAGCAACGACGCCCAGCCTCGCACCCGCGCCAGGCCCGTCGTCACGTCGACATCCATGACGGTCATATGCTCGATGCTCCCGCGCGTCGGACGCAGCAGCAGTGCCGCCCCCCAGGCCGTCACGCTGAATACCAGAACCACCGCCGCGAAGACCATCCACGCCAGATGCGTCTGGCCGCGACGCCGCAACACCATGAATCCGAGCGGTCCGGCCACGAGCCAATACACCGTCAGCCCAACAATCGACACCCCGATGATCCCCCCAGCCGTCGACCGCCTGGCCGTCAGGACTGCGATGAACCGGCTCTGCTCATAGCCGGCCCGTCCCTGCGGCGACGACAGACGCCTCGCCGCCAGTTCCGCCTCGATGCGCGGCGCCTCCCACGCCGGACTGCGCCACCCGAACACCACCGACCATAAACCTGGCCCGCGCGGCAGGCCCATCCGCCTCAGCGCCGGATGCGTCAGGTCCAGCCCGATCAACGTCACCCGTCCCATCCCCGCCGAGGCTCCAACCACCAGCGGCCGCCCCTCCACATCGCGCAGCAACACCGCCGCGGGAGGCTGCGCCGGATGCCGGCCCACCTCGGCCTCCACCAGCTCCAGCGACAGCGCCGCGATCCGCGCCTCGCCGGTTGTGACGCGGCTGGGCCCGCCCAGCCATGTCGGCCATCCCACATCATCCACCGGCCGCAGCGTCACCGACGGCAACAGGGCCGCCAGCGGTCCCCGCGTCCAGCGCTCGCCCGCGGCCGGCAGCACCACCACCAGATGCCCGCCACGCATCACCCAGTGCCGCACCGCCGCGACCGTCGCATAGCCCACCGCCGCGTCGTCGAAGTCCCGGCTGTCGGGCGTCCAGATCAGCGCCTGGGCCGACGTCAATCCGTACCAGCGATCGGGCAGGTCGGCAGGATCGACGTCATTGACCAGATTCACCGGCTCCTGCTGCGTATGCGCTGTCGCATACGCCTCCAGACCCAGCCGGCTCGAACCGGTCAGCACCACCAGACCCGCGCGCGGCGAAAGGTACGACTCGGGACGCGGCTCCAGAAGGCGCGTGGCCAGCAGGGCGTTCGCCTCCTCGTCCATCGTGCCCAGAACGTTCACCCGCCAGCGCGGCCGCAGGCCGCTGGTCAGCGGCACAGGCGCATACAGCCACATGCGACCCGGTCGCGATGGATCCAGCGTCGCCGCCCGCCGCATGTGCAGCGGATCGCCATCGGCATCCTGCAACACCCATTCGCAGATCACGCCGAGTGGCCGGCCTGCGTGATTCGCAAGGTCAACCGATAAAGCCGTCCAATCGCCCGGCCGATACTGACCACCTAACCCGACACCTTCGGGACCAACGGCAATGGACACCACCGGCTCGCTTTCGCCGGTCGCCACGGGCTGCGCCGCCGCAGAGCACCACAGCCCGCACCAGGCCGCCGCGCACAGCAGCACACCCACCCTCACCCGGCGACCGACGCATCCCCGAACTTCACAGCCCAAGCGCATCACGCTCCATAGTCTACCGACCGGCCGTGTCGATCCACCCCGCCGCGACAGCCATCGCCCATCTTCGCCAACCAGCACAAAACCATGCCCTCGACCGCCGTCGCAGAGGGCCGGCTGAAGCTCAAAGCCCCCCAATGCCGATAACCCCACCGGCGACCCTCCTCAACCGGCAGGTCTTTCTTCGCGTGAACTGGCAAGCCATCCAATCCGTCTGGCCCGTGCTTCTGCTGCTGGGCTATCTGCTGGTCACGGCCGTACTCACCGTCCTCACCTACGAGCGCAAGAAGCACATCGACCTGCACGACCGCGTCCGCGAATCGCTGCAGATGCGCAACGCCTACTTCCGCCAGCTTTCCGAGCGCATGCGCAATGATCGCTGACCCGCCGCGAGCCGTCACGCACGACGCGACACACCGCCGCGTCCACTCAGCCGTGGTCACCGCCTGTTGCCTGTTTGATGCCCCCTGTTAAGCTGTGGCCGTGTCGCAGCCGCCCTTGCACGCCCTGCTGATCGCCAACGGTCGACTCGTCGACCCAGCCGTGGACTTGGATCAGGCCGCCGACGTCTTGCTGATCGATGGCCGTGTGGCCCGCGTCGCCCCGCCAGGCGAAACCGGCGCCGCTGCCAACACCCCCACAATTGACGCCTCCGGCCTGATCGTCAGCCCCGGCCTGATCGACCCGCATGTCCATCTGCGCGAGCCCGGTCAGGAAGAGAAGGAGACCATCGCCACCGGCGCGGCCGCGGCCATTCATGGCGGGTTCACCAGCATCTGCTGCATGCCCAATACCGACCCGACCATCGACGATGACTCGCGTATCGAGTTTGTCTACTACCGAGCCGCCCAGGCGGACATGGCCAACGTCTTTCCCGTCGGGGCGGTGACACGCGGCCGGGCGGGCAAGGAGCTGGCGGAAATCGGTCTGATGGCCAACGCCGGCGCGGTTGGCTTCTCTGACGACGGCGTGGGCGTCGCCTCCGCGAACATCATGGCCAAGGCCCTGGCCTATGTCGCCATGACCGGCGGCGTGTTCATGCAGCACTGCGAGGATCCGGAATTGGGCGGCGGCGTCATGAACGCCGGTTCGCTGGCCACGCGACTGGGGCTGGCGGGCTGGCCGCGCGTGGCCGAGGAGTTGATGATCCAACGCGACATCCTGCTCAACCTGCGGCAGAACATCGGCGCCCGCTACCACGCGCAGCACCTGTCCAGCGGCGGCAGTGTCGAACTGGTACGTCGCGCGCGACACGATCTGTTCGGCCAGGCGCACATCACCGCCGAGGTCAGCCCCCATCACCTGCTGCTCACCGAGGACGCCTGCGCGACCTACGACACCCGTTATAAGATGAACCCACCTCTGCGGGCACGCGCCGATGTCGCCGCCCTGCTCGACGGCGTGCGCGACGGCACCCTCACAATCCTCGCCACCGATCACGCCCCGCATACGCAAGAGGAAAAAGAACTCGAATTCGCCGCCGCCCCGTTCGGCATCGTCGGACTCGACTGCGCGCTGCCCCTCTACGTGCAGGCTCTGGTTGAGTCGGAGACTCTCGACTGGCCGGCCATGCTCGCGATGATGACCATCAACCCGGCCAAACTCTGCCGCCTGGGCCGCAAGGGCACCCTCGCCCAGGGCGCCGACGCCGACGTCACGCTCATCGACCCCAAGGCCCATTGGACCATCGACGCCGACGACTTCGCCAGCAAGGGCCGCAACTGTCCCTTCCATGGCTGGAATGTCACCGCCCGCGCCGTCGGTGCGATCGTCGGGGGCCGGGTCAAGCTGCTGCGTGATCCGCAGCGCCTGCGCGGCGCCAGCGTCACGCCCGCATCATGCAGCGCCGATTTGGCTGAGGCGCTTATCGCCGCAGACTGACGTTCCCCTCACGCCGCGTCTTACGCTCGGCCGTTGTTACCCATCAACTCCCGCAGCGCCGCGCCCGGATCCGGCTGGCGCATGAGATGCTCACCCACCAGTATGCGATGCACCCCCGCCGCCGCCAGACGCTGCACATCCGCAGGCGTACGGATGCCCGATTCGCTGACGACGATGCTCGTGTCCTCCACCATCTCCAGCATACGCATCGTGTGGTTCAAGTCGGTGGTCATTGTCGCCAGGTCGCGGTTGTTGATGCCCAGCAGTGTGTATTGCGGATGCGGAAAGCCAAGGTGCGGCCGCACCTTGAGCAGGTTCTCCACGCTATGCACCTCGACCAGTGTGGTCATCTTCAACTCGGTGGCGAGGATCAGAAGGTCCAGCAGGTGGGCCTCGCCATCCAGGCACTCGGCGATCAGCAGCACCGCGTCCGCCCCGGCCGCCCGGGCTTCGTAGATCTGGTATTCGCTGATCAGAAAATCCTTACGCAGCACGGGCAGCGCCACTGCCGCGCGAATTCGCGTCAGGTACGCCAGCGACCCCTGAAAATACTTGGCGTCGGTCAGGCAACTGATAGCAGCCGCTCCGTTGTCCGCGTAGGCCCGGGCGATGGCCACCGGGTCGAAGTCCGGGCGGATCACCCCGGCCGACGGACTGGCCTTCTTGACCTCGGCGATCACCCGTAACCCTCCCTTGGGCGACGTCACCGCCTTGAAGAAATTGCGCGGCCCAGGCTGATCCTGGGCCATCGCCTTCAGGTCTTCCTGGGACCGAATCCGCCGGGCCGCGGCCACCTCCTGCTTCTTATCGGCGACGATCTGGGCCAACACATTGACGGCCATCTGCTTACCTTTCGCGCACAAGCCCGGAAACCAAGCATAGCGGCCTCGTCCGCCGCCAGACAATCGACCCGATTCGGCGTCCTCGGCCCCATGGCGCGACCCGCGACCGCGTCCACCACGACATGTCTACCATTGGCACGTAAACCATACGCCCCAGTATCGCTATGGCCCGGACTTTGCACCGCCCCCAACCTGTGGCACTCATCGGCTTGCTGTCGGATTCACACGGTCAGGCCGGCATCACCCGCCGGGCCGTCGACCTGCTCGTCCACCGCGGGGCTCGGCTGCTGATCCACCTGGGCGACATCGGTTCAGCGCTGGTTCTCGACGCCCTGCTCTGCCCAGGTGACGATGGCCACACCCCCGTCGAAGCTCGCCTGGTCTTCGGCAACACCGACGCGAACCGCCTGGAGCTGGCACGCTATGCCCGCTTTCTGGATATCCATGTCGACGACCCCGTCGGCTCCCTGCCCCTGCCCGCGGGCCCGCTGGTCTTCACCCATGGCGACGACAGCCGTGCCTTGAGCCGCGCCCTGGGCGCCGGCCCACGCTACCTGTGTCACGGCCACACGCACCAGGCCGCCGACTACCGCCGAGGCCCGACCCGCGTCATCAACCCTGGAGCTCTGTTCCGCACCACCTGCCCTTCGGTCGCTCTTCTGGACCCGCAACGCGACCATCTTCAGATCCTTCCCGTCGAACCCGCCGCGACGCCGTCGCGACCCCCGAAGCGATGATGTATAGTGGCCTTGCTCGACACCGAACCGACTGCCAACCCATGACCGACCAGCAAGCGCTCCAGCTTGAGAAGCTGACCGTGCGGACCTTTCGCGGGGAAGACCAGCCGCATGTCGCACGCCTTTATCGCGATGGCCTGCTGGCCGGGCAGATCCCGCCCAACGACACCGGCTTGGACATCGACAATATCTTCGACGCCTACCTCGGCGACAGCGCCAGCCACTTCTGGGTCGCGGAGCACGACGGGCGAATCGTCGGCATGATCGGCGTGGCCCGCGATCGCGAGCATGTGGCCGAAATCCGCCGCCTGCGCGTCGATCCGCAGTGGCAGCAGACGCCGATCGCCACCCGCCTCATCCAGACGGCCGTCTCCCATTGCCGCGAGCACGGCTATCTGAAGGTCGTCCTCGACACCCGCTTCGAGAAGAACGCGGCCGTCGACATGTTCGAACGTTTCGGCTTCCAGCACAGCCGCAGCCGCCAGACCGATCAGAAGGAACTGCTCGAGTTCTACCTCGATCTCTACCGCCAGCCCGACCAGGACCGACGGCGAAGCTGACGCCGACCACCGCGGCGCCGACGTTCAGCACGCCAGCTCCACCAGCACGTCCAGTCCCTGGGCCAGCTTGGCGTCGCTGGTCGCGTAGCTGATGCGAAAGTGCGTGTCCCGCTCGCTGAAGACACCGCCGGGGATCATCACCACGTTGCGCGCCAGCGCCGCCTCGACGAACTGCGTTCCGGTCATACCCAGCCGCTGGGGCACTTTCGGGAACGCATAGAACGCGCCCTCGGGCTTCACCAGCTCGAACGTCCCGCTCAGCTTCTGCATCACCAGATCCCGTTTGCGGCGGTACGCTTCAACGTACTGGTCCATCGATTCGTTGAGCGCCGCCACACCCGCCACCTGCACCATGGACGGCGCGCAGACGAATGAATACTGCTGCAGCTTGGTCATCTGCTCGATGATCGCCACCGGGCCGGCCGCGTAACCCATGCGCCAGCCCGTCATGCTGTAGGTTTTGCTGAAGCCTCGCAGCAGCAGCAGATTCTGCGTGAACGCGGCTGGACTCGGACAATACGCCCGCCCGTCGTTGCCCCGTCGCGCCGACTTGTCGTAGCAGAACTCATCGTAGATTTCATCGGACACCAGCAGCAGGTTACGCCGCTCAGCCAGTTCCGCCAGTTCAAGGCACATCGTCTGGTCGGCCACCACGCCCGTCGGGTTGCTCGGCGTGTTCAGCAGCACCATCTTCGTGCGCGGCGTCAGCGCCGCCTCAACCCGCTGGGCTGTGAGCTGGAAGTCCGGGTACGTGTCCACATACACCGCCTCGGCGCCGGCCACCGTCAGCAGGTGTTTGTACATCACGAAGTATGGGTCAGGCACGATCACCTGATCGCCGGGGTTCAGGCACGCCAGAAACGCCAGCACCAGCCCCCCTGACACGCCGCTGGTCACCAGCAACCCGCCGTCCCCGCCGGCATGTCGCAGCTTCCAGTTCGGCAGTTCGACGCCAAGCCGTCCGGCGATCGCCGCGTGCAGCTCCTCCATGCCCTGTGTCAGCGTGTACTTGTTCACCCCACGCTCAATCGCGCCGATCGCCGCCTGCTTGATCCTATGCGGCACGTCGAAGTCCGGCTGGCCGATTGACAGGTTGATCGGATCCTTGAGCTGGCCCGCCAGCTCGAACACGCGCCGGATCCCCGACGCCTGGACCGCGCGCACACGCTGGGCGATATGAACCTGCGGATCAAACATGAGTCGTCCTTTCCGTCACCATGCCCGCATACGATCCCCATCCTACCCCATACCCTCACCGCGATCTGCCCTCCACGCTCCGCGCGCGATCGCAGATCGTCCCCGCCACCTGCCCGCCACACGCGCTTGCCCTGCGCACAAGAAACCGCGAGGCCTGTCGGGCCCCGCGGTTGGAATTGCACCGTCGCGACCAGCGCCCATCGCCAGCGAACTATTTCGCCGGCGCCGCACCCTCTTCGCCAGCCTCTTTCTTCTTGCTCGCTTTGCCCGTCGCCAGCTTCCGGTTGCCCACCTTCGGCAACCCCAGCGGGCTGTCGCCCTGCTTGTCAAACTTGCTCTTGCCCGCCAGCTTCTCGATGCGCTCGGCCCGCGTCAGCACATTGCGGTGCTTGGCCATCGCGCCACTGGTCTTCAGACTCGGGTCAATGCTCATGTCCGCTGCTCTTCCTTTCAAGCGATCGAGCGGCCTTGTCCCGGCCTGCTACCGCGCCCGGACTATCATCGCCGTCGCCGATTCGCCCTCATACTTGTCCAGGTAGATCCCATTCCGGGCCAGGTCGCTGCCCCGGTGCTTATCCTTCCAGACACGCCCCAGCGCCAGAAGCTGGCGACGGTACGTTTCGGCCGGTTCGTTCAACTCCCCAGGCGCGAAGCCCCGGAGGGCCACCACCTGGAAAAGTCCCTCATTATGACGGGCGAACGCCGCCGCTTCAACTCCCTGGTTCCACAGAAAGCCCAGCAGACGCTGCGCCTCCGCCTGGCGGTAGTGCGCCAGCACCCAGTAGTTCAGCCCGACCTTGCGAGGATCCTGACCCGCCGTCGGCCGCTGCACCAGCGTCCCATGGACCGAGCCGAGCTCAGCGCTGCTCTGGCCGCTGGATGTGCCCGATGCGGCCTCATCCCCCAGTTCCCACAGCCCGCCGGGCTGGATCGCCTCAAACCGCTCGCTGGCCTCCCGCAGACCCGCCCGGTAGCCGATGCTTCGGCCGCTCCAGTACGCCAGCACCACCACCGACGCCAGCAAGACCCCCGCCACTGCGATGTAGCCCTTGGGCACACGCAGGATCAGCGGCTGCCGCGGGCCCTGGAGCAACCCGCCCAGCCCTGTTGACGTCCCCGCGCCTGCTTCCTCGGTCGGCTTGTCGAGCACCGGCTCCCGCTCCCCGGCGCGGACGGCCCCCGTCCGGCCGGCGGGCGTCCCGGCCGGCTGACGCATCACCTCATACGGTGCCAGGTTGTCCTTGCGTGCTGCCATCCCACCAGCCTATCGCGCCCACCCCAAACGGGCACATGTCCAAGTCAATACGGGCCCACAGCGTCCGCAGTTCACCTTCGGCCCGCGCACCGCGGGCGATCGCCGCCCCATCACGCCTCGTCGTCCACCCCGATCGCGCTGGCTGTCGCGTGCGTCTGGATATGACTGATGCTGATCAGCCACTGCGTGATCCCCAGGCCTGCCGCGACCTCGGCCGTCCGACCATGCAGCACCACTGCCGGCGCCCCGCCCGCCTGCCGCACCACCTCCGCCTCATGCCAGGCCACCCCGCCCGACCAGCCGGTGCCCAGCACCTTGAAGATCGCCTCTTTGGCCGCGAAACGTCCAGCCAGATGCTCCACCTGCCGCCGCTTGCCTTCGCCCTGCGCGTAGTGGCGCTCCGCCTCGGTGAAGCAGCGCGACAAGAACCGCTCACCGTGCTCCTGCAGCATCCGGGCGATCCGGGCCGTCTCCACGATGTCGATCCCATGCCCCACGATACGCATGCTCACCTCCGCATGACCGCCTCCGTCTGGCGGGCAGTGTAGTATCTACCATGCATGGCCAACCCGCCGGCGACTCAAAAACCGGAAAACGGCAGTCGAATAGCGCCCATGGACCCGACCCTCGCCCCCATCGCTGAAAAGTGCCGCGCCGGCCAGCGTCTCGACGCCGCCGACGGCCTGACCCTGCTGCGAACCCGCGACATCTGGACCCTCGGCCGCCTCGCCGACGCTGTCCGCCGCCGCATGCACGGCAACGTCGCTTACTACAACATCAACCGCCACCTCAACTACACCAACGTCTGCGCCCTGTCCTGCAAGTTCTGCTCCTTCTACCGCAAGCAGGGGCAGAGCGGCGCTTATTTCCATCGCCCTGACGAAATTGCCGCCCAGGCCAGGGCCGCCCAGGACGCCGGCGCCACCGAGATCCACATCGTCGGCGGACTGCACCCCTTCGAGCCTTTCACCTACTACACCAACATGCTCGCCGCGATCCGCCAGGCCGCCCCGAAGCTGCACATCAAGGCCTTCACCGCTGTCGAAATCGTGCATCTTGCCCGCATCAGCAAGCGGCCACGCGACATCGAAGGCGTCCTCCGCGACCTGCAGGCCGCAGGCCTCGGCTCCCTGCCCGGCGGGGGCGCCGAAGTCTTCGACGACCGCGTCCACGACGAAGCCTTCAAAGGCAAGATTCGTTCCGACAAGTGGCTCGAAGTCCACGAAACCGCCCATCGCCTCGGACTGATGACCAACGCCACGATTCTCTACGGCCACATCGAGTCGTTCGAAGACCGCATCGCCCACCTGATCATGCTCCGCGAGGCCCAGGACCGCGCCCTCGCCGCCGACCTGCCGGCCCGCTTCCAGACCGTCATACCCCTGCCCTTCATCCCCGACGACAGCGAGCTCGAATCCCTCTATGGCCCGACGGGGCTGGACGACCTGAAGATGCTGGCGGTCTGCCGGCTCATGCTCGACAACTTCGCCCACGTCAAAGCCTTCTGGATCATGCAGACCCTGCCGCTTTCGCAGATCACCCTCGACTTCGGCGTTGACGATATCGACGGCACGGTCGTCTGGTACGACATCACCAAAATCGAAGGCCGTGACACGCACCAGGAAGTCACCGTCGCCGACCTTCGCCGCGTCATCGCCGAAGCCGGCTACCAGCCCGTCGAACGCGACACCCTCTACCGCCGCGTCATCCGCGATCGCGCCGACTGGTGCATCGAACAGTCCACCGCGCCCGTCGCCGCGGTCTAGCGGTCGACCCGTAATCGCCTGCGTCACCGCCGCCACCAACGACAACGCCCCGGCGGCAACCGGGGCGTCAGCAAAATTAACTTGAACCGGACCCGATCCAGGTCGGATCAAGGTCCAAAGCGGGTGATGGGGCTCGAACCCACGACATTCACGTTGGCAACGTGACGCTCTACCACTGAGCTACACCCGCGTAGCGGCCCAATAATGTACCGCGATCGACCGATCATGCAAGCCGCTTGAGTCGGTTACTCACGCCCCAGACCTCGTCGGCTCGCCGGGGCTTGACCCCTGTGGGCGGGCCCGATATTGTCGGCCTTCAGACGTCCGACAGGTGCCCGCCCGAGCCGAATCGGCCCGGACGGGTGAAAAGGGAAGTGAGGTACCCGGACGAGGCCGACCGCCTGCCTGCCTTTCAAAGGGGTGCAGCGGCATCGACCGAGCCCGGAAAAGCCTCCGCGGACGCGCCGCCGTGATGAGCGGCCCTTGGCATTCATGCCCTCGCATTGAACGAGCGAGGCGGCCTGCCGAAGGGATAGGCGGCCCGGAATCTTCGCCACTGTCTGGCCCACGCTGGATGCAGCGTGCGGCTGGATGGGAAGGCCCCGGACCGTGAAGCTCAGAGCCGGAAGACCTGCCTGTCGGACCCGCGTGTGTCCTCGCGTTACGGGACCACGAGGGTTCGGCCTGTTGCACCCCGAAGCAGCCCCGATGCCCCCGTGACCCGAAGCGGACCCACCGGCCGACGACGGCGATCACCTGGCCCGGCCACACGATTGTCCGATCGGCCGCCACGGCCCGTCTTCGAACCCCAACGCGCCGACACGATTGCATCGTCGCCTCGGGGCCGCCCTGCGCGAATCAGGGCAAGGAGACCATCGTGCATCGGTTCCTATCGACCCTCCCATCGCTCATCGAATCTCCTGGAGCATCCGCACATTTGGCAGAGACGACCACGCAGCCGGCGTGTGCCCGCCACAAGCCGCGAGCGTCGGTGCGCGGCCCGCATTCCACCGTACGAGAACGGCACCGCTGCCTGACGGTCGCGAGGCGTGACCAGCGTCTGAAGCGATCCGTGACGGGCCACGTGCGCAGCGGTCTCGCCGTGATAGGAATCATCCTGCTCAGCGTCTTCACCGCCATGGCTCAGGCCGGCCCATACGCCCCGGCCGCGGGGCTCGAAGGCTCCACCGCCATCGCCATTGGTGACGCAAGCATCGTCAATTGGGCCGATGCCGTCGCCGCTCTCACGCGCGGGTCGATCGACATCACCGATCCCTTCGCCGCCCTTGCATCCTTCGGCTCCGGGGCCAATGCCCTCGGGCCAGCCCAGGGCGATGTCTTCGGCGTCGTCAGCCTCGGCGATGGCGGAAGCATCACGCTCACCTTTCCCCATCCGATCGCCAACGGCCCAGGCGCCGATCTGGCGGTCTTTGAAAACGCCTTCTCCGATACGTTCCTCGAACTGGCCTTCGTTGAAGTCTCGTCCAATGGCCATGACTTTTTCCGCTTCCCAGCCGTGAGCCTGACGCCGACAACCACGCAGATCGGCCCGTGGTCGACGCTCGATCCGACCAACTTGCACAACCTGGCGGGCAAGTACCGCCAGGGATTCGGGACGCCGTTCGACCTGAGCGACCTGCAGGCGACGGCCGATGAGGCTGGCGTGGCCGTGCTGGATCTGCGTGCGATCACGCATGTGCGCCTTATCGACGTCGTCGGCAGCATCGATCCCGCATACGCTACCTACGACGGCCTCGGCCACATCGTCAACGATCCTTTCACCACGTCGTTCAACAGCGGCGGCTTCGATCTGGACGCGGTGGCGGTGCTGCATCAGACGCATACACCGCCGGGCGACTTTGACGCCTCCGGACATGTCGACACGCAGGACATCAATGCCTTCGTTCTCGCCCTCACCAACTTCGCCGGCTATGCCGCGGCCTACCCCGGCATCGATATCGCGGCCATCGATCCCGACAACTCCGGCAGTGTGAATACGCAGGACATCAATCGGTTCGTCGCCCTGCTCACCGGCGCGGGGGCCGGCTCCGGCGCCGTCATCCCCGAGCCCGCGAGCGCCCTGTCGGTCATGCTGCTCGCAATCACATTCGGCCTCAGGCGCCGGCGCGGCGGGTTCGCCCCTCCACGCATCACGAGCGGTTCGAGCCGCCGCTCCATGGCAGCGGTTCACGCCGCTCTCGGGGCCCTGCCTGTCTCGCTGGCTCTCACGCTTGTGGCCCCCCTCGCTCACACCAGCGTCATCGTCGACTTCGAAGACGTCGACCTGGGCGCCGCGATCGCCTACAGCGGCCAGTACCCGGTCGACGGCATCGGCGGCGTGGGGCTGGTCGAAACCTGGAGCAGCCGCGGCGTGGATTTCGAAGTCTTCTCCGACGGCGACTGGTTCTACTGGCAGGGCTTCGCCGTCTCGGCCGCCACGGACACCACCACGGCCGGTTTCGGCAATTCGTTCAGCGCCTTCACCGGCGGCGGCGTCCACGGCTCGTCGCGGTACGCCGTGGCCGACGTCAGCGGCCACGCCCGCGTCATCCTGCCCGCACCCACCGTCGTTGAAGGCGCCTATTTCACCAACACGACCTACGCCTACCTGTCCATGCTGCACGGGGACGGGTTTGCCAAGCGGTTCGGCGGCGAGGATGGGACGGCGCCCGACTGGTTCCTGTTGACGATTCGTGGCCACGACGCGAGCGGGACGGAGATCGGCAGCGTGCCGTTCTATCTGGCGGATTTTACCGGCCCTGGCGCGAGCGACTACCTCATTGATGCGTGGACGTGGGTGGACCTTCAACCCCTGGGCGAGGTGAGCAGTCTGAGTTTCAGCCTCGCGTCCAGCGACGTGGGCGACTGGGGAATGAACACGCCGGGGTTCTTCGCCATGGATGACCTGACGGTGCGAACGACCCCCGCCCTGCCCGAGCCGACGACGGCTGTGATGCTCGCCCTCGGCCTCGCCACCTTCACCCGTCGACGCCGACGCGTGCCCCCGCCTCAACCTTCATTGCGAATTTCAGCCTTGAACCTTCAACCCACTTCGACCGCCTTCACCCTCATCGAACTGCTGGTGGTCGTCGCCATCATGGGCGTGCTGGTGGGGCTGCTGTTTCCCGTCCTCGCCTCGGCCCGCAGCTCCGCCGATGTCGCCGGCTGCGCCGCCAACCTGCGTGAACTGGCCCACGCCAACGTCGCCTTCGCCGCCGATCACGACCAGCGCTACGTCCCCGGCGCGGCCAACTTCATGCAAAACCGCCATCGTTGGCACGGCTCGCGCGACGGCGGCGGCGAACCCTTCAACCACCGTGAAGGCCCGCTCACCCCGTACCTGGGCAAGGAAGGTTCGATCCAGCAGTGCCCCGCCTACTCGCCCGACGGCCGGGGCTTCGAGGCCGGCAACGGCGGCTATGGCTACAACAACGAGTACGTCGGGCGTGACAATCCCACCGACTTCGACAATCCCGACGCGCTGGGCGCCCGGGTCGACGCTTTCCGCGACGCGGCCGGCACACTCATGTTCGCCGACGCCGCCATCGCCCAGCCCGACGGCACGCAAGTGATCGCCGCCGAGTACTCGTTCATCGAACCGCCCCTCTGGACCTGGGGCGGCCCCTCCACGCCGTCGATCCACTTCCGCCACACAGGCCGTGCCAATGCCATCTACCTCGACACCCACGTCGACGCCCACACCATGACCTTCACCCGCGCCAGCATCTATGGCCCCACCGAGCAGCAGTCCCGCGACCTGGGTGTCGGCTATTTCGGTCCGGACGACAACACGCTGTTTGATCGCCAGTGACGCCGGCTTGGTTGCGGATGGAAGTTCACGGCATCGACTGACTCACCGCGCCGACGGGGCGGCAGTGCAAGACATCACACATTGCGGACAACCTTGCGCCCTTGCCGGGGGCGGCGCGGCGATGATGATGATGGGGCGCCACCACTGGAGACATGCCCATGCCCCACGCAACCGACACCCTGGCGATTCTCGGCGGGCCCAAGGCCGTGCCCGACGACCTGCTGCAGCCCTGGCCGCCGATCGGCGAGATCGACCGGCGCTACGTGATGGCATCGCTCGAGAGTGACGCCCACACGTTCGGGCCCAACTGCGTCAAGCTGCAGGACGAATTCGCCGCGTGGAACGGCAACCGCCGCTGCATCGCCACCAACTCCGGTACGGCTGCATTGCACATGGCCGTCGCCGCCGTCGGCTGCGGGGCTGGCGATCACGTGCTGGTCACCGCCTACACATGGTCCAGTTCCGCGACCTGCGCCCTGCACCACAACGCCATCCCCGTCTTCGTCGATATCGACTGGGAGACGATGAACATCGACGTGACGAAGATCGAAGCGGCCATCACGCCTCAGACCAGGGCCATCATCGTCGTACACCTGCATGGGCTCGCCGTGAATATGGACGTCGTGCTGGATATCGCCCGTCGCCACAAGCTGATGGTGATCGAGGATGCCTGTCAAAGTCACGGCGCGACGTTCAAAGGGCGCAAGGTCGGCACCTTCGGGCATTGCGCCGCCTTCAGCCTCAACCAGAACAAGTGCCTGTGCGGCGGCGAGGGCGGCCTGTTCGTCACCGATGACGACGATCTGCACCTCAAGGCCCTGCAGATCTGGTCGTTCGGCGAAACCGCGACCCCGGCCCAGAGCCGGGACTATCACGCCTACGCCCTGGGCTGGATGTACCGCAACGACGACCTGGGCGCCGCCTTCGCCCGGGCCCAGCTCACCAAGCTTGATGGCTACATCGCCCGGCAGCGCGAGAATGCAGCCGCCCTGTTTGCGGAACTCGAAGGCGCGCCCGGCCTGATCCTGCCCACCGAGCCGCAAGGCCACATGCACAACTGGTACAACGCTACCTTGCGCATCGATCCGACGGCCTGGGGTTATGACGGCCCGCCGGTCGCTCTGCGTGACAAGCTGCTCAAAGCCATGAACGCCGAGGGCGCCCGAGCCATGGTCTGGCAGCGATTCATCCTGCCCGACATGACCGTCTTCAAGGCCAGGAACGCCTACGGCCAAGGCGTCCCGTGGTCCCTGCCTCAGGCCGGGCAGGTCGACTACGACCCCGCGAAGTTCCCGGTGGCCCAACGACACTGCGACACCCACTTCTGTCTGGGATCGCCGCTGCGGGCGCCCAACGGCCGCGACGCCGCCCGTGCCGTCGCCCGCGCCATCCGCAAAGTGCTCGAACAGGCCGACGTGCTCATCAATGCCACGCCTGCACGGGAGTGACCTCATGACCCTCCGAGCCGGCTTCGCTCAGGTCGACATCACGCCGTCGGTCGGCGGTTACAAACTCAGTTGGTCGCATCCGATCGTCATCGACAGGATCGTCGAGCCGATCTTCGCCCATGTCGCCGTGCTCGACGATGGTCGGCGGCGGGCGGCGCTGGTGTCGCATGATCTGTGCTGGACGCCGCGGCGTCTGACCGAACACGTGCGGCAGCGCACAGCCGACTGTCTGCCCGGCGGCGATCTGATCCTCGGCGCGACGCACAACCACGCGGCTCCGGGGTTCACCGATGACCGCCCCATCCAGACCACTGTGCCTTACACCGTCGAGTTCGTCGGCCCGCGACTTGTGAGCGCGATCCGTGAGGCCTGTGGCGCCCTGGCGCCGGTCGAGGCGTGCGTGGCCAGCGGTGTCGAGGGACGGGTAAGCTTCATTCGCCGCTGCCTCATGAAAGACGGGTCGGTCAAGAGCCAGCCGAGGCCTGGCGACCCGAACATCCGCTGCGTGGAAAGTCCGATCGACCCCGAGCTGGGCGTGATCGCTTTGCGCAGCCCCGGCGGCGCGATGCGCGGCCTGGTGGTGAATTTCGCCCTGCACCCCACGCAGTTCGGCGGCGACCAGACCGTGCAGCGCGGCTGGCCGGGACGCATGGTGGACCGCGTTCGCCAGCGACTCGGGCAATCGTGCGGCGTCGTCTTTCTCAACGGCGCCTTCGGCGACGTCCATGCCCAGAATCGCCTGGACCCCACGGTGGACGAGGACGTGGACCGCATCGGCCGCACCCTGGCCGATCGGGTTGTCGATCTGGCTGAACACGGCGAATACCGGCATGCGATGCATGTCGGCGCGTCCAAGGCCTGTGTCGCGTTGCCGTTCCGCGACCCCGACAAAGTGTATGGGCCGCACCAGATGTTTCTTGCCCCGGACGTGGTCGCGGCCGCCCGTCAGCGCTTTGACGCCTGGCGTGCCGGGCGCGATGCCTACGAGCTTGAGTTGCAGGCGGTCACCCTGGGGGGGGAGCAGGCGGCTTTTATCAGCGTCGGCTGCGAGCTGTTCACGCGCCTGGGCATCGAGATCAAGCAAGACAGCCCCTTCGACTACAGCTTCATCGTGGGCAACGGCAATGACTCGATCGGCTACATGCCGTTTCCTGACGCGGTGGCCCGAGGCGGCTACGAATGCACGTTCCCGGCCAGCCGCTTCGCGCCCGAAGCGGGACGACGGCTGGTGGATGCCGCCGTCTGTCTGCTATGCGATGCGGCTGATGCATGATATCTTGGGTGAAGGGTGGACCATCATGACGCTACGAGCCGGATTTGCTGAAATCGACATCACCCCGTCCCTCCCGTGCGACAAGATCGGCTGGCTGACCCGTGTTACGGCCGAAACCGTGCGCGACCCGCTGCTGGCGCGCGTGGCGGTGTTCGATGATGATCAGACCCGCATCGGCTTCGTGAGCCTTGACCTGCTGAGCGTTCGCTGGACCGAAGTGGACCGCATGCGGCGTGCGGCCGCCGAACTGGGCTTTCAGCCACGGCATCTCATGATCGCCGCCACGCACACGCACTGCGGTCCGGCCACCAGCCACACCGGCGAAGTCCCGCGCGACGACGCCTATCTCGACCAATGTCTGCTGCCTCGGGTCGCGGAGGGTTTGCGCCGCGCCTGCGAGGCGCTGGCGCCGGCCCGCGTCGGTTTCAGCCGCGGGCTCGAGGACCGCGTGTCCTTTATCCGCCGTTTCATACTCGACGACGGCTCGGTCCAGTGCCATCCGCGCGATCGCTCACGCATCCGCTGCGCCGAAAGTGTACTCGACCCCGAGCTGGCGGTGATGGTGGTCAATGATCTGGCCGACCGCTGCCTGGGCATGATCGTCAACTTCGCCTGCCATCCCACGCACTTCGGCGGCTCGCCCATGATCTGCGCCGACTGGCCGGGCCACATGGCCGCGCACCTCAAGCAGCGGATGGGCCCGTCGTGCGTCGGCCTGCTGCTCAACGGCGCCTTCGGTGACGTGCATCACACCAACACGCTCAACCCCGGCCACAATGGCGATCCCCTGTGGATCGGCGAGACGCTGGCCGACCATGCGGCGCGGCTCGCGGCCCAGGCGCCCATGACCGATCACCTGACCCTCAGCGGCAGGAGCGTCACCCTGCGCCTGCCCTGGCGCGACATCGACGGCCGCTACGGCCGCGACATGGCCCGCCGCCAGCGCTTTCGCGACGATGAACTCTACGACGCCCTGATCGAGCGCCTGCGCCGTAAGCAGGCCAACCGCGACCACTTCCCCGCCGAGCTGCAGTGCCTGTACCTGGGACCGGACCACGCCTTCGTGGGCATTCCCGCCGAACCGTTCGCACAACTGGGCCTGCGGATCAAGGCCGCCAGCCCTGTGCCCGGCACGCACGTCGTCGGCGCGGCCAACGGCATGGTCGGCTACCTCCCGACGCGCCGCGCCTTCGATGGCGGCGGGTACGAGTGCACGCTCATCACGTCCAGCTGCCTGCACGAGGATGCCGGCGACCGGGTTGTCGACGCGGCGGTGCAACTGGCGACCGGCTGCCGTCCGGCGGCATGACGGTTGTCGGCGGCGCTGCTAAGCTATGTCCTTTCCCCCGCGACGACGCGAATCGCCCGGTCCGCCTTTTCCTGGAACCACGCCACCGATGCGCGACAATATCCCCGGCATTCTCGATGACTTCGAGGCGCGGATTTTAACGATCCGCGACTCTCTTTAACTACGATCGCAAGCTGGCCGAGCTTCAGGAACTCGAGAAGCGCATGGCCGATCCGCATTTCTGGGACGACCCGGACGCGGCCAACAAGACTGTCGTCCAGATGAAGGCCGTCAAGTCACGCGTCGATCCGCTGCGCAGCGCCATGCGGGCCGTCGAGGAAGCCCGCGTGCTCTGGGATATGGCCGAAGAGGCCGACGACCAGGAAACGCGAGAAGAAGTCGACGCCCAGATCGACAAGCTAGAAGAACGCCTGGAGCGTGTCGAGACGCTCTCGCTGCTGTCGGGCAAGTACGACGGCCGCAACTGCTACATGACCATCTATGCCCGCGAGGGCGGCGTCGAGGCCCAGGACTGGACCGAGATGCTCCTGCGCATGTACCTGCATTACTGCGAGAATGCCGGCTTCAAGGTTCAGGAGATCGACAAGACCGTTGGCGAAGAGGCCGGCCTGAAGGACGTCACGCTTTACATCCAGGGTCCGATGGCCTACGGCTACTTCTCTGCGGAGCGCGGCACTCACCGCCTGGCTCGCGTCTCCCCCTTCAACGCCCAGGGCAAGCGGCAGACGAGCTTCGCGGCCGTCGACGTCGTGCCCGAGTTCGACGAAGACGGCGCCGTGCAGGTCGACGAGAAAGACGTCGAGATCATCGGCTTCGCCCGCTCGTCGGGCCCGGGCGGCCAGAACGTGAACAAGGTCGCCACGGCCGTGCGACTCACCCATATTCCCACCGGCATTCAGATCGTCTGCTCCGTCCACAAAAGCCAGGAGCAGAACCGCAAGCAGGCCCTGGGTATTCTGCGCGGCAAGCTTGAACTCATGGAGGAGCAGAAACGACAGCAGGAGCTCGATGCGGCCACCGGCGGCAAACTCGACATGGGCTGGGGCACGCAGATCCGCAGCTACGTGATCTACGACAACCGTGTGAAGGACATCCGCACCGGCCACGAAGTGGGCAACCCCCAGCGGGTGCTCGATGGCGATCTTCAGGGCTTCATCGAGGCCGAGCTGCGCCGCCGGGCGAAAGAGAAGGCCCACGCCTGACGCGCCGCGGAGGGCGCCGCGGGTTGCCTGGCCGCCATGAGCCGGTACCCTCGACGCATCATGGCGGCCCACCCCAACATTCTGCTTTTCGTCACCGACGACCACGGCCAGTGGGCCTTGCCCTGTTACGGCAACAGCGAGATCCAGGCGCCCGCGTTCGACCGCCTTGCCGCGGAGGGCGCACGTTTCGACCACCACTTCACGCCGTGTCCCGTCAGTTCGCCAGCCCGCGCCTGCATCCTCACCGGCCGCACGCCCTCCCAGGTCGGCATCCACGACTGGCTCAACGAAAACCAGCCCGGCATCCGCGACATCGACTGGCTGCGCGACGAAATCACCCTCGGCCAGTTGCTGCACGAGGTCGGCTACCGCTGCGGTCAGTCGGGCAAGACGCACCTGGGCGCCTCGCACCTGCCCAAGCCCGGCTTCGACGACTGGTTCGGCATGCTCCACGGCCAGCACAATCACCACGGCAAGTGCACCTTCGGCGACAACGGCCAGCTCAAGGATTATGAAGGCAACCGCGAGCGGATCGTCACCGACCACGCCATGCATTTCATCACGCGGGCGGCCGCGGACGGATCGACCACTGCGCCGTGGTTTCTGCACGTCGGCTACACCGCCACGCACTCGCCGTACCACACCCAGGATCCCGCCTATCTCGCCCGGTACGAACACGCGACATTCCGTGACATCCCCGCGTATTCGCCACACCCCTGGCACCGCGCCGAAGGTCTGCACGGCCACCGCACCGAGCCGGCGCACCTCAGACAGTTCTATCGTGGCTATTACGCGGCGGTGACCAATATCGACGACGGCGTCGGCCGGCTGCTGACCCACCTCGACCAAACCGGCCAGCGCGACAACACGCTGGTCATCTACGTCTCCGATCACGGCTGCAGCCTCGGCCACCAGGGTTTCTGGGGCAAGGGCAACAGCACCCGCCCGTTGAACATGTATGAAACATCGATTCGCGTACCCATGTTGATGCGCTGGCCGGGGCGCGTCCCCGCCGGCAGCGTCGTCGACCGCTGCACCGACCATTACGATCTGTTTCAAGCCCTGTGCGAGGCCGCCGACGTCGATCTGACGCAGCCGTCTCGGCGCGATCGGCAATACCCCGGCCGTTCACTCATGCCCCTCGCCACCGGTCGAGCCCCCGCCGACTGGGACGACACACGCATCGGCGAATACGGCGATTTGCGCATGGCACGCACACCCCGGTGCAAGCTCGTCTGGCGCTATCCGAACGGACCGCACGAACTGTTCGACCTGCAACGCGATCCCGACGAGAAGCACAACCTGACGCCACGCTGTGAGACGGACCCCGAACTGGCCCGGACGTTCAACACGCTCGAGCGACAGATCGACGATTTCTATGCCGCCTGCGAAGACGCCGGGAAATCCGGCCTGCGCGTCAAGCAGTTGCCGCGCTTCAACGGCCAGGCCGAAGCGTGGTTCGACGGCGAACGCGAAAAACGGGGTTTGCAGATCTACTGAGCGTTGCGCGCCGCCGCGCAGAAGCGGCGAATCATCTTGCCATCCTTGACCCCGCGCGAGCTTTCCACGCCGGACGACACGTCCACCGCCCATGGCCGCACGGCCGCGATCGCCGTGGCGACGTTGTCGGCCGTCAACCCGCCCGCCAGCATCAGCGGCGGAACCTCGTCGCCCACAGCCAAGCACGCCCGCGCCAGACCCTGCCAGTCGAAGCAATGACCCGATCCGCCCGTGCGTCCCGCAGCCGCGGCGTCAGGCGACGGCGGCGTATCCACCAGCAGACCAGCGAGATTCGGGCACATTTCCGCCCACAGGCGCGCGGTGGCGGTGAATGTCGCGGCGTCAAACGCGATGCCGCGGAGAATCCGCAACGGCGCCAGTTCGCGGGCATAGGCCGGCTCCTCGCCGCCGTGCAACTGCACCATGCGCAGACCCAGCGCCGTCGACGTGGTACGCACCTGGCTGAGCGTGGCGTTGACAAACAGGCCGACCGGCTCGACGAACGGCGGCAAGGCGTCGATGACCGCTCGCGCCTGGTCCAAGGTGACGTGGCGTGGCGAGCTTTCGACGAACACCAGGCCGATCGCATCGGCCCCCGCCTCAGCGGCGACACGGGCGTGCTCTGGCTCACGAATCCCGCAGATCTTGATGCGCACGGACATGGCGTCATTGTAGCCGCGTAAGAACCGAGCCGGGCTCTGTGAACCGGGACGGGCGGCATAGAGGTCGGCTCGGAGAAATTCGGGAAAGACTCCCGCTCTTCCTACACCCGCTCCAACGGCGCGTATTCGAGGATCAGCGTTTTGACGCCCGAGGTGTTGAACTGCACCTGAATGCGCGTCTGGGAACGGTGCGGCTGCACGCGGACCACGCGGCCCAGGCCGAAGCTCGGATGGCGCACCAGCGTGCCCGGCGGGTAGCGCAACGCCTGCGTGTCGCGCGAGGGCGTGTCGAGCCCCTCTTCGTCGGTGCGGTCGATGCTCTCGATCCGCTCCTGGGGCAATTCGCGCAGAAAGCGCGAAGGGATCGTGGGTTCGGTGCGGCCGAAAATCGTCCGGTAGCGGGCGTGCGAGAGACTCAGGAACCGCTTGGCGCGGGTGATGCCCACGAACGCCAGCCGACGCTCCTCCTCCAGTTCCTGCCGATCGTCCGACGACTGACTGTGCGGCAGCAGGCCGTCCTCGACCCCGACGATCGCCACGGCCGCGAACTCCAGGCCCTTGGCCGCATGCAGCGTCATCAACGTCACCGCGCCCTGCGATGTGTCCAGCCCGTCGATATCACTGACCAGACTCACCTGTTCGAGATAGCGGTTCAGACGCTCGCCCAGGGGCAAAGGCTCGTCGATACCCCCCTGCAACTGCTCGTCGACGAGCTGTTGCTCGAACTGCTGCACGGCAGTGATGAGTTCACCGAGATTGGCCAGCCGCTCTTCGTCCGGGTCGGACGCATCCTTGCGGTAGTAATCTTCCAGACCCGAGTCGCGCAGCACCTGCTCGACGAACCCTCGCAGCGACATGTCAGATCCGTCATGTTCGATCTCATGCCGCCAGGCGCTGAGCTGCCTGGTGAATTTCACGACCGCCGAGACAGCCCGGGCATTGAGGCTGCGAATCTCGCCCACGCGATGCAGCACGTCGCAAAGCGTCGCACCGACGTTGAGGGCGTGCAGTTGCAGCGCCTGGAGCGTTTTGTCGCTGATGCCGCGGGCCGGGGTGTTGAGAATGCGGGCGAGGTTGATCGTGTCCGCGGGATTCGCGATGGCCCGCAGGTACGCCAGCGCGTCCTTGATCTCCTTGCGCTCGTAAAACGCGGTGCCGCGGGCGATCTGGTAAGGGATCGACGCGGTGCGGCACGCTTCCTCGAGCACGCGCGACAGGCTGTTGGTGCGGTAAAACAGCGCCATCTCCGACCACGGCAGCTTCTCGCGGTCGTGCAGCTCGACCAGCCGCTCGACGATGCATCTGGCTTCGTGCCGTTCGTCAACGCACGTGAGCAGACGGATCGGCTGGCCCTCCTCGTTGTTGGTGAAAAGCGCCTTGGCTTGCCGCTGCGTGTTGTGATGGATAAGTGTGTCGGCCGCCTCGAGAATGCGCTTTGTGGAACGGTAGTTCTGCTCCAGCCGCACCACGGCCGCGTTGGGGTAGTGGCTCTGAAAATCGAGGATGTTGCGGATGTCGGCTCCGCGCCAGCGGTAGATCGACTGGTCCGGGTCGCCCGTGGCGCAGATGTTGCGGTGCGCCGCCGCAAGCAACGACGCCATGGTGAACTGGGCCCGGTTGGTGTCCTGGTATTCGTCGATCAGTAGGTACTGGAAACGCTCCTGAAGCTGCGTCCGCAGGGCTTCAATCTTCAGCAGCTCAACGGTCTTGAGCAGCAGGTCGTCGAAATCAAGGGCGTTGGAGCGGGCGAGAATCCGCTGATAGGCGCGGTAGAGCCTGGCGACGTTCTTGTGGTAGAAATCGCTGACGCTGGCGGCGTAGGCGTCGGCGTCCAGAAGTTCATTCTTGGCGTGGCTGACGGCCGCGAGCACCTTCGACGGCGGAAAATGGTTCGACGAGACTTCCGCGTCGGTCAGGGCCTGCTTCATGGCCCGCTGCTGGTCGGTCGTGTCATAGATCGAAAACGCCGCGGGCAGGCCGAGCTGGTCGCCATACTGCCGCAGCAGTCGGGCACACAAGGCGTGGAACGTGCAGACCGTCGTGCGCCGAGCCTCGACGGGCGAGAGCAGCCCCGCGACGCGCTCGCGCATTTCGCCAGCCGCCTTGTTGGTGAACGTGATGGCCAGGATGTGCCACGGGGCGACGCCCTGGCCGCGGATCAGGTGGGCGATGCGGCGGGTGATGACGCGCGTCTTGCCCGAGCCCGGGCCCGCCAGCACCAGCAGCGGGCCATCGACATGCGCCACCGCCTCGCGCTGCGGGCCGTTGAGATCGGCGAACAGGGCGTCCGCGGCGGCGCTTGGCTGCATCGGCAAACGACTCATGCCCCGCATTGTAGGGCATGGACGATGGCTCATGGGGCCTGATGTGATCGGGAAAAGAACCTACTCGGCGGCTCCCGCGGGACTCTGACGGCGAAGCGCCTCGTCGCGTTCCACGGCCTTCTGCGGCCGGGCCTGCAGACGCAGTTCCGGCGGCTTCATGCCCACCGTGTGATGCGGCGGCACAGAGCTGGTGAGGAACACCGACCCCCCGATCGTCGAGCCGCGCCCGATGATCGTGTCACCACCAAGTATGATCGCGCCGCCATAAATCGTCACATCGTCTTCGATCGTCGGGTGGCGTTTGCGGCCGCGCCACGCCTGGCCGCCCTTGGTCGACAAAGCGCCAAGCGTCACACCCTGGTAGATCTTCACGCGGTTGCCGATGACCGTGGTCTCGCCGATCACCACGCCCGCGCCGTGGTCGATGAAGAACGACTCGCCGATCTTCGCGCCGGGGTGAATCTCGATGCCGGTCGTCGAGTGCGCGTATTCCGACATAAGGCGCGCCAGCAGCGGCACACCCATGCGGTAAAACTCGTGGGCGATGCGATAGACGAACACGGCCGTCAGACCCGGGTAGCAGAAGATCACCTCATCGGTATGCACGGCCGCGGGATCGCCCTCGAAGGCAGCCTGCACGTCCAACGCCAGCAGTCGGCGAGTCTCCGGCAGCCGTTCGAGGAAAGCATCCACGATATGGGCCGCCTGCTCGTCGCAGCGCTCGCAGGCCTCGCGCTGGGTCTGGTCGCCGCTGACGCCGCGCACGTCGCAGTTGGCGGCGTGGCGCAGCGACTGGCGCGCCTGGTCGTAGAGCAGATCGCGAATCTGCCGCACCCGGTTGCGGGTCAGAGGCCCGATGTTCGCCGAGGTGAGCCGCTCCTGCTCGAAGAAGCCGGGGAACAGCAGCATCCGCAGCAGATCGACCGCTTCGATGGCCTTCTGGCGGTTGGGAAGGAAGGTCGAGTCCAGATGCTGGGTGCGCGGGTCGGCGTAGTAGCTGTCGACCAGGCGGTCGGCCAGGGTTTCCAGTCGCTGTTCGTCGTCGAAGTGTGGAGGCATGGGCCGGCCTTCAATGGACATCACCGCCGCGTAAGGCGACACGATTATAGAAGCCCCGGCCTCCGACGTGTCCCCGCCGATGCCGTCCCGCGACGTTCGGCGGCCAGAAAAAACGCGGCCCGCCATGAGACGGGCCGCGATGTGTGTGGATCGCCTTGGGTCCGCCGGGGCTAACCGAGATTTTGCTCGAACCCCAATTGCAGGTGGGCGCGTCGTCGGGGCAGCCCGGCCTTCCGCTCGTGGACGGCTTGACCATTGTGCCCGATTTCCAGCTCCCTTGGGGTTCTCATAGGTTCGAGCAAAATGCGCTCGGCTTTTGCTAGCCCCCGCGGCCGAAGGCGATCTTCACTTGTCAGCGTTCCCCTGCCGCAAGGCATTATACCCCCGCCACAAGGCCGATGGGGGTCGCGGCCCCCGGCGCTGTGGACAGGCGCCGCTCTTAGTGAACCCGACGCCGATATGACCCCACGGCTCTTTTCAGGCCATGGCCCGGGTCAGCACCGCGACGGCCGAGCGGATGTCGGCGATGCGCTGGTCACCCGCCTCGCGCTCGATCATGATCGGACCTTCAAAGTCCGCTTTGGCAAGAACCTGCATGAACGCCGGCCAGTCCACCTCGCCCTTGCCCACCGCCACCTCCGTGCCCCAGGTGCCGGGCGTTCGGGTCTTCGTGGCGTCCTTGGCATGGACCTGCCGTACACGCGGCATGAGGCGCCTCAGCGACGACACGGGCTCGCCCTTGGCATAAAGGATCATATTGGCCGGGTCAAAATTGACGCCCACGTTGTCCGCCCCCGCCCCGTCCAGAGCTTCCAGAAAACGCAGCAGCGTGTCGGCGTCTTCCTGGCCGGTCTCGAACAGCAGCGTCTGACCATGGTCGCTGAGAATCTCCGCCAGCCGCGCGATCCGGCCCACCAGCTTTTCGAAACGCGGATCCGCGGAATCCTCGGGCAGAAAGCCCGCGTGCGTCGACACCACGCTCAGACCCAGCGCCCGCGCCGTCGCGGCCGCCCTCTGGGCGATGCGCTCGTTGTCCGGCCACGTCTGGTCACGGATCACCCCGCCGGTCTTGCGGATCGTCTCCAGCGTCGAGTAGTCCTCACCCACGCAGTGGAACATGCCCGACCGCACCGCGATGCCGCCCTCGGCGAGCACCTGCGCAACGCCGCCCCAGACGTCCGGCTGATCGCTGACGGGGTTGAGCACAAGCTGCACCTGCCTGAGCCCAAGCTGTTTCACCTGCTCGACGAGGTCGGCGGGGTTCCTGGGGTGCAGCGACCAACTGCACACGCCCAGTTGCGCGGGAGTCTGTTTTCGCATCGTCGCGTCTCCGTCGGTTCGTGTGTTCGTCCTGCCGCCGCGGCGCGTTACGCCCAGTTGGGATCGAAGTTCCAGCGGACGAAGCCCTCGATCGCCTCATATTCGGCCAGGCCGAGCTTGTCGTAAAGCACCGCCGTCTGGCGGTTGCGGTCCTCGGCCCGTTGCCAGAACTCGCGCTCGTCAATGCCGGGAAACAGCGCCTTGTCCTTTTGCGACTCGTGCTTGAAGATGGCGGTGCGCTTGCGCAGCAGTTCTTCGGGCGACAGGGGCACAGCCATCTCGATGGACTGCGGCTCCCATTCCTGCCACGCCCCGCGATAGAGCCAGACCACGCACTGCTTCAGCCATGCGTCGTTGGCCACCTCCTCGAAGGCGCGGAAGATCGCCGCCAGACACGTGCGATGCGTGCCGTGCGGGTCGGACAGATCGCCGGCCGCGTAAACCTGGTGCGGCTTAACCTCGCGCAGGAGGTCCACGATGATCTTCACGTCCGCGTCCGACAGCGGCTTCTTGCGCACCCGGCCGGTCTCGTAGAACGGCATGTCAAGAAAATGCAGGTTGTCGATCGGCACACCACAGTACCGCCCCGCCGCCCTCGCCTCGCCGCGGCGAACCAGGCCCTTGATCGCCTGCACTTCATCGCTGTCGACCTGGCCGGGCTGCTTGTTCTTCAGGAACTGCTCGATGTGCTCTTCAATCTCCACCACGCGCGGAGCGTCGAGATGGAACAGCCGACTGAACTCCGTCGCGAAGTCGGCGAAGCGGATCGCGTCCTCGTCGAATACGGCGATGTTGCCCGACGTCTGGTAGGCCACATGCACCTCATGGCCGTGGTCCGCGAGCCGAATGAGCGTACCGCCCATGGAGATCACGTCGTCGTCCGGGTGCGGCGAAAAGACCAGCACCCGCTTGGGAAAGATTTCATCACCGGGGACCGCTCGATCCATCGGCCGCCGCGCCGACGCCGGCTTGCCGCCCGGCCAGCCGGTGATCGTCTGCTGCAGGCCGCGAAACACCGCGATGTTGATGTCGTACGCCGGCCCGCGCTCAGCCAGCAGATCCTGCAGGCCCCATTCGTTGTAGTCCTCGTCGGTGAGCTTGAGGATCGGCTTGCTCAGCCTGCCGGCCAGCCAGATCACCGCCTGGCGAATCAATTTCTCGTCCCAATCCACGGGCCCCAGCAGCCAGGGACACTTGACCCGCGTCAGCGATGACGCCGCGGCGCTGTCCACGATGAACTGCGCGTTGGGGTGCTCCTGCAGGAAGCTGGCGGCGACGGTCGGCGTGATCTCGCCTTCGATCGCTCGGGCGATGGTCGGCGCCTTGTGCTCGCCGAAACCCATGATGATCACCCGCCGGGCCGACAGAATCGTGCCCACGCCCATGGTGATGGCCCGCCGCGGCACATTCTCCTGACCGAAAAAATCACTGGCCGCGTCGATGCGCGTCACCTTGTCCAGCGTGATCAGGCGCGTGCGGCTGGTGCGCGACGAGCCCGGCTCGTTGAAGCCGATGTGGCCCGTGCGGCCGATGCCCAGAATCTGCAGGTCGATGCCGCCAGCCTCGACGATCGCCCGCTCATAGGCGGCGCACTGCTCGCCCACCTGGTCCAGCTCGTACGTGCCGTCGGGAATATGCACGTTGGCCGGCTCGATGTCGATCAGGTCGAACAGGTACTCGTGCATGAAGCGGTGGTAGCTCTGCAGGTTGTCCTTGGGCATCGGGAAGTATTCGTCCAGGTTGAACGTGACGACGTTCCTGAACGACAGCTTTTCCTCGCGATGCAGGCGTACCAGTTCGTCGTACACGCCGGTGGGCGTCGACCCGGTGGCCAGCCCCAGGACGCAGTGCTTGCCCGCGGCCTGACGCTCGCGGATCAACGAGGCGATTTCATGGGCGACGGCTTTCGAGGCCTCGCGGGCGTGGGGAAACACACGGGTGGGAATGCGCTCGCGCTCGGCGAACGAAGCGGCAATGTCCCGACGGCTCATGGCGGGCTCCTCGGCGGTGGTTTGTACGGGCGGAGCTTGTGATGATGCCCAACGGCCCGGCGAATGCAAGTCTTCGCGACGGCCGCAGCGTACTCGTTACCATGAAGCCATGCCTCCATCGCATGGTCCACGTGCCGCCGCCCCCGAAGGCCCCGCGGCCGTGCGTTTGAACACGTCCATTGCCGATCTGCCCGGCGCCGGCAAACACCGCGCCGCCGCGTGGCGGCGCCTAGGCGTGAACACGCTCTTCGACTTGCTGCGCCATCTGCCGCACCGCTACGAATGGGAGGCGGCCGAGAGCGGCGTCGCCGACCTGACGGCCAACGTCCTGGGCTCCACGCGCGGAACTCTGACCTCAGCCCGCTGGGTTCCGGGCCACGGCCGCGCCAAGGCACGCTTTGAAGGCGTGCTCGATGATGGCCAGGGCCAGATGCATCTGGTCTGGTTCAATGCGTCGTATCTGCGCGACCAGCTGCACCCCGGCATGACGCTGCGCGTGCAGGGCAGAATCGGCCGATATCGCGGCCAGCCCCAGATGGTCAACCCACGCTGGGAGCGGCTGGACGCGGAAGGCGCGGCCCCGCTCAAAGACCAGCGCCTGTGCCCGATCTACCCGGCCACGGACGACTTGTCGACGCTCATGGTCGAACGGCAGATCGGCGCCGTGCTTGACGACGCCCTCAAGCTGGTGGCCGACCCGCTGCCCGACGACATGCGCCGGCGCCTGGCGATGCCTTCTCTGGCCGAAGCCTACCGCATGCTGCATCGGCCCGCCGACGAAGACGAGCCCGCCGCCGGCCGACGACGGCTGGCATTCAACGAGTTACTGCTCCTGCAACTGGGCATCGTCATGAAACGCCGCTTCACCCAGACGCAGCTTGCCGCGCCGCCGCTGCGCTTCTCGGACGCCATCGACCGGCACATCCGCGCCCGCTTTCCCTTCCCGCTTACAGCCGCCCAGGAGAAGGTGATCGCCCAGATCACCGCCGACCTGCGGCGCGACCGCCCGATGAACCGCATGCTTCAGGGTGATGTCGGCAGCGGCAAGACGGTCGTCGCCCTCTACGCCCTGCTGCTGGCCGTCGCCAACCGCTGCCAGGGCGCGCTGATGGCCCCGACACAGCTACTGGCTGAGCAGCATTTCGCATCCATCGCGGCCATCCTCGCCGGTTCCAGTGTCCGCATGGAACTGCTCACCGCCGGTCGGGCGGCCTCCGGGTCGGAAGATCGCCGCCTGCAACTTGGCCGCATCAAACGCGGTGAGATTGACCTGGTCGTCGGCACCCAGGCGCTGCTGACCGACAAAGCGAAATTCAAGGATCTGGCTGTCGTCGTCGTCGACGAGCAGCACCGCTTCGGCGTGCTTCAGCGGGCCGCGCTCAAGCAGCGGGGCGATATGACCGCCGACGCCGTCGCCCTGCGCAAGCCGCGCGTGCCGCACTCGCTGGTCATGACCGCCACACCCATCCCACGCACGCTCAGCCTCACGGTGTTCGGCGATCTCGATGTCTCGACCATCGACCAGCTTCCGCCCGGACGCACGCCTATCGCCACGCACGTGCTGCCGCCCGACAAGGCCGATGCGGTCTACCGCCGCATGGCCCAGCGTCTGGCGGCGGGCGATCAGGCTTATGTCGTCGTGCCCACCATCGACGCGGCCGGCCACGAGACGGCCGACCAGCTCAAGAGCGTGCGCGGCCACGCCCGGCTGCTTCAGGAACACTATTGTGCCGGCTTCCGCGTGGCGGCGGTGCATGGCAGGCTCAAGCGGCGCACCCGCGAAGTCATCATGGACCGTTTCCGCCGCGGCGAGATTCATGTGCTCGTGGCGACCACCGTCATCGAGGTCGGCGTCGACGTGCCCAACGCGTCGATCATGATCGTCGAACATGCCGAGCGCTTCGGCCTGGCGCAACTGCATCAACTGCGTGGCCGCATCGGCCGCGGCGCGCACGGCCGCGAGAATGTCTGCCTGCTCATCGCCGACGCCGCCACGGACGACGCCCGCCAGCGCCTCGAAGCGATCGCAGGCACGACCGACGGCTTCAAAATCGCAGAGGCGGACCTGGCGATCCGAGGCATTGGCGAGTTCTTCGGCACACGCCAGCACGGCGCGCCCCCGCTGCGCGTGGCCCAGATCCCGCGCGACATGGACCTGCTGAAGCTGGCCCGACGTGAAGCCGAGTCGATTATCGACGCCGACCCGACCCTGCGCGAAAGCCCATGGGCGAAACTGCGCGGGCCGCTTCTGAAACAGTACGGCCAAACACTCGGCCTCGTGGATGTGGGGTAGGCCAGCCGCCGCGTGGCGCGCGAAGGCGGGAACGTCGGCCTCAGTTCTTCCCGCCCACCGTCAGCGGCACGGGCTGGGGCTTGAGCTCGTAGTTCGGCTCCAGGGTGACCTGCAGCGGCTGACGCTTGCCCCCCGGACCGGCCGGCGGGATGCCGTCTTCGTCCACGATGCGCTGGATGGCGAAGATGCCTTCCATCAGCATTTCCGGCCGCGGCGGGCAGCCGGGCACATATACATCCACCGGAATGAACTGGTCGATACCCTGGACCACGGCATAGGTGTCGAACACCCCGCCGGTGGAGGCGCAGGCGCCCATTGAGATCACCCACTTCGGCTCGGTCATCTGCTCGTAGATGCGCTGCAGCACCGGCAGCATCTTGACCGCCACGCGGCCGGCGACGATCAGCAGGTCACTCTGTCGCGGGCTGAACCGCATCACTTCCGCGCCGAAACGGGCCAGGTCATAGCGGCTGGAGGCCGTGGCCATCAACTCGATGCCGCAGCATGCTGTCGCGAAGGGCATCGGCCACAGCGAGCTGCGCCGCGACCAGTTGACCGCCTTCTGCAAGGTCGTGGTCAGGTAACCTTCCTGTCGGAGAACGGCTTCAATGCCCATGACGGTTTCCGGGGGGTTCTCAGGCCGACCTGCCGCGTATTCACCGCCCGCGGCCGAGGCTTGCACGCGCAAATCATAGGGTCCATGGGCCGGCTGGCAACCAGTCGGTCGCGGCGGCCTTTTATCGGGCGTTGGCGCGTCAGGGGCGCATCCGCTGGCCTCGCGGGCGGTGGCTCGCCGATCTCCTGTCGCATCCGCACCACGCCAGACCTCGTAGCGGCTGGAGACTGTCCATGCGCCAACTCGCCCGAGCCCTGCTTCGTACCGCCGCCCTCGCCGGAGCCTGCCCCTGCCTGCTGGGCTATCACCTGAGCGCAGTCCCGCTCGGCCGCCGCCGGGCCTTCAGCGCCGCCAGCGAGCGCCTGTCACGCCTGCCCGGACTGTGGGGACTGCACGTGCGGGCCGCCTTCTACCGCCGCACGCTGGCCCATGTCGGCCGCGATGTGCATTTCGGATTCATGAGCGTACTGAGCAAGCCCGAGACACGCATCGGCGACGGCGTCTACATCGGTCGCTTCTGCACCGTCGGCCTGGCGGACCTTGGCGATGGTGTGATGCTGGCCGACGGCGTGCAGGTGCTCAGCGGCCGACATACGCACGGATCGCAACCGGTCGACGGCAGGCCCATGCGCGACAATCCCCAGCGGTGCCAGCGCGTCATCATCGGCCACGGCGCCTGGCTGGGAGCCGCGAGCGTCGTGATGGCTGATGTCGGCGCCGACGCCCTCGTCGCCGCCGGGGCCGTGGTCGTCAAACCGGTCGCCGATCGCCAGCGCGTGGCTGGCGTGCCCGCCCGAGCCATCGTCGACGTCCCGTCCACGACCCTCAAGCTCGCCGAGACCAGTACCGACGCCAACGCGGAGGCTGCATGATCGCGTCCTCTTCCAGTACTGAGCGGCCACGTCATACCGTCGAAGTGATTCATCGCCCTGATGACGCGATCGGCGAGCAGGTGCGGGCCTTTCTCCAGCGATGCCCCACGCCCGCCGACCCGCCGGCCCTGGCGGGCAGCGGGGAACATGACCCGCGCTGGCTCGATGTCCTGCGACGCTCGATGGGCCACGATCCCTACCTGCTGATCGCCTGGGACGCCACAGCCAACGGGTGGATGTGCGGCTTCATGCCCCTGGCCCTGGTCCGCAGCCGGTTGTTCGGCCGCTTCCTCGTGAGCCTGCCTTACCTCAACCGCGCCGGCGTGGTGGCCGATGACGACGTGGCCGCGGCGGCTCTCGTGGGTCAAGCGGTCGCCCTGGCCGACGAGCTGGGCGTCCAGTATCTCGAGCTGCGTCATCAGCGCCAGCCGATCCACCATCCAGCCTTGAACCACACGCGCGACGACAAGTTCCGCATGGTGCTCGAACTGCCTGACACCGCATCCGCCGACGATGCCGCCAGCGCCATCTGGAAGGCGCTGCCGTCCAAGGTGCGCAACCAGGTCCGCAAAGGCGAACAGCACAACCTCGCGATCCGCTTCGGCGGCCGGGAGCTGCTCGACGACTTCTACCGCGTATTCGCCGTCAATATGCGCGACCTGGGAACGCCGGTCTATCCGCGCCGGCTGTTCGCCAGCATCCTCAAAACCTTCGAAGCCGCCGAGCTCGCGGTCGTTTCCTGTGATGGCCAGGCCATCGCCGGTGCGCTGCTCACCCATCATCGCGCCGCCGCCGAGCCCGCCACCACGGCCGTGCCCTCGGCATCGTGCCTGCGGACGTTCAACCACACCAACGCCAATATGTGGATGTACCACCGCCTGCTGTTGCGAGCCCATCAGCGCGGCAGCCGGCTGTTCGACTTCGG
Source organism: uncultured Phycisphaeraceae bacterium (assembly GCA_964502445.1). Lineage (GTDB taxonomy): Bacteria > Planctomycetota > Phycisphaerae > Phycisphaerales > Phycisphaeraceae > CAZCWM01. The sequence continues at coordinate 145,682 of CAZCWM010000004.1, read as the reverse complement.
CCGCAGCAGCGAGGACTCGGGCACCTACCGCTTCAAGAAACAGTGGGGCGCCAAGCCGCAGGCCACCATCTGGCAGTATTACGTCCGCGAAGGGCGGATCGGGCAACTGCGGCCGGATAACCCCGCGTACCGCCGCCGCATCGCCCTGTGGCGGAAGTTGCCCGTCTGGGTCACCAAGATCGTCGGTCCCCACATCGTCAGCGGCATCCCGTGAAGCACCGCGCCACCGCCTGGTCGTGTCGATCGAGCGCGTCGCTCGTCGCGGCGACGTTCGCTGCCGCCGCGCTCATCATGGGGCTGTGGGCGGGCACTTTCATCGAAATGTGGCATCGCTGGTTTCCCGCGTGGGAAATGACCGATCAGCCGCTGCGTCAGCGACTGCTGGGGGGAGATTCGTACTTCGCCCACGGCTTATGGGCTGTCGTCGCGGCGGTGTTCCTGGCGTGGCGGGCGGCCAGACGCTCACGCACCGCCGACATACTCGCTGCCGCACCCACCGCCCGTCTGCCGCGACTGGCGGGCTGGCTGCTCCTGCTGATCGCGCTGGCCGTGCACAGCCTGTCCCGATGGGCGGGAGTGACGTTCATGTCCGCATACGCGATGATCGCCGCCCTGGCGGGCATCGCATTGGCGATCGGCGGCATCCGTGAACTGAAACGCTACGGTTGGGCCCTGGCGGTCGCGGCGCTGGCCGTGCCGTGGCCGATGGCCTGGATCGCGCAACTCAATCTGACGCTCAAGCAGATCGCCATCGACGGCGCGATGGGGCTGGCCCAACCATGGGTCCGTGGCGGGATCGCGCGACACGGCAGCTACGTTCTCCTCGCAGCGCCGACCGCGACGGGAGCCGAAAGCCACGGCGCCCTGCTGATCGGCAGCGTATGCAGCGGCCTGCGCAGTCTGGTGGCGATGCTGTTCACGGCCACGCTTTTCGCCGCGCTGTGCCGGCTGCGCGGCTGGCGCTGCGTCGTCCTGCTGCTGACGGCGCTACCCCTCGCGGTCGCGCTGAACGTGCTGCGTGTGGCGGTGCTCATCGCGGGCGCGGGGCGCTGGGGCGTGGACGTCGCCAGCGAGGGCGGCTGGCTGCACGACTGGACGGGGCCAGCTCTGTTCCTCATCGCCCTGATGATCCTGACGCTGATCGAGCGAGCCATGGCGGCCGTTCGCAGACCCGCCGACGTTGCACCCGCCTCCGCGCCGCCCGACGCGCACCGGCCCGCGCCACGGCTCGAACCGTGGGCCGTCGTGACCGTCCTCGCCCTCTCCATGCTGGTCTCGATGAACTTGAGCGGCGGGGTTTCGGCTGTGCGAAGCGATGCGCCGACGTCAGCCGCCCCGCTGCTCATGCCCGGCGTCGCGCTGAATCTCGACGGCCGATGGGTGGTCGGCCGACCTCTGCCCATCGACCAGGCGACCCGCCGCTGGCTGGCGTCCGGACGCTGGTCGTATCAGCGCTTCGGCGCGCCAGGTGTCGACGCACTGCTGATCGAGACGGGGGGACGACGCGACATGCTGCATCCGCCGGAAGTCTGTCTGGGTGGCCGAGGCGATGCGTTGATCGAGCGCAGCGAACAGCTCACGACCGAGGGAACGGCGGTGACCGAACTGCTGGTCGCCCATGCCGGCGTGCGTGTGCTGTATCGCTATGTGTACGCGTGTGCGGGCCGGACGACGCCGAACTTCACCGTCCAGCACGCGCGGATGGCCGCGCGGGCCCTGCGCGGCCAAGCGATGGCCGGTCGCCTGATTCGCGTTTCGACGCCGCTGGCCCCTGCGGATGCGCCGACGCAGGCCACGGACATGGACGTGGCTCGCCGCCGACTCGATGAGGTTCTCACAGGCGTGATGCGAGCCTTGGACGACCGGCAGCCACCAGGGGCACGGCTCGCCCGACCGTGATGGGGCGGCGGCCCGATCAGTGGCGCGCGGCAGCGTCCGCGGCGGGGGGCGCGTCGGGCATGAGCGCGGCTGTGGCGGCCGGCGGCGTCAGCGGAAGCACCAGGGCAAAGGTGGCGCCTCGACCCGTATCGCTGTCCACCACGATTTTCGCCCCCAGCAGCCTGGCCAGGTCGCGGCTGATGGTCAAGCCCAGACCTGTGCCGCCGAATTCGCGCGTCACCGTGTCGTCGAGCTGAACGAACTTCTCGAAAATGCGCTGATGGTCCTCGGCCGCGATGCCCGGCCCGGTGTCGGTGACGGCGATGCGCACCCCCGACGCCGCGCTCTGCACGCCGTCGCCCGCGCCCTCTGCGGCCGCGCTGATGGTCACCGCGCCCTGCGGCGGCGTGAACTTCACCGCGTTGGACAGGAAGTTGAACAGAATCTGCTGCACCTTTCCCGGGTCGGTCTGCACCACGGGCAGGCTCGGCGCGACTTTGCGGCGCAGCGTCACGCCCTTCTTCTCAGCCTGCGGGCGGATGAGGTTGATCATGGCCTCGGTGGTGTCGGGTACCGACAGGGGGCTCAGGTGCACCTCCAGGCGGCCGGCCTCGATCTTCGCCAGGTCCAGCAGGTCGTTGATCAGGTCCAGCAGACGCCGGCTGGACGTGATGATGTTGCCTATGTAACGCTGACGCTTTTCATCGACCGGACCCGTCCGCCCTTCAAGCGTCTCCTGCAACACCTCGGCGAAGCCGATGATCGAATGCAGCGGCGTGCGCAGCTCGTGCGACACGTTGGCCAGAAACTCGCTCTTGAGCTTGTTGGCCTCATCCAGCACGATGTTGCTCTCCGCCAGCTCGCCGAGCTTCAGGTCCAGGCTCTTGTTGACCGACCGCAGCTTGTCTTCGTTGGCCTTGAGCGATTCGAGCATCGTGTTGAACATGTCCGACAGTTGCTCGAACTCGTCGCCGGTATTGATGTCCGAACGGATGGCCACGTCGCCGTCCGACACGCGGGCGGCGGTGTCGCGCAGCACGCGCACAGGCGAAAGAATGATCCGCATGGTAATGAAGTAGAACACCGCGATGGCCAGCAGGCCTGCCAGCAGACCCGCCGCGACGATGTAAACGCGGTTGCGCACCAGCTGCCGGGCGACGATTTCGGTGCGCAGTTGCAGCAGCAGAACCATTTCCACCGGATCGGCCAGGGCGGTGGACTCGACGGCCGAATCGAACCGCACCGCCGCGCCGCTGCGGATCCGCGACAAGTCGCTGCGTCGGATGGCCCGGGCGTAGCGGAAGACGGCCCGATCGCGCACCTTCTCGCCTGGCTCGAACATTTCCTGGCGATCCTCGCGTGTCTGGAACAATTGGATGGCCCGTGCGAGAAACGCGCTGCGGCCGGCGGCCAGATCGAACTCATCGCGGTCGATGAGCGTGAGCATCAGGCCCTGTTCGGGGGCGGCCGCCTCGATCGGACGCAACTGCTCGACAGGCGCCAGCTCCGAGCCCAGTTCGATCTTGCCGTTGAGCCAGGCGTCCGCCAGCTTCCGGGCCGTCTCCTCCTGGCCCTCGGTCACCAGTGTCTGCATGCGATGCCACGGCACGGACAACGCCGCCGCGAGGATCAGCAGCACCGCGGCGCCGAACAGCAGTTGGCACTTGTTGGCCAGACTCAGGCGAAGGCGTTTGGCCATGGGCGGATCGCGACCACACGGAGACGAAAGCGGGACGATGCGGACCGATCGCCCCAGTGTAGCGTCTGGAGCGTGCCATCCCCCCCTGCCATCCGCCGTAATGTGCATCCAGAAGCCGGCGACCAGCGGCACGGGCCGCTGCTCACACCGCGGCGGGCTCGTCGGCCGGGTGATGACGGCTGTCATAGGTCAGCCGCTGGGCGATGTGGTTGTGCTCGTTGACCACGATGACGCGGCCGACATGCTCGTCCAGGACGGCCTCGTCGAGCAGGCCGTACGCCACGACAATGACCTTGTGGCCCACGTCGGTCAGTCGGGCGGCCGCCCCGTTGATGCCGATGACCCCCGAACCCGCCTCGCCGCGGATCACATAGGTCTCGAACCGCGCCCCATTGTCGATGTCCAGCACGTGCACCGCCTCGTTGGGTCGGATGTCCGCGGCCCGAAGCAGGTCGGCATCGATGGTGATCGAGCCGACGTAGTCGGGGTTGGCGAACGTCACCGTCGCCCGGTGGATTTTGGCGCGCATCATCTTGCGAAACATGGTGCTGGCCTCAGTGGAGCAAGTCATCGGAGCCTTGGCCGCCGGCACGCACCGGCCATCGGGCTCCATGAGCGGTCAGCCGCGGCCGCCCTGCGGGGCCGACTATTGTAGTCATCCCGTTCCACGGGGTCGACCTACCCCGCCGGCTTGCACCCGCTCCGCAGAATCCAGCCCCTCACACCGCCACGCCGTTGGTCGACGCCACCAGCCGGTGCAGCAGCGGCAGCAGCCCCTCTTCGAGCACCTGGTCCCAGCCCATGCGGGCCACCAGGGCCTGGCCACCCTCGATCAGCCGCCGACGCTGCTGGTCATCGCGGGGCAAGGCGTCATACACCCGCCTGGCCACCTCGCCGGCCACCTTCTGCTCAATGGCGTCCCGCTCACGCCGGTCCATACGAAGCAGCTCGTCGATCGTCCGCGGATGGTCGAGCATCGTGAAGTCGGCCTCGATGACGTTCGGCTCGCCCGAGCCGTTGGCCACGTGATCGACAAAGCCCTTGCAGCCGCACACGTTCGAGATCACGCACACCGCGCCGCTGCCCAATGGCTCCAGCGGGCTGATGCCGAACGGCTCGTAGGTCGCCATGCCGAATTCGACATCCGTGGCCCGGCGAAGATCGGCGATATCCATGTTCTCGGGAAGCCGTTTGCCGATGCGCGACCGCGACCAGCCGAACTGGTTGACCAGCACCGCCTGTATCCGCGTGTGGCCGGCGTTGAAGGCGTCGATGTCGCGCCACAGGTCGGTCTCTGGCCCCACCAGGTCGGGGAAGCCGAAGCGGTGCGCCGCCGGCCAGCCGTAGCTCTGCTCCATGCGCAGCACGTCCTGCTGCCGCCGCACGCCCCCGCCGCTGGTCAGGATGTAGAGCACACCCGTCTTGTCGTCGGCCGCCAGCAGCCGCTCCATCTCATGGCAGACCTTCAGATCGCGCCACAGGCCCTTGCTGATGACCGGCCGCGTGACATGCGTCATCACCACGTCCGGCCGGTAGCCGAGAATCGTGTTCGTGTAATCGATGAGCATCCGCCGGCTGGCCGTTTTGCTGTCCAGGTCGACATGCATGGCCGGCACGCCGTTGTAGACCAGGTCGATCGGCTTGTCGTCGAACCGCGGGCTGAGAAAACGCATCTCTTCCTTCGTCCAGTCGCCGACCGCGACCACGCCATCCAGCAGGTGGGCACGGCTCACCAGCGCATGCCGCAGCAGGTGGCTCTGATCGCCGAAGACGTCCTCAACGCTCTGACCGCGGGCCATCGCCTGGCGCAGCACGTTGTAGAACATCGTGTCGTGGCCGGGATGATCCTCGACCAGACGGCGGGCTGTGGCGCACTCGTGGGCATGGAAAACGGTGCGGAAGCGCTGCTGGCCGTCGAGGATCGCCTGCAACGCGGCCGGCATGCCCATGAACTCGTGGCTGAAGAGCACACACGGATTCGGGTCGTCGCCGAGCAGCGCGAGAATGGCGTAGTAGGCCGGCTCGGCCAGGCGCACGTACTCCTCATAGTCCCAGGCCGACTCGTACCGGCCCGAGTCGATGCCGAACGACTCCCACAGCCGCAGCTTGAAGATGTTCAGCCGATCGGGATTGAACCGGAAAACGTCGATGAGCAGCACCTCGGCCTCGCCGGTGCGGCTTTCCCCGGGCATCTCGTAGCGCCGCGTGCCGTAGGTGATCGCCACGTTGAAGGCCCATTCGATCGGGCGGAACTTGTGGGCCAGCCCGCTGCGGTCGATCGCGTCCACCGAGCTGTAAAGCACCTTGCCGTGGGCACCCAGCCGCGACTCGGCGTCGGTCGACATGTGATTGGCCGACGGGCCCACGAGGATGGAACGCTTGACCTGCTTCTGATAGACCGGGCTGGTCATCATGCCCTGAAGCACGGTGCCGATGCCCCCGAGATGCTCGACCGCCTCGTGGGTGACGTGGGCGAGGGTCAGACGCTGGTCTGTCATGGGTAAATCCGCATCCGCAATGGGCAGGCGATAAGCACCGTGGTGGCCGACGGCGCGGGCCGTGGTCCGTCTTGCGTACTATCGGTTCGATGACCGTGCCGCGTTGAGCTACTCATGACCGGGTTCGGCACCGGCTTCACGCGCGTCGGCGCTGGACGGGTGCCTCAGCCCGGAGGCAGGTCGGCCGCATCCACCGTCGGCGTCGCCTTGCCGCCAGGCTTGGCCCCTGCTCTGGTCTTGCCCGACCCCGCGTCGCCGCGCAGCATCGCGATGACCCCTGTTCGCGCCAGCTCCACCACGCCGTACGGCTGCACCAAGCGGATGAAAGCCTCGATCTTGTCTTCCGTGCCGGCCAGCTCGATCATCAGACGGTCGCTGGCCACGTCCACGATCTTCGCGCGAAACAGATTGGCCAGCTCGATCAACTCCGATCGCGCCCGCCCGTGGGCCTCGCTTCCCGCATCCTGCCCCGCCCCGCCGTGACCCCCAGGCCCCTTGGTCGACACCTGCACCATCATCAGGTCGCGCTCGACGTAAGGCACGTCCTTGTAGTCCACGACCTTCACCACCGACACCAGCCGCTGAAGCTGCTTGCGCACCTGCTCGAGCACCGCCGCGTCGCCGGCCACGACGATGGTCATGCGCGACAGCTCGGGGTTCTCGGTGCGGCCGACGACCAGCGAGTCGATGTTGAACCCGCGGGCCGCGAACATGCCGGCAATCTGCGACAGCACGCCCGGCTCATTGGTGACGAGGGCGGCGATCACGTGACGATCGGTATCGGTGGCGGTGCTCATCCGCGTCATGATACGACCGGGCGGAGCGGGCGGCTAGCGGCGGCGCCTGCCGTCAACCAGCACCATTCATCGCCGGCAATCGTCGTCACGACGAGCCGCGACCGTGAGGGAGCGGTCTGCCTGCTCGTTGCGAGTGACGGCCCGAGAAACGGGCTCTGGCTGCGGCGGTCAATCCGGATCCGACCACTCGCTGACGCTCGCGGCTCGTTGTGCACGCCGTGTATGGCCGATGACTCGCCGATTCGTTCGTCGCCTACGTCGTGTATTCCGCGTTGATACGGACGTATTCCTTGGACAGGTCGCAGCCCAGCCAGTCGGCCGCGGCCTGACCCCGGCCCAGGTCGAGGTGAAAGATCACTTCCTTCGCGGTCATCAGCCTGCCCAGACGCTTGACCGTCGGCTTGTCCATCGCGACGGGCGCGCCCTTGCGGAAGACCGTGATCGGCTTGCCGGCTACGGCTGGACTCTTGCCGGCAGCGCCGAGGGCGAGCGAGAGCTTTTCCGGCGTGAGGGCGGCTGAACTGTTGGCGGCCGCGGTAACGATGCGGCCCCAGTTCGGGTCGCCGCCATGCACGGCCGCCTTCACCAGCGGGCTGTTGACGACCACGCGGCCGACCGCGTCAGCGTCCTTCACGCTGGCGGCCCCGCGCACCTTCACACGGAAGATGCGCGTCGCCCCTTCGCCGTCGGCCACGATCTGATACGCAAGATCCCGGCACAGCGCGGTGAGGTGTTCGAGCAGCGTGCGAAACCGCTTGCCGCCCGATCGCAGGTCGGCCGCGGTGATCGGCTTGTTGCCGGCCGCGCCGTTGGCCAGCAGCAGCACCATGTCGCTGGGGCTGGTGTGCCCGTCGACCGAGATGCGGTTGAAGCTCTCGCCGACGGCCGCCTTGAGCGCCTGCCGCAGCGGGGCCCGCTCGACGGCCAGGTCGGTGGTAAGAAAGACCAGCATCGTCGCCATGTTCGGCGCGATCATGCCGCTGCCCTTGGCGATGCCGCCGAGCGTCACCCGCTTGCCGTCGAGCGTGAAACGATGCACAGCCGACTTGGGGGTGAGATCGGTGGTCATGATGCCGCGTGCGGCCGCGGCGTCGGCGGTGGGGCCCGCGTTGAGATGCGCGGCCATGTCGCGCACGCCGCGCTCGATCTTGTCCATCGGCAGTTGCGGCCCGATGACGCCGGTCGACGCGACCAGCACCTGGGCGCTGGTCATCCCGGCTCCGCACGTCTCGGCGACGAGCTCGCAGGTGCGCAATGCGTTGGCCACACCCTGTTTCCCCGTGGCGTCGTTGGCGATGCCGGCATTGCACACCACCGCCCGCGTCGTGCGGCCTCGCAGGTGATCGCGCGTCACCGCCAGCGGGGCGCCGGGCAGCTTGTTGCGGGTGAAGGTTCCCGCCGCCACCGCCGGGCGGTCGGAAACGATCAGCGTCATGTCCGGCTTGCCGGAGGGCTTGATGCCGCAGGTCGTCCCGGCCGCGAGAAAGCCCCGGGGCGCGGTGACACTGCGCATGTCGGTGGTGTGTGCGGAACGTCTGGCTCGGTTAGGCATCGCGGCATTTGAACGATCGCCGGGGCAAACTGCAACAGGCCTGGCGATCAGGCGCATCCCGCACCGTCGTCGCGATCTCGCAATGGCCCTGGCGGGAGTCGAACCCGCACTGGAGCGATTTTAAGTCGCCTGCCTCTGCCAGTTGGGCTACAGGGCCGTATGTCGGCCGCTGATCTTAACGCGATCGCGGTAGTTCGGACGATCGCAGGCGCCGCCGCTCACGCTCGCTTCACCGCTCTACTGACGCGACCGGATGTATTCACGCCGCTTCTGGCGGATGTCGGCGAGAACCTCGTCGCACTGACGCCGCAGGCCGCCCAGCCCGTTGGGAAAATCGGCCATGGCCCGTGGCGTCAGAAAGGGGTGCTCCTCCACGAGCCGCTCGATGCGCGTGATGCGCGAGCGCAGACCGGTGATGCCGCGCTCAAAGTCGCCCAACTGCGCGGCCGACCCGTCGGTCAGTTGCCCGAAGGTGGTAAGCAGCCCCCTGGCCGAACGTTCATAGTCAGCCTGCACGCGAGCGACCAGATCGGCGCGCTCGGCCATGAGCCGCGCCGCCTCATCATCGATCGGCCGCCAGTCGGGACAGCCCAGCGCCTGGCCCAGTTCGTCGAGGTTGGCCACCACCCCGTCGGCCAGACCGACGCGCTGGGCTTCAAGAGCCGTGAGCGTGAGAAGGCGGCCGCTGGCGACGATCGACTCGGGCAGATCGCCGGGCGGCAGGTCGCGCGCCTCGATCGGCCCGCGCAGCACGCGCGGCTCGCCGTCGGGCCCGTGGACCAGCGCCAGCTCCACGCTCGGGTCGATCATCGCCTCGGACAGCAGCGGGTCGTGGCCGGCCTGCTGCACCCAGCCGCGTACCCGGGCGCGGAAGACCGACAGGAACTTCTCCGCCACGTCGCCGCCCGCGGCCACGGACGAAACGGCTCCGCCTGGTCCGACGTTGATCACCAGCGCCGCGCCCAGCGACGCATCAGGCGTGACGTAGATCGTCGGCACGGACATCGTGGTCAGCGCCGCGGCCGAAAGAGCGTCGTTGTTCACGAAGGCGATCAGCGGGATCGACGTATCGCGGCTGAAGCGGCCCAGACGTTCGGCCACGTCCACCAGCGTCTCGAGCGCGCCGCCGGGGCTGTCGATGTCGAGCACGACCACGTCGGGGCCCACCTGCCGGGCGTGGTCGAGGCAGGCCCCCAGCGTCGGCCCGTCGATCGCCGCGCCGAACTCCCCGTGCAACGGAATGCGCAGGTAGGTCGGCGTGGACGTGGCAACGTCAGCCGGACCGGCCGCGGAGGCATCGAACGCAGCCAGAGCAGGTGGCCCGGCGCCGTGGCCGGCCGCGGCGCCATCGACCTGAAGCGATCGCACCTGCGCGATGTTGAATCGCCTCGCCAGACGCACCGCACCGATGTTGATCTCAAATACAACGACTTCGTCGTCACGCTCGATGACACGGCCTTCATAGCGGGCCCCGTCGTGCAGTTCGAGCACATCCGCCCGACCCGTCGAAACCGCCGCCGCCAGCCCCAACGCTGAGATCAGCAGCCAGCCCGGCACCCCGCGCCGAGCGCGACGCCGGTTGTTCGCCGCCGGATTGGAGTGTGGGGCCGACACCCCTATGATTTTAGCAACTGGCCGGTCCAGCTCCCTGCGAATTGAACGTCGATCTGGATAGTCCCCTTCACCCTCTGCTGGAGAACATCATGCCGCATGACGCTTCATGCCTTGCCCATCGCTCCGCCACGGTGCGGCTGAGCCTCGCGCTGCTGGTTGCCGTGAGTCTGGCGGGCTGCTCGACAGCCCCGAAGACGCCGGGCGCCCGCGACGACCTGCACCAGGCCGTCAACGAAGCCCGCGCCGCCTTCCTCGAAGCCGACCCGAGCATGCGCACGCTCTTCGACAACGAGTATGCCTACGCCCTTTTCCCCAGCGTCGGCAAGGGGGCGGCCGGGATCGGCGGCGCGTTCGGCCGCGGCGAGGTTTACCGCAACGGCCGCATGGTCGGCTACTGCAGCCTGTCGCAGGGCACCATCGGCCTGCAGCTCGGCGGCCAGGCGTACAGCGAAGTGATCTTCTTCAAGAACGCCGCCGCCTTCGACGCCTTCAAGTCCGGCGACTTCGCGCTGGCCGCCCAGGCCTCGGCCGTGGCGGCGACGGCCGGCGCTTCGGCCGACGCCGACTACGAGAGCGGCGTGCTCGTCTTCACCATGGCCAAAGGCGGCCTCATGTATGAAGCTTCCGTCGGCGGACAGAAATTCAGCTACGAAGACAAGTGACGTCCCGTGTGGTGCCGCCACGTCGCCTCCCCACGCCGAGCCCTTCAGGGCCGGACAAGGAGATTTCGCTTTCCGATGATCGTTTGCGGCGTCACTCCCAACCTGGCGCCGCGCTCCGATTCACCACGCCTGCGTCACCTCGTGAAACGCCGCGTCCGGACAATCCCGCAGCGCGATCGGTTCCGTGACCCAGGCGGGCACATCGGCATCGCGCGTCAGGCGCAGGTTGTCCAGTCGCAGGTCCCGCGCGCCGACGGCAAGCAGACCGGGCAGGTCGTGGGCGAAAACGGCCCGGCCGGGATCCAGCACTGGGCGCAGGTCCAGGTTGCCGCCGATGGCCGCGTTCAGCGGGCTGTCACGCAGGTGCAGATCGACGTCGCTGAGCCGGACGTCGCTCACGTGCCCGGCCGGCTCGCTGTAGATCACGCAGCCCGCCTCGCACGTGCCGCTGATCCCGCGAAAGCTCACGTTCTCGACGCGGCCAAGCGGCTGGTCGGTGTTGCGCGTGATCGCCGAGACGTGAATCGGCTCGCCCCGGCCCCACCAGCTTCCGCGCGTCAGCGCCGTGTGCAGCACGATGTTCTCGAAACGCACGTTGCGTACGGAGCCGGCGTCGCGCACGAAGACTCCGAGTCCCCGGTTGCCGTGGATCACGAGGTTGCTGAACAGGCAATCCTCAACATCATGCTGCCCGTAGCCGACGCGCACCCCGCACGAGCGCGTCGTCAGCACGCAGTCGCTGACGATGACGTTGCGGCAGACGTTGGCCCGCTCACCGAAGCCGGTGACGGCGATCGGATCGTCGCCCCCGCGAATGTCGCAGCCGGTGACGAGCACGTTGCGGCTGACCGTCACGTGAATGCCGTCGCTGTTGGGCACAGCCAGCTCGCCCCGGATCCGCAGACCGCGGCAGATCGCCCCGTCGGTGTCGGCGATGTGAACGGTCCAGAACGGGCTGTCCCGCAAGGTCACACCGCGGAGTGTGATGTCGCGGCAGTTGCGGAAGTGAATCATGTCGCTCGGCCGCGGCCGCGTGGCCAGCGGGCCATCACCGGGGCGAAACATCACGTCGCGCATGTACGCCTCGCCCTGCCGCGTGCGCTGGAGATGGAAGTCGCCGCCCATGCCGAACGCGCCGGGAATGGTGAAGCTCAATCCGCGCCCGTCGATGACGCCTTCGCCGACGATACCGCAGCCCGTGCAGCCGTCGGCCACGATCAACCCGCGCGGGGCCATCTTCGAGCCTTCCCGGCGCGGGCCGTAATCATCGACATTCTCACTGGCCAGAAGCTCCGCGCCGGGCGCAAGATCGAGCAGCACGTGGTCGGCCAGATCGATCGGCCCCGTGCGGAATCGCCCCGCCGGCACCTCGACATACCCGCCGCCCCCAGCCGCGCAAACGTCGATGGCCGCCTGAATGGCCGCCGCGCTGTTCGTCGTGCCGTCGGCGACGGCCCCGTGATCTGTGATGCAGATGCGTGTGATGGGCATGACAGCAGGTCACAGCATGTCAAAGCGGTCCATTGCATTCCGAGCCGGCGATGGGGTCGCCGGTCCGGGCTCACGGAGCCCGGCTCGGAGAAACCTCAGCTTGCCTCGCGGGCCTTACGCACCGCCGCGACGTATTGGCTCGCAAGTTCCGCCAGACCCTTGAAGTCACCGGCCGCGATCAGGTCTTTGCGCACCAGCGACGTACCCACGCCCAGCGCGGCCGCGCCAGCGCCGATCCATTCATGGATGTTGTCGAGCTTCACGCCGCCCGTTGGAATCAGCCGAAGCTGCGGCATCGGAGCCAGCAGATCGCTGATGTATCTGGGCCCGAAATGGTTGGCCGGAAAGATCTTCACCAGGTCGGCCCCATGCTGGAAGGCGGTCATGACCTCCGTCGGCGTCAGCGCCCCGGGTATGACCGGTCGTCCGTAACGCTGGGCCGTGCGGATCACGCCCAGGTCGGTGATGGGAGAAACGATGAACGACGCCCCCGCGTCGATGGCCGCGCGGCACGTCTCGCTGTCGAGGATCGAGCCCGCCCCGATCACCGCGTCTGTGCCCAGCAGCTTGCGGGCTTCGGCGATCGACTCGAGCGCGCCGGGCGTGGTCATCGTCACCTCGCTTACGACGACGCCGCCTTCATGCAGAGCCCGGAAGATCTTCAACAGCGCCTCGCCGCTGTCCGCACGGATGATCGCCACCAGCCCGCTCTCCTCCATCGCGCAAAGAGAGGCCGTCTTTGTCGTCGGTGTCGCACACTTGGACATGGTCGTACGTCCTCGCCAAAGCAGACGCCGCAACGCCCACGCCGCGCCGCTCGTGCGTCTTGTACGCCACCACCGCGGCGACCGCAACTGCCGCCGACAGCGTCCCGATATCGTTTGCATGGGCGTCAAAGAAGACCGACCGCAGCCCGGGCGATCGACGACCCCGCCCGCGCCCTCACGCCACCAGCACCTCGTCACCCGTCGCATCCGTCAGGGCCGCGCGGGCGGCGGCGATCAGCGACGCCAGGCGACGCACCACCTCGCCCAAAGGCAGGTCCATCACCAGGCTGATCTCCTGGGGCGTCAACTGGTCGGCGTAGTACATCAACAGAAGGCTGCGCTCGGTCACATCACGCGCGTAAAGAAAGCTCTGCAGCCGATTCCGTTCAAGCGCTTGCATATCGAGCACTCCCTTGCTCGAGCCCCTGGAATGTTCCGCGTCAGCGCCGTCGGCCGAACACATCGACGAGGCGCCTCTGGAATCGAGACGCGCAACCGTCGACCAACCCACGTTACCGCATCCCCTGCGGCCCCGCAAGCAAATACCTTCGCCGCGAACCGGCAACGGATGCGTCCGCGCCTTGGAACGTCACGCCGGGCCGGGCCGCCTCATGGGGCCGCGACCTGACCGGCATCCTCGTGAACGCGCTCATCGCCGGATTCGTCAGCGGACGGCGCGACGGCTGATCCATCGGTTCCCACGGCCGCGCCCTCCCCGGTCAGCACCCATACCAGCGTGTTCACCAGCACCGGCCGGGCGTTGGCCAGTTCGTCGCCCCCGCAGCAGCAGCACTCGCGGCCAAGCTCACCCGTCGCGTTCAGGCCGTTGGGCGCGTACAGCACCGCCAGCCGCCCTCCAAGCTCCAGGCCCAGCAGGTGCGGATCCCCGCCCACCTTCTGCCCGCGCAGGCCGTCGATTTCATAGACGCCGTGAAAGACCGGGTGATCGGGCCCCAGCCGGGTCAACGCCGCCCGCGGCCAGAGCGCGCCGATCAGCCCGCGAAAGCTCGCGTCGAAAGCCTCGCTGGTGCAGTTGGCCGACGCGATCAGGCACCCGCCCGCCTCGATGAACTGCCGCAGATGCAGCGTCTCGGTCTCGGTCAGCAACAGCGGGCTATCACCGGACAGCACCGCCAGCGGATGGTCGAACACCTCCGCCTCGCCCAGACGCACGTCGGTGAACACCGGGGCCACATGCACGCCGCCTCGCCGCCGTGCATCGGCCAGAAACCCGCCCGAAAAACACTGGCCCGTCGTCGCCAATTCGCATCGCCACAGGGCGACGGCCAACGCCGGCTGGGTCGTCGGCGCCGGCTCGTCCGATGTCATTTCCGCAACGCCCGCCGCTGCGACCTCCGCCGCCTCACCTTCGCTGCGCGCCGCCGCACGACCCGCGGCCAAGGTCATGGCCGTCAGCATCACCACCCAAACGCCCGCACGCAGCCAACCATCACGGAGTCCGCTCACGTTCCTGCTCCTGCTTCGCCGTCTGATCCCCGTCCCGCGACCAAGCCAAACCCGAGGCCCACGATGCATACGCCGCCACCGCGTCCCGATACTTTAGGGGCGCTGCCGACGCTGGGCCCCCAGGCGCCCCCCCATCGTCCGCTGACCGACTGGCCCCACCACTCCCGCCGATGAACACGCCCGCCTGCCCCACCGTCGCCAGCGTCTGCTCATCCTCCCACGACCCCGCCGCCGGGGCCCGCCCTCCGCCCGACCCCCCGCCCGCGCCAGTCGACCCGTCCGCCCCACCTGTCTCGCGGTTCACGCGGCCATCGGCCTCCGCAAGCTTACCCGGCGCCACCGCCGTGATCACCGCCTCCACGCCCGGCGTCATACGCACACCCCGCGAATCCCATGCCTCCACACGCAGGCGACCCGATCGCGCCACGACAAACTGACCCGCGAGCCCGCCCATGCCGTCCGGCGTCAGCGCGATCGCCTCGGTCACGCCCGCCTCGTCCCGCCACTGGGCCGTCCCGCCCGCCAGCGGCAGATCCGCGATCATCGTCACAGCCACCACCGAGTCCGGCGGCGCGGGCGCGGGTGCTTCGCCCAGCGCCAGAAGCCGGGCGGGCAGCCCCATCCCCACCGGCGGCTGCACGCGCCCAAGCAGGCGCGCCGGACGCGGCACCGCCACCGGTTCCAGGCGCACCCAGCGGCTGCGGCCATCTCCCGCCGCCACCGCAAGGCGCATCGCTCTGCGGCCCACCGCCACGCGGGCGTCAAACATCGCCGCGTTCCCGTCGCCGCCGGTGCTCTGCCCACTGGCCCGCCGCGACATCGGCCGCATGTCCGTGCGCTGACCCTCCTCCTCGATCAACAGCATCGCCGCCTCGACCGCCGCCGGCCGCACACGGGCCGTCACCCGCACCCGTGAACCTTCCAGCGGCGTCGCGCCGTCCACGACCAGCTCCACCTGCGTCACCGCGTACGGCGGCAACGCCGCCCACGGCCGCGCCAGCCGCGCCAGCGCGGCGCCCGCCATGTCCAGCCGCCACGCCCAGACGCCCAGCGCAACGCCAAGCGCCGCCGCACTCCAGGCCATCGCCCACACGCCCCGCGAACCGCCGGCCCATCGCGCCGGGGCCAAGCCACCCACCATCGCATCAGCCCGCCTGTTCACCCGATCCCGCAGCGCCCCGCTGACAGCCCCGCGGCCCGCCTCCGCGTCGTCGGCCAGGGCCACCGCATTGCTCAAGGTCTGGTCCATGCAACCAAGACTTTGCTCGATCCGCCGTGCCCGCCGCCACCGATCCAGCCTGGGTCGACGCATGGCCGCGAGCATGCCCGCCCCCACCGCCAGCAGCGCCGCGTCGACCAGCAATAAGCCCGCCATCGGCAGCGGCCAGTAACCGTCGATCACGATCCCCGCCAGCAGAATCCCCGCCATGCCGCCCATCCCCAGGCCGAGTCGACGACGCCGGCGCCGCCGCCGCTCGATCCGCTCGACGTGCGCGAACCATGCCGGCCATGACGCGAGGGGCTTGCTCATGTCGGCCCCCTTCCACCCCGCGATTTCGCGTCCATCGACCCGGCGCGCCACCCGGCTTGGCCGTCGATCATCCAGCCGCCGATCACCACGACACACCACAGGCCCAGCACCCACCCCCGCATCAGCAGCGGCCGGCCGCCGACAATGCTCACCTGCCGCACCAGCGCCTGGCCCCATGCCGATGGCCCCGCCGCCGACCCGCCGCCTTCCACAAACAGCCTGTCGCCGCCCGTGTCGGCCGCAAGCTGCGCCAAAACTTCCGAACGGGCCGAGACGTCAAAGTCCTCCAGGTCATCATCGCGAACCGCCAGGCGCCGGACCGCGGCCTCGGCGGGCTGATCGGCGATGCGGGCGGTCAGCACATGCACTCCCGGCTCCGTCGGCCGCAGCACGCCGGTCAAGCGGCGCACCGGCGGCATTGCATCCGCCTCCTCGCCGGGCGACAGGTCCACGCGATGCCGGGCGCCGCTGGGTTGCCGCCAGGTCAATTCGACCCGCTCGTCTGCCGCCGCGTCCCGACGCCTGACCTCAACCGCCACCCTCTCGCCCATACGGACCACCGGGTGATCCAGCTCGATGGCTACATCAGCGCTGGCGTCGAATCGCTCGCCCGCGCCCGCATACAGCAGCAGGCCTGCCCAGAACGCCTCGAAAAACGCGCCACGCGGGTCCGCATGCGCGTGGTCGAATGCATCTTCACCCGCCTCCCCGCCCTGCGGGAAACGCCACCGCCACAACTCGGACGCCGATAACACCAGGACGCGCCCCCGTCCCACGGCATGCTCAACCAGAACCGGCCGCTGCCCCCGACGCGCCAGGACGATGCCCCCGTACGCCGCTGCCGCCGCACGATCCACGCCAACCGGCAGCCGATCCACAAGCTGCGCAAAGCGCTGCTCCAGCGCGACGCCCAGCGGGTGCCGCCGACCGGCGGGTGTCCAGACCATCGCCGATGACGTCGCCGCCTCGCCATCGCGATCCGCCGCATCATTCACGACCCGTCCACCCACGCGCAGCGCCCTCGCCGCGTCGACGTCCAGAACGAGCACCGACAACACCCCGCTGTCGATCCGCCGGCGCACGGCCGCCCACGCGGCCTGGGACAAGAGGCCGGCCGATCGGCGCCCCAGCACCAGCACGTCCACATCCGACGCGCGTGCGGCCGATGCCGCCTCGCCACGCCCCTCGCCCAGGACGCTCATCACCGAAAGACGCAGGTCCGACCGACCGGCCATCGCCATGGCGGCGAATCGACTATCCCAATCCACCTCGCCCTGCAGCCAAAGGATGTTCAGGGGATCGCACGCCACCGGCAGAAACAGGACCACCGGACCACCTGCAAGCTGCACCGGCGAAGTCGCCGCTTCACCTGCCGCCGCGTCATCCATTTCGATGCGCACTTCCCACTCGCCGCCAGCGTTGAACGGCCCGATGGGAACCTGCCACCGCGCCCGCGTCAGGCCCGCGTCGAAACGGCCGACCCAACGGTGCGAACCCGCGTGATCGGCCGACGACGTGGTGATGAGCAGCGTCAGCTCCTCAGGGCACGACGCGGTCCGCCGCACATCAAGCTCAAGCACGCCTCGCTCGCCGGTCCGCAGTAACGTCGGCGTCGTGAGCTGATCGATGCGAAGGCGCGGGCGGGAATCCGTCCGCCCCAGCGCGACCGTCCATACCCGCACGCCCGCCTGCCGCGCCACGGCCGCTGCGAGGCTCAACGCGCCCGCCTGCGTGTCGTGACCGTCGCTCAACAGAACCAGCACATCGCCGCCAACACCCGACGCGGAGGCCCACCTCGACATCCAGTGCGAGATCGCGGCGTCCAGATGCGTGCCGCCCTCGTCGCGGCCTTTCCGGTCGGCGTCCAGCGGCCGCACCTGCGTCGCCACCGACCACCATGACACATCAGCGTTGTCGGCCAGCGCCTGCGCCAGTGTCGTCGCCTGCTCCCGGGCCACGGCCAGACGCTCACGGCCGCCGACGTCCGCCGTCCGCATCGACGCCGACGTATCGACCATCACCGCCGCGCGCGGCCGCGCCTCAACCGGCCCCCGCCGCACCAGCACCGGATTCATGAGCAGCAGCAGCAACCCCGCCATCGTCACCGCCGCCAGCACCGTCGGAACCACACGCCGTGCCCGCCTGATGCAGCCGTACCCGAGCAGCGCAGCCGCCAGGCACGCCACAGCCGTCAGCGCCCACCACGGCGCCAGCGGACTCCACGCAAACTCGCCGAAGAAAGCGTTCATCGCTCAGGCCTCGCCGCGCCATCGGCCATTGAAAGCAGTCGCTCGACGCACCATGCGAAGGCCGCGGCCAGCAGCAACGCCCCATGAAGCGGCCGCGGCGCCGCCACCGCCTCCCGCGCCGGTGCAACCGGCCCGTCGTCGGCGTCCAGTCGTGGCGCGACCGCCAGGTGATCCGCCAATTCCTGCACGAACCACGCGAACACGCCGCGTCGCGGCAGATCGGCCGCGGGCACGTCATCGGGCCGCCACGACAAATCGAGCGCGATCACGAGGATCCTGCCTCGCCCCCACCGACTCTCGGCCACCACCGGCTGGCCGTCGACCAGTTCCAGGTGAACCGTCGCATCGGCGCCGGCGCGGGTGTGCCAGCGCGGTAGGACGATCGCCTGCGCCATCGCGGCGGCCAGCCGCGACGACAGGGCCGAACCGGTCGGCGCCAGCGGACTCACGGCGGGCAGACCCTCTCTCAGGTCGCGTTGCGCCGTGGCGACGAGCACCGTGTCCGCAGCCGCGTGCGGGCGCACGATGGCGGCCTCTCGAGCCGAAGTTGTGCGCGGGTTGTGCGCGACCCATGCCAGAGAGCCGCCCTGCCGCACCGCCGCGAATAAAGCCGCTCGTGTGTTCGCGTCCGCTTCGAGATCGTCGGAGAACCACACCTGTCCGGCTTGCCTAAGATCGGCCGCCATCACCTCCTGCGGATCGAGACGACGAACCGTCCAGCGCTGGCCCGCGGCCAGGGCGTGCGCGAGCAGATCGGCGACCGACGGCCTGGTCATCGAGCCGCGCGAGCCGATGATGAGGATTGGAGCGTTTTGCGCGGGCTCATCGACCACTGGCGCGCGCAACGAAGCGTCCGTCGCGGAGGCCGGCAATCGGGTCGTTGGGGCCTGCCCGGCGCGCCACGTCGGCCCCGCGAACGCGCACACCACCGCCGCCAGCAGGACCATCCGCGCCGCCGTCAACAGCCGGTCCGCCCGACCGCGCCGATGCCAGCGCAACCCGTGTAACAGTTCCGCCGTCGGCAGCAGAATCGGCGGGCGCGCCAGTACGCGGCGATGCGCCAGCCGCAACGGCGCCAGCGCCAGCGGCAGAGCCGCGAGCATCGCCGGTCGATCCCAGACCAGTGGTCCCGCCACGGCGGGCGCCGCGGCCAGCACGCAGGCGGTGGCGACGGCCCTCAGCATGGCTCATCCGCCTTTCGCGTGATCCCGGCGCGTCGTGTCGGCCGCCATGACGCGCCCAACCACGCGGCCAGCGCGTCCACCAGATCATCGCCCACGCGATGCAGCCGATGCTGGGCGCCGACCTGGCCGGCGGCGAGTTGGCACGCATGCACGAACCGCCGCATCCGGGCCGCATAGGCGTCGCGTACCGCGGCGAGGTCGACGCGCGGGCCGCGCCCGGTTTCGGGATCGAGAATCGCCCGCACGCCGCGCGGCGCGGCGCGCGGCAGGCGCAGTTCATCGGCGGTGAGCACCTGCCAGAGCCGCACCGACGCGCCGCGGCCCGCGGCCCATGCGACGGCCGAACGCCATGAGGCGATCGGATCGAGAAAATCGCTGAAAACAACCAAGGCCGCATGGCGTGGCCCGCGGCCGACGACTTTCGCGATCGCTTCGCCTAGGGATCGGCCGTCGGTCCGCGTCATCGTCACCCGATCGCGACGGCGGCGTGCGAGGTGGACGATGCCGGCCGCCAGGCGCAAGGCCTCGTCGCCTTTGGCACGCTCACCCGGCGCCGCCGGCTCCAGGCCGGAAAACCCCATGGATCCGGAGCTGTCCAGCACCAGGGCGATGTCCAGGTCGGCCTCGCGCTCAAAACGGCGTATATACATGCGATTAGTGCGGGCCAGCAGACGCCAGTCGATGCGCCGCGGGTCATCGCCAGGTTCGTAGCGGCGGCGATCGACAAAGGCCACGCCGTCCCCGGGCAGGTGAGAGGGGTGCATGCCCGCGCGGCCGCCGGTCTCGTGGGCGCTGGATCGCCCCGCCAGGGTTCGCGCGATCCGATCCAATCGGCTGCGTTCGCCGGGCGTGAGCAGGTCGGGTACGGACGCCATCGGGTTCATGCGTTCGCTTCCACACGATGCGTTGAGCGCCGCACACCTGGTTCAGGCGGGCTGCGGGATCGCATCGAGCACGTGGCGCATCACGGCCGCCGCGTCGACGCCTTCAGCGGCCGCCTCGTAGGAAAGCACCAGCCGATGCGTGAGCACCCACGGCCCCGCCTCCCGGACATGCCGGCAGGCCGGCGCGGGCAGGCCGTCCAGCAGCGCCAAGGCCCGCGCCGCGGCCACCAGGTGCTGCGACGCCCGCGGGCCGGCGCCCCACAGCACGTTTCGACGAACGCTCTCGGATGCCGTCGCATCCCGCGGCCGCGTCGCCCGCACCAGGGCGACAGCATCATCGCGCACCGGTGCGGCCAGCGGCACACGATCGACCAGCCTCTGCAACCCGCGGATCACCGCCATGTGGTCCGACGGCCGCCCCTCATCCGCAGGCGGCGTCATCGCGGCCGCGTCGCGCCGCGCGGCGATCGCGCGCTCCTGCTGGAGCGTGGGATAGTCGAGCGTCAGACTGAACATGAAACGGTCGAGCTGGGCTTCGGGCAGCGGGTAGGTGCCTTCCTGCTCGATGGGATTCTGCGTGGCGACGACGACGAACGGGCTGGGCAGCGGGTGCGACTGGCCGAGGCTGGTGACACAGCGTTCCTGCATGGCTTCGAGCAGGGCCGCCTGGGTGCGCGGCGGGGTGCGGTTGATCTCGTCGGCCAGCAGCAGGTTGGCGAAGACCGGGCCGGGCACGAAGCGCATCGTCCGCTGGCCGGTGGCGGGGTCTTCGCTCAGCAGTTCGCTGCCGGTGACGTCCGATGGCATCAGGTCGGGGGTGAACTGAATGCGTCCGAAGCGCCAGCCCAGCGCCTCGGCCAGGGCCCGCGCCAACAGGGTCTTGGCCAGGCCCGGCACGCCGACCAGCAGCACATGCCCCTCGGCCAGGACAGCCGCCAGGAGCACGCGAAGGGCCTGGTCCTGGCCGACAATCCGCCGGCGAATCCGCTGGTGCAGGCGGTCGACCAGGGCGGGCAGGGCCTCGAGCAGCGCGGCATCGTCCGATAACTGCGCCCCACCATCCAAGCCGCCACAAGGGTCGGCCGGTGGGAGTATCGCCGCAGCCGGGGTGTTCGGATCGGGCATGGGGGCCTCCTGAACGCCAGGTCTTGCCTTCACAGGGTACGTCAGATCAGGTCCGCCGCCCATGCGGCCATGCTCCCTTCGCCCCCCTCACAGCCTGTGGGGCCTGTCCGGAGAGGCTCGTCGCTGAAACAGGCGAAACAGCCGGCACAGACTGAAAACCGCCGGGCCGGACTGGGGCGGTTTTCGCCTCCATCGGTGGGCCGCGGTCGCTGGCGGGGTAAATCTACCGGACCGCGAGACATCGCGGCGCGCCGCCTTGGACGCCTGACCGGCCCTGTGAGAGCCGGCGAGCGAGCCGGCGGCCTCGAAAACGATCAGGGGCTTCACCGCCCCATCAGGGAAACGGCCCCGACGGGGCGGGAGAAAGACGAAATGAGCAAGTTCATGAACCGGATGATGCTGAGTCTCGTGCTGGCCGGCTCGCTGGGCCTGAGCGCCCGGGCCGCCACGGTGGACGGCTTCTTCCTGGCCGGCGAGTACAGCTCGGTGATCACCGACGCCGCGCCCGAGGTCGCCTACCAGAGCAATCTCGACATCGCCCGGATGGGGTTTGGCCTGGACACGGTCGGCGGCTACCTGCACATCGGCCTGGAAGTTCAGGCGTCGCCGGTGGCGCTGAACGGCAGCGTCAACACGATCGCCGGCCAGACGATTCTGTTCACCACGCTTTACCTGGACGATACGGGCACGACGCCCGGCTACCGCGTGATCGCCGCGACCGACGGCTCGACGTCGATACTCGGCCTGATGCAGCACAACGGCGTGAACTGGCAGTCGGTGGCGCTTTCCGCGGCCGATTACGATCTGGCCTTCGGCGACGCCATCGAGCTGCGTGTCAAGCTCGACAAGCTGGCCGGCCTGCCCGCGAGCTTCTACTTCAGCGCCCAGCTTGACGATTCGGGCATGGACCCGGACGACCAGTTGGCGGGCGTCGCGGTGGTCCCCGTGCCGGCCGCGGCATGGGGTGGGCTCACCCTCATGGGCGCCCTGGGCGCTCGGCAGATCCGTCGGCGTCGTCACCGCAGCCTCTGAGCCCTTCACTGGCCAACCGAATCACAGAACGCATCGCTCTCTCCTGAAGGTCCAAGCAGACCCCGGCTCCCCGGCGCACGCCGGGGAGCTTCTTTTTCTGGACCGACACGCTCTGGCTGTCATTCAGTGCGCGGCGCTGGGCGTGGAACGAGCAGCGTCTGATGCGCCGCTGGATCCGGGGTCGGGAGGCGCGGCGGCGGCAATCGGCGGTTGCGCGACCGCCGGGGCCGGGTGGATGGAGGCGAGGTCCATCAACCGGGCGGCGCGATCGGCGATGGTGTCCCAGCTGTCGCCCGCCACGGCCGCGCGGCGGCGGCGGCCCAGGCCGTCCGCGGGCCGCTCGGCCAGCGCCGCGTCAACCTGTTGCAGAAACTGCTCGTGCCCCTGGGCCAGGTAGATGCAGTCGCCGTAGGGCTCGTAAGCGGGCAGGCGCGTGGCGACGATGGGAAACGCCAGGGCCAGGTATTCCTTGAGCTTGATGGGATTGCAGCGGCGGTTGAAGTCGTTGACTAGGAACGGGATCAGGCCGACGTCGAAGTGGGCGGCGTAACGCGGCAGTTGCTCGGGCGGCAGTTGACCCAGGTGGTGGGCATTGGGCTCCCGCAGCAGCCGGGAAAGGTCCATCTGGGCCGGCCCGATGAGCACGAAGCTGCCGGGCGCGACGTGGCGGGCGACCTTCACCATCAGCTCCATGTCCATGCGGTAGTCGTCGATGCCGCCGTAGAATCCGACGATCGGCCGCGGCAGGTGGCGCATGGCCTGGGGGGCTTCGCCGGCCGGTCCATCCAGCGGGCGGGCGGAGGCGAAAAGCTCGAAGTCCACGCCGTGCCCCAGCAGCACCGGCTGGCGGACCGTCGCCCGTTCGCGTTCGAACAACTCATCGTTGACATAGGCGACCGCGTCGCAGCGATCGAGCAGGCGGCGTTCAAGGGCGGCGATGATGGGGGCGTCGGCTTCGGGCAAGGTGGAAAAATCGTCGCAGCGGTCGAAGACGGCCCGGTGCCAGCGGGTGCGCTCGATGGCCGGGGTGAAGGTGGGCATGGAGATCCAGGCGGCCGGGTTGCGCATGGCGAGCATGCGCCGGACCATGCGAACCTGCCAGGCGACCAGACGTCCGTTGAGCTCGATCCAGCCCGGGCCGTACCGGGGCACAAACAGCGGCGAGTAAACCCACATGCCTGCCTGCCGATCGCGGCGCAGCCCCTTGAGCAGACTCTTGAACTTGCGCCAGTAGCGCGAGCCGGCGATGTCGGTGCGGCCCATGACGGGCATGCGCATGCCGATCGAGTTGACCCACAGGGTGGGGACGCGGCGGGCGATGCGGATGGCGGTGCGGCAGGACGAGTGGCCGCGGTTGTGGTACCACCAGTCGACGTTGCCGAAGAAGACGGCGCTGTCCGCGGAATGTTGGGGATCGATGCTGCTCACGGCAAGTTCAAAGTCGACGGACCCTGAACTCTATCGTCGTATCCAGCCGTCGTTCTTGCACCGGGGCAGGCCGGCAGCGCCGCACGGGCGTCAGGCGGGCATGGGCGGCCGATAACCCGAGGCCGCACGCCGCACGCTCTGCTCGATCAGGGCTTCGAGGCGGCCGCACTCGGTCTGGGCGTCGTGACGCTGGGCGACGAGCTGTCGGCCGCACCGCCCCATCGCCGCCAACTCCGCGACCGGAGCCGTCAGGGCCTGACGCATCGCCTGGGTCAGGGCGTCGATGTTGCCGGCCGGGGCCAGCCAGCCGGTTTCGCCGGGGCGCACCAGCTCGGGAATCGCGGCGATCTGCGTGGCGATGACCGGCCGGCCCAAGGCCAGGGCCTCCATGATGACCACCGGCAGACCTTCGGCGAAGCTGGCCATCACCATCGCCCGCGCGTCGACCAGGCGCCGCCGCACGGCATCGGAGTCGGCCCAGCCGGTGATGGTCACGCGCCCCGTGAGCTTCAGGGCGGCGATGCGTCGTTCGAGCATCGGCCGCAGCTCCCCGTCGCCCACGAGCACCAGCTCGGCGGCGAAACCGTCGTCACGCAGACGGGCGATGGCCTCGACCAGCATCGCCTGGCCTTTCTCCGCACACAGTCGGCCGACGCATACGAAGCGCGCCACGTCCGGCACCGGCGGCGGATCGTCCTTGAGAAACCGCTCGCCCACGCCGCAGCGCACGATGTGCAGACGATCCCAGCAGTCCGGCGGCGCGAAGATCATGCACTGGCTGCGGCAGAAGTCGCTGATGCAGGCCGTGAACGCGCTGCGGGCGATCTTCTGGTCCAGGGCCCACTGGCGGGCATGGAAGAAGATTCCCGGGCCATGCACGGTCATGCTGTAGGGCACGCCGCTGAGGATCGACGCGAGCATGGCGACGGTGGCGGAGTTTTCCGCGATGTGATTGTGCAGATGCTGCACCCCGCGACGGCGCAGCTCGGCCGCCAGAAGACACGCCTCCATCAGGTACATCACCTGCCAGAGGCGCTGCCGCACACCGGGCATACCGCTGCGCCAGTTGAGCGCCGCCGCCAGCAGAAACCTGCGCGGCTGCGTGCACAGCGTGCGCAGACCCGCGAGCATCAGCCGGGGCGCGCCCGCCTCCACAAGATAAAGCGTGTTGGCCTGCTCGGTTGTGATTTCCTGGTCGACCGCGCCGTCGGGACGGCGGATGGAGAACGTGTGGACGCTGTGGCCGCGCTGGCGCAGCAGCCGCACCTCGCGACGCACGAAGGTGTCGCTGGCGCGGGCGTACTGACTGGTCAGGTAGGCGAGGATCATCGCGTCAACTGTTTCCCTGCGCGGCCTTGGACTCGCCGCACCGCGGGCCGTAAAAAGTCCGCTCGAAGCAAGCCTCCAGCTCGACCGGCGGCCGCCAGCCGAGCGTCTGGCGCAGCCTCGCGTCGCGGACCGTCACCGGCTTGAAACGAGCCTCGAAACGGATCGGCGTGAGGATGCTGGGCAACTTCGCTTCGCGGCCGAACAGGACCCGCGCACAGCCCCTGGCCACCTGCGTCACGACATAGGCAGCGATGTAGGGCACGGGCACACGCAGGCGGCGACGGCCGCCCGCGGCGATGAGCCGGCCCAGGTAGCGCCAGTTGGAGATTTCGAACCCGTCGACGACATTGAATGTCTGGCCGGCGGAGTCGGGGTGGTCAAGGCAGTGGGCGAAGACGTCGGCGCAATTTTCGACGTAGGTGAGCGGCAGCGCAGCACCCGGGGCGATGGCCAGGTACAGCGCGCCCACAGGCTGGCCGTGGCAGGCGAGCTCGGCGTTGCCCGGACCCCAGATGAAGCCCGGCCGCAACA
Source organism: uncultured Phycisphaeraceae bacterium (assembly GCA_964502445.1). Taxonomy (GTDB): domain Bacteria; phylum Planctomycetota; class Phycisphaerae; order Phycisphaerales; family Phycisphaeraceae; genus CAZCWM01. Next base: position 119,964 of record CAZCWM010000004.1, on the reverse strand, counting down.
CCGTCAGCACGCCGTCATGCGCCCGGGCCCAGCGGTGGCAGAGCCGCTCCTGCCAGGCCTTGGCGATGGCGTAACCGTCGCGTTCGTAAAGCCGCGGCGAATGTTCGAGGGGCGTGTCCTCGTCGAGCACAGGGGTCGCTTGCGAGAAGTCGTAGACGCTGAAACTGCTGGCCAGCACCAGACGCCGCACGCCGCGGTCGCACATGGCGGCCAGCAGCTTCTCCGTGCCCACGGCGGTGGAGGCGAACTGCGTGTCCTCGTCGTCGACGACCGCGGCGGCCAGGTGAATCACCGCCTTTACACCTCCGAGCGCTTCGGCCAGACCGCGGCCGCCGCGCAGGTCGGCGCGGGCGATCTCGACGCCCTCGGTCGGCCAGCCGAGTTTCGCGACGTCCGTCGCCGGCCGCACGAGGGCGCGGACGTCATGATCGCGCTGCCGCAGCGCCGCCACGACATGGCGGCCGAGAAATCCGTTGGCGCCGGTGACGAGCACCTTCATGCCCCGCCTCCCCGGCCGGGCGCGGCCGTCGCCTCGGGGCAGGTATCGAGTATGGCCTGGACGAGGGCGGCCGCCTCTGTGATCTGGCGGGGCGGCACGGGCGGCGGGCCGCCGGCGGCGATCGCGGCGTACATGCGGCCGACCAGATCCCACAGGCCTTCATACGAGCCGGTGCGCCCGCGTAGCTTCTTGACCAGGCCGCCGAACGCGGCGCGGCACACGGCGGCCGACTCGACGATCTGATTGGCGACCGGCATGAGCGGCCGCGGTCCGCCGCGCAGGCGGTGCAGCGTCAGGCGTGGCTCGAACAGATTGGCGGCCGCCCGCATCTTCGTGCCTTCCACGTTCACAAAAAAACCGTCCGGCTGCGCCGAGGCGGAGAAGCGCAGCATCGCTGTCGCCCGCTCGCCCTCGACCAGGCACCGCAGTTCATCAAAGCCGGGCGGCGCGTGCTCGCGGCGCCGCTGCCAGAGGGCGTCGATGCGCCGGTGCGGACCGGCGAAGGCCCAGGCGAGGTAGGCCATGTGCGGTAGAAAATCGCTGATCGCCCCGCCGCGCTGGCCCAGGGCCGGGTGAGGTGCGTTGCGGTCGGCGAAACGGCTGCCCGCGGCGAAAATGTCCAGGCAGATGCTGATCTCCGCGTGCACGACGTCGCCGAAGCCGCCGTCGGCGATGAGCCGGAGTATGCGCTGCACCTGACGCTCAAAGAGGTAGTTGTGATCCTCGATGACCTGAAGGTGCTTGGACGCGGCCAGATCCAGAAGCTGCCGCAACTGGGCGGCGTCTTCGGTGATGGGCTTCTCGACCAGGACGTGGGCTCCGGCCTCGAGGGCCTGTCGGGCGAGGGCGAAGTGCGTATGCACCGGCGTGGTGACGTGGACCACCTGAGGCCGAACCTCTTCGAGCAGCTTCGCGTAGTCGGTGTACCAGCGGGCGACGCCGTAGCGCTCGGCGGTGGCTTCAGCCATGACCGGCGAGATGTCGCACACGGCCGCGAGCTGGGCGTGGGGCGATCGCCGCAGCCCCGCGATGTGCTGGCGGGCGATGTAGCCGGCGCCCACCACGGCCGCTTGAATCGGGCGGGCCTTCGGATTGTCCGCGTGATCGGTCATCCTGCTCCCATCGCGTCGCGGGCGCGGCGTCAGGCCGGGGTGTTGCGATAGTATTCCGCCAGGGCATCCCATGCGGCGGCTTCGTCCCAGCCGGCGACCAGAGCGCGGGCCGGGTCGGTGTTGATGCGGATGCGCGGCTCGCTGAAGTCGGTTTGTTCGGCCAGCTGCACCGCGGCGTCCAGGCCGAGGCGCGGCCCCATCTCGCGGGCGAAGCGCTTGGCGAACGCGCCCTGTGACTCGATGTAGCCGCTGGGCCCCAGGCGGACGTACTGGGGCGCGTCGGGCAGGGATGTTGCGAACTTCACGTAACACGCGGCCAGCAACGACACGTGGATGTTGTCGCGCACGTAGTCGGGCGTGTTGACGCCGGCCGCCTTGCCCGCCCGCCAGGTGCGCACCAGGTAGGCGGTGAAGCGCGGGTCCTCCAACGGGCCGAACGGATTGGGGATCACGAACTTGCCCAGGCACAGATGGCTGTCGCGGCAGTGGTGCCGGAACACTTCGGCGGTCAGCGCCTTGGACAGGCCATAAGGCGAGAAGTGAGGCAACGCATCGGAGCCCGCTCCCTCGCCGCCTTCGAAAACGCTGCCGGTGAGCAGCACCCTGCCGCAGCCGCCTTCCTTCAACCCCGTCAATACGCCGCGCAGGTTGCGCGTGTTGCCAGCCAGGGCCGCGGCCGTGTCGAAATCCGGGCTCTTGTAGTTGGTCACGGCGGCGGCGTGATGGCACAACAGATCCCAGGGCCCCTGCTCGCGCACCAGGCGCAGAAACGTGTCATCACCAAAGGAACACGACCAGACGGGCGTGCAGGCTTCGGCGACGCCGCGCACGCGGGCCCGTCGGATCGGCTCGGTGTACGCCTCGGCCCCGGTGGTGCGAAACGTCGCGACAACGTCATGGCCCGCGGCGGCGAGTTGCGTCGCGAAGTGGTAACCCGTGAACGAACTGGCGCCGGTGAAGAGGATTCTCATGGTGGGCTGAGCCTGTCGGGGTTACGCCTTCAGATGCCAGTCAGGGTCAAAATCGCGGTGGTTCTGATCTTTGTCGGAGACGATCTTCGGCTCGATGGGCCAGTGGATGTTGAACTTCGGGTCGTTGTAGCGCACACCGCGTTCGTGACTGGGGGCGTAGAAGGCGTCGACGAAGTAGAACGCCTCGGTGTCGTCCTCAAGCGTGATGAAGCCGTGGGCGAAGCCTTTGGGCACGTACATCATGCGGCGGTTCTCGGCGGAAAGCTCGGCCCCGAAACTCTTGCCGAACGTCGGTGAATCCGGCCGCAGGTCGAGCACCACATCGTAGAGCGACCCTCGGATGCAGCGAACCACTTTGACCTCGGCATGCGGGGCGAGCTGGTAGTGCATGCCGCGCAGTGTGCCCTTATCGGCGCTGAGCGAATTGTTGACCTGCACAAAGTGCGTGATGAGCTTGTGCTCGGCGAACTCCTTCTCACAGAAGACGCGGGCAAAGAAGCCACGCTCGTCACCGCGCTTTTCGAGGTCGATGAGGTAGACGCCGGGAATCGGAGCGGCGGTGAACTGCATGGGGGCAAAACTCCTGGTTCAATCGGCCTGCGCGGCCGTTCTTGCGTCGGGCCTGGGCGCCGCGATGTAATTGAAGGCGCCGAACGGGTACTCGTGGTACCGCATAAATGCTTCGAGGCTCAGCGGCGCGCCGTTCTGGATGAAACCGCGCGGCCGGTGCAGGTCATATTGAAGTTCCCCATCGAGGAAGCTGAAGAGGTCGGCGTGCGTGTAGCCAAAGCGGGCGGGCCCTTTGCCGACGCTCTCGACCACCATGGTGGGGCGGCCGCGACGGATGGTCTCGACACCGCCGCGCAGCACCCCGAGCTCCGCGCCCTCGACGTCGATCTTGATGAAACTCGGCCTGACGTCGGGGGGCATCACATCATCCAGACGCTGGACCTTCACGCGATAGGTCCTTACGCCGTCCCGCTGCAGCACCGGCCGGCGCAGCGAGCTGAAGCCCGGGCGGGACACATTTTCATAGAACTCGGTTTCGCGGGCTGTCTCGGAGAGCGCCATCTGGTGCACGGTGACTTCGGGAAACTTTTCGCGCAGCCACTGGGCTTTGCGTGGGACGGGCTCGAAAGCGAAATGCCGGCCGCGCGGCGCGAGTTGGAGCGCGGCGCTGAGCAGCGAGCCCAGGTGGGCGCCGATGTCCACGTATGTAGCCTGGGGGGTGAGGATGCGGGCCATCGCCTTTCGGATCCATCGCTCTTCGGTCAGAACGTCCCGCAACTGCGGATGGCGCAGGCGCCACCACAGACGCTGAAGCCCCGCCACGCGACGGGCCAGCGGCTCGAGCGGTGTGCGGATCAGGCGGTGCTTCCAGTAAAGGACGTCCATACGTCTGGCATTCCCCCGCGTCGCCGCGATTGCCCAGCGTCAGACGGCGACGCCGATGCGGTCGAGCCGGCTCTTGAGCGTACGCAGGCGAACGAACTGCGGCCCCTCGAAATCGGCCTTGCCGAACCTGTGCTCGACCATTTTGCGGTGCAGTTCCTCCATGCCGGCCTCGAGGTTGTACTCGAGTTTGAAGTCGGGCAGCAGCCGTTTGAGCAGATCGAACTTCACGCGGTAGTTGCGGGGATCCTCGCCGATTTCGCCCGTGAATGCGATGTCGGCCGAGGGGATCAGCTTCTTGACGTTGTCGGCCACGTCCTTGACCTGGTAATTCTCGCTGTTGCCGCCGATGTTGACCGCCTTGTTGTAGATCACCTGGCGCGGCGCCTGGGCGAAGGCGACAAAGGCGTGGGCGATGTCCTTGCAGTGGATCAGCGGCCGCCAGGGCGTGCCGTCGCTCTTGATGCGAATCTGTCCATACGCCAGGGCGCTGCCCAGCAGATTGTTGACCACCAGGTCGATGCGCAGCATGGGCGAGTGCCCGTAGGCCGTGCTGTTGCGCAGGTAGGCGGGGCAGAAGCCTTCGTCCGCCAGTTCGCTGACCGCCTGTTCGGTCTGGATTTTGCTCTTGGCGTAGGCGGTGAGCGGCGCGAGCGGATCGTCCTCTTCAAGGTCCAGCTTCTGGCCGGCGCCATAGACCGAGCAACTGCCGGAAAACAGGTACCGGCCCACGCCCGCCTGCTTGGCGACTTTCGCAAGCTGGATCGAGCCGTCGCGATTGATGTCGTAGGTCACCTGCTCGTTGAGGTCGCCCATCGGGTCGTTCGAAATGGCCGCGAGGTGGCAGACCACGTCGTAGCCGTCCAGGTCGGCCGGCGTCAGATCGCGCACGTCCTTGCGCAGCTCGATGTCGGCCCTGGGCAGCGGCTCCCACTGGCAGCCCTCGAAGAGGTCGACGTCGCAGCCGGCGACGAAATGACCCGCGTCCTTGAGCAACTGGACCAGGTGCACACCGATGTAGCCGTGATGGCCGGTGACGAATATTTTCATCTGACTCCCCTTGCCGCATCCGAGGCAGGTTGTGTTGATCGTAGGCACGCCGCGCGGCGCGTCACACGGCCCACGGCGCCTGGCCGGAGGCCCACAGTTTGTTGAGCTGATCGTAATCCCGCTGGGTGTCCATGCAGGCCCAGTAACCTTCATGCTGATAGAGCGACAGTTGGCCGTCCTCCGCCAGCTTCGCCAGCGGCGCCTGTTCGAGCACGCAGGACTCGTCTTCACTGAGATAGGGCAGGAACTGCTTCTTGAAGAAGAAGTAGCCGCCATTGATCCAGCGGTCGCCGAACTGCGGCTTCTCGGCGAAACGGCGGATAACGTCGCCCTCGAGCTGGAACTCGCCGAAACGCGAAGGCGGATGGGTGCCCAGGACGGTGCCGATGCGGCCGTGATCCAGGTGATAGGCGAACTCGGCGGTGAGATCGACATCGCACACGCCGTCGCCATAGGTGACGGCAAAGTGCTCGGCCCCGCCGAGATACTTGCCCGCAGCCCGCGCCACGCGGGCGCCGGTCATGGTCAATTCTCCGGTATAGGCCAGCGTGACCTGCCAGTCCTCGTCGTGGTCGACGGAGTGAACCTGCACGTCGTTGGTCTTGAGGTCGACGGTGAAGTCGCTGTTCATCGAGGCGTAGTTGAGGAAGTATTCCTTGACGACCTCCGCCTTGTATCCGCAGCAGAGCACGAACTTGCGAAAGCCGTGGTGCGAGTAGGTCCGCATGATGTGCCAGAGGATCGGGCGGTTGCCGATGGGGATCATCGGCTTGGGGCGCAGCTCCGTCTGCTCGCGCAGGCGCGTGCCCAGGCCGCCGCACAGAATGAACACCGGCACGTTGGCTCGTGCGGCCGGGGTGTTGGTCGATCTGTCGGACATGCATCCGCTCCCGCTGAACGGGACGAACAGGCGCTGGCATGGTCAGCCCGATAACAGCGCCGTGCCCCCACTGTTTCCCTGATCGCGCGGCCGGGTTGTCGCGGACCGCGCGGCATTATAATGGATGGCTCATCGGCAAAATCCCCGCCACAGTCCAAGGCCGGCCGGCCCGAAACCGCTGGAAGTCCCCATGAAACTGCTGGTCGTCCTCGTCAACTACCGCCTGACCGCGATGACCATCGACTGTCTGCGCTCGATCGCCCCGCAGATCGGTGACGTGCCGCACGCACGGGTGGGCGTCTGTGAGAACGGCACCGGCGAGGAGGCGGCCCGACAGCTTCAGGCGGCGATCGACGCGCACCAGTGGAGCGACTGGGCTTATGTGGTGCCTATCATGCCCAACCAGGGCTTCACCGGCGGCAACAACGCGGTGATCGGCCCCGCCCTGGCCGGGCCCGACCGGCCGCAGTATGTACTGCTGCTCAACAACGACACGATCGTGCGGCCGGGGGCGTTCAAGGCCCTGGTGGACTTCATGGACGGCCATCCTGAAGCGGGCATCGCCGGCAGCCGGCTGGAGAACCCCGACGGCACGCCGCAGGTGTCGGCGTTCCGGTTCCAGGGCATCGCCAGCGAACTCAACCGCGGTCTGCAGTCGCGTCTGGTCGACAAGCTGCTGCGCCGGTGGCGGGTGGGACTGCCCATACCCGAGCAGCCTTGCCGTGTGCCCTGGGTCTCAGGCGCGAGCCTGATGATCCGCAGCGAACTGCTGGAGACGCTGGGCCTGCTCGACGAAGGGTACTTCACCTACTTTGACGACATCGACCTGTGCCGCAGCGCCCGTGAGCATGACGCCGCCACGTGGTATGTGCCCGCCAGCCGCGTGGTTCACCTGGTGGGCCAGACGACGCGCATCGATTCGGATACACGGGAGAAGCGGCGGCCGAAATACTGGTTCCAGGCGCGGCGGCGGTATTTCCTCAAGCACCACGGGCCGGTCTATGCCGCGCTGGTGGATGCGGCCTTCATCACGGGCTACGCGATGTTTCAGGTTCACCACCGGCTGCTGGGCCGGCCCAACCCCAATCCCCCGCGCATGCTGCGCGACGCGATCGATCAGAGCGTGTTCCGGTGCGGCTTCAAACTCCCGGTCGTGGACAACCCGGCGCTCGCCACGAGCGTGCGGCCTTGCTGACGATCGGCGTTGCGGTGCGGCGAGGCGGCGGGTCACGAGCGCGACGCGGCGTGCTCGGGCTGTTTGTATTCGATCAATCCGGCGCGCTGGCCCGACAGGCGACCCCGCAGATAGCGAAGCTGCCCGACAAGCTGCGGAAACTTCACCAGCACGTGGAAGAGGCCGTACAGCATCGCGTCGGCCCAGCGGTCCCCGTGGCGGCGGCGGTGACGGACGATCCGGGCGGCCAGGTACGCATAGCCCAGCAGAAAGCCCAGGGCCCACGGCCCCAGCCAGGGCCAGGCGGCGAGGAACAGCGTCGTCGGCCCCAGGGCCCACCACCAGATGCGGGCCGACTCGCGCACGCCGTGGCGCTGCGGTGAGCGGCCGTGCATCGCGCAGGCCTCCGCATAAGCGAAACCCGAGCGCACCGAGCGCTTCCACCACTGGCTGAAGCGCGTCATGGCCGCGTCGTGCCAAACCATCTCGTCTGCGATGCGGATGATCCGCCAGCCGCGCTGGCGCAGACGCACGCACATCTCCGGTTCCTCGCCGGCGATGAGGCGGGCGTCGAACCCGCCCACCTGCTCGAAGGCCTCGACGCGGATCATGTGGATGCCGCCGCACTCGGTCAGCTCGCCGACGGGCGTATCCCACTCCATGTCGCACAGGCGGTTGTAGACGGTGGCGTCGCGGTTGAGTTCATGCACGCGGCCGCAGACGATGGCGACGCCGGCATCGGCCTCGAGCGCGGCCCGTCCGCGCGCCAGCCAATCCGGATGCACCTTGCAGTCGCCGTCGACGAACTGGACATAGCGCAAGTTCGGACAGCGCGAACGCAAGCGGGCGAAGCCTTCATTGCGGGCCCGGGCGGCGGTGAAGGGCGTGGACAAGTCCAGCTCCACGACGTCCGCGCCCAGAGATCGCGCCAGAGGCACGCTGGCGTCGGTCGAGCCGGAATCGACATACACCACCGGGGTCTGGCTGGCCTGCACGGACATGAGGCAGACTTCGAGGCGCTTGCCCTCGTTGCGGCCGATCACGACCAGGCCCAGCTCGGCTTGCGGCATCGAAGGCTGTCCCGTCACTTGAGATGGCTGTTGTCGATGGCGTTGAGTTTCGCCAGCAGTCGTTCCTGCAGGCGGCGAGGTCCGGTGCGGCGCACGACGTAGTCAGCCATGAACAGCGGCAGGCCGTAACGCTTCATGCGGAAGCGGGCCCGGTACCACCAGTCCTGCCGCCGCAGGCGGCGCTGCATCGCGGGCGTGACCTCCAGGGCCGGCAGACCGCTGAGCTCGTAGCCGCGCCGCGCCAGCATCGGGCCGATGCGCGCCTCGGCCAGGCGGATCTGCTCTTCGGTCAGCCGCCGCTTCCACTGGTAGCTGTATTTCGGGTCCGGCAGGCCGTACGTGCTGGTCTTCGCGTAGTCGTAGATGCGCTTGTCGAACTCGACGCCGTAGAACCCGCAGATGCGGGCAAGCTGCTCGTCGGGCTTCTCGATCAGGTGTTCATAACACACTTCCAGCTTGCGGTCCTCCGGGAGCGTCGGCGCGAAGCGGGCCCAGATGGTCTCGGCGTCGATCCAGCGCTGCACGCCGGTCCAGTAATTGCCGGCCCAGCCCATTTCGATGATCGAGCGGGCCACGTCGCGGCCGTCGCGGTAGATGTAGATGAACTTCGCGTCGGGCCAGATTCTCGGCAGGCGATCGTAGTGATGATGCACGGTGGCGGTGACCACCGGCTTGCCCTCGCGCTGGCGGCGCTGCTGAAGGAAGCTGTCCACCAGGTGCGGATAGTCGAGGGTGGGGTCGACGTGGAACTGGTACAGGCCGGCAATGCGGTCATGGGCCAGCCAGTGGTGGTAGGCGTCCAGGGGCGGAAAGTTGCCCTGCTCGTCCATGCGGTCCACGGCCATGCCGAACTCGGGATTGGCGGCGATCTTCGGGTGCGAGCCCATCATGATGCGCAGCAGCGAGGTGCCCGAGCGGACGGAGCCGACCATGAAGACCGGTGCCTTGAGCATGGTCGGCGGGCCGCCACGGGGCGCCTCGGCGGCGTGCGCAGGCTCGGTCGCGGATTGGGTCTGCATGCTCAGGCTCCAAGGCGAACGGCGGTCGGTCGCTGCGGCCACAGGTCCGGGGCCTGGGGCGTGGCCTCGGCGTGGTCGTCCCACCAGGCGGCCAGCGGGCTGTCGTCGAGGACGCGCCGGATGACGCGCACCTGGGTATCGGTGAGTTTTTCCTGCCACTTGTGGGAGATGCTGACCGCATCGGCCGCGCGCGCCGCCACGCGGGCGGCCAGTTGCCCGTTCCACTCCAGGCCGGCCTCGCGGTAGATCGCTTCGGCGATCGGCACGGCGCACCGCGCCAGGCGCTCAAAGAGCACCAGGTGATAGCGCGGCCGCCCCTGGCCGGCGGCGTGCGTGGTCTCCGCTGCGTAGCGCCAGAACCACAGCTCCGATTCATCCAGGCCCATCGCCGACACGTCGCCGAAGCGCCGACCCCATTGCGGCTTGACCTGGGCCACCAGGCGCAGCCGGCGTTGGTTGGCCTCCAGCACCTGCGCATGGTTGTGCTCGCTCACGTAGCGGTTGCGCCACGAATTGAGGAAGCCGCCGGGGTGGCGCACGATGTGCAGGACCAGGGCTTCGGGGACGTGCTCGACCGCCCAGGCGGCCCAGGCGGGAATCTGCGTATGTTTGAAGACGGGCAGGGCCTGCGCCAGCCGCTGGCGGCTGCCCAGCCACCGCGGCAGCAGCCATTCGGGCTCGGCCAGCGACGGCAGCAGCAGCGAGAGCACGCGACGGGCGCGCGGGCTGTCATTGATCCGCACCAGGCCCAGGCGACGACTGAACCAGTGAAAGTGCGCCTTGTCCACCTTCGGCCGCTGATCGCGCTGGCCGACGCGATGTCGTGTCCATTCGATGGCCTGCGCCCAGCGCAGGGCGAAATCCGCCGGCGGCTGATCCAACACCCACGGCGAGGGCAGACGCTGATAAGGCGAGCCCGCCAGTTCATCCGGCTCGTTGCGGGCGTGCGTCCGCGGGCTCTGGTCCAATAACTCCAGCAGCCAGTTGGTTCCCGAGCGGCCGTGACCCGCGATCAGGATGTAATCCGGGCTCATCGCCACTGATTCCTCCACGCCCCATCAACCACCCGCTCAGGCGGCGCGGCCTCCACCTTTGGCTGAAACGATATCGGCAAATGGCCGACGATGGTATGCATGGACCGTGACAATCCTGTGAAGGTCGGGCCAACCCGCCGCTTCCACGGATCACAACCGAACCGATGTCCGGGGCGACCTCTATAATGAGTATCGTATGAGTGGAAGGTCGCGGCCGCTCATACCCGATACTGGTCGACGTCCCGGACACCCAGGGTCGAACCCTACCCGCAAGGTCGGTGGGATGAAACATGGGCCCATCCACGCCCGGCATTCCGGATGAAGGCAGAGGCACGGCGATCGAGGCCGGCCTGCTGCGGCTCAGCCGTGACCCGGTCTGTGAGCCGCTGGGGCCGATTGTCCGCGTGCGCCAGTTGACCGGCGTCAAAGATCCGATCGATACGACCGACAAATTCGTCCTGGAGAACGGCCGCCGCCGTCCCCGCGGCTTCGTGCTGGTCGCCTCGGACGCCAGCCCGCACCTGGTGGCGCGGGCGATCCGTGCCCTCGACGCCGCCCGCCGGGCCCTGGGGCCGTTGGCGGGTCAGGCGGTTCTGGCGCCCGTGCATCACGGATACATCGAGGGGCGCTCGTTCGCCATTTTCCACTATTACCGGCCGATGAGCGAGGACGGGCTGCTGGGACGCTGGCACCGTCTGCGGGTGCGCGAGGATGTGCTGCGCTGGCTGCGCGACGTGATCCGCCTGACTTGCCATGCCCCGACGGCCGATGAAGACGCGTCTTTCTCTGAAGCCCTGCGCGGTCTGATCGATGACGCCCAGGTGAGCGGCCCGGTGCGCCGGCGGGCGGAGCAGGCGGCCGAGCGGCTGCAAAGCGGCCTGTGGCGGCCCTGCCATGTGCTGGCCCACAACGACCTGTGGAAGGGCAACCTCCTGCTGGCCGGCTCCGGACGCGACGCGGAATACCGTTTCCTGGTGGTCGACTGGGCCGGGGCCCAAGTCGACGGCTACGGCATCTACGATCTGATCCGCGTGGACGAATCGCTGCGTCTGCCACGGCGGCGCCTGCGTCAGGAGCTGTCGGCTCATTGCGAGCTTCTGGATTGCCCGATGCAGGACGCCTGGAGCCACCTGCTTTCGGCCCTGGGCAACCTGGCTCGGAACCTGGATCACTTCCCGCGCGAAACCTTCCTGGCGATGGCGGACCGCTGCTGCCGCCGCCTGGAGGCCGTCCTGCCCGAGGTCGACGCCCCGCCGCCCCGCTCGCGGCCGACGCCGCCGGTCAAACTTCGCCGCTCGAAACAGCCGAAATAAGCACGGAGCGGCGGCGGGTAACATGCGGCCGGCCGCGCTCCACAGGCCGATAATGTCCCGGCCGCGGCCACGGCCCGAGGTTGCAGCCTGCCCGACCCCGACCCAGGCCCTTGTGAATCCCTGCGCATGGAGACTCGCCCGATGACGGCGCCCCAGGATGACGCTTGCCGGCCGCCGCTTCGCGTGGGGCTCATGTGCCCCGGCTGGCCGCCGGACGCCATCGCCAATGGGATCGTCTCCTACACCCGCGACATGTGCGACGGTCTGGTGCAGGCGGGCGCCGAGCCGCACGTGATCACCCGTTCGCTGGTTGGCCCGGGCGACGCGCACGTGCATCTGGCCCGCAAACCCGGCTTCGAGGACCGCTGGCTGCGCCGCCGCGTGTCGCGTCTGTGGCTGCGTATGGGCGGCCCACGCGCGTATGCGAAGCTCGACGTGAAAGCGGCGATCCGCGAGGTCCGGGATCTGGCCGCTCGCGGCGCCATTGACGTGCTGGAGTGTGAAGAGTCATATGGCCTGGCGGGCCAGGTGGCGCAAGAAGGGATCATCCCCGTGATCGTGCGCCTGCATGGGCCGTGGTTTCTCAATGGCCCGGCCTGCGGGGCGGTGCAAGACCGCGCCTTCGAGGCCCGCGTGGCGGCCGAGGGACGCGCCCTGCCGCAGGTGCATGGGTTGACGGCGCCGACGCTGGATGTGCTCACGCGGGTGCGCGAGCAGTACGGCCTGGCCCTGGCTGATGCGGCCGTGATTCCCAATCCCGTGCGTCCGATCGAACCGCCGCGGCGGTGGTCGCTGGACGCGGCCGACAGGCGGCGCATCCTCTTCATCGGTCGCTTTGATCGCCACAAGGGCGGCGACCTGGTCATCCGAGCCTTCGTGGAACTGGCGGCGTGGCATCCGGACGCGCAACTGGTTTTCGTCGGGCTAGACAAGGGCCTGGTGGACGACCAGGGCCGCAGATGGAGCTTCGAGGCGTACATGGACGCCCATGTGCCGCCCGCCGTGCGTCCGCGCATCGACTGGCGAGGACGCTTACCGCACACCGAACTCGACGATCTGCGCCGCGGCGCGCTGGTGACCGTCGTCGCCTCGCGCTATGAGAATTTTCCCTACGCGGCCCTCGAGGCCATGGCGCTGGGCTGCCCGATGATCGCGACGCGCGTGGGCGGACTGGCAGAGATCATCGAAGATGGGCGCAACGGCCTGCAGTTCGAACCCGGCGACGCCGCCCGCCTCGCCCGGCAGATGCACATCATGCTCGAACACCCGCAACAGGCCGCGACGCTGGGCGCTCAGGCGGCATGCGACTGCGCAGCCCGCTACCACCCGCGAACCATCGCCGAGCAGACCCTGGACTACTATCGTGGGGCCATCGAGCGCATACGACGCGACACGCGGCCCAACCGGGGGACCGATCACCGATGACCCCGCTCGTTCCCATCGCCCTGTTTGGCTTTATCCCGGCCACCCTGCTGGCCTTCGCCCTGCTGCGCCCGCGCACCGCGCTGATCCTCTGCCTGCTGGTGGGCTGGCTGTTCCTGCCGCTGAGCGGCTTCCGCCTGCCGGGCCTGCCCGACTATACCAAGTACTCGGCCATCTCCGTGTCCTGCCTGCTGGCGGTGGCCCTGTTCGATCATCGCCGACTGTTTCAGTTCCGCCCGCATTGGGTCGATCTACCCATGCTCGTCTGGTGCCTGGTGCCGATCGCCTCGTCGCTGACGAATAACTTCGGCATCTACGACGGTCTGTCCGAGATGATCGTCAAGCTCACGCAGTGGGGCATCCCCTACTTCCTGGGCCGGCTGTATTTCGCTGACCCAGAAGGCCTGCGGGCCCTGGGCGTGGGCATCGTCGCGATCAGCCTTCTCTACCTGGTGCTATGCCTGTGGGAGGTGCGTTTCAGCCCGCAGTTGCACCGGATGGTGTACGGCTTTCACCCCAGCGAGTTCCGCCAGCAGATGCGTGGCGGAGGCTTTCGACCGATGGTCTTCATCGGGCACGGACTGGGCGTCTCGAAGTGGTACACCGTCGCCCTGCTGTGGGCTCTGTGGATGTGGCGCAGTCGCGCCGTGGTTCGCATTGGCTTTGTACCCATCGGTCTGGTAGTCGCCTCGATGGGGCTGGGCCTGCTGGTGAGCCGATCGCTGTCCGGCTGGGCGCTGGCCCTGGTGGGTGTCATGGCCATGTGGCTGGTCTACCTGCGCCGCGCGACCTGGCCGATCCTGCTGCTGTCGCTGCTGCCGCTGATTTACGTGCTCGGTCAGTCCGCCGACATCCTGCCCACCCAGCCGCTGGTCGACTTCGTCGCCGCCATCAGCGAGGAACGCGCTCAGTCGCTCGAATTCCGTCTGGATAACGAGCACATCCTGGCGGAAAAAGCCATGCGTCAGCCGCTCTTCGGCTGGGGCGGCTGGGGCAACTCCCGTGTCTACGACGAATGGGGCAACGATGTTTCCATCACCGACGGGCTGTGGATCATCGCCCTGGGTCAGAACGGCATGGTGGGGATGCTGTCGCTCATGCTTATCTTCCTGCTGCCGACGTGGCTGGCGATTCGACGCCTACCGGGGCTGTGGTGGGCCCACCCGCTCTACGGCGCGGTGGCGACCGCCGCAATCACGATGTTGTTGACGGCGATCAACGCCCTGCCCAACGCGCCCTATGATCCGGTCACGGCCGCCATGGCCGGCGGCCTGGTGGGGCTGGTGCGGCAGGCGCGCGTGGTCGGCTCCGATCCGGCGCCCGCCGCTCCAACGCCGATTCGGGCGCGTTAGCCCCGCGGCGTCTGGCCGAATGCACCCGCACGGGCGTATGGCCTCACATATATCCGTATTGGCTCAGATCCAGACCGGTGAGCTCGGCGGTGATGCGATTGCTTTCACAGAAGCGTCCAGCCGCGTAGGTCTGGATGTAGTTGGTCAACCGCTGTTCGAGCGCACCGCCGCGCAGCAGCCAGTCGAAGAATCGCCCGCGGCGGATGATCCACCGCTCCAGCGCGTCGCGCCGCTGGTGGAAACGTGCCGGCAACCAGCGGTTGAGCCGGCGCACCGCATCGAGCGCTCCGCCGCGCATGCCGACATTCTCCTGCTCGGTCGAGGGTTCTTTCTTGAGCTCCATGCCGACGTGGGCGCAGACGCGGCGGGCGAACTCGACGGCGTCGGCCCGAAGCATCTCCTGGGGCAACGCCAGCACCTGCCGCGGCGAGAACAGCTTCTGGTAATACGCGATGATGTGATGATACTCAAGGTGGTGCAGCCGGCAGCGATGAAAGAACTTCTGGCCGTAATCGGCCTGTTCGAAGAAGTCCTGCGGGCCGCCCATGCCATCCTGACGCACGTATTGACGATACAACGACTTCATCATGCCCCGCTGCTCGCGGATGGAGATGAGAATGCGTCCGTCGGGGAAGGTCTGGTGCAGCCGATCGGCGATGGCCTTGCCGTCGTAGATGCCCTCGACCGGTCGGCCGGACAGGTTCTCATGGGAAATGACCGGCACCATGCCTTGCTCGGCGCACTGGCGCATGCCGGCGGCGAAGGCCTGGCGGGTGGTCTCGGGATCGAAGCTGAAAGGCGGCGCGTTGACGAAAAGCAGAGCCGCGTATTCCCGGCCGCGGGGCCAGGGCATCTCGAAGCCGATCTCCCGGTCCACGAACAGCCGACGCTGCATCCACGTGGTGCCGGTCTTGTGAAGTCCGATGTGAATCAGAGGCTGGATCATCGGTTGATACATCCTGTGCCGGCGACGGCGGATTGGCCCCGCCGCTCGGCCGGTCTTAGCCGAGAATTCGAATCACGATCCACCCGAGCGCCAAACCCACCGCCAGCACGCCGATCGCGCGCAGCTCGCGCGAGGGCCAGAACACCTTCGCGCGCACCAACATGATCGACGAGAGCATCAGGCCGGGAATCTCCGACCACGCCATGACAAGCAGCGCGCCGATGATTCCGCCGTACTCGAAGCCCAGAGGCATGCCGATGACGATCATCGGCAGGGTGACCACATGCTTCCACATCATCGCCTGTGGCCGTCCCAGGGCTGTTTCCAGGGCGAATGTCGGCCGACTCAGGCTGAACAGCGCCGCTCGCACCGCCGCCAGTTGCAGCATCCAGCCGGCCGCGGCGTAGCGCGGATCGAACAGCAGCGTCACCACCTGAGGACCCGTCACCGCAAGTACGCCAATCACCACGAGGATCATGTCCAGTCCGGTGCGCGAACGATAGAACGTGCGCCGCACATCGTTGGGCCGCTCGCGGTGGATATGGGCCATGAAGCCGAACACGACGCGCTGCGACAGCTGATTGACGATCTGCTTGGGCACGTCGGAGATAAGCACGGCAATGCTGAACAGGCCCAGCTCCGCGGTGCTCATGTACTTGCCGAACACCACCCGGTCGCCTTGAAGGGACAGGAAGCCGAGGATGGACGCGAAGAAGACCCACTTGCCGAAGCTAAACAGCTCGTGGGCCGACTCCGCGTGCCAGCGCAAACGGTCCAGGCGGCCGGGCAGGACGATGTGACTGAGCACGGCCTTACAGGCCACGGTCGCCAAACCACCAAGAACCAGCGCCCAGACCGAGCGCATCAGAAACGCCAGCACCACAAGAATCGTCAAACCCAGAATCTGACTGCCCAGCTCGACGCTGGTCAATCGGCCCAGCACCACACGACGGTTAGCCAGGAATATCTTGGTCGAGTTGAAACCGGCGATGGCGGCTGACGCCGCGGCGACGGGAATCAGTGAGGTGAGCCTCGGTTCATTGAAAAAGAGCGCCGCCGGCCACGCCAGCATCGCCGCAACGCCCCACAGGCAGAAGCCGCGGCCAACCTGGATCGTCCAAGCCGTATCCCGGAACACCCGCTCCTCGCCCTTGGCATTCTGAATGATTGCCGGGCCGATGCCCACGTCCGAGAACATAGCCAGCCCCTGCATGAAAACGTTCACCAGCGCCATGAGGCCGAAGGCCTCGGGAAACAGCAGTCGGGTCAGGATGAGGTTCGAGCCCAGCCGCAGCACCTGGGAGGCGCCGTAGCCGCCGATAGTCCACACCGATCCGCGTACCGCACGGTGCTTCAAGGACTTAGCCGCCGGGATGGCGGGCATAACGGATGGCCCGGGCGCGTCGGAGGTGGGCGCGGACGCGGCAATGGAGCTCTGCTGTGTCATCGACGGATCCAACGTCCCCGAGACGCACGTCGGCATCATAGGAAGCGTCACAGGAGGCCGCGAACCGCGCCCCGTGCTCTAGCATCGGCACACGCGACCGACGGCTTTCATGCACACCGCCTCGAGACGGCCGCCCGCGAGCCGGTTGCCGACGGGGGCGCAGGACACCGCCCCCGGCCAGAACCTGCCCGAAGGCAAGCCCTGACCGGGGGCGGATCAGCCCGTCCGGGCCACAAGGGGTTTAGTCGAACGACGCTCCGTCCGCAGGCATCGCAGAGGCGGCCCCACTGCCGCTGTCCGCCGGCCAGCGGCCGGCCGCCGCGTCCAGCAGCGCCTCAAACTTGGGCGCGGGCATCTTGCTTAGATCCTGATCCTGGAACTCGAGGTGGCCCCACGAGCCCCACTTGCTCTCACGCTCACCCACATAGTTGAACGCGAAAAACACGTCGCCGCCCATGTCCTTGAACGCGCGCAGGATCATCATATACACGTCATACATCTCCGGCAGAATCTGCGTGTCGTAGATGGCCTGACGGTACGGATCACTGACATCGGTCGGACCGGACACGATGTGCTGGCCTCCCTCGTAGATCAGGAACAGCAGGTCGCGGCCGAGCTTCTGCTCATAACGCCGGACCAGGTCGCCGTAGTCCTGAAGCTTGGGAATCCAGCGTTGCTCTGTCTCACGGATGGTGTCGCGGATGACATCCATCGGCTTCGTGGCTGAGGTGTACGCCTGCTTCACCTCCTTGGCCGGTGTGACGTACGCGCCGCAGGACACCGCGTCATACTCGCCATCGAGCCGCACCATCAGGTTCTCGGCCGTCGACACCGACGCGTGCTGGGCCGCTACGACGCGGACCACGCGGTGCTTCTGAGCCCCGAATTCCTCATGCCAGATACGGAACACATTCGCCAGCTTCGCCGCCCAGTTGTCCGGGAATGCTCCCTCCTGGCTGCGCAGCCAGGTGCTCTGCTCGAACCCCCAGTTCCAGATCTCGTTGGAGTACTCCAGGTAGATCTTGAGGTTCGGATCAAGCTGATCGCGGAAGAGGCGGGCCATCTGGCGGATGTAGTTGTCGTTGGCCAGGTGTGGCACACAGACCCAGGGATCCTTGCCCGTCTCGTTGCTGAGTTGAATCATGTACTCGTAGGCCACACCCTTGCTGGTGCCCTGGCGCACGTCGGTCACCTTGGGCCGATCGCTCCAGTTGACCATCGGGC
Source organism: uncultured Phycisphaeraceae bacterium (assembly GCA_964502445.1). Classification (GTDB taxonomy): domain Bacteria; phylum Planctomycetota; class Phycisphaerae; order Phycisphaerales; family Phycisphaeraceae; genus CAZCWM01. Next base: position 102,059 of record CAZCWM010000004.1, on the reverse strand, counting down.
TGCCGTTGGTCTGAGCCCAGTCCATGAAACGCAGCGCCTCGAAGGACGCCAGCCGCTCCTTGAACAGGGGGTGGAACGGCGAAGCCGCATTCTCGAAGCCGGGCATCCACATGCGGATGTTGCGCACGGGGTTGGCCCGGTTGCTGCGGATGATCGTCAGGTAGATGCCCGCCTTGGTCGGCTTGTCCACCTGCACCAGGTAGCGGTTGGGACTGACGCGCGAGTAGTTCTTGCCGTCAAAGTCGAACTTCAGTTCACCGTCGCCGTCAAACGTGCAGACGAAGGTGCCCGCGGGATAGTGTCCTTCCATGTCGCGGAGCATGAGTGTGCCCACAGCCTGGCCGTCCTTGAGCAGCGGCCAGCCGTCGGCCGTCAATTCCAGGCCCTCGACTTTCGGCCCGTTGTAGACCAGCGGCTGGATGCCCCACTGGGTCGTGCTCTTGATCACGTCGACGAACACCCATTCGCGCGTCCAGTAGTTCACGAACGACAGGTTCATGCCCATGGCCAGAGCCTGGTCGGGGTTTGCGGGTGTTCCGCTGCCCGTGCCGCCCGAGGCGGAGTCACCCCCGCTGGTGCCGCCCGAGCTGCCGCCATCCGTCCCCCCGGTGCCGCCGCCACTGGTTCCACCCGTGCCGCCTGTGGTGCCGCCCGTTGTGCCGCCTGTCGTACCGCCCGTGCCGGGATCGGTGGGGTCGGGGTCGGTGGTGGGTTCGGGGTCGGGCGTGGGCTGGACCAGGCCGCTGCCACTGAGGGCGACAGCGTAGCTCGGTTCGTCGGGGTCGGTGCTCGTCAGCAGAAGCACGCTTGAGAACCCGCTCGCGCTCGTGGGATTGAAGGTCACCGTTACCGTGCGCGTCGCGCCGGGTTCGAGGCTCCAGTCGTCGGTCGCCCGGCCGCTCTGGTTGACCGGCGACACGCTGAAGCCCGCGCCAGCCGTCGCCGAGGTCACCGTCAACGGGCCGTCGCCCCGGTTGCGGATGGTCAGCGTCTTGCTTTGGCTCTGTCCGATGAAGACGCTGCCAAAGCTCACCGCCGCGAGGTTGTCGGCCTTGCCTTCGCCTTCCACGTCGATGTCCGGCTGGGGCGCGGCCACGCCGCGAGCCTGCACCGCCACGCTGTAGGTTGCTTCGTCCGGGTCGTTGCTGTGAATGGTCAGCGTGTGCCCGAAGCTGCCGATACCCGAGGGCTCGAAACGCAGCGCGAAGTTCTCCGATGCACCCGGAACGATGCGCCAGTCGTCCTCACTTCCCGTGCCGTTGGTCGGCACGAGCGCGAACGACGAAGGCATGCCGCTGACCTGGCTGATCACCAGGTCCGCGTCGCCGAGGTTGCGGATCACGAAGAACTGCTGCACCGCGTCGCCCACGCGCACGTCGCCAAAGCTGACGCTCTGCACATTGCTGCTGCCGCCGAACAGGTCGACGGCGATGTCAGGCTCCGGCTGCGGCAGGGCGCTGGCGATGACGCTGATCGGATAGACAGACTCGTCCGCGTCATTGCTGCGCAGCACGAGCGTGCCGGTGAAGTTGCCAGCGGCCGTCGGCGTGAACGTAATGGTCAGCTCGCGGCTGGCGCCGGGGGCGATGACCCAGTCGTCGCCGCTGCCGCTGCCGTTGACCGGTGAAAGCGCATAGCCCGCGGGCAGCCCGTCCACCTGCGTCACGCGCAGGTCGGCCGTGCCGAGGTTGGCCACCGTCAACAGCGTCGACTGACTCTGACCCACCGTCAACGTCCCCATCGCCAGTTGACGCACGCCCGTTTCATTAGCCCGGCGCACGTCGATTTCCGGCTCGGGCGCCGCCAGGCCGGCGCCGGTCACGCTCACCATCCACGTGCCGCGATCCGGGTCATTGCTCTTGATCTGGAGCGTGCCGCCGAAGCTGCCCAACTGGTCGGGCGTAAAGGTGATATTCAGGTCACGGCTACCGCCGGGTGTGATGGTCCAGTCGTCGCCGCTACCCGCTCCATTGGCTGGACTCAGCGTGAAGACTCCAGGCAGCCCCGTCACGGACGTCACCGTCAGATCGCCGTCGCCTGTGTTGTGGATGGACAGGCTCTTGGTGCGCTGTTGCCCGAGATACACGCCATCGAACGCCAGAACCTGGGCCGTCACCAGCCCGCTGATGCGGACTTCGATGTTCGGCTCCGGAACCTTGAAGGCCGTGGCGTTGAGTTTCACGCTATAGCTGGATTCATCAGGATCGTTGCTGGCCAGCGAAATCGTCGTGCTGGCCGCGCCTGCCAGGGTCGGGGTGAAGGTGACGGTCATGGCACGGCTGCCGCCGGGGGCGATGAACCAGTCATCGCCGCCGCCGCCGCCGTTGGCCGGACTCACGCTGAACCCGCCGCCGCCGCCGCTGACCGCGGTCACACGCAGTTCGCCATCGCCCAGGTTGCGGATGGAAAGCGTCTGGCTGGCGCTCTGCCCCACCTCCACCATGCCCAGATCCACCGTGTGGATGCCGGACCAGCCGCTGATCTGCACGTCGATATCCGGCTGAGGCTGCGGATCGGTGGTGGGTGTCGGGTTGCCGCCGCCAAACGGATCAAATGGATCGATCACCGGATCCGGCGTCGGGTCGATCACAGGATCCGTGACAGGATCAGGCACAGGGTCCGTCGTCGGCGTCGGGTCGACCACCGGGTCCGTCGTGGGCGCCGGGTCGATCACGGGATCCGTAACAGGATCTGTCACGGGCTCGGTGACCGGGTCGGTCACGGGATCGGTCGTCGAGCCGGCGGAAGAGCCGGTTCCCGAACCGGTGCCGGCCGTGCCGCCGCCAGAAGCCCCGCCACCGGCGCTACTGCCGCCGCCCCCGCCGCTGGCTCCGCCGGTCGACAGGCCGCCGCCTCCGCCGCCGCCACCACCGGTGGTACCGCCGCCGATGATTCCGACGCCGCCGGACGCCCCGCTGTGGAACCCGCGGACCACCGGAGCTCGGGTGCTGGTCGTCGCGGCGTCCTGCGCGTCGGCGGTACCGGAGAGCGTGGCCTGCATTTCGTCGCCAGCCAGCGCCAGCGTCAGGTCGCCCTGCGGCTGTTCACCCTCCAAACTTTTATCCAGGGACAGCACGTCGCTGGTCGGATCGTCAGCCATCGAGTCGCCGACCGTCTGCGTTTCGAGCACCGCCACCCAGAACAGATCCAGATCCTTGGTGTCAAAGACGCCGTCGCCGTTGAAGTCCCCGAGGGCCATGATCTCCTTGAGGGTGATCAGAGGGTCGATCTCGCGGGCGTAGCGTTCGGGATCGGACAGGGCGTCAATGAACAGGGGCACGTCGTCGTCGTCGACGCGGCCGTCGCGGTTGAAGTCGCCCGTCAGCGGCTGTGAGGCCTGCTCGTCGGTCGACGTCGTCTGTTCGGCCGCAATCTCCTCGATGAGCTCGACGTCCGCCGGCTCGACAGGCACCTCGACCACATCGCTGGTCGCCATGGACGGATCGCCATCGGTCGTCTGCGCCACGGGAGCATCCCCCGCGGGCGTATCCGCCTCAGTCGCGAAAGACGCATGGCCGCACGTCCACAAGGCGATGGCCAGGACGCCGGTCATCACCAGCGACCGCGAACTCTGCAGCCGATCCATCCATGTACTCATCACACACCTCGTCCTACAGTACTTCAGGACCACTCATGTCATGCCGCTGCGTCCGGTCGAACCACGGGCGCGGTCCCTGTCGCGCAGCGTATGCCGGCTCGAAGCGTAAGATTCGCCATGTACCCGTTCCACAAAATGCGTATGGCTGGTAGGCTGGGGGAAGCGGGCAGGCGGCATAGACGCTACCCGCGTCGCAGACCGATCGGGCAAAACCCGCCGGCCCCACGCGGGGGGCGATGCGATCAGGCGGCGCCGGATACTGGTGGCTGGTCTCCTCCCCCCGCCTCGGCCGCGGCAGACGCCGAGGGTGTAGCTCACGGACCGGCGCCTCAACCGCGGACGACCACCGCCCCGAAGTTATCGGCCTCTGGCCGAGTATAGCGGACCAGCCCCCTTGACGGAACCCACTTTCGCGGCGGAATCCGGACCCCGCCGCTGAAAACCGCCAGCCCGCCGACCGATGGACAATGGCAGCCGACCCGCCCGGCCCCACGCCGCCTGCCCGCAGCCCGGCCGCCAGTCGGCCGGAACACAACAGGCTCGACCGACGCGGACGGGCGAATCACGATCTGGGGATCGCTTTGAACGTTTCACACGCCTCCGCTCCCGAAATACCCACCCCTCCGCCGGCCGCAACGCCGACGATGCCGGTCCCACCGCTGGTGCACCTGCTGGAAGGCTCGGTCCATCAGATCACCGAAGCCCAGACCATCGAACACGTTCTGGCCCATCTCGCCGTCGGCCGGGGCGGATGGATCGTCACCCACAACCTCGACCACCTGCGGCTGCTGCGCTGCGACCCGGATTTTCGCGCCGCCTGCCTCCAGTCGACGCTGCGCGTGGCCGACGGCATGCCGCTGATCTGGGCCAGTCGCCTGGCGGGCACGCCCCTGCCGCAGCGCGTGGCCGGATCGAACCTCATCAGCAGCCTCAGCGCCGCCGCCGCCGGGGCGGGCCGATCGGTTTTCCTGTTCGGCGGCAATCCCGGGGCTGCGGAAGGAGCGGCCGCCGTCCTTCAGAGCCGGCACCCCGCTCTGCACGTGGCCGGAACCTGCTGCCCGCCCATGGGTTTCGAGCGGGACGCGGACCAGATGGCGCAACTGGGCCGCACGCTAAAGGCCGCAAAGCCCGATGTCGTATTCGTGGCTCTGAACGCGCCTAAGCAGGAAAAGGTCATCGCTCAACTGCGCTGGGCCGCACCCGGGGCATGGTGGATGGGCGTGGGCATCAGCTTCAGTTTTCTGTGCGGTCAAGTGCAAAGAGCGCCGTTGTGGGTTCAAAAGGTGGGTCTGGAATGGTTGCACCGTCTGGTTCAGGAGCCCGGCAAGCTCGCGCGGCGTTACCTGCTGCACGGCATGCCCCTGGCGGCCGAATTGATGTGCAGGAGCGTCGCGGCGCGACGGCGAGGCCGTCATGCAGCCGGCGAGCCGCCGGCACAGACCCAGGGCGTCGATTAAGTCCGTCGCCGGACAAATGAACGAACAGCAACCCCGCGGCGCGCATAAAAAACCGCAGGGGCCATCGAAAAAGCAGATAAACTAGTCTGGCACGGGGCGCTCCGTCGCCGGAGCCACAACCACGGGGTCGAGGGCAGGGGTGGTGCACGTCAGAAACGACAGAACGACTACGGCCGCTCAGCCGTCCCGCTGCGCCAGCGCCGCTTCGCCACTACGCGAGGTGATCCTGCTGGCTGGCAAGGTGCGGCCCACCCCGTTGAGCAGCGCGATCGAGCGCTCGCTTGTCGACCTGCCCGCTTCGGCCAGCCATTCTCTGATGGATGCCTGGCAGCAGCAGCTCGACGCCCTGGCTGAGCACCTGGACATTGACCCGCTGCCTGTGCGCGTGATGATCGATCATGCTTCGCAGGCTCCTCGCGTCTCGACCCCAGGGCGGGCGCACATCACCGTCGAACGCGACCCGAACCAGTTCCGCGGCACCGGGGGCGTCATCCGGGATGTGACCCGGGACTTCGACCCGGCTGATCGCGTGCTCGTGGCTCAGGCCGCCCAGCTTCTGATCGAGCCGCTGCCGGCCCTGTTCGACCGGCTTGTCGAGACCGGCGGGGATGTGACCGTGGTCGCCCAGACCGATGGGCTGCCCAGCGGCACCCTGCTCATCCGCTGCGGCGCCCTGGCGTCGGTGGCGGATGTGGGGTTCGTGGATCTCAAGGAGCAGGCGCTGCCGCGGATCGCCGAGGAGTTCAACGTGCAGGTGGCGCGGCTGGAGCGGCCGGGCTCGTATCCCATCCGCACCCTCGCCGACTACATCCACGCTCTGCGCGTGGCCGCCCTCGACCGGGCCGGCGGCAACGGACTGCGTCACGACCCCTTCGAGGAGTCCTGGCGCACAAGCTTCGCGATCATGGAAAACGGTGCGAGCGTCTCGCCGCGAGCGCGGATCCATGATTCGGTCATCCTGCGCGGCGGAGAAGTCGGGCCGGACGCCGTGGTGGTCAACTGCGTGGTCGGCCCCGGCGGCCGTGTGGCAGCCCGCCGGCAGATCGTGGGTGAAGTCGTGGGCCGGGGCAGACAACGACAGGAATCGCTTGACAGCGCCGTCCATGGCGCCACGCGCCAACCTTAAGAAAAGTATATCGGCCCGACTCGCCGCGTCGTGACGCCGCGAGCAGGCAATCAGGGGATCATCCGTGCCGGTCAGAGTTCTTGGCATCAAGATGCGCAACCCGTGGACGCAGGCCCACCTCGCGGCCGCGCTGGCGCTGGTCGCCGCGGCCGTGACCGTCCAGTGGCGCGCCTGGGCCGACATCGCCGAGATCGCCTTGCGCGACGAAGAGGCCAGCCACATCATCCTCGTGCCGTTCGTGGCCGCGTGGATGGTCTGGGTTCGTCGCGGCCGCCTGCGCTCGGTCGCGCCCAGGCATGGCTGGGCGGGGCTGCTGATGATGATGGCCGGCTGGGGGTTGTCCTACCTGGGCTTTTACCATTCGTTCCAGGCCGGCTGGCACAGCGGGGCGATCCTGATGGCCGTCGGCGCTGCGATCACCGTGCTGGGAACGGATGTGCTCTGGAAGTTCGCCCCCGCGTTCATGGTGCTTGCGTTCCTGGTGCCGGTGCCGGGCATGATCCGCCTCGAGCTGGCCGGCCCGTTGCAGACCGCGACCGCCACCGCCACGCAGGTTGTGCTCGATCTGTTCGGCTCGGACGTCACGCGCGCGGGCAACCTGCTGATGATCAACGGCGTGCAGGTCGCCATCGCCGAGGCGTGCAACGGCATGCGCATGGTTTTCGCCCTGGTGCTGGTCTCGTATGGTTTCGCTTTCGGCACGCCGCTGCGGCAATACGTGCGGGTGCTGATCCTGGCCGCCAGTCCGCTGTCGGCCATCGCCTGCAACGTCATCCGCCTGATCCCCACGGTGCTGGTTTACGGACACATGTCCGACACCTTCGCTGAGCGATTCCACGATTTCACCGGCTGGCTGATGCTGCCGGTCGCGTTCCTGATTCTGCTGGGCATCATCCGGCTGCTGCGCTGGGCGCTGCTGCCGGTGGCTCCGTTCACCCTGGCGTACGAGTGAGGCTGACACGGTGAATCATCGTTGCATGACATGGCGGCACTGGGTACCTGCGGTCGCGGCGGGGCTTCTTCTGGCGGCCGTCGCGGCCGAGGCGCGTCTGCGCCCGACGCCCGGCGACGCCGAGCCCTTCCACGATCGGGTCCGAGCCGTCATCTCGGCTGTCCCCATGAGCTTCGGCTCCTGGGTCGGGCAGGACGAGCAGGTGGCCCAAGAGGCGCTGCGCCTGCTTTCAGCCAACAAGGTTCTCAGCCGGTCCTACACGCACGTGGGCACCGGCCGACACGTCGGCCTGCTCATAGTTCAGTGCCGCAACGCCCGCGACATGGTCGGCCACTACCCGCCGGTCTGCTACCCCAACTCCGGCTGGTCTCTGCAGAGCGCCGAACCGATCACCTTCACGGTTGACGACCTGCAGATTCCGGCCACCGAATACGAGTTCGCCATCAGCCGTTTCGGCAGCGCCGGCCGGCTGTGGATCTACAACTTCATGATCCTGCCCAGCGGCCAGTTCGCCGCGGATATGCGTGGTGTGCAGGCGGTGGCCGCCGACTACACCCAGAAGTTCTTCGGCGCCGCCCAGGTCCAGTTGGTGTTCAAGTCCAGCGGCGCCGACCGTGCGGATCGCGAGCAGATCGCCCGGCAATTCCTGCGCATCATTCACGACGCGATCGTGGTGATGCGATCGGGGGTGTCTTCATGACCCAGTCCCTTCGCGATGGCGTTTATCCCGTGCTCCCCGGCAGCCAGGAGCCGATGCCCGTGGACGGGCAGGCGGACCATCACCACAACCCGCTGCTGAAAGTTCACCGTCTGCTGCGCGGCCGCTACGCCTGGGCGATCACCCTCGGGCTCATCGGCCTGCTCGGGGGGGCGGCAGCGGGCTGGAAGCTCGTACCCCTGGAGTACACCAGCATCGGACGCATCGACATCGAGCCACGCCTGCCGTCGGTCCTGGTGAGCACCGAGGAGCAGAGCATCGGCCCGATGTTCGACGCCTTCGTGCGTCGCGAGGTCGAACTGGTCCAGACCCAGCGCAACCTGGAAATGGCCCTGGCCTCGGACATGTGGAAGTCCACAGGGCGAGACTATTCCCTGCGCAGCTTCGCCGACCGCCTGAGCGTCAAGCACCCGGTCCGCAGCCGCGAAATCCTCGTCACCTTCACCGACGAGGACAAGAATGTGGCCAAGGCCGCCGTCGAGGCGGTCATCCGCGCCTACATGCGTCTGCGTCCGGAGTTCGACGTCCAGGCCGACAACAAGCGTCTGGACGTCCTCAACGAGCGCCTGGTCGCCAAGCGCAACCAGGCCCGCCAGCTCACCCAGCAGGTGCGCGAGATCTCCGAATCCTATGGCACCGACGCTCTGGGGCCGCTGCTCAACGACAAGATCCAGCAGATCGAACAGATCAAGGACGACCTGCGCCGCATCGACATCGCCCTGGCCGCCATGTCCGGGGGTTCGGCCGGGGAAGAGCAGACGCAGCAGAGGCCTGACCTGTCCTCCGCGGAGATCGCCACCGCGGACCCGATGATGCGCAACTACCTCTCGCAGAAGCGCGACCAGGAGAGCTACATCTCCGTACTCAGCGCCAAGCTGGGCCTCAACCACCGGCTGGTGGTGGACGAACGGCACAAGCTCGAGGCCATCGAGGCCATCATCGAGCGCTACGCCAAGGAATACAACGAGAACCGCCGCGGCACCACGACGACCACCATGGCCGGGACGCCGACCGACCGCTTTGAACTCATGACCCAGCCGCAATTGCTCGGCCGTCAGGCCGAACGCCGGCAACTGCTCGAGGTGCTTGAAATCGAACGCGGCGAGCTGGCCGAGAAGTACCATCGCATCGAGGCGCTCAAGGAGGACATCGTCGTCGTCTCCCAGGAGGCCGAGCAGGCCCGCCAGCGCCTGGACGTGCTGACCCTCGAGTCGCGGGTCTACGGCCGGGTCACGCCCATCAGCTATGGCGAAGACCCGCTGTCGCCCTCGAATGCCGGCAAACGCAAGCAGGTGGCCGCCCTGGGGGGCTTCGGCGGCGGCTCGGTGGGCGTCGGCGTCATCCTGCTCATGGGCCTGATCGATCGCCGCATGCGGACGTCCGAGGATGCGTCCTACACCACCCGCCAGCGCATTCGCATGCTCGGCATTTTGCCCGCGCTGCCCGCGAACATGACCGACCCCGAGCAGGTGACCATCGCGGCCTACGGCGTGCACCACATCCGCACCATGCTCCAACTGTCCGGCTCGCATGAAGACCACCGCGTCTTCGCCGTCACCAGCCCCGCGCCGGGCACGGGCAAAACCAGCCTGACTTTCGCCCTGGGCCTGTCGTTCGCCCACTGCGGCATGCGCACGCTGCTGATCGACGGCGACATCGTCGGGGCCGGCCTGACCACGCGCAGCGAGGCGCGCATCCATCCGCGCCTGGGCCAGATTCTGCGGCAGAAGGGCGCGGTCAGCGACGCTCAGCTCAACGAGGCTCTGCACCTGGCCGAGCAGAACGGCCGCAAACTCGGTGAGACGCTCATGGCCATGGGCCTGGTCCGCCGCGACCAGATCGACGAAAGCCTCCAGACCCAGAAACGCACGCTCCTGGGCCTGCTCGACGTGCTCGCCGGCCAGGCGCAACTGAGCGACTGCGTCATGGAAATCGGCCTGCCGGAACTGGACATTCTGCCTGTTGGCGCGGCCCAGGCCCACCAGGCGGCGACGCTCTCGCCGCGGTCCATCCAGGCCCTTATTGAACAAGCCAAGCAACACTACGACGTGGTGCTCTTCGACACCGGCCCGATACTCGGCAGCCTCGAGGCGTCGCTGATCTCGGCCCATGCCGACGGCGTGGTGCTGACGGTGTCGCGCGGCGAGCATCGGCCGATGGCCGAGCGGGCCGCCGACCACCTCTGGTCGATCGGCGCCAACCTGGCGGGCCTGGTGTTCAACCGTGCCGAGAATCACGACGTCACGCGGTCGAGCTACGGCTCGATGCAGAGCAAACGTCTGGGCGATTCGTTGCCGTCGTCGGCGCTGCGTCGCTCGACGCCGCCGAGCGGCGCGACGCGGCTGCTGGGGCCCATCGCCACGGCCGTCGCCTACCAGGTCGAGAGCGACGGCCCCGAGGCCGGCGCGCCGGCCGCCAGCCCGTCGGGCGACAATGGGGGCCTGGCATGATCCGCAACCGTCAGGATGCCGCCGTCCAACGCGACATGCCCACGATCTGGGGCCTCACACCCGTGCAGGTCCACGATCGCTTCTGGGCCTCGCGCGGCGTACAAGTCGTCCGTCAGGGCGAGCGCTCCGAGATCGTCGACGACGCGGAGATCTTCCTGCTCATCGACCCGCGCTCCATGGTGATCTTCAAGCTCACCGAGCCGGTCGAGAGCCTCACCTGGGTGCGCCCCAAGCTGCTGTATGTGCGTCTGCACGACAACCGTCAGCGCGGCTACCGCGAGACGGTGGTCACCGATCGCGAGGGCCGTTTCAAGCGTTTCGAGCGCGCCTATGGCGGCTCCAACCCGCAGCTCACCCGCACGGCCATGACCACCGATCGCAAGGTCGCGCTGCTGTGGCAGATGGCCGAGTCTCCCCGCGAGGGCTGGCGGACGCTGCGCCGAGAAATCGAATCCGCACGGCGCGCCACCACGTCGCTGCCCGGCCGCGTGTTCGACGCCTCGCGCGATGAAGAGGTGATGGACTGCCTGCAGTCGATCATTCAATTGTGGCGCCGGCCAGATTCCACCATCCCCCGCGCCCGCCGCCAGGGCAGCCGCACCTGGGTCGACCCGACGGGCGTACTCGACGATGACCTGACTTTCGTCGGCACGGCGTGGATCGGCGCCGGCCGCCAGATCGCCCGCGGCGCCAGCGTCGTCGGGCCGGCTGTCCTCTGGGATGATCCCGACCATCGCCCGCAGATCGAACAGGTGCGATGGCAGGAGATCGAGCCGATTCCCGTGCTGGACCGCACCGTGCGTCCGCGCCAGCTCACCTCCTTCGCCCGGGCCCTCAAGCGCGGCTTCGACATCGCCTTCGCTCTAGTCGGCCTCGTGCTGACGCTGCCGTTCTACCCGCTGATCGTGCTCATCATCCTCATGGACGACGGCTGGCCGATCTTTTTCGCCCACCGGCGCGAAACGGTCGGCGGACGGGAGTTTCCCTGCCTCAAGTTCCGTTCGATGCGTCGCGACGCCGACCAGATCAAGCAGCAGCTACTGGGCCAGAACCAGGCCGACGGTCCGCAATTCTTCATCAACGACGACCCGCGGCTCACCCGCAGCGGGCGCATCATGCGCAACCTCCAGATCGACGAGCTGCCCCAGCTTTTCAACATCCTCGTCGGCCACATGTCGGTCGTCGGGCCGCGGCCCAGCCCGTTCACGGAAAATCAATACTGCCCGCCTTGGCGTGAGGCGCGACTCAGCGTGCGACCGGGTCTGACCGGGTTGTGGCAGGTCAAGCGCACGCGGGCGACCGGCCTCGATTTCCAGGAGTGGATCCGCTACGACATCGAGTACGTGGAGAACATCTCCTTCCGCCTGGACCTGTGGATCATCTGGAAAACCATCCTGTACGTGCTTAAAGGACTCAGAGACTGATGGGTATTCGCGCCAAAACACGTCGCCGGCTGGTGACTCTGGTCGCCATCACGGCGGTCATCGGGGTTTTGCTCAGCGCCTTCGTGCTCATGCGTCGCGCCAGCAACGCGCGCGAACTGGCCGAGCGGCGCCAGACGGGCATGCAACTGGCCCAGGAGGCCCAGTACGTCGACGCCCTGCCGCATCTGCGCCGGGTGCTCATCGAGCGCCCCGAGCAGGCCAATGACGACCCGGACCTGCTCTACTGGTTCGCCCAGGCCCAGCGGGCCGTGCCCGCCGCCGACGGCAGCCGCCAGCACCTGGCCCAGGCGTCGCGGGCCTTGCGCCGCGTGCTCGAACTGCAGCCGACCAACATCGAAGCCCGCGACCAACTGCTGGAACTCTACATCGATCTGCGCCAGAGCAGTGAAACACTCAGGCTCGCCGAGACCATCCTGGCCGAGGAACCCGAACACGCCAGGGCCCTGCACGCCCGCGGCCTGTCGCTGGTCTGGCTGGGCCGATTCAACGAAGCCGCCACCGCCCTCGAGCAGCTCGTCGAGCTGCATCCCGAGAACATGATGGCGCCGTTCGTTCTCGCTCAGACCTACGCCCGCATGCAGCGGACCCCGCAACAGATCGTCGCGTGGGCGGCCGCCCTCGAAGGCCAGCACCCCGACGACCCACGCTACGACCTGCTGCTGGCCTATGCCTATCGCATGGCGCAGGACCAGAACGCCGCCCGCGCCGCCCTGCAGCCGGTCGTCGACTGGACGCCCCAGGATCCCGAGGCCGTCACCCTTCTGACCCGCCAGCTCGTCGCCGCCGGCATGCTCGACGAGGCGCTGGCCGCCCTGCGCCGCGCCGATGAAGCGGCGCACGATCCGCAGATCCGCCGCCAGTATGTCCAGCGTCTGTGGGAGATCGGCGAGCACGCGCGCGTCGTCGAACTGCTCGGCGATCTGGACGGCGCCAGCCCGCTGACCGCGCCGGCCCTGCTGGGCTTCAAGGCGATGGCTCTGCACGCCCTGGGCCAGACCGAAGCGGGCAACGCCGTCGCCTCCGACCTGGACAAACGCAACCGCGATCCGCAGGCCCGCAGTTGGTCGCTGGCGTTGCGCGCCGCCAGCGCCCTGGACGCAGGCCAGACCCAGCAGGTGCTCGACCTTGGCCGTGAGGCGGCCAACCTCGATAGCGCCAACGTGCTGGCGTGGTGGATCCTGGCGCAGGCCTACGCCGGTCTGGGCGAACGCGAGCTGGCTGTCGAGCAGTTGCAGCACGCGGCCGAGGCCGCGCCGCTCTGGCCCATGCCGCACATCCAGATGGCGCGCCTGCTGGCGGAGTCCGGCCGCGTGGCGGAGGCTGTCCAGACCGCCCAGTGGGCGCGCACCCTCGCGCCACGCAGCATGCAGGCGGCCGTCGCCCTCGCTTCCGCATGGGCCGCCGCCATCGACGCCGGCGTCAACAACCAGGTCGACTCCCTGCTCATGCTGACCCATGAAGTGCTGGCCCAGGGATCGATCCAACCCGACATTCTACGCATCCACGCCTCGCTGCTGCTGCGCGCCGGCCGCGCTGATGAAGCCCGCGCCGCGATCGAGTCGGCCCTCGCCTCAGACCAGGCGCTTCCCGAGACCACATGGCTGGCCCTGGCGGCGATCAGCGATCGGGGCGCTATGGGGCTGGGTGCCGCGTGTCTGGCGCGGGCCGAAAAGGCCGCCGGTCTGACGCCCGAACTGGCCTTGCGCCAGGCGATGGCCGCACGTGAGCAGGCCGGCGTGGAAGCCGGCGACGCCGCGGGACTGCGACGGATCGATGAGGTCCTGGCCCAGGCTCCCGAAAACGATCGCCTGCCGTGGGAGGCCGTCCGCGCCCGTTACCTCGAACAGATCAGCTCACCGCAGGCCCTCGAAGCCTGGCGCGCCATCGCCCAGCGGTATCCCGATGATCTGCTGGCCATCCAGTGGGTGCTTGATGCCCAGTCGGCCTGGCAGGATCGGCCGCTCATCGACCGGACCATCGACCGCATGCGGGCCCAGACCGGCGACGCGGCCCGCGGCTGGCGGGTGCATCGGGCCCGCTGGCTGGTCGCGGCACAGGGCGGCGAGGAACAGTACCTCCAGGCCCTGTCACTTCTGGATAATGTGCTGGCCTCCTCGCCCGGACTCGTCGAGCCCCGGCTGCTGGCGGCCGTGTGCCACGAACGTCTGGGCAACTTCACCCAGGCCATCGAACAGCTTTCCACGGCCATCAACCTGCGCCCCACGCTGGCCGCCCCGCGGCTGGACTACGCCCGCCTGCTGCTGGCCCAGGGCCAGAACGTACTGGCCACCGCTCAGCTTGACGAGGTGATGTCACGGCCCGATCTGGATGCCGCTCTGCGTCGCCAGGGCGCCGCGCTGCTGGCCCAGGGCGGCCGCGTGCAACGCGCCATCGCCCTGCTCGAACAGATGATCGCCGACGATCCGGCCGACCAGCAGTCGCTGCTGCTGCTGGCCAATCTCTACCGCCGCGCCGACGAGCCGCAGAAGACCGAAGCCATCTGCCAGCGTCTGCTGGCGGACCCGACCGGACCGGGCGTTGAATTCGCCGCCGACTTCCATGCTTCACGCGGCCACATGGATCAGGCCGAGGCCGCCCTCGCCCTGCTCGACGGCCTGGACCTGCCGCCCGGCACCGCCCAACTGGTGCGGGCCAACTTCGCCGTCCGCCATCAGACTGTCGATCAGGCCATGGACCAGTTGCATGAAGCCACCCGCATCGCACCGCAAAGCACGCATGCGTGGCACGGCCTGCTGGCGCTGGCCACGAAAGCCGGACGCGGCGGCGAAGCCGTCGCCGCCATCGAAGACGGCCTGAAGGCCATGCCCGACGATCCATGGCTCATGCGCCTTCGGCCGCACATCGATCTGGTCCGCCGCTTCGCCGACCAGGAAAACGCCCGACCCGTGCTCGTGGCCCTTGTGGAAGACCCCAGCCGCACTAACGAGGCTATTGAGACCCTCGGCGTGCTCGACCAGCTTCGCACGTCCGCCGACGCCCGTACGCCCGAGGGGCAGGAACGGGTTCTCACCCGGCTGCGTTCACTGGCCGGCCGTTACCCGCGGTTCCTGGCGGTGCAGACCGTCGTCGTCCGCGAGTTGCTGACCGCCGGCCGCGCCGCCGAGGCGGCGGCTCTGGCCCAGCGGGCCATGCAGGCCTTCCCCTCGGCTGTCGAACCCGCGTGGATGGCCGCCGAAGCCCTCGCCGCCGCCGGTCAGTGGACCGAGGCCCTGGGCGTCGCTCAGGAATGGCGTCGCCGCTCGAGCAACCGCCCGCTGGCCGCCGACCTGATGATCGCCGAGGCGGAAATTCAGCTCAACGAAGCCGAACGCGCCGCCCATCGCATGCAGCAATATGTCGACCGCGCCATGGCCAACCCCGAGGCCTACGCGCCCGTGCTGATCCGCCAGGCCCGGGCCCTGATCGCCGCCGGCGCCGAACAGAAGGCCGCCGAACTGCTCACGCCCCTGCTGCGCATCGACCGCGGCTGGCGCGACGTATGGGTCCGCCTGGCTGTGCTGGCGATCGAGAACCCCGCCGCCTCCGCCCGCTGGCTCGAGGAGGCGCAGGCGACCATCCCCGCCGACGACCCGGAAGGCCAGGCCATCATCGCCCGCGCCTGGTACACCCTCGGTCAGCGCAGCGGCGATGACACGTACCGCAGCCGCGGCCGGGACATGCTCGTCGCCCAGGCCAACCACCCTCAGGCCACGCTGGCCAACCTCTTCAACCTGGCCCTGGTCTACGAAGTCGAGGATCGCCTCGACGACGCCGAACGCTGGTACCGCAAGGCCCTGGCGGCGCACCCCGACTCGACGCCGGCCATGAACAACCTGGCCATGGTCAAGATCAAGCAGGGCCGCGACCTGGACGAGGCGGTGCGCATGGCCCGTGAGGCGCTGCGCCACCAGGGTGAGTTCGGGCCGTATCTGGATACCCTGGCGATGGCATACTCGACGATGGGCGAGCACGACAAGGCGGTCGAGACCATGCGCCGCGCCGTGGCCGTGGACCCGACGTCCGCCGAGTGGCGGGCCCGACTGGCCAAGGAACTGGCGGCCACCGGCGAGCGCGATGAAGCCCGGCGGATCGCCGCGCAACTGCTCGAGTCGGACCCTGAGCTGCTGCGCCTGCCCGAGGATCTGCGTGAGGCCGTGCGCGCCCTGGGCGCGTCGATGAGCGCCGCCGCGGAAACGGCGCTCTGACGCGCGGCCGCCGTGCCCCAGGCAACGATGATGTTTGAATCCCCTCGGGGCTGCCCGCGCAGCCCCTTTTTCTTGCGCCGCCACCAGATGGCTTCGTCGTATAATGCGGCCCGAGCCGGAGCCAGGCTCCGGTGGACACGAGGGAGCCGTCGACCATGACCAAGACGATGCGGCGCATCGGGCGAGCCTTGGTGGTCACCCTGGGCCTGTTGCTGCTGGTCCTGATCATCGCGTGGATGTCGGGCGCGTTTCACGCCCGTGTCGAGCCCGGGCGGGCTGGCGGCATGCCCGCGGCCGATGCCGGTCGCATCATCGCCGACGTGCAGGTGCAGGAAACGCCGGTCTACGCCCGGTCGGTGGGCAGCATCCGGGCGGCGCACGAAACGACTGTCGGATCGCGCCTGCTGGCGCGAGTCAAGGCCGTCCACGTGACCGCCGGCCAGCCGGTCAGCGCCGGGCAGGTGATCGTTGAACTCGACGAAGCCGACGTGCAGGCCCGCATCGAACAGGCCCGCGCCAATGTCGACGCCGTCGCCGCCCGCCTGCGCCAGACCGAAAGCGACCTGGACAAACTCAGCCAGCTTCGCCAGCAGGGCGCGGCCACGGCGCGCGAACTTGAGGACGCCCGTCGGGCCCGCGACGTGGCGGAAGCCGACCTCGCCGCCGCCCGCCAGGCCCTGGCCGAAGCCAGGAACATGATCGACTACACCACCATCCGCTCGCCGATCAACGGCGTGGTGATCGACAAACTCGTCGAGGAAGGTGACCTCGCCCAACCGGGACGAAACCTGGTCACTCTCTACGACCCCGACCGCCTGCAACTTGAAGCGCCCGTGCCCGAACGCATTGCCGTCGGTCTGAGCGTCGGAGATGCCGTGGGGGTCGAGATCGACGCCATCAACCTGCGCTGCGACGCGCGCATCAGCGAGATCGTGCCCCAGGCCGCGGCCGGCAGCCGGTCAATGCTCGTCAAGGTCACCGGCGCCTGCCCGCCGGGTGTCTACAGCGGGATGTTCGGCCGGCTGCTCATCCCCCAGGGCCAGACGCGCCGTCTGCTGATCCCCCAGGCCGCTGTTCAAAGCGTCGGACAACTGTCGATGGTTGACGTCGTCGACGCGGACGGCTCGACGCAGCGCCGGCTCGTGCGCCTCGGTGAAATCGTCGCCGGTGACGGCCCCGCCAAGGTGGAGGTGCTCGCCGGTCTGGAGCCGGGCGAGCGCGTGATCGTCGGCAAGCCCGCCGATCAGCCGTGAACCGGTGAGCGATGACATGAGCGCAACATCTGCCCAGCCCTCCGACGGCCCCAATGTTCTCCAACGCATCGTCGAGCTGTTCGTCCGCGGCAAGCTGGCGGGCCTGCTCATGGTGCTGGCCATGGCCGTGGGAGCCATCGCCCTGCTGGTCACCGCGCGCGAGGAGGAGCCACAGATCGTCGTGCCCATGGCCGACGTCATGGTCGCCGTCCCCGGGGCCTCGGCCCGCGAAGTCGAGCGGCAGGTCACCACACGCCTCGAAAAGCTGCTCTATCAGATCGACGGCGTCGAACACATTTACTCGATGTCCATGGCCGACCGCGCCATTGTCACCGTCCGGTTCCACGTCGGTGAAGACCGCGAAGACAGCCTCATCAAACTCTACAACAAGCTGTCGATGCACACCGACGAAGCGCCGGCGCAGGTGGCTGGCTGGGTCGTCAAACCCGTCGAGATCGACGATGTGCCCATCGTCGCCATCACGCTCTATGGCACCACGGCCGATCACGACGCCACCGCCCTGCGTCAGATCGCCGAAGAACTGGAGATCCGCCTCCAGTCGGTGGTCAACACCGGGCCGACCTACGTCATCGGCGGACGGCGGCGCGAAGTGCGTGTGGCCCTCGATGCCGAACAACTCGCCGCCCGGAACCTGAGTATCGCCCAGATCGAACGGGCCTTGCGCGGCGCCAACGTCTCCGTCCCTGCCGGCGCGTTCAGCCGCGAGGATCAGGCGGCGCTCGTCGACGCCGGCAGCGTGCTGCGCGACGCCAGCGACGTGGCTGAACTCGTGGTCGGCGTGGCCGACGGCCTACCGGTCTACCTGCGCGACGTGGCGCAAATCAGCCTGACCGGTGGCGAGCCGGACAGCTACATTCACTTCGGCCATGGCGCCGCCGACGCAAGCGCCGCCCGGGAGGGTTCGACCGACGACGGCCTGCATGCGGCCGTCACCGTCGCCGTCGCCAAGCGCAAGGGCGCCAATGCCGTGTGGGTCGCCCGCGATATTCAGACCCAGGTCCAGCGTCTCGCCCCCGTGCTGCTGCCCGACGGCATCGACTACCGCATCACCCGCGACTACGGCCGGACCGCCAACGACAAGGTTAACGAACTGGTCGAAGCGCTGGCGGTCGCGATCATCATCGTCATCGGCCTGATCGCGATGACCCTCGGCTGGCGTGAAGGCCTGATCGTCGCCGTGGCGGTGCCCATCACCTTCGGTCTGACGCTGCTGGTCAACTACCTGGCCGGCTACACCATCAACCGCGTGACGCTCTTCGCCCTCATCCTCGCCCTGGGCCTGGTGGTCGACGACCCGATCGTGGACGTGGAGAACATCTACCGCCACTTCAAAATGCGCGCCCGCAAGCCGCTTCAGGCCGTGCTCGCCGCCATCAACGAAGTGCGTCCGCCCATCATACTCGCCACGCTGGCGGTCATCGTCAGCTTCGTGCCCATGTTCTTCATCACCGGCATGATGGGCCCGTACATGCGGCCAATGGCGCTGAACGTGCCCCTGGCCATGCTCATGAGCATGGTCGTCGCCTTCACCATCACGCCGTGGATGAGCTACCACGTGCTCAAGGGCGAGTACGACAAAGCCGCCGAGGCCGAACCCTACGACCTGAAGCGCACCCGCGTCTACCGCATCTACGCGGCGTCCGTGAGGCCGTTCCTCGAAAACCGACGCTGGGCGTGGATCATGCTCGCGGGCGTCGCCCTGCTCTTTGTGCTCTCGTGCCTGCTGCCCGCCACGCGGCGCGTGCCGCTGAAGATGCTGCCTTTCGACAACAAGAACGAGTTCCAGGTCATTGTCGACATGCCCGAGGGTACGACTCTCGAGCGCACCGCCGCCGCCGCACACGACCTGGCCGGCTACCTCCAGACCGTCAACGAAGTGACGGACGTCACCGCTTACGTCGGCACGTCGAGTCCGATGGACTTCAACGGTCTGGTGCGGCACTACTACCTGCGCGGCGAGCCCCACCAGGCCGATCTGCGCGTCAACCTCATCGACAAGGACCACCGCGAGCATCAGAGCCACGAACTGGTCCTGCGCCTGCGAAACGACCTGGCCGCCATCGCCGCCCGCCACGGGGCCAATTTCAAACTTGTCCAGCCGCCGCCCGGCCCGCCGGTGATCGCCACCGTGACCGTCGAGGTTTATGGCCCGGACACGGCGAGTTACGACGACATTCAACGTGTCACCGCGTCGGTCGCCGACCGCTTCGCCCGCGAGCCGGGCATCGTCGACCTGGATACCTCCATCGAGGCCCGGCAGCGTCGCTACATTTTCGAGACCGACGACGAGAAGGCGGCCCTCGCCGGCCTGAGTGACGCGCAGATCGCGGACGAACTCGCCGCCGCCCTCGGGGGAATCGACGCCGCCCACCTGCACGAACCTGATCGCGTCAACGCCACGCCCATCCACCTGCGCCTTCCCGAAGCGACGCGCAGCAGCATCGCCCGGCTCGAAGACCTGTACGTCGCCGGCGCGACGGGCATGATCCAGCTGCGCGAGCTGGGCCGCTTCGTCCAGACCACGCGCGATCAGACGATCTACCACAAGAATCTGCGCCCGGTGGCCTACGTTTTCGCCGAAACCGCCGGCCGCCCGCCGGCCGAAGCCATCCTCGACATGCAGCCCGACCTGCGCCCCGGCGGCGACGACTCGCCGGTGCCCGCCGGTTACGAGGTGGTCTGGGCCGGCGAAGGCGAATGGCAGATCACCGTCGACGTGTTCCGCGACCTGGGCCTGGCGTTCGCGGCCGCGTGTCTGGGTATCTACATTCTGCTGGTCTATGAGACCAACAGCTACTTCATGCCCCTGGTGCTGATGATCTCGATTCCACTGACGGTCATCGGCATCATGCCCGGTTTCTGGATCATGAACCTGCTGCTGGATCGGCCGATCGGCGGGTTTAACAACCCGGTGTTCTTCACCGCCACCGCCATGATCGGCATGATCGCCCTCTCAGGCATCGCCGTGCGCAACGCCATCCTGCTCATCGACTTCATTCACGCGGCCGTGCGCGAGCGCGGCGAGGGGCAGGAGCACCTGAAGCAGGCGATCATTGAGTCCGGCGCGGTGCGTTTCCGTCCGATCTTCCTGACCGCCGGGACAGCCATGCTTGCAGCCGCGCCCATCACCCTCGATCCGATCTTCTCGGGCCTGGCCTGGGCGCTGATCTTCGGCCTGTTCGTGTCGACCGCCTTCACGCTGCTGGTGATCCCGGTGACCTACTGGCTGGTCTACGGCCGCCGCGGCGCACCTGTGCTGGCCGCTGATTGATCGACGAGCAATCGCCACGCGGCGCCAGACTTTCCGTGTACGATGCCCGCCATGTCACGCCCGGTGATTCAGCTCACGAGCCTCGACAACCCGCGCATCAAGCTGGCGGTGCGTCTTCAGCGGGGCCAACAGCGGCGGCGCCATGATCTGCTGCTGGTTGAGGGCCCACGACTCGTGGGCCGCGCGCTCGATGCGGGCCTGACCTTGCGTGATCTTTTCGTCGACGCCCACACCGCCACGGCGCCCGGCGCGGTGCACGACCTGCTCGCCCAGGTCCAAGCCGGCCATTGGCCCCGCGCCGACGCCGCCGGTCTCTTTGAAGTCACGTCGGCACTCCTGGCGAAAATGGCCTACCGCGGCGAGAAGACCGAAGGAATCGTCGGCCTCTTTGAGCCGCCGGACCTGTCGACGGACGCTCTGGCGCAGTCGCACCCCGCGAGCGCCGCCCCGCTGTGGCTCATCGCCGTGGGTCTGGCCAAGCCGGGCAACCTCGGGGCCATGGCCCGCAGCGCCGCCGCCGCCGGGGCCGACGCCCTGCTCGTCGCCGACGCCGTGGTCGATCCGTTCAATCCCAACGCCCTGCGCGCCAGCACCGGGGCGGTCTTCGCTCTGCCGGTGGTCTGCGACACCGCCTCCGCCATCATCGACGTCTGCCGCCAACGGTCGCTGCGCATCATCGCCGCAAGTCCCGACGCGCCAACGAGTCTCTACGACCTGGATCTGACCGGGCCGACGGCGCTGGTCATCGGGCCCGAAGACGTCGGCCTCGACGCGACCTGGCGCGACGCCGCCGACGCCCTGGCGTCCATTCCCATGGCGGCTTGGCCTCGCGGGACATCGTCAGCCGCATCGACTGGCGCGGGCGTGGACTCCCTGAACGCCTCCGTTGCCGCCGGCGTCATGCTTTTCGAGGCGGTGCGCCAGCGGCGCGGGGGACTTTCCCACAATCGGCGGGCGTGCGGCGATGATTCGGCCTGCTAAGGGTTTTGTCGTCTTGACGCTTGCGCGCGCCAGCGGTAGCCTTCTGCATGAAGGACTTGCCGCGTCCGGACGCTCATGGCCGTGATGAACTCGTGCCGCCTGCAACGGTCGAGGCGTATGGGCTGAAGTTCGGCGCAGGAGCGTGCCGCGCTGTGGGGGATCGGGGCGGCCGGCCTCAATTCGGAGCGCTGCGATCGGTTGTACGCATGCCGCCGCGGCGCCCCACCAGGAAGGTCAGGGACCCACATGCGTGTCTTCATGCTCGGCTGGGAGTTCCCGCCGTTCATCAGCGGCGGCCTCGGCACAGCGTGCTACGGCCTGACGCGGGCCCTGAGCCGGCTGGGCACCGACGTGACCTTCGTCCTACCCAAGCCGGTGGGCACCGAATTCACCTCGCACGTCAAACTGCTCGCCCCTCAGTCACCCCGGGCCGCCCGCGGCGACCGCGGCGGTGAAAGCGTCGCCAGCACCTACAGCCTTGAAGAACCATTCGACCCGGTCACACCCGACGCGCCCCATGCCGTCGAGGACATGCCCGAGCACGCCTCGGCCGCGGATTTTGAACACGTCACCTTCAAAGCCGTGCCCGCCCGCTTCCGCAGCCCCTACGGCGGGGCGGCGATGGTCGGGCTGCGCAAGCGTCGTGGCAGCGGCGTGGGCGGACCGGTCAGCGACGCGATGGCCGCCTACGATCTGGGCCAGACCAATGACCAGGGCGACGCCTCCAATGGCGATCAGCCGGCCAACGCGCCGTTCACCCAGTATTGCGGCGACCTCATGGCCGAAAGCCGGCGCTACGCTGCCCTCTGCGTCGATCTGGCCCGCGGCGAAAGCTTCGACGTCATCCACGCCCACGACTGGCTGACCTTCCCCGCCGGCATGGCCGTCGCCGCCGCCACCGGCAAGCCGCTGATCGTGCACGTCCACTCCACCGAGTTCGATCGGGCCGGCGAACACATCAATCAGAAGGTCTACGACATCGAGCGTCGGGGCATGCACGCGGCCGACCGCGTCTTCGCCGTCAGCGAGCTGACCAAGTCCATCTGCGTGAAGCGTTACGGCGTGCCGGCCGAGAAGGTCAGCGTGGTCTACAACGGCATCGATAACGGCCACGAACCCCCCACGCACATGGAACGGGCCCTGTTCCGCCGCGGCGAAAAGATCGTCCTGTTCCTGGGCCGCATCACCATGCAGAAGGGCCCCGAGTACTTCCTGCGGGCCGCCAAGAAGGTGCTGCAGAAAATCCAGAATGTGAAGTTCGTGATCGCCGGCAGTGGCGACATGATCCAGAACGTCGTCGAGATGGTCGCGGCCGAGGGCATCGGCCAGAAGGTGCTGTTCACCGGCTTCCTCAGCGGGCAGGAGGTTGACCGCGTGTTCAAGATGGCGGACGTGTATGTCATGCCCTCGGTCAGCGAACCCTTCGGCATCGCCCCGCTCGAAGCGATCAGCCACGACGTGCCGGTGATCATCTCCAAGACCAGCGGTGTGGCCGAGGTGCTGACGCACGCGCTGAAGGTCGACTTCTGGGATACTGACGAAATCGCCAACAAGATCGTGGCGGTGCTGCGCCATCCGCCGCTGGCCACGACGCTGCGCCAGCATGCCGACAGCGAGGTGCGGCGTCTGACCTGGGCCGAAGCCGCCAGCCGCTGCAATGATCTGTACGCCGGCGCGACCGCCTGATCTCGAACCCCTGTCTCGCGGAGTCGTCCGATGCCCGAGCCTCCCATGACCCGGCGAAGCTTCAACCACGCGCTGACCGGCGCCGTGCTCACCGTCAGCCTGCCGCCCCTGGTCGGCTGTGACAACGATGCTGATTCCGCCCCGCACTCCACGCGCAAGCGTGCCAAGAGCCGGCTGGCCACCGCGCCCTTCATCGTCGGCCCGATCGAGGCCTACCGACAGCCCGGCGTCTATACGGATTTCTGGGCTGAAAGCGACGTCTACCTGGTCAGCACGGGCCGCTCGCTCATCGCCCTCGCCGCCGTCTGCACCCATCTGGGCTGCACCGTCCACTGGCTGAATGAGCAGCAGGCGTTTCAGTGTCCCTGCCACGAAAGCCGGTTTGACGCCAACGGCGTCAACCAACCCGGCGCCAAAGCCAAGACGCCGCTTCAACGCTGCGCCCTGCGGCTGGTCAACGATCCTCAAACCGACCAGACGCTGATCGAAGTCGACCCCACACGCCTGTTCACCGCGGACGGCCCGCCGCAGCGCCATTTCGATCATGCCGACGCCCGGCTGGAACTGGTCTGAACCCCGGCCACCGGGGTGCGGCCCTCCACCCGGCCCCGTATACTGCCCGCTTCGTCTCGACCCGATCGCCCGCACGCACGCCCTGACACGGGAGCGACGCGGCGGCTCCCTCCGAACATTACAGGCAAAGGTCAGGTTCCGTGATGCCAACAGGTTCGAGCAAGTGGACTGTTCCGGTCGTCGCCCTGCTGCTGGCCGTGGGCGCCGTCCCCACCCTCGCGCAGCAGCACGACACCGCGCCCACCTACGTCGTCCCGCGCGGCGACGCCGTTGATTCCGTCGAACTCGGCTCCCTTGACCCCGACAGCGGTTACAGGATGCGCGTCGGACTCGAACGCGGCAGCGTCTTCTACACCCACCTGACCGATTACCTCTATTCCGCCCTCACCGACCCGGGCGATCCCGGCAACCATTATCTGATTCTCAGCAAGTTCCGCGCGGGCAGCAACGGCGGCGCCAACGGCTGGATCCGCCCTTTGGCCGCTCGGACGCTGACGATCGACCAGGTCAAGGTCAATCTCGTGGGGGCGGCCTGGACGCTCGAACGAGTCGACCGCGACGACCGCGGCATCGAAAACGCCGCGACCTACCGCCTCACTCTCACCGACCAGGCCGGACAGCCCGTGGTCAGCATCCAGCGCCGCTACGAACTGGCCGTCAACAGTTACGAGCTGCTCTGCCGTCAGACCCTTCACAACCTCACCGATCGGCCGCTGACCCTGCAATGGGAGCAGCTTGGCCCGCCCGACGCCCCGCGCGACAAGGCCAAGTACATGGGTGACCGCCGCAATGTGGTGGTCGGCTACACCAACAGGGCCTACAACCCCAGCCAATCGATCATCTTCGTCGACAAGGCGTTCCAGATGCGCGACGCCGTCCTCAAGGGCCAGCCCATCCTGCCCGCCGACAAGATCGAGGACAACCCCGCCGACGTGTCCATGGCCTGGCTGGCGATGCTCAACCGTTACTTCGCCGTCGCCATCCACCGCCCGGTGACGCTCGGCCCTGATGCCGAGCCCGACGCCCGGGCCGTGCCGTCGCTGGCTGATCTCTTCCCCGCCACGCGCCTGCTCACCCTCGGCCAGCAGGGCGACGACGCCCGCGAGGACGGCCGGCACCTGGTCACGGTCCTGGCCAGTCGGCCCCTGGCCCTCGGGCCCCAGGAGGCGGCTGATTTGAGCCTGGTGCTTTTCACCGGCCCGCGCAAGAGCGAGCTGTTCGCCCAGCCGACCTACCGGGCCCTGTTTTTCTCCAAGCTCATCAAGTACGACATCGGCGGCATGTGCGCCTTCTGCACCTTTCAGTGGCTGGCCCACCTGCTGCTGGGTTTCATGAAGCTCATCCATGCCCTCACGCTCGACTGGGGCGTGGCCATCATCGTGCTTGTGCTCGTGGTCCGCGCGATCCTGCATCCGATCACCAAACGGTCGCAGATCCAGATGACCAAGTTCAGCAAGCAGATGGCGGCCATGAAGCCCGAGCTGGACAAGCTCAAGGCCCGCTACCCCAACGACCCGCGCAAGATGCAGGCCGAGCAGGCCAAACTCATGCGAGAGAAGGGCGTCAATCCGGTGAACATGCTCGGCTGCGCGCCGATGTTCCTGCAGACGCCCATCTGGATCGCCCTCTATGCGATGCTCTTCTACGCCATCGAGCTGCGTCACCAGCCGGCCTTGTGGGGCGTGTTTCAGTGGATCAGCAACGGCCGCTGGGCCTTTCTCTGCGACCTGTCCAGCCCCGACCAGTTCATCCGCTTCGCCGACCAGCCGCTGCACCTGAACTTCCCGCTGCTCAGCGCCCTGGACCTGTCGTCGCTGAACATCCTGCCCCTGCTCATGGGCGCGGCCATGTTCGCCCAGCAACGCCTCATGGCCCAGCCGGCCGCCAACGAACAGCAGCAGCAGATGCAGCGCATGATGAGCTTCATGCTCCTGCTGTTCCCGCTGTTCCTCTATTCCGCGCCCAGCGGCCTGACGCTCTACATCCTCGCGTCCACCGGGGCCGGCATGCTCGACAGCCACCTGGTTCGCCAGCACATCAAGCGCGAGGAGGAAGCGGGCACGCTGCTGGAAACGAAACAGGCCAAAGCCGGCGGCTGGCGGCAGCGCATGGCCCAGTGGGCCCAGACCCGCCAGGCCGAGATCGAAGCACGCCAGAAGCGTCTCGATGGCGGCGCACAGCACCGCTACCGCGATCGTAAGGGACGCCACTGAATCATCGCCGCCCGTACAGCGTTTCCTGGGGGGATGACGACGCAAACGCCCTGACCCAAGCCTGCCGATGCGCAGCACGGACACCATCGTTGCCGTCAGCAGTCCGCCCGGCCGCAGCCTCCGAGCCGTCGTGCGTCTCAGTGGACCCGCGTGCGACCGCGTCGTCGAAACACTCACCGCCTCGCCGCCTCCACCGCCGCGCCGTCTGGTTCCCGTCCGCCTGCGCCTGCCGCGCGCCCACAGCCGCGGGAAGGCGCTCGAACTGCCCGCCCTGCTTGCCTTCTTCCGCGGGCCGGCCAGCTACACCGGCGACGACATGGCCGAAATACAGGCGCCAGGGAACCCCGCCCTGCTTGACCGCCTGCTGCATGCGTGCGTGCGGCAGGCCGACGATGACCCGTCCGCTTCAGCGGTCCGGCTCGCCGAGCCCGGCGAGTTCACCTTCCGGGCGTTTCTGGCCGGCAAACTCGATCTCACCGCGGCCGAGGGCGTGGCCGCCACCATCGCCGCCGAAAGCGACAGCCAGCTTCGGGCGGCCGCCCACCTGCGCCGCGGCCAGCTCGGACAACAGGCCGCCGACATGGTCGACCGACTGGCCAATCTGCTGGCCCTGGTCGAGGCGGGCATCGACTTCACCGATCAGGAAGACGTCGTGGCCATC
The DNA here is from genome assembly GCA_964502445.1 of uncultured Phycisphaeraceae bacterium. GTDB lineage: Bacteria > Planctomycetota > Phycisphaerae > Phycisphaerales > Phycisphaeraceae > CAZCWM01. The sequence continues at coordinate 75,449 of CAZCWM010000004.1, read as the reverse complement.
GCTCCCACCGACCTGCGCGCTGGCCTCGATGCCTTGTCCAATCGCCTCCACGCGATGCTTGACGACGCCCTCCGCTGGGCCCAGCTCGACGCCCTGCCCCGCATCGTGCTGGCCGGCCCGCCCAGCGCCGGCAAGAGCACGCTCTTCAACGCCCTGCTCGGCCGCACACGCGCCGTTGTCGATCCGATGCCCGGCACCACGCGCGACGTCCTGGCCGAACCGCTCCATCTATCGCTGCCGCACGGGCGCAACCTCGAAGTCATGCTGGTCGACATCGCCGGACTGGAGGACCGCGCCACCCACTCCGGCCACGCGCATGTCTCCGCCGCCGACCTGCTCAGCCGCGACGCCCAGCAGGCCGCACGCGACGCACTGGCCCGCGCCGATGTCATCCTTTGGCTCGACGATCAGCCGTCGCCCGGACTGGCGGCGGCGCCCGAACCGGGCTCGCACGCTGTCACGCTCGCGATCCGGCCCAAGGCCGATGACGCTTCCTCCGCGGACCACCATGCCGACCCCCGCCTGCCCGTCAGCGCCCTCACGGGCCGCGGCCTCGACACCCTGCGCGCCCGCCTGGCCGACGTCCTGGCCGACCGTGCCCCCAACGCCGCCGCTGATGCGCTTGTGCTTCAGCCTCGCCACGAGCAGGCCCTGCGCAGCGCCGCCGCCGCGCTCGATCGCGCACGCCACCTGCTTGCGGCCAGCCCGCGCGGACTCGACCGCCCCGAGCTGCTCGCCGCCGCCATGCGCGACAGCCTCGACGCCCTGGCCGACCTGGGCGGACGTATGAGCCCCGACGACGTGCTCGGCCGCGTCTTCGCGACCTTCTGCATCGGCAAGTAACCTCGGCTGCGCCGGGGAAATCGCGCCGGGGAGATCACGCGGCTTGCTCGTATACTGTCCCGCTCACGCGCGATCCGGGAACGCCCCGCCATGGCCAGCAAACGTGACAAGTCGAAGACCGGCCCGGCGCGGATCGTCAACCGTCAGGCTCACCACGACTACCAGATCCTCGAGAAGATCGAGGTCGGCGTCGAGCTGGTCGGCAGCGAGGTCAAGAGCATCCGCAACGGCCAGGTCTCGCTGGGCGAGGGCTATGCCCGCGTCGAGCCGGACACGCTGCAGATGTTCCTGCACGACGTGCACATCGCCGAGTACAAGCAGGCCGGCCCGCACTGCCACGACCCCCGCCGCACCCGTAAATTGCTGGCCCACAAACGCGAGATCCGACGCCTCATGGGCCTGCTGACCGCCGGCGGCCGGACGCTCGTGCCCCTGGCCATGTATTTCTCGCGCGGCTGGGTCAAGCTCGAACTGGGCGTCGGCCTGGGCAAGGGTAAGTCCGACAAACGCCAGGATCTGCGCCAGCGCGACGCCGACAAGGCCATCCGCCGGGCCATGACGCGCAAGGTCATCTGACCGGGGTTCCTGTGGTAGAGACTCCCGAACCTCGCCCTTCCGGATCGCCACGCTTGACCCCGGCGGGCCCGTCTGGTCTAATGCCCGGCTCGATCCGCCCCGGTCCCGACCGCCGGGCGGGTGTTCATCGATGGTTTCTCAGCGGCCGCGTGCAGGCCGACTGAAGGTCGTTCGAAGCTCGAACCCGAGCCTTGCGGAGCGTTTGATCCATGGCCAACTACTGCGGCCCAAAGGTGAAGCTGTCCCGACGCGTGGGCGTGCCCATTGCCGACATCCCCAAGCACACGGCCCGGCGCCAGCTTAACCCCCCCGGCGTGCATGGCTTCCGCGGCCGGCGCCTGCGCGACTACGGCGTGCGCCTCAACGAAAAGCAGAAACTGCGCTACCACTACAACGTCATGGAGCAGCAGTTCCGCAACTACGTGGCCAAGGCATCACGGACCAAGGGCAACACGGCCGACGCCCTCATGCGCCTGCTCGAACAGCGCCTGGACAACGTCATCCGCCGCCTCGGCTGGGCCCGCACCATCTGGGCCGCCCGGCAGATCGTCGCCCACGGCCACGTGCTGGTCAACGGCCGCAAGACCGATCGTCCCAGCTTCCAGATCGACGTGGGCGACATTATCACCCTCAAGGAAAAAGCCCACAAGCTGGTCCGCGAAAACCTTGAGTCCCTGGCTGGCCACGAGGCCCCCGGCTGGCTGAGCTTCGACCCCTCGACGCTCACCGCCACCATCACGGCCGTGCCCACGCCCGAGCAGGTACCCTTCGATGTCAACATGAATCTGATCATCGAGTTCTATCGCTAGACGCCGGCCCCGGGTCGGCCGATCAACCCAACAGGATTCACCTCGCCCCGGCGCCGATGCCGGGGCGTTTTCTTTGGACCCCATCCTCTCGGCGTACGCCCAGGCCGGCCACCGGTCCATTCTGGCCCCCATCGCACGGTTTGTCCGATAACAGACCGAGAGCTTCATTCCTCGGCCACATGCCGGCAAGGAGGCCGCCATGCCCGTTCGTTTTCAGTGCCACCACTGCCACGCCCGCATCCGCGTACCCGACGGCTCCGAAGGTCGGCGGGTCAAGTGCCCCCGCTGCGGGCTCATTCAACACGTCCCCAGCCCATCGAGCAGCCCCGAACCGGCGGTTGCGGCCACACCGGCCATCGCCGCACCGGAGGCGCCGAAGCCCAAGCGCCAGGCCGCCCCCCCCTTGGCCTTGAGCCACGTCACGGTCCGCGCCTCCACCGTTTCGGCGCGGACCGTGTCCGATGCGGACGACGTTCACGACGCCGACTCGACCCCCGCATCCATCGCTACCGCCCTCGCCGAACCGCCTACGCACGGTGCTGACGCGGGCGAACCCAACGTCCCGCTCAACATCAACCGGTGCGAGCAAGAACCCGCTCTCACCGCGTTGCCTCGATCAGACGGCCGCCATCGACCCGATGTCGACGATGAGCCGGACGCCGAACGCCCCAACGAAGAAGAAAACCCGCCGTTGCGCCTTACCGGCTGGGATGGCCGCGATGCCGCCGAGGGCGAGTCCGCCCTCCCGTCCACCTCCGAAGCCGCCGATGCCGATCCCGAAAACCGCGAGGAAAACCTCGACGAAGACGCGACTGAAGACGAAGAAGACGACGAGGATCTCGAAGACGAAGATGAGGAGGACGGGGAAGACGAGGAAGAAGAAGAGGACTGGGATGAGGATTGGGACGAAGACTGGGAGGAAGACGAAGACGACGAAGAAGCGGATGACGAGGAGGATGAGCAGGACGACGACGAAGTAGACGAGGTGCCCAAACTCAGCGCCCCTGCACCGGCCGCGCCAGCCGTTGTCAACCGCGCCCCGGCTTCACCCACTCCCGCATCACCCGCAGCGCCAGCAGCTTTCGGACGCACGCGAGCCCCATTGTCCCTGGGCCGGGGCCATACAGCCGCCTCCTCTTCCATCACCGCGGCCACCGCAGTCGCGCCGGCCACTTCACGCCCCGAGGTGTCGACGTACGCGGCCAAGCCCCCCGTTGCCGCGCCCATCACCCCATCCATGCCTGCGTCCTCCACACCCCCGACTCCACCGGCCGCGGCGCCGACGCGACCCACCGCCCCGCGTGTGCGCCACGACGCACCGCCGAGCCAGCCTGCGCGGCCGCGCTTTGACCTGATCGGCCTGTTCCTGATCGCCTGGGCCCTGCGCCTGGTGGCCGCCGTATATGCCGGCGGTGTCCTGCGGATGCTCGTCACCGCTGCGCCCGGCTCGCTGCTGGCCGCCGTCGTCCGCGTGCTGATGATCCTCGCCGCCGCCGAGGCCCTCTGGATCCTGCGCGACATCGGCCTGCGAACGCGCTGCGTTCAACCGGCCGAGGCGGCGAACGGTACACCATGACGCACCGGCCGCAGCCGCGGAAGCGGCGGGCCTTCTGCTAAACTGGCCGTCCCATGGAGCCCGCACCCATCGGCTTGATCGCCGGCGGCGGCCGATTGCCGGTCGTCACCGCCCAGGGCATCCGACAGGCCGGCCGCAAGGTCGCCTGCGTCGGCCTGCGCGACCATTTCGAGCCTGATCTGCCCGGACTTTGCGACCATTTCGCCACAGCCGGCATGATCCAGCTCGGGCGCTGGGTGCGTCTGCTGCGCCGCCAGGGCGTGCGCGAAGCGGTGATGGTCGGCCGGGTGGACAAGCGCAAAATGTATGACCAGCCCTGGCGCTGGCTGCGGCACCGCCCCGACTGGCGGGCGGCGCGACTCTGGTTCGGACGGCTGCGCCACGACCGCCGCACCGACGCGCTGCTGCGCGCCTTGGCCGATGACATGCAGGAGGCCGGCATCACCTTGATCGACTCGACACATTACATCCCCCAGTGTCTGGCCGACCCCGGCCCGATGACCCCGCGCACCCGCCCCACCGACGCCCAGCAGGCCGACATCGAATTCGCCCTGCCCATCATCCGCCGGCTCGGCGACCTGGACATCGGCCAGGCCATCGCCGTCAAGGACCGCGAGGTTATCGCCGTCGAAGCCCTCGAAGGCACTGACGCCATGATCCGCCGCGCCGGCGAACTGTGCTGCAGCGGCAAATGGCTCATGCTCAAGGTCGCCAAACCCAGGCAGGACATGCGCGTCGACGTGCCGACCGTCGGGCTCAACACCATCGGTCAACTGCATGAAGCGGGCGCGACCTGCCTGGCGGTCGAGGTCGGCCGCGTCATCCTGCTCGACAAGCCGCAACTGCTCGCAGAAGCCGACCGCCTGGGCATCGCCGTCGTCGGCGTGGCGTGAGCAACCGACACGACCGGGCGATGGGGCCCTGGACCGGCGGCCCCCATCACAACTGCCGGTCGACGATCACCTCGCGCTCGCCAGTGCTTGCGCGAAGTCGGGTGGATCGGGGCTGATCACGTCGATATCTTCGACATGCAGTTGGGCCGCGTGCAGCATCTGGCGCGGGACGGCGAGCGGATCGGAGGCTGGATCGCCGTAGAGCGCATCACCCAGCACCGGGTGCCCCAGGTGAGCCATCATGACGCGGATCTGATGCAGGAAACCCGTGCCCAGTGATATTTGCAGCAGCGTGGCGCGATGGAAGGTCCGCATCGCTTCCCATTGCAGGTCGCAGCGCCGCACGCCGCTGTCGCGTATCGGGGCGTTGACGTCTGCGACGACCTTCACTTTCGCCGGCCGCCCGCGACCGACGACAAGGCGCATCACCTCGCGTCTGCTTCCGATCATGCGGCCGCGCACGATGGTCCGATAGATCTTGCGCGTGCGATGCTCGGCGAACGCGCGACGCAGCACTTCCCATCGCGCCTGCGTTGTCGCGAAGATCACCACGCCGGAGGTGTCCGCATCCAGCCGGTGCACCACGCCGCTGCGCAGCCCGCCCTCGCCGACGTCCTGCGCCTGCGGATATCGGGCGATGACGCGGTTGAGCAGCGTCCCCCGTTCACCCGGCCGCAGGGGATGCACATTCACGCCGGCTGGCTTATCGACAACGAGGTATCCGTCGCCCTCAGCCAGGACCACAAGCGGCACTTGTGGCTCGGGCACGATGCGATCGGCCGCGGTCAGAGCTGCGTCGTCGACGCTCACGCGCATGCCCGCTTCAAGCAGCAGGCCCTTGTCGCCGGGCTTGGCCCGCCGATCGTCCACGCGCACCGCCCCGGCTTCAATGAGCCGCCGCGCCTGGGCACGTGACAGGTTGAGCCCGCGCGCCACGAAAACATCGAGTCGCAACCCCGCGGCCGAACCATTGACAGGCCAGCCACGCTGATTGTTTTCATGGGAATCGGCAGCCATCGTGACATCCCTCTACACGTCTGAAGCAGTCCATCCTCATCACCCGCGTAAATCAGACGCCACCGGAATGTCGAAGACGACCACTCCAGACTGTAACAACGGTACCTGCGCCACGATCTTTCCTCGCGGATCGATGATCGCCGTGGGACCATATGAAATGCGACCCTCGCATTCGCCGGTCACGTCAGCCGATACCAGCCAGAGCCCTGTTTCACGGGCACGCCGGGCACGCACTTGGTTGTGTTGGTTCTTCCACGTTTCCGCGTCCTCATGTCTCATCATGTTGTTGGCCGGGCACACGATCAGATCCACTCCTTGAGCGGCAACAGCCGCCGCGTTTGCGGCAACACGCGTATCGCTGCATATATTGATGCCGAACCGCAGACCATCAACCTCGAAAACCGGCGTTGACGTGCCGGGCTCAAAGATCGACTCGCCTGGCAACAGCGACTTCTTGCGGTAACGCCCCAGCAATCGGCCATGCCGAAACACCACCGCCGTGTTGTAGAGCTTGTCGTCCTCCGCCTCAATCAGGCCGAGGACGAGCACCGCCTCGATCCGCTGGAGCCGTGCACAGACTTCCTTGAAGGCATCCGATGACAGGTCGATCGCCAGCTTTCGCGTGGTGACGGGGTCGACGACATATCCCTGAAGGTAACACTCCGGAAAGCAGACCAGACGCGCTCCGAGGCTCTGCGTCCGTCGGCCATATTCATCGATCAGATTCAATACCTGACCGATGTCCCCGCGCACTTCCGGCAACTGGCAGGCGGCGATGCGCACGACATGCAGCATGGTCGGTCTCAATGCGCGGGTGAGAACGATCCGGCCCTGAAGGGGGCCGGCGTGGTGCAGTGCGGCGCCGATGGATGCCGCTCACTCGCCGGGGATGTAGCTGATCACGCCGGTCCAGGGGCTGGAGGCGGTGGCGTAAAGCTTCCTGTCGATGCGGCCGGACAGATACGCCAGCCGACCGGCGGCGACGGCATGGCGCATGGCGTGGGCCATCTTCACCGCGTCCTTGGCGTGGGCGATGCCGGTGTTGAGCAGCACGCCGTCGGCGCCAAGCTCCATCGCGATGGTGACGTCGCTGGCGGTGCCGACGCCGGCATCGACGATCACGGGGAATGCCGGGTCGCCGTCCTTGAGCAGCTCGAGGATGATGCGGATGGCGTTGGGATTGAGCACGCCCTGCCCCGAGCCGATGGGCGAGCCGGCCGGCATCACACTCGCCGCGCCCGCCTCTTTGATCTTCATGGCCATGATCGGATCGTCGCTGGTGTAGCAGAGCACCTTGAAGCCGTCCTTCACCAGCTCGCGCGTCGCTTCGAGGGTGCCTTGCGGGTCGGGCAGCAGCGTCTTCCTGTCGCCGAGCACCTCAAGCTTGACCCACTGCTTGCCGGGGTTGTCGAGCTGGTCGAGAATCTCGCGCCCGAGTCGCGCGACGCGCACAGCATCGTCGGCCGAAAAGCAGCCGGCTGTGTTGGGCAGGATGGTGTACCGGCTGGTGTCGATGAAATCGAGCAGCGACCGCCCTTCCTTGTCGATCAGCCGCTCGCGCCGCACCGCCACGGTGACGACTTCCGCGCCGCTGGCGTCGAGGGCCTTTTCCATCGTCGGATAGTCGGCATACTTGCCGGTGCCGACAATCAGCCGGCTGGTGAGCGTGCGGCCGGCGATGTGCAGCGGCTGGTCGAGGCCGGCGGCGATGGGGTTGTCGGTATGGGTGGCGGGACTGGCGCTGCTCATCGTCTGCTCCGTCGTGGCGGCAGGAGCGCCGCCAGTGCCTTGGGGTGAGGATTCAGGGGTCTGGGCCTCAGCCGCCGCCGACCAGGGTGACGACCTCGACGGCATCGCCGTCGGCCAGCAGGGCCTGCTCGTGCTCGCGTCGAGGCACGACCTGGCGGTTCACCTCGACGGCCACGGCCGCCTTGCCCAGGCCCAGAGCGACCACCAGATCGCGCACGGTGCGCACCCGATCGAACTGCCTGTTTTCGCCGTTGAGAACAAGTTTCATGGCCGCGGGTTTCGGGGTCCGGGGCTCTCCCAGCCCGCCATAGTCTATCCGACCCGCCGAGCTTCGGCAGCCGGTCCGACCCCGCGTGACGCTGGCCGGCGGGGGCGGCGGCGACTATGCTGAAAGTGGAAGGTCAGGGTGGCTGCACATGCGCTCGTGGCTCCGCGGGGGGGATCCTACCCAACATCGGAATCCGTCATGCCCGGTATGAAAGAAGCCATCACCAGCCGCACGTACGACCTTTGGTCGAAGTTTTATGACCTCACCTTCGGCGCCCTGGTGGTGCGGCGTCAGTGGGCGGCGGTGACCCACCTGCCGGTGAAAAGCGGCGACCGGGTGCTAGATCTTGGGGTGGGCACGGGCATGACCCTGCCGCATTACCCGCGCGATGTGCAGGTTGTGGGCCTCGACCTGAGCCCGGGCATGTTGTCCAAGGCGGCCCGACGCTGCCGGCAGCAGAACCTCGGTCACTGCCATCTGGTGCGGGCCGACGCCATGTTCCCGCCGTTCGCGCCGCAGAGCTTCGACCACATCGTCATCTGCCACACCATCAGCGTGGTCAGCGATCCGCGTCGACTGCTGGCCTGGGCCCAGCGGATGATCCGTCCCGGCGGCAGCATCGTCGTGCTCAACCACTTCCAGTCGACTCAACCGTTGATGGCCGGCCTCGAACGCTTGTTGAATCCACTGTTCGTAAAGATCGGCTGGCGCAGCGACCTGGCCCTAGAGGACGTGCTCGAAGGCAGCGACCTGACGGTGACCTACAGCTTCAAGCTGCGCTGCTTCGATATCTGGCGGATCGTGGTGCTCACATCGGATCGCAGCCCCACCACCGTCGCCGGCCGATCACACGGGTCGCACGCCGCCGCGTCCGCGGCCCCGCCGCACCCGCCCTCGACCCGCGGACCGCGTCTGCAGCCGGCCGGCGCCGTGTGAGCCGCTGGCCTCGCAGCCGCCGCGCGGGCTTCCTGGACAACCGAGTTCGAACCTCGCCGCAGCGCGATGGCGCCAGACCGTGGCGCGGCGGCCGTTCGTTTGCCCCGCGCCCCCATCGGCTTATAATCGCGACCGACCTCGACGGACCGGGCAAGTCGCCGAATCAACCGCCGCATGAAGATTCCTCCACCCCAAGCCCCGCAGGCCGGGCCGCCTCGCCGCCCCACTGCGCTTGACCGCCGGCGGCGGCGCGCCGCCACGGGCCTGCTGACGCTGACCATCGCACTGTGCTTGCTGGCGTCGGGTCTGGGGCCAGGCGGCATCGCCTCGCTCGCGTTGGCTGATGGCGGCGGCAACCACGTTGCGCCGCCGATGCCCGGCCCCTGGGCCGCGACGCCGGCCATCGACGCCGACGCCCTGCTCGCCGCCCGCCGCGTCAACGCCTGGCAGACGCCCACACCCGATGGGCCGCGACAATGGCTGCTGCTGGATGACGATGTGCGCATCGAGATCGGCTATTACGCCTTCCGCGCCAGTCGGGCGGCGGTGCGCATCGACACCCAGGGGACCGGCGACGGGACCGTCCGTCAGATGATGCTGTTCCTGGATAACGCCCGTCCGCTCACCGGCCGCAGCGCCGTCTGGGCCGAAGCGCCGCGCCTGCTGGTCACCGCCGTGATCACCGGGCAGGTGCGCCTGGCGACGGATCTGCTGCGCCCCCAGCCGCTCGACGATCCCTTCCTGACGCTGGCCGCATCGCGTTTCAGCGCCTTCCTCGCCGGTCAGCCGCTGACGCCGCCGGAGCCTGAAACCGAGCCCGGGTTGCCGCCTCACCACGTCGCCCCGCTGGTCGGCCGGCCGCCGCTCTCGTCGGCCGCACTGGCCGGCTACACCTGGCCGCCGATCCAGGGTGACAGCGTGCTTCCCCAGAACGCCGCCGTCAGCTTCGGCGCCCAGCGTGTGATCTACCAGGCGGCCGGTCCGCAGCGCGCCGAGCCGGCCCTGCTGCTGGTCGGCGACGTGCGCGTGCTTCTCGAACAGCGACAGGCCGCGACCAGCGCCGACTCGACCGGCGACCCGGCCGCGGTTGCCGGACGCAGTATGTCGCTGCAGGCGGGCAACGTGGTGATCTTCCTCGCGGGCGACCTCGATGACCAGGGCCAACGGCCGGAAGACGCGCAGACGGCGATTGAGGCCGGCCCCGCCGCCGGACGCCTGCTGCGCACCGCCCAGGTGCGAGGCATCTACCTCGAGGACAATGTGGTGGCGACCGACGGCCAGTTCACGGTGCGGGCCCCGCGCGTGTATTACGACGTGGCCAACGACCGGGCCGTGCTGCTGGACGCGGTGATTTTCACTTACGACATCAAGCGCCAGGTGCCGCTGTATCTGCGGGCCGGTGAAGTGCGCCAGGAAGCTAGGCGTCGCTGGGAAGCGCGGGACGCAAGGCTGACCACCAGCGACTTCGCCCAGCCGCACGTGGCCATCGGAGCGTCGCGGCTGACCCTTGAACAAGAGCCCCAACCCGACTCCGCCGCCGCCGATCGCGACGGACGGGAACCGGCCACCACGTTCGATGCCCGTGATACCACGCTGCGTATCGGCGGCGCGCCGCTGTTCTACTGGCCGGCGCTGCGGGGGCGGGGATCGGATATGCCGCTGACCGGGTTGAGCGTCGAGCACGACAACCGCGACGGCGTGCAGGCGCGCTCGACATGGGACGTATTCGCCCTGGCCGATCACCAGGCGCCCGACGGCGTGCAGCTCGAGGGCCAGCTCGACTATCTCGGCCGCCGCGGACCGGGCCTCGGCGCCGAACTGACCTATGAGCGGCCGACCATGCTCGGCGCGTTCAAAGGCTACGGCCTGCTGCATGACGAAGGCGAGGACGAAGTCGGCGACCGCATGGATGTGTCACCCGACGACAGCCTCCGCGGCCTGGCTCACTGGCAGCATCGCCAGTACGTGCTGGCGGGCTGGGAACTGTCGCTCGAAACGGCGTATGTGTCGGACCCGATGTTCCTCGAATCGTTTGAACCCGAGGAGGCCTACACCGCCAAGCCTTACGAAACTTCGCTCTACCTCAAGAAGCAGCAGGACGACTGGGCCCTGACTTTCCTGGGCTCAACGCAGCTCAACGATTTCACGCCGCAGCTCACCACGTTGCAGGCCCCGGGCTACAACGTCGAGAAGCTGCCCGAGCTGGGCTATTACCAGATCGGCACCGATCTGCTGGGCCAGCGGCTGACCTACTTCGGTCAGACGCGAGCCTCGCGCATGCGCATCCTGGGCGGCGACGACGCGCCGATCGACCGTGGTTTTACCACAGCCCAGAGCGCCCGCCTGTTTGGCATCGCGGCCAACACCACTTCGTTCGACGCAAATCTCGCGGCCATGGGCGTCCGCGACGACACCGTGTTGCGCCTGGACACCCGCCACGAAGTGCAGGCGCCGATGACCTGGGGCCAGTTCGACGTCGTGCCCTACGTCGTCGGCCGGGCGACAGCCTATGACGACGACTTCGCCGCCTACGACAACGACGCCGAGAACCTGCGTCTTTGGGGCAGCGCGGGCGTGCGACTGCACACCAGCTTCGCACGCACCTACCCGGACGTGAACGTCGCGGCTCTGGACGTGCACCAGCTTCGCCACATCATCGAGCCGGAGCTCGATCTGTTTTACGCCGGCGCGACCGTGGACCCGGAGGCCTACCCGGTCTACGACGCGGATGTCGAGTCGATCGCCGAAGGGCCGGGCGTGCGGGTGGGCCTGCGCAACAGCCTGCAGACGAAGCGCGGCGGCGTGGGCCGGTGGCGCGACGTCGACTGGCTGGTGCTGCAGACCGACCTGGTGCTGCGCGGACGCGACGCCCAGACCGACCTGGACGCCCCGACCTACTACGCCTACCGCCCCGAGTTCGGTCGCGGCGGCGACCACGTGCATGGCAACCTGATGTGGATGGTCACCGACGCCCTGGCCATGGTGGGCGATCTGACCTACGGGCTTGAAGACGAGCAGACCGAGCAGTGGCGCATCGGAGCCCGGCTGGACCACAGCCGGCAGCTATCGAGCTTCGCGAGCTTCAGCCGCATCGCCGACCTGGAGAGCAAGCTGCTGACCTATGGCTTCGAATACCGCATCAGCTCGAAGTATGCCGTGAGCCTGCGGCACACGCTGGACCTGGACGGCAGCCAGACCTCGCGGAGTCTGGACGTGACCCTTGAGCGCCGCCTGCCGCAGTTCCTGCTGCTGGTCAGCGCCGGGTTTGATGAGGTGGACGACATCCAGAGCCTGACCGTGCAGCTTCGCCCGCTGGGCTTCGGCGGCCGGCCGATGCTCGATCCGGGGCCGCTGGCGTTCGAATAGGCCTGTCACCGGCCCGCGGCGGTCATTCTTACACCCTTCGTCACGTCAGCCGCCCGTACAGCGGAACCACGCGGCCCCGATTGTCCGATATACTGGTCGGTTCCCCGCGTCGGCTCAGGACGGCCGCTCGCGTCGATCGCATATTCCTGCCCGGAGGCCCCGCGCGATGCTGAGGTTCTTCCGCAAATATCTGCTGAACAAATGGGTGCTGGCCCTTGGCGGCTCGCTGTTGATGGTGGTGTTCCTGCTGCCTATGGGACAAGGCGGGATGGGCGGGGGCAAGGATCCGCTGATCGGTCGCATGGGTCCGGAAGGCGAGAAGATTCGCGCCTCGGATCTGGAGAACGCCCGCGCTCAGCTCGAGGTGCTTTCGCGCCTGTCGCCCGTGCTGCGGCTGACGGCCACGACCGTGCCCGAGGAAACGATGCAGTGGCTGCTGATGACCCGTGCCGCCGAGCGGCTGGGGCTGTCCACCAGTGAGGAACAGGCACTGGTGCTCCTGGGCGAGCTGGGCCAGAACGCGCGCGAACCGGCCGAGGTGGCGCGGCGCATCGGCGTCTCTCAGGCGTTCGTCATCCACACCCTGCGCCAGTACGGCGCGGTGACCCTCTACAAGGAGCTGGTGTTCGGCCAGGATCACGCGCCGCTGCAGGACCGCGTGCGGCAATACATGCGGGTGGCGATGACCAACGGCCTGGATTCGGTGCCGCAGGCGCAGCTTCTGTTTCCGCCGCGTGTCAGCGACCCGCTGATTGAACGTTTTGTCTACGACCAGACCAGTCGCATTCAGGCGGCCATGCTCCGCATCCCAGCGGGCCGCTACCTCGATCAGGCGCCCCCGGCCGATCCCCAGCGCGTCGCGGCGCTGTTTGAGCAGCACCGTAACGATCTGCCCGGCGCATCGGAGCCCTATGGCCTGGGCTACCGTGAGCCGAGGCGCGTGAAGTTCGAGTATATGACGCTTCCCGCCGAACGTCTGGCTGCCAAAGTGACGATCACCGAAGCGGAGGCGCTGGCCTACTTCAGCAGGAATCGCGACAGCTTCCCCGGCGTCGAGGCCGGCCTGTCGAACGCCGACGCTTATCCGAAGGTGCGTGAGCAGGTCATCAGCCGTTACCGCCGCGAACAGTCCGACGACCTGGGCCAGCGCATCGTCACCCGGGCGCGGGCCATGATGCTCGAAGACCTGCGCCAATTCGACCGAGTTGACGGCTATCTGCAGATTCCCGCCGACTACCAGCCGATGCCGCTGGCCGCGGTGGCCGACGGCATCGAGCGGGAGTTCGGCCTGCGTCCGAATGTCTCGATCCGCGACAGCCAGTGGCAGACGGAAAGTGAACTGGCCATCGCGCCGGGCATCGGCGGCGCGTGGCTGGTGAGCGAGCGGATCAGCGCGCCGTTCCCGGCCTATGCGATGAGCGTCCGCGAGGTCGAGCCCGCGGCGGACCACGGGCTGCTGGTCGAACGCCTTCAGGCGAAGACGCCCAGCCGCGGCGTGACTGCGGTGAACGGCGACTACTTTCTCTTCCGGATCATTGACGCCGCCCCCGAGCGCTCGCCAGCGAGCCTCGACGAAGTGCGTGAGCGTGTCGAGGCCGATGTGCGGATTCTGGCAGCCTACGAGCGGCTGATCGCCGAGTCCGGTACATGGCTGCAGCGGGCCCGCGAGGAAGGCATCGAGGCGTTGGCGCGGGAGATGGGCGTGGCGCTCACCACCCCGCCAGCCTTCACCCGCTATGAGATGACGTCCCAGGGCACGCTCGATGTGCCGATGATTGAAGGTGTCGGCCGAAGCCCGTCACTGGTACGCCAGGTCTTCACTGCGGCGGACGGTCTGATTGGCGCTGAACCGGTGTCGACCAGGCCCGAGGCCGCCCGTCTACTCGCGGCCCCGGTGGCGTCGCAGCTGGGCTTGTATCTGGTGCGCATCGACGCCGTCACCGCGCCGACAGCCGCGGAACTCAACGTCCAGGTCGCCAGCCCCGCCATGCCCATGCTCGTGGGCTACCTGCTGCGCCCGCAGACAGCGGTCAACCCGTTGTCAATCGAGCTGCTGAGCAAACAACTGCAGTTCGTCGGCGAGTTCGAGTCCGCCCGCGACGAAGGCGAGGCGGAAACCGAGAGTGAACAGGATCAAAACACGCTGCGAACCACCGGGTCGTGAATGAACCGCACGCTCGCGGCAGGTCCACTGCGGGGTCGGCCGGTCGCGGCTCCGCCCGGGGTCAGACCCCGCCGCGGTCCGTCGCCTCACCCGACGCTGCTGCCGGCCGGGATTGGCTTGGCGGGCGTCAGCAGAACCACGTCGCGCTCCGATCCGTCCTCCTCGTGGCTGGCGGCCAGCAGCATGCCGTTGGACGCCTCGCCGCGGATCGTCCGCGGAGCAAGGTTGGCGACGATGATGATCTGCCGGCCCACCAGTTCCGCGGCCTCATAGAACTGCTTGATGCCGGCACAGATCTGCCGGCTCTGGCCGCCCACGTCAACCTGCAGTTTCAGCAGGCGATCCGCGTTGGGGTGCGGCTCGGCCGCGGTGATGGTCGCGACCCGTAGATCGAGTTTGGCGAAATCGTCATAGGTGATCGTCAGCTTGTCGGACATGCGGCGGCTCCGGTTGTACGGCGCGATGCGATGGAGTTCTCGGCCATGCCTGGCCGAATCGACAGGGTACAATCTGATGTCGCTGGCCGCCAAGGTCGACCGACCGGAGAGCCCGCCTTTGCCGTCCGATCCCCAGCCCGCGCCGCCTCCTGCCTCCGCGCCGTGTCATGTTCGGCGGTCGTGGCGTTATCGGCTGCTGCGTGTGGCGGTCGGCAGCGGCCTGCTGCTGGGCACAGTGGCGATCGGAGCCATCTGGTACGTGAGCGATCCCGGCCGTCTGGCCGGCCTCGTGGAGCCGATCATCTCAAACATCGTGGGCGGCAAGGTGGAGATCGGCGCGGCCCACGCGTCGTGGCGCGGCCCCATCCGCCTTGAAGACGTCCGCCTGCGTGTGCCGGGTATGCCGCGGCAGGCCGACACCATTTTTTCGGCCCGCACCATTCTGATCGACCACAGCACCGACCTGTCGGGCCTGTTGCGCTTTCGAGCCACCACCGTCTCGTTCGTCGAACCGAAGCTGTACCTGATCGAAAACCTGGATCGCGGCGCGTTCAACTTCGAGCTGCTGCTGGCGGCGCAGACCAGCGACGGCCGTGCCCCCGAGCACTTCCCCGAGGTATACCTCGGCCGCGCCACCGCCGAATTCGGGCAGATTCAGGACGGCCGCTACGAGCCCATCGAGACCGTCGAGCTGACCGGTAACCTGCGGGCTGACGGCTCGCGTCCGGGCGGCTACACGGTGACGCTGGTGCATCACGCCGAACAAGGCCGCGGAGCAGCGCTCGAGGGCTGGTTCAACACCGCGACGCTCGAGGCTGAAGCACGCCTCGAACGTTTCGGACCTCAGAGCCCGCTGCTGAATGTGCTGCCCCGGCGCGTGCGGCAATGGTGGCGGCGGCTGGAGCCCACCGGCCGCGTCACGCCAATCACTTTCGGCTACAGCCAGGCCCAGGGCCGCGGTTTCTTCGCCCACATGGCCGTCGACGATTTCGAACTCACGCTGCCCTACGGTGAATACGCCAGCCACATGACCCGCGTCAGCGGTGCCTTCGATGTTCGCGGCGATGCGATCACATTCACCAACCTGCGCGGCTCGATCGAAGGCATCAACTATCAGATCGACGGCCGGGTGCTCGGTTTTGACCCGGATGCCGCGACGTTCGCGTTCGACGTCCGCGTCGACGGCTCGATCCCCGAACAGCCGCGGTACATGTTCGCCATGCCGCCGCAGGTTCAGAAAATGTTCGATCGCTTCCGACCCAGCGGCCGGTTCAACGCCCAGGTGAAGCTGCATCGCTCCCAGGCCGGCGCGGCGCTGACCTACGAAGGGCAGGTGCGGCTGGACGGGGTCAAGGGACGCTACGCGAAGTTTCCCTATCCGATCGAGCAGGTGCATGGCGTACTGAGCTTTGATCCCCAGGTGTTGCGGATCGAAGCGTTCAGCGGGCGCGGGCCCCACGGCGCGGCGATCGCGGTGGCCGGCAGCATCAGCCCTCCGCAGGATGGCGCGGCCGTGGACATCGACGTCGTCTGCCGCGACATCGTCCTCGACGACCAGCTCTTCGACGCGATGAAGCCCAAGCATCAGGAGATCTGCCGCAAGTTCCTCGACTCGCAGGCGTGGCGTCGCCTGGTGGACAGCGGTCTGATCCGGTCCTCGACGGCCGACGACAAAACGCCTGACACGGCCGAGCAGGCGCCCGCCTTCGACCTGGGCGGCCGCATCAATGCCCTCGTGCATGTGCGCCGGGCGTATGGCCAGGACCAGGACTACCGCAACATCACCGAGGTGAACCTGGCCGGGGCCCGCGGGGTTTTTCGTCACTGGCCGTACCCGCTGACGGTGCGCGAAGGCCGACTGGTGATCGGTCCCGACGGCGTGCGCGTTCAGAACGCGGTGCTCGACGGTTTGAGCGGCGCGGTGGTGCGGATCGACGGCCATGTGCAGACGCCCGACGAACGCACCGGCCGGCTGATGGATGTCGACCTGGACGTTCAGACGCAGGCGATGCCCGTCGATCCGCTGCTGGTCGCGTCGGTTCACGAGCCGCAGGACAAGTGGCTGCGGCAACTGCAACTGGACGGCGTGCTCGACGGCGGCGGACGCATCTTCCATGGTGCGGACAACCAGATTGACTACCAGCTCGCATTCACGCTCCGCGACGGCCTGGCGCAGCCTTATGGCGGCGCGTACCAGGTGGTCGACCTGGGCGGCGAGGTCACGCTGTCGCGCGACCGGATCGGGCTGCTGGGGCTGACCGGGCGTCACCACGACAGTTTTCTGCTGCTCTCGGGCGAAGTGGACTGGACCCTGCCCGAGCCGCAGGTGCAGCTCAAACTCAAGTGCCAGGCGCTGCGCTTCGAGGATCCCGTGCTGGACCTGCTGCCTCCGGAGCACGCGGCCCTGCCGCAGCTGCGCCGGATTTTCGCCGACCACCAGCCGCGCGGCGCCTTCGACGCGGAACTCGATTTCTGGGACACCGCCCAACGGCATTCGGACTATCGCCTTCAGTTGCGGCCGGCCGACCTGCGCATCGCGCTGCGCGGCCAGGACGTTCCGCTGACCGACATGACCGGCCAGGTGCTCATCACCCCAGACGGCGTAAGTATCGACAACATGGCCGCTGCCATGCCGCACGGCTCGGTCCGCATGGACGCGACCATGCGGTTCGGCGACCAGCCGGCTGTCACCGCGCGGTTCGATCTGTCCTCCGATCGCATCGGCCCGTACACCCGTGCGGTCCTGCCCGAGGGCGTCCTGCGGGCTGTCGACGGCCTGACGCTGCAGGGCCAGTACGCCATCCAGAACGCGACGCTGGTCTGGGAACCCGAAGCGAACGGGCGGCCCGTGCTCGAGTTCCAGGCGCCGATTCAGTTGCGCGACGCCTCCGCCCAGGTCGGCGTCCCGGTGGCCGATCTGCAGGGCGCGCTCGCCGTGGTCGCCAGGCTCGAGCCGGGCCAGTCGCTGCCGGCCATCACCATGCGCCTGGACGCCTCGAGCCTTCGGGCCATGGGCCGACTGATCGAGAAAGTCCAGGTCCAGGCCCACAATCCCTCGCCCTATGGCACGCTGCTCATCGACGATCTGCGCGGGTACTGTTACGGCGGCGTGGTGGTGGGGCGCGGGCGGGTGGTCCTGACCGAGCCGCACGGCTACCGATTCTCGCTGTCGATTCAGGATGTGGCCCACCAGCCTTTCGTCCAGCCGGCCGAAGATCAAAGCTGGATCGACGCCAATGCCGTGGACGAAGCCATCGACGGACCGGTGCTGGCCCGCGCCAGCGGCTCGGCGATGCTCTCGGCGTCGCTGGACATCGAGGGCGTCCCGACCGACTCGAGGTCACGCCTTGGCCGCGGCGAGCTGTTCGTGCGCGACGCCCACCTGGTGCGGACGCCACTGGCCATGGCGCTGCTGCACATCGTGAATCTCAACTTTCCCGGCTCGGGCGAATTCGACCGGGCGGCGGCCAGCTTCCTGGTCGAGGGCGACATGGTGCACATCGACCGCTTCTCACTCGAAGCGCCAACCGTCGCGATGGTCGGCGGTGGGCGCATGCGCTACAGCGACAAAGCGCTGGACCTGCGCCTCTACAGCCGCAACCCCGCCGGCCCCGACCTCGGCCCACTCACCGATCTGTTCAATGTGCTCAAGGACGAACTGCTCAGCGTCCACGTTACCGGCACGCTCGACCAGCCGCAGACCCAGACGCAGACCCTGGCTGGCGTGTCGGGGTCGATCGACGACATCTTCGGCGAGCCCAACGCCGCCAGGAAGGCGCCGGTCGTCGCGGGGCAGTAGTCCTGGTGATGGCCGATCACGCTCGCCGCGGCGGCCGGGCCAGCGCTTCCCAGTTACAGGTCGCCGCCGCATCGAACAGTTCCGGCGCAAGCCGGCCTTTGTGCGGTTGCACTTTGGCGGCGGCGCAGCGCGGCAGCACCGCCACGACCGGCGCGCCCGTCAGGCGGGGCAGCCACAACCGGTTGACGGCGATTGACGGATCGGTGGTCTGGGCGGCGTCGGCCTCGAAGCCGTTGATGACGATGCCCGCCACGCGACAGCCGGCCTCACGCAGCAGCCGCACCGTCATGGCCGTGTGATTCAGCGTGCCCAGGCCCGCCCGGGCCACCACGACCACGGGGTAGTCCATCGCCGTGGCCAGATCGAGCACCGTCCACCATGCCTCACCACGGCCGACGCTTCGCGGCCGCGGCGCCAGCGGCACGAGCAGGCCGCCGACGCCTTCGATGAGCATCAGGTCGCTGTCAGCCTCGATGCACGCAATGCCGCGCCGCGCCGCGTCCAAATCAACGCACCGACCGGACTGCTCCGCGGCCGCCGCCGGCGCCAGCGGGGCCGCGAAACGCACCGGGCTGACCACGTCCAGCGGATGAGAGCTGTCGGCGAAGTGGGCCAGCGCCTCCGTGTCCTCGCCGACCAGCCCTTCGCGCCGACGCTGACATCCGCTGACGAAGGGTTTGCTGACGCCGATCACCCGCGACCCGTCCTCGCGCCGCAGCGCCGCCGCGATGGCGCACGTCACAACCGTCTTGCCCACGCCAGTATCGGTCGCGGTGATGAACAGGCCCGGGCGGGTCAATCGCAGCGGCGGATCGAACATGCGGGCATGATACCGCTTGGCGAAGCGTCGCCAGCCGGTAGACTGCACGCCCGCACGCTGGAGTTGCTCCCATGTCACAAGTTTGCCCCGGCATCGACCCCGCCGCTTTCGTTAACCGCAGCGCCCTGGTGACCGGCGGGACCGACGGCCTGGGCGAGCACCTGGTCCGCACTTTGGCGACGATGGGAACCCGGGTGTTCTTCTGCGGCCGGCGGCGCGATCGCGGCGAGGCGATCGCGGCCGAACTGGGCGATCGCGCCCACTTCATCGCCGCCGACCTGGCGCAGATGCAGCAGATCCACGCCCTGGCCGCCGCCGTCGCCGATGCCACCGACAGCCTCGACTACCTGGTCAACAATGCGGCGATCGATCCACGCATCGCGTTCGACACCGCCACGCCCGCCGATTTTGACCGACTCATCGCGATCAACCTGCGGCCGTTCTATTTCCTGACCCAAAGCGTCCTGCCCCTGCTGCTGCGCGGAACCGGCAAGGCCATCGTGAACATCGGCACGACCAACTACATGCTCGGCCTCGATCCGTTCACGCTGTACAACGCATCGAAGGCGGGCATTCTCGGCTTCACGCGCTCGCTGGCCCGCGAGCTGGGACCCGAGGGCCTGCGCGTCAATATGCTCAGCCCCGGCTGGATCATGACCGACAAGCAGCTTCGCGAACACGTCAGCGAAGCGGACAAGCGCGAACTGCTTCACGACCAGTGCGTCAAGTTCCTGCTCAAGGCCGAGCACGTGACGCCCGCGACGCTGTTTCTGCTGTCACCGGCTGCAGCGGCCATCACCGGGCAGAATCTGGTGGTCGACGGCGGCAAGGTGATGCACTGAGACGCCTGGCGCGAAACACGCCGGCGGCAACATACCAGCGGCTCAGCCCTGCTCGACGACGCTGGCTTTCTTGATGGTCGGCGCGTTGACGGGTCGTCCCGCGGCCGGGTCGGCCAGGGGTGTGGCCGCAAGTTTGTCCACGACGTCCAGCCCTTCGATCACCTTGCCGAAGGCCGTGTACTTGCCGTCGAGGTGCTGACAGTGCTCGCGACCCAGGCAGATAAAGAACTGCGATCCGGCCGAGTCGGGATCGGCGCTGCGGGCCATCGACAGCACCCCCTTCTCATGCGGGCGGTCATTGAACTCGGCGTCGATGTGATAGCCCGGCCCGCCGGTGCCGTCGCCCCGCGGGCAGCCGCCCTGAATCACAAAGCCGGGCAGAATGCGGTGGAACGTGAGGTTGTCATAGAAACCCTGACGGGCCAGCTTGAGGAAGTTTTCCGCGTGGCCGGGCGCGACCTGCGGCCACAGCTCGATGAGCAGGTTGCCTTCGGAGGTCTGTAAATGAACACGGGGCGACTGGGTGGTTGACGACATGGGAACACCTCCTTGTTACTAAGCGACCCGTAAATACACTATCCATTTTACATCTTTTGCGTCCCAGTGGAAACCCGCGCGGCGATACGCGCAATCCCGCGCTGCGAGGCCCGGCGGCGGCCAGGCAACGGACAGCGACGGCTTGGTCGACTACGTCTGATAATCGATGATTCGCCGGCAAGCCCTCAAAAGCCAGCCGGCCACAGGGCCGGAACGCCGACTTGGCTTGCAGCGTGAACCCTCTTCCGTCATCGCTCCACGGAGAACCGCCATGGTGACCCAGGCCGACGTCGATGAACTGCAGATCGAACTGGAACAACTTCGCGCCGCCCTGCTGCGGGATCGCGATCTTGTGCGCCAGCGGATCGATGACGTGATCGCGCGGACCCGCACCCTGCGCGAGGCGTCGATGGGCGGCAAGTTCGAGCCGGCCGTGCGCTGCGTGCATGACCTGCTGATCAGCCTCAATCGCGGGCTCAACGCCCAGGCCAACCTGCAGCGCGTCCGCGAGGCATAAGCGGGGCGGCGGGCAAGTCCGGGCATGATTCGGTCGATAATTCGCGGAAGCGCGATGGTCCTCCGCGCGCTGTCTCCATGCACGACCATCCCCCCACCAACGCCGCGTCGCCGCCGCCGGGCTACTTCGGCTCGGGGCAAGACGCCGACCACCCCTCGATGTCGCAGCGCTGGCTGTGGGTCTGGACCGGCCAGCGGCTGCAGGTCGCCCGCGGACGCGAGCACGGCAAGGATGTCGACTTCGGGTGCGACAACGTCGAAGCGCTGTACCGCGGATGGTTCGACCCGCACGCCGGCCAGATGTTCGTGGTCAGCCCCAACCGCAGCGGCCGTCCCGATGCACCACTGCGTGGCATCCCGCGCATCGTCGACCGGGCCCTGCGCCGCCGCTTCGGCGAACATTTCCAGTACCGACTGTTCTGAGAACGTGAACGTCGGCGCCCCCGGCCGCTGGAGACGGGCCCGATGCCGTCGTCCCTTACTGCACCCGCCCGCAGACGCTGCGTAGATCGGCCAATTCCTTGCTGCACTGTGAGGGCTGGGGGTTGGCGTGCATCGCGTTGGTCAGCTTCTGGGCCGCTTCCGAAACCGTCGGGTAGCCGAACAGCGAACCGGTCTCGTGCAGCACGGTGCTGACGCGGATGGCCGCCTTCTTATCGTTGTGCTCCACCGCCTGGTCCAGCATGCGCAGCAACTGACCGATCTGTGAGACGTACCAGTCGACCAGCGGTTCGGCCTCGCCGTCGCTGCGCAGCAAACTGCAGATCGGGGCTGTTCCGTCCATCGGGTTGGTCTGGCTCATGGCTTTGAGCATGGTGGCCCGCAGTTCCTCAGGCGCGAAGGGCTTGCGCAGCACCGCCACCACGCCCGGGGGCGATGAAGGCGAGCCCTGCAGCCCGGTGGTGGCGATGACCGGGCCGCGGTACCCCGCCTCGCGCAGCGACGCGAGAGCGTCGAAACCGCTCTGGTCGCCCAGTTCCAGATCGCAGATCACCAGGTCCAGTCGCTGGCGTTTGACCACATCGAGGGCCCGGCCGACGTCGTGGGCCGTGTGCAGATGAATCTGCGTCTTGCGAAGGTGATGGTCGACGATGCGGCAGACGGCCTCCTGGTCGTCGAGCAGCAGCACGTCGCCCATGAGTTCGGGCGTGCCGATGGGTTCGTCTTCGACTTCGGCGTGGCGTGAATCGGGCAGGAAGTCGCGCGGGTCGATGCGCTGGTCGAGCTTGACAGCCACCTCATGACGGCCGCCGCCAGCCAGCCGGCACGAACCTGAGCGGCCGGTGAGCAACACCTGCTCGACGCCGTCGGCGGTGACCAGACGCATGGAACACAATGTCCCTTCGTGCAGGTAGCCGCGCGTCAGCAGCACGAGGTGGGCACCCGACAGGGCTGTCACCTCGCACAGCCGCTGCGCGGTCCCTCCGCTGGGGTGTTCCACTTCGACGGGAACACCTCTGAAAGCGACCTTGATGGGCTTGCCTGTAGCCGCCCCCGGACGGCCCCGCGTGTCCGGCCTGACGGCGGGGCCTGTCGACCCCGTCGTGCCGGCGGCTGTGGGACTCGTCATGGCAGTACCTGCTCCCCGTTGGCCGCACGTCGTCGCGACTTCAGTCGCGAGCCGCGCGGTAACTTGCGCCAAGTGCCTCGCCCGCCGGAGAAAAGTGAAGAACGGCGTGGAGTATCCAGCCGACTCCCCCGAGGCTATCGGCTTTCACATGGGGACGATTGCCCCCATTTCGGCGGTACCGCCAAGAATCGGGGGAAGTGCGTACACGAGCTTGGGAAATTGGCTGAAGTCAGACAAATCCTAAGATTGTTACATCTTATGACATTCCAGGATTCTGTCTTGAGTTGGCGATGAATCGCGGGCTTCTGATGGGCGATGGGGTGTGATGGGCGTGCGAATCGCAGGGCGGCTAAGAGTCCGGGGGGCATGTCCGTTACGCATCACCATGATCCAAAGGTTCTTGAATCACCCGGAAGGACTCAGGTATTTTTAAACATAAAATCTCATAAAACTCTTTTGCAGAGGCATTTGCATTTGTTTTACGACTGTATCTCCCGGGGGGAGCAGGGTAGAATTGCATGGTGGTGATTCAGAGGTTTCCCTGATTTCCCACTTTCACTATCCGACCTGGACACCGAACCTGACGCCCATCATCCCGAACGCCGAAAGGATGCGAGCACGGGGCGCAGCACGCCCCAGGCGATGCCGGAAATCCGCGGTAATCAGGCTAAGACCATTCCAACCCACACTCGATCCGGGGGGGTTCGATGGGGTGCGACAGTGCAGGCACTTGAACGACTGACTCGGCGTGAGCGCGAGGTTCTGCAACTCATCGGCCAAGGCCTTTCCACCCACGAAATCGCCAGGAAGCTGCACCGCAGCATCAAGACGATCCAGACCCATCGCCTGTCACTGGGCCGCAAGCTCGAGGTCCGCAACCGCGTGGAGCTGGCGCGCGTGGCGATCCAGGCCGGGCTGGTCACGCTCAACGGTCATCATGACACCCGCGCTGCCAACGCCGTCCCCGCGGATGCGGCGCCGCCGGCCCACGGGCCGGCCGATCTGGAAAAAACCCTGGCCGATGTGGTGGGCATGCGCTTCTTCGAGGGGCTGCTGCGCGGCCTGTCGGCCGGGGCTGGTGAAGGCTGGGCCCTGATCGCCGAACACGACCGCCCGGCCGTCGGACAATGGCGCGTGCTCCTGAGCCACCCGAACCTGCCGGCCAAGCACCACGACATCCCGCTGCCGATGGAGGAAAGTCTCTGTTCTCTGGCGACCCGGGAGCAAACCGTCGCCATCCATCGCGGCGCCCATCAGCGCCTGCCGCGTGATGTGGTGCTGGGCCCGCTGCGCGCGGAGTCGGCGTTTCTGGTGGCCTTGACCGACGCGGGCGGCCAGGTCATCGGCACGCTCGCGCTGCTGGCCGCGGCGCCGTCCCCCGATGATGCAAGCCCTCTGGGCGTCATGCATCGCTTCGCCAATCGGGCGGGCGCCGAACTCGAGGAACTGCGCGCCCGCCACCATCTGCGCACCGCCCTGGCCGAAGCATACACGCACATGGATGTATCGCAGATGAGTCTGACAGCCCTGAGTCAGTTGACCGCCAGCGAGTTTCGCCGGGCGCACAGCTCGCGCCACTGCGGCTGCGCGTCGCACGCCGAAGCCGCCCCGCAACCCGGCCCCCTGGAGCGGGCCTTGGACAGCGCCGAGGACATGGTGCTGCGCCTGGACCGCGAGCTTCGCCACGTATTCGTGAACGCCGCGGTCACGCGCATCACGCGGATCGGGCGCGATGCGCTTCTTGGCCGATCCGCCCAGAGCGTCGGCCTGCTTGGCGAGGCGTCGGCCACGTGGACGACCGAGGCCCGCGAGGTGTTTGACACCGGCCGGGGCCGTCTGTTCACCTTCGACTTCGCCGGGGCCGACGGCTTGCGACGCTACGAAGCCCGCATGAGTCCTGAAGGCGGCGACAACGAGGCGGCCACCCACCTGCTGGTCGTGGTGCGCGACATCAGCAATCGGACCCCTGCAGCCTGTGCGAATCCGTAGCGGTCCCCGCCGGCGCGTGACCAATAGGTACAACCGAAAAAACATCCCCCGGCATGAACGGCCGAGGGATGCTGATGTTGTCGCCAGAAGCGGGCGGTGAAGTTACTTCTTCTCGCCCGAAGCGTCGACTTCGCCTAGTAGCTGGGCGACCAGGCGTGATTCGCCGACGGTGGTTTCGATTTCTTCGGGCGCCTGGGCCCCGGCGAGGGTGGCCAGTTGGGTGGCTTCCTCGACTTCCTGTTCGCGGGTGGGGGTTTCGGCGGCGGGCGGCTCGGCCAGCTTGACGACGCGCGCCGTCTGGTACGGCTTGTAGCCGGTGCCGGCGGGAATGAGGTGGCCCAGCAGGACGTTCTCCTTCAGGCCCACCAGATCATCGCTGCGGGCGGCCAGCGCCGCCTCCGTGAGCACCTTGGTCGTCTCCTGGAACGAAGCACCCGAAAGGAACGATTCGCTCTGCAGCGACGCCTTCGTGATGCCCAGCAGCAGGGTCTTGCCGGTG
Source organism: uncultured Phycisphaeraceae bacterium (assembly GCA_964502445.1). Classification (GTDB taxonomy): domain Bacteria; phylum Planctomycetota; class Phycisphaerae; order Phycisphaerales; family Phycisphaeraceae; genus CAZCWM01. The sequence goes on along the minus strand of CAZCWM010000004.1, from coordinate 50,243 downwards.
GCCGGCCGCGGACGCGAGGCCTTGGCCGGCTGCTTGCCGTCCGCTTCGGCGCGGGCGTTGGCGTCCTTGATTTCCGTGCGTGTCAGCAGGGCACCGGCCACCAGGCCCGTATCGCCCGGATCCTTGACACGGGCCATCGTCCCTAACTGTTCGTTGGCCTCGCGGAAGCGGAACTTGTCCACCACCTCGTTGGGCAGCAGCTTCGAATCGCCGGGATTCTCCACACGCACCTTGCGCAGCATCTGCGTGAGAATGATCTCAATGTGCTTGTCGTTGATGGTCACGCCCTGGGCGCGGTAGACGTTCTGCACCTCGTCGAGCAGGTAGCCTTGCAGGGCCTCTTCGCCCTTGATGCGCAGGATGTCGTGGGGGATCAGCGGCCCATCGATCAGCGGATCGCCGGCGGCCACATAGTCGCCGGTATGCACCAGCAGGTGCCGGTCCTGCGGCACGTGGTGCTCCTTTTCGAGTCCGCCCTCGGACTTGACGATGATCGTCATCTTGCCCTTGCGCTTGTCGCTGGTGAGTTCGACGGTGCCGGAAATTTCCGCCAGCACGGCCGGATCCTTGGGCTTGCGGGCCTCGAAGATTTCCGTGACACGCGGCAGACCGCCGACGATGTCCGACGAGCCGGACACTTCACGCGGCTGACGCGCGAGCATGTGCCCGGCTGTGATCCGCTCGCCTTCCTTCACCTCGATACGGGCTTTGGCCGGCAGGTAGTGGAAGTCGAGGATCTTGCCGTCCTCGCCCTCGATGACGATGCGGGGATGCATCTCGCCCTTGTGCTCGATAACCACGAGGGCTTCGCTCTTGGCCTGGCCCTTGCCGCGACCCGCGCCGCGCTCCTCGGACTCGGGGCGAACGGTTTCGCCGAGCACGATGTCCTCGAAGCGCACCACGCCGGCCTTCTCAGCCAGGATCGGCGTACGGTGCGGATCCCATTTGACCAGAATCTGACCTTTCTTCGCCGTCTCGCCCGGCTTGACCGTGATATACGAGCCGTACGCGATCTTGAACTTCTCCAGCTCGCGGCCCTTGGGGTCGAGGATGGCGACCTCGCCGTTGCGCTTGAGGGACACGAGCACCTGGTTGCCTTCCTCGTCGACGGCGGGCACTTCGTTGGCGTCGCGCAGCTCGACCGTACCACCGTAGTTCGCCCGGTAGTCGGTCTCCACCAGGGTGCGGTGGCCGATGCCGCCGGTGTGGAACGTCCGCATGGTCAACTGCGTGCCCGGCTCACCGATCGACTGGGCGCCGATTATGCCCACCGCCAGGCCTTCCTCAACCACGCCACCCGTGGACATGTCGTTGCCGTAGCAGGCCTGGCAGATCCCGCTGCGCGACTCACAGGTCAACGGCGAGCGCACCATGACGCTGTCGATGCCCAGGGCCTCGATCTTGGCGGCAGCCTCTTCGGTGACGACCTTGTTCTCCTCGACGATCAGTTCGTCTGTGATCGGGTTGCGGATGGTCTCGCGGGCGGTGCGGCCGACGATCTGCTGGCGCAGAGGCACGTCGATTTCCTCACCCTTGTAAATGGCCCGCTTGCGGATGCCCTGCTTGGTGCCGCAATCGATCTCGCTGACGAACACGTTCTGGGCCACATCGGCCAGTTTGCGCGTCAGGTAGCCCGAGTCGGCCGTCTTCAGGGCGGTGTCAGCCAGACCCTTGCGGGCGCCGTGCGTCGAACTGAAGTATTCGAGCACGGTCAGGCCCTCGCGGGCGTTGGCGCGGATGGGCGTCTCGATAATCTCGCCCGAAGGCTTACTCATCAGTCCGCGCATGCCGGCAAGCTGCTGAATCTGGCTGACGTTGCCTCGAGCGCCCGAGTCGCTCATCAGCCACACGGGGTTGAGGTAGCGGCGGCCGGTCTGGTCCTCGATCGGCAGCGGCTTGCCCGAGACATCGCGACGGTCATTTTCCAGCTCGCGCAGCAGTTCACCGGTAACCTGCTCGCGGCAATGGGTCCACAGGTCCAGCAACTGGTTGTAACGCTCGCGGTGGGTGATGGCACCGGCATGGTAGGCCTTCTCGACGCGGTCGACCTTCTTCTGGGTCGCGTCGATGATGGCCTGCTTCTGAGCGGGAATACGCAGGTCGGTGATGCCGAAGGAAAGACCCGCCAGCGTCGAGCGCTTGAAACCGATCTCCTTGAGGCGGTCCAGCAGATCGATCGTGGCGGCGCGGCCGCGGACGGCATAGGTGTCGTCGATGACGCGGGCGCAGCCTTTCTTGCCCAGGCCGCAGTTATAGAACGGCATGCCGTCCTCGAGGATGTCGTTGAAGATGATGCGGCCGATGGTGGTCAGCAGGCGACGGTTGGCGGGGAACTTCTTGGCCGCGCCCTTCTGCTCCTCGATGACGCCGTGATAGCGGTCGGCCTCGAAACGGACCCAGATCGGCTGATGCATGGTGATCTTCTTGAGATCAAAGGCCATGATCGCCTCGGTCGGATCCTTGAAAGCCTTGCACTTGGCCGGGTCGGCGGGCTTCTCGGGCATCGACGTGATGTAGTACACACCCAGGACGATGTCCTGCGACGGGCTGATGATCGGCGCGCCGTTGGCCGGGCTGAAAATATTGTGAGGACTGAGCATCAACACATGCGCTTCGGCCTGGGCCTCGACGCTCAGCGGCAGATGCACCGACATCGTGTCGCCGTCGAAGTCCGCGTTGAAGCCGGTGCACACCAGCGGGTGGACCTTGATGGCGTTGCCTTCGACCAGCACCGGCTCAAAGGCCTGAATGCCCATGCGGTGCAGCGTCGGGGCGCGATTGAGCATGACCGGGTGGTGGTCGATCACCTCGTCGAGGATGTCCCAGACCTCGGGATCGCGGCGCTCGAGCATCTTCTTGGCGCTCTTGATGGTGTCGGCCAAGCCGTGGTCCTTGAGCTTGCGGATGATGAACGGCTGATAGAGCTCGAGGGCGATCTTCTTGGGCAGGCCGCACTGGTGCAGCTTGAGCTCGGGCCCGACCACGATGACCGAGCGGGCCGAGTAGTCCACACGCTTGCCCAGCAGGTTTTCGCGGAAGCGGCCCTGCTTGCCCTTGATCATGTCGGTCAGGCTCTTCAGCGGCCGGTTGCTCGAACCCAGCACCGGGCGACGGCAGCGGCCGTTGTCAAAGAGCGCATCCACCGACTGCTGAAGCATGCGCTTCTCGTTGCGGATGATGACCTCGGGGGCGTTGAGGTCCATCAGCTTCTTGAGGCGGTTGTTGCGGTTGATGATGCGGCGGTACAGGTCGTTGAGGTCGCTGGTGGCAAAGTTGCCGCTTTCCAGCAGCACCAGTGGGCGCAGGTCGGGCGGGATCACGGGGATCACGTCCATGACCATCCACTCGGACTGATTGCCGCTGAGCCGCACCTGCTCGACGATCTTGAGTCGCTTGGACAACTCCTTGATCTTCTGCTTGCTGCGCGTGGCCTTGAGGTCGGCGCGCAGTTGTTCGGCGACGGCGAACAGGTCGAGGCGCTGCAGCAGCTCCTTGACGGCCTCGGCGCCCATCATGGCGGTGAACGTCGAGCCGTGCGCCTCACGGGCCTGACGGTATTCGTCTTCCGTAAGCACCTGCATCGACTTGAGCGGGCTGTCGCCGCCGTCGATGACCACGTAGTCCTGGAAGTAGATGACCTTCTCCAGGTCGCTGGTCTTCATGCCCATGAGGTTGCCCAGACGGCTGGGCATCGATTTGAAGAACCAGATGTGGACGATGGGCGCGGCCAGGTTGATGTGGCCCATGCGCTTGCGGCGGACGCGGCTGTGGGTCACCTTCACGCCGCAGCGGTCGCAGATGATGCCCTTGAACTTCGTGCCCTTGTATTTGCCGCAGGCGCACTCGTAGTCGCGCTCGGGCCCGAAAATCCGCTCGCAGAACAGGCCGTCCTTTTCAGGACGGTACGTGCGGTAGTTGATCGTCTCCGGCTTCTTGACCTCGCCGAAGCTCCACGACCGGATGTCGTTGGGCGAAGCCAGCGTGATCTTCACCGAACCGAAGTCGTTCACACGGTCATATTGCATCTCAGCCATGGCTCGGAATCTCCGATGATGCTGATGTTTTCGATTTCACCGTCCGGCGCCGTCCGCCGAACCCGCACACGCGGACCGGCGCCGCACATCGCGCCTCGTCCGCCGCACCGCCCATCAGGCCGCTACACCAGCAGTCCCGCGCCCTCGGAGGACGACTTCTCCATGGTGATGTTCAGGCCCAGACCCTTGATCTCGTTGCACAGCACGTCGAAGGCGACGGGCATGCCCGCCTCCAGGGTGTTGTTGCCCTTGACCATCGACTCGTAGATCTTGGTGCGGCCTTCCACGTCGTCGCTCTTGACCGTCAGCAGTTCCTGCAGGATATAGGCCGCGCCGTAGCCTTCGAGCGCCCACACTTCCATCTCGCCGAAGCGCTGGCCGCCCGTCCGAGCCTTGCCGCCCAGCGGCTGCTGGGTGATGAGGCTGTAGGGTCCGGTCGCGCGGGCGTGAATCTTGTCATCCACCAGGTGGTGGAGCTTGATGAGGTACATGTAGCCGACGGTCGTCTTCTGGTCGAAAGGTTCGCCGGTGCGGCCGTCGTGCAATTGCACCTTGCCGCCGTAAGGCATCTCGACCAGCAGTTCGTGCGGCTGGGGCGCCTGCTTCCTGTCGCCCAGTTCCTGCCACCGATCGCGCACGTACTGGTTGGCCTCCTCGATGGCGGCATGCACCTGGTCTTCGGTCGCGCCATCGAAGACGGGGGTGACCGCCTGGAAGCCGAGCACGGCACAGGCCCAGCCCAGGTGAGTTTCGAGAATCTGGCCAACGTTCATGCGGCTGGGCACGCCCAGCGGGTTGAGCAGCACGTCCACCGAGGTGCCGTCCTCGAGGAACGGCATGTCCTCTTCCGGCACGATACGGGCGATCACGCCCTTGTTGCCGTGCCGGCCGGCCATCTTGTCGCCCACCGCCAACTGCCGCTTGGTGACGATGTAAACCTTCACCATCTCCAGCACGCCCGAGGGCAGCTCGTCGCCGCGCTTCATGTGGGCGAGCTTGCGCTGCTTTTCCTTCTCGATGGCCTGGATACGCGGCCAGAACTGGCTGTGAATCTGCTCGGCCTGCTGGCGCGACTCCTTCGAGCCCTTGATCCAGTCGAGCTTGAACGTCTCGATCTGCTCGATCACCACCTCGGTGATGTCCGACGCGCCGACCTTCTGTCGCGTCGACGGGTCGATCAGCGGCGAGCCGGTAACTTCGTTGACCTGCTCGACCATCTGGCGGAACAGCTCGCAGGCCCGCTGGTCCATCGCGGCCTCGTACTCACGCATGTCCTTGCGCAGTTGCCGCTTCTGGTCCTCGTTCATGTGCATGCGGCGGCTGAACCGTTTGGCGCCGATGACGATGCCCTCGGTGCCGGCCGGCACTTCCAGGGAATCGTTCTTCACATCCTCGCCCGCCCGGCCGAAGATCGCGTGCAGAAGCTTCTCTTCCGGCGACAGCTCGCTCTTGGACTTGGGGCTGACCTTGCCCACGAGGATGTCGCCCGGCCGCACATACGCGCCGATGCGGATCACCCCGTTCTCATCCAGCATCGACAGCATCTTCTCGCTGACGTTGGGAATGTCACGGGTGAATTCCTCGCGGCCAAGCTTGGTCTCGCGGATTTCGACGTCGAATTCCTCGATGTGAATCGACGTGAAGCCGTCCTCCCGCACCAGCCGCTCATTGAAGACGATGGCGTCCTCAAAGTTGTACCCGTCGAAGGTGTTGAACGCGACCAGCACGTTCTTGCCCAGCGACAGTTCGCCTTCCCTGGTGGCCGCGCCGTCGGCGATGATCTGATTCTTCTTGACCTTCTGGCCCAAATACACGATCGGCCGCTGGTTCTGGCACGTCCGCTCGTTGAGACCCACGAACTTGCGCAGCTCGTACTCGTCGGCGTTGTCGATGACGATGCGCTGGGCGTCGACATAGGTGACCGTGCCGGCGTTCTTGGCCCGTACGACCATGCCCGAGTACTTGGGGATTTCCTTCTCCAGGCCGGTGGCGACGCACGGCGGCTCGGTCTTGACCAGGGGCACCGCCTGCCGCTGCATGTTCGAGCCCATCAGGGCGCGGTTGGCGTCGTCGTGCTCAAGGAACGGAATCAGGGCCGCGGACACGCCCACGATCTGCTTGGGGCTGATGTCCACGTACTGCACGTCATCGGCCACGACCTGCGCCAGGTCGCCGTCCACGCGGGCCAGCACCTGGCCGTCGGCGATCTTGCCGTCGTCGGTCAGCACGTCCGTGGGGGCGAGGGTGACCTTCATCTCCTCGTCGGCCCGCAGGTAATGCGTCTCGCCGGTGAGCTTGCCTTTCTTCACTTCACGGTAAGGTGTGAGCAGGAAGCCGTATTCGTCGATCTGCGAATAGATCGCCAGCGACGAGATCAGACCGATGTTCGTGCCTTCTGGCGTTTCGATCGGGCAGATGCGGCCATAGTGGCTGATGTGCACGTCGCGGACTTCAAAGCCCGCGCGCTTGCGATTCAAACCGCCAGGCCCCATTGCCGACAGACGCCGCTCGTTGGTGAGCTGCGACAGCGGGTTGGTCTGGTCGACGACCTGGCTCAGCTCGCTGCGGCCGAAGAAGTGCTCCATCGCCGAACTGATGCTCTTGGAGTTGATCAGATCGGCCACTTTGGCCAGTTCGTCGGGATCCTTGACGCTCATGCGCTCCTGGACGGTGCGGCGAAGCTTCAGGAAACCCTTGCGCAGTTCCTCCACCGCCAGCTCGTCGAGTGTGCGCAGGCGGCGGTTGCCCAGATGGTCGATGTCGTCGACGTGGGCCTTGTTGCGGCTGGAACGCAGGTCGAGGATGTATTTGATGACGTGCAGGAAGTCCTCGCCACGCAGGGCCATGTCGGTTTCGGGCACGCCGAGATCGAACTTGCGATTGATGCGGAAGCGCCCGACCTTGCCCAGGCGATAGCGGTTCTCGTCGAAGAACTTCTCCTGGAAGAGCTGGCGGGCCTTGTCGACCTGCGGCGGGTTGCCCGGACGCAGGCGGGCGTACAGATGCAGCAGCGCCGCCTCATGCTCGGTGACCTTCATGTCCTCGATCGGAATGGACTTCTCGTCGGCGATGGTGTTGAGAATCAACTCGTCGGAGACGTTGACCACCACCTCGACCTTCTTGAGGCTCGAGGCCAGGATCGTGTCGATCTTCTCGCCGATCTGACACGCCACGCCGACAATCTCCTCGCCGGTCTCCGTGTCCACGATCGGGTTGACCGCGTAGTGCTCGGGCCGCAGCTTCTTCACGTCAAGGGTTTCGACCTCGTAGAAGGCCCGCAGCAGCGCCCCGGCCGTGGAAAGCTCCTCGCAGATGGCCCGCAGGAACGTGGTGGCTGGAATCTTCGTGGACTGGTCGATCCGCATGTGGAGGACGTCCTTCTTGGACACCTCCAGCTCGATCCACGAGCCCCGCTCGGGGATGATGCGGGCAGAGTGCAGCGGCCGGTCGGCCTCGGACGAGGCGATCGAGAAGTCCACGCCCGGCGACCGGTGCAACTGGCTGACGATCACGCGCTCGGCGCCGTTGACGATGAACTCGCCGCCGCCCATCATGACCGGAACTTCCCCGAGGTAGATCTCCTCCTCGGGCATCTCGGCCACGTCCTTGCGGACAAGTCGCACCGCGATGCGGAACGGCATGCCGTAGGTCAGCCGCAGCTCACGGCACTCGTCGGCCGTGTACCGCGGCTCATCGAGCTTGTAATAAAGGTACTCCAGGCGCATCGTCCCGTCGTAGCTCTCGATCGGGAAGATTTCGCGCAGCAGCGCCTCGAGCCCGAGCTCGTTATTGCGCTGGTCGTACGCCTTGCCATCCTGGATGAAGCGCTCGTATGCCGCTGTCTGGACCTGAACCAGGTCGGGTACCGACAGTGCATCGCCGCGCTTGGAGTAATCGCGCACAGTCTTCAACTGCATGCAACACCTCGTCAAGCCGGGTGAAAATTCAGAATGTGGGGGGATCGGCCCGTCCTCAAGCTTCGCCACCGATTATGCCGCAAGCCAATCACTATATAGGGGCCGACGCCCGTTTGCAAGCCGCGTGCCATCCGGCGACCGCAATTCGCCGTTATTACTGCAAGCGGCCGCCAATAAGACACTTATGGGACCACCTCGCGTAGGAACCCCTGCATGGCCTCCCGCCACGGCCGCGCCCCGGCGACCACCAGATCGTTGTGGCCCACGCCGGGCACGGGCAGGAAAAGCTTGGGCTGCACCGCCGCGTCGAACAGCGCGCGGCCGTGGGTGATGGGAACAATCTCATCGGCTTCACCGTGAATCACCAGCAGCGGGCAGCCGACGCGCCCGATCCGCGAGAGCGAATCCATCCGGTGGCGCAGAAGAAATCGCGGCAGAAACGGGTAATGTTCAGCCGCCATCGCCGGCACGCTGGTGAACGAGGACTGGACGATCAGGCCCGCCGGCCGCTGGGCTCCGGACAGCTTCGCCGCCAGCTCGATCGCCACAGCCCCGCCTAAGCTCTTGCCCCAGACGACGATCCGCGAAGGCTCGACGTCGCGCGTCTGCGTCAGAAAGCCCCACGCCGCCGCCGCATCCCTATAGAGCCCCTCTTCCGACGGCCGACCGGCGGACCGCCCGTAGCCGCGGTAGTCCACGGCCAGAACGTCCGCTCCCATCTCACACAGCTCGACCAGGAGATCGACACGGTCGGTCAGATTGCCGGCATTGCCATGGAAAAACAGCACGAACGGCCGGCGGGCGTCGCTCGCCTGGCCCTGGTCGGTGTCGGCCGGGCCGCGCGGTCGGGCATACCACCCATGCAGCTCGACGCCGTCCTCGGTTGTGAAGAAGCAGTCGGTCAGACGCACCGGCAGGTCGGAACGCCGCGACCAATCCCACGGGCCGTCACGGCTTGGGAAATAGATGAGCTTCGACTCGAACAGCACCGTCAGCACCGTCAGCGTCATGAAGATGACAACCGCAAGACGCAGCACCCGCCACAGAAGGCGACGCCGCGGCGGACGTGAAGCGATCGGGACGTCGGTCACAAACCGTAGAATATCCGCAAATCCGCCGGTCCACTCATGCGGCGGCGGTGCGGCCTGGCTCGATGCGCGGCCAATCGGGTTGTCCGGCCGCCGGTGCATCCCCCGCCCCCAGGACATGGTCGGCCATCAGCGACTGCACGAGGTCGAGGGTCGGTTCAAGCCGGCCAGTCGACAGCCGCCAGCACTGGGCCCCCGCCGCGATGCGGGCCAAGATGACGATCGCCTCCGGCCCCAGGTGGTGGCGGTTGAAGAGCATCTCGCAGAGCCGCTCCACCGCGTCGGCCCGCGCCAGAGGCTCGGCCGAGGGAGTGGTGTCGCCCACATACTGGGGAAAAAAGATCGCCCGCAGCGGACAGGGCGGGCCAACGACTTCGCCGGGAAGTTGCGCCGGTGAAATGAAGCCCACGCGACCTTTGGTCGCCTTGGCGTAATGGCGGCGGGCGAAAATCGGCAGGCCCAGGCCACGCACCACGTCGAATGAACCGGCCTTGATGCACAGGGCCTTGGGAAAAGCGATCAGGGCCAGCGATCGCCGGTCGACGAGGGCGAACTCATCGCTCAGCAGCCGCCAGCCAGCCGCGCGACGGTGTTCGGTCAAAGCCCCGGCCGCGAGCGTCGACTTGCCCGAACCCGAACCGGCCGCGAACAGCAGGCCTGCCCCGCCGAAGGAAAGCGTGGCCGCGTGTAACTGGCAGTATGCCTCGGCCCGCGCCATCACGCGCCAGTTGACCGCCCACTCAAGATACGGCAGCACCTCGTCGCGACGCCGGCCAATGAAGATTTCCTCGCGGTCGCCCAGAATCGTATAGCGTGAACGGCCCCACCACGACCCGCGGCGCTCAGCCTCGACCACGTAGCAGCCAGCACGGTCGAGCTGGTCGGCCGCGACTTCGCCCAGACGGCAGTGCTGGTAAAGATGGTCGAAGTCGGCGGCCGCTTCGGTCAGGTCGCTTCGGACGGCGACCTCGAAGGGCCCGATTCGATAATGGGTGAAGGTCGGCGGCGGCGCGGTCTGACCCGCGGATGGCTGGCGACGGTCGTCGGATCTGGCGTTGTCAGCGTGCTTGGTGGTCATCGGTTTGCCGGCTCCAGCAGGCCCGCGCCCGCGAAAAAGGCCAGTAGTTGCTCGACGTCGTTCAAAGCTGCATCGAAGTCCACCTCGTAGCGTTCGCCAAGGCGGGCGGCCAGATCATGAGTGCTCGTGGCCGGCTCGATCATCCGCCAGACGTCGAGGGCGGTGCGGTTGATGCGGAACGCCTGGCCGCTGACGCCGTCGATCAGCAGAGCTTCGTCATCCAGCACCTGTTCGACCACCCGGTCACGGCGGCGGGGACAGGCGATGGCGGCGCCCGCCAGCCACCAGGTCGGCGGCTGGGCCGCGGGGTCAAAGCGGTTCGACGGGGTCAAGGAATTCGCAGCCATCCATCGCGCTCGCGGGGGCAAAAGGGTGTCAGGTCAAACAGGTGTCACCAGCCAGGTCAGGATCCGCTGCCCGTGGCGGCGGCCGATCCGGGCCGGCTGGCCGCCAGTGCCGCCACCACGGGGGCGGCATACGCCAGCTTGCGGGCCGAGGTGCGGATGAACTGGCGACGCGAGGTTGCGTCGGTTTCATCCCGCGGCATGTCTTCGGCGTTCAATCGTGGGTCGTCACTCGAGTCCATCACTGCTTCTCCGATCGGATCTGGCACTTCCTGGGTCGATGCGTCATTCGTTGGTTTGTCCATCCATGCTCGCGACGGCCGCTGGCTTCGCCGTGCGCGCCATCACGCTTGGCACTCTCGACGCCGGCTGCACGAGCAGCCGCCGACCGGGACCGACGCAGATCGGCTTGCCCGGCCCGATGCGCCTCAGGGCTATGAGCCGTCGGCCGTCGCAGCGCACGTTCGCCCCCGCCGCATCCTCGGCCAGAAAACGCACCATGCCGCGCGGCACGGCCCACTGCGGCCGTCCGGTTGATTGCTCATGCAGAACGGCGCCCGCTTCGGCCTGTGGTGCCGGCCGATAGCGATAGCGGGCGATCGTCTGGCCCGGCTGAATCACGCGACTGGCAAGCAGGGCCGGACGGCCGTCGGCGGTCTGACCCATTTCGTAGCCGCGCAGTCGACCCAGCACCGGCCCCAGCCAGCGGGTCAGGCGGCGGGTCCACCGCATCAGGTGAGCCGTCGCCAGCCAGCCGACATGCTCGCGGCCGTACCATTGCCGCATGTGCTCACGGCCCGGCAGCAGCGCCGCCCGCAGATAGCCGGCCACAAAGCGCGGGCCGGGCGTGGTCAGCGCGTTGACCGCCACATGCGCCAGCGGGTGGCTGTTGTCGCGCGGCGCCTGGGCCAGCGCCAGCCGATCGCGCCAGTTGACCGGCGCGGCATCAAGCTGGGCCCACACATGAAGCGGCAGCAACTGGGCCCCATGTCCCAGCGCGGCGGCCAGGGCCTTACGCAGGGGAAGCGCCAGCCGCCATGCGCGGGCGTCGGCGATCAACCGCCGCCAGTCGATCGCCTCGGTGTAACGTGTGACATACGCGTGCAGATCCGTCCGCCACTTCAGCCCGCCGCAGCCGTGGATCGCCCAGTGCACCGCCATGTGCAGGACCATGCCGGTGTGATCGGGCGCGAGCGCTGACACGGGCCCGAGCCGCAGCGGCGCGGCGTTGGCCCAGAGCGCGTCGTCGGGCACGAGTCGGGCGTAGCGCAGCGTGCGGAACGGCCGCACGTGAAGATCGATGGTGATCGGGAAAATGTCACCGCCGGTGAACTCGGCTTCGTAGTAGAAGCGAGGGAAAAAATCGTCGCGCATGAGCACCTGGCTGCGCGTGTAGCCGGCGTCGCGCATGATTTCGGCCGCCCGAGGCAGATCGGTCGGCCGCACCATCAGGTCCAGGTCGCACATGGCCCGCTGGTCGGGCCGATCGTAAAGCCGCACCTGCAGCACCGCGCCCTTCAGCACCATCAGCGGCACGCCCGCCCGTTCGAAGCGGCCAGCCAGGTCGGCCAGCGCGTGCATGAGCCGCACGTTGCGCGCCGCCCCGGCCAGACGGTTGGCGTCAGTGGTCAACGGGATGGGGATCGAATCCGTCACGCCGAAAGTCCCACCGAGCCATCCCGGGGCGCGGACACCGCGACCGCCGCGAACGGCTCTCCGGGGGTTACATCGGCTCAGTGGTTCAGCGCCATCAGCGGGGGCGGCGGCCGGCGGGGTTATCGGTCACGCCCCCGACGCCCGCGGAGCCCACAGATGCACATAGAAATTGTCCTGCCAGCCGTGGCTGATGATGCCCTTACGCCCGTCGCCCAGATCGATGATTTTCGTTCCGTCGTGATGCTCGAACCGATCATCGAGGGCGTACTTCCTCCACGTCCGCGCCTGGGCATCGGCCTTCTTATAGACGTACAGCTTGCATCGCTGGCGGTAGGGATAGAACGGGTCGTGCTCGCCGACGATGATTTCCGATTCGCCATCGCCGTCGAGGTCGGCCGCGCCGATCGAGTGGCCGCAACGCACACGGTCGATGACGCGCAATTCCCATGGCCCGCGCGGGTCGTCGTCCGGATGGACCAGGTAACCCATCGGTGAATACGGGATGTGCTTCTTCGGGTAGTCCATCGCCTCCTGGGCGACGACGATGTCCGGCTTACCGTTGCCGGTGATATCACAGATGGCGACGCGGGCCGGGTAGAAATCCTTGACCATCTGATGCGGGGTGAAAGTGCCGTCGCCGTGGTTCTCCAGCCAGTGGGCGCCGGCCACGACATCGAGCCGACCGTTGCCGGCGATGTCGCAGGCCAGCAGTTCTTCGCCATACGCGATCCGGGCGATGGTGCGCTTTTTCCAGGGGCCGGCCATCGGGTCGGCCGGCACTTCGAACAGTTCGGGAAAGTGGGTTTGTCCCTTCTCACCCGACGAATGCGCGCTGTGATAACTGCACACCAGCGCGAACTTCCCGCCCGGCAGCAGGGGCGCCACCAGCGAACCGTGCGGCCAGTCGCCCACCCCCTCGCCGATATCGTTCACCTCCCACCGGCCGGCCACAGGATCAACGGCCCGGAGGCAGACCAGCTGGCATGTCAGCCCGTCGTAGCCGCGCGCGTCGCCCTTGCGACGGATGCCGATGAGTTCGACCTTGCCGTCGCCGTCGATGTCCGCCGCCTGCATGATCTGGCTGATACCGGGCACCGCATCCTCGATGCAGTACTTCTTCCAGTGCGGCGCCTGGTACCACCACGTGCCGCAGACCACGTCCTGCCGTCCGTCGCCGTCGATATCCACGGCCAAAATATCAATGCCCGTCTCCGACTTATCCAGATCGATGAACTGATGTTGATATTGTGTAATCGGTGAGCGCTGCTTCGTCTTCTTCCAGTAATGCACACGGCTCTTGCGCCACTCTTTGCCCACGATTTCCTCGACACCGTCGCCGTCGATGTCCACGCGCGTGGCCTCGTGCGTGCCGGCCCCCTGGTAGAGAATCTCCCGGGCGAACGATCGGCCGCCGTCGGCGCTGACGTACTCCATCAGACGCGCGTCGTAGTTGTACGGCGCGTTCCACCCGCCGCCGGCCATTTCGCCCAGGAAAATGCGGACCCGACCGCTCCGCGCATCCCGATCCGCCTCGAGGCTGTGGCCGTAATAGATGCCACGCTCGATCGGGTGCTCGATCCAGCGGATCGGACCACCGGGCCCGTTCGGCAACGTGCTTTCGAACCACGAAAGCTGGCCTTCAAGGTACTCCGAGTCGACGATGATCAGATCCGATCGCCCGTTGCCGTTGACGTCGCAGGCCTTGACGCGGCACATCTCGCGATGGCTGGGCGCGACGGTGGACTGTCTCCAGAGCCCGGCATATGGCCCGCCCTCAGGCTGATGGTACACATGCACGCCCGACGCGATCTCCAGTTTGCCATCGCCGTCGAAGTCGCCGACCGCCAGCCCTTCCTCCATGTAACCGGCCTGAACGACGTGTTTGCCCCAGGGTCTGGCGACATCGGCGCCCGGCTTGTAGATGTAGAGGCCTCGCGGCCGGTTGATGTTGTTGGCGATCAGTTCGCGGCGGCCATCGCCGTCGATGTCGACGAAAAGAAGGTCATGCGCGCCCGGACCATCGAAATCGATGATGCCGCGGCTCCACCGATCTTCCAGCTTCGCGCCCGGCTTGTACCACGCGAGCAGATAGTGCGACGGGCCGTACTGCTGCTCGGGCACATACGGTTTGTCGATGTCGTCGGGATCGACAACCACGGGCGTGATCACCTCGAGCTTGCCGTCGCCGTCGATGTCTTCGAGCTCCAGGCCGACATGAAAAGAGCCCACCGTGATGACGCCTCGCTGTCCCGTCAGCGGGCGGTACCAGAGCAGCGCGCCATAGCCGCTGATGGCCTGTTCGACCTGGCCATCGCCATCGATGTCGCCCACGGCACAAGAGCCCAGGCCCTGTTCGCCGGCCACAGGCGGGGCGGCGTCGACGATGGTGAGCTCCCAATCGGTGTGCGGCATCGGCATGGCGGCAGTCCTGATTTCAGAGGAAGTGATGGACACGGCGGCGCATGGCCGCTGACCGGCATCCTAACGCCCCAATCCCTGAACACAACGTCATCGGCCCTGGGTGGTGTGCGGTGAGCGAGGCGATTCGGCGGTACCATTTCGCGCCTCGGGTTCGGATCGCAGGGAGTCGTCGGGTGCATGAGGTGGATATCGCCATCGTGGGCGGCGGCGCGGCAGGTCTGGCGGCGGCGATCTTCAGCGCTGAGGCCGCCGGGCTGGACGCGCGCCTGGCCGTGCTCGACGGGGCCGCACGCCTGGGTGCGAAGATCCTCGTGGCCGGCGGCGGGCGGTGCAACGTCACCAATCGCCATGTGAGGCCCGACGACTATCAGTTCCCCGGCTCGCCCAACGTCATCCGCTCGATCCTCAGCCGTTTCGACACCGACGCGGCGATCGCCTGGTTTGCCTCCCTGGGTGTCGCGCTCAAGCAGGAGCCGGGCGGCAAGATGTTTCCCGCCACCGATTCCGCCCATACCGTGCTCGACGCCCTGCTGCGCCGCTGCGACGCGCTGAACGTGCGGCGACTCACGGGCCATCGCGTCACAGGCGTGGTCCGCGACACAGACGGCTTCACGGTCACGCACAGCCGGGCGGCCGCGCGGGCCCGTCGCGTGATCCTCGCCACCGGCGGCCGCTCACTGCCCCGCACCGGCAGCGACGGCGGCGGCTACGCCCTGGCGCGGCAACTCGGGCACACCGTCACGCCGACCTTCCCCGCCCTCGTGCCACTGGTGCTCGACGAGCGCTTCTTCCACGCCCAGGTCAGCGGCATCGCCCATGAAGTGACCGCGGCGGTCATCGTGAACGGCAAGCGAATCCTCGAGCGCGGCGGCGCGATGCTGTGGACGCACTTCGGCGTCAGCGGGCCGGTCATCATGGACGTGAGCCGGGCGTGGACCGCGGCCCACGATGCGCCGGGCGAGGGCGAACCCGCGGCCGGCATCGAGGTGAACCTTCTGCCCGGCCGCACGTTTGAGAAGGTTGACGCGGACCTGATCGAGGCCGCCCAGCGCCAACCCAAACGGCAGGTGCGGGCGTGGCTGAACCATCCTTCGAAAACGCATCCGCTGCCGCCGCGCCTCGCTCACGCGCTGGCTGCGCATGCCGGTCTGCCGGACGGCCTGGTCCTGGGCGCGCTGACGCGAGAGCAGCGCCGAACCCTCGCCCATGCCCTGACCGCCCTGCCGCTGCCGGTCGTGCGCGATCGCGGCTGGAACTACGCCGAGGTGACGGCCGGCGGGGTGCCGCTGCGCGAGATCGACCCGCGCACCATGGAATCACGCAAGACGGCCGGGCTGTATCTCTGCGGTGAGATCCTCGATGTCGACGGCCGCATCGGCGGCTTCAACTTCCAGTGGGCCTGGGCGACGGGCCGCATCGCCGGACGCAGCGCCGCGGAGACGCTGGCGTAAAGGCCATGGCCTTCGCATGGCCGTACGGCACACCAGCCGACCGGTGCATTCAACTCTGCCACTCGTCGCCGCCTGCCGCCTGAGCACCGTAGCGCCATCTTGTTGCGATGTATCCATGTGTTGACCACGCGGCGCCCGGCCGGGCTGTCGTCCGCCTCACCCAGATAGCAAAAAAAAAATAAGAAGTTTGATTACTTAGTTGATTGCTATCATGCGGTATTGCTTTGTCCATATTTCGCTTCGCGCCGGAGTCGACAGCATGATCGCGAACGCCGCCGACGTTCTTCATTTCAGCAACCGTCTGAACCTCATGACCGACCAGGCGTTTCAGCCGGCGTTCGGGCGCATCATCTGCGCCGAGCTCGAGCCGATGAAGGCCCCCGAGGTGCTGGACATCGGTTGCGGGCGGGGCATCGGCCGCGATCCCGCGCCCTTGCGCGAGATCAAGCGGCGGTGCGGCACGCTCTGGGGCATCGAACCCGACGAATCGGTCGAGCATGATCCGGCCCTGATCGACCGGTTTCAGCACGCCCTGATGGAGACGGCCGATCTGCCCGAGCGGCACTTCGACCTCGCGTTCGCCTGCTTCGTCGTCGAGCACGTGCGCAACCCCGAGCCTTTCCTGCGCGCCGCCCACCGTGCGCTCAAGCCGGGCGGCGCGTTCATCGCCATCACGCCCAACGCCCAGGCGCTCTTCGGCCGCACCAGCGCGCTGATGCATCGCCTCAAGCTCGATGAAGCCCTGCTGCGCGTGGTCAAGGGTAAGGCCGCCACGGAGGTTTACCACTACCCGCTGGCCATGCGCATGAACCACCCGCGCACGCTCCAGCGCCTGGCGGAGCAGACCGGCTTCGAGGCGCCGACCTTCGCCTACTTCCAGTTTGACGGGACCCAGCGCTATTTCCCCAGGCCGCTGCGGCCGCTGTTCCATCTGCTCATGGCCAAGCGGCGGATGATGGGCGACCCGCGAGCCCTGGACACCATGGTCTTTCGCATGCGGCGACCAGGGTGAGCCAGCCGCGAAGAGGCCGGCCCGGACGGCGATCCAGGCAACAAGCTCCGCTCCCTGACGGTCGCGGCTCGTGGTCGGACCCTCGGTGAACGGCGGCCTACACGTCGAGGTTCTTGACTTCCAGCGCGTGCTCTTCGATGTATTTGCGCCGGCTTTCGACGTCTTCGCCCATGAGGATGCTGAAGAGCTTCTCCGCCTCGCTGGCGGCGTCCCATGTGACGCGCAGCAGCACGCGGTGCTCGGGGTTCATGGTCGTGGACCAGAGCTGGTCGGCGTCCATTTCACCCAGGCCCTTGAAGCGCTTGATGTCCAGGCCATGCTTGCCCAGATCGAACACCGCGGCCGGAAGCTGGGCCAGATTCACCACGGCCACGACATGTACGCCGCCTTTGCCGTCGGCCCGGTGCAGCTCGAAGCGCGTGGGCTGCTGCTCGCCGGAAAGCACCTCGACACGCTTGCGCGTCCAGTCGTCGATCGACAGGCTGTGCCGGCGCTCGAGTTCGGCGAAGACGCGCTCGAGGTCGCGCACCTCGTGCAATTCCTTGCGAATGCCCCGACGCGCCGCTTCGTCGGTCGACTCGTCCCCGTTCCCGTCGCCGCCCACGGCCCGGTCCAGGTCGGGATCGGTCTCCGCGATGTCGCGTTCGCGACGGTACTGCTCCTCCTCGGCTTCGGACCAGAAATAGCGGTCCTGATCGAGGCTGCCGGGCATCTGCAGGCGGATGCGGGGCAGGCGGCCGCGGCCTTCGGGATCGTGGCTGCGCAGGGCCAGGAACGGCTCGAACAAAATGCCCCGCCGCGCCAGTACGTCGGCGGCTTCCTCCACCTGGTGCAGCAGCGCCAGCAGGTCTTCAAGCTGCGAACCTTCGATCCGCCGCGGCTGGCGCTGGTCGTCGAACACGACCAGGGCCGTCTCGCGCAGGCCCATCTCGCCCAGCAGCGTGCGCATGCGCTTTTCGTTGAGCACGTACTCGCTCTTCTTGCCGCGCGTCACCTGATACAGCGGCGGCTGGGCGATGAAGACGCGGCCCTGGCGGATCAGCTCGGGCATCTGTCGGAAGAAAAACGTCAGCAGCAGCGTGCGGATGTGCGAGCCGTCCACGTCCGCGTCGGTCATGATGACGATGCGGCCGTAACGCAGCTTGCCGATGTCGAAGTCGTCGGCGCCGATGCCGCAGTTGAGCGCCTGGATGATCGTGCGGATTTCCTCGAAGGCCAGAATCTTGTCGAGGCGGGCCTTTTCGACGTTGAGGATCTTGCCCTTGAGCGGCAGGATGGCCTGGTAGCGGTGGTCGCGTCCGCCCTTGGCCGAGCCGCCGGCCGAATCGCCCTCGACCAGGTAGATCTCCGAGTTCTCGACGTCCTTGCTGGTGCAGTCGTAAAGCTTGCCGGGCAGGCCGCCGGAATCCAGCGCGCCCTTGCGGCGGGTCAGCTCGCGGGCCTTGCGGGCCGCCTCGCGCGCCTGGGCGGCAAGAATGCCCTTGAGGCAGATTTTCTTCGCGTCGGCCGGGTGCTCCTCCAGCCAGGCGCCCAGCCGCTCGTAAACGCAGCCGGACACGAACCCCTCGACCTCGCTGTTGCCCAGCTTGGTCTTGGTCTGGCCCTCGAACTGCGGCTCGGACACCTTCACCGACACCACGGCCACCAGTCCCTCGCGCAGGTCGTCGCCGCTGGGAGGCGCGTCGTTCTTCAGCAGCTTGCTGTTGCGGGCGTAGTTGTTGAGCACGCGCGTCAGAGCCGTCTTGAAGCCCGACACGTGCGTGCCGCCTTCCATCGTATGAATGTTGTTGGCGAAGCTCAGCAGGGTCTCGTTGTACGAATCGTTGTAGTGCAGGGCGACTTCGCAGACCAGGCCCTGGGCCTCGTCCTCGGTCTTGAAGTAAACGCCGTTGGCGTGGATGACGTTCTTGCCTTCGTTGAGGGCGGCGACGAACGCGGCGATGCCGTCGGGAAAGCAGAAGATCTGGTCGCGGCTCTGAGCCTCGTCTTCGATGCGGACGACCAGACCTGGATTGAGATACGCCAGCTCGCGCATGCGGGCCGCCAGGGTCTCGAACCGGAAGGTGGTGTCGGGGAACACCTGCGGATCGGGCTTGAAGGTCACCTTCGTGCCCGTCTTGCCGCGCTCGCCGATGACGTGCAGAGGTTCGGAAACCACACCCCGCTCAAACGACGTGGTGTAGAGCTTGCCGTCGCGGGCGACCTCGACCTCCAGCCACTCGCTCAAGGCGTTGACCACGCTCGCGCCCACCCCGTGCAGACCGCCGCTGACCTTGTACGAATCATGGTCGAACTTCCCGCCGGCGTGCAGCACGGTCATGACGATCTCGACGGTCGGCCGCCCGTTGAGCTGCGGGTTGGCGTGCTTGTAGGGTCCGACGGGAATGCCCGAGCCGTCGTCCATGATGGAAACCGAACCGTCGGCGTTGAGCTTGACGGCCACGGTCGAGCAGCGGCCGGCCATGTGTTCGTCGATCGCGTTGTCGACGATTTCGTAAACCAGGTGGTGCAGGCCGCGCAGCGTGGTGTCGCCGATGTACATGCCCGGGCGCTTGCGGACGGCCTCGAGGCCTTCGAGCACCTTGATGTTCTGTTCGTTGTACTGCCCGCGAACGGTCGCGGCGCTGACGGCCGAACCGCTGGCGGGGGCGGAGCCGGCGTGAATCTCGGAGGCGGATGCGGCGGCGGTTTGGGGAGTGGCTGGCTCGGTCATGGATCGCTCGCACCGCGGCGTCGGAAGGCGGCCGGAGGCGACGAACCCCGGTCGACCCGTCGTGCCGGAGAAGGCTCGTCATCCGCCCATTTCAGACCTGCGATTCTACCACGAATCCGCCCCGCCCGCGAACCGGACACGGCTCGCGGGCACACGTGTTAGCTTTTGTCGTCAAAGGTCTTACACGCCATCGGGCGGACCGGCATTCGGGGCCTGCGGCAGCGCCGGCCGAGGCTCGTCAACCACCGCGCCAACCACCGGGGCCACCGGGGCTGGCCGACCCTCGGAGACCGCCCGCAGCCTCGCCTCCAGACCGGGCGCAAGTGCCTTGCTCTCCGGGTCCGCATCCTCGCCCGACGCATCAAGCACTGCGACCAGACGGGCCTGGGCCGCCTCCCACAAAGCCGCCGCACGGCGAACCTCGCCCAGACGGTAAAGCGCATCGGCCCAGTGGGTGATGAGCACCGGATGGTCGCCGCCCGGCCGAGCCACCGCGTCCTGAAGATGCACCGCCGCCTCGGCGATGCGGCCCTGCTTGTACAACACCCAGCCCATCGAATCGAGGTAGGCCGCGCTGCGCGGATGGATCGCCAGCGCCCGTTCGATCAGCGCCTGGGCTTTCTCCAGCCGTCTGCCCTGATCGGCCCAGGTGTATCCAAGGGCGTTGGCCAGGTTGCCATGCTCAGCAAAGCGCGCCACCGCTGCGATGAGAACCTCTTCAGCCGCCGCGTCGCGTCCCATCCGCGTCAGCAGCATGGCCCATTCATACGCAAGGTCGGCCTCATGGTCGGGGTAAGCGCGGCGCAGGCGCGTCGCCAGACGCTCGACCGCCTCGACGCTGTGCTGATTCGGATCCCGGTGAAGCAGCAGCCGGCCGCGCAAAGCCAGGTAGTCGGCCGGACTGGTCAGCGTCTTGAGCGAGTCCAGCCGACCCAACGACGCCTCGGCCGCGTCCCATCGGCCCGCGGACATGTCCAAAGCCGCCAGACGCATCACCGCCTGCTGCGTCGCGTCGCCGTCCAGACCGCCCGACAGCCGCGCCCGCAGCAATTGGTCAGCCGCGTCGCGCTGATCGCTGGCCAACAGAGCGTGAACGAGCAGCTCCAGCGCTTCGGCGTCGCGCGGATCGCGCACCAGCAGGTCGCGGCACAACCGTTCGGTCTGAGTCCATCGCTCGGCGGCCGCGAACTCGATGGCGGTGCGATACACGGTGATGCGGGCGTCGGGGATGTGCGTACGAGCCAACTGGGCCAGCATGCGCAGTTGCCGGCCGGCATCGGCGGGAGCGTCCGTCGAGACGTACAAGTCAAACAATGCCTCGTAAATCGCGACCGCCTGGGGCTCACGGGCCAGGGTCGCGCCGAGCGTCGCCGCGGCCGCGGAGGGCCGCCCCACCTGGCGCTGCAACGCCGCCGCCTCCAGAACCCAGGCGATCTGGCCGGGATCCGCCGCCACCAGAGCCTCGAAAAGCTTCATCGCCGCCTCGGGTTCACCACGCCGGCGCAGAATCTCGCCCCGCAGGGCCTGGGCGCGCGGCGAAGCCTCCACCGGCGTCAGCAGCGCCTCGGCGCGATCCAGCGCACCGCGGCGCATCTCGACCTGCGCGCCTGCCAGCCGCAACGCCTCCACCCGCGGTGCACGCTCGATGGCCGTCGCCAGCATCGCCGCGGCGCGATCTCCACGGCCGCTGGCCATGAGCATGCGGGCCTGCAGGTAGACCGCCTGCGGCCGGGTGCGCATCGTGTCGCGCAGACGCGGCCAGGCGCGCGTCAGCGCCTTCGCCACCGCCGGGTCAGCCGCAAGCACATCGCCGTAGGTCTCGATCGCGGCGGGGATCGCCTCGAGCGCCTCGACAGCCGCCTCCCAGGTCAGCAGGGCCAACTGACCGCTGCCCGCCTGGCCCGCGCGGTGGGCCAGGGCGGCGAAAACCTGGCGATCGTCGGGACGATGCGCGAGGTGGCCGGCCAGGAAGCGGACGGCGGCCGCGTCGTCGTAGAGCCGGGCGATACGCTCGGCCAAGGCGCTGGGGCGAGACTGCGCTCGATACCGCCTCATCAGCATGTCGGCCAGACGCCCGCGCGCCGCAGCGTTGGCGATCAGATAGTCCAGCACTTCCAACCTTCGTACATCGGGCGAGGGTTCCAGTGCGTCGAGCACCACCTGATACGCCTGCTCGTCACGGCCGGTGCGCAGCAGGGTATAGACCAGGCGCGGCAGCAGGGCCGCCCGCTGATCGTCGGCCAGGCGGTCGGCCTCGCGGTAGAAGTGCAGGGCCGTCTCGGTCTCGCCCAGGCGATGGCTCGCGTCGCCCACCTGCACGAGCGTGGCGAACGCCTGCTGCTGGAGCACGTACAACTCGCGGGCGTAACGCGTGGTCCGCTGCAGGTGAATGCCGTGGGTCAGAAAATGTTCGAGCTGTTCGCGGCCAGCCGCGAGGTAACCCAGCCGCATCAGCGCAACGCCGAAGTGGTAACGGGCGATCACCTCGATCACCGGGTCGCCCCGCTGCGCGATCACCTGGGCCGCGTAAAGGTAAGCGGCGGCGGACTGATCGTCCTGTTCATGCAAAGCCTGCATACCCAGCAGCACAAGGCTGTAAGGATCCAGCGATCCCGCCTGCAGGGCCTCGATCAGGAAGGCGGCGCCCTGGCTTCGTCGGCCAATGTCGAAGTAGAGCTGCCCGAGTTTCTGCGCCAGGCGCGGCTCGTCGGGCTGCTGGCGCTGGGCGGCATGGAGGTGGCGCACCGCTTCGCCGTATTGCCGCCGCGTCTGCGCCACGCGAGCTCGCAGATAACGGAGCTGGACCGCGAGGGAGGGTTCGCCACGCTGGCCGGCGGTCGCCGTCGTCGTCGCGACAAGCTGCTGGGACGTGGGCAACGCGACAGGCCAGCGCAGACGGTCGAGCACCTCGGCCAGGGGCAGCCGGGCCATTCCCCAGGCGTCGGTATCCAGTGGCGCCAGCGCTCCCTGCGCCAGGTCGACCGGCGGACGCACCTGCTCGGGGCCGCGGCCGCCGCGCTCGGAGGCTGACGCGGCCTGATCGACCCGCGGTGCCGTCCGCCGCGGCGAGCCGCACGCGGCCAGACCCAGCGCGACCAGCGCCGCCGCAAACGCCGCCGCCCGCCACCCGCGTCGCGCCCACGCCAGCCGCAGTCGATGTCGCTGTGAAAAAAGTCCCGTGGGCATGAAGCGTTCCCGCCGTGATCTTCAAGATACGCGGCGAATCATAGCCCGCCTCGCCGCGTCGGACTCGCCACGCCACGCCGCCCCATCGGCGTCACGGAATGATCTTGTTCAGACCGTAGCTGAAGATCGCCTTCGCACCCGCCCGCGACAGACGCGGCACGAGCTCCCGCTCGACCTGCTCGTCGACGATCACCTCGACCGCCACCCAGGCCGCGTCCGCCAGCTCGTTGACGGTGGGCGACTGCTCCGAAGGCAGAACCGCCAGAATCCCGTCGAGCTTGACGCGCGGCACGTTCATCTTCAGGCCCACCAGTTTGCGGGCGGCGATCGCTCCGCGCAGCAGCATGGCCAGGTCCTCGATGCGTTCGCGCTTGGCCTGGTCGGCCCAGGCGTCGACGTTGGCGATCAGCCGCGTGGTGCTCACGAGAATGGTGTCGATCTCGCGCAGCTTGTTGGCCTTCAGACTCGAACCGGTCTCGGTGATGTCCACGATCGCATCCACCAGTCGGGCTTTCACCTCGGTCGCGCCCCAGGAGAACTCGACCTTGCGCACGTCGATCCCGCGATCGGCGAAAAACCGCCGCGTCGTGTTCACCAGCTCGGTGGCGATGATGCCGCCGGCCAGATCCTCGGTCTTGCGAATGTCCGACTCCTCGGGCACCGCCAGCACCCAGCGCGCCGGCCGACTCGTGCGCTTCGAGTAGGTCAGCTCGCACACCTCATGCACGGTCGAAGCGTTTTCCATCACCCAATCGTGGCCGGTGATGCCCAGATCCACAACGCCGTCCTCGACATACCGGCTCATCTCCTGGGCCCGGAACATCACGCACTCGATCGTGGGGTCGTCGATCTCGGGGAAGTAAGATCGCTCGTTGATCCGCAGATCGTAGCCCGCGCGGCGGAACAGGTCGGCCGTGGCGTCCTGCAGGCTGCCTTTGGGAATGCCGATGCGCAGCGGCGCTCGCGACGCCGCAGCCTGACCGGCGGCGGGGGTCGTCTTGGTCGATGTGGTGCTCACAGTCAACGGTCTCCATCTACGTCAAGCGAGGCCGGCCGGGTCAACGGCGGGCACGGGTCGTCCGCTTGGTCGTCTTCTTCTTGGTCGTCGCGGCCCCCCGCGATGACTTGGCGGTGGTCTTCTTGGTCGGCTGTTTTTTCTGCGTCGTGCGCTTGGTGGTCTTGCCCGCCGTACTGGCCCGGCTGGTCGGCTTGGTCGCGGCGCGCCGGGCGCCTGCGCCGGCCTCATCGGCCCAGCTCTGCAGGGCCAGGTGCGTCTGCAGCGCGTCATCGGCCTTCACATGCCGCTCCAGAAAACCCACCACCTCGTCAAGACTCGCCTCCGGATCGACCACACCCTCGTCGCGCAGCAACTCGAGCAGGCGGTCATCGACCGGCACGGCATGGCCGCCGAAACCCACCAACTGCAGGTAACCGGCGACGTAAGGCACCATGCCCGGCAAGGAATCCAGGTACGTCTTCACGTCCTTCTTGGCCTGACCGACCAAGCCGTCGAGGCTGGTGGCGTGTTCGCGACGGTAGACCGCCTGCAGCGCGTCGCGCAGCCTGGCGGCTCGCTCCTCGACCTGCGGGTAGCGGGGCCCGAGCATCTCGGCCAGTTCGGTCGGGTGCGTCACGCGCAGATCATTGGTGTCCACCACCTCGCTCATGATGCGCTCAAAGGCGTGCTCGGCCTGGCGCGCCGTGGCGTTCCACTGCAGGAAGCCGATCACCAGCCGCGTCGTCGGGTCCACCGTCGCGGGCGGTTCGATGGCGGCGGAAGGCTTGATCTTCCGGAGCAACGTATTCAGTTTCTTGACATAGGTCGAGGCGTTCTTCACCGACGAGGCTCCTGCCCAGGGCCCGGCGACTCGATCGCCGTCCCCTCCATGTGCGGGTTTGCTTCTTGGTCCGAGGCGGCCTCCGATGCCAGGCCCTCTTGGATCGCGTCAAAGATCGCGTCCTGACGCTTGAGACTCTCATCAAGCCGAAAACGAAGCCGCGGAATGGTGCGCATGCGGGCGGCTCGACCAACCTGGGCCTGAAGGTGGCCCCGCGCGTGATCCAGCGCCACCAGGGCGCGACGCCCGTGCTCGGCCGGCGTTACCGACACCGACACCACCGCTTCGTTCAGGTCCGGCGGCACCTGCACCTGCAGGACGACGACCAGCACGCCATCGAGGCGCGGATCGTTCAACGCGCGCACGGCCGTACTCACCGTCCGCATGATGATCGAACCGACCTGCTGCGCTCGAATGCTCATCGCCTCTGGTCGCTTTCGCGTGCCCCCCGGTCCCCGAGGCCGCACGCCCACCCACCGGCCTCACTGGCCGCTGAGAATCTCGCACGCCGACTCGCTGACCACACAGTCGCGCTCGGCGGTGATCCGATTCAGCACCCTGTCCAGCACGCTCTGGGCATGGCGGGTGCTCGCCGTCGCCATCACGATGCCCAGCGTCGCGGTGCGCGGGTCTTCCTGCGTGTCCACTTCCGCCACCGACACCATGTATTCGCGGTGCAGCCGATCCTTGAGGCTCGACACCACGCGCCGCTTGTCCTTGAGGTTTTCGGCCCAATCTATGCTCAGCCGCACCTGGAGGATGCCCACCATCATGGCCTGTACGGGCGTCCTGGCGCCGCGGCGCTCGCGGCCGACCTCCCCGCCCTCAAAGCGCGACCAGCCGTCACAGCTTGCGCTTGATCTTCTCCACCTCGTAGCACACCAGTTTGTCGCCAATCTTCACATCGTCGAAGCCCGCCAGGCGAATGCCGCATTCCGTGCCCATGCGCACCTCGCGGGCGTCGTCCTTCACCCGGCGCAGCGATTCGATGTCGCGCTCGTCGGTGACAACCACGTTGTCGCGGATGACGCGCATCTTCGCGCCCCGACGCACCAGGCCTTCGGTTACCAGGCAGCCGGCGATCGACCCGACCTTCGAGACGCGGAACACCTCGCGCACCTCTGCCTCGCCCAGGCTGATCTCGCGGGTCTCCGGCGCCAGCATGCCCTCCATCGACGCCTTGACCTGGTCGACCAGGTCGTAAATCACGCGGTACAGCCGCACATCCACGCCGCGCTGCTCCGCCAGGTCGCGGGCGTGCGACGAGGCCACCACGTGGAACCCGACGATCACCGCCTCCGACGCCTCGGCCAGCAGCACGTCGCTTTCGTTGATGCCGCCCACGCCCGAATGCAGCACGCGCACCTTCACCTCGTCGGTGTTGAGTTTCTCCACTGAGTCGCGGATGACTTCGATCGAGCCCTGCACGTCCGCCTTGAGCACCAGGCGCAGTTCCCGGGCCGCGCCGGCCTTGAGCTGGTCGGCGAAATTGGCCAGCGTCACCTTCGTCTTGCTGGCCAACTGCTTATGCCGCTCGACGTCGCGATACTGCATGGCGATGGACTCGGCCTGCTGCAGCGACTCGGTGACGTAGAACTTGTCGCCGGCATCGGGCACCATGTCGATGCCCGAAATTTCCAGCGGCGTGGCGGGCCCGGCGTCGCGCAGCGAGCGGCCGCGGTCGTCGGTCATATCGCGCACGCGGCCATAGGCCCGGCCGACCACGATGAAATCGCCGACCGAAATCTGTCCTTCCTGCACCAGCACGCGCGCCACCGGTCCGCGGCCTTCCTGCATCTCGGCCTCGATCACCGAGCCGCGGGCCCGTCCGCCGTAGTCCGCCGTCAGTTCCAGCAGCGCCGCCTGGTAGTCCAGCATCTCCAGCAGCTCGTCGACGCCCTGGCCGGTCGTCGCCGACGTCTTGATGACCTCCGTCTCACCGCCCCACTCCACGGGGTTCAGACCCTGCTCCGAGAGCTGGCCGTAAACCCTGTGCAGGTTTTCCGCCGTCGCCTCGACGCGGTCGATCTTGTTCAGCGCCACGATGATGGGCACCCCGGCCGCCTTCGCGTGGTTGATCGACTCGACGGTCTGGGGCATCACGCCGTCGTCGGCCGCGACCACCAGCACCACCATGTCCGTCATGTTGGCGCCGCGGGCCCGCATCTGCGTGAAGGCTTCGTGGCCCGGCGTGTCCAGGAACACCACCGTCCGCCGCTTGTCGTCCTGGCCCTCGAACTGAACCCGATACGCGCCGATGTGCTGCGTGATGCCGCCGTCCTCGTGTTCGGCCACGTCGGCCTTGCGGATGCGGTCCAGCAGGCTTGTCTTGCCGTGGTCCACGTGACCCAGGACCGTCACCACCGGCGGCCGCGAACGCACCTCGGTCGCCTCGCGCGCTTCGAACCGTTCGATCATCACCTGCTCGGCCGTCTGCTGCTCCTTCACCACCAGCTCGATGTCGTATTCCAGCGACACTTCCATCGCCGCCTCGGCGTCGATGGCCGAGTTGATCGTCGCCATCACGCCTTTCTTGAACAGGTACTTGATGATGTCGGCCGCCTTGATGCCCGTGGCCGAAGACAGGGTCTTGATGAAGATCGGTTCGGCGATCTCGACCTGACCGGTGATCGCCGCCGGCGACGCGACCATCCCGTGCTGATCCTTGCGGCGCATGTCCCGGCGACGCTGCTTGAGGAACCCCGACGACCCGCGCAGCCGGGCGTCCAGTTCAGCCAGATCCTGCTCGCTGAACTGCGTCGGCCCGGTGGGCAGGTCCGTGCTTCGGCCGCGACGGCTGGTCAACGAACGACGCTTGGTCGCGCCGCCGCCGCCGCGACGGGTACGATCCTCTTCCTCACGCCCGCTGCCCACGCCCCGGCCGCGAGCCGGTCCACGCGAACGCTGAACTTCACCTGTCTCCGGCGGCGCACCCGGCCCGCCGGGCCGCCGCGTTCGCGGCGGAGGCACCGCGTCAGCCTTCTCGATCCGCACCACCCGTGGGCCTTTCAACGCCGCGCTCTTGGGCTTGGCCAACTGCTGGCCCGCCGGCTTGACCACCTCGGGACGGTCGGGCACATTCGGCCGCCCCATGGGGCTCACCGTTTTCGGCGGTGCGGCGTCATCGTCCTGCACCGGCGGCTCGACCTGGACCTGATCGGCCGCCACAGCCTCGACCCCCGCCGTCTCGCCGCTGGGCGCGGGCGCCGGCTCCTGGGCCGCCTGCACCGGCGCGGGCTGATGCCCCGCCTCGCCATCCTCAGGCGCGGCAGCACTATCGGCCTGAGGCGCGGTGGTCTTGCGCTTCGGCGCGGTCTGGACGCTGGGTGCCTCGTCGCCGGCCGCGGCCGCCGCTTCGCCCTCAGCCACCGCCACCCCGCCGCCTTCCTCGTCCGAGCCAGCCTCCCCCTTGGTCTTGGCCTTGCGCCGGGCCGGCTTGCGCACTTTGGCGATGTCGACCTTCTCGGCCTCTTCGATCGCCGTGTGCGACTCGACCGCGCTGAACCACTCCTTGATCGTCTGGTAAAGTCCCAGCTTCACCGTCGACATGTGGTTCTTGATGTCAGGCACGCCCTCGGCCTGGCACTTCTCGACGATCGCCTTGCTGTCGACACCCAGCTCCTTGGCGATCTCAAATACACGCTTGGCTTTAGCCAAAACCAACTCCTTGCCTGCTCAGCGGATCGGTCGTCGTTCCCGACGCCGTCCAATGCTTCGCGGCGACAGCCCCAGGGGGCCGCGCCGCCCTCCATCCCGTCGCTCAAGCTCCACCGGCCGCCGGACCCTCGCCACCGCCGTGTTGATCTGCGTCAACCCCGCCCTCGGGCGCGCCCCCCGCCTCGGACTGGGCCGCCGGAGCCTGACGCCGCGCCTCGAGCATGTCGGCCAGATCACCGCCTTGACCCGTGTCACCAGCCGCCGACGAGGCTCCCGTCGACTCCGCGGCCGCATCCCCCTTGCCGCCGTCGCCGTCCAGCCCGTCGCCAAGCACCGCCGCGGCCTGGAGGTCGGCGTCGGTCTGCTCGGCCTTGCGCTGCGCAGCCTCGGCCTTCTCACGTGCCTGTTCCTCGGCCACCAGCTTGCCTCGCTCCGCCGCCGCCGCCGTCATGCGGGCCGCCAGGTCCGCATCGCAGCCTTCCAACTGTTCGATCAGGTACTCGGGGCCGACCTCTTCGATATCGAACACGCTGATCACCCCCAGCGCCGCCAGACGATCGAGCATTTCGTCGGTCACGCCCTCGACGCCCTTGAGACACTGCTCCAGCGTGTCCAGACTCTTGGCGAACTCGGCCGGCGTGAGTATGTCGATGTCCCAGTTCGTCAGCCGCGCCGCCAGACGCACGTTCTGACCCCGCTTGCCGATCGCCAGCGAAAGCTGGTCCTCATTCACCACCACCGTCGCACGACCCAGCTCGAAGCAGAGGCTGATCTCCACCACCTCGGCCGGCTTGAGCGAGTGCTGGATCAGAATCTGGCTCGACTCGTTCCAGCGAACGATGTCGATCTTTTCACCGCCCAGTTCATCGACGATGTTCTTGATGCGGCTGCCACGCACGCCGACGCACGCGCCGACCGCATCGACCTTCGAGTCGATCGAGCTGACCGCCAGCTTCGTGCGGTGGCCCGCCTCGCGGGCCATGCCCTTGACCTCGATGATGCGCTCGGCCACCTCCGGCACCTCGACCTCGAACAGACGGCGGATGAACTCCGGATTCGCCCGGCTGAGCACGATCTTCACCTGGTTGCCCACATCACGCACGTCCAGAATGATGCAGCGCACCCGCTCGCCGGGCTGGTGCTGCTCACCGGGGATCTGTTCGCTGCGGGGCATGAAGCCCTCGGCCCGTCCGATCTGCACCACCAGGGCCCCGCCTTCGTAACGCTGGGCCACGCCCGTCACCAGCTCGCCCACGCGGTCGGCGAACTCGTCGTAGATGCTCGCCCGCTCGTCCTCGCGGAACCGCTGGATCATCACCTGCTTGGCCGTCTGCGCAGGGATGCGCCCCAGCGTCGCCAGAGGAATCTCCTCCGGGCCTCGCCAGACGTGAATCTCACCGTTGAGCCGGTCGACCGACGCCGAGAATTCCTCGGTATCCACCGCGTTGAAATGCTTGCGGGCGGCCGAAACCATCGCCTGCTCGATATCCGCGAACAACGCCTCCTTCTGCACGTTGCGCTCACGGGAGATCGCATCCACCAGCCGTATCAGTTCCTGACCATTCATCGACATTGTTTTTCGCTTCGCCTCTATTCAGTTGTCGTTCTGACCCGGCTCACCCGGATCGACCTGACGCGGACGCCGCTGCACGCGTACGCCAGCGCCCCAGATTGTCGTCTCCCCCCGCCTGACCAAGCTCCGTCACCGCCCGGCCCGGTGCCCCGTCGTCCGGGTAACAAAAAACCACGATCCGCTGTCCGAAGCGTCGTGGCCGGCACGTCGACCGGTCAGCCGAGCCTTCGTCGAGTCCGCCGCACATGCAGTGAGGCGAACCCCAGGCTTCGCGCCGACCAGGGTCGGTCGCGATGGATGGGCGGCGACTAACGCATGGCAGCCCTCCGCCCTCGGGGCATCCCGGCCGCCGGCCGCCGCGGAGCATGCACAACGCCGGGTTCATGACCCGGCATTCCGCTGGGCCGCACCCCTGCCTCGCTACGAGCAAGCTGGTCGGAACCGCGCTTGCTCATCGCTGGGCCACCGCCACGATCAGCGGCTTGCGCCGCCTTCCCAGGCCAGCCTGACCATCCGTGTGCTTCACGTCCATCTCACTCCCTGACCGCCAAGCCGCGCCGTGCCTCCGCCAGCCATCAATCCGCCAAGCCATCGAGGCAGACACCCACACCACCTCGACGCCGATGCGGCTGCTCGGACACCTGCCTCCACACGGAGGCAAGACTTGTATCTTCAACCCATGAGGCTCCTATGTCAAGGCAGTGGCGCCCCTGCGGACGCCAGAGTCGAAAACCTTCAGGCCCCAACCCTCGCTTGCATCCCGCTGCGTCGCCCGGCATAATACGTGGCTCATCCCGACAGGCGGCCTGTCGTCCGTCGGAAGTGTTTCGGGACTTT
The DNA here is from genome assembly GCA_964502445.1 of uncultured Phycisphaeraceae bacterium. Lineage (GTDB taxonomy): Bacteria > Planctomycetota > Phycisphaerae > Phycisphaerales > Phycisphaeraceae > CAZCWM01. Next base: position 19,438 of record CAZCWM010000004.1, on the reverse strand, counting down.
TGCAGGCCCCGCCGGCGATCACGAGCAGAAGATCCGGTCGGGCCCGACCCAAGTAGAGGTGGCCCCATGGCCCATTCGCTGTCTGCCCAAAAGCGGATCCGTCAGAACATCAAGTGCCGTGCCCGCAACCGCTGGCGCAAGCGCAGCTTCCGCGACATGGTCAAGGAGTTCGACGAGCTGATCCTCCACGGCACCGCCGAGGCCGCCGAGGCCAAACTCCGCGAGATCTACAAGAAGGTCGATCAGGTCGCCTCAACCCCGACCCTGCACAAGAAGACCGCCAGCCGCTACAAGAGCCGGCTCACGCTCCGCCTGAACCAGAAGAAGGCCGCGGCGAACTGAACCGGCCGGCACGCACCACAGCCCCCGTGAACCACCCCACCGCCGAGCCCCGCCCCGGCGGTGTTTTTTTGATCGCCCGCCCCATGTCGCCGCGCCCTATCCCGATTCGAGCCGGACTCTGTGAGTCCGGTCCGGTGACACAGTCGCCGGCTCAGATCGTCACAGGGCGCAGCGTGCCTCACCGCGCGGCCGCGCAGATCATCGCCAGCATCGCCCCCGCTGGATGAGGGTCTTTCGGCAGGCTGTCGAAGCGCGTGTCATTCCACGACGCCACGATGTCCAGCGACGGGATGATGCCCATGCCGCGCTTGCCGTTGCCGTGACCCAGGCACGCCGCCGCGTCGGCCGGCACACCGGGCCAGTAGCGATGGCCGTTGCGACGAATCCCATTGATCCACCACAGCCAGGAGTAGCAGCCATCGTGGTCGTTGTGGTCGTCGGGAATCTCGCGTGACCCGTGGCTGCGCTGCCCCGGCAGCATGGCCGCCTCAACGCGTGTGGTCCGCGGGATCGAAAGCGGCAACGGATCGTTGATCGCCCGCCGCGCCCATGGCGCCCCCAGCAATGGCCTGTCGCCCCATCGTCCACCATTCACATACAACCAGCCGAAGCGCGCAAAATCACGCGGGCTGATCGCCAGCCGTCCCGGCCGATCATTCAAGCCGAACGCCAGCATCGTCGGCTCGTCCTCGCAGCCGATGGACTCGGTCAACAGCGGCCGCAGCAGCTTCGCGTCCACCTCGGCCAGCGGCGTCCGCCACACTTTTTCGAACAGCAACTCGACGAAGAGCGCCATCTGCCAGTCGTTGTAGCAGTATGCTGCGCCCGGCCGCTCGCTCACGCCGTAGCACGACGTCTGCGTCGACAGGTGGCGGAAGGTGATGTCCCGGTCCTTGTGGCCAAGCTGCGGGTTGATTCCCGCCAGGCGAGGCTCGAAATCCACCGCCAGCGCGTCGACGTCCGCCAGCCGGCCTTCCTCGACCGCCTTAAACAGAAAGTGCGTGTACCACGGCTTGCACGCCGAGGCGACGTCGCCGCGCCTGGCGATGTCACCCCAGGAAAAGATGAGCCGGCCGTGGCGGATGATGCACCCTCGGCCGCGAGCATGATCAGGGATGGGCTTGAGCGTGTCGGCATGGAGCCCGACGGCGGCTGGAGCATCTTCCAGCCACTGACTGTCTGGAAATATCGCCTTCATGTCTTCAGTGTAGCTGCGGCCTAGCGCGCCATCGGTGGTCGGGACGAGTAAATGGCAGTTATTGCGACTGAGACTGAGTCGCAGTATAATCTACATAGCCATACATAGGTGTCCGCTTCTACAGCGGCCAAGTGGAGGCTTCCTGCCATGACGTCAGCAACTTCGATATGGCTTGTCAGCGCCCTGCACCCGTCCCGTCGCGGTTTCACGTTGATCGAGCTGCTGGTCGTGATCTCGATCATCGCCATGCTGATCGGCATCCTGCTGCCGTCGCTCGGATCAGCCAAAGCGTCGGCGCGGTCGGCGTCCTCGCTGTCGAACCTCAGGCAACTGGGCACGGGCTTGGTGCTCTACACCAACAACCATCGCGGCCAGTTCCCCGTTCACTCCTCGCCCAGCTCGACTTCGCCGCGAACGCGCTGGGCCGACTACCTCTTCCCTTACGTCGCCTCCCCCGACGTGTTCCTCAGCCCGAATCTCGCCATGCACGAGCTGCATCCATCCTTTCAGAAGCCTTTCGCCCACAACACGAAGATTTACTACGGGGGCTATGGCTACAACTTCCAATACCTGGGCAACAGCCGCACGCCCGGCGGGGTGGCGCCGTTCACCGCGACGATCGAGGCCCACATACACGTCACCAGCCAGACGGTGACAATCGCCGACACAGCCGGCTCGCGCAAGGGCAATGCGTCGGCTGACCCAGGCTCAGGCGGTGCGGCCGTGTATGTGATCGATCCGCCGCTGGGTTCTGTTGAGTTGGGATCACGCGGCAGCCGTAACGCATCCCCGCAGCCGGGAGGGGGCAACGCCTACTACGAAGGCGGCAACGATGAGCCGCAGGGCGACCCGGACACCTACCTCTATCGCGCATGGCCCAAGCCGCGGAACAACGGCACGGTCGCGGCCGCGTTCGCTGACGGACATGCCGAACTCATGAAGCTCGACGACCTGGACGACATCAACGGCGATGGAATCAAGGACAATGGCTACTGGAACGGCCACGGCGATGCGGGCCGACGGTGAATGTCTCGATTTCGCTGGGCTTCATGAGCTTACTCAATACGACTTGGCCCAGATCATGCGCTTGGCGCTTGGTTCGCCGGTGAAAATGCATCTGCCCGGGCCGCCGGCTTCCTCGGCGCCGTCGTCGGGGATGCAGCGGACGGTCACGCCCAGGTCGCGGGCGAGGCGATCTTCCAGCGCGGGGTCGCCGTTGTAGTGGGCGAGCGCGAAGCCGCCATGAATCGGCGTCGGGCCTTCATCGTTCCCGTTGCCCTTGCCGCCACTGGGCGGCGTGAAGAATGCCTCGAACTCGTCTTTGCTCTCGATCACGCGCGTGTGCTGCGCTCGAAACGCCCGAGCGCGCTCGAGCAAGTTGTTCTGCATTTGGCCGAGGATATCGACGCACGTCTCGATGAACCGCTGGCGCGGCACGGCCTGCTTGTCCCTGGGGCTCTGGTCGCGGCGGGCCATGAAGACCGCGTCGTCGGCCATGTCGCGCGGCCCAACCTCCAGGCGGATGGGCACGCCCTTCTTCACCCAGCTCCACACCTTGTCCCCGCCACGCAGGTCGCGATCGTCGATCTCCACCTCGATCGGCCGACCCGCGAACATCTGCTTGCCCAGCTCATCCTTGATCGACCGGCAGTAGTTGACCACAGCCTGTGGATCGTCAGCCTTGAAGGTGATGGGCATGATGACCACATGCGCGGGCGCGAGCTTCGGCGGCAGCACCAGGCCGTCATCGTCGCTGTGCGTCATGATGAGTCCGCCGATCAGTCGCGTGCTCACGCCCCAGCTCGTCGTCCAGGCGTGCTCCAGCTTGCCGTTCTCATCGAGGAACTTGATGTCGCTGGCCCTGGCGAAATTCTGACCCAGGAAATGACTCGTACCCGCCTGCAGGGCCTTGCGGTCCTGCATCATCGCCTCGATGCAATACGTCTCGACGGCGCCGGGGAAGCGCTCGGCTTCGGTCTTGCGGCCGGTATACACCGGCATGGCCATCCAGTTCTCGGCGAATTCCTTGTAGACCCCGAGCATCTTCGTCGTTTCCTCGCGTGCCTGGGCCTCGGTGGCGTGGGCGGTGTGGCCCTCCTGCCAGAGGAACTCGGCCGTGCGCAGAAACAGCCGCGTACGCAGCTCCCAGCGCACCACGTTCGCCCACTGATTAATAAGAATCGGCAGATCCCGGTAGCTCTGCACCCACTTGCTGTACATCGCGCCGATGATCGTCTCGCTCGTGGGCCTCACGATGAGCGGCTCCTCCAGCTCAGCCGTCGGATCGGGGATCAGCCTGCCGCCCGGCCCGGCCACGAGGCGGTGATGCGTGACGACCGCGCACTCCTTGGCGAAGCCCTCGACATGCTCAGCCTCCTTCTCCAGGAAGCTCTTGGGAATAAACAGCGGAAAGTACGCGTTGCGATGGCCGGTGTCCTTGAACATCCGGTCCAGCGCCCGCTGCATGTTCTCCCACAGCGCATAGCCCCACGGCTTGATGACCATGCACCCGCGCACCGGCGACGCCTCGGCCAGCTCCGCCTCCCGGGCCACCTGCTGGTACCACTCGGGGTAGTTCTCGTCACGCGTCGGGGTGATCGCCGTCTTCGCTTGCTTGGCCATGGTCGTCACGTTTCCAGAGAAGAATCTCACCACAGAGGGCACAGAGAGCGCCGAGCAAGACAAGTCATCGGTCACGGATAAACACGGATGGACGCAGATAAGAGAGTGGGTCGAGTTCGACCGACAAGTTGTTTTCGTCTTTCCCTATCTGTGTGCATCTGTGCCTAACCCGGTTCTCCTCTGTGTTCTCTGTGTCCTCTGTGGTGAATCAGGATTCCAGCACATCCAGCACGTGTTTCTGCACGGCTGCAAGGTCGTTGGGCAGGATGGTGAACCGCTCCTGGCGATCGTACAGGTCGGCGAGGAACGGCGGCAGCGGCGGTCGGACGCCGGTCGCCTTCTCCACCGCGTCGGGGAACTTCGCCGGATGAGCCGTGCCCAGCACGACGACCGGTACGTGCGGACGACCGCACTCGCGCCACGCGGCGCCGACGCCCACGGCCGTGTGCGGGTCAATCAACTGGCCTGTCTGCCGATACACCGCCGCGATCGTCTCCAGCGTCTGATCCTCGTCCACACACTGGGCTCCGAACAGCTTGCGCACGCCGTCCAGGCGAGCCGCGTCCACGGCAAAGTCGCCGCGCTCCGCAAGCTGCCGCATGAGCCCGGCCACGGCGGCGGCATCGCGGTCATACATGTCGAACAGCAGTCGCTCGAAGTTGCTGGATACCTGAATGTCCATCGACGGACTCATTGTCGGCGTCACGTCGCCCAACAGGTGCCGGCCCGTGTGCATCACCCGCGTCAGTATGTCGTTCATGTTCGAGGCGATGATCAACCGTTCGATCGGCAGGCCCATCTTCGCGGCGCAGTAGCCGGCGTAAATGTCGCCGAAGTTGCCCGTGGGCACGGAGAAACTCACCGGACGCTGCGGCCCGCCCAGCGCCAGGGCCGCCGCGAAGTAGTAGACGATCTGCGGCATCACCCGCGCCCAGTTGATGCTGTTGACCGCCGACATGTTGATCCGCGCACGGAAGTCGGCGTCGTTGAACATCGCCTTCAGCAGGGCCTGGCAGTCGTCAAACGTGCCTTCGATCGCGATGTTGTGCACGTTGGGGTCCAGCACCGTCGTCATCTGGCGTCGCTGCACTTCGCTGGTGCGGTGGTGAGGATGCATCACGAAGATGCGCGTCCGCCGCCGACCGCGCACGGCCTCGATCGCCGCCGACCCCGTGTCGCCGCTGGTCGCCCCGATCAACGTGATCTCGCCTCCACGCCGGGCCAGCACGTGGTCGTACAGCCGACCCAGCACCTGCATCGCCACATCCTTGAACGCCAGCGTCGGCCCGTGGTAAAGCTCCATCAACCACTGGTTGGCATCCAGTTGCGTCAGCGGCGCCACCGCCTGGTGATCGAAACGGCCATAGGCGTCGATCGCGATGGCCCGCAGCGTTCGTTCGTCCATGCAGTCGCCCACGAACGGACGCATGAGCCGCGCCGCCAGCTCGGCATACGGCAGGCCGCGAAGCTCGGCGATCTCCGCCGTGCTCAGCGTCGGCCAGGACTCGGGCACGTACAGGCCCCCATCGCCGGCCAGGCCGCTGAGCATGACCTGCTCAAAGCTCAGAGCGGACTCCTGACCTCGGGTACTGATATATTTCACAGGTCACATCCCAACATCGCCTGCTCCAGCGCGGCGGCGATGATAGCCGCTGAATCCACCGCCCGCCAAGGCCGCCGCGGGCGCCTGCCCGATACAATCGCCGCCATGACCCTGTCGCCGGCTCCCCTCGCGTCAACCGCCTCCAGACCGCGCATCGGACTTACCGTCGACAGCGCGGGCGACGGCGTGTTGAAATACGAGCAGAAGGTCAACTACAGCCATGCGGTGGCGGCGGCCGGCGGTCTGCCGCTGCTGCTGCCCCAGGAGCCAGCCCTGGTCGATGACTATGTACGCCTGTGCGACGGCTTTGTCCTCACCGGCGGCAACGACCTGGCGATGGAGGACTTCGGCCAGGTGACCCACCCCCAGGCGCAACGGATCTCACCGTCGCGCCAGGCGTTCGAGGTCGCCCTGATACGCGCCCTGGACCTTGCGCCCACCAAGCCGGTCCTGGGTGTGTGCATGGGCATGCAGCTCATGGCGATGCACGCCGGAGGACGGTTGCATCAGCATCTGCCCGACGTGCTGGGCCCTCTGGCCGAGGCCCACCGCGGCCGTCGACGCCACCGCGTCGTCTTCGAACAGACCCAGGGAGTGCTGCCGGCCGGGAATTTCGAGATCACCAGTTCGCATCACCAGGCGGTGGCCGATCCCGGCCGGCTGCGCGTGGTGGCGCGGGGGCATGACGGCGTGATCGAGGCGATCGACGATCCGGACCGGCCGTTCTACCTGGGTGTGCAATGGCACCCCGAACGCGGCGAGGGCGACGACCCGCTCAATCGCGGCCTGTTTCGCCTGCTGACGGCCGCGGCGCATCGTCTTGTCGCCAGGTGAGCAGCAACACAAGAATCACGCCACCCACCAGCCACATGTCCGCGGGGTTGAAGATCCAGGGGTAAAGCCCGCTCTGGTCCGTGCCCGGCCAGGTCCAGCCGAACGGCAGATTCACATCGGGGAAAAGATGCAGCATGTCGCGCACGGCCCCGAAACGCAGGCGGTCGTAAAGGTTGCCCAGGGCGCCAGCCACGATCCCCGCCAGCGCCAGATGCAGGCCCCACCGCTTTGCGTCGCTGCGTGAAAAAACACGCCAGACAATCCCCACCGCCAGGACACTCACCGCCGCGAACACCCACCGGCCGCCCTGCCCGAAGCCGAACACCGCGCCTTCATTGATCCACAACCGCAGCGCCAGCAGCCGCGGCGCCACGGTCACCGGCTCGACATGCGCCAGTTGCCGCACCACGGCCTGGGGACCGGCGGCCATGTCGATCGGGAACTGCCCGAGCCAGCGAAACGCCGCCGCCTTACCGCCCAGATCCAGCCCCAGCATCAGGACCATCAGCACCACGAAGCGCAGCATCGCGCGACGATCACGCCCGGCGGCCGACATCACGCTCGACTGTGAGCTTGGAGCGGGCTGCGCGCGATGGTCGTCCGCTTCGGTCATCAGTACTGGCCGCGCTTTTCACGCTCGCGGACCACTTCGATGCAGTACTTGGCCCAGGGCTTGGCGTCCAGACGCGCCGTGCCGATCGGCAGGCCCGAGACCATGCACACGCCGTACGTCCCGTCGCCGATCCGCAGGATCGCATCGTCGATCTCACGCAGCAGCTTGCGCTCCGACTCCATCAGGCCGAGCGTGAACTCCTGCTCGTAATGATCCGAGCCCACGTCGGCCATGTGCAACGGCATGTTGGACAGGTTGCCCGACTTCTCGTTCACGTCGTTCTGCAGCGACGCCACGTCCCCCAGAAGCTCCGCCCGCTTCTCGAGCAACAGCCGACGGTAGGCGGCCATTTCCTTGCGCCCCAGCCCGCTTTTGATCTTGCGCAACTGGGCCGGCGTCAGCGTGTGGCCCTGGGCGACGGCGCGGGCGGCCTGACCCTCACGGCTTGACGGATCGGGCGACCGCGACGGCGCGCTGGCCGCATGGGCCGCCGCTTTCGACGACGACCCCGACGCGGTCGACTTCCTCACCGGCGACTTGCTGGTCGACGCCTTCCTGGTCGTGGACTTTTTCGTCGTGGACTTGCGCGTCGACGACTTGGAGGCCGTCGTCTTGGTGGTCGATTTCTTCGCGCTGGACTTGCGGGTCGTCGATTTCTTGGTCGACTTCTTGCGCGGCGTGCGGTCGACCGGGGTCGGCCGTTCGCCACGGGAGGACTTGGTGGTGGTCTTCCTGGCCACGCAAAGCTCCTAACAACATGCCAAGGAATGGGCTGTCGTGATCTGAAACCGTTGGCCGCTGCGCCTCGGCACACGGGCTCCCGCGGCGCGGCGGGCCATTCTACGAACCCCCGCCCCGCGCGGCAAACATGTCGCCCGCGCCCAGGCCTGCGCGGCCCAGGCGCCCTTCAGTCGCCATGCCGCTGACGCAACCGGGAACTCAGCCGCAACAAAAGTTGCACCCGCTCGAACTCCGCCAGCCAGTCCGCCAGACACGCGTCCAGTTCGTCCTGGGCCACCGGCGCCCCCGGCAGCGGACACGCCCCGCCCAACTGCCTGGCCGCCAACACCCGGTACCGGCTCAGGGTCCGGTCGCCGTACCACCCCACCAGTTCGTGATCCTCAGCGCAGAAAATCACCACCGGCACACGGTCGCCCCCGTTGATCCGCACCTTCGCCTGAAGATCCGCGTGCGCGTCGCGGTCCAGGTAGACAATGTCGATCTTCCGCCGGTTCGCCTCGGCGACCCGCTGAATCAACGGCACCTGCTGCACGCAGTCGCCGCACCATACGCCCGACAGCACCATCACCTTCATCTCACGCACGAAGCCGTCCACCAGCTCGTGTTGATGATGGCCAAGGCCCACCGACTCATACACGCGCCGCCAGTTTTCCTGCTGGGCCGCGGTGCCGGCCGCGACGTGGTCCGCGTACGACTTGCCCGCCTCGTGTCTGGCCTTCAGGTATGCCGCATCCATGAAAAATCCTCCAAGCCAGAGTTCAAACCCGCCCCGGGCGAGATACAGCATAGGCGCCGCGGCTGCGGCGATCGGCCCAGGCGGGGAAACGACATATTCGCTCAAAGGCGCGCCGCCGGCCCGCTGACCACGCCATGTTCATCAAGCAGCCGTTCGGCCATGTCCCGCGCGTGGGCGGCCGACGAACCATCGCCCGTGATGTGATGGTGCGCCACCGCCCCCTCCATCAGCAGCGACAGCTTCTCCGCCAGGGCGGGCACATCCTCCGCCCCCGCCGCCTCGGCCAGCTCGACCACAGCCCGCTTCACGGAGTGGTAGTGCTGCGCCGCCGCCTGGTGAACCGGGTCGGCGCGCGAGGGAAACTCCGAGCACGCATTGATGAAGATGCAGCCGCTGTACTGCGGCTCATTGAAGAACTCATCGAGCACGTCGAACATCGCAAGCAGCATCTGCCGCCCATCATCGCCCGCCAGCTCGCGCACCCGGGCCGAAAAGAACGCCATTTCCCACTCGTCGCTGCGCCGGATCGCCTCGATGATCAGGTCGTCTCGCGATTCAAAGTGGTTGTAGAACGTGGTCTTGGTCACACCCACCTCGGCGAGGATGCGGTCGAGCCCGACGGCATGGAAGCCGTGACTGTAGAAAAGGTCCAGCGCCCGGTGGATCAGGCGCTCGCGCGTGTTGGCTGGCGGCGGCGCGCCGAGAAGCTCCGCAAGGGATTTTGCAGTGGTTTGATCCATTGTTCAGCCCTCGCAAGATGGAGTCTGCGGGTTTACCTCAAGTCAACCGCAACTTGACTTCGAGTCAAGTCACAACCGCACCGCCTGATCGTAGCATCGACGTGTGAAGCGAGCGAGATGCCGCGTCGGCGTCGACGCCTCGACTCGCTTCCGCGGCCGCGCCATCGATCGACGCGCCGCATCGCCGACCTCTTCACACAGGACCAGACGCCATGACACAGACACAGACCATGACAACGCCCGTCACGCACGCTGACGCGGCGGCCCGACCCACCAGGCACGCGGCATTCGACTCACAACGCCATGAAGCCTTCGCCGAGCGATTCGTCAACATGCTCAACGAGGCCGGCCTGATGCTGATGATTTCCATCGGCCATCGCACCGGCCTGTTCGACGCGATGGCTGATGCGCCGCCGGCCTCCAGCGAACAGATCGCCGATGCCGCCGGCCTCCAGGAACGCTACGTCCGTGAATGGCTGGGCGCCATGGTCGCCGGCCGCGTCGTCGACTACGACCCGACCCGACGCACGTACCAGCTCCCGGCCGAACACGCCGCCTGGCTCATCCGCGACGCAGCGCCCAACAACCTCGCCGCCGCCGCCCAGTGGTTCGCCGTCCTCGGCTCCGTCGAAACCCAGATCGTCGAAAAGTTCCGCCACGGCGGCGGCGTGCACTACCACTGTTACCACCGCTTCCACGAAACCATGGCCGAGGAGAGCGCCCAGACCGTCGTCGCCGCTCTCGACGAACACATCCTGCCGCTCGTGCCGGGACTGCGCCAACAGCTGGAAGCGGGCATCGACGTGCTGGACATCGGCTGCGGCAGCGGGCTGGCCGCCTGCAAGCTGGCGGAGATGTTCCCCCGCAGCCGCTTCACTGGCTATGACCTGTGCGAGGACGCCATCGCCGCCGCCCGCCGCGAGGCCCAGCGCCGCGAGCTGACCAACATCCGCTTCGAAGCCCGCGACGTCACCGACCTGGGCGCGCGCCATCGCTTTGATCTCATCACCGGCTTCGACGTCATCCACGACCAGAAGGCTCCGGCCGCGGTCCTCGATCAGGTGTACGCCGCCCTCAAACCCGACGGCATTTTCCTCATGCAGGACATCAACGCCTCCAGCCGCGTCGAGAAGAACATCGACCACCCGGCCGGCGCGTTTCTTTACACGATCTCCACCATGCACTGCATGACCGTCTCCCTCGCCCAGAACGGCGCGGGCCTGGGCACCTGCTGGGGCGAGGAACTGGCGATCCGCATGCTCGCCGAGGCGGGCTTCGACCATGTGAAGGTGCATAAGCTCCAACACGACTTCATGAACAACTTTTACGTCGCCCGGCCGACCCAAGGCTGAACAGTCGCTCACGATCCCTCACGAAAGACAGGAGCCCACGACGATCCGTCGTGGGCCTTTTTTCGCGCGCAATGCAAGCTCCCAAGCCGCGCCTTCTCGCCGCGAAGGCGCGGACCCCCGCCATGCAGGAACGATCCCCGACGCCGCTGTCCACGCTCATTTGCCCGCCAGCATGCCGCTGCGCCGCGCGTAGGCGAACACCCCGCCGGCCTCGATGATCGGTTTCACCTCGCCCAGTGGCCGCAGCGCGTACGACTTGCCCGTGGTCGTGTTCGTCAGCGTGCCCGCCTCGATGTCCACCTCGCACTCGTCGCCGGTCGAGATTTCATCGACCAACCGCTGCGTGCTTTCGCACGGCAGCAGGTAGCCGCCGTTGACGCAGTTGCGGTAAAAGATGCGGGCATAGAACTCGGCCACCACCACCTTCGCTCCCGCCTCGGCGATCGCCAGGGGCGCGTGCTCACGCGAGCTGCCGCAGCCGAAGTTGCGCCCTCCGATCACGATCGTGTAGTCGGTGGTGAACTGCCCCTCCTCCACGAACCGCACATCGCCGCCGGGCAACCCCGACTGGCCCCGCGGCACGCCGCTGCATGCGTACATGCCGAAGTACTTGCGTTCATTCGGATCGGCCGGGTTGTAGGACAGGTACTCAGCCGGAATGATCTGATCCGTGTCGATATCATCGCCGAGCACAAAAGCCTTGCCGCTGATTTTCGTCCGCATCGCCATCCCACCTGTTCGCTTCATGGTCCGAACCCGACGCGCCGCCCAACACCTGGCCGCGGCGGCCGCGAACGCATCAGTATACGCCGCGCTCAACCCGCGGGCGCACGACGCTGGCCGGCGCGACGAGGCTGTCACTCGGCAGCCGGCCCAGACGCATCATGCTGCCGCCGCGCCGATGCCGCCTCGCGCCGCAGCGCCTCGAACGCCGGGCCAGCCAGGTTCACCGCCTCGGTCAGACCGTCCAGCAGAACACCCGCGGCTTCCATTTCGCCCGCTTCCATGTGTTGAATCGCCGCGTCCAGCAACCGATCCGCCACCGTCCGGGCCCGGTCCATATCCGCCTTGGCGCCCGCCGACGCCGCGCCATCAGCCCCGGCCTGCCGCGACATCGCACGCTCGATGCTCCGGCGCACCGCCGCCACCGCTGCGTCCAGTTCGCCGCCCGCCAGTGACGCTTCCACCAAGCCCAGTTCGCAGCGCAGCCGGTCCCGCTCACCCAATGCCTCCCACAGCCGCGCGGCCCGTTGATAATCCGCCCGGGCCGATGATGCGTCGCCCTCCTGTCGCCGCAGATCGGCCCGCGCCAGCAGCAAGCGCCCGATGTGCCCGTCGGCCGGCGCGACGCCTGCCGGCCGCCCGTCGTCGCCCGCGAGCCCCGTGCCGTTGTCCTCATCGTGATCGCCGGCCGGCAGTGGATACCGATCGATCGCCGAACTCAGCAGCCGCAGACGCACCGTCGCCGGCTCACCGCGCTCGCGCAGCCGGGCGTCGGCCGCCAGCACCGCCGAGGGCGCGACCCGGCCGGCCATACGCACCAGCGCCTCGGCCCAGGCCTCGGTCATCGTCGCGTCACCCGGTCGCTGACCCGCCAGCGCCTCGAGCACGTCGCCGCGCTGGCCGTGCTCGGCCGCCGCCGCCAGATAGATCGGCTCGATCACCGGATCCCCCGCTCGCGACACCAGCACCGCCAGCGGCCGCCGCGAACCCGCCCACGCCCGCGCCGCCGCCTCCCGCACCGCCGCGTCTTCGCTGTCCAGCCAGCCCTCAACGCGATTCCAGTCATCCTCGTCGGCCACCTGCCCGTACAGACGCACCAGCCGTGGCTGCGACGCCCCACCCGAACGCCACCGATCACGCAGCAACGTGCGGATCACCCCCCGCTCGCGCTCGCTGACCAGACCCACCTCGATCGCCGACGACAGCGCCGACGCAGCCGGCGTGTCCAGGTCCGGGTCGTCCAGCAGGCGCATGGCCGGCTCGACCGCCGTCGCCTGCGGCACCCGCGCCAGCAACAGCAGATAAGCCTCGACCAGTGACCGCGACGTACCTTCGTCCGCCGCCGCCAGCCGCCGCGCCGCCGCGTCCGCGCCCGTCGCATCCGCCAGATCACGCAGCAGCAGCACCGCCCCACGCTGCACCTGGGCATTCGAATCATCCAGACGCCGCACCAGGGCCGACCGCAACGGCGCCGCCACCTGGTCCGGCCCCAGGTCCAACACGCGCTGACGCACCAGGTCGATCGCCAGCAGGCGAATCGCCGCCACAGGGTCCGCGAGCATCGCCGCCAGCAGTTCCGGCCGCTGGTCCTGCGCCGTCAGGTGGTACAGCCGGGCGTGCAGATCCACCGCCGCCTGCCGCATCACGGACGCTTCCGCGCTTTCCTCGCGCGTCAGACGCTGCCTCCCCGCGGCCAGCAGGCCGGCCCACGCCGATTCATCCATCCGACGATGCCGCCGCTGCCAGCTGCGCCACGCCGGCGCATCACCCGCATAGGCTGTAATCCCGCTGACACGCACCAGGGCCGCGTCCGCGGCCGCGCGAACCACCGGCTGCTCATCGTCCAGCAAGTCGACCAGCGCATTCACCGATGAACGCAGCGGAACCCGGCCCAGCACCGCCGCCGCCGCCAGGCGCTGCGCCTGCGATGAGTCCGCGTCGCGTATGACCTTGCGCAGCCGTTCCACCAGGCCGTCGTCGCCGTAACGTGTAAGCGCATCGGCCAGCAGATCCGACGCCAGCGAGGAATCGCCCAGCGCGGCGATCAACGGATCGCGAAAGATCGACGGCCCGCGGTCCGGACCGGCCGCGAGCACCGCCACCACATGCCGGGCCGCCAGCGACGATCCTTCGGCTTCCGCCAGTTGCCGCGCCCGCCGCGCCACACTCGCCGCGCTCGATCGATCCAGCAGCTCGACAAGCCGCGTGCCCCGCCCCTTCTCGCCCCCACCGCTCACATCCCGGCCAGACGCATCGTGGCCCGACGCTTCACGCGACGGCGCGGCACCGCGCTGCGCGTCCGCCGCCTGGGCCCCCACCACCTGCCGGGCCGCGGGCGCCTCGGGCCCGCCAACCGCGGTGTCGCCAATCGACGGCCCCGCCACATCATGCGCGCAACCCCATAGCCCCGCCGCCAGCAGCGCCGCGCCGAACCCCGCGCCGATGCGCCCGACGCGGCGTGCATGTCCCGCATGCCTGCCCACCGCGGCGACAACAGCTTCACCAGTTTGCCACGTCAGTCCAAGGCACGTCCACAATTGCATCAATCCACCGCCTGAACCATGCGAAAAAGGGCTGAGAGAGACGCCCATAGGGGGTATCATACTGGCATCGCGCCAGGCCTTCACCGAGCGGTTCTCGCTCCCGGCCGGCGCCGAGCAGGTCTTGCTCTCGCATCCTTGCCGACCGGCGCGCCAGGAGGGGCCGTCATGGAAAGCATGAATGACTGGGCACGCGCCGAGCAACACGCCGAACGCGCGCAGCAGTTTTTCCAGAACGGCCTGTGGAGCCAGGCTCTCACCGAACTCAAGGCCGCTGTCCGCGTCAATCCGCGTCAGAGCGAATGGCACTTCGGCATGGGCCTGGCCCTCGAAGCCATGCACCGCCACGGCGAAGCCCTCGACTGCTTTCGCCGCGTGCTCGCTCTGCGCGGCAGCGATGAGCAGACGCTCGAACACCTTGGCATCAACCTCATCGAGGTCGGCCGCTGCCGTGAAGCCATCGACGCCCTTGAACAACTTGCCCGCATCAACCCCGACAGCGAACCCTCCTACTGCTACCGCATTCTCGCCCACGCCATGCTCGAGCAGCACGACCAGGCCGAGCAGATGTTCTACCTGGCCCGGCTGATCCGCGACGAGTGCCCGCTGTGCTACGAGCACCTCGCCCAGAGCCTTGCCGCCCGCGAGCGCATCGACAAGGCCATCTGGTGCTGGCAACGCGTCCTGCGGCTGGAACCCCAGCATCCCGACGCCCATCTGCAACTGGGCCACCTGCTCTGGCAGCGAGGCCAGCGCCAACGCGCCCGCATGCACCTGCTCGAACAGATTCATCGTGAGCCCCACGACGCCGAAACGCTGCTGGCCCTGGCCAATCTGCTGCTCGAACTCGACCGCGACGGCGAAGCCGAGGAAATCCTCGCCCAGACCCTCGCCTTCGAAGCCCACAGCGCCGAAGCCCATCTGCTCATGGGCGAAATCAACCTGCGCCGCGGTCAACTGCTGGCCGCCGGGCGGGCGATTGAACATGCGGCCGACCTCGACCCCCAAACGCCCGGGCTGGACCTGGCCCGAGCCCTGCTCATGACGCGACTGGGCCGCCCCAGACTCGCCGCCCACCATGCCGTCCGCGCCGCCCATCGCTTCGACCACAGCCCGCGGGCCGCTCTCATGCTTGCCTCGCTCCTGCTCCAGGCCCATCGCCCCGGTTATGCCATACGCCTGGCCACCACGCTCATGGAACGAGCGCCCCATGACCCCACCGCCATCGCCGCCAGCCTGCGACTGCGCGCCCAGGCCCAGTTGATGCTCAATCGTCCCGACCAGGCCGTCGCCGACCTGCGTCAGACTCTGCGCCTCCTGCCCTGCGATGCCCAGGCCCTGCCCCTGCTCGCCCGCGCCTACGCCCAGGCCGACCGATGGACCCGGGCCCGCGCCGTCCTGCGCCGCTGCCGCGCCGCCGGCCTGCCCCGCACCCAGCGCCGACGGCTGGCCCTGCGCCTGGGCCTGGACCACCTGCGCCGCCGCCTCCGCCGCTGACCACGCCCCCAGCTTCACGCCTCCCCGCATTCGCCATTCTGCACTATGCATTTTGCATTGTCCGCCTCCACTTCCGCTACCATCTGCACTCGGCGCTGAACCATCATCCTCAGACCCCGGACCCCAGACCCCAGCCCCGCCCCTGCCATGATCGACCTCAAAGACCTCCGCGAGAACCCCGACAAGTACCGACGCGGCGCCGCCGCCAAGCAGATGGGCGTCGACATCGACACCCTGCTCGCTCTCGACGCCGACCTGCGCGCCGCCCTCGCCGAGCGCGAGCAGCTCGCGGCCGAGAAGAACAAGATCGGCAAGCAGATCGGCCAACTCGCCGGCCAACTGAAAAAGGCCTCCGCCGACGACAGACCCGCGCTGCAGGATCAGATGAAGCAGCTCCAGCAGCGGCCCAACGAAATCAAAGCCGCCGAGGCCAAACTCGACCAAACCATCCGCGACCTGGAACCACGCCGCGACGCCCTCTGGCTCCAGCTCCCCCAGCCGCCCGACCCCGACGTGCCCGTCGGCCGAAGCGCCGACGACAACGTCGAAATCCGCCGATGGAACCCGCCCCATTTCGACACCGCGAAAACCTTCGAAGCCAATCGCGGCTTCAAAGCTCGCTCCCACATCGAGCTGGGCCAGATGCATCGGCTGTTCGACTTCGAGCGCGGCGTCAAAATGGCTGGCTCACGCTCCTACGTCCTCACCGGCGACGGCATGCGCCTGCACCAGGCCATCCTCCGCTACGCCTTCGACTACATGACCCGCGACAACGGCTTCACGCCCGTCAGCGTGCCTGTGCTCGTGCGCGACGAGATGATGGTCGGCACCGGGTTCTTCCCGCACGGGCGCGACCAGGCGTACGAAGTGAAGGAGACCGACCGCGGCGGCGGCTACGACCTCTACCTCACCGGCACCGGCGAGGTCGGCCTCATGGGCCTGCACCAGGGCGAAATCCTCGACGAGGCCCAGCTCCCCCTGCGCTACACCACCGTCTCCACCTGCTTCCGCCGCGAAGCCGGCGCAGCCGGCAAAGACACCGCCGGCCTGTACCGCATCCACCAGTTCGACAAGGTCGAGCAGGTGGTCATCTGCAAAGCCGACGAGGCCGAGAGCCGCGCCTGGCACTGGAAGATGATCGGCTTCGTCGAAACGCTGCTGCAACGACTCGAACTGCCCTACCGCCTGCTGCAGTGCTGCACCGGCGACCTGGGCCCCAAGAACGCCGACCAGATCGACATCGAATGCTGGATGCCCAGCCGTGGTGAAGAGGGCCCGGACGGCGCCCTCACCGGCGCCTACGGCGAAACCCATTCCGCCAGCCGCCTCTACGACTACCAGTGCCGCCGCCTGAACCTGCGCTACCGGCCCGCTCCCGGACCGGACGGCAAGAGCAAAGGCGCGGTCGTCTGCCACGCCCTGAACAACACCGTCGCCGCCAGCCCCCGCATCCTCATCCCCATCCTCGAGATGTACCAGAACGAAGACGGCAGCATCACCGTCCCGCAGCCCCTGCGCCCCCACTTCGGCGCCGACCGCATCGGGTGAACCCGGCCACCTTGAACCGCCCCGCAAAGCTGGCGATCAAAGATCGCCCCATCCGACAAAGAGACAAGCCGCATATAAACGCCGATCAACGCGGATGCGGAGGGCGCAAGCCCGCGGAAATCTCCACCCGAACCCGCTGGGTGCCTGTGGCAAAGCGCTGCGCCGCCACAGCCGCGCGCCTCTGCGCCTCTCTCCCCCTCTTCCTGCTTTCCTAATCCTCCTGCCTTCCTCCGTGCCCTCCGGGTCGCCGTGGTGAACCTCTTCTTCCTGGATTCCTGGCTTCCCGCCTTCCTTGGCAATCCCTTCCCCCTCCTTCTTGGCGTCTGGGCGGTTCAACTTCTGGTCTTCTTCATCTGTGTTCATCCGTGGCCCTTCGCAGAAGCCCCGGCTCGAATCCGCCGCGCGGGTCTTGTGCAGAAAAGTCTTGCCCTCACCGCATGGCTGGTGATATCGTGGGGCCAGAGGCCAGCGATCGTTATAAGTGCCAACCGTCTCTTGTCTTGGCGGCAGATCACGGGCCAGGCCGGCGTCCTGTCTTCAGCCTTGGTGGGGGGGGAATCTCAATGAACACATCCAACCGACTCATCGTGCGCTGGGCGCTCGCCCTGCTCGCCTGCTTCGTCATCGCGCCCCCAGCCCAGGCCGGCTCCTGGTGGTTCGTTGGGCCGAGTCTTGACGAACCCAACACGCATCATTCCTTCGTGCGTGACAACAACCCCGCCGGCCGCTCCATCGCCGCCTGGGACTTCCAGTACGCCAACGACCTGCGGACCCACGTCACCGCCGCCAGCGTCGACTCAATCTTCCAGCAGTGCTTCGGCGGCGGGTTCCTCGACAATCTCGAAAACAGCGGTCCGGCGAGCCTCACCGCCGCCTCGGCGGCACGCTACGACGAGGTCGCCTACAACAAGGACAACAGCGGCGCTTACTTCGACTACTTCAAGTCCCTGGACAACTTCACCCGCGCCTACCACGACTCGATGAGGGGCCGCAGCGCCAACGGCGTGCAGGACTGGTTTGGCCACGCGGCCGTCGGAGGCGACGGCATAAGCAAGGATCCCTTCTCCTCCAATAACACGACCGCCGGCCTGGAACATCCGCACTACTACACCCGCGACAGCCTGGCCGACCTCAATGCCGGCACCGGCGCCAACGGCACACGCACCTTCACCCACACCGCCGGCGCGGGCAATTCCGCCCAGTACGCCATCCTCGTCGCCTGGAGCGCCCCCGACCCGCGCCACGGCGCCAACATCGCCCGCCTGTACGACTCGCTGCGCGATGACTTCGGCGTCCCGGCCGACAACATCGTCGTGCTCTATGGCAACGAGGCGTTCGGCGGATACCTGCCCGACTGGTCCGGCCTGGACTCGACCATCAGCTACGAGCCCTTCATCGACGGGCCGAACACGCGCGACACCTGGCTCAACGCCCTCCGCGGCGAAAAGTTCTCCACCGGCGGCGCCGTCGGAGGCAACATCCCCGACGCCAACGACAAGCTCATGATCTACAACACCGGCCACGGCGGGCAGGCCTGGCTGCGCGACGGCAAGTGGAAGGCCAACATCAAAGCCGCCAACATCGTCTCGGCCGACGGCGGCTTCGACCTGTTCGCCGATGGCGTCAGCCTCGCCTACGACCCGAACACCGAAGAGGGCATGTCCCTCATGAACGATCCACTGGGTGGAGGCACCATGCTCCTTCAGTTCCTTCTGCGCCAGGAGATCAACCCCACCGCCATGTTCGACATCCTCGGTGTCACAAGCGTTTCCGCCGGCGATGCTTACGTCCTTGATCCCGCACAGGTCTTTTCCTACAACGGCGCGCTTGACATCCCGCTTTACGCCTACCAGTTCCCCGTGGACTATCTCACGCTCCGTTCCATGGCCCAGCCGCTTGAAGTGGATATTTCCAACCTTGATTCCCTCTATCTGACGGACAATCTGGTCGCCGCGTTCAGCATCATCGGCGGCGACCAGGAGACGGCGTGGCTCGACGTCGCTGCCATCCCCGAGCCGGCGACGGTCACCCTGCTGCTGCTCCTGGCCGGCCTGTTTACCCGCCGCGCGGGGCCCGCAACCGGGCGCTGTCGTTGACGCGAAGCCGTAAGCCTCTCAGCTGCAATCTTTCGACAGGTTTCACCGCCCCAGCGCGTTGAAGTCGCGAAGCGCACCCGTGCCACGCCGCGCACGTCCCCGCATCGCCCCCCAAAACGGTGTCGGATACCGTTTCTCGCGCCGCGCCCCTCCCCGCCTCCTTCGTGCGCACACGCGCGGCCGGGAATCGCCGCCCTTCTCACGATTTTTCGCTGCCTGCGCGAATTTTTTCTTCTCCCGCCTCCGCCAGCAC
>CAZCWM010000003.1:0-481230 GCA_964502445.1 uncultured Phycisphaeraceae bacterium | reverse complement strand
ATTGAAAAATGCAGAATGAAAAATGAAAAATGCGAGGCAAAATGAGACCGTGAAACACGACGGAGCACGCGCGGCGACACGACAACCTTGACGCGCCGCCGCAGCGCGGGGGCCTCGCCGCGCGGACATCGCCGCCGCGCTGCCGCCGGCTCGGCGGGGCGATCCGGCGGCAGCATCACAGATCGCAAATCGGCGATGCCTATACCGTCATCGAGGTGTAGGGCAGCAGGGCCATGTAGCGGGCGCGTTTGACCGCTTGGGCGGCCAGCCGTTGCTCACGTGCGGTGAAGCCGGTGCGTTTGCGGCCCTGGATCTTGCCGTTGGGGGTCAGCAGGCGGCGCAGATCCTCGACGCGGCGGTAATCCACGTACAAGTCGCCGGTGCTGCTGGTGACCACGATCTTCGGCCGCGGCGGGCCGGAAAAGCGGGACATGGCCATGCGTCAATCCTCCGTCCTGGGTTGGCAGCCCCACGCTTGCGGCCCTCCGCTCATGGGGCGACGGTTGCGGTTTCTCGCCTGCAAGGCGAGCGGGGCATTCTAACGATGCGGCCTGCGGCTGCCAAGGGCATGGCCCCCGCGGCGGGCCACTCGGGCGTTAACGCAACCTCGCCGGCGGCCGATCCGCCTTGCTGACCGTCCAGTGCAGCCCGCCGATCGCCTTGGCCAGCCTCCGACGCAATACCGACAGATAGGGTCGCTCGGTCTGGGTGTGCCCGGCGAGCACCACCGCGATCCCCCGCCCGCGGGCCGCCAGCAGGTCATGATGCCGCATCTCGCCGGTGAAAAATACGTCGATGCCCCCGCCCCAGGCAGTCCTCGCGACCGCGTCCGCCTCGGCTAGCAGGCTGCCGCCGGCGCCCGCGCAAATCCCGATGCACGCCACTTTTGTCTGACCGGCCGGCTCGGCGACCTCCAGCAGCCGCACGCCGAGGCGCCTCTTAATCAGGCTCAGCAGCGTCCCCATCGTCAGCGGACGCGCCAGCGAGCAGATCCGGCCCTGTCCGACCGCGACGGTCTGCTCATCCTCAAACGCTGGCCGTAACGGATAGACATCAATGGCCGGCTGCTCGTAAGGATGCGCCTCACGCAGAGCCGCGACCGTCTCGCCCACGCGCGCGGTGGGGCAGACCATTTCCAGCCGTCGTTCCTCGACGCGTTCGAATCGACCGGCTCGACCCACGGCCGGGTTCGTCGACGCATCACCGCGGAAGGTGCCCTCGCCGTCCGACTCGAACGAGCATTCGCTGTATGCCCCAATGCGGCCGGCCCCGGCACGCGACATCGCCGCCCGCACCGCGTCGACCGCCTGCTTCGGGACAAACGTCACGATCTTGACCTGCCCAACTGCCGTGTCGCCCGCGGGTCGGATCGCGCGAACGTCGGCCGCGGCCTTGCCGCGCTGCCCGCCCATGATGCCCTGCGCCAGCCAGTCATTCACTCCGTCGGCTGCGGCATCGAGGGCGGTGTGCGGGCTGTAGACCGCGATGCGATGCTCGACCGCCCGCAGGATCAGACATTGCCGGGGGTCGTGGCTGGTGATTGCGGCCAATGGCTCGAAGATCGGCGGGTGGTAAGCGACGATCAGCTCGGCCTTCGCGGCGATCGCTTCGTCCAGCACCGCCTCGGTCAGATCGATGCACAGCAGCCCCCGCCTCACGTCGCGGCCGCGGCCCGTCAGGTCGCCCACCGCCAGGCCGACCTTGTCCCAGCCCTCGGCCAGAGCCGGCGGGGCGAGGCGTTCCAGAACCGTCAAGACGTCGCTGAGCTTCATGGCGGCCCAGCTTACCGGACCGCGCCCCTCCCCGCGATAGTGCGGCCGTCTGCCGATTTTGCAGTCTCCCGGCCTCGCCAGCCGATCTTGGTTCATCAAGGGAAGATCTTCATATGCAGCGCGCCAAGTCCGCCGCCACAGATTCCGCCGGGAGCGGGGCCGCGACAACCGGCTCCCCTCAGGCCCAGCCCGTGGTGGGCAAACCGGTCATCGCCGGCCAGCCCGTCATCACCGGCGTGGACGGCATCGAGGGTCTGCCGCCGGATGAGAAGCTCGCCGCCCTTCGCCGCGTCCAGGCCCAAGCCGAGCAGCGCATCCGCCTGGGTATGCAGCTTTTCAAAGCGGCCGAGGCTCACGTCAGCGGGCAGCAGCACATCGTCGAAGATCTCCGCCATGCTCAGGAGCAGCTTCGCGAAGACCTGCACAGCGACGTCGCCCGCAGCTTCCGCAGCTATGACGAGTGGATGGGCGAGTTCGGCGACCAGATCGGCGACCGCCTCGAGAAGATGGAAGGCCGCATCGAGCAGCTTCAGTACCGCTGGGGTGAGATCGAAAAGCGCATCGGCATGATGGTCAAGCGGGCCGAGGCCCTCGTCGAGCAGAGCCGAACGCTGCTGGAGTCCGGCGTCAGCCAGATCGCCAAGCGCGACGTCGCGGCCGCGAAGCAGCAGTGCACGCCCGCGGCACCCGCCCCTCAAGTCGTTTCGACGGCCATGACGACGGCAATGACGACTGCCGCGCCGCCCGCAACGCCCACTCCCGCCGCCGCTGCCCCCGTAGCGCCGGCCCAGTCGCCCGCGCCCGTCGCCAGCGCCCCCGCGGCTCCACCGTCGCCTGCCGCCTCGCAGCCCGGCAAGACCAGACCCGCCGCGCCGCCCGCCCACGTCGATCCCGACCCGCCCTCCGAGCCGGTCTTCCTCAAGGTCATCGACAAGGTCCGCCAACAGCAGACGCCAGCGGCGGGGAAGTCGGAATCTGCCGACGCGGCGGACTCGAAGGACTGACAACAGGGCTTTGCCTTGTGGGTGTCTATGCCCGCCGTGTCTCAGGCAGTCAGTCCGAACGCACGAATTATCATCCCGGGACATCCGGCAGCCCGCCGAGTCGAACCTTTGTGCCACACTCCGGACACGTAAGCGATGGGGTGTGGCGACAGTCGTAGCCACACGTCGGACATGTTGGTAGGGGCGCGATGCGAATCAAGTCACGCACGAGCCGGTGTCGATGCCATCCGTAATCCATGAACTCAGCCACCGGGACGACGAAGACTCCGCTCACAACGACGGCAACGAGAATCCAAGGCCACTCGCGCCCGAAGATGACGAGCAGAAGCACAGCCGCTGGCAGAAGGACTGTCACGCCCAGGGCCACAGCCATCCACACGCGCGAGGAGACACGATCGACGCGCATGCTGTGAAGCGTCTCGCGCTGAGCGTCACTTAAATGGTCGACCCGCAGCTCAGGCCCAAAGACACGTTGCGCTAGACGCTTCGCGAGAGCGGACAGAAGATGATAGAGGGCAAGGAAAAGATCACCAAGCATGGTCCTACCCCGTCGAGTGGCTCGCTGACGACAACTGATCCGTGCCAACAGCCGGATTGCTGCGCAATCCGGACCGGACTGCGTAGCAGTCCGGCTGCTACCCATCCCTGACTCCCGCACTCCAGAAAATCGGCAATCGAAAATCACCGATCGAAAATGCCGCCCCCTCACCCCACCGTCGCGGGCTTCTGCAGGACGCGGCTGAGCTGGCGCAGGGCTTGCCTGATGCGCTGTTCGTTTTCAACAAGCGCCATGCGGACGTAGCCTTCGCCCAGTTCGCCGAAAGCGGCGCCGGGGGTCATGGCGACGTCGGCCTGGTCGACCATGGCCAGACAGAACTCATTGGTTGAGCCCTTATAGGGCGCAAGATGTTCGGCGCTCACCTTCGCCCAGACGAACATCGTCGCCCGCGGGCTGTCGACCTCCCAGCCCAGGCGCTGCAGGCCGCGCACCAGCACGTCGCGTCGCTGCTCGTAGACTTTCGCCTGCTGCTGGACGAACTTGTCGCCCTCGCGCATGGCGATGATCGCGGCGATCTGCACGGCCTGGAAGATGCCGTAGTCGTAGTAGCCCTTGATCGTGGCCAGGGCCTTGATCATCTGCGGGTGCCCGCAGCAGAAGCCGATGCGCCAGCCGGCCATCGAATACGGCTTGCTGAGCGTGGTGAACTCGACGCCATACTCCTTCGCGCCCGGGGCCTGCAGGTAGCTCGGAGCCTTGTAGTCGTCGAAGCACGTCTCGCCATAGGCGAAGTCGTGCAGGATCATCACCTGGTGCCGGGCGGCCAGCTCGACGACGCGGTCGAAGAAATCGGGCTCGACGGTCATCGTCGTCGGGTTGTGCGGGTAGTTGAGGATGACGACCTTGGGCTTGGGCGTCAGGTGGGCGAGCACGCTTTCGATGCGATCGAGGAACGCCTCATCGTTGCCGAGAGGAACACTTACAGTCGAAGCGCCGGCGAGCACGACGGCATAGGTGTGGATTTGAAACGCCGGATCGGCGACGACGGCGATGTCGCCGGGCCCCAACAGGGCCAGGCACATGTGGCTGAACCCTTCCTTGGAGCCGATGGTGGCGATGACCTCGGTCTCGGGGTCCAGCTCGACGCCCCAGCGGCGCTCGTACTTGCGGGCCATATCACGGCGCAGGTTATAGACGCCCGCCGAGACCGAGTACCGGCTGTTGCGCGGGTCGAGCACCGCCTCGCGGATTTTGTCGACAACCGCGTCCGGCGGCGCGTCCGTGGGGTTGCCCATGTTCATGTCGATGACGTCCGCGCCGGCCTGGCGGCGATCATGGATCATGTTCTTCAGGCGGCCGAGCACGTAGGGCGGCAGACGTTCGATGCGACTGGCGAGTTTGATGTTCATGGCGAGCGATTTTCGATTTCGGATTGCTGACTTTCAATAGTTCGAGACACGACGGTCACGCTTGGGCGGTAGCCGGACCGCACGGCAATCCGGCTGTGGTGGAGACGGTGACGGCAGGCCGGCGGACTCTGGACTGCCTTTTCACGGCTCAACCCTGCCGCGTTGCTGGGTCCAGCTCTTTTGCAGGGTCGGATCCAGAACAAGCACCTGGGCGTTGGCGAGCAGGTCGCGGGCGAGCTGTTGCATGAGCACCGCTTCGGCCTGAAGGCGCACGCGCCGGGTCAGTTCGTCCCGCACAGACTCCAATTGTACCGCGTCCGGCGCGATCGTTCGTTCCAGCAGGAGCACGGCGAAACCCTGCTCCAGGGCGATGGGCTCACTGACCTGTCCCGGCTGCATCTGCGACAAGGCGGTGCGGATCGCCAGCGGGTAACTGGCGTCCGCCACGCTGATCGGCTCGAGCCGGCCGCCCTGCTGACGGCTTACATCGGTGCTGTGCTCGATGGCAAGATCGACGAACGACTCACCCGCCCGGGCGGCGCGGACCACGGCCACGGCTTCGTTGAAGGCCGGCGTGGTGATGAGCCGGGCCTGGTAACGCTGGCCGTACTGAAGCTGATACGCCTGCTCGAGGGCGATGTCCGTGACGGTGACCTGGTCGGCGACCAGAAGGCGCAGGCCGGCGTTGCGGCGCAGCAGATCCGCGAAACGCTGAGACCCCAGGCCGCGACGCTGACGCAGTTCGTCGAGGATGCGGGCGCCCTGGTCAAGGTCGCCGTCCGTCGCGGCCGTCGTATTGGGGCTGAGGGTTCGCAGCAGGATGGCTCGCTCGCGTTCGAGGGCATCGTCATCCACAGCCCGCGTCAGGCCGCGCTCAGCCAGGGTGCGCTGCACGAGCCGGTCAAGCAGGGTCTCCGCGAGGATCTGCCCGCCGGCGGCCTCGAACAGCGGAGCCCGCAGGTCGGCCAGGGTGATCGTCCCGCCGCTGTAAAGCGCCAGGGCGTTGGGCAGTTCGCCGCCGGTCGTCGAGGCTGGTTTCCCGGTCGTCACGGCGTTAGACTGGAGGCTCGTCCCGCCCGCCGACGCGCCGCCGCCGGCCTCGGTCGCGCAGCCGACCAGGATGGCGCCGAGGGTCAGCAGACCGTACACAGGCCACACCCGCCGCCATGCAAGTTGCGGCCCCGCCAAGCCGGCCTTCCAGGCCGGGACGGTGCGGTCGACGGCCGCGGACAGAAGTTGGTGGTTCATGGCGTGCCACGCTATGAGCGGCCGAAGGGCGTGTCAACGTGTTACACATACACGCCAGCGAGTGATCCGATGTCCGACGCCGACAGACATCTGCTGTGCCCCTACTGTGGCGAAGTTCAGCCGGTCGCCCCGCGATGCCGCCAGTGCGGGGGCCTGTTCGAGGCCCTCAGTCGCGACGCCACGCAGACCACGATGGGCCCGTGGTTTGTGCGCGATCCCCAGCAGCCTTTCCTGCCCGGTTGCAGCTACGAGGTGATCGTCCGCCGGGCCCAGGGCGGTCGCATCCGCCCCGACTCGATTGTCCGCGGACCGACGACACGCCAATGGTGGACATTCGCCCGTCACGCGCCGGGTGTGGCCCACCTGCTGGGCCTGTGCCACCGCTGCGGCCGCCAGGTCGACCCGCTCGGGTCGTCGTGTGAGGCATGCGGCACGCTGTTCGTCCGCCCGATGCAGCGCAACGAACTGGGCCTGCAATATCCCACCGCTCAGGCGGCGGCCGAGGCGCAGCGGCAGATACGCGAAAAGCGTCAGCGTTTACAGGAAGACGCCGCGGCGGCCCCGTCGCCGATCGCCCTGGGTGAGCCATTGGAAGTCGATCCCGACGAAGGCCGCCATCGGGCTACCTCACCGTCGGCAATCACCGCCCTCGCACGCGACACGACCCCGCCCTCCCCGCCGCGGCCCGAGTCGCCGCCCACGCGCGCCGGGGCGCGACCGCCAGCCGTGCAGGTCAATCACGCCATGCGGATGTTCGCCGCCCTCGCCCAGCCGCAGGCCGGCGGGGCGGATGACGGCCGAACGCTGCGGCAGTTCGTCTCCGCACTGGATGTCGAAATGGCCGCCGGCGAGGCGACGTCCAGCGCGATTCAGCCGACCGGCCGCGGCATGCGCGTGCGGGCGCCGGGGGCGTCGGTGGCGCACGGCCTGTGGCTGTCGGTGGGGATCGCGGCTGGCATCCTCGTGCTCGGCATCCTGCTGCTGGTGGTCACGCACACATGACCACCCGCACGGAGACGGCCGCGGTCAGGGCGTGGGCCGCAGCGAACCGCAGCGGCTTTGTACTGTCCGCCCAGCGGTCTACAATCTCCTGTTGACGGACCGCCCGATGGCTCGCACCGCTTTTTTCGCCTGTTTTGCCTCGGAATGCGTGACACTGTGACCGCCGATACCCCGAAGACAACCTCCGCCGCCGCCGCCAGCGCCCGCCAAGACGCCCACGCGCCGCGACGCCTCTACATGGACAACGCCGCCACCAGCTTCCCCAAGCCGCCGGCCGTCCACGACGCGATGATGCATTTCGCCACGCAGCTCGGCGCCAGCCCCGGGCGCGGCGCCTATGCCGAAGCCCGCGAGGCCGGGCGGTTGATGCACGTGTGCCGTCAACGCATCAACACGCTTATCGGCGGCGAAAGCCCCGACCACGTCATCTTCACGCTCAACACGACCGACGGCCTGAACCTGGCCATCCGCGGCCTGATCCGCCCGGGCGATCACATGATCACCACCTGGCTGGATCACAACTCCGTGCTGAGACCGTTCAACGAGCTGGCCACGCGCCTCGGCGTCGAGCAGACGCGCGTCACCTGCGACCCGGTGACCGGCCTGGTCGACCCCGACGACATCGCCAAGGCGATCCAGCCCCACACGCGGCTGATCGCCCTCGTGCATGGGTCGAACGTCTCGGGCACGCTGCAGCCGATCCGCGAGGTCGGCCGCATCGCCCGCGAGCATGGGGTGTTCTACCTCGTCGACGGCGCGCAGACCGTCGGCCACGTGCCCGTGGACGTGCGGCAGGATTTCATCGACCTGCTCGCCTTTCCCGGCCACAAGGGGCTGCTTGGGCCGCTGGGCACCGGGGCGCTTTACATTCGGCCGGGCGTCGAGGGGCACATGCTCACCATCCGCGAGGGCGGCACCGGCAGCGTCAGCGAGCAGGATGTGCAGCCGACCTTCCTGCCCGACCGCTTCGAGTGCGGCTCACACAACGCGATCGGCATCATCGGCCTGAGCGAAGGCGTGAAGTGGGTGCTCGACCAGGGCATCGACCCGCTCTGGACCCACGAGCGTGAGCTTGTCCGCGCGATGATCGAAGGCCTGACCGACACCGGCGCGATGCCCGGTCTGCGCTACTTCGGCCCCCAGGGCGTGAAGGACCGCTGTGGCGTATTCTCGGTACGCATTGACGGCATCGATCAGCCGCAGGCGCTGTCCGACCTGCTGGAGCAGCGGTACGGCATCCTCACACGCTCGGGCATCCACTGCGCTCCGCTGGCCCATATGACCTTCGGCACCCACGCCGTCGCGGGGATGACGCGCTTCAGCTTCGGCCCCTTCCTCAACAAGCGCGACATCAAATACGCCTGCGACGCCCTGGGGCAGATCTGCTTCGAGCACGAAGCCGCGGCGGTGTGAAGGGAATTGGCGATTTGCGATTGCGGTTGAGCGGAATCGACCGCGTTTCGCACGATGTCGTTCCATGAACCCGCAGCCGGATATGCGCAGCAATCCAGCTTTAAGAAAAGGAAGTCCGTGAGCCTCGGGATGGATGGCCACCGTCCTACCCCCTCTCCCTGCGAGGGAGAGGGTTGGGGTGAGGGATGTGGGGCCCGTTGGGATGCGGCGGGGTCAAGGCCGGTTGGGATTGTGCCGATGGGGTCGGTTGTAACGCCTGCGCGAACTGCGCGCCAGACGAGGACCGGCCATGGAAGACATGCGGATATCGGACGATGCGGCCCCGCGTCACGACCCTCGCCCGCGCGGCAGCGCCGCGAACCGGCACGCCCTGCTGCTATTGCTGACGATCGCGCTGCTGGTGCGCGGCGGTCTTTGGCTGATCGGGCCGTCGCAGGATTTTGAACGCGCGATGGAGCCGGACTCACGCCGGTATGTGCGGCTGGCGGACAACCTGATCGAGCACGGCTCATTCGCGAAGGCGGAAGAAGACGGCATCGTGCATGCGGGGCTGGCGTATCTCGCGCAGCAGCGCGGCGAGCTGCCGGCCGCCGACGCGAACGGACTGCGGCCGGAAGTGTTTCGCACGCCGGGGTATCCATGGCTGATCGCGGCGGTGAAGGAGTTGGGCTGGCCGATGCACGCGGTGCTCTGGGTGCAGTGCGGGTTGTCGGTGCTGGGCGTGTGGTTCGTGTATGCGGCGAGTCTGCGGCTGATCGGTTCGCGGCGGGCGGCGATGCTGGCGGCGGGGATCGCGGCGCTGCATCCGGCCGGCTGGATCGCGCCAAACAGCGTGCTGGCGGAGACGCTCTTTACGACATTGCTGCTGGCGGGCGTGTACCTGCTGGTGCGGCGCGACAAGAGCGTGCGGCACGCGGCGGCGGCTGGACTGGTACTGGGCCTGGCGGCGCTGGTGCGGCCGGTGGGCGTGCTGCTGGGACTGGCCGGGGCGATGTGGCTGGCGGCGGCGAACGTGACGCGGCGGGGGCACGCGGCGGACGGCATCGCGTGCGCAGTCGTGCTGCTGATGGCGAGCCTGCTGCCGACGGGCCTGTGGATGTGGCGCAACGCCAAGGTGGGCGCAGGCTTCACGCTCAGCACGGTGCCCGCGGTCAATGGGCTGTACTACACGGCCGCGCATGTACGGATCGCCAAGCGCGGCGGCGATGCGTATCACGACTGGCCGACCGAAGTGGCGCAACTGCACACGGAGCTGGGCGGACGGCTGACGGCGTCGGGGCCGGACGTGCGGGTGATGGACGCGGCGCGGCAGATGGCGCGCGAGCAGATCAAGGCCGAGCCGGCCTTATACGCCCGGTTGCTGGGGCGCAGCGCAGTGAAGTTTTTCACCGACCATTCGCTGGGCACGCTGTACGAACGGGTGGGCTGGACGTATGTATCGAGCGGTCTGCGCGATCAACTGCTGAGCGGGCAGATCACGGCTGAGGATGCCGGACACCTGGGGCGGTTGTGGGCGGCGCTGATCTGGATGGGGGCCAACGGGCTGCTGGCGCTGATGACGGGCGTGGGGTTGCTGCGACTGTTGTGGGTCGGGCGCTGGCGTGCGGCCCTGCTGCTGGGGGGCATGGTGTTCTACTTCGTGCTGGCGACGCAGACCAACGGGCTGGAGCGGTTCCGCTGGCCGGTGATCGGGCTGCAGGCGGTGATCGCCGCGGCGGCGTTGTTCGCCCGGCCGACGAGCTGGGGCGGAGTCGAGGGCGCCGGCGGCGCGGTGTTACCGGACGCCGAGGCGGTTCATCAGCGTATGGCGCGGCTGCGCGATGTGGCGTGAGGGAGGCGGGCGTCCGCAGTGGCAGTAGCCGACGATAACGCCCGCGGCAGGGTGGATCATTGCGTGCCCTCCCACGGGTTAAGCGGGCGGGGAAAGATGCCGACTTTAACGGTTGTAGGGGCTGATCGGCGCGGTCAGGCGGTAGAGATCGCTGGCCGTCGCCTGAGGGATGAGCCGTCATGAAGCATCTGTTGTTTCTCGCCGCCATCACCACCCTGGGCGGGATCGGCTGCCTGTATCACCCGTTCTGGGGTGTGCTGCTCTACTACGGTCTGGCGGTGCTGCGGCCGCAGTTCCTGTGGGACTGGTCGCTGCCCATGGAGGTGCGCTGGTCGCTGGCGGCGGCGCTGATAGCGGTGGCCGGCACACTGCTGACGCTGCCGCGCGTGCTCAAGACGGCGCGATTCAACTGGTTCATCGCGCTCACCGGCGTGTTCTCGCTGCTGCTGATGCTCAGCTACCTGACCGCCACGGAGTCGACCGTCGCGCAGGCGTACGGCATCGAGTACGCCAAGATCATTTTCCTGGCCCTGCTGGCGGCGATGGTGATCGATCAGCTCTGGCAGATCCGGGTGCTGGTCATCACGGTGATGCTGGTGATCGGGTACCTGGCGTACGAGATCAACTACCTGTATTTCATCGACGGCCGGCTGGATATCTACCATTACGGGTTCGGGGGTCTGGACAACAACGGCGCGGGCCTGCTGGTGGCGATGGGCATTCCGCTGGCGTACACGATCGGTCTGGCGGCGCGGCGGCGCTGGCAGCGGTTCGGCTGCTGGCTGCTGGGCATCTTCATGATTCACTCGGTGCTGATGAGCTACTCGCGCGGGGCGATGGTCGCCGCGATCGTCGGCGGTGCGTGGCTGGTGTGGCGTCATCGCTCGAAGATGCAGGCGATCGGCGCCTCGTTGGCGGTGGGCTTGGTCGTCCTGACCCTGGCCGGGCCCGAGATTCGGGCGCGGTTTTTCTCGACGACGCGGATCGAAGGCGACCGCAGCGCGCAGTCGCGGCTGGACAGTTGGAAGGCCGGCTGGGCAATCGCCTGGGATCGGCCGCTGTTCGGCCAGGGCATCCGCAACTCGCGCTATCTGTCGCACAACTTCGGGGCCGACACCTACGGTCGCACCATTCATAGCCAGTACCTGCAGGTCGCCGCCGACTCGGGGATTCCCGCCATGGTCGTATACCTGGGATTGCTGGGACTGTCGTTCGGTGGTCTGCGTCGCAGCCACGCGCTATGCCAGGAGCGTATCGATGACATCGAACTGGCTCTGGGCGACGCCGAGCCCGACGAGCCGATGCGGGCGACGCTTGATGAATTGCATCTGACGGCGATGGTGAGTCTGGGGGCGGCGGGGAGTCTGGTCATCTATGCGGCCGGCGCGGTGTTTCTGTCGCTGGAGCTTTTCGAGCTGCCGTGGCTGTTGATGGTGCTGGCCGCCCTGCTGCCGACGCTGCTGGGCCGACGTCTGGAGGAAATGGACGCCGGGGCCGCGGCCGTCGAGACGCCTGTCCATCGGCACCCCCATCCGTCGCCTCGCACGCCGGCGCCCCGCAACCCGGGCCTGGCGGTCTGACACGGAGACCTGTTCCATGAGCAGCCTTTCGGTCACGCTTGACAGCCAACTGGCCCGCTCGGTGCGCTTCACCGATCGGCTCAAGCAGCGACGGCTGCGCAGCCGCGCGGCCCGGCGGGTGGTGCACGGACTGGATTTCCTGGCCCGCGGCGTCTTTCACGTCTGGCGCAATCGCCGGTACCTGACGCTGCGTAAGCTGGTGAACATGGCGATGGTCAATGTGCAGTTCCACTTCAAGACGCAGCGGGTCATCGGCCTGCCCTACCGCATGAAGATCGAGTCGACCAACATCTGCAACACCCACTGCCAGCTTTGCCCTACCGGCATCGGCCTGAAAGGTCGACCCAAGGGCAAGATGGGTTTCGAGCAGTTCAAGGCGCTGATCGACCAGCTCAAGGGATCGCTGTACGTGCTGGACCTATCAATGTGGGGCGACCCGCTGATCGTGCCGGACATCTACAGGATGGTTCGCTACGCCCACGACGCGGGCATCTGGACGTACCTGAGCTCGAACCTGCACGCCTTCAAGCCGGGCAAGGGGCAGGCTGAGGCGATCGTCGAAAGCGGGCTGGACATGCTCACCTGCTCGCTGCATGGCGCCTCGCAGGCGACGTACGAGCTTTACCAGCCGGGTAAGACCTTCGCCGAGTCCGTGGAGAAGGTGCGGCTGCTGGTGGCCACGCGCGACCGCCTGGGCTCAGCCACACCGGCGATCCAGCTGAACTTCGTGGTCACGCGCCACAATGAGCATGAGAAGGCCGCATTTCAGAGGCTGGCCGACGATCTGGGCTGCAAGGCCGTGTTCTCCATGCCGTCGCTGAACGTGCGATTTCTGGGCCACGACCAGAATCTCGTGCCGCTGGGGCTGGCCGAAGATGTTCTGGCCAAGAAGCGGCTGGAGCACCTGCGGCACTGGCTGCCCAGTGACAAGACGTATGTGCTCGATGCGTATGAGCAGATGCTCGAGGGCAAGTACGAAGCCGGCGCGTGGAACGGCCGCAAGGCCTTCGACTGCGCCTGGCCGTGGCAGGCGAGCGTCATCAACTGGGACGGCAACGTGTCGCTGTGCTGCGGCAGCTTTCATCCGGACGAGGACATGGGCAACGTATTTCAGACGCCGTTCCGCAAGGTGTGGAATGGCCGCGCCTACCGCCTGTCGCGGCGCAGTTTC
Source organism: uncultured Phycisphaeraceae bacterium (assembly GCA_964502445.1). Classification (GTDB taxonomy): domain Bacteria; phylum Planctomycetota; class Phycisphaerae; order Phycisphaerales; family Phycisphaeraceae; genus CAZCWM01. The sequence goes on along the minus strand of CAZCWM010000003.1, from coordinate 468,301 downwards.
CGCAGACCGGTGGGCGATGGCGACCTGAAGACCGCCGCCTGCGCCACATGCCCGGGCTTCATGGTGTGACGCCAGCGATTCTGCCGCTCACCCTCAGGTGGAGACCCCTACGCGTGTTTGGTACAGCAAGTCAACGTCATGCAAGTCCCACCCTGGCGCCACGACGTCCGATGGTGCTGCACGCGCGCGTGGTGGCGGGCTGTGGCGGAGGGCCGGACAAGACGATTCTGCGCTCGGCCCGCTATGCCCGTGAACAGGGTCTGCGGATGGGCGCGGTTTACCTGCACCCGCGCGGCGACACGGGAATCGAAGTCATCAGGAGTCAGGCGCAGACGCTGGGCTGCCCGCTGTGGACCATCGCCGAATCGGGGCCGCTGGACGTGCGCGTCATCGGCCCGCTGCTGCGGCTTTGTCGTGAGCGGCATGTGACGATCTGGCACGGACACGACTACAAGTCGAATCTGCTGGGGCTGGCCCTGGCGCGGCTGTGGCCGATGCGACTGGTGACCACAGCCCACGGATGGACGGGCGAGACCTGGCGAACGCGCTTGTACCGGCGTCTGGACCTGTGGGCGATGCGCCGCTACGAACGTGTGGCGGCGGTGAGTCCACTGCTGGCGCACCAGTGCCGCGAAGCGGGTGTCGCGTCCGATCGCGTGAGCTACCTGCCCAATGGCATCGAACTGAACGATTACGTTCGGCAATATGAACCGGCCGAGGCACGCCGCGCCCTGGGCATCGGCGCTGAACGATGCGCGATCGGCGTGGTCGGGCGTCTTAGCGCGGAGAAAGGCGTCGACCGGGCCCTGCACTGCCTGGCGGCGCTGCGGCAGCGGTACCCGCAGGCGCAGTTGCATGTGGTCGGCGACGGTCCGCAGCGGGCCGCCCTGCACGCGCTGGCCGCCTCACTGCAGATCGAGCCGCACGTGCGATTCTGGGGCTGGCAAGCCAATCCGCGCCGTCTGTTCGAAGCCATGGATATGCTGCTGCTGCCCAGTCACACGGAGGGGGCGCCCAACGCGGTGCTGGAGGCGATGGCGTTGCGGACGCCGGTCGCGGCGACGGATGTCGGGGCGGTGCGGGAGATGCTCGACGACGGGCGCTGCGGGGTGGTGCTGCCGGCCGGGGATGTGTCGCGGTGGCCGGCGCTGATCGCCCCGCTGGTGGTCAGTTCCGCGCGTCGTGAGATTCTGGCCGAGCGTGCAGCCGCACGGGTGGCGCGGCACTACACCTTCGCGCTGCGCATGCAGCGGATGATCGGCTTGTACGGACAGGTGTTGCGGCTGTCGCGGCCTGACGTGGAGGCGGATCACCGGACGGGCTTGCACCTGGCGACACAGCGCAAGGCAGCGTAAGGGCGGCGTGGGACGACGCTGTCGAACGGCGTGGCGATTCGGCTGTCGCTGAAGGAATGATGTTGGCGGCGCGGAGGCATCAGATCGTCGATTCAGTCACGCGCAGGACTTCGTCGACCGTAGTCATGCCCCGGGCGACCTTCTGGAAGCCGTCCTCACGCAGGTTGACCATGCCGCGCTCGGAGCAGACGCGACGAAACTCGGTGACGTTCGGATTGCCGGCGATCTTGTCGCGCAGGAAATCGTCGAGCACGAGCAATTCGTAGAGCCCCAGTCGACCGGAATAGCCCGTGCCGCGGCAGCGATCGCAGCCCTCGCCGAACCACACCTCGTCCATGGCGATGCCGTGCATGGCCAGATGTTCGGCGATGTGCTCGGAGGGACGCTGCTGCTTCTTGCAGTGCTCGCAGACCTTGCGGACCAGGCGCTGGGCCAGGATGCCGTTGAGAGCCGCGCCGATAAGGTACGGCTCAACACCGATGTTGATCAGCCGCGTCACGGAGCTTGGCGCGTCATTGGTGTGCAGTGTGGACAGCACCAGGTGCCCGGTCATGGACGCCTGGATGGCGATGCGGGCGGTCTCCGCGTCGCGGATTTCGCCGACCATCACCACGTCCGGGTCCTGACGCAGCAGGGCGCGGAGGGCGGTGGCGAAGGTCATGCCGATGCGCTCGTGGGTCTGCACCTGCGTCACACCGGTCAGGTGGTATTCAACCGGATCCTCGACCGTCGAGATGTTGAGCTTCTCGCGGTCCATCTTGTTGAGCGAGGCGTAAAGGGTGGTCGTCTTGCCCGAGCCGGTCGGCCCGGTGACGAGAATGATGCCGTGCGGCTGCACGATCTGGTTGCGCCAGATGGTGAGTGTGTCCTCGTTCATGCCCAGGTCTTCAAGGCTGACCTGGATCGAACGGTTGTCGAGGATGCGTAGCACCGCCTTTTCGCCGTGGGCGGTGGGTAGGGTCGACAGGCGCAGATCGAGCTTGCGGCCGTGAACCATGGCGCGGATGCGCCCGTCCTGCGGCAGGCGGCGCTCGGAGATATCCAGGTTGGACATGACCTTCAGGCGCGAGAGGATGGCTGCGTGCATGTGGTGCGGCGGATTCATCATCTCGAACAGGATGCCGTCGATGCGCAGACGCACCTTGAGTTTCTTTTCCTGCGGCTCAATGTGGATGTCGCTGGCACCTTCCTTGATGGCGTTGAAGATCACATAGTTGACGAAGCGGATGACCGGCGACTGGGTGGCGGCCTTCTCGAGGTCGAGATCCTCCTCTTCCTGTGCGACGACCTCGATGTCGTCTTCCTCGATGCCCTCGATGATGTCATCGACAGCGACGTCGCCGGACTCCTCTTCCTTGAGCGTTTCAACCAGACTGGCCAGCTCGACGCGACTGATGACCACGGTCTTCGTCGGCGCGCCCAGGCGATGGCGGGCTTCATCGATGATGACGACGTTGTCGGGGTGTGTGACGCCCAGAAGGATGCGCTGCCCCACCTGGCGAATGGGCAGGACGCCGTGGGTCAGGCAGTAGTCGGCCCCGAGCCTGGAGACGAACCGGTTGAGTTCGACGTCCTCGCGCTTCAGCCGCTCAAACGCCAGTCCCGCGAGTTCGGCGACGACCGCCTGGATGGCCGGTTCGTCGGCGCCCATTTCGAAAAGGATGTCGGCCAGAGCGCGGCCGGGGCTCTTCTGGGCGACGGTGCGGGCGTTGGTGAGCTGGGCCCCGGTGATGACGCCACGCTGCACGAGGATCTGGCCCAGGTCGCCCGCGGCGGCCTGCGGCGGTTCCGTCTCCGGCGTCCACAACTCGCTGAAAGCGGCGGCGTCGGGGACGGTGAAACCACCATCGGCGTCATGGCCGGCGCCGGTCGCAGCCGAACGCCCATCCATGGCGTCAAACTTATCAAGCAGATCGCGGAATCCATCGGCGGCCATAGGGTGCCTCGTCGTCTCGGGTCCGCGGCGCGGATCAGTCGTTGGGGGTGAACAGGTCGCGTCGCAGGCCGTCGTTGCTCCCGCTGCTCTTCATACGCAGCACAAACAGCATGTCATGGGCCAGCAGCTCGACCGACAGATCGGTGGTGCGGATGGCCCGGATGGTGAAGGAGCCGAGCGCGTCGCCCTCCCGATGCATCTGGTTGCTGATCATGGCGATGGGAATGCGGCCGGCGACCACGCTCTGCAGCGTCAAGGTCTTGAATTCGTCGATGAGCTTCTTCTTGAGCTTGGCTCGCTCGCGTTCGGCGGCCTTGGCGTCGGCGTCGGGATCGGACAATACGTCCGCGCGGGCGGTATGAACACGGAAGGGGTTTTTCTTGAGCCGTGTCACGGGCACCTGCTGCTGGGCGGGATCGACGGCAAAGACCTGGATGATCGCGTCCGTGTCGCGGAAGAGGCGCGTCAGGTTGTGCGTCAGCAACGGGTCGTCATTGCTCAAGGCGTCGGGCCTCGTGAGCTTGGCCAGGGCCTGTTCAACCCGGGCCTCGACGGCGCTGTTCACGTTGGAGCCGCCCAGGTCGCTGTGCGTCGCCCGCATGGCATAGAGGGCGCCGGCGGCGACCAGGGCCACCACAACGATCAGCAGCGTGCCCTGGCTGACGGATCGAAAGCCGGGGCGGCCCTCGTCGAACTGCAAGTCGTCGGCCTCGGGCAGTTCCTCGGGGCCGCCCAGTCCGTGCAGGCTCATCACCACCGACGCCTGCTTGGCGTCGTGGTCGGCTTGGGAACCGTCGATACGGTTGCCGAGCGCGTCGGCGTCGCGCATGTCCGGTTCGTGAGGGATTCTCATGGCCGCCCCCCTTGCCCGGAAGCGATGGGCGTCGCACTCGCCGGTTCGAAGAAGATGCTCAACACCACTTCGGCCTGCATCTCACCCTGCTCGCTTTCGAACTTGCGCAGCCGCATCTTCGGCAGCTGCGTGATGCGCGGAAGCTTCTCGAGTTCGAGCAGGAAGCTGTAGAACCCGTCGAAATTGCCGAAGATCAGCATCTTGATAGGCAACTCGGTGTACTGGGCCTGGCGGATGGGTTTGTCGGTGCGGACGCTCTTGGGCATCAGGTTCTGCGCGGCCGCCAGCTCCCACACCTGCTGGAGAATCACTTCCACCTCGCGCTGGTCGGGCAGCTTCTGCTCGAAGAGCTCGATCGCCTCGGTGAGCTTGTCGATTTCCTCGCCCAGGTCGGCGATGGTCTTGGTGGCCTGTTCAAGCTGCTTGAGCTTGAGCTGCTTCTGGCGGATCTCTTCCTTGGCCTCTTCAATCTGGGCGTTGCGGGGCTCAAAGACGAAGAAATACGACGCCACCGGCATCGACAGCAGCAGCACCAGGAAGACGAACTCTCGAAGTCCAAATCGCATGGCAAGTCCTTTCTTCCGGGCTATCACGGGGTCGGGGCGCCGTCGCCGGCTTCAGCTTCGGGGAAGACCAGTTGCCCCTTGACGTCGATCTGGAACGTGCCGCCCATCGGGTTGAGGTTGGGGGTCTGGTCCTCGTGTTCGCGCAGGGTTTTGAGGTCGATGTGCTGGTTGAGCATCATCTCGACTCGGAAACGCCGCATGACGCGTTCATCGATCTGGGCCTCTTCGCTGTAAACCAGGTTCACGTCGCGGAACATGGGAGACTGGCCAAGGGCGGTCATGAACTGCGCCACCTCGACGTCGGTCGGCGCCAGGCCGATCATGTAGATCGGCGCCTCGGTGACGGGCACCTCGGGCTCACTGGCGGCCTCCACGTGCTGGGCCTGTCGGGCCTTTTCCATGGCCGTCTTGGGACGCGGCGCGGTCTGAAGGATCTTCGTCGTCAGGTCCAGCTCCACCAGACTCAGGGTGGCGGGCATGTTGTTGATCATCTCGGCCAGGAGCACGCTGCGCGGGACGCGCTCGATGAGGGCGGCGCTGACCTGGGCTTTGCGGATCATCGCGTCCTTGCGGCGCTGCAGCTCGTCAAGCTGTTCCAGTCGCTTGGCGGCGTCCTCGAACTGCTGGTTGACCTGAGCCTGCAGGCTCTTGACCTCGGCGCGCTGCTGGTCGGTGACGAAGTAGGCCGAGACCACTACGCCCAGGACGACGACGAACAGCACAAGGCTGATGACGTTGGTGCGGCGTTGCAGCCTGCGGTCCAGATACTCTTCAGGCAGGAAGCTGGTGTCGTGCATGGCCTGTCTTTCTGCTCAGGGTCGGCCGTCGGATTCGGGACCGGGGCCGATGAACGTTCAGGGCGCGGGTCTCGGCGGTTTGCGGTTCATGGGTGGATCACAGGTTCGGTTCACTCAGGCACAGGCCCACGGGTACGGCGAAGCCCGGCTGGGGCTGACGCAGATCGACGCCGGGAGGCGTCTTGCCGCCCTCGTCGCGCGTCAGCCGGGCCAGCGGGTCGCCAAGCTGGGCTCCGATGCGCAGGCTGCGGGCGATGTGCTGGCAGACGGCCGTGCGCGTCGCGCCGCCGCCGAGGAACACCAGCCGCTCAATGCCGCGACCGGCGAAAAGCCGCTGATGATGACGGATACTCATCTGCAATTCCTCGACGAGGCATTGCAGCGACTCGTTGACCTTCAGGTGGGCGGCTGGTCTGGGCGCGACGGCCGCACGACGGGCACTGGCCGGGTCCGTCTCACGCAGGGCGGTCGCCGCTTCGGCGCGCATCTGCGCGGAGATCATGGCCAACGGCCCGCAGGCTTCGGCGGCGGTGTGGTCGTTCGAGGCGGCCTCGGGCATCGCTGCGATGCTCGATCGGTGCGGCTGAACGGCCAGGTCGGCCGCGTCATCCTGTCCGTCGGCGTCTTCAAGATCGAGGGTCTCGGCGGGCACGTGGATCGACTTGGCCAGGGCGATCTGTCTGCCGTGGGCCACGACCACCTTGGTGGTGCCCGCGCCGATGTCGATGAACGCGGTGGTGCGTTCGCTGTCGGCCTCGCGGCGGAACATATGTCCGAACGCGGCGAGCAGCGCCAGCGGTTCGCTGTGCATGCCCACGACGTCGAGGCGCAGTTGTTTCATCAGCGTCACGTACCGCATCACCACGTCGCGCGACGCGGCGAGGCAGATGACTTCCTGACGCATGGCGCCATCGGTGACGATCTGGCCGACCTGGAAGTGGCGCACCACCATGCGGGCCGGGTCAACGTTGAGCCGACCTCGCAGATGCGCGGCCACCTGCTCGCGCAGGTCGTCGTGATCGTTGCCGGTGACCTGCAGATGCTGGATGAGCGTCTGGTAGGCGGGCATGGAGCACATGACCCGTCGGCCGTGGAAGCCGCCGCCTTTGAGCAGCTTGGGCAGGTGTTCGGCGTAGAAGGCCTGTCGGGCGGCTGGATCCTGGCGTGCTTCATCGGGCAGGTCGATGGCGGCGGCGGCGATGATCCGCGGCGGATCAGTCAGGGTGATCTGCAGCAGCTTCAGGCGGCGGGCGCCAAAGTCGATGCCGACGGGAGACAGTCGCGTTTTGGACAGGCCGAACCACATGACGCTTGCGCCACCTCCCGCGGCCAGCGCGGCCTGCTTCGACGCCCCGCGCCGGACAAGCCGCATGGGCCTTTATCGGACCCCGCGGCGGCGAAGCCACCGCCTGCCGCCCTGCGGAACATCGTCGGTTTGCCCTGCCCGGTTTAGCCCCCCACCCCCGTCGACCCCAACGGTATAACTCCATCGCGGCCAGAAGCGCCGCCAGTTCGGTCTGTGCCGGTTGTGCGGATCATGCCGCCGCGGCCACGGCGTCGAGACCGTCGGCGGCGCGGCGGACGTCAATGCTTTAGAATGCGATGTTCCGCGGCCCACGGCTCAGGTCGCCGCGTGAGCCGCCTTGCCCCACACCCCGCCCTACACAGAAGCAGCCGCCCATGACTCCGTTGACGCCCCGGCAGATCGTTGAAGCCCTGGACCACCACATCATCGGGCAGTCCGACGCCAAGCGGGCCGTGGCCGTGGCCATCCGCAACCGCTGGCGACGTCGGCAACTGGCCCAGAGCGACCAGACCGTCGCCCGCGATATCTACCCCAAGAACATCGTGATGATCGGACCCACGGGCGTGGGCAAGACGGAGATCGCCCGCCGGCTGGCGACGCTGACGGGCGCGCCGTTCGTCAAGGTCGAGGCCAGCAAGTTCACCGAGGTCGGGTATCACGGGCGCGATGTCGAATCGATGATCCGTGACCTTCTTGACCAGGCGATGTCGATGGTTCGGGCCGAGCAGTCCGAACAGGTGCGGGAGAAGGCGGCCGCGGCGGTCGAGGAGCGGCTGGTCGACCTGCTGCTGCCCGGTTCGTCCGGCGCAGGAGCGGGTGAGTCGGGGGGGGCGTCGCTGACGTATTACACGCCCACCGAGGCGTCGGGACAGCGGCGGGCCGAGGTGCGGCAGAAACTGCGCGAGCAACTGGCCAGCGGGGCGCTGAACGAGCGGCAGATCGAGCTGAAGATCAGCTCGCGTCCGTCGGCCACGCTCATGTTCGCCAATATGGGTCTGGACCAGATGGACCCGGACATGGCCAGCATGTTCGAAAAGCTCGTGCCCGAGCAGACCAGGACGCGCAAGCTGACGGTGGCCGAGGCGCGCTCGATCCTGCTGGAGCAGGAGACGGACAAGCTGCTGGACCGCGAGAAGATCACGGCCGAGGCGATCACCCGCACGCAGGAAAGCGGGATCATCTTTCTGGATGAGATCGACAAGATCGCCACGCCTGGGGGCGAAGGAGGTGGGGCCGGCGGCGGGCGCGGGCCGGATGTGTCGCGTCAGGGCGTGCAGCGCGACCTGCTGCCGATCGTCGAGGGCTCGGCGGTGACGACGCGCCACGGTGTGGTGCAGACGGACCACATTCTGTTCATCGCGGCCGGCGCGTTTCACAGCACCGCCGTCAGCGACCTGATGCCCGAACTGCAGGGCCGGTTCCCTATCCGGGTCGAGTTGACGGCCCTGGGCAAGGACGACTTCGTGCGGATCCTGACCGAGCCGGACAGCGCGCTGACCAAACAGCAGCAGGCGATGCTGGGCGTGGAAGGACTGGACATCCGGTTCGAGGACGGGGCGATCGATGCGATGGCGGAGCTGGCGGCCAGGGCCAACGCGTCGCTGGAAAACATCGGCGCGCGGCGGCTGATGACGATCGTCGAGAAGGTGTTCGAACAGATCAGCTTCGACGCCCCGGAAATGGCCGCACGCGGCGAGAAGCAGGTGAACATCACCGCCGATTTCGTCCGCCAGCAGGTGGCTTCGATCGTGGCGGATGAAGACCTGAGCCGCTTCGTGCTCTGAGGCGCAAGTTCAACCCCGCTTGCCCGGTTTCCCATCGTGGCCGCCAGGCTGTGGTTTCTCTCTCCGCTTGCGTGAAGGAGTGCGACATGAGCCGGGTTCTTCTGGTGGCAATTCTTGCCAGCGCGATGGGTGCATCGTCGAACGCCGCGATCAGTCCCTACTACGCCGTCACCGATCTGGGCAGCCTCGGCGGGCCGAGCAGCGCCTTGGCCCTCAACAGCTTCGGACAGGTGGTCGGCACGTCGCTGAACGCGACCAACGAACAGCGAGCTTTTGTATGGAGCCGGTCCGGCGGGATGGTCGAACTGCCGCACCTGGGCGGCGGCGCGGCCGTAGCCAACGACATCAACGACCTGGGCCAGATCGTCGGCGGCAGCGCGACGGCCGGGTACGAGCAGCACGCTGTGCTGTGGCAGCCGGGCGGGGCGGTCGTGGACCTGAATCCCTCGAGCGGGATTTACAGCACGGCCACGGCGATCAATAACCATGGCTTGGCGGTCCTGCAGACGACCCCGACACCCGAAGCTGTGGACCCGATCGAAGTAATCCACATCGTCTACGGCACCGGTATGACGGTCTGGTCGCAGGATGACGGGTTCAGGAACTACCGCACGCTGGGCGGTCTGGAGGCGATGGTCTGGGACATCAACGACCAGTATGACATGGCGGTCTCCTGGTTCGGCGCCGGCTTGGACCCACAGCCGGTCATGTGGCATCACCTTACCGGTCTGTGGTTCCTAGAGCCGGAACTGACCAGTCCGGGTCCCGAGAGTTTTCTGCTGGCCGCGAATACTTTTGCAGTCAATGCCGAGGGGGCCGTGGTTGGCGCGGTGGCGATCAGTGACGCACCGGGCTACTGGCGTGCATTCTGGGCTCTGCCGGAGGAAAGGCGAGTCGGATTCGACATGCCTCGCTACGGTAGCCGGGGCGTTGAAATTGCCTCCCTCGGCTTCGATACCTACGCGTATGGCATCGACGGCGCCCTGGTTGTCGGCGCGTCGCGCATCGCTGAAGGCGGCGATGAACTCGATATGCGGGCGTTCATCTGGGACGTCACCAAGAAGGTCACCATCGACCTCAATGACCTGCTGATCAGCCGCGACCGCGACTGGCTGCTGCTGGGCGCGTACGACGTGGCGATGCAGGAGTCGGGCGCGCATGCGATCGTCGGCTACGGCATCAATCCCGATGGTGAGCAACGGGCGTTTCTGCTGACGCCGATTCCGGAGCCGGCCACGCTGCTATTGCTCGCCGCCGCGGGAAAGATCATGGCCTTATCACGCAAGTCGCGACGCAACGACGCCCGCCGAACCGTGGCCCGCCGGCCTTCGTCTCGCTTAAGCCGGGCTGGAGGTTACACGGTTCTGGAACTGGCCGTGACCATGTCGATCACGGTCGGGGCCTTCGGCCTGCTGGTTCCCGCCATCGGAACGGCCAAACAGTCGGTCACGCAGAGCTCCTGCATGACCAAAGCCAAGGGCCTGACGCAGGCGAACCTCAACTATGCCGCGGATTACGGCAAGTGCGTGCCGGACTACCGCGGCGGCGAGAGCAGACCGCCGCGGAGCGTCGCCGAACGCGCTCAGTCATGGTTCGGGGCCTTGGAGCACGCGTATCTGGGCGGCGATCTGACCCGCGTCGACTGCCCCGTCGTCAACCGTCACCGCTGGGCGAACTACGACAGTAACGCCGGCGAATGGGTCTGGCCGGTGGACTACGCGATCAACCGCTTCGGCCTCAACAGCTCGCCGGACATCGCCGACGACCCCAGCCGCAACGTCATGTTCGCCGAGCCGAATCTGCCCCGGGCGACGATCTACAACATCGGCGAAGTCATGGCGTTTTATCTGTGGTGGGGCGACGACCCCGCCAATCGTTCGGACATGGAGCAGTGGCGGGTGGGTTCGTTATCCTTCGGTTTCGTGGACGGCCACGCCAGCCGCGTCGCCATCCCGTCGGTCAAGATTCCCTTCCTGGAGCCTTTCCCCGAGCTCTCGCTGGCAGGTGGTTCGCCGCTGGTGCGCGGGAACCCCGCAGTAAATCTCTTCTGGTGGAATGAATCGCAGGTCAGGAGCGGCAACTACTCCTCGCCTGTCTTTCCCGATCCACACGACTGAGCGACGCGCCTGTGATTCTTTTGCCCGTGGTGGGCGGCGGTCTCTGCGGGGCGTGGAGCTTCGCGACCGCCGTCAAGAAGCTGTTAATCGTTATTTTTTCTTGAGGACAATGCCTGCGACCTGGACGGTGGGCGGTTTGGGAGCGGACACCTGTCGCGGCCGGCATGTCCGATATTCGGACCAGGCCTAGTTTGTCCAGACCCAATAATCCGCAAAGGCCGGTGGTGGCTTGGCACGATCTATAATGGTATGCTGATAGAGGTCTGAGTCCGCGAATCGTTCGAGGACCGCATTCAGCGGCCGCCGCGGGCGTGTGTGCATGTGTGTATCCAGGGAGGCTGCGTGGTCGGCCTCTTACGCATCTGCCGAGGCGTCTTATGAGCCTGTCGGCTTACAGCAGACGATCCAGCCGGGCGTTCACCCTGCTGGAGATGTTGGTGGTGATCGCGATTGCCGCCGGCGCGATGACCTTGCTGCTGCCGGCGATCAGCGCGTCGAAGCGATCAGCCGCAACCACCAGTTGCCAGACCAACATCCGCTTCCTGACGCAGGCGAATCTTTCCTACGCGCGCGACCACAGCGGCCGATGCGTGCCCGACCTGCGGGCGCCGGCTTACGAACAGTTGGCCGACGGCACCCGGCAACTGTATCGCGATGGACAAGCCGCGTACCGGACGGTGATCAACACGGCGGAGGACCGCAAGGCCAGTTGGTTCGGCCAGCTCGAACGATCCTATCTCGAATACGATATGGCCAGCATGAACTGCCCGGTGGTGGATACGCACCGGTGGTTCGGCTATGACAGCGAAACGCGGCAGTGGGCATGGCCGATCGACTACGCCATCAACAAGTTCGGCGTCAACACGACGACGGATTCGGCCGACGAACCGTCGCGCAGCGTGATGTTCGGCGAGCCGAATATGCATCGGCCGCAGATCAGTTTCATCGTGGACGTGATCGCGTTCTATCTGTGGTGGGGTGACGATCCGGAAAACCGTTCGGACCTCGAGCAGTGGCAGGCGGGCTCGCTCTCCTTCGGGTTTGTCGACGGGCACGCTTCGCGGGTGCGCGTGCCGAAGGTGCGCGTGCCGTTCCTGGAGTCGTATCCGGAGCTGGCGTTGTCGGCCGGATCGCCGCCGCCGCCCGGCAGTCCCGGGGCGTACATGAACTACTTCTGGTGGAACTCCGGGCAGGTCATCGACCCGCAGGGCCGCAACGTTCCACGCTTCCCGCCGGCCAACAGTTGGGCGCCGACGCAGTGGTCGAAGTACCAGCAGTGATGGTCCCGCCCGCCGGGTGGACGCCAGCCCCGCCGCAATGCCGATTTGAACGCCTGAGGCGCCCTCCCCAGGCTTCTGGCAGGTGAACGGCCCCAACGCCGCGCATGAACATGGCAGGATGACGCCGTGAAGATGGCCGGACCCACGAACCCGCCCGCCAGGCCCCGCCGCCGTGGTCACACACTGCTGGAGATGACGGTGGTGACGGTGATCGTCGGGGCGGCCTTGGCGCTGGCGCTGCCGGCGATCGGGACGGCCCGGCGTTCAGCGGCCAAGACCGGATGCCAGACGCACGCACGCTACATCACCGATGCGGCGCTGAACTACAGCCGCAACCACCGCGAGCGGATGGTCAGCGATCTGCGCTATCCGGCATATCGGCTGGGGGCCAATGGCGCCCGCGTGGTGGTGCGTGAATCCTGGGTGGACGCGCCGCTGGAAAACCCCGAACTGGTGCCCCTGAGCTGGCTGGGGCAGCTCGATGCCTACGTGCGCGACCGCGCTCGCTTGGACTGCCCGCTGGTCAACGACCACCGCAAGAGCGCGTACATCGCGGAAGACGATCGCTACGCATGGGACACGGATTACTCGATCAACCGTTTCGGGCTCAACAGCCCGATCGACGCGGCCGACGAGCCCTCCCGGGCTGTGCTCTTCGGCGAACCCAACATGCCGCGCACCGGCCTGTGCATTCTGCCGGAAATGATCGCCTGGTGGACATGGTGGCGAGCGGGTGAGGGCCAGCGCTCGGACCTTGAACAGCAGGTCGGTGGCAGCCTGAGCTTCAGCTTCGTGGACGGACACGCGGTGCGGGTGAAGGTGCCCGGGGTGGAGCTACCGTTCCTGGCCGCCTATCCTGAACTGCAGCTTTCAGCCGGCTCACCGCCCACCGGCACGCCTTTCGCGCAGTTCAACAACTACATCACGTGGCGGCAGGACCAGGTCGCGAATCCGTTCACCAAGCCCACGCCCCGCTTCCCCGCGCCCAACGACCGGGTTCGCTGAGTTGACGTCGGTCGGTGGGCCGGTGCCCGCGTGCCGGAGTGCCTCGGTCGTCACCCCCGCGCCGGGTTGTGCAACCACTTCGCGCTCGGCGGGCGCTGGGCGTATCTTGTCGTTGGCCGGCCGAACGCATACATTCTGCGGGCCGATGCTCGCCCAGGTCCACAGCTTCGTGCTTCAAGGCATCGCCCCGCTGCTCTGCGAGGTCGAAGTCGACGTGGCTGACGACGGCCTGCCGAAGACCACGATCGTCGGGTTGCCTGACGCGGCGGTGAAGGAATCGGTTGAACGAGTGCGTTCAGCCGTGACCAACAGCGGCTTCCCCTTCCCGATGGCCCGACTGCTGGTGAACCTGGCGCCGGCGGACATCCGCAAGGAACAGCCGGTCTTCGACCTGCCGATCGCCCTGGGCTTGCTGCTGGCGTCGAACGTAATCCGCGGTGAACGTCACCGTCGCCTGCTGTTCGCCGGCGAACTGGCGCTTGACGGTCGGGTGCGGCCGATCCACGGAGCCATCAACCTGGCGATTCTCGCCGAGTCGCTGGGCATGGATGGCGTGGTGGTGCCGCTTGACAACGCGGATGAGGCCGCGGCCGCCGGCGGTGTGGCTGTGTATCCGGCGGATACGCTCGCGTCGGTGGTCGGTTTCCTCAACGAGCAGCACGAAATCGAGCCGCACCCGCCGATCGACCTGGCCGCCCTACTGGCGACGGCGACGGCGGCGGTGGACTTCGGCGACATTCGCGGACAGGAGGCGGCCAAGCGGGCGATGGTGATCGCGGCGGCCGGGGCCCACAACGTGTTGATGATCGGCCCGGCGGGCACGGGCAAGACGATGATGGCCAAGGCCCTGCCGGGGATTCTTCCACCCCTGCAACGGGAAGAAGCGCTCGAGGTGACGCGCATTTTTTCCTCGGCCGGCAAGATGCCCGCACGCCGCGCGCTGATCACCCAGCGGCCGGTGCGCAGCCCGCATCACACCGCCAGCACCGTGGCTATGATCGGCGGAGGCGGCATTCCCAAGCCCGGCGAAGTCAGTCTGGCTCATCACGGCGTGCTGTTTCTCGATGAGATCGCCGAGTTTCCACGCGGCGTGCTGGAGACCTTGCGACAGCCGCTGGAAGATGGCGTGGTGACCATCGCCCGGGCCCACAGCAGCGTGCGCTTTCCCGCTCGATTCATGATCCTGGGCGCGATGAATCCCACACCCGAGGGCGGCTCGCCCACCGACGAGGTGAGCTACCGGCAGATGCAGCGCTACCTGGGCCGGCTCAGCGGGCCCCTGATCGACCGCATCGACATTCACATCGAGGTGCCGGCCGTCGCGTTCCGGGAACTAACCCAGCCGCCCAACGGCACGGACTCCGCGACCATGCGCCGGCAGGTGATGGCGGCGCGGCGGCGGCAGGCTGACCGTAACGGCGACGCCCTGACGCCCAACAGCGCGCTCAGCGGCCGACAACTCGACAAGCTTGTGCCCATCGACGACGCCGGCAAGACGCTGCTGGAACAGGCCATGTCGCAACTGGGCCTGAGCGCCCGCGCCTACGACAAGATCCGCCGCGTGGCCCGCACCATCGCCGACCTCGAACCGGGCGCGAGTGAAGACGACGGACCCGCGGTTGTGCAGGCTCACCATATCGCCGAGGCGGTGCAGTATCGCCTGCTGGATCGCGTGCTGTAAGCGAGTCGGGGCGACGCACGACGCAATCCGGCCGTAGAAGCGGCCGGGCTTTCATCCTCTTTCACTGACACGGGATGTCACGGTGCGGCTGCTCGCCGCCGGAATCGAGCTGGGGGGGCGCGAACCGCGGGCGCGCCGAGCTCGTAGGATGCATACACTCTTCAAGGAGTCCGGCCATGCAGGTGCAGGTCAACTTCGGTGACATCGAGAGTAGCTCCGCGCTCAACGAACACGTGAACCACGCTCTGGACAAGGAGCTGGAACATGTGAGTGAGCGCGTCACGCGGGTGGAGGTTCACCTGCGCGATGACAAGCAGAAGCGGCGCGGTCCGGATGACAAACGGTGTCTGATGGAAGTGCGTCTTCGCGGGCAGCAGCCGATCGCCGTGGAGGCCCGGGGGGCGGACATCTATCGGGCGGTGACCGACGCGGCGGCGAAACTTGGCCGCGCGGTGGCGCGCAAGGTCGACCGGCATCGCAGCCTGTAGTTTGGCGTCCGGTTCACGCAGGCATGAGCAGCGCGTCATAGCCGCCGTCGCGATAGCTGGCGTCATCACCTTCGGGCAGACGCAGATGCTCGGCGACTAGTTTGAGTCCGAACCGCTCCATCATCCAGTCGACACGACCGCGATTTTCCTCCTCGCAGATGCTGCAGGTCACGTACAGCAGGCATCCATGAGGGGCCAGCAGCGGCATCGCCTCGGTGACGATGCGTTGCTGGACGTCGCGCAGGGAGTTGAGCGTGGCCCGGCTGAAGCGGTAACGGGCTTCGGGGCGTCGTGCGAGAACGCCGGTGTTGCTGCATGGCACATCGAGCAGCAGCAGATCGACAGCTCCGAGCCGGTCGCCGCGCAGCAGGACATCGGGCTCGACGACGCTCACACGGCGGTGGCTGGCGAAGGTTTCTGCGAGCATGTGGCGGCAGGCGGGGTCGACATCTGTGGCGATGATCTGGGCGTCGGTGTGGAGTCGAGCGAGCTGGCCAGTCTTGGTGCCGCGTCCGGCGCACCAGTCCACGATGAGCCGCGGCTTGAAATGATCGGGCAGGTGAGCGGCCTCGACGGCGGCGGCGCTGCCTGGATCCTGGACGCGGCGAGCAGGATGGCCGGCCAGAAAATCGGGCAGGCCGCTCTGTCCCTGGGGCCAGAGCACATAACCGCGCTGGACATGCGGGCGCAGCGGCTGATCGCCGACATTCACGCCCGCGGGATCGAAACCACGCTCGACCCCGACGATGGTCGGCGGATGGCGCAGACCGGCGAGACACATGGCGGCGGCCTGTTCGGTTCCATGATCGCGCAGGAACGTCTGGACGAGCGTACGTGGGCAACTGGTGGCGATAGCCAGATGGTGCACCCGGTTGTCCGGCTCGGGCAGGATCGACTCGCGGAGGGTGAGGAAACCGGTTTCCAGGGGCAGGCGGTCGGCAGCGGGCGTCCAGCGGGCGCCGGGAGTGTCGGCGGCATGGAGCACCAGGTCGCCGATGCGGCGCAGCACGGCATTGGCCAGGCCGGCCGCGCCGGGCCGGACCATGCGTCGCGCGAGGCTGACGCAACTGTCGACGACGGCGGGCGTGGGCATGCGCGTCATGAAGAGAATCTGAGCAGCCGCGGTAAGCAGAACCCCCTGCATGGCCGGTTCGAGTCGATCAAGCGGCTTGCGCAAGTGACGGTTGAGCAGGTATTCGAGCGTGATCCATCGCTGGATGGTGAGGCGGTGGATGGCCGCGGCCAGTCGCGCTTCGCGCGCGGGCAGATCGGTGGTGTGCGGGCCGCGCGCTCCCAGGCGTGGGAAGACGCGAGCGGCGTCGGCGATGGACTGGGCCGCGGCGGCGCGTCCGTCGGGTGCGGTGTCGGGCGGTGTCATGGGCAGCTCAGCTTCCCGGCCGGCGGGGCGCGGGCTGGCCGCTGGCGGCGGGCTGGTCGGCATCGACGCCGGGGCGCGGCGGCGCGGGGCCCGGGTCGGGGTCGATCACCGTGTCGGTGACCGGCACATCGAGGGCTTCGATGTGCAGGGCCTTGCAGATCTCCTCCATGAGCTGGTCGATCTTGAAGGGCTTGAAAAGCACGCCGGCCAGTCCCTCCTGACTGGCGCGGACGATCGAGTGGCTGGGATCGTAACCGAAGCCGGTCATGAGGATCACGGGCATGTGCTCATCGGCCCGCTGGGCGACGGCGAAAATTTCGTACCCGTTGCGGTAAGGCATCTTGATGTCGGAGACGACCAGATCGAACGGACGCTGCTCAATGGTATTGGTCGCTTCGAAGCCGTCCTTGCATAGGGTGACTTGCGCGCCGTATTTCTTGAGCACTTCTGCGATGGTGTTGCGGATGTTGGCTTCGTCATCGGCGATGAGCACGTTTTTGGCTTCAAGGATGCGCGGCGTTTCCCGGGTTTTGAAGTCCTCGGAGCCGAGGATGGCGTTCGGGCCGGCGGCCACCTGCTGCACGGTCTGGCGCAGGCGGGTGATGTTGTCCACGATGCGGCCCAGGCGGTGGCGCATGTTGTCGTCGCCGATGTATTCCTCCATGAGCGTCTGGGCGTCGGTGACGATGTCGTTGAGCGGCTGGGCCATCTCCTGCACGACGTTGTCAGCCAGTTGGCCGGTGGAGGTGTAGCGTTCGACAACCAGCAGGTCGAGGATGTTCAGGGCCATACCGACATTGCGGGCGAAGATTTCGGCGAACTGACGGTCGTCCTCCGTGAAGGCGCCGACGGTGTCGGACTCGATGTTGTAGACGCCCAGAATCTTGTCGAACAGGCGCAGGGGCACGGTGAGGCTGCTCTTGCAGTGGTTGAGGCCCTGGACGTAGCGAGCGTCCTTCTCGGTGTCATGGCTGATGTAGCTGCGCCCGGTGGCGGCGACATAGCCGCTGATGCCGTTGCCCTCGGGCTGGGCGTAGAGGTCCAGTTCAAGAGCTTCGGGAGGCAGTCCTTCGGCGATGACAACTTCGAGCTTGTTGGTCCGCTTGTCGAGCAGGCGAATGGCGAAGTGGTCAAAGTGCATCAGGTCCTTGGAGTACTTGATGACTTTTTCCTGAAGCAGCTTGAGCCGTTCGCCGGGCGTGAGCTTGGTGATGAGCTCGCTGTCGATGCGCGTCAGCTCATGGCCGGCCGAATCGATGGCGTCGATCTTCTGCTGCAGACGTCGGCCGCTGGTGGCGTCGAGCACCACGCCCACGACCTGGCCGACCTGGCCCTGATCGTCGTGGACGGCCGAGGTCATGACCTCGAAGTAGCGTTCACCGAACTGGAAGGTGAACTTGCGGCTGCGCGGCCTGCTGGTGTCGCCGGGCGTGCGCGGGGAGGCGGAAGAGAAGATGGCCCGGGCCTGCATGCAGATCTGCTTGACGCGTTCGACAACCTCGGAACTGAAGGCCTGCAATCGCTTGTTGGACCAGACGCAGCGCCCTTCGTGGTCGACGATGATGACGCCTTCGCCGATGGTGTTGAGAACCATGGCGGCTTTGTCGCCGACCAGTTCGCGTTCGAGGGGCAGGAAGTCGCCCACGTCGGTCAGGACGGCGTGGATCTGGCTGTGCCGCAGGACGTCGAGGGCCTGATCGATGCGGTCGGTGTATTGCAGGTCGAAGGCGCTGCGGAGGGCTTCGAGCGCGGCCGGGCGGCGTTCGAGGCTTCGGCCCAACACCAGGAGTTTCGGCCTGTCCTGATCCATACGTCGTGGCGCCACACAAACCGGAGTCCGCCGTCGCTTTCCCGGTAAAGGACATTTTACGCCAAATCCGCAGATCGATCCACGGCTGGCGGCGGGCCCGCCCCTAGTATCGGCGACTGAGGACGGCGTCGGCCATTTGTTCGAGCAGATGGCGGGCCTCAAGGCCGGGAAGACCGCCCAAGCCGCGTTTGGCCTGCGCCAGCAGGTCGGCCGCCCGCTGCCGGGCTGCGGTGAGGGCTCCCAGTTGCTCGAGCATGGCGCGCACGGGGGCAACGGCCCGGGGGGCGGTGGCCTCGTCGGCCTCGGCGGCGGCGGTCAGCAGTTGCACGAGGACCGGCCGCTGGCGGCTGTCAGCCGCGGCCAGACCGCGGATCAGCGGCAGGGTCAGCTTCCCCTTGCGCAGGTCCAGACGCAGCGACTTGCCTACCACCTGCTCCTGCCCGGTCAGGTCCAGCAGATCGTCGACGATCTGAAAAGCCATGCCGACCTTTCGGCCATAGGCTTCGAGGGCGGCGGCGCGGGCGTCGTCCAGACCGTGGAGCACGGCCCCGAGGCGGCAGCACAGGCCCGTGAGGCTGGCGGTTTTTCGGAGAATGATCTGTTCGTAGGTCGGTTCATCGAGCTGCCAGTTGTTGCGGTTGGCCAGTTGCAGCAGTTCGCCCTCGCAGACGGTGTTGGTGGTGGCGGCGACCAGGCGGGCGACGTCGGGCTGATCCAGCGAGCAGCACAGATGGTAGGCGTGGCTGATGAGGTAATCCCCGAGCATGACGGCCGCCTCGTTGCCACGCAGGCGGTTGACGGTGTCGCCGCCGCGGCGGACGTCGGCCTCATCGAGCACATCGTCGTGAACGAGGGTGGCCATATGAACCATCTCGACGACAGCGGCGACGGTGCGGTGGGCGTCGGTGAGCGGAAGCTGGCCTTCGACCGACGCCAGTCCACTGGTGAGCACGAGCATGGGGCGCAGCATCTTGCCCCGGTAGCGTTCGACGTGATCGACCAGGGAGTTGACCGCCGGCAGGTCGCTGAGCAGTTCGGCGGCAAAACGAGCCTCGACAAGGGCCAGTTGCTCATGGAGCCGAGCGGCGAGCGGCGTGTTGCTGGCGGCGAGCAGGGGCATGCATGGTTCCTATAATGCGTCAGACGGCCGGATGCAGGCAGATTCTAGAGCTTCATGCGGTGGATTTCACACCGCCCGGGGTGTCGGCGGACGTGCGGCTTTAGCGTTGAGCGGGATCGGCCGATGCGGTTGACAAGGCGAAGGCACGGTCGTACCGTCGCGCCGCATTGGACGGACAGGTCGCGGTCCAGCGGCGCAGCGCCTGGCCGTCTGGGCTCGGTGGTGCCAATCTATGGGGAACGAGTCCCCCAAAGCCAGTGATGATTCGGTCATCGGACGCATGGTCGTCGAGCGCGGTCTGGCGACCGAAGCCGAGGTGCAGGAGTGTCGTCAGCTTCAGCGCAAAGTGCGCGAGCAGACGGCGGCGGGAGGCGATGAAGCGGCTGCCAACAGCGCCAGCCTGGGTACGATTCTGGTGAAGCGGGGCTACCTGACCAAGGCGCAGTTGCAGCGGGTGACCAGCACGTCCGACGACAGCAAAGTCGGCGGCCAGCAGATTCCAGGCTTTCAGATTCTGGGCAAACTCGGCGCGGGGGCGATGGCGACGGTCTACAAAGCACGCCAGCTGAGTCTGGACCGCATCGTGGCCATCAAGGTGCTGCCTCGAAAATACACCAAGAGCCCCGAGTTCATCGAGCGGTTCTACGCCGAGGGCAAGGCGGCGGCGAAGCTCAACCATCCGCATATCGTCGGCGCCTTGGACGTGGGCAAGGCCGGCGAGACGCATTACTTCGTGATGGAGTATGTGGACGGTCACACGCTGTATGACGAGATCAGCAGCGGCAAGCACTACGACGAGTCCGAGGTGCTCAGCGTGGCCATGCAGGTCACCAAGGCGCTGGACCACGCCCATAAGCAGGGTTTTGTGCATCGTGACGTGAAGCCCAAGAACATCATGATCACGGGCGACGGCGTGGCGAAACTGGCGGACATGGGCCTGGCCCGGGCGGTGTCGGATCGCGAAGCGGCTGAGGCCGAGCAGGGCAAAGCCTACGGCACGCCCTACTACATTTCGCCCGAGCAGATTCGCGGCGAAGTGCACGTGGACGGCCGGGCGGACATCTACTCGCTGGGGGCGACGCTCTATCACATGGTGACGGGCAAGGTGCCCTTCGAGGGCCCCAACCCGTCAGCTGTGATGCACAAGCACTTGAAGGCCAAGCTCGAGCCGGCCGACGAACTGAACCCCGCAGTCAGCAGCGGTCTGTGCGAAATCATCGAAGTCTGTATGGCCAAGGACCGCAACAAGCGCTACGCCTCGGCCGCGGAGTTGCTCGAGGATCTGGAGGCGGTGGCGCGCGGCGAAGCGCCCCACCACGCCCGCAAGCGCTTTGACCTGGCCGGTCTGGCGGCGCTGGAGCCCGACGAGAACGGCCAAGCCGACCGCATGGGCGAGACGGCCCGGATCATCTATCAGTCGAGCTGGGTCAAACCCCTGATCTGGGCCGCCGCGACCGGCTGGGGATTCGCGGTGGTCATGATCATTATCCTGATCGTCAAGCTGGGTTGAGCGGAGACAGACGCAGGCGAATAATACCCCGCCCGGATCGGTTGTCTGTGCGCCCGGACGCACCGAAGTGCGGCACACCGAGCCTACGACGCGGAGCTCCAGTCGCGATGCCGTCAACACCCCGCAAGCCATTGCACGACCAGGCAAATGAGCCGTCCGAGGTTGGTCACATTCGTCCGCGGCCCGGCAATCGACATCGGTTGTGGCTTCTGGTTCTGGCCGGGCTGTTGGGCGCGGCGCTGTGGCGCGTCGCGGCGCAGGTGGGCGGACCCGGCGTGGATCTGGTTGGCTGGCGGACCGACGCCGTCGCCGCGTTCGCCGAAGCGACCCAGACCGGCCGGCCGGTTTTCATCGACTTCTTCGCCCATTGGTGCGCTCCTTGCGTGATGCTTGATAAGCACACGTTCAGCGACACGAGGGTCGCGGAAACGCTCCGCAGCCGCTTTGTGCCGTTGCGCGTGAATGTCGACCAGAAGGCGAATATGCCGTGGGTCGAGCGCTACAGCGGACCATTTCTGCCGACACTGGCGATTGTGGACAGCCGTGGCGTGCTGATCACACGCCGCGACGGATTTATCGACGCCAAGTCGATGCAGGCATGGCTCGATGCGGCCATCCCCGCGTCGTGAGGCGCGGCAGCCGACGTCGTGGAAGCCCGCCGGGCGCGGCCCTAGAATCCCACACACCGTGGCCAGGCCGGGACGACGCGCATGTGCCGTGTCGCCGGCCGCCGGATCACCAGCGCGAGACAACCCGATGTCCCAGGGACTTGAGAGCATCATCGAGGCTGGCTCGAAACTGTGGCTGGACTCGGTCGATCCGCAGCTGCTTGGCGACAATCTCGCCTGGGGGGCGACCGGGGCGACGTCCAACCCGATCATTGTGCGCGACCTGATCGCGACCGGCCGTTTTGATGGCCGGCTTGCGCGGACCCTTGAGGAGCACGAAGACGACGACGCTGTGGCGTGGGCGATGACGGACCACCTGGTGCGCGACGCCCAGAATATGCTCCACGACGTATGGCGGCATACGAAGGGCGACGATGGCTACGTGAGTTTCGAACTCGATCCGCTGCTGGAAGATCCCCAGCTTGGTCCGCCGCATGATGAGCGTGTGCGCCGCTATGTTGAACTGGGCCGGCACTGGTCGGCTGATCACGACAACCGCATGATCAAGGTGCCGGGCACAGCGGCGGGCATCGACGCGCTGGAGCCGCTGGTGGCGGCGGGTGTGACGGTGAACGTGACGCTGCTGTTCACCCGTGAGCAGTACCAGCGGGCCCGTGACGCGGTTTGGCGCGGGGCTCGGCATCGCAAGCGTCTGGACGACTTCAAGAGCGTTTACAGCATCTTCGTCTCGCGCGTCGACGTCTACACGCGCGAGCACGTCCCGCAGCTCTCGCCCGCGGCCCAGGGCATGGTCGGCATCGTCAACGCCAAGCGGATATGGCTGGACAACCAGGCGTTCTGGTCGGACAGGAATCTGCGGCTGTCGCAGGAGATCGTCTTTGCATCGACAGGCGTGAAGTCGAAGAGCGATCCGGCGGACAAGTACGTTGAAGCGTTTGTCGGCAGCGACATCATGACCAACCCGCCGGCGACCAACGAGGCGGTAAGGACGATGGGTCGATCGTATGCGCCTCGCGTCGGCCAGCTGCCGGCCGCGGCCGTGCTTGACGAGATCGACCGTGAGGTGGACATGGCGCGACTGCACGACGTGCTCATGGCCGAAGGGGTACGCAAATTCGCCGAGCCGGGCCAAGCCTTGTTAGAGCTCATCGCGGACAAACGCCGCGCCATGAGGGTCGGGAGCCGGCGTTGAGCGCCGCGGCGCCCTGTCGGTCCTGGCCCGCGCAAGCCATCGACAACCTGCTTTTGTTGCAGCACGCCCGCCTGACGCTACATACAGACCCTGATGGCCACCATACCGGGGCCGCCCGCCGGAGAACCCGCCTCATGCCTTGCTGTCCCCGTGTTGTCATGGCCGCCGCGGCGCGGGTCGTTCTGTTTTCCGCGACTGTGACGACCGCCCTGCTACCGCCTGGAGGGTCCGCCGCCATGGCTCAGGCCACGTTGCCCGCACCGACACCGTCGCTCGAGCACGCCGACTACCATCGCGACAATCTGAATCTGGCCGGCACATGGCAGAGCGTCACCGGCCATGTCGATGCGCCGCTGTGGAAGCCTGATGCGGCGGCGCAACTCACGTGGGAAGACGCGGTGGTGCCTGGAGCGCTGCCCGCCGAGATGGACCATGCCGATCGACCCGCGCTCGATCAGGTCTGGGCCCGTCGCACGTTCATCCTCACCCAGGCCCAGGCGCGGCGCGGCATTGTCCTTCGCTGGGGCGGGATCCGCTTCGGGGCGACGGCCTGGTTCAACGGGGAAGAGATCGGCGAGCACATCCTCATCGGGCCGGCGGCGATGTCGATTCCCAACGGGCTGGCCCGCGCTGGGGAGAACACGCTGCTGCTGCGCATCCCCGGCTGGGCCGGCCTGCCGCGCAGCGCTTCGGGTTTTACGCTCATGCCGACCGGTTCCGCCAAGGAGCCCTGGGGGGCGAAAACCGTCGGCATTTATGACGACATCTGGCTGGATTTTCACGACGGGCTGTATCTGCGCGATGTGCTGGCCGAGCCGGACGTGGACGGCGAACAGGTCGTCCTCCATATCTGGCCTGATAGCACCGACCCGCTGCCGCCGCGGATCGAGTTCACCGCATCCGTCGCGCCGATCCACCACGCCACTTTCCCGGCGGAAAACCACGTCCGGCGGACGCTGAATACGCAGGAGCTGCCGATCAAACTGCCCGTCCCGGTCGTCGACGCGCATCTGTGGACACCCAACGATCCGCATCTCTACACGGTCCGACTCGACGCGAGCGTGGAAGGCCGGCCGCTGGATCGGGTGTGGTTCAGTTTCGGCATGCGTGAGATCGCCGTAACCGATGGGCACTTCACACTCAACAGCAAGCCTTTGTGGCTGCGGGGCTCGAATCTGGTGTTCGAGTGGCTTTGGGGCGATCTGTTTCGATCTTACGCCAAGCGCTATCTGGTCGACGAAGCGCGGCGGATGAACCTCAACTGCTTCCGGACGCACACGCTCCCACCGCCCACCGACTGGCTCGATGTGTGTGATCAGTACGGCACCATGATTCTGGCCGAGCTGCCGGTGCTCTACAATTACGCCCAGTTCAACTTCACGGCACAGGAGCAGGAGATTTACATCGCCAACGCCCTGGCTGACGCGCGTGGCTGGCTGACGAAGCTGTGGAATCATCCGGCCGTGGTGATGTGGGTGCTGACCAATGAATCGCCGGAAAATGAAGCCCACTGGGAGGCCGGCCGCTACTTCGATTACGTCAAGCAGCTCGATCCGACGCGGCCGGCCATGCGGGCCGGCGGACATGGCGCGGGCGGTACACCGGACGTTCACGACATACACACCTGCTGGAATTTCGCGGCCGGGGTCGAGGGCGGCGTGATGCAGGAGTTCCGCCATCGGGCTCAGAACAAGAACCCTTCCAAGGCGCTGTCCAACAGCGAGTACATGAACATTTTCGGCTGGGAAAGAAATGTACGTCGCTGGCTGGGGGACAGCGAGGAACCGGCAGCGCAGATGGTGTTCGCCGAGTTCATGATGGAGCACACCGAGGCGATGCGCCGTTACCAGTTCGACTGCATTCTGCCCTACATGTACGCCGGCTGGACAGGCATGCGTGGCGCGACGTATTACGGGAACTTCCCCACGCCGATGGCGGCCGCCCTGCACAGCAGCATGGCCCCTGTGCTGGCGAGCCTGGACCTGTTCAACCGCAACTTTGTCAGTGGCTCCACGCGAACCACGAAAATCGCGCTCATCAATGAAACCCACGACCCCGTCGAAGCGACCCTCGATCTGTATGTCACGCCGGTCGACCCGCGCTTCATTCCCGATCCCGTGGCGCTCGATGCGGCCATCTGGCATACTTCACGGACGTTGACCCTGAACGCGCAGCGCATCGACGAAAGTACGGTCGATGTGCCCATTCCCACTGAGCCGGGCAACTACTACCTGGCGGCGGTGCTGCGCCGAGCGGGCGTCGATCCCGTGGTTTCCCAGCGCGTGCTGCGCTCGATCGTCGCGCCCCAGGCGCCGGCGGCGCTGACCGGCGAACGGCCTGTGGCGGTTCTCGGCGGCGATGCGGAACTGCGTTACGCTTTGGATCAACTGGGCATCACGCATGTCAGCGGCCTGCCCGAGAATCTGGCGGACTGCGCGGCCGTGCTGATATGGGACGGCCGATCGGTCAGCGAGTCGCAGCGGTCACGGACGGCGGACATTCGGACGTGGGTCGCGGGCGGCGGGCGCGTGGTCGTCGCGGCTCAGGAAGTCTGGGACTGGGACGATCTGATCGCCTATGACGTGGCGAATGAAGGCAATTACCTAGGAGGCATGTCGTCCCGCGCGTTCCTCTATCCCGAGGTCGATCATCCGGTGCTGGCCGGTCTCGATCCGGAAGTCTTCAAACGGTGGAACCCGCTGCCCGGCAAGGTGGCCGACCGGTACATCAAGCTGATCGACGATGCTGACGCTCAAGTGCGGCGGTTGATGTGGATCGAGAATCCTGACGAGCCGGTGCTGGCCGCCGCGGCGATGGGTGAAGGCGAGATTCTGCTTTGTCAGTTGCAGCTCAAGCATCGGGTGGCGTTGAATCCGCAGCGTTGGTGGGAGTATGACCCGGCGGCGGCGTGGCTGCTGATCCGTCTGCTGGGGGCTCGCTAGCGCCGCGTGACGTGGGAAGCGGGCTTGACCGAAACGCTCACGCATTCGATACTTACCGCTGTGCCGAGGGGCCGCCGCCCGGGCGGGTTGGCCTCGGCTGGCCGCCGGCTCGATGATCGGGCCGCTCCGGCCGCCCTCCCTCCCCAAGGTCCCCGCGGGGCCGCTGGTTTCGGAGCTGTGACGCCCATGAAGCTCGCGATGACGCTTGTTCGTTCGTCGGAACGCGGCCGCTGGCTGACGCGGCTGTCGACAGCTCTGCTGCTTGTCTTCCTGGCTGCCTCGCTCGGCTGCGCCGAGCCGAAGGTTGATCCTTTCCGCACCGGGTTGGTTTACCCGTTGGATGCGCGGCGCATCGGCTTCGTCAAGGTCTGGCGTCAGGAGCTTCGCGTGCCACAGCGTTCGCGTCTGACGCAGGCCCAGGTGCTGGGCGACCTGCTGGTGACTGTCGAGGAGCCGGGCAACGTGATCGCGGCCATGGACGTGGGCACGGGCAAGGTGCTCTGGACGCGCCAGGTGGGCAAACCCGGTGCCGAGGTGTTCCGGCCGCATCGCGTGAACGATCGCCTGCTTCTGAACACGGAGACGACGCTGGTCATCCTCGACGCGAAGACCGGTCGGCCGCTGCAAAGCAACACGCTCACCGCGGTGGTAACGACACCGATGGCGGTGTTCGGTGATCGTGTGGTGTGCGCGGGCGCGGACGGCTATGTGTTCGCCCAGGACATCGCGACGGGCCGCGAGATTTGGGCCTACCGTGTGGGCGCGGCCATCGACCTGCCGCCTGTGGTGTGGGATGACAACGCGCTGATTACCGACATCCGCGGAGTGTATCACCTGCTGTCGATGCGTGATGGCACGCCGCAGTGGGCCGGCCGCACGTTCGCGCGCAGTTCGGCCGCACCGATCATGAGCGCCTGGGGACCGTTCATCGCCAGTCAGGACACCGTGCTCTACGCCCTGGATCTGGCCAGCGGGCAGGATCGCTGGCAGTTTCACGCGGCCACGCCGCTGACGCAGGATCCGGTGCTGCTGGGGGGACGGTTGTACCAGCCGCTGGGACGCCGCGGGCTGGTGGCGCTGGATCCGCAAAGCGGGCAGGTGCTGTGGCGGCACAAGGAGCCCGCCGCCCCGATGGCCCTGAGCGGTGACCTGCTGGCGATGTATACGCGTCCGCGGCTGCGGTTGGCGCATGCCGAAACCGGCGAGGCGGTGGCCGAGACGCTCGTCGCTGATTTGCAGACAGTCCTGGGACTGCCCGACGGCAGTCTGATTCTGGTGGCGCCTGACGGGCAGATTGAACGACTGGATCCGATCTGATGTCGCTGCGCCGACGGCGGTGCGCCCCGAGCCCTGTGAAGCTGTTTCCAATGTTCCCGGCCATGCTTGAGGAGAGCCATGAGCGAACTGGTGCCCGTCAAACGCGCCCTGATCTCGGTGAGCAACAAGACCGATCTGGTGCCCTTCGCCCGCAGGCTGGTGCAACTGGGCGCCCAGATCATCTCAACCGGCGGTACCGCGCGCGTTCTGACGGAGGCGGGCATCGATGTCACGCCGATCGACCAGGTCACCGGCTTTCCTGAGATGATGGACGGGCGGGTCAAGACGCTGCACCCGCGGGTTCACGGCGGTCTGCTGGCGCTGCGGGACAATGCCGAGCACGTCGCCTCGATGCAGGAGCATCGCATCCAGCCCATCGACCTGGTGTGCGTGAATCTTTATCCCTTTGAACAGACGGTGGCCAAGGCGGAGGTCACGGAAGACGAAGCGATCGAGCAGATCGACATCGGTGGGCCGTCCATGGTGCGCAGCGCCGCCAAGAACCATCGCTACGTGGCGATCGTCACCGATCCCAGCCAGTATGACCGTGTGATCGCCAATCTCGATGCGAACAACGGCGCCACCAGCCTCGCGCTGCGCAAGGGATTGGCGGCGGCGGCCTTCGCCCGTACAGCCGCATACGACACCGCCATTGCGGGCTGGTTGGGACAGCGTTTTGGCGGCGTGGACGGTGCCTTTCCCGAGCAGCTTTCACTGCACCTGAGGCAGGTGGGCGAGCTGCGTTACGGCGAGAACCCGCACCAGTCCGCGGCGTTGTATGTCGAGCCCGGCGTCAGCGAGGCCAACGTGGTTTCCGCGCGGCAACTGCACGGCAAGGAGCTGAGCTTCAACAACCTCAACGACGCGGCGGCGGCGCTCGAACTGGTCAAGGAGTTCGACCGGCCGGCCGCGGCGGTGATCAAGCACACCAACCCCTGCGGCTGCGGGATCGCCGATGATCCGGATGGCGCGCTGGCGACGGCCTTCGAGCGGGCCTACAGCGGCGATCCCCTGGCGGCGTTCGGCGGCATCGTGGCGCTCAATCGCAAGGTGGACATGGCGACGGCGCAAGCGATCACCGCAGGCCAGAAGTTCCTGGAGGTGATCCTCGCGCCCGACTACGACGAGGCCGCCCTTGCCCTGATGCGCGAGCGTTGGAAGAACGTCCGCATCCTTGCGACCGGTGAGCTGCCTTCCCCCAACCAGCGTCAGATGCGTCACCGCGATCTGAAGCCGATCCTCGGCGGGGCGCTGCTGCAGGATCGCGACATGGCGTCCATGTCGCCGGACAACTGGCAACTGGCGGCCGGTCCCCGGGCCAGTGAATCGCTGGCGGCCGACCTCGTGCTCGCGTGGTGCACGGCCAAGCATCTGAAGTCCAATGCGATCAGTCTGGTGCGCGGCGGTGCGCTCGTCGGCGCGGGGGCGGGGCAGATGGACCGGGTCGAGTCGTGCAAAATCGCGGTGGCCAAGGCGCGAACTGGCGGCGAAGACCGAGCCCGGGGCGCGGTGGCCGGCTCGGATGCGTTCTTCCCCTTCCGCGACGGCCCGGACGTCCTGATTCAAGCGGGCGTGAAGGCCATCGTGCAGCCCGGCGGCTCAAAACGCGACGACGAAACCATCGCCGCCTGCAACGACGCCGGCGTGAGCCTGTATTTCACGGGTCGTCGGCATTTCCGGCATTGAGAGTCGTAGATCACGCCAAACACCCGGTGAGACGGGCGTCTTGTCCGTCAGGCAAAATCGACGGAGGCCGCCACCCCACCATAGGCCGCGACGGCCAACCTCGCCTGCTGGCGCCCCAGCTTGTTGCGGCACGACTTGGCCGTGATGACCGCGAGGCGCTGGGGCGGTAGAGTAAGTTCTTCACATGCTCAACGTGCTGACCATTGCCGGCGGCGTCGCGCTGATTCTCTTCGGCATCCGCTTTCTGCGCAAGGGGCTGGATCGACTGCTGGGCGACCGCCTTGGCCAGTGGGTGCGGCGACTGAGCAACGGCCGGCTGCGTGCGTTCGTCAGCGGCATCGGCCTGGCGGTGATCGCGCCGTCAAGCACCACGGTGTCGTTGCTGGCGGTGCAGACGATTCACGCCGGCCACGCGGATGCCCGACGCATGCTCGCCCTGGTCTTCGGCGCGGATGTAGGTCTGACGGCCATGGTCATGCTCATCGCCCTGCGGGCGGAGCGGTTTGCACCGCTGCTGGTGCTGGCGGGCGTGGCGCTGTTTCAATTCACCCGCGCCGCTCGGTCGCGAGGCATCGGGCAGGCCATCCTCGCCTTGGGCTTCATTTTCATGGGCATCGGCACCATCAAGACGGCCGCGGGCGCGTTCGCCGACGCGCCCGACCTTCAGACCCTTCTCGAACTGGCGCAGCGGCACGCTTATCTGATCGCCTCAATCGCCGCCATCGTGGCGGTGGTGCTCCAGTCGAGCACGACGACGATCGGGCTGGCCATCGGTCTGGCGGCCGCGGGAACCATGAGTTTGCACGTGGCCATCGCGGCCGTCGCAGGCGCCAATGTGGGCATCGGCGTCACCGCCATGATCCTCGGTTGGCGCAATCGCGAGTCCCGCCGCCTGACTCTGGCCAACCTGCTGGCCAAGATCACTGTCGCCATCGGTGCGATCGCCCTGCTGGACCTGTTCGCCCCCCTGCTGGAGCGGATGCCCGGCGGGATCGACCGGCAGGTGGCGGTGGCGCATCTGCTGTTCAATGTCACGCTCGCGGTGATGTTCCTGCCGCTGGTGCATCCGCTGACGAACCTGGTGCAGCGGCTGGTGCCGGTGATCGAAGGCCCGCGGCCGCGCCCGTTCGGACCGCGGCACATCAACAGTCGTCCAAGTGACAACATGGCGGTGGCTCTCGGTCAGTCCCGGGCGGAGATTCTTCGCGTGGCGGGCATCGTCCGTGAGATGTTCGACGACCTTTGGCGGGCGCTGGAAGGCAACGATCCCCGTCTCGCCCAGCAGGTGCGCGAGCGCGACGACCAGGTCGACCTGCTGGAAGCGGCGATCAAGCGCTACCTCGCGGCTGTGGGCGAAAGCGAGTTCAACGACCAGGCGGCCGAGGAGCAGCTTCTGCAGCTGCGATACGTCTCGGAGCTCGAGAGCGTCGGCGACATCATCGACAAGAATCTGGTCGAACTGGTGCTCAAGCGACATCGCCTCGCCGTGCGATTCTCGCCGGAGGGCTGGGCGGATCTGGAGGATTTTCACAGCAAGGTCATCGAAAACATGGCCATCGCCGAGACAGCCTTCACCACGCGCGACCCGATGCTGGCCCAGCAACTGCTGCGGCATAAGCAGCGGATTTCGGAGCTTGACGTGGAACTGCGTGACCGCCACTTCGCCCGCCTGCGGGCCGGCACCCAGCAGAGCCACGAGACCAGTGCGATCCACCTGGACCTGCTGACACACCTGCACCGGATCAACAGTTGCATCAGCCACGTCGGCCAGGCGATTCTCCTCCAGCAGCCGCAACGCAACCGTGGAGAAGGATGAGCGGCATCAAGCCAGTATCGCGGCGATCTCGTCGCGCAATTGGCGGGCGCCACGGGCCACGGCATCCTTCCAGTCGCCGCCCTGCTTCTCGTAAGCGTAGATCACCGACCGACTGGCGCTGACCAAGGCGCCCGTGCCGTCGTCGTTGAAGCATGCCCGCACGTCCTCGGCCGCGCCGCCCTGAGCGCCGTAGCCGGGAACCAGGAAGATCTGCCGCGGCATGCGCCGACGCAAGGCGGCTGCGTCGGCGGGCTTGGTCGCGCCGACCACGGCGCCGATGGCGCTGTAGCCGGTCTTGCCGACGCATGTCGCCCCAAGCTTCGCCACCATGTCCGCAACCGCATCGCCGACCGTTCGGCCATCGGCGAGAATGAGTGTCTGCAGGGCGTCGCTGCCGGGATTGCTGGTGCGCACCAGCACGAACAGGCCCTTGCCCTGAGCGACCGCGGTTTCGACCAGCGGCTCCAGGCTGTCATCGCCGAGGTAGCCATTGGCGGTCATCGCGTCCGGGCCGCGGGTCGCGGGCAGATCCGTGAACGTCGCATCGCCTAGGCAACCGGCCGCGTAGTGGGCGGCGCTGATGCCGATATCACCTCGCTTGGCGTCATTGACCACGATCAACCCGCGCTCCCGTGCGGCGGCGATCACCTCGCGCATCACGGTGAGACCCGGGCTCAGGTAACGCTCGAAACAGGCGGACTGCGGCTTCACCGCCGGCACAAAATCGGCGACGGCGTCAAGCACACTCAGGCAATAATCACGGATCGCCGCACACGCGCCGGCTGCGTCGCGCGTCGGGTCGGCCGGGCCCTGTTTCCGCAGGATTTCAGGCAACCGCTCGTAGACGGGATCGAGCCCTACGCACACCGCAGCACCCTTGGCGCGGGCGGCGGCAAGCAGGCGGTCGGCGAAATGCTCCATGTGGCGGGCGTCCTCATGTCGGTTGATCTGCGAGGATTGTAGCCCGATTGCGCCCGGTTGGCTCACCACGGTCCGGGCCGCGATCGACAGCGGCGGTCTATAATCGCCGCATGGCCCATCCGCCCGCCAGATCGTCCGCCGAAAAGTCCGCGAAAACGCTTTATCTGATCGACGGCCACGCCCAGATGTTCCGGGCCTACCACGCCATCCGCACGCCCCTGTCCAGTCCCACCACCGGCGAGCCGACGCAGGCGGTGTACGGCTTCGCGGTGATGCTGCTGAAGGTGCTCAACCAGTACAGGCCCGACTACCTGGCCATCGCCATCGACACGCCGGGCAAAACGTTTCGCGACGAGCTGTATCCCGCCTACAAGGCCACGCGTGACAAGGCGCCCGAGGACTTCGCCGCGCAGATCAAACGCATCATCGAGATGATCCGGCTGTTCAACATCCCCCTGCTTGGGCGTGAGGGCGCGGAAGCCGACGACGTGATCGCCACCATCGCCGAGTACGTCGAAACCCTCGACCCCTGGGCTGGCGTCAACCTGCGGATTGTTTCCAAGGATAAGGATCTGCAGCAACTGCTTTCCGAGCGCGTGGCGATGTTCGATGTGCATACGGATGAACTACTCGATGTGGCGGGGCTGAAGGCCAAGCTCGGGATCACGCCACGGCAGGTCGTCGACATGCTCACGCTGATGGGCGACACGGTCGACAATGTGCCGGGCGTCGCCGGGATCGGGCCGAAGACGGCGGCGCAACTGCTTGCCGAGTACGGATCGCTCGAAGGCATCTATGACAATCTCGACAAGATCAAGGGAAAGCGCCACGAGAACCTCGCGGCCGCCCGCGACCATCTGCCGCTGACACGACGACTGGTCACGCTCAAACGCGATGTGGACATTGAGCTCGATCCCGCAGCGGCCGCGCCCGGCGGCGTCGACATCGTCGGCCTGCGGCAGTTTTTCCAGCAGATGGGCTTCCGCCGGTTGGATGGCGAGCTCGACAAGCTGGCCCGATCGCTGGGTGAACAGGAGGCGACTGTTCGGCAGCCGACATCGAAGCCGACGGCGTCATCCCCCGCGGCCGCCTTTGGCGGGGGATTGTTTGATGATCTGGATCAAGGCGACGAATCGACCGACACGGGCGCGCCGGCGCCAGTCCCGCCGCCGATCACCGGCGCGGACGACTGCGCCTACCAGACTATCACCACGCGGGAGCAGCTCGATGACCTGGTCGCCACGCTCCGCGAACAGAAGCTGATCGCGTTGGACACTGAAACCATCGGCCTCGGACCGGATAAGCCCCTGTGCGGCATCTGCCTGGCATGGCAACCGAAGGCGGGCGTGTATGTGCCGACTCGATCGCCCGAGCCTGTGGGCCATCTCGACGAGCGGACCGTGCTCGACATGCTGCGGCCGATCCTTGAGGACGCCACAATCGCCAAGTGCGGGCACAACATCAAGTACGACCTGCGTGTACTGCTCAGGGCCGGCGTGCATGCGCGCGGCGTGATCTTCGATTCGATGATCGCCGCGTTTCTCGCGGGTCTGCCCAGCCGCGGCATGGATGATTTGTCACGCAGCCTCCTGGGACACGCGCCGATCCCCATCAGCGCCCTCATCGGCGAGCGTGACACGGGCAAGGGGGGCAAGTCTTCCCAGGCGACGATGGATACGGTCCCACTGGATCGCATCACTGCCTACGCGGCGGAGGACGCGGATATCACCCTGCGGCTGCATGACGTGTTGTCGGCGAAGCTCGCTGCATTGGACATGATCCCGCTTGCCGAGCGCATCGAAATGCCGCTGGTGGAAGTGCTGGCCGACATGGAGCATGCCGGCATCCGCGTCGATCCCGACGAGTTGGCGCGTCAGGGTGACGAACTGCGCGGCCGCATTGCTGAGTTGCGCGACCAGTTGCACGAGGCGGCCGGAGGGCCGTTCAATCCCGATTCGCCCAAGCAGCTTGCCGAAGTGTTGTTCACCCACCTGGGCCTGCCGGTTGTGAAGCGCACACGCACCGGGCCGTCGACGGACATCGAGGTGCTTGAGAAGCTGGCCGACCCGGACAACCCGGATGTGGCCGAAGCGCAGCGCCGCGTGCCGCAGCTCATGGTGGAATATCGCCAGCTCACAAAGCTTGTCGGTACGTATCTGACTTCGCTGGCCGATGCGATCGACCCGAAGACTGGCCGGGTGCATGCGAGCTTTCATCAGACGGGCGCCGCGACGGGTCGGCTGTCGTCGAGCGGGCCGAATCTGCAGAACATCCCCATCCGCACCGAGATCGGCAAACAGGTGCGCAAGGCGTTTGTCGCGGAGCCCGGCCACCGGCTCATCAGCGCCGACTACTCGCAGATCGAACTGCGCGTTCTCGCCCATCTGTCGGGCGACAAGGCCCTGCGCCGCGCCTTTGAGGCCGGCCAGGATATCCATCGCTCCGTCGCGGCCGAGGTGTTCAACGTCAAGCTCGACGACGTGACCAAGGAACAGCGGGCCCGAGCCAAGGTGATCAACTTCGGCATCGTGTATGGTGTGACGCCCTATGGCCTATCGCGGCGCATCGAGGGACTTGATGTCCCGGCCGCAAAGCAGCTCATCGCCGATTATCGCAGACGCTTTTCAGGCATCGACGCGTTTCTGGAAAAGTGCATCGCCCACGCGGCCGACCACGGTTACGTGAAAACCTTCTTCGGCCGCCGCCGCGCGATTCCGGAGATTCACTCGAGCAACCCCAATCGCCGAGCGCTGGGCGAGCGCCTGGCCATCAACACGGTGGTGCAGGGCAGCGCGGCCGATCTGATCAAGCTGGCGATGGTGAACCTGCATCGCCGCATCCAGAACGAGAAACTGCCGATGCGTCTGCTGCTGCAGATCCATGACGAACTGGTGGTGGAAGCGCCGGAAGCCGATGCGCAGGCCATGGCGACGATCGTCATTGATGTGATGCGGCACGCGATGGACCTGTCCGTTCCGTTGGATGTCGAAGCGGGGATCGGGGTGGACTGGTTGAACGCGAAGTAGGCGGGGAATTCACCATGGAGACGCGGAGGGCGCGAAGAGAGAACGGGGAATTTCTAAGGAAGGCAGGAATGCAGGAAGCGGGCGCAGGATGCGGAATGGGATGTTGCGGGTGAACTGGCGCCACCGGCGTCGTCATCCGGTCGTCAAGCCCTTAGCCGGACTGCTACGCAGTCCGGACCGGATTGCGAAGCAATCCGGCTACTGTTCTTCCTGATCCAGCTTCGACGACTGTGGTTCCCACAGATGCCTGCGAGCGTCCATGTACGTCTTGAGGCGGTAATACCGGCCGGCGAGCCTCATGTTGTCGGCCCGATAGTGCTTCGTGTATTCGGCGTCAACGAACCCGCTGGCGCGCTGAAAGACGTCATCAGCATAGGCATCGTCCTGGTAGATCGAACGCGCTTCGGAGCCAAAGACGTCCACCATCTGGAGACCGTCATCGGCACATGTCAAGAACCCCTGAGTTGAGGCGGCGACCCTCCCGAAGGCAACGTCCAACGACGCGTCATGGCTGAATCCGGAGCGCTGTGAAAGGAAACGTCGCACCATTTCGGACACAATCACGCGGGGGTACTGGGCGTGCCGCTCGGAAAGCCCGTAGACCTCTTCAAGTGCCGGCCCATAGAAATTGCCCGGATTCCCATGTGGCAGATCGACCCCTACTCCGACTGTGATTGAGCCACGAATCGGGACGCCCTCAGCAAGCGCCTCTGCGATTAGCATGGCACACACGCCGATCATTCGAGACAACGCCGCGGGAGACTTGTCGCCGCTCCCGTTAAGGAGATCAGCAAACGCGACGAACGTGTCGGAGAATTGCTGTGTTACGATGCTGGCGTCTTGGAGCCGATAGAAGGCATCCTTCATTCCGGGTGGCCATTGCTGCATCACAGACTCCGGCGTACGAATCAGATCCAATTCCTTGAATAGCTCCTCGAAACGACGCCGGTAGCGAAGAACGCAATCGATAGTGTCCTTTACGACCTGTTCTTCTTCTGGCGTCGTTTTCTCTTGGGCAGGCCACCGCTTCAGCCTTTCTTTCTGCCCGAGAACATCAAGGAAGCAGACCGCGTAGTAGCCTACGCGCATCCGGCCCTCGTTCATCGGGCACGGTCCGTCACTACTCCCCGGTGTGTCGGTGGCCTGCTTGTCGTTTGCCATGATTCCCTTCCTGCTTTCCTGCCTTCCTTATAGCTCTTCTCCGTGCTCTCCGTGTCTCTGTAGTGAGATGTCTTGTCGGGCCCCGGGCGTGGACCGGGGATCCGGGTGCGTGCCGTGGCTTGGGGTGGCCCCCGGCCGCGGGCCGGGGGCTAAATGGGGCGAGATTGGCGCGGGGGAGGATGCGGTACGGCGCGCGGGGATGGGCCACGAGAACGCGGTCTACGCGTGGGCGTCGGCGATGATCTGCTGGGTGAGTTCCCAGAAGCGGGCTTCGCGGAAGGCGGTGGCAGCGCCGGGCAGGGAGCCGTGGCGCTGGGTGTGGTGGTTCCAGTTGTTCTGGGCGGCGAGCAGACGCTGGCTGGCGTGCTCGACCTCGCCGCGCTGGCCGGTCTTCTGGAAGCGGCGATAGGCCACCAAGCCGTCGGTCAACTCACGCAGCGTGGCGAACAGCGACTCGCCATAAGACAGGGTGTTCACCAGCGGGTCAAGTTGACGGCGGTTCTCCGGCGTGACGGCCCGCTGAAGGCGCATACGGTCCTGGCCGATGCGCTCGGCGGCGGCCTGCTTCTCGCGGACCACTTCCTCCAAGGTGCTCTCGGGCAGGCGCTGCATGACGCGCCACGCCGCCTGGGCGTCGATCAGATCGTCCTGGATCACGTCGCCGCTGGGGTGCCATGGCTTGGTGAGGCTGCGGGCATAGGGACCAAAGTAGAAAGCCTGCAGGGCATTCTGCGTCGAGTTGGTGAGCACCTGCCGCATCGCGGCGGCCGCCGCGTCAACGAGCCCCATATCGCTGGCGATCCACTGATTGGCAAGAACATCCGCGGCAACGGACGGCTGATCGGCCAGGCGGGGAATGGAGACGACGTTGGCGTCGATCCATGTTTCATCCTTCACGAAGGGTCCGCCCCATCCGCCGCCGCGCACCCACGCGAGCAGACCGATGACGTTGACCTGCCTGACGATCTGGGCAAGGCCGCAGGCGGCATCGCCTTCGACTTCGGGATGGCCGTCGCGCCACAACGGCACCTGCCAGTTGGGGATGCCGCCCTTGCCTTCAAATTCGCGCTGGCACTGCAACTCATAGAGGATCGGCCGATCACCAAAAATCCGACTGCACGGGTTCCAGTGCTGGTAGCGCCAGAAATCGGTGTGGGTGAACTTGAAGGCGAGAATAAACCGGCTGTCGCCCGGGTCACCGGGCAGGCGGTCGCGGAGCTGCTGGCATATTTCGACGCTGTCGTGCATGCCGCCAGGGCGGACATTCCAGGCGCGGGCGATGAGCGTGCGGCCATACTTGCCGACGACAAGTTTGTGAAACCGGTCGAGCAGGCCGGCGATGCGGTCGGCCCGGCCGAGCCGGCTGCACTGCGGGCAGTGCGGCAGGTAGAGGTCGTTGCCCACCAGCCAGGGCAGGCGGCCCGCGTCACTGTCGCCGAAGCGCAGCACGACGCCGCGAACTTCAGGGTACAGTCCGAGCATGGCGTCGAGGGCGGCGACGCTACGGTCGAGGGCAGCCTCGCTGGCAGGGCAGATGGTGTCGGGCTTACGCTTGCATGTGAAAGCGTCAAGGTTCTGGTCAACGATGTGGCGCGGCAGGCTCAGCGCGTCGTATGTCACAAAGACGTCCAAGCCGGCCTGCGAGGCGTGCTCAATGGTCTGGCGTGTCTCGGCGAACTGTTGCCCGATCCAGTGGCGCATCTCGCCGACAGGCACATCCTCAGGGCTGGCGACGCCGGACAGGCCGGTGGTCTCGTACAGCACCAGACCGTTGTAACCCAGCTCACGCAAGAGGCGTGGGTCGCGGTAACGCGAAGCAGCCTTGGGTTCGCCCGGATTGTCCAGCAGCGTCGCCAGCTTGAGCATGAAGGGGTTTTAGTCGAATCGTGCGCCGGGGGCAAGAGGGTGCGGATTACCGATTTCAGGCAGGTGGTCTTCGATCGGTGGGCGCGGCCGCATTCATGGCTCAGTCGTAGCCGAGGCGGGCCAGGTCATCTTCGTCGAGGCCGAAGTGGTGGCCTATCTCGTGCAGGAGCGTGATGTGGATCTGGCGGCGCAGCTCGCGCATGTCCGGCCGGCCGATGCCGCCGGCGGCGTCATAAATCGGGCGGCGAAAGAGCATGATGTGGTCGGGCACGTCGGGGCGGTCTTCGACGCTGCGCTCGGTGAGGGGGATGCCGGTGTGCAGGCCCAGCAGATCGTCGCTCGCGTCAGGATCGGCGTCCTGATCCTCCTCGGTGAAGCCCAGTTCGTCGAGCAGTTGGTCGCTGGGCTCGTCTTCGACGATGACGGGTACCTCGTCGAGCCACTGGCGCACCTGCGGCGGCAGAGCGTCGAGTTCGGCTTCGAGCAGGCGATCGAAGCGGTCACGCTGGGCGGCGGTGAGGCGTGCCATCACTGGGTGCTGTGGTTGACCTGCTTGCCGTCGGCGTCGCCGGAGAGTTGGAGGCCGCCGACGACCTGGCGCAGGACGCCGCAACCCTGGCCGGCAAGCCAGGTCGCGAGGCCGTCGAGGATCTTCAGCGGCGTCGCCGGGTCCACGAACAGGGCCGTCCCAACCGCCAGCCCCGAGGCCCCGGCCAGCAGGAACTCGGCCGCGTCCTGCCACGTCTGGATGCCGCCCATCCCGATGATGGGCACACCGGCGTCACGGGCGACGGTGCGGTAGACCTTGGAGACCATCTGGACGGCGAGGGGACGGATGGCCGGGCCGGACAGACCGCCGGTGACGTTGGCCAGGCGCGGCGTGCGCTTGTGGATGTCGATGGCCATGCCGGTGAAGGTGTTGACCATGCTCAGGATGCTGGCCCCGCCCTCGATGGCGGCGGCGGCGGTGGTGGTGATGTCCGTGACATTAGGCGAGAGCTTGACGATGAGCCGACAGTCCGAGCGCATGGCGGCACGGACTTGTTTCACCAGCTCGCGCAGCAGCGGCGGATTGGTGCCGAAAGTCAGGCCGTCACCGACATTGGGGCAGGAGACGTTGAGCTCGATGGCGTCGACGGTCTTCTCCTGGCTGATGCGGCCGGCGGCGATGGTGTAATCATCGACACTGTGGCCGGCGACATTGACGATGATCCGCGGGCTGGTCTTGCCCGGTTCGCCCCGTCCACCGCCCGTGCGCATGCGCTCAAGCTGCGGCAGCTTCTCGGCGAGGAAGACGTTCAGGCCGACGTTGGCCAGGCCGATGGCGTTGAGCATGCCGCCGCGGGTTTCGACGATGCGGTAGGCCTCGTTGCCCTGACGTGGCTCGCGGGTGATGCTCTTGGTGACGAACGCTCCCAGACGGGTGAGGTCGAGGAAGTCGGCATATTCCCACGCATAACCGCAGGTGCCCGAGGCGGTCATCATCGGGTTGGCCAGGGTCAGGCCGGCAAGGTCGACGGACAGGTCGACCGGCGGCGAGGGCGGCAGATCTGCGGCGGGTTTCGGCGTCGAGCGTGCGGACATGGGCGGCGGGTCTCGGTTACAGGCCACGTCGAGGGAGGATGGTTCTTCAGGGTCTATTCTACGGCTTGCGGCCTGGAACGTGAGCTTCGCGATCGCCACCACGCGCGACGCGCGGCCGACGGCGATACGATAGCCCGTTCATGGCCAAAACCGCCCCCCTGCCGCTGATCTTCGATCTCACACCCGACACCCTGCGCGATCACGTGACGGCGCTGGACATGCCGGCCTTCCGGGCCAGGCAGGTGCTGGAGTGGGTCTACGACCAGGGCGTGCTGGATCCATCGGCGATGACCAATCTCTCGAAGGCGGATCGTGAGAAGCTGGCGGCGGCGATCCGCTTCGGCAGCGCCCGGGTGCTTGGCCATCAGCAGGCGACCGACGGCGTGCAGAAGCTGCTGGTCCAGTGGGACGTGGTGGGTGATCGCGCCGGTTCGGCGGGCGACGCGGAGGCTGAAGATCCGGCACGGCAGACCGAGTGCGTCATGATTCCCACCGAAGACCGCCACACCGCCTGCATCTCCAGCCAGGTGGGCTGTCCGGTGGCCTGCCGCTTCTGCGCGTCGGGGCTGGGCGGACTCGACGGCAACCTCAGCAGCGGGCAGATCGTCGAGCAGGTGTGGCGGCTGGCGCGGCTGGACGGCGTGGGACGGATTTCGAATGTCGTATTCATGGGCATGGGCGAGCCGCTGGCGAATTTCGACGCGGTGGTTGCGGCGATCCGGATGCTGATGGCCGACTGGGCGATGGGGATTTCGGCGCGGCGGATCACCGTCAGCACGGTCGGTCTGCCGGCGCAGATACGGCGCCTGGCGGAGATCGACCTGCCCCTCACGCTGGCCATCAGCCTGCATGCGCCCAACGACGCCATCCGCCGGGAGCTGATCCCGTGGGCCCAGTTTGTGAGCATCGCGCAGCTTGTCGAGGCCGGCCGGGCGTACTTCGAACGGACCGGGCGCGAGATCACACTCGAGTACCTGCTGCTGGGCGGCGTCAACGATCAGCCGGAGCACGCGCGTGAGCTGGCGTCGGTGGCCGGGAGTCTGCGGGCGAACGTGAACCTGATCCGCTACAACGAGGTGTGTGGGCTGCCCTACCAGCGGCCTGGAAGCGAGGACGTACACCGGTTTCAGCGGATTCTGCGCCGCGCGAAGGTCAACGCACATATCCGCGCCAGTCGGGGGCGGGACATCGCCGCCGCCTGCGGGCAATTGCGTCATGAGGCGAAGTTGCCGCGTCCGGCTTAGCCTCTCTTGTCTCCCGCCGCCCCGGCCTTGGTTTCGGCGGCCTCTGGTCCTTACAATGCATGCCATGACGGTTTACGAAACGATCAGCCACCAGCAGATACGTCAGTGGTGCGAGGCCCGCAGCCTTTGGCCGGGGTGCGTGCCGGGCCAGCCCGACCGCGTGCGTGTCGGCGGGTCGGACATCGTGGAGCCCGAAAAACTGGAACTGCTGGATTGGGACGACTGGTTCGACGCCTTCGAAAAGCGGCAGCTCAAGTTCGTCTATGACCCGGTGCAGGGGTGGTTTGACCTTCAGAGCCGCAACGTGCGACCGGACTGAGCCGGCGCGTCTGGAGGCAACCGCAGCCAGGTTGGCCCCCCACCGCCGGGCCCGTTACAATCGCATGCTATTGATGTCCGCGTAGCTCAGCTGGATAGAGCGTCTGCCTCCGGAGCAGAAGGTCGCAGGTTCGAATCCTGCCGCGGATGTTGACGTAAGCCCCTGCAATCTGAGCGCT
The DNA here is from genome assembly GCA_964502445.1 of uncultured Phycisphaeraceae bacterium. Lineage (GTDB taxonomy): Bacteria > Planctomycetota > Phycisphaerae > Phycisphaerales > Phycisphaeraceae > CAZCWM01. The sequence continues at coordinate 427,434 of CAZCWM010000003.1, read as the reverse complement.
TGCAGGGGTTTTCTTTTTGGATTGGTGGTGGCTTCTTGGGCGATCTGCCGTCGGGACGGGCTGATGTTTCGCACCGCCTCAGCCAACATCGAGGAACTGGCGCAGCGGGCAACGTACGTCGGGCGAATCGGTGTGGGCACACGGGCCGCCCTTGCGAACATCGCACGCACCGTTGCAGACGCTCAGCAAGGCCAGCAGGCGAGTTCGAGCATTTTCGATGCGGCGCCGCATGGCTTTCACGGTGGTGTTGCATTGTCGAGCCGCCTCGGCGGGGGTGAGGCCCTCGACGCAGATCATCTCGATGGCGGCGCGCTGCAGAGGCGACAACTCGGCGATGACCCGCTGAAGCCGAGCGACCAGGTCGCGTTGTTCGACGTCGCGCATGCCTGAGCGCCGCTCCTGCTCGGCCAGGCCTTGGGGCAAGGCGCCCGCGGCACGCCGTCGTCGCTGCGCGAAATACTCGCGCAGGACATTGCGGGCGATGGCGATCAGAAAGGTTCGCAGCGAAGCCCCCCCGCGGAAGTGGTTTCTCATGCGCCAGGCGCGGACGAATACTTCCTGCACCATGTCGTCAAGGTCATTGGCGTCAAGACCGTGCGCCTGGCGCATGAGGTAAGCGCGGATAATCATGTGGTTATCGTGATGTAACCGCACGAAAAAGTTGCGATCGTGCCGGTAGGCGGCGAGAACATCGTTCTTGACCATCTGCCGTTCTTTGACGTGAGGCATAGCGACATCCCATTTTGCGGCGTCCACGACATTGCACATCGGCCAGCCACGATGGTGACGGCCCTGAAATGACCTGATTCCACTGCGCACGGCAGCCGCGCGGCCACTCGTGATGGCGTGCCTCGCTGACTTGCCGCGCCTGATCCGCATCGTCTGCCTCACCGGTCGCGCATCTGACCCATCAGCGCCGCGGTAAGCCAGCCGGCAGCGGGCCGTCGGGCCCGTGTCAGCGAGCCGCTGGTGCGAGCGTCTTGCTACGCCAGGCGACCCTCTCAATTTTTCGATACCGGCCCATCCGTGAACCTTGGCAAATCACCAGCCCTCGCGATCCCATGAGCGCCCCCGTGCAACGATCGGCCTTCGTTCTCGCTGTCTTCGCCCCAGGAGAGGGGATTCAACGGGATCAGCGATCCGGCGGCCAGGCGCCAGGCGACCTCATCTGCCAAGACCGACCTACGTTAACAAAGCCCCGCGCATCGCCTGTGCCATCAGAACGGCACTGGCGAATTTCCCATCGGGGGTCGTACGCATACCAGACCGTGCACCAAGGATATCTCCGCACAACGCGACTATCCCTCGCATTTGCAGGGAAAACCCCGATGGTCATTCCACACTATCGATTTCGGTCGCGGCCTCAGCTGTCAGCGCACGAACATGCCGAACCACCCCGTCGCCGAGTCCGGCCATATCATAGCCGCCTTCGAGGATGCTGACTACCCGTCCATGGCAAAACCGATCGGCCACGTCGACCAGGGCGGCGGTCATCCATTCGTATGATGCCGGTTCGAGCTCAATATCCGCCAGCGGATCGGCTGCGATCGCATCGAAACCGGCGCTGACAAGCAGGAATTGAGGCTTGAATTTCTCCAGCGCGGGCAGCACTTGGTCCGTGAAGGCGCGGTGATAGTCGGCGTCGTTGGCGCCGGGCAGCATGGGAATGTTGAGTGTGAAGCCTTCTCCCTTTCGGCTGCCTCGCTCATATTCATACCCTGTGCCGGGGAAGAGAAACTTGGGATGCTCGTGCAGGCTGATGAATATCACGTCGTCGCGCAGCTCGAGAAGGTGCTGCGTGCCATTGCCGTGGTGGACGTCGAAGTCCACGATGGCGACACGTTGCAGGCCGCGATCACGGATCAGGTGGTCGGCCGCGATGGCGATGTTATTGAAGATGCAGAAGCCCATGGGCAGGTCGTACTCGGCGTGGTGGCCGGGGGGGCGGACGGCACAGAACGCGCGTCGCACCTTGCCGTCCATGACGGCGTCGCACGCCGCCAGGCAGCCGCCGACCGCCATGAGGGCCGCGTCGTAGCTGCGTCGGCTGATGCGGGTGTCCGGCGGGCCGACGCAGGTCTCCCCGTTCGCGCATGCCATGCGCATACGGTCGATGTAGCCCGGATCGTGGATCCGTCCGATGATCTCGACATCGGCGGGGCCGAAGGTGATCGGCGTCATGCGCCGCAGCAGACCCGCCCCGCCCAAGGCGGCGACAATGGTGCGTAGCCGGCCAGCGTGCTCCGGGTGCAGCGGGCCGGTGTCGTGCTCCAGGAAAATGTCGTCAAAAATCCAGCCGACAGACATGGCTCTACGATAGCGTTAACACGCCCGTCTGTCGTGGCCGTTAGAATGACGGCGTTGGCGCGGCCGCCACGCGGACCGGGCGTCAACATCTTGCCCGCAGGAGTTCGGCCGTGCCCTCCGATCTCGATCCGTTCTTCTCTCCCGGTTCGGTGGCCGTCGTCGGTGCAAGCCGCGAGCCGCACAAGGTTGGCCATGAAGTCCTGGCGAACCTGCTCGAGGGCGGCTTTGAGGGCGAGGTCTATCCAGTCAACCCGCACACGGACGAACTTCTCGGCCGCAGGTGCTACCCCGATCTGCGGGCGATCGGCCGAGCGCCTGACCTGATCGTCATCTGCGTGCCCGCGCCGGTGGTGCCGTCGATCATGCGGCAGGCAGTCAACATCGGCGTCAAAGCGGCGGTCATTATCACGGCCGGCTTCAAGGAGGTGGGCGAGCAGGGTGCTCAACTCGAGCGTGACGTGGTCAACATCGCCCGGGGCGGCGGGATGCGGGTGATCGGGCCCAACTGCCTGGGGCTGCTCGCGCCGCGATGCAAACTCAACGCGGGGTTCGGCGGCAAGCTGCCGCCGCTGGGCGGCATTGGCTATATTTCGCAATCGGGCGCCCTGCTCTCGGCGATCCTGGACATCGCCCGCGCGCACAAGATTGGATTTTCAGCGCTGTTGAGCATCGGTAACAAGGCCGATGTCAATGAGCTGGATGTTCTGCGCAGCCTCGGGGACGACGAGCAGACGACTGTCATTGCCGGCTACCTCGAAAGCATCGAAGACGGGCACGCCTTCGTGCAGGAGGCCGAGCAGATCTCACACCGCAAACCGATTCTGCTGATGAAAGCCGGCGGCTCGGAGATCGGGGCCCGGGCGGCCAGCTCGCACACGGGCAGTATGGCCGGGGCCGAAAGCGTCTACGAGAGTGCGTTCGCGCGGGCGGGCGTGATTCGATGCGAGTCGATCAAGCGGCAGTTCGATTACGCGGAAGCATTCGCCACGCAGCCGCTGCCAGCCGGGCCGCGCGTGGCCGTGGTCACGAATGCAGGCGGCCTGGGCGTCATGGCCGCGGATGCGGTCGAGGACTACAAGCTCGAGTTCGCCGAGTTGTCCGAACAAACGCAACAGGCCCTGCGCGAGGTTCTGCCGCCCGAGGCGAACTACCACAACCCTATCGACGTCCTGGGCGACGCCCTGCCGCAGCGATTCGAGCAGGCGATGCAACTGGCGCTGGCTGATGAGCATGTGGACTCGCTTCTGGTGCTGCTCACCCCGCAGGCGGTGACCGACGCCACGGGAACAGCCCATCGCGTTGTGCAGGTCGCGCGGGATCTGGCGGCGTCGGGACGTCAGAAGCCCATTCTCGCCAGCTTTCTGGGCGCCCACGAGGTGGAGGGCGCGCTGGCGGTGTTCCAGGCCGGCCGAATTCCCTGGTACGACTCGCCGATCAGCGCCGTTCGCACCGTGCGGCGCATGGTGGACTATGTGCGTTGGCGCAACCGACCCAAACGCGTGGTCAAGCTGTTTCCCATCAACCGTCATCGTGTGGAACGCATCATCGACCGGCACATGCGGCGAAGCGACTGGGAAATCGGCGAGTTCGAGTCCAAGGAGATTCTTGAAGCATGCGGCTTCGTGACGCCCCGCGGTTCGCTGGCGACGACGGCCGACCAGGCGGTCAGCATCGCTGAGCAAATCAACTACCCCGTGGTGCTCAAAATCTGGTCGCCGGACATTCTGCACAAGACGGAGGTGGAAGGCGTCAAGCTGGGCATCAACAGCGCGCAGGAAGTGCGGGACGCGTTTGACCTGATGATGTACAGGGTTCCCCAGCAGCGGCCGGATGCGCAGATTCTCGGCGTGCTGGTGCAGGAGATGTGCCGCAGTGGGCAGGAAGTCATCCTTGGGATGACGCGCGACCCGCGTTTTGGACCGGTCATGATGTTCGGCATGGGCGGCATCTACGTGGAGACACTGCAGGATGTGTCGTTCTACCTTGCACCGCTGACGGCCGAAGAGGCGCGGCAGATGCTGCGCAACACACGGACCTATCAGATGCTGCGGGGCACGCGTGGTCGCGAAGGTGTAGATATGGAGGCCATCGCCGAAGCGCTGCAGCGCCTGAGCCAGCTTGTGACCGAGTTTCCGCAGATTCAGGAAATGGACATCAACCCGCTGATGGTCGGGCCCGTGGGCGTCACGCCGATCGCCACGGACGCCCGCATCCGCCTGGGGCATCCGGACAAACCGACCTAGCGCGTCGACGCCGCGCGACAGGGACCGACCGACCATGGAACCGTTCGACTGGCAGCAACGTTTCGCCGACCGCATCGGGGACGACCGTGAGGCGATGAAGCTCATCCGCCCCGGCCACAGCATTTTCATAGGCACCGGCTGTGGTCAGCCTCAGCACCTGGTTCAGGCGCTGGTGGATCACGGCTCGCACATCTACGACGCGCACGTGATCCACCTGTTGACCAAGGGCATGGCTCCGTACGTGCAGGACAAATTCCGCGACAACTTTAAGATGAACACGTTCTTCGTGGCCGAGAACGTGCGCGACGCAATCGACAGGGGCATCGGGGATTACACGCCCATCTTCATGTCGGAGATCCCCCGTGAGTTCGAGGAGGGCCGCATCGCGATCGACGTGGCCCTGTTGAGCGTCTCCCCGCCGGACGCCCGCGGGCTCTGCTCGCTGGGGGTGTCGGTGGACATCGTCAAGGCGGCGGCCACCAATGCCAAGTTCGTCATCGCCCAGGTGAACGCCAACATGCCGCGCACCTTCGGCGACAGCTTCCTGCATGTGAACCAGATCGATCTACTGGTGCCTTACGATGAGCCGGTGCTCGAGGCCGAGCCGCCTCGCCTCGATGACCGCGTGCGGGCGATCGGCCAGAACATCGCCCACCTGGTCGAGGACGGAAGCACGGTGGAGCTGGGCATCGGCAACGTGCCGCAGGCGGTGGCCGAATTTCTTCGCGGCAAGAAGCATCTGGGCATCCATACGGAAATGTTCGGCGACTGGATGATCGACTTGGTGGAAAGCGGAGCCGTCACCTGTGAGAAGAAGTCGCTCAACCGCGGCAAGATCGTGGCCAGCTTCGCGATGGGTTCGCGAAAGCTCTACGACTACATCGACAACAACCCCCTGTTCGAGTTCTACCCGACGGAGTACGTCAACGACCCGTTCATCATCAGCCAGCACGAAAAGCTGGTGGCGGTGAACGTGGGGCTGGAGATCGACCTGACGGGGCAGGTGTGCTCGGATTCTCTGGGGCATCGCTTCTACAGCGGCGTGGGCGGGCAGGTGGACTTCATCCGCGGCGCGGCCCGCAGCCGGGGGGGCAAACCGATCATCGCCCTGCCCTCGACGGCCAAGGAGGACACGGTCTCGCGTATTGTCCCGACGCTCACCGAAGGCGCCGGCGTCGTCACCACGCGCGCGGACGTGCACTACGTGGTGACGGAATACGGCATCGCCTACCTGCACGGCAAGAGCATCCGCGAGCGGGCGATGGCTCTGATCAGTGTCGCCCATCCCAGGTTCCGCAAGGAGCTGATCCAGGCCGCCAAGAGCCGCAAGTACATCTACGAGGACCAGATTGAACTGTCATGGGATGCTGTGCGCTATCCTAAGGAGCTGGAGCGCTATCAGACCCTGCGCGACGGTACGGAGATCTTTTTTCGTCCGGTGAGGCCCACCGACGAGGACGCGCTGAGCGAAATGCTTTACTCGCTTTCGGGCGATTCGGTCCGTAAGCGGTTCTTCACCCACACGATGACCTTCCCGCACAAAGACGTGCAGCGGCTGACCAACATCGATTACGAACAGAATCTGGCGATCGTGGCCGTGGTGCCCGGCGCGGTCCAGGAAGAGGAAATCGTGGGCATAGGACAGTATTTTCTCGATCCCAAGACGGCCTCGGCGGAAGTGGCCTTCATCGTTCACGACGACTGGCAGCAGAAAGGCATGGGCTCGCTGCTGCTGCGATATCTGGCGGAGATCGCCGAGCGGCGAGGCATCCGCAAGCTGGACGCGAAGGTGCTGCCGGTGAACAAGTCGATGCTGGCGGTGTTCCACAACTCGGGCCTGCCCTGCCGCACGGAGTTCGATGGCGACGCGTACTCGGTGGACCTGGATCTGCAGGGCGCCAAGTGACCTGGCGGCGCGTGGCGGATGGGCGCGGAGGCCGGCGGCGCGTTACAATTCGGACATGTCAAGGGTTTGTCTGGCGGGCCGAGCCGACAGCCCGCCCAGGGAGTCCAAGTGATGCGTTTGAAAGTCTGTTCCCTCAAGAAAGATGAGTGGCTCGATGACGCGCGGATCGAGGAGCGTGACGGCAAGGCCGTGCTCAAGGCCGCAGGCCAGCCGCTCTCACCCGAGGCCGCGGAACAGCGCGACCTGGAAGTCGTGGACGCCACGGCCCAGGAACTCGCCCGGCTGCGCGAGGCCGGCTACCGCCTTCGCGGCATGTGGACTGAAGATGAGATCAAGGAGGCCTACCGGTCCATGCGCTCGTTCGTGCGCTGGCGCAAGGGCAGCGAATTCGAGATCGAGGACTTCGCCAACCAGTTGCACATGCACCGCAGCCTCGCCTCACTCGCCGCCGAACATCTGGAAGCCAATGGCGAACTGACCAGCACCAACGGCCGCTACCGGCTGCAGACGTTCGGAATGGATTGACCAGTCATGCTCATGGCTACGATGCGCTGGCAGATAAATTGGTGGGCTACGGTTGAACACCGAACTGAACGGATGCGCGTGGCCGTGAACTGACAATCGTCGCCTGTCACCGGATCCTCGGCGCGTTCATCGATGTTCATCTGTGGCCTGCATGCTTCTGCCTGTCATACCCGTTGCAGGCTGTTTGACCCACCAAATGAAACAGGGCCGAGCGTTTCGCGTGCTCGGCCCTGTTGGTTGAAGCACTGGATGTGAACGCCTCGCCTCAGCCCTTGGGCCGGTTGGCCACCAGGCTTTCGACGACGGTCGGATCGGCGAGGGTCGAGGTATCGCCGACCTTGTCCGGCTCGTTCTCGGCGATCTTGCGCAGGATGCGGCGCATGATTTTTCCCGAACGGGTCTTGGGCAGCCCCGGGGCCCATTGGATGACGTCGGGCGTGGCGATGGGGCCGATCTCGTGGCGCACGTGCTTGACCAGTTCCTTCTTCAGATCGTCCGAAGGACTCTGGCCGGCCTTGAGGGTGACATAGGCGTAGATGCCCTGGCCCTTGATCTCGTGGGGGTAGCCGACGACGGCGGCCTCGGCGACGGCCGCATGCGACACAAGAGCGCTTTCCACTTCGGCGGTGCCCAGACGGTGGCCGGAGACGTTGATGACGTCGTCGACGCGGCCCAGCAGCCAGTAGTCGCCGTCGACGTCCTTGCGGCAGCCGTCGCCGGTGAAGTAGTAACCGGCATAGGTGCTGAAATAGGTCTGGACGAAGCGCTCGTGGTCGCCCCAGGTGGTGCGCATGATGCCGGGCCAGGGCTCCTTGATGCAGAGCTTGCCGCTTTCGCCGGGACCGACTTCCTTGCCGTTGTCGTCGAGGATGATGGGCTGGACGCCGAAGAACGCCCGACTGGCCGAGCCGGGCTTGAGCTTCATCGCACCCGGCAGCGGCGTGATGAGGATGCCTCCGGTCTCCGTCTGCCACCAGGTATCGACGACGGGCGTCTTCTCTTTGCCGACGGTGCGCCAGTACCAGAGCCAGACTTCGGGATTGATCGGTTCGCCCACCGAACCCAGCAGGCGGAGACTGGACAGATCGCGCCTGGTCACGTGCTCCTCACCCTCGCGCATCAGGGCGCGAATGGCGGTCGGTGCGGTGTAGAACTGGGTGACCTTGTACTTGTCGCAGACGTCCCAGAAGCGGCCGGCGTCGGGATAGGTCGGCACGCCTTCGAACATGATCGACGTGGCCCCGTTGCACAGCGGGCCGTAGACAATGTAGCTGTGGCCGGTGATCCAGCCGATGTCGGCCGTACACCACCAGATGTCGCCCTCGTGGTAGTCGAAGATGTATTTGAAGGTCGTGGCTGTGTAGACCATGTACCCGCCGGTGGTGTGCAGCACGCCCTTGGGCTTGCCGGTGGAGCCGGAGGTGTAGAGGATGAACAACGGGTCTTCGGCGTCCATCCACTCGGGCTCGCACTGAGCCGAAGCCTTCGCCATCGTCTCGTGCCACCAGACGTCGCGGCCGGCGGTCATGGGTACGTCGTGGCCGGTGCGTTTGACGACGACGATGTTCTTGATTGACGGAGCCTGGCTGGCGGCGTCGTCGGCCTTGGTCTTCATCGGAATGTCGCTCTTCTTGCCGCGCAGGGCCGTGTCCTGCGTGACCAGCAGTCTGCATTCCGAGTCGTTGATGCGGTCGCGCAAGGCGTCTTCGCTGAAGGCGCCGAAGACGATCGAGTGAATCGCGCCGATGCGGGCGCAACCGAGCATGGCGATGGCCAACTCGGGGATCATCTGCATGTACAGACAGACGCGGTCGCCTTTCCTGACACCCAGCGACTTGAGCACGTTGGCGAACTTGCAGACCTCGGTGTGAAGCTGCCTGTAGGTGAACTTCTTGTCTTCGTTGGGGTCATTGCCTTCCCAGATGATGGCCACCTGGTCGCCACGCTTATCGAGATGCCGATCCAAAGCGTTGACCGTGAGGTTGGTCTTGCCGCCGAGGAACCACTTGATCTGGACGTTGTCGCGGAAGGTCCATTCGCGGACTCGGCTCCACTTCCTATGCCAGACGAAACCCTCGGCGATGTCGCCCCAGAAGCCCTCGGGGTCGTCGATGGAGCGGTTGTACATTTTCTGGTACTGCTCGAACGACCCGATGTGGGCCTTGGCGGCAAAATCAGGGGGCGAGGGAATGACGCGGCCTTCGGTCGCCGAAGCGCTGGCGGATTGAGAACTCATGCATCTGACTCCTTGTCTGTCGCACAAGGGCGCGACGTCGTACGGCACTGAATCGATCCGAAACGTCGAATGACGTATCTGAGACAAAGTGAGGCAACATCATACCATCATGCGACAGCTGCGCGGCGCTGCTGGACGCCAAGAATCCCCGCAAGAATGGCGGAAACGATGCACAGCGCCGACGCGAAGGCGAAGGCCGCCTCGTAGGAACCCGTCTTCGTCTCCGAAGCCATATTGGCCGCGATGCCCACCACGCCCGCGATGCCGTAGCTGGTGAAGACCCAGCCATAGTTAGCGCCCAGGTTCTTGGCGCCGAACATGTCTGCCGTCGCCGAGGGGAAAAGGGCGAAGCAGCCACCGTAATTGAAGCCGACGAGGGAGGCCCCCACCGCCAGCGACAGATCCGTGTTCAACTTGCCGAGCATGAACATGACGACCGCCTGGAAGATGAACAGGGCTATGAAGGAGGCGGTGCGGCCGATGCGGTCGGACACGAAGCCCCAGACGATGCGACCGACCGCGTTGAAGATGGCCAACCACCAGACCGCGGCGACACCGCGCCGCAGCAGGTCGTCCATGGTGGCCGCGTCGATCGCGGCCGCGCCGCCCGCGGCTTCGACCAGTTGGGCCCCGGCGAATGGTTTGAGAATGCCGATGACCATCAGGCCCGCCAGCGAACCGGAGAAATACATCAGCCACAGCACATAGAACGCTGGACGACGCAGCGTGTCCTGCCAGGCCGACTCGCCTTCACCCGCAGCTTTCAGCACCGTTCCGGGCGGATTGCTGAGCATGAGAGCGCCAATCGTGACCAGCACCAGGCAGACCAGGCCGTGCATGCGGAACAGTGACACGATGCCGTGCTCACGAATGTAGTTTTCCGCACTGAACGACAAATCCTTGTTGCTGAAAATGAAGGCGCCGAAGCCGAAGCCCGCTACCACCAGGCCCGACACCAGGCCTTTGTGTCTGGGAAACCACTTGACCAGGGCCGCGATCGGGCAGACGTAGGCGAAACCAATGCCCGCCCCCGCCATGAAGCCGACGGTTCCCCACAGCAGAAACAACCGGTCGAACTGCTCCATCTGTCCGACGTACTGATTACCGAGCATGACTCCGGCCGTCACCACGGCGGCAGTGATGCCCAGCGGCACGTACTTCACGAGGGGCACCTGGTGCGGATCCAGACGAGCGAACAGAGCGTGGGCGATCATCAACAGCAGGATGCCGATCAGGCCGACGAAGGCGGCATGCGCCAGGTAAAAGACGATAGGTGAATCCATGAAGCTCGCGAACAGGAAGCCGGCGCCCATCAGTACGCCGCCGATGATCGCGGGGATGCGCGGCCCCATGATGTCCTGCACCCGGCCGGCGATCACCATGGTGGCGGCAAACGCCAGAACACAGATGGCGAAGGCCCAATAGGCCATCTGTCGGGGCAGGCCGACTTCCGATTGCAGCGGCTGCCAGAAGATGCTGTAACCGTAAAGAGTGCCCAGAATCAGTTGGACGACGATCGCGCCCAGCAACACGCGATAGCGAGTCAGACCGCTTGGGGCAGGTGCATCGCTCATGGATGATTTCCCTTCTCAAGGACAGGATGTGAGGAACCGGGGAAACATCAGACCGCGAGTGGAAAGACATGAACCCGCGATCGTCAACATTCGCGTCGCTAGAACAGCAGTTGCAGTTGGCTGCGCACCAGCACCTGGCCGCTCTGGCCGCTGCTGTCGGCTCGCCAGCCCGCGCCGCTGGCGGCCCAGGTCGGCGCGACCGGGTTAAGGGCGAAGCCCACGTCGGTGGTCCACTTCAGCCGATGGCCGGCGAAAAAGCGGCTGACGCCGAGGGTGATGATGCTCAAGTCATTTTCGCCGGCGGTATCCGAATCGCCCCATTCGTAGCGAGCCATCAATTCCAGATCCTCGACCATGAACCATCCGGCCTGCACCAGCGCGCCATACTGATTGACATCGGGGCCCAGATCCAGATCGGTCACATGGTTGCCGATGACGGCCGCGAAGAGATTGACGCCACGCCATTCCGTCATCACATCGGCGGTCCAGCGCAGAACCTGTCCTTCGTCGCCGCCGCTGCTGTGCCAATCGCCGTGTTGATAGTGCATCGCTCCGCCGACGACGGCCATCAGCTCGCGGTCGGACCATGCTTCGAAGTCGGCTGTACGCCCCCAGTCGCCGGCCAGCAGGTACTCCACGCGGCTGGTGACCGCCACGCCGACAACGTCCGCCTCGTTCCACGGCGAGGTGATCCCCCCGCCGACCACGCCGGCCGGCGCTCCTGAAGCGCTCAGTCCATCGTTGATCGACACCAGCGCATGCAGCGGGCCGTCGTCGTAGCCGACGTTCACACCTTCGGTGTACACGCCCCAGAACTCGTAGTTGAGAAGTGATCGTTCGACGAACTGCTGGCGCGTCTCGGAAATCAGCCACTCCTTCCAGAGCGGCGTTTTGAACTGGCCGGCCTGGATCCACCAGTTGTCGTCGACCTGCTTGCGAATCCACACGTCAAGCGGCAGCCATGAGCCGTCGGCTCCATGGCCGCCCCAGAAGAAATACTGCCAGCTCGGGTCCACTACGTGGCCCTTGACGCCCAGGCGAAACCGCGACACCTCGAAGCCATTGGTGATGTCGTCGCTGCTGGCGTCGGCGGTGTTGTCCTGTATGGCCAGGACGTGGCGGAACTGAACCTGGCCGAGCAACTGCATGCGGAAACTGTTGTCGGGCGCGGCGATGTAAAATCCGTTGTCCCAGCCGGCGGACGGCTGGGCCTGTTCCGCAGCGGCGGCCAGCACCTGTTCGGTGATCTGATCCACCTCCGCCTGACGGCTCTCCGCGGTCCATGCTTCAGCTTGCTGCTGCCGCAATTTCACCAGCTCAGACGCCTGGGCGTCCAGTTGTCGCTGCTGTTGGGCGACCGTCTGTTGCAGCGCGTCCAGGCGGGCCTCGACGTCGCCGCTTTGCGCCCACGTCTGACTAGCGCTCATTGCGAAGCTGATCGCGAGAAGCAGCAGGGTCGTACCGTATCTGGCTGTGGTGGACATGAGCCGACCTCCATGTTGTGCTCGCGGCGAGCGCCGCATCTATCGGAATAGATCGTCCGATGGTCCATTTATATAGCAGATTGTCTGAAGACATGCCACCAACCGGGCACGGAGTCGGCCGCAGGCAGCCGGGCATGCCGCCACGCGGCCGAGATTGACCGGCCGCCTCGTGGGGGCGCGTGCGGTCAGGCGAGGCGTTTCCTGAAAAAATATCGGCTGTGGCCAGGCGGGAAATCTTCGATGACGCCCATCAGCTCATACCCCTGTTTCCGATAGAAGCCTGGCGCCTGGAAGCTGAAGGTGTCGAGGTAGACGCCCAGACAGCCGCGGTCGCGGGCGGCCTGCTCGGCCGCGGCCAGCACCCGATTACCCACACCCAAGCCTCGCAGGGATTGAGGCAGGTGAAATTTCGCCACATGCAGCCATTGGTACGTCGCCCATGCCAGCAGACCGCCGACCGCCCGCCCCTGGGCGTCGCGCACCAGCACCGTCAGCTCGCCCCCGCCATAGGGCCCGGCCACGCCGTGATTGAAGGTGTTCAAGCCGTCACTGATGGTCGCCTTGTCCGCTTCGCTGGCCGCAGCGGTGACCTCAATGCGCCAGCGGTCTTCCTGCCGAAAGGTGTCATTCATAGCTGGCATGGCGTCTGATCCTTGGTGATCTCGTGCACCGGCACATCGGGCAGCGCGTCGATGAACTGCCGCCCATAGCGTTTGCGGGTGATGCGCGGGTCAAGGACCACGACCGTGCCCGTGTCAGCGCTGGAGCGGATCAGCCGGCCGAAACCCTGCTTGAATTTCAGGATCGCTTCGGGCAGCGAGTATTCCATGAACGGGCTGCCGCCACGGGCCTTGATGCGCTGCATGCGTGCTTCGATCAAGGGCTGATCGGGAACGGCGAAGGGCAGGCGGGTGATAATGACGTTGCGCAGATTCTGGCCGCGAACATCGACGCCCTGCCAGAAGCTGGCGGTGCCCAGCAGCACGCTTCGCGGATCGCCTCGAAAGTGAGCGAGCAGTTCCGAACGTCCCGCGCCCTCGCCGTGAACGAGCATCGGCATACCGCGCTGGGCCAGATGCGGCCGCAGCCAGTCGGCGGCGCGGCGCAGCAGGTCGTAACCGGTGAAGAGCACAAACGCCCCGCCGTCGCTGCGATCGAGATGGGCGAGAATACGCGGCATCAGGCGATCGAAGAACGCCCGGTCGTTCGGATCGGGCAGGTCGGGTTCGATCAGCAGTTGCGCCTGCCGGGCGTAGTCGAAGGGCGAACCGAGCAGCAACGTGCGTGCGTTCTCACAGCCCAGCCGCTGCTGGATATGGGCGAAACCCCGCTGCCGCTGCTGAGCCCGCTGGGCGTCCAGTTTGGCGACATCGTCGCCGTGGCGGGCGCGGGTGGCGAGGGTGGCGCTGGTGAGCACGACGCCGATCGGCCGATCCTCGCGGCTGCGAGCGTTGAACAGCGACTCGGCCAGGAGCGGCCCCACTTCAACGGGCGCCCCCATGAGCGCGAGTCGCCGCCGCCGACCACCCGTAGCCATCCCCGTGCCGCTGCCCGTGCGGCCGCGGGCGGGCGTGTAGTCGAGCCAGTAGACGGCATCGGTCAATTTCTGATCCAGCAGATGGCTCAGACTCGCCGCGAGCCCGGCCGCACGTTCGGCGTAGCTGAAGAGTTCAAACTTGTCAGCCTCACGGTCGACCGCGTCGCGCAGCAGTTTGAGCGCCAGAGCCAGTTCACCGAGCGGCTGACTGAGCACGTTTTCGACCACAGCCGGCCGATCAATGCGGCCGTTGGGACGGCCACGCTCGCTCTGATGATCCTCGAGGGCGTCGAAGAACATGGCGGCGGCGATGCCCGCCTCGCCGCATTGGCGGATCGCGCGATCCAGCAGTTCGCGCGGCGCATGCTTGTCCAGCGTGCCGAGGAAACCACGCCCCTGGCGCGGCTGGAACAGACGGCCCAGCAACAGATGCACCTGATACTCGCTGACGCGCAGACCGAAATGGTCGCCAGCCACGTCCTCCACGGTATGGGCTTCGTCGAGAATTACATGGTCGTATGCAGGCAGAATCCCCACGCCCTCCGAGCGCAGAGCGAGATCGGCGAAGAACAAGGCATGGTTGACGATCAGCAGATCAGCGTGTTCGGTCCGCCGCCGTGCCTGCTGATAGAAGCACTCCTCATAGCGCGGGCAACGCTTGCCCATGCAGTTGCCGGCATCCGACTGCACGTCTTCCCACACAGCCGCTCCGCCCGCGTCCAGTGGCGGCAAGGTCGCCAGCGAGCCGTCCTCGGTCTGCTGTGCCCACTCGGCGATGCGAGACAGACTGCGGATCGCCCCGGGGTCACTGAAAAGCTGGTGTTGACGCTGCAAGGCCAGCTCGAGCCGGCGGCGCGACAGGTAGTTGCCCCGGCCCTTGACCAGCACGGCCGTGAATTCATCGCCCACAGTCGCGCGCAGCAGCGGCAGATCCTTGTTGATGATCTGTTCCTGCAGCGCGATGGTGTGCGTGGAGATGACGATGCGCTCGCGGCGACCGGCATCTCGTGCTTCGAGCACGCGCCCAATGGCCGGGAGCAGATAGGCAAAACTCTTGCCCACGCCTGTGCCCGCCTCGACCAGCAGGTTCGACCCGTCGGCCAGGGCCGCATGCACGGCCTCGACCATGGCTGCCTGCTGCGGCCGCTTTTCGTAGTCACCGCCCAACCGCCGCGCGATCGGCCCATCGGACGCAAGAATGGCGTGCGGATCGAACGGCATGCGGTGATTGTAGCGAGGCAGCCCGTTCGGACGACGACGGAGGCGCATGACGCGAGGGCGTCATCGCGGCTCGCCCAAAGAACAAGCCGCCGGGTTGGCCCGACGGCTTGTCGCGTTGTTCTGAATGCCGAAACGTCGCGGGAGTCGCTTACTTGATCTCGACTTCGCCGCCGGCTTCCTTGATCTTCTCGGCCAGCTGGTCGGCCTCTTCCTTGCTCGCACCTTCCTTGAGGGGCTTGGGAGCGCCGTCGACCAGATCCTTGGCCTCCTTCAGGCCCAGGCCGGTCACTTCGCGGACGACCTTGATGACCTTGATCTTCTGGTCGCCGGCCGCCTTGAGAATGACGTCGAAGCTGGTCTTCTCTTCGACTTCCGCGGCCGCGCCGCCCGCCGGGCCGGCCATCATGACCGCGCCGCCCGCCGCGGGCTCCAGGCCGTAGGCGTCTTTCAGGTAGTTCTTCAGATCCACCGCCTGCTTCAGGGTCAGCTCGGCGATCTTGTCGCCCAGCGCCTTGATGGCGGCATCAACCTCGACGGTAGCCGTTGCTTCTTCGCTCATGGTGCAAACCTTCCTACGTTCTCACACGCTGCGTCCAATAGGCCGTCACCCAGTGCGACGATTTCATCCGCCAACGGCGGACCAGTCAGACGCGGATGTCCATGTTGTTGGCGGTGCGTACTTCGGAAACCGCTCCCTTACGGTCGCGGCTCGTCACGATACGTGCCGCCGATCTCAGCCGACCCTGGCGATCGCCTCGCCCTTTTCGAGCTTCTCCTGCATGGCCTTGAGGATGGAGGCGATGTTGCCGCCGGCGCTGAGGGCGGCGCCGATGACCTGGCCGGCCGGTCCCAGGATGACCTGGATGATCTGGGCCTGGGCCTCCTCGCGGGTGGGGAACTTGCTGAGGGCCTCGACCTTGTCGGCCGGGTACAGCTCGCCCTCCATGATCGCGCCCTTGACCTCGAGTGATTCGATCTCCTTGACCCGCGCCAGAATGGCCCGGGCCACGTCGATCACGCTCTCGCCGCCGTAAGCCAGAGCGCAGGGGCCGTCAAGAAGCTCGGATAGCTTCTCCATAGCGGTGCCCTGCAAGGCCGACTTGGCCAGGGCGTTCTTCACCACGGTGACGCGAACCTGCTTCTCCAGCAGGCCAGCCCGCAGCGAGTTGTTCTGCTGTGAGTTGACACCGCGAATGTCGATCACCACACAGCCGTCCAGATCGGCGAAACGCCGACGGTATTCTTCGGTAATCAGGTTTTTGACTGGCTTGCTCATCGCCTTGTCCTTTCCAGACCGTCAAGCCGGGCCGCCCGCGAAGGGCTGCTGCCGGCGGGCGGCGTCACTCACAGTTGCACCTGTACACCCGGGGTCATGGTGCCTGAAACCGTCACGCGTTTGATGTATGTGCCCTTGGTGGAGGACGGCTTCATCCTGGTGATGGTCGCGATGAAGGCCTCGGCGTTCTCGACAAGCTGCTGGGGACTGAAGCTCTGCTTGCCGACCACGCCATGCACGTTGCCTCCCGCGTCGTTGCGGAAGTCGACCTTGCCGGCCGCGTATTCCTTGACGGCCGTGGGCACGTCCGGAGCGACCGTGCCGTTCTTCGGTGAAGGCATCAGGCCCTTGGGGCCCAGGGTGCGGCCGAGCTTGCTGACCACGCGCATCATGTCGGGACTGGCGATGGCGACGTCAAACTCCATCCAACCGTCCTCGACTTTTTTGATCAGATCTTCGCCGCCCGCCTCGATGGCCCCGGCCGCCTTCGCCTGGGGCGCGACGTCGTCCTTGCAGAAGGCGATGACGCGCTTGCTCTTGCCGATGCCGTGCGGCAGGGCCACCGAGCCGCGGATCGCCTGATCGGCCTGTCGCGGATCGATGCCCAGGTGCATGCACAGCTCGATCGTCTGATCGAACTTTGCCTTCTTGAAGCCCTGCACCTTGGCCAGCGCCTCGGCCAGGGGCAGCACTTCATCTTTCGTGACTTTCTCGAGGTCGGCCTTGCGGCGCTTGGAGAGGATCGGCATCCGTCTTGTCCTTTCGATGGGCCGCCACGGACTGGTTGCATCCGTCGGCGGCACTGATCTCCCACTGTCGGGCCCGTGGTCAGGCCATCGGAATGTCGGTCAAACGGAGCAGGCGTCAGTTGCCCTGCCAGCCCGGCTCATCCACCACGACGCCCATGGAGCGTGCGGTGCCTGCGATGGTGCGCATGCAGCTTTCAACGGTGGCGCCGGTCAGCTCCTTCTGCTTCTCTTCCGCCAGCGTGCGGAGCTGAGCAACGGTGAGCTTGCCGACCTTCTCCTTGTTGGGCACGCCCGAACCTTTGTCGAGTTTCAGGGCGTCTTTGATGAGCACGGCGGCTGGCGGGCTCTTGACCTCGAATTCGAAGGTACGATCCGCATAGACGGTGATCACGCAGCCGACAACCTTGCCGCCCAACTGCGCGGTGGCGGCGTTGAACTGCTGAATGAACTGGCCGGGGTTCACGCCGTGCGCGCCCAGGGCCGGCCCGATCGGCGGCGCGGGGGTAGCCTGGCCGCCGGGCGCCTGGATCTTGAACTGCGACGCGATGGGTTTCTTGGCCTTGGCCATCTCTGCTGCTCCACCTGATTCGACTGCAGGTGACGCCGGTGCATCCACCGCCGCCGACCCGCGCAAACTTTACCGAGGTCGCGGCCGGTCCGGGTCAACCGACAATCCGCGCCGAGCCAAGTAGTATAACAAGGGTCTTAACACGTGCAAAAACCCGGTGATGCCGCGTGATGAGCAGCAGCCTCCGGGAGGCAACCGGCTCAACCCCATTGGGATGTTACGTCACCGGACAACGGGAAGGTTTGACAGATTCAAGGGCGGCGTTACGCTAGCCGATCCTGCGGTCGGGCTGCGGCAGATCGGCGTCGAGCCGGCGGGCGGCCTATGGGCCAGGTAGCTCAGTTGGTAGAGCATACGACTGAAAATCGTAGTGTCGCCGGTTCGATCCCGGCCCTGGCCATTGGATGAACACCCTCGCAAGCCCCTGTGATGACAGGGGCTTGTACATTTCTACGGCCCCGAGGCGTCTGAATGGCCGGATGTCGGGCCACGCGCGTCGCGGCCGCTCATGCCTGAGAAGGCTTGCCGAACTTATACTAACGTATACAATGGATGGCGTCATCATCGGCCGCGGCCGCCCGTGACGCCGCAGGGAAGTGCCTGTTGAATATCCGCCGGACCTCCTCGCGACGATCCCCCCACCACGGCGGCGTCAATGCCGCCGCGGCGCTACCGGACGCCGAGATGGACGTCATGGCCTGCCTGTGGCGGTGTAAGGAAGCGACGGCCCGCCATGTGCGTGAGACGATCGAACCCTTCCGGCCGATGAGCCACGGCGCGATGGTCACGCTGCTCAAGCGACTTCAGGCCAAGGGACTCGTCACCCGGCGCAAGGCCTCGGAAGGCAAAGCTTTTGTCTATACGCCGACACGCAGCCCGGAGCCGACCTATCGGCGGGTGCTGCGCGATGTGGCCGATCGCATCTTTGGCGGTAATCGCGTGAAGATGGTGGCCACGTTCCTCGACGGGCAGGATCTGAGCCGCAGCGAGCTCGACCAGTTGCAGCTGTTGCTCGATGAGTTGCGAGGTTCGAACGCCGACAAAAGGTGAACCTCGGCTGGGAGAATCGCTGTGTGGTTCAGCGCGACATGGTTGAACGGGGCGGCGAAAGTGTGGTGGGAGCAGTGTGTCCACGTCACATGGCAGGCGTCGCTTCTCGGAAGCGTGATTCTCGTGATCGTGCGATACGGCCGGCGCTGGCCGGCGACCGTGCGCTACGCCCTGCTGTGTCTGGCTCTGCTGAAGTTCGGCATGCCTCCGCACTGGGCGGCACCGATCGGTTTGTTCAGTCAACTTGCGCCCTCCGTCGCCGTATCGCCGCCCCAGAACGTCTTCGGCCCGTATTCGCCATCAGCAACCACGTTGAACTGGCGGACGATCGGCTTGTTGATGCATGCGGCCGGGATCACCGTGGGTGTTTTGTGGCTGGGGGCTCAGGTCTATCAGTTGCGGGCGATTGCTCGTCGAGCATGCCTGATGACGCGGGGGCCTTTGACGGCAACGTTGAGGGAAGCCCGATCGGCGTTGAGGGTGCGCCGGCCGGTGCGACTGCTGCTGACGCATGAGGCGCTGCCGCCCATGGCGTTTGGTGTGCTTCGCCCATCGATTCTGCTGCCCCAATCGCTGGTGAGCCGACTGACACCCGCCGAATTACAGGCGGTTGTTTACCACGAAGTGGCCCACCATCGACGAGGCGATTTGCTGGTCGGCTGGGCCCAACTGCTGTTGGGTGTGATCTGGTGGTTCAATCCCGTGCTGTGGTTGGTGAATCGCGCCTTGTGGCAGACGCGGGAAGAGAGCTGCGACGAACTGCTGCTGGCCCACGGATGGACAACGCGCGGCGCCTACTGCGACGCTCTGCTGCATGCGGCTCGCGAACTCAGTCGCCCGACACGGGTCGGTGGAACGCTGGCGTTGAGCCAGCGCCTGCGCCCTTTGGCTGCGCGTATGGCCCGGATCATGGATCCGACCCTTGTACCCACCGCTCGCTTGTCGCTGCGGATGGTGCTGCTGCTGGCCCTGACCGGCGTGCTGGTCCTGCCCGGTCTGACGGCTCGCGAGGCACCATTGCCGCAGGCCGCGTCAGCCCATCGTGACGCAGCCGGCGTCGTTCCCACGATGCCAACCGAGAACACGATGCAGGCCGTCGGACGTGAAAACACACGGGCTAAGCCGTCGGTTGTTCAGATGGCAAGTCAAGGCTGGCCCGCCATATCTGGCAGCCACGCAACGCCCGTGAAACCCGGGGCGTCGCCTCCCGCTGCGTCCAAGAAGGCTCATGCCAGTTTTCACTATGAGACACGCGCATCCGGCGGCGCCAGCTTCGCACCACAGCAGGCACACGATTCTGACGCCGCCCTTCTCGCCGCGAATGACGGTGACGCGCCGCACGTCTCACGTGGATTCTCAGCAACGCCCCCCGCCCACGCCTACCCCCACGCGACAATCTCGATCGGCTCGATTCTGCCTTCACCGCAGCACGATCGGCATGTCGACCAGACCGCGGCGCGAAATCTGACATCGACCGGGGCCGTCGCCGTCATCACCAACACTTCGGAACCAGGGCAGACTTTGGCCGTTACGATGAATCGCTTGCCAGCCGCCGACCCTGCAATGGACGACGAGATACGCACCATGCCGATCAACGGCAGGTCCACAGAACGGGTACGTCGCTGGATGACCGAAGTCGAAAACAGCCCGATGTTGGCGTCGGTCGCTGACGCTGCATCGGACCCGATGGCGCCGCCATTGGCTGGACTCGTCAAGCCGTCGCACGGTGAAGAGCCTCCCGGGAACGCGAAACCGCCGATCCCCGAATACCTCGCGCCTGTCGTGTCGCCGTTCGTGCTTCCCCGTGACGGGGACCATCAGGAGCCATACATAACGATTCCACAGATGCAGAACCTGGACGCGTTCGATAGCCGCATGTATGTCGTCCAATCGAATGGCACGACCCATGAAACCGATCCGCTGGTATTCGTCTATGACACGTCCTGGAACGGCGGACCCGTGTTCGTCCTGCCCTTGCGGGGCACGCCGGTCTTCATCCCCGAACCGAACACCTTGCTGCTGATCTTTGCCGCGGTGGCTGGATGGTGTCAGATGCGACGGCAAGGATAGCGCGCCAGGCAGGAAGCAGGCCGCCCACGCCGCGGTTATGTCGCACGGCGACCTGCCGGGCATAATGGCTGCGTGAAAGCCGTCCCGCCGCTATCCGCCAATCTGCTGGTCGCCGCATACCGCGAAGGCTATTTCCCGATGGCCCACGGCCGCAGCGGGCCCATCCGCTGGTATAACCCCGACCCGCGGGCCATTCTGCCGTTGGATGGGTTGCATGTGTCGCGCTCATTGCGCCGGCGTCTGACGCGAGGAGGTTACACGGTCACCTGCGATGCGAATTTCCAAGCGGTCATGCGAGGCTGCGCGGAGCCGCGGCGAGCCGAAGACGCCGACGCGGGTACGTGGATCAGTGAGCCGATCATTGCGGCGTACTGTGAGTTGCACCGAAGGGGCCTGGCCCACAGCGTCGAAGCGTGGTCGAAGGACGCGTCGTCGCCTGCTGGCCGACGCCTGGTCGGCGGTGTTTATGGCGTGACGCTCGGCGGGGCGTTTTTCGGAGAATCGATGTTCAGCCGTGCATCCGATGCCTCCAAAGTGTGCCTCGTCCACCTGGTCGAACACTTGAACCGTCGCGGCTTCACGCTTTTCGACACGCAGTTCACCAATCCACACCTGGCGACGCTGGGTGTAATTGAAATCCCGCGCGACGAATACCTGGCGCGATTGCGCGCCGCAGTCGCCGCAGACGCCGCAGACGCCGCAGACGCTTACTGGTGAGGCCGCGACAGGTTGTGCGCGTCTTACGGCAGCGTGATGACCTGTCCAACCGCGAGTTTCTTGGGATCGACCCCGGGGTTGGCGTCGACGATCTGCGTCCACTTTTTGCCGTCGCCGTAATGGCGTGCGGCGATGGACCAGAGAGTATCGCCCTTCTTGATGGTGTAAGTCTGACCGGTCGCGGATGCGGGCATGAGCTGGTCAAACGTCACGGTCTGGGAAGCGGGCATCGGCTCCACGGGCACCAGAGGCATAGGCTCGGTCATACTCTGGCCCAGCGTGGACGGCGGCGGCGGCGGAACATCAGCAAGCTGGCGGTCCTGCGAGCTTTTGCAGGCGGACATAAGGGCCACAGTGCTGACGAGCACGACGATGAGGGTCCAACGCATGGGGCTGCTCCTGGAAAGGTGCGACGATCGAACGATCGGCGGCGGGCCGTCGGACGGCAGGTCAGACGTCATTATGCCCATGCCGTCGCCGCGGAGCAAAAGGCAAGAGGTTGTGGACAAGAGGCGGCAAGGTAGACTCCCCGTTCATCGCCGCCAACTGCCGCCAGCCCGAGGAGCGTGCTGTGGGACAACCCTTCGCCTATGCCAATGACCAGCTTCGCGAAGTAGCTTTTCCGCTGGGCGGCATCGGCACGGGCTGCGTGAGTCTCGACGGTCGCGGGGCGCTGCGTGACTGGGAGATCTTCAATCGGCCCGGCAAAGGTAACCTCCTCGACCACACCTTTGCGATTCTCTGGGCGCAGGTCGAGGGTTCAGACGCCCCCGATGTCCGTGTGCTCCAAGGTCCGAGCCAGGGTGACTTCGTAGCTCCCGCCGGCAACGGACATATCCGTCGGCAGGGCGATGGCCTGCCGCATTTCGCCGCCGCCGAGTTCGAGGGGCGATTCCCCTTCGCCCGTGTGAAGTTCCGCCATTCACGCTTTCCGCTAAAGGTATCCCTGGAGGCGTTCAACCCCTTCATTCCGTTGGATGAGGAGGCCTCCGGCATGCCGGTGGTCAGCCTCACCTACCGGCTTCGCAACGATGGGGCCAGGCCCGTGCGGGCGACGGTGGCCTGGAGCATGCAGAACCCCGTCGGCTTCGGTCTGCCGCAGGACCAGCCCACGCCGCAGCAGGCGTGGAACGATGTGCGTGAAGGGGTGCATGGCCGTGGTCTTTACTTCACCAATGACGCATTCGGGCCTGACGACCCGCGTCATGGCACCGCCGCGCTGGCCACGGACTGGCCGGACACGACCACCCTCCAGTTCTGGCTCCAGAAAGGCCGCTGGTTCGACACGATGCATGACTTCTGGGACACATTCAGCGCCCACGGCGGTTTTCCGCCGCGAGCGTATGTGCAGGAGAAGGCCGCCCCGCTGGCGGCGGCGCTGGGCCTCAAGGCCGTCGTGCAGCCGGGCCAGTCAGTCGATCTGCCGTTTGTCATCGCCTGGTCTTTCCCCGTCGCCGAAAAATACTGGGGCCAGCACCAGGACGGCCCACGCCATCGCTGGACGCCTTACTACGCGACAAAGTATCCCACCGCCTGGGACGCAACCGAAGCATTTCTGGCCGATCGCGCACGCCTCACCGCCCGAAGCCGCACGTTTGAAAGAGCCCTCTTCGACAGCACCCTGCCGTCCGAGGTGATCGAGTCCGTGGCCAACACCGCCTCCATCCTGCACTCACCTACAGTGTTGCGCCTGGAAGACGGCACCTTGTGGGCCTGGGAGGGTTGTTTCGCGTCGGCGGGCTGCTGCCCCGGTTCATGCACGCACGTGTGGAACTACGCACTGACGCAGGCGTTCGTCTTCCCCGCCCTGCATCGGTCCATGCGACGCAGCGAATACGAGCACAGCTTTGAAGGCGGTGAGGAGGGAGCCAAGGGCGCGATTTCGTTCCGCATTCCCCTGCCGCTGGCCGAAACGCCCGTGTTCACCGACCCGACCTGGCACCACGCGGCGAGCGATGGTCAGCTCGGAGGCGTGGTGCAACTCTACCGGGACTGGCGGTTCTGCGGCGACGATGACTACCTGCGACACATGTGGCCATCGGCCAAACGTGCCCTCGAATATGCCTGGCATCATTGGGACACGGACCGCGATGGCCTGGTCGACGGCGACCAGCACAACACCTATGACATCAACTTCCAGGGGGCCAATCCGCTGTCACAATGCTTTTACCTGGCGGCTCTGACGGCCGGGGCGCGCATGGCCCGTTACCTGGGCGATGAGTCTCGCGCCCGGGAATACGAGCGTGTGGCGGCTGCCGGACGACTGAAGACGCGTGAACAGCTTTTCAATGGCGAGTTTCTGGTGCAGACCTTCGACTGCCTCGCGCCCGACGCGCCCAAGTATCAGCATGGACGCGGCTGCCTGACGGACCAGGTTTTCGGTCAACTCGCGGCCCATGTCGCAGGCCTGGACTATGTGCTCGACGAAGACCTCGTCCGCTCGGCAATCGCGGCCGTCTTCCGGCACAATTTTCGCGATCCGCTGGCCGATCATGTGAACTGCCAGCGGATTTATGCCGTCAATGGCGAGTCAGGCCTGCTGTTGTGCTCCTGGCCGCATGGCGGCCGCCCCGCCTTTCCCTTCCCCTACAGCGATGAGGTGTGGACGGGCATCGAATACCAGGTGGCGGCGCATCTGGTTTATGAGGGCATGTTCGACGAAGCATTGCGCATCTGCCGGGCGGTGCGGGCGCGCCACGACGGGCGGCGGCGCAACCCCTACAACGAGTTCGAGTGTGGCCACCATTACGCACGGGCCCTGGCGAGCTGGGGTATGTTGCTGGCCATCTCCGGGTTCCGTTACGACGCGGTGGAGAGAACGCTGCACCTGACGCCGCGCGGACCGCAAGCCGGCGACATGCGTTGCCTGTTCACGACGGGCGGCGCGTGGGGTCAATTTCATTACAACCGGTGCGTGCTGACCCTTGAGGTGGCTGAAGGCGAGTTGACCGTGGCGCGTGTGGCGCACGACGGCATAGCGGTCGATGTACCGTCCGGACAGCGCCAGGTACGCGCCGGCCAGTTGTGGTCGCTGACATTGTGACGCGCCGGACCCAGGGCCACGTCATGCGACGACGACAAGCCGATCGCCGAGGTTCGAAGGCCAGGCGGTCTCGATGTCGGCGTCGGTCACGATGCGATCCACCTCTTCCAGGCCGCAGACTCGGGTGAGGCTCTTGCGGCCAAACTTCGTAGCGTCCATCAGCAGCACGCTCTCGGTGCTTTGCTGAAGCATCACCTGCTCGACCTGGGCCATGGCCATGTTCTGGTTGTAGCAGGCGTCGTCGTGGATGCCGGCGACGGAGAAGAGCATGAGGTTGGCGTGCAGGTCGGCGAGGCAACCGGTGGCGATCGGCCCCACAAGCACGCCGCTGCGCGGGTACATGTTGCCGCCGATCAGCAGCAGCTCGACCTGATCATCGTCGGCGAAAAGATTGGCGATAGGCAGGCTGTTGGTGACCACCTGCAACGGCCGGGCGGTGATCTGCTGGGCAGCGTAGAAAACAGTCGAGCCGCCATCGAGCAGTACGGTCTGATGCGGCTGCACCAGGCCGGCCGCGTAAGCGCCGATCACCTTCTTCGCGGCGACATTCTCCTGCAACCGTTCGGCCAGAAAGGTCGTCGGGCCATTGCGCAGCGACGGCGGCTGACGGTAAATCGCCCCGCCGTGGGTCCGTTCAACCAGGCCTTGCTTTTCGAGTGTCTCCAGATCGCGACGCACCGTCGAACTGGAGACGTCCAGACGACGGGCCAGGTCTTCGAGCTGCGCGGTGCGCTGCTGGCGAAGAATTTCAAGGATGCGCTGCTGGCGTTCGACGATGAGCATACGGTCACGAACCTCTTTAGAGCACACGGTTCCAGCGTTTGAGGTTCCACTGCACCTTCTCGGACGCGGTCATGGCAGCAAAGTCGGGGCGGCCCTGGGCGTCAAGGGCGTTGGCGCGTTTTTCAGGTGCTTCGTCGCGCCCGCCGTCGATCATCACGGCCGTGCGCGCCGATCCTGATCCACTGTAGTTCGCCTGCCGCGGCGTGGCCTTCAGATCGTCTTCGAGCGAACGGTATGGCCGCACGCCCAGCTTCTGCAACGCCCCGTGATAAGAGTGGACCGCCGCGGAAGGATCGTCGATCTCGCCGTCGGCCAGCCATCGCAGGTGCTGAATGAAGCTGAGCTGATGCTCGCTGTGGTTGATCATGCGGCCATAGAGGGCGGCGCGGGCGCCGTATTTCTTCGCCTCCCAGAGTTGGTGGAAGGCGTCGAAGGTCGTACCGCTCGATCCACCGAGGATGCCGGGCACCAGGTGCGGGTCGTAGCTGGCCAGGGCCTCCATTGCGGCCGGGCCGTGGTAGGCGATCTTGAGGAACACCGGCCGGCCCGCCGCCGCCACGCCCGCGAGCGTGCGGGCAATCAGGTCGTTGATGAAGCGGCCCAGATCGGGAACCGGCGCCTGGGCGGCGTTGGGGTCGAACACCTCCATGAAATGGCGAAATCCTTTGCGCTCGGCTTCGATACGAAACTGCCTGTAGGCTTCGAGCGTCGCCAGGTCGCGGTCCAGATCGTTGTTGAAGGTCACAGAGTAAAGACCCAGGTCGGCGCCGCGGGTGCGTTCGCGCGGCTCGCAGTCGATCTTGCCGCACATGATGTGGTCGATCAGGGCGGTGCGAAACGGGCGGCTGGGCGACTGACCATAGACCGCGCCCATCGCGAGGTGGATTTCACTCGTGTCGTTGGCGCGGGCGGCGGGGGTGACGGTCGAGCCATCGAACAGCCGCTCCTGGATCGTCAACAGATCGCTGGTCGACGCGCTCATGAGCATGATGTCGATCAACCCCTGCTTCACATTCTGGCGGATGAGCTCGCGGTACTCGGCCAGCGTGCGGAAGCGCCCTTCCTGCGCGTGATGCTCAGGGCTGCGGCCGGGCGCGGCCATGCCGTAAGCCATGTCCGCGTCCTTCGCATCGGCGAGGATGAAATCCTTGCACGACGGGTCGGCATGGATACGGGCAAGTTTTACGTCCAGGGACTTTTGAACCATGGCGTCATTCCGCCTTTCCATCATCACGGTCTGATTTGCACCGCACGAAACGCAGCGGTTCGACGGCCGGCTCCATGCGGATGGTCAGGGCGTCGATCCCGCCGTCGCGGCCAGTCTGGAACTGAACCATGGTGGTGCGGCCCGTTGTCTCCTCGTTCCACTCGAAAACGTCGTAATGAAAGTGCCGCAGCACATCCGGCCCGTCGTGGTAGGCCGCGGTCAAGGTCTTGCTGCGCCGGGCGATTTCAATAGTCCCGTAACCAGGGTGCGCAAAGCGGCCGACATACGCGCCCAGTCCGTGCGACGGCTGCGTGCCACGCCTGCGGATCGCCGGTTGTGGGGGCTTGCCCCCCTGCGACCGCTGTTGCTGCACCTCACGTTGGGCCCGCCCGGTCCAGTCAGTCTTTTCAAGGCCCAACAGGCGGTCATACACCAGCTTGGTGACAATGCCGGGGATGAACGAACCATAGGTGTTCACCATGACAGCCACAGCCACGCCCTCGTTGGGCAGGAGCGAAGCGAAGGACGTGAAGCCGCTGATGCCTCCTCCGTGGTTGATGCGGTGGCGGCCGCGATATTGATCGACGACCCACCCCAGGCCATACGCCCCGTGCATCACTTCGGGATAACCGATAACGCCCTCTGGCCAGGCGTGCGGTCGGTGGGTGCGTTTGATCTGATCGGGATGAACAAGCTGGGTTTGGCCAATCTTGCCCAGGGCGAGCTGGAAGGACAGCCACTTGCCCATGTCGACGGCGCTGAAGCAGGTCGGGCCGCCGGGAGCGATCTGCGTATGGGTGTAGTGATCGATGCGGGGCGGACGACCGCGGGCGCTCTTCGGCTTGCCGTAAGGATGGGCGTAGTTATCCGAAGTCTGGACGCGGTCGACGCCGAAGAATTCGGTATCCATGCCAAGTGGCTCGAGCAGACGGCGGCGGAGGTTATCCTCCCACGACTGGCCGGTGATCCGCTCGATGACCAAGGCTGCGGTGATATACGCCAAACCGTTGTACTGGTACTTCACGCGAAGATCGGCGCTCAGCGGCAGGTAGGCCAGACGGCGGACGATCTGCTCGCGCGTCTCAGTGCTGTGATACCAGAGGCGGTCATGACCGGGCAGACCGGTGCGGTGGCTGAGCAGATCGGCCATGGTCACTCGGGGCGTGATCGGCGGGTCGCTGAGGCGGAACCAGGGCAGGTAGGTGACGATCGGCTCATCCCATGCGAGCCTTCCCTCGTCCACGAGCATGCCGGCGAGGGTGGCGGTCATCGCCTTGGTGCATGAGCCGATGACAGTCCGCGTCTGCGCGGTGAACGGCAGCTTTGCCTCGACGTCGCGCAGGCCGTAGCCTCGCGCCAGAACGGTGCGACCGTCCTGCACAGCCACCACACTCAGGCCGGGCGAAGGAAAGGCGCGCATCACACGGCCAATCTCACGATCCAGATCCGCCATGCGGCGGTTGACGTTCGCGGGAGCGGGTTTGCGGACCATCACAGAATCCTTATCGTCGAGCGCACGTTCATCGCAGCTTCGACCATATCTCGGCCAGGGCCTTGGCGCTGCCGTGCAGACCGGCGATTTCCTTGGGCCACAATTCAATCTCGTACGTGGCGACCACGCCGTGGCGGCCGACCACCGTGGGGATGCTCAGGCATACGTCACGCATGCCGTACTGCCCGGTCATCCGCGTGCTGACCGGAAGGATGCGGCCACGGTCCAGAGCGATGCTGTGAATCACCTCGGCGATGCCTACGCCCACGGCATAGCCCGCCCCGCCCTTGCGGCGGATCACCTCGGCGCCGGAACCTTGCGTGCGCTTGAAGATCTCGTTCTGTTCGTGGACGCTCAGCAGCTTGGTCAGCGGCACGCCGCCCACGGCCGCGCTGGACCAGATCGGCGTCATGCTGTCTCCGTGCTCACCGAGGATCAGGGCCTTGACCTGTGTGGCGGGGAGTTTGCGGGCGTCGGCGATCATCGAGCAGAAGCGGGCGGTGTCGAGCACGGTGCCCAAACCGAGCACCTGCTCGACAGGCCAGGACAAATGCTCGATGGCCAGGCGTGTAAGCACATCGACGGGATTGGAGACCACAAAGAGGATCGCGTCACGCTTGAGCTGCGCTTTGCGCAACTCGTCAAGGATGCCTTTGAAGATCGAGACGTTGCGGTTGATCAGATCCAGCCGCGACTCGTCGGGCTTGCGCCGCGAGCCGGCGGTGATGCAGATCACGTCGGCATCCGCCGCGGCATCAGTACCTCCGCTGGTGATGACCTGATCGCCGGCTAGTGACGCTCCGTGCAGCAGATCCAGCGCCTCGCCGGCCGCCATGTCCGCGTTCACGTCCACCAGCAGAATCTCGCGGACAATGCCGCCCAGTTGGAGGGCGTAGGCCGCGTTCGATCCCACACGCCCGCCGCCTCCGATGATGGCTACCTTGATGCTCATGCGTCTGTTCCATTTCCTGCGTCTGCTTGCACGGGCCTCAATTGCCGCTGGCGGCCATGATCTGATCCGTGATCGCCTGTACCATCCGTTCGAACTGCGGCTCGTCGATCGCGTCTGCCGACGTCCCGCCGCTCTCCACCCGCCCCACCGCCGAGGCGACAGCCGCCTCCAGTGCGCCGCCTCGCCGGGTCACGTTGCCGTCGCCATCGCAGCTTGCCGTGGCGGGACGCACATCGAAGGTCGTCAGGAAGGGCTGGTTCTGGTCATACACGCAGCCGTCGGGCGCGCAGGTCAGCCGCGAATCGGGGATGCCGAAGCTCTGTTTGACCTGCAGCAATTCCGTCATCTGCTTGGCGTCGAGCACATTGACCTGGCCAAGCTGTCTGGCCAGCAGCAGCAGACGGCAGTAGGCGTCGAGAATTTCCAACTTGTAATACGCGCCGATCAGATCCACGTCGAAGCTGACTGAGCCGTGGTTGCCCATCAGCACGGTGTTCGTCTCCGGGCCAATGAGCGGGATGATGCTGTCAGGCAGATCCTGCTTGCTGGGCGTGGCATAGCGGGCGGTGGGCACCTTGCCCAGGAACACCTCGGCTTCCGGATGAATGCCGGCCGGCAGCGGAATATTGGCGCACGCGAATGCCGTCGCATGCGGCGGATGCGAGTGAATCACGGCCTTGATATCGGGCCGGTGTTTGTAGATCGCCAGGTGCACCAGCACCTCACTGGTGCGCCGCCTGCCCTTGGAATTGCGTTCGACCTGCTTTCCATCCATATCGGTGATGCACAGATCATCGGGGCCCAGAAAGCCCTTGCTGATGCCGGTAGGCGTGCATAGCACGCGGTCATCGCCGATGCGCACCGAGTGGTTGCCTTCGTTGCCGGCGCAGAAACCACGCTGCCAGATACGCTGGCCGATGTCGCACATCTGTTTTTTAAGCTGCCATAGCGGCATGTTCGCCGAATCGCTCATGATTCACCTCTGTCGCCTTGCGAGCCGGTCACCTGCACCTGGTCCAGAATGGCCGCGCAATAGGCGTCAATGGGCACATTGTCGGGATGAAACGGCATACAGGCCTCGCGGCCTTCACTGACGGCGATGAGCTGACCCTCGGCTGCGCCGAGCTCGTCATAAACCACCAGCGATTCTGACATCGGCGCGTCGCGCCGCGTGGCCGCAGGCAACCGCCGCAGCGCCGAGCCGTCGAGGGCTTCGGCGATCACATATTTGCCCGGCCGCAGGTTGTCCACCCGCCGGTTGATCGTCAGCCGCCCTGTCACCCGCGCGATACGCATGTGTCAACGCTCCAATGCTCCATACACGCCCGCAATGAGCCGCGACTGTAAGGGAGCGGTCCGCCGCGCCACACCCCGTCATCCACCCCGCTGCAAATCCGCAAGCTGACGCTCGATGTGCGGCACGGCTATCGGCCGCTTGCAGGTCATGCGGTCGACCATTGCGGCCATGGCCTCGGGCCGGGTCCACGGATACTCGATCACCAGCACGTTCGGACCGATGGCGTCAAGCGCCTGGACCACCGCCTGCTCACAGCTTCCCTGGACAGCTCGCAACGACGGACAACGGTTGGCTATGCACATGGCTACGGCGGCGCTGCCTACGAAAAGCAACCCGCCGGCGATCTGCCGGCCGCGCACCAGTTCGCTGATGCGCTTGACCACCTCCAGTGTCGACTGGGGCGAGCGGTTAACGCCCAAGGCCCGTAAGATGCCGCGCCGCTGGGCCAGGATCTGTTCCGCGGCCGGACACCGGCCGTCAATCCACCAGGCCCACGGCAGGGCGTGACCGGGATTGCCCGGCGGCGACACGCGGCCCGGCTCCGCTGTCGGCTGTGCGTCGTGGCCGCGTCTGACTTTATGGGGATGCTCCCGGACGAAGTCCGCCGCCAAGGGCGTGAGACGAGCGTCGTCGGCCAGGTGAACCACGCCGTCATGGGAGCCTCGCATGGCATCCTGCAATTGCCGCAAGGTCACAATGCCGCCAACGGTCGCGGTCAGCGGGATCGCATCGCCGGTCTGGTGCTTCGTGAGATGCGGCTGCCCCGCCGTCCGCCCCGCGATTTCGGGGAACTTCGAATAATCACCAGTGCAGACGCCGATCGGCGGGCGCACGTCGGCGCGGGGCGGGGGCGATGCATGCGTCCCCGGTTCCACCAGACCACGCTGGCGCAGCGCGGCCAGCACCTGCTCGGTGATTTGCCGCACAAGCTCATCGTACGATTCCACCATCACGTCACGCATCCACAATGCCCATGGTCCACCAGCGGGCCGGGCTGTTCACGTCGCCCAGTAACTCCCGCAGGCCCAGGCCATCGCTGGTCAGAATCACCCGGTCGCCGCTGCCGGCCCCGAGGCGATCCACGGCGAGCACCGGATCGCCGCTCGGACGACCTTCGGCGTCCAGAAGCTGGCAGACCAGCAGCTTCACGCCGGCCAGCGACTTATGCCGCACCGTCGATGTCGCCCGACCTTGTACGATGGCAAGCTGCATGACCGATTCCACATTTTGTCTGCCGACGATTCCTGTCTCAAACCATCCGCAAGGCGCCGCTGACTCCTATGCGCCGAAAGCGAGTGAAAGTCAGCGGCGTGGTAATTCCTTCTCCCGTGGGCGTGGCAATCGAATAACTCGGATAGCCCTCACCGCCGATGCCCAGCCCGGCGGTGCTCGGCCCGTTGGCCACGAAAATCGTGGTGTTCATGGCCCGGCCCATGGTTGTGATGCGATCGAGGTTGTTGGAGTGAATGCAGGCTGTGTGACCGAACCCGTGCTCGGCCGCGATGGCCATCTCCAAGCCGTGCTCGAAATCACGCACCGGCACAAAGGGCACGAAGGGCATCATCTGCTCCTCGGGCACAAAGGGGTTGTTGGCTTCCGTGCGGCCGAACAGCAGGTCCACACCGTCGCGGATGTTTAACCCGACCGCCCGGCCGAGCACCTGCGGATCTTTGCCCACCAGATCCTTGTTGACCACGTGGTGGTCCTTTTGCCAGGTGAAGGCCGCGTCGGTCAACCTGGTGATGTGGGCGTCGGACAACTCGACAGCCCCGGCCCGCCGCATCGCGTCGAGCATCCGGTCCAGCACGCTCTCGACGACAAAGACCTCCTTCTCGCCGATGCACAGCAGGTTGTTGTCAAACCTCCCACCAAGGATGATCGCCGCGGCCGCCTTGTCGAGGTCGGCTGTCTCGTCGACAACCACCGGCGGATTGCCCGGACCGGCGACAATCGCGCGTTTGGTCTGCTTCATCGCCGCCCGCGCCACCGCCGAGCCGCCGGTGGCCACCAGCAGCGGGATGCGCTCGTGCTGAAAAATCTCTTCGGCCGTGCGCAGCGTGGGCGGATCGATCACGCAGATCAGCGGCTCGACGTTGAATTGCCGACGGATGGCCTGGTTGTAGGCCGCCACCGCCGTTGCCAGGCAGCGATGGCCCGATGGGTGGGCGTTGACGACCATCGCGTTGCCGGCCGCAATCATGTTGATGGCGTTGGCCGTCAGCGTAGGAATTGAGTGCGTGACAGGTGTGATAACACCGATCACGCCCCACGGCGCGGCCTCGTCCAAGCCCACACCCTGATCGCCGCTGTGCGCGGCCGTGCGCAGAAACTCGACGCCCGGCACTTTCTCCAGCAATTCAAGCTTCGCGATCTTGTGGTCCAGCCGCCCGACCTTTGTTTCTTCCAGTTCGATGCGACCCCATTCAGCCGCGTTGTCTTTGGCCATCGCTTTGAGCAGCTTGCATATGCCGTCTCGCACTGCCAGAGAGTCGGCGCGCTCGCTCAGTTGCCGTTGCGCCTGTGTGGCGGCTTGGACCGCACTTTTGACGTCGCCGAACATGCCCAGGCCGCCGACACCGGCCGAACGCGACGGCGCGGGCGCATTGGTGGGCGGCGCAGCGACGACTGGGGTCGTGCCCGGTCCGAGCCGGCTGAGCACTTGCGCCACCACGTCGGTGATCAGTTGCTGCTGGTTCATCTCTGAAGCCCTTTTGCGCGTCGTTTTGGCGCGGTCACATCACGCTCTTGCCCATGATCTCGGCCGCGTCGATCAGGCCCACCACCACCGCGTCCACCGGCAGCTTGTTGCAGCCGTCAGCCATACGGGCGCTGGAGCCCTGCACGATCAGCACAAGTTGCCCCACGCCCGCACCGATCGCGTCCATCGCCACGATCGCCCGCCCCGTAGCCTCGAAACGTCCGCCAACCTTCGCGTCGGCGCCATCGGCATCGGGATATTCGACCTTAAGCGGCTCGACGATCAACAGCTTGCGCCCGCGCATGGCGGGATCCTTGGCTGTCGCCACCACGTGGCCCTTGACGCGTGCGATGAACATGGCTGGTGCTCCGCAAGGCGTGAGGATTAAGCCCCACGCTCAACGCTTTCACGGCCCGACGGCCTACAACTTGTTCGTGTCTTCGTGCGGACGTGGGATGACGTGGACGCTGACGACTTCGCCGACGCGCCGGGCCGCATCCGCCCCGGCGTCGACCGCCGCCTTGACCGCCGCGACGTCACCCTCGACCGTCACCGCCACCAGACCACTGCCCACCTTGTCCTGCCGCACGAACTTGACATTCGCCGCCTTCAGGGCCGTGTCCAGCGCCTCGACGGCCGGGATCAGCCCCTTGGTTTCAATCATGCCGATTGCCTGCTGTGCCATTGCTTGGACTCCTGCATCGCCCTGCCGGGGCGTGTGTTGTTGCCTGCTGCGTACGTCACTTCGTCAATTGGTCGACAGAACTTCGACGGTCTGTCGGGCCACGATCAACTCCTCATTCGTGGGCAGCACCCAGAGCTGCACCTTCGACCCGTCCGCGTCGATGCGAGACTCGGCGTCACCTCGGGCCGCGTCATTCTTGCGCGGATCCAGTGCGACGCCCGCGTAGTCCATGGCCGCGCAGATCTCCTTCCGGACAGTCTTACCATGCTGGCCGATGCCGCCGGTGAACACGATCGCGTCGGCTCCGTTGAGCACCGCCAGGTAAGCCCCGACGTAGTGGCGGCAGCTTTCGATGAACGCCTCAACCGCCAGCTTCGCCCTCGCGTTTCCTCGCGCGGCCGCGGTCTCGACTTCGCGATAGTCGGCGCTGAGGCCGCTGATGCCCAGCAGCCCCCCTTCCCTGCCCAGCTTGCGAAAGATCGAGTCCAGGTCGCCGCCTTCGATGGCCAGCAGCTTCAAGAGAGCGAAGGCATCGAAGTCGCCAACGCGGTTGTTGTGGAACACCCCCGACTGCGCGGTCATGCCGAAGCTGTTGGCGACGCTGCGACCGTCTTCGATCGCGCAGATCGAACACGACCCGCCGAGGTGACAACTGATGATCCGCCTGGCGACCGAAGCGATCTGCCCCATGCGCACGGCGATGTAACGATGGCTGGCGCCGTGGAAGCCGTAGCGGCGCACACCGGCCGCGGTCCAGGCGTATGGAATCGCGTAGACCTGCCGATGCGCTGGAATCGTCTGGTGGAAGGCCGTCTCGAAAGCGGCGACCTGCGGCACGCCCGGAAGGTCGCGGGCGAAGGCCTTCATGGCCGCGATGTAGGGCGGATTGTGGGCCGGAGCCACGTCGGCGAACTGTTGCATGGTGGCGATGACCTTCTCGTCTACGCGCACCGCGCCGCTGATCGGCCCGCCATGCACCGCCTTGAAGCCGACGGCCTCGACGTCCTCGATGCGGCCGATTGCGCCCAGTTCGGCAAGCTGCTTGAGGTGCAAAGTCGCGGCCTGACCGTGGTCGGCGAAGTCAGCCTGGCCCTGCGCGCTGCGCTGACCAGCCGCGACCGACCACATGCCGCCGCCCTGGCCGATGCGGTCGGCCGCACCCGTCGCCAGCAGCGTCTCGCCCTCACTCCCGGAAGCGTCGCCTCCGCTGTCCCCGCTTCCGCGGGCGGCGGCCAGAGGCATGTCGAACAGCTTGTACTTGAAGCTGGTCGAACCCAGATTGGCCACGAGCACGATCATGGTCTGTTCCGCAAGCGGTGCGACAGGGGCGTCATTGGCCGACACGGCTTACTTCTCGAAGCCGGCGAGCAACTGATCGTGCGGCCGGGCGATGACGTGCGCCGCCACGAGGTTGCCCACGCGGCCGGCCGCTTCCGCGCCGGCGTCCACGGCCGCCTTCACCGAACCGACGTCGCCCTTGACGATCACCGTCACGAACGCGCCGCCGATGGCGATGGACTTCACAAGCCGCACGTCCGCGGCCTTGAGCATCGCGTCCGTCGCTTCAACGATGCCGGTCTGGCCCTTGGTTTCAATCATGCCCAACGCTTCCATGGTGTGACTCCGGTGAATGTTCTGACGCGCCAGGCCGTCGGCGGCGCGGTCGGGTGGTTCGGATACGGGTCCGTGTGCGGCGATTACTTCGCGGCCGCCTTCTTCTTCGGGAGCATGGCGCTGGTCTCATCGTGCGGCCGGGCGATGATGTGGACGCCCAGAACCTCACCGATGCGGCCTGCGGCCGAGGCGCCGGCGTCGACGGCCGCCTTCACCGCCGCCACATCCCCGGTCACGAAGCTGGTGACCATGCCGCTGCCGACCTTATCCCAACCGAGCATCTCGACATTGGCGCTCTTGAGCATGGCGTCGCTGGCCTCCAGCAGCGCCACCAGACCCTTGGTTTCAACCATTCCGATTGCCTTCTGTGCCATGATGACGATCTCCGTGTTTCACTTGCTGGCCGCGGCTCAGGTCGCGAGTCGGCCCGGATACCGCGGCGGCCGGGTCGAGGTGGTTCGCATTCATCGGTGTAGCAGCATCCGCGTGGCCGAGGGCAGGTGGCAGGCATTGCCCTCGTCGGTGTCGATGTGTATCTCGAGCTTGACGCGCGGATGCTCACGAACCTTCACGCGGTCGAACGTCAGGCCGCAGGGCCCGTCGATCGTGAGTTGCATGTAGTCGCCGTCTTTGACGCCGTAGTGCGCCAGGTCGTCCGGATGCATATGCACATGTCGCTCAGCGCGAATCACGCCGCGACGCATGTTCAGGGCGCCGTGCGGACCGACGAGGATGCAGCCCGGCGTGCCTTCATGGTTGCCGCTGATGCGCAGAGGCAGGTCGATGCCCAGAAACACGCCGTCGGTGTAGGCCAGTTCGACCTGCGTGTAGTTTCGCGTCGGGCCAAGGATGCGCACGCCGGGGATCATGCGGTTACGCGGACCGATGACGTTAACCTGCTGCTCGCTGGCGAACTCGCCTTCCTGGTAAAGGTCTTTGAGCTTGGTCAACTTCGCGCCGGGACCGAAGAGCACTTCGAGGTCGGCGTCGGTGACATGCACGTGCCGGGCCGAGACGTTGACCACCAGCGGGTTCGACCCGCCGTTGTGGACTTTGGGGTGATGAATCGTTGGCACCTGACCGATGAGCCGGTCACGCAGCACCTGCCGCACCATCTGCTCGACGACCTTGCGATCCAGAGGCGTGTTGGCTGTGATCATCGGGACGTCCTGGCACGGCGCGGAACCCGTCTGGCACAAACATACACGAACAGCCATAAGTTTGCAAATTAGAGCATAATACGTCAAGCCGGCCCATCAAAACAAGCCATGTGTGGCACAATGCCTTATATTTACAATATTTATAATTGACAGAGGCGCGTCATGCACCCACGTATTTGGCATAGATGCCTTTGGCGACAGAGACGTCCTTGGTGCCTTTGACGATGGCTCGGCCATCAGGAAAGACGGTCAGTTCGTAGGCATTGCCGCTGTCGGCGATCGCGGCCCGGATCATGAACTTGTTGACGGCCACTTCACCGTGGGGGCGCAGGCGGCCGGCGATCTGGTCGAAGTCAAGCTTCTGGCCGCCCAGCTTCTGGGCGATCTGCACGGCATTGCGGCCGCAGAGCGTGCTCGTGGCGCTGGCGAATTTCCCTTCGAGAAACTCGAACTGCCTCTTCCTGCAGCAGACGCATTCGCCCACGTCGTAGGCCCGCGCCACCTTGAGCTGCCGTACCGTGTTCTCCCACACGTCGATGCTCAGCAGCGTCGGCCGCACGGCCGCGTAGTGGCCGGTGAGAATCTTGAGCGTCTCAGCCACCTGGTAGTTGGCGATGATCGATACGACCGGGCCGAGCACACCGGCGGTGTCGCATGTGGGGTTCATGCCCGGCGGGGGCGCCTGCTCGAAGATGCAGCGCAGGCATGGCGTCGCTCTCGACACGCCATCGGCCTGCCGTTCCCACGGCGTGTCGCCAGCCGGTGTATGCGGTAGAATCGCGTAGGTCATGCCCGTCGTGCCCACCGCCCCGCCGTAGACGTACGGCTTGGCGTGCTTGACCGCCACGTCGTTGAGCAGGAAGCGCGTCTCGAAGTTGTCCAGGCCGTCGACGATCACGTCGGCGTCGGCCGCGAGGCGCTCGACATTGGTGTGATTGACGTCCTCCACCACGGCCTCGACGTACACCTGGCTGTTGATCGTCGCGATCTTGCGCCGGGCGGCCTCGGCCTTGGGCAGGCCGTCGGCGATGTCCTGCTCGTCGAAGAGCACCTGACGCTGGAGGTTGGTGATTTCGATGAAGTCGCGATCCACGATGCGCAACCGCCCCACGCCCGCGCGGGCGAGCATGTTGGCAATCACCGTGCCCAGCGCGCCGCAGCCGACGACCAGAGCCGTCGATTTCAGCAACTTGCGCTGGCCCTGCTCGCCGAGGCCCGGCAGCAGCATCTGACGGTGGTAGCGCGACATATCAAGTTGCGGTATGGCAACGCTCATCAGTTTCTCCGACTTCAGCTCTCCACCAGGCTGCCGCCTTCGACGGGATCGACACGGACGCCCATTTTCCGCAGCAGATCGAGCGCGGCCTGGACCTCGCCTTCCTCGCCGCGGAACTGGATGGCCATGATGCCGACCTGGTCGCCGACCGACGCCTGGCGGATGTCGAACTCCACGTCCGGGTATTGCCGGGACATCTTCCAGACGCACGGCTCGTCGCGGCACGGTCCTTCGAAAGTCAACCAGCATTTGCGTGTGATGGTGTGCATTGTCGATCTCCAATCCAGTCGCCCGAACATCGAATTCACCGCAAGGCGCCAAGGACGCCAAGGCATACGGCAGGTCGGCCGTCTCGGCCAACTCGATGACGGGCGGGACGCCCGTTCCACCAATCAAGACAACCGCTCCCTTACGGTCGCGGCTCGTTGTGAGCCTGATGGGTCGCGTTCATCCGCCGGCGATGGCGGGCACGATCGCCAGTTCGTCGCCGTCCTTCACGGCCGTCTCAAGGTTGTCGAGAAAGCGGATGTCCTCGTCATTCACGTAGAGATTGATAAAACGGTTGACCTCGTTTTCGCTTTTGAAAAGCCGCTTGCCCAGGTCGGGATGGGCGGCCGTCAGCGACGCAAGCACCGCGCGCACGCTGTCGCCGTCAAGGTCGAGCTTGTCCGCTCCGCCGGCCTGCGGCCGCAGAGCGTTGGGTATCAGAACTGTCACCGCCATCGTTGCACCTTTCATGGAATCACCATCGCATACCGGCCGCACCAGCGTATCACACCGCCGCCGCCATCAGGTCGTCGAACTGCTCCATCTTCGCGTCAATCACGTCCGCCTGACCGCAGCGGCCCTGCATCACCTCGATGGTCTTGAGTCCGTTGCCTGTAATGCAGACGCACACCGGTTCGTCGCGCGGAATGCGGCCGGACTCGATCAGCTTGATCGCGCACGCCAGCGTCGTGCCGCCGGCCGGCTCGGTGAAGATGCCCTCGGTGCGCGCCAGCAGGCGGACGGCATCAAGAATCTCCTCGTCGTCGGCCATCTCCGCCCAGCCGCCGGACTCGCGCACGACCTTCATGACGTAGAACCCGTCGGCCGGGTTGCCGATGGCGATGCTCTTGGCGATGGTGCAGGGCTTCTGCGGGGTGAACAAGTCCTGCCCTTGCTGGATGGCGGTGCTCACGGGCGAGCAGCCGGCCGCCTGGGCGCCGTAGATCTTCGGATGCGTGTCCTCGACCAGGCCCAGGGTGATGAACTCCTGGTAGGCCTTCCATATCTTGGGCAGAATCGTGCCGCCGGCCACGGGTACCACCGTGTGTGCCGGCAACCGCCAGCCAAGTTGCTCGGCAATCTCGAAGCCGTGCGTCTTGGCGCCTTCGGTGTAGTAAGGCCGCAGGTTCACGTTCACGATCGCCCAACCATACTTGTCGGCGATCTGTGAACAGAGACGGTTGACGTCGTCGTAGTTGCCGCGAATCTTAACCATCCGCGGGCCGAAAACCTGAGATCCGACGATCTTGCCTTCCTCCAGGTCATACGGCACGAGCACAACGGCCTTGAGCCCCGCGCGGGCCGCGTGGGCGGCGACGCTGTGCGCCAGGTTGCCCGTCGACGCGCACCCGACCGTGTCATAGCCGAACTCCATCGCCTTGGTGAGAGCGACGGCAACCACGCGGTCCTTGTAGGAGTACGTGGGATAGTTGGTCGAGTCGTCCTTGATGTAGACAGCCTTGACGCCCAGCTCGGCGGCAAGCTTGTCGGCCTTGATGAGAGGCGTGAAGCCGGAGTGGAAGCCGACGCGCGGTTCACCCTCGATCGGCAGCAGGTCGCGGTATCGCCACAGCGAGCGTGGGCCGGCCTCGATCGACGTCCGCGTGACCTTGCCGCGCATCGCCTCGTAGTCGTAGACGACCTCGACGGGACCGAAATCCTCGTCGCAGACCGTCCGCGGCTCGACGGGGTAGGCCGCCCCGCATTCCTTACACCGCAGACCTGCCACATAACCCATGACCTGATACTCCTGCGCTCGCAAGGCCCCACGCACTGACTCCCCACGCCGTTTTTCGAGCCGGCCTTTGCGAGGCCGACTGTGTCGCCGGCTCTGACGGTGGCGGGGACCGCTGGGGCGCAACAACAAGCCCCTTTCATGCTTGACAAGAAGGGGCCGTCCATCCGCATCAGGAATCAGGACTTGGCCGCTTCTTATCTTCCCCCTTGCCGCCACCATTGCTGGAAGCCGCCGGGGAGGGAATTCGCACCATGTCCCCCGCGACCCGCAGGCTCGTCTGCCTGCCTCGGCCGCGAGGCGGTTGCGGTGGCGTCATCGGGCCCAATCCCTCAGCCACTCTGGATAAGAGCGAGGCATAAAATGTCAGCCTAAAGACTAGCGGAGGCGGCGAGCGGGGTCAAGGGTGGTCTTCTGTGTCGGGCTCCCAACAGCGATGACATGCCTGATCTGACGGTCGTCATAACAAACAACCCGCCGCAGGGCGGGTTGCGTGACGCTCGGAATAAACCGTCTCGATAACCGCGCTCTTACCACGCGAAGTGAGCGAAAGCCTTATTGGCTTCGGCCATACGATGGGTCTGCTCACGGGTGGACATGGCCTTGCCTTCGCCATGACCGGCTTCGTAGATTTCCTTGGCCAGTCGCAGATACATGGGCTTTCCCGACTCGCTGCGGGCGGCCTGAAGTATCCAGCGGAAGGCCAGACTCTGCTTGCGCTTGGGCTTGACAGACATCGGCACCTGGTAGTTGGCACCACCGACGCGCTTGGAGCGGACTTCAACCTTCGGTTTGACGTTCTCGATCGCGTCGTTGAAAAGGTCTATGGCCGACGGCTCGCCCTTGGTGCGTTTTTCGATCTCATCAAGAGCTCGATACACGACACGTTGGGCCACGCTTTTCTTACCGTCCCTCATTACGCAATTGATGAAGCGGGCAAGCACCTTGCTGTTGTACCGGGGATCGCCGCGCAGCTGATCGTCGGCCTTGGTGATACGTCCTGACATTGCGTGCTCTCTTTCAGGCTCATCCGTCGTTCGGGCCGAGGCGTTGAGGCCAAGCCCATCCGACCGTGTGTTCACCGGTCCGGTGCAGTGCCGTCCCGATTACTTGCCTGTCGTGCGAACAGCCGCACGACATTTCAGCTAAAAATAAAGACGTCGCGGCGGCGGACACCGAAACCGTGCTCCGCCAGCCGGGCGGAGTGCTGATTACTTAGACCGTTTCTGGCCGTACTTGGACCGCCCCTGCCGACGTCCATCCACACCCAGGCAGTCCAGCGAACCGCGAACCACATGGTAGCGCACGCCGGGCAGGTCGCGCACACGCCCGCCACGCACCAGCACAATGCTGTGCTCCTGCAGGTTGTGCCCTTCGCCGCCGATGTAGGCCGTCACTTCGCGGCCATTGGACAGACGCACACGGGCGACCTTGCGAAGCGCGGAGTTGGGCTTCTTGGGGGTCACGGTCTTGACCTGAAGACACACGCCGCGCTTCTGGGGCGAAGCATTCAGATCCTTGACCTTACTCTTGGCCTTGGGTGTCTGGCGCGGATTGCGAATCAATTGGTTGATCGTCGGCATGGCGATGTTTCTTCCTGACGAATGCGAGCCCGACATTATAAGTAAAAGCTGACTCAACCTGCAAGCGACGGTCAGGCCCCGAGTTCCGGGTCCGACGAGGCCTCGGCGGCGACCTGCCTCAGCAGGGTTTCGAGCCGGTCGACGTGGCGTGCCATGGACAACTCGTTACCGAGGCCGGCGGTGGCTGCAGCGCAGCGGGCCCGTTCGTCGGAGTCACTGAGATTCTCCATGGCATCGGCCAAGGCGACCACATCGCGAGCATCAAGGATGACGCGCCCGCGTAACTTGTTTTCTGTATTGCTTTTACATGACGAAAGGACGTGATCGGCCGCGCCGTTGTGACGGGTCGTGATGGCTGGGATGCCCAGCATCAGCGATTCGATGACAACCTTGCTGGAGGGATCGAAGAAGCTAGGTAAAACCGTGACGTCGGCGGCGCTGTAGAGGGCCGGCATCTGGTTCGTGGGGCCGGTGAAATGGATCGCCTCGCGAACCTGCAGCCGCTGAGCGAGAGCCTGGTAACGCCAGGCAACCGAACCGACGACCAACAAGCAGGCTCGCACCTGCCGTCGTTTGAGTTCCGCCATGGCGTACATCAGGGGCACGAGTCCCTTGAGAAGTGGGTTGAGGGCAGCGAACAGGAACACGGGAGTCTGATCATCAAGACCCCACGCGATGCGGATCTCGCGCC
Organism: uncultured Phycisphaeraceae bacterium; assembly: GCA_964502445.1. Taxonomy (GTDB): domain Bacteria; phylum Planctomycetota; class Phycisphaerae; order Phycisphaerales; family Phycisphaeraceae; genus CAZCWM01. The sequence continues at coordinate 385,488 of CAZCWM010000003.1, read as the reverse complement.
GCCATGCCATTCGCTGCTGCGGATCGATGTGGGGCATCACGGCGGCGTTGTGGATGATGGGCATGCGGTCGAGTTTCACGTCATGGTGACGCAACAGCTGATCTTGCACGTAGCGGCTCACGGGGACCACACGACGAAGCGCGGGGTCTCGCAGGGTCAACGACTCCATCCGCAAAAGACCAAGTTTCTTAGGCGAAAGTCGGGCGACCGCCCGGCCGATGGCCTGACCGATCCGCGACACATGGTGTTTGGCGGCGTTGCGGGCGATCACTTCGCGGTATACACCGCTGCGTGGCTGCACGACCATGGCTGGCACTGCCAGCGTCACCGATAGCGTCGCCTCGAAGCCGCCAGTCTGAAGTTGGTCAACCGCCCATCGGCGGAATCGCCAAAGTTGCACCAGCGAGCGTGGCTTGCGATCGGCCATGGCGCGGACGGCGACGCCGGACAACTCGACGTGTGGCACCGCCGTTGCGGCCAGGATCGTAACCTGATGACCCCGTCGCACGAGCTCCGCGGCGATCTGGGCTGTCGAGCGTTCCGCCCCACCTCCGGCTGGATCGAACGACTCGATGACCACGCCAATCCGCATCAGGCCGGCTCCCCGGCGACGGAATCCGTCGCGGCGTCAAACCGGGGTTGCTGCAGGAGATCAGCCGCCTGAGCGTAGACCATTTCCACGTGAATTCCAGTCATGCACCGATGGTCGATCGGGCACCGTTTTTTCTGGCAGGGACCACAGAACACGTCAATGCGCACCTCGCGATCGAGCGCGAAGCCCGTCTGGGCCCACCGCGGGTCGGTGGGACCGAAGACGGTGACGACAGGCACCCCAAGTGCGGCGGCGATGTGACGTGGGCCGGTATCGTTGGTCAGCATCAGCGCCGCGCGCTTGATCACGCTCTTGAGCAGCCGCAGTCCGAACCCCTGGCGGGACAGATCAATGATGGGCGTTCGAGCAGCGGCCTGAACGTTATCAAGGATCGGACGTTCCTGCGGCGAGCCGTTCATGGCGACTACCACCCCATGTTCGTCGTGCAGCCGATCGGCCACGGCGGCGAACCGCTGGGGGTACCACATCTTCGCGTCGCCGTAGTTGGCGCCGGGATTGAGCAACACCAGGGGGCGAGGGTCGTCCACGGCGTAGCCGGCAGCGGCAAGCATGGCGTCGGCGGTTGCATCGTCGACCGGACGAGTGAATACCTGCATGGCCGGATCGGGCTTGCTGGCCCCGAGATAGCGCACCAAACCCAGATAGTAGTCAATGGCGGGGACGGGGACGAAGCCGCCAATACGCCGGCGCGGCACGAGTCGGTCAGTAAGCAGCCCACCGCGTGCGTCGCGGTCGTAGCCGATGCGCCTGGGAATGCCCGCCAGACGCGTCAGCAAAGCCGTGCGGAAGCTGTTGGGCAGAAGTACCGCCGCATCGAAACGGCCACGCGAAAGGCGCTGGGCCAGGCGCAGCGTTCCCTCGCGACGCCGCTTCGCCGACCTGCCGTCAGCCCGCGACTCCGAGGATGTGTGCGCCCGCCGGGCATCCCTTACGCTGACGCAACGGTTAATCCAGGGGCAGGGCTCCAGCACCGGCCGCATGGAACGTCGGACCAGGGCGGTGATGTGCGCCTGGGGATAAAGTCGGCGCAGCGCCCGGAGGGTCGGCGTGGCCATGACGATATCCCCCAGCCAGGTGGGCATCACCACGAGCAGGCGAGCCGGGGCGACGTGCAGGTCGTTGGACGCCGGGATATCACGAGACGCGGAACTCATGCCTGCGAGTATAGCACTGGACACACGAGGTTCGACGAATCAGGACGGCCGCAACAGCAGCATGGCGATGGCCAGCAACTCGGCGACGAGGCTCGCAGCCATCCAGCGTAAAAAATGACCATCGTCGCTCTGCGCGGTGACCAAGCCCGCCACCAGGCAGATTACCGCCAGGGACATAAGCACCAGGGCGGCGATATGGGGGAAATGGAACTCCCCGCGAGCGTCACGCAGGGCCCGCAGTTCGGCGAGAATCTGCCGGAGCGTTTCGTCCGCGGATGGCGTGGACCGGCCTGCCGTGCTGAGGGCGGGAGGGCGGTCGGTGGTTTCACTCGAAGCGGTGCTCACGACCTGCGGGACCGCCGCGAAGCCTTCCGTTGGCGCCGGTGCAGGCCGGAGTGCGGTCGCTGGCGTCTGCTGCGGGACTGCGGGGGATTGGATCACCGGCGATTGGGTGGGTACGGACGAGACCGGCGACACCGGCGAAGTCGGCTGGGCAGGTGTCTGGGGGCGCCTGGGCCGTGAACGCGGCGCCTCAAGCGGCTCGCGGATGTCGGCATTGCGATCCGGACGTCGCTGCTGGGCGATGATGCGGACCGCCTCCGTCAAGGTGGGGCATCGGAAATCCGGCTCCGCAGCCACACCATCGGCGGCGTCAGTTGGTGCGGGTTGCGTCAATGCCCCGTCCGACTGCGCACGTTCCGCCACGGCGGACTGGTCGTCATCGCCACCCTCGGGACGCGAACCTGTCAACAGGATGGTGCGGACCCCCGCCGCTTTCCCGGCCGCGACATCGCGCATCTGGTCGCCGATCATCCAGCATCGGGATAGATCGAGATCCAACTCCCGCGCCGCTTCGAGCAACATGCCCGGTTGCGGTTTGCGCCAGGGATGCTCACGCCTGTATTTCTTGACCGTGCCCTCCGGATGGAACGGGCAGTAGTAGAATCGATCGATCCGCAAGCCGGTGGTCGCGTGAATAACTTGGCTGATTCGCTCATGAACGGCCCGAACGTCGTCCTCGCCATACTTGCCGCGTGCCACGCCGCCCTGGTTGGTCACCACGACGATCCGATAGCCCAGCCCCTTCAGCGAGGCCACCGCGGATGCCGCTCCGCGAAGCAGGCGCACCTGCTGCGGGTCGCCCAGGTCGCCGTCGTTGGCGATCAGCGTGTTGTCGCGGTCGATGAAAACGGCGGCATTGATGCCGTGGGCGTTCATGCCTTGAGAATATAACGAAGATGCGGGCGTCGTCACACCGCTTACTCGGAACCGCGCGGGGCGCGCTGGCGGTTTTGGATCAACGCTTGCGTCTGGTCAATGGCAGCGGGCAAATCATCGTTGACAACAAAATGGTCATAAACGCCGCTCTCGTGAGCCAGGGCAATCTCCATCCGTGCTTTCTGAAAACGGCGCTGGATCAACGCTTCCTCTTCACGAGCCCGGTTGCGCAAGCGCTGGAGCAGTGTCTGCTCCGTTGGCGGCAGGATGAAAATCGCCATGGCGTCCGGCATGCGACGCTTGACCTGGATGGCGCCCTGCACGTCGATTTCCAGAAGCACGAGCCGGCCGTCGGCGACCGCCCGCTCGACGGGCATGCGCGGCGTGCCGTAGCAGTTGCCGAACACCTCAGCCCACTCCAACAGCTCACTTTGATCGCGCATACTCGCGAACCGAGCGGCGTCGATGAAGTGGTAGTCCACGCCATCAGTATCGGTCGCCGCTCGCGGTCGGGTGGTGACCGAGATGCTGCGCACCATGCGCAAACGGTCGCACACGGCACGGGAGATGGTTGTTTTGCCCACGCCCGAAGGCCCGGAAATGACCACGAGCATGCCGCGGCCTGATGTACAACTGGGTGAGGGATCCGTCATGGCGGAGCGGAGCTGTGAATTCGTGTGGCCGCGATTACGCCGATGGCGCATCGGCGGCGGCGCGGACGCTGGTGGTAAGAAACAGACTCGCCATACGCACGGCCAGCCCGTGGGCAACCTGATCGAGGATCGCGCTGTTGGGCCCATCGGCGACGGACGATTCAATCTCCAGGCCCCGGTTCATGGGGCCGGGATGCATCACCAGCAGGTGATCGGGCGCCTGGCGCAAACGGCGGGCGGTGAGACCGAAAAAGTGCTGGTATTCGCGGACGCTGGGCAGCACATGGCCGGCGATGCGCTCGAACTGGATGCGCAGCATATTGATCACGTCGATACGCGGCAGGACGGCATCGAGATCGGTCGACAGTTCGCAGCCCATGTCGGCGAAACTGGCTGGAAGCAATGTGGGCGGGCCGACGAGAATGACCTTGGCGCCAAGCTTCAGCAGACCGTGGACGTTGGAGCGGGCGACGCGCGAGTGGGCGATGTCCCCGACGATAGCAACGGTCAACCCGCTGAGATCAAAGCCGTCCAGGCGCTCCCATCGCTTGGCGATGGTGTAGATATCCAGCAGGCCTTGCGTGGGGTGTTCGTGCTGACCGTCGCCCGCGTTGATGACCGAGCACAGGACGTGGCGGGCAAGCTGGTGAACAGCCCCGCTCAGATGGTGGCGGCAGACGATGGCGTCGATGCCCATGGCTTCGATGTTGCGGGCGGTGTCACGCAGGGTTTCGCCTTTGGAGACGCTGGAACCCTTCGCGGCGAAATCGATGACATCGGCCGAGAGTCGGCTTGCGGCCAGGTGGAAGCTGGTGCGCGTGCGTGTGGAGTCTTCGAAGAAGAGGTTCACCACAACCTTGCCACGCAGGGCGGGCACTTTCTTGACGCTGCGGGTACTGATCGCCTCGAAGCCGTGAGCCGTCCGCAGCAGGAAGCAGATGTCCTGGACCGAAAGCTGTTCGAGACCCAGCAGGTGGCGGTGCGGCCAAGCATAGTCACGGCTGTCGGCGTTCACGCGGAGCCCTCCCCACCGATCCGTCGCGGTCGGATTTCAATCAGATCAGCGTCATCGAATGGCTTGAGGCTCACGTCGACCCGTTGCTCTGGACCGACCTGCCGGCTCAGATCGAGGGCGACGTGATCGGGGGCAATGGGCAGTTCCCGTCCACCGCGATCGACAAGGACACTGAGCCAGACGCGGCGCGGACGGCCCAAGTCCATGATTGACTGGAGAGCGGCGCGGATGGAGCGGCCGGTCATCAGCACATCGTCGACGAGCACCACATCCAGGCCGTCGACGTCGAACGGCATCTCGGTGGTACGAACGATGGGCTGGCTGGCGACTTCAGAAAGGTCGTCGCGGTATAGGGTGATATCGAGGGTGCCGAGGTGAGGGGGATCGAGAATTTGGGCCAGCCGGCGTGCCAGCACGTCGCCGCGTGAGCGGAGGCCGACCAAAGCCCACGGACGCGCCCCCGAGCCGTCAGGAGCGGGGCTGGCCACATCCCGTTGGATGGCGGCCGCAAGGGCCTCGATGAGCTCCTGAACCCGGGTTGCATCGGCGATCGCCCGCATGGGTGTGGCAGTTTACTGCGCACAAAAGAAAACCGCACCTTCACAGAGATGACGGTGCGGCTTGAGAATCCGAAAACGGGAGCTCGGGTCAGGCGTTGGCGGGTACCTTGTCCAGCAGCAGCTCGGCGATCTGCACGGCGTTGAGGGCGGCACCTTTGCGCAACTGATCGCCACAGACGAAGATGTCCAGACCCTGGCCGCAGACACTGTCGCCGGCGCAGTGGCCGGGATGGCTGATGTCGACCCGGATGCGGCCGACATAAACGTCATCCTTGCCCGTTGCGTCCAGCGGCGTGGGAAAGCGGTTGTTGGCGCGGTCGTCGATGAGCGACACACCGGGCGCCTTGCTGAGAATCTCGCGGGCCTGCTCGGCCGACATCGGTTTTCTGAGCGTGATGTTGATGCTCTCCGCATGAGCGCGCATGACCGGAACGCGCACGCAGGTGGCGGTGATGCCGATCGGCTGGCCCCAGATCTTGTGGGTCTCCTTGACCATCTTCATCTCTTCAGTGTTGTAGCCCTCGGGACCGATCTCCGTGTTGTGGCTGAAGAGGTTGAATGCATACTGCTGCTTGAAGATCCTGCATGTTGGGACCTTGCCGTCGAGCACCTCGCGCGTCTGCTGCTCAAGTTCAGCCATGGCGGCCGCGCCGGCGCCGCTGGCGGCTTGATAGGTGCTGACCACCAGCCGCTTGACTCCCACCGCCCGATGGATGGGCGTAACCGGCACGAGCATGATGATCGTCGAGCAGTTCGGATTGGCGATGATGCCGCCCTTGCCCAGCTCGATGCCTTCGACGGCTTCGCGGTTCACTTCCGGGACGACAAGGGGTATGCCCTCGGTCATGCGAAACGCCGACGAGTTGTCGACCACCGTCGCACCGGCCTCAGACGCGATGGGCGCAAACTTCTTGCTTATCGAAGCGCCGGCGCTGAACAGGGCCAGATCAATGCCCCTGAAGCTCTCGTCCGTCAGCTCCTCGACGGGGTACGTCTTGTCCCGAAAGGTCACATTCTTGCCGGCACTACGGGCGCTGGCGAGCATTCTGACCTTGCCGGTCGGAAAATCGCGCTGTTCAAGAACGCGCAGGAATTCCTGACCGACGGCGCCGGTGACACCGACGATCGCGACATTGGGCTTGCTGACCGACGAAGCGGACATGCGGCAACTCCTGACAAGCTTTCCCGGCGTCGGGGGCCGGAGTTCAATGCATGCCTGACCTCAATCGACGAACGTTCGTCGCAGTGGTCTGGCTCGAACCGTCAATTATATCGGAAGATCGCCTCAACGAACCCGGGTCAGGACGGCTTCAGCCAACGGCGGGGTGGCTCCGGGCTGCGAAGCGACGTAGGCGCCTACATGGTTGGCCAGTTCGAGGGTGCGTGACAAGGGCCATCGCAGAATCAATCCGACCAGCAGGCCGGCCGCACAGGCATCGCCGGCGCCCACGCTGTCGGCCCCATCAACGCGGTCGTAACGGACCGGTTCCTGTTCGAGTTTCTGTTCAGCCGTGTAGAGCACGGTGCCGCGGGCCCCCCGGGTCAGAGCCACCAGACGCAGGTCGAAACGCCTGCGCAAGTCGCCGATGCGCTGATCCGGGTCATCACCTCGAAGGTTCATCAGACGGGCAACGGTCGGCAGTTCCTCGTCGTTGAGCTTGACGGCCGTGGCAAGCTCGCAGCTTCGGATCAACACGTCGCGATTGAAGTAATCCTGCCGCAGGTTCACATCGAACAGCCGCACCGCGCGGCGGGCGGCGCTGAGGAATCGGTAGATGGTGTTGCGGCTCTGCGCCTCGCGCTGAGCCAACGAACCGAAGCACACCGCGTCGCAGGCGCTGGCCAGGGATTCGAGGTCGGGATCGAACTGCAACCAGTCCCATGCGACGTTGCGCACGATTTCGTAGGACGGCGAACCGCCGTCGTCGAAGCTGACGTATACGCAACCGGTCGGATGGTCGGGATCGGCCTGAACATAGTCACCGGTCATGCCCCGACTCTTGATATCGTCCAGCAGTTGGCGCCCCAGGTCGTCCTGCCCGACGCGGCTGACGACCACGCCCCGGCCGCCTAGCGCCTGGCTCAACTGATGCGCATGCACCGCGACGTTCAGCGGGGCGCCGCCGAGGATCTGCCGATCCGTGAAAAGATCGAACAGCGCCTCGCCAAGTCCGACGATGGTGAATCTTGCTGGCATGGTGGCACAGCTTAGCAGAGGGTTCGAAGCTCTTCCTATGGATCCTGGCGCGGGCAAATGTTCAACGCCCACGGCGGCAATCGCCCCACCCTAGAATGGCGTATCATGGCTCAAACCTTTCGGTCTTCGGTGGGCCGCCATCCGTGGACGCTGCTGCTCGGCGCCGTCGGGATGGCCATGGTTCTCGGCCAGGCGGCCATGTCCCTTGAACCGGCGTCAATGGTCTACGTCGATGATTCGCCCGCAGCTGAGGCGCTCTTTCAGACGGCGGCCCAGCGGCACGCTGCCGTCCGCCTCACACAGGCAGCCGAGACCTACCAGCAGTTGATCGATGAGTACGGGCAAAGGCTTACTCTCATTGGCGAACGCCTTTACGGCCCGGTCGCCGACGAGGTGGAGCGACGCCTGCTGGCGGACGACGAACTTCTGGCCGCATGGCGACGACGGTTCGAACCCGCCGCCCGGCTCTTGATGGATGCCCTCGAAACTGCCGGCCATCCACGCGACGATCCACTGAGGTTTAGCTCGCTGAACGAAGTGACGCAGCGGTATCGACTGACCACCGCGGGTCTGCAGGCGACCCACGAACTGGCGGCGCTGCGTCTGGAGGCGGCCCAGCCCGCAAGGGCCTTAAGGCTGCTCGAACGCGTCGCGGCACATCCGGACTTACGTGAATCGGCGACTGCCGCCTCGGCCGGTGATCGAGCGACAAGGAAATCCACACAGCGATGGTTGACGGCGGCAGCTCTGGCATTGTCGGGGCAGACCACGCAGGCCCAGGCTCTGGTCGCGTCGATGCCACGATCCATGGTGACCGCGGAACTGGACGAGCAGGTGGCGGCTCTGATTCGGGCGCCGATCGGCAGTCCGCAGCCGCGCCGGCCGCCATTGGACATCGCCACTGTTGTCGGCTCCGGGAGCGACGGACCACTCTGGACCACGCCCATGCCCGCGGTTGCGGAAAGCTATCTGGACCGACGCATGCACCCGACGGCCGGGGCGGCGTACATCGCGGCCCTGCACATGCAGCCGGTCGTCCGGGGCGAGGTCGCCTATGTCAACACCGGCGGCGCGGTGGTGGCGATGGACGTGAGCTGTGGCCGGGAGCTATGGCGTTACACCCATGTTCCAGCATGGGCGCAACCAGGACCGACCGGGCAGCCCCTGTCCAGGCCGGCTGTCCCCGATTTTCGCTCGTTGGTTCTCACCGATAATCACTCCGGCGGCCGCCTGCTGGCGATCCTCGGCTACGGGGCGGCCGCGCGACCGGGTAGTGGCGGGGTCGCATCCACCACGGCGGTGGTCTGTCTGGATCCGGTCACGGGCCGACAGATATGGCTGATGACGCTGGGCGAGATGGCCCGGCACATCATCGCCGTCGATCGAACCGCTGCTCCCGATAAATTCGAGGACGCCTACTTCCACGGCACACCGACGGTTCATGAAGGTCTTGTGCTGGTGCTCATACGCCGCCACGGCGTGGGCAATTCGCTGACCGAGCATCTGGCGGCGATGGATGTGATTGACGGTCGGCCGCACTGGGCGCGGCATATCGCCTCCTCCGTAACCAGTGATCGGTCTTTGAGTCAACCACCCCTGGGCACTCTGCTGGTGGTGAATGGCCTGGCCTATGTCGCCGACGAGGCGGGAGCTGTCGGCTGCGTGGACCTTGAAGGCCAGGTGAGGTGGACCTACACCCTTCCGAGTCTGGCCGTGGAACTGGCCGCAGCCCCGGCCTTGGGCCGCTCCGGATCGGCGCCTTGGCGGGTTTCGGCACCGGTCATGCTGCCTGCCGGTCTGCTTGTGCCGCTGCCGTCGCCGAGCCAGGGCGCGCTGGTGCTCGATCCCCACGACGGCCATCGTCTGCGGACCCTGAACGGGGCCGCCTGGGCGGCAGCGACTACCGCGGTTCCGCTTGACAACGACCTGCTGGTGGTGGGCCGGCAGGTCTCGCGCCTGGATGGCACGACGCTCGAACCCCGCTGGCAGGTCGCGCTGTCCGACCCGGCAGCCGGGCGACCGGCAGTCGTCGACGAGCGTATCTGGCTGGCTACCGAACAGCACATGATTGTTCTGCGGGCCGAGGACGGGCATGAAATCGCGCGCGCCGATGTCATGGAACCTGGTCACGTCTCGCCCACCTCCTCAGGTCTTCTGCTTGCCGCGGCGGATCTTATTCACGGGTATTTGAGTTGGGACGTCGCCTATGCCAACCTCCGACGGCAAATCACCGAAACGCCCGAGGCGGCCGACCCCGCCTTATCGCTGGCGCACCTTGCGGCGCGTCATGGACGTGACACGGCGCTGCGATGGGCCTGCGACCATGCGTTGGCGGCCGTCCAGCGATCGGCGGCGGCAACGGATTCCCATGCGGCGCGCGACGTGGTGTTCGACGAACTATTGAGTGTGGTGCGGCAACTGGGTGCGCGACCTGCCATGGCGGCGGAGGTGCTCGATCGAGCCGAAACCGTGGTGCGCAGTCCCGGGCAAACGGTTCTCTATCACCTCACACGCGGGCAGATTCTCGAACAACTCGGCGATCCCGCAGCGGCTCTGGAGCAATATCAGGTTCTGCTCGATGAGCCGTCGCTCGCCTCACGAATGATCACTCACGGGCCAGTCACCCGCCGGGTGGCGGGTGAAGCGACGGCCCGCATCGGCGCGATCATCGAAGCCGCCGGACTGGCTGTCTATAGACCCTACGCGATGGCGGCTGAACAGGAACTGCGAGCGATGGGTCCGTCGCCGGCGGCCGAGCCTCTGGTGGCCCTTGCAAAACGGTACCCCTACGCGGAAGCGGGCGGACGGGCCCTGCTCGCCGCGTCTGGTGAGGCGACCGGGTCCGGCGCTTGGACGATGAGAGTCACCGATCAGGCCGGTGACGATGCGATCCACCCTTTGCTTCAGCAGGCCTACCGGCATATGTCCGATCGCGCCATGAAGGTGCGGATCGCCAGCCGACTGGCCACGATGTACGAACAGCGCGGGCACGCTTTACGGGCCGCTTGGTGGGTGCGACGGATCGCCAACGATTTTCCCGATGCTTTGGCGTGGCGAGGCGGCCAGCAGATCACCACGTTGTCCTGGCTGTTCGACCTGGCCGAACGCCAGCCGCAGACCGCGATGCTCCCTCGAGTGACCGCCCCCTTGCACGCGGCGCTTTCAGTGCCGGGCTATCCGCTGGTGCCCCTGGCGATGCCCCGTGGCTCGGGGCCAAAAGATCTGGTTCTGACTCTCGATGGCACAAATGTCCTCCTTCGTCGTCCACCCTCATTTGAACCGTCGTGGCGGCAAGACCTGGGCGAGAGTACGGTCGATCTGCTCTACATCGACGGTGAGCTTGCCCTGCTGTGGCTGGACCAGTCGTCGCGCGTCGTGGCTCTGCGACTGGACGACGGTCAACCGGCGTACGAGGCGATCGACGTTTTCATGCTGCTCAGCGACATCCGACACGACGATCAGCCGGCCGCCGAGCTGCGTGACGCCCCCGTGGTGGAGCAACCCCTTGGCGCCCATGACATTGATGTCCGCATGCTCGATCGCCTGGGATTATGCCGCGGCGCAGTCAACGCCCAGGTGGCTGTCTTCGTCGCCGCCACCGGCAGTGCCGCCGCCGTGGAAACGGATACGGGCCGCACTCTCTGGCAGAGACAGCTTCCGTTGGATCATGTGACGCATTTTGATCTTTCGACGCAGGCTCTGGCGGTAGGTGGTGTGATCGGACGGGAGCGAGGCCTTGCCTATACGGCCGCACTTCTGGTCGATCTGGCCACGGGCGAGGTGGAGCATGAAGTATCAACGGCTCCAGAACCTCTGCAACTGCTGGAACTGGTCGACAACGGCTTGCTGGTGGGTACCCCCCAGGCGTTGCGGCTCGTCGACCTGAACGGGCAACCGGGGTGGGAACGTCGGGAGCACGGCGCGACGCTGACCCCATGGACGCTGACGGCAGGCGACCTGGCCATGGTGCGAACACGCGACGCCGGGATGCGTCTGTTCCGCCTTGAAGATGGCGGGGAAATCGCCCTGCCGCCACATCTGGCCGCCGCGGAACCGGCCCCCATGGACCTGCTCGTGACGCTTGGCCGCTGGCATCTGCTGGGCCCCAGCCACGCCACCTGCCTCGATGACCGCGGTGACTTCTGCTGGCGCGATGCCGTCGCCCGCACAGGCTCCGAAAGCATGTTGACGCAATTCGCCGTTGAGGGACGGATGATTGTCCTGACCGCGGTCGACGAGGCGGGCGGCGGGCAGATGCGACCAAGCCTGCGCTCGCTGCAGTCAAGAAAGTTGCGTGTCCCCCACCCGCCGACGGCGTACATGGGCCCGTTCCCCCGACAAGACGGAGCGGGCTATCGCTACCAGCTCTACTTTTTCGATGCGGCCGACGGACGATTGACGGCCGAACAGCCGGTGGGACCGCTGGCTGAACCGATCGACACACGGCGAAGTCTGGCGATCGAGGGGCATCTGATTCTGGCCACGTCGACGAGCAGCCTGATTCTTCCCGATGCGGCCCCGTAGGGGGCGACCATGCTCACGGCGGCTTGCCGCCGTACACCGGAGTGATACAACCAGCTCAGCAATCCACAAATCTTTGCATTCCCGCGCGAGGCTCGTCATGGCTGCACCTCACATTGTCCGCGATGAATTCGCCAACCTCACATTGATGGACGTGCAGGAAACACGTTTTTTCGGCCGGCATGAGGGCCAGCTTTGTCAGTGGCTGACGCTGACCGTCAAGAACCATGCCATTCTCGGCTACCTGACCGTCGAGGTGCACAGCGGGGGCCGGCAAGTCGTCACTCGCATGTTTATCGGCCCGGTCGGCCACCCGCAGCCCTGCCGCATCCACGCGCCCGTGCGTTGGCCGCGACCGGCTGATCACCAGGCTCGACTCATCGTTCGCCACGGCCAGCGCGTCATCGAAGCGGTCATCACCACCGGATCATATCGCCCATGGTCGGTTTACCTGCTCAGCGACGCATGCGTGGATGACACATGGGCGTACGACGATGTGGCCAGGTTCGATCGCGATGACTACCTGACCACCGCGGCGGAGGTCGCAGCCCACCCAGACGCCAGCGGCCATGTCAACTGCTACAACCTGCCGACGAACTATCAGCTCGACCGCTTCTATCGCCAGGCCACACCCGCACAACGGCGGGTAGGCGCCGTCGCGGTCCGCGAGGGACGGCTCTACGTCAGTCCCGTGCCCAATCAGCTGAACTGCGCGGCCTTCAACCTGACGAGCTATCCCCTGCTCCTTGAGCCTTACAGACGCCTGTGCGCACAGATCGGACTCGATAACCGGTTATGGCAGCGCGACGCCTACCACATGGAAGCGCCCACCTGGAGCAACGGCCTGGCGAACCTGCTGCATTGCGCGGGTTTCGATGGTCTGGCCAAGAGCATTCTTAACTATCGCTCGCCGTGGACGAAGGTATTGGGCAAAATGCCCCTGGCAAGCCGGCTCGAGGTGGGGCCTGGTCGATTCATGCACTTGGTCCTGACTTGTGACGCCTACAGCGACGGCCTTGACCTGCTCGCAGGCGTCGAGTCGGCCAATGCGTTGCTCCATGACCGTTGGATGCCGCGGCTGGAAACCTCGCGCCGACTGGAAGGTACGACCGCCCTGCCGCTGTTCGGCATGTATTGCGACCTCACGAAGGACACCAAGACGCTTGTCACCGTTAAGCAAGCGGTGGTGGCGGCCTACAACGCCCAGGGATGGGAATATCCGCGGCTGATCAATGCGGCTTGGCCGCAGTTTTTTGCCCACCTGCGTCGCGATCATGGCCCGGCTGACCGCCCGGTACGTACGCGGTCGGTGACGACCCTGCGCGGCGACAGCGGCGCGTCGTGGGAGCTGTGGATGTCGGCCGTCCAAACGGAGCATGCCCGCTTCCGCCGGGCGCAGCGTGATCTGGTTTCTCTGCAATGCCTCGACGCGATCGTAGATCGGCCAGCTCGCGGCAGCCAGCGCGCCATGGAAGCGGCCGTCGCAGATCTGGTGCAACTTGGCGATCACGCATGGAACGGCAGCCATGACGCCGGCCGGGCCCTGAACCTCGCCATCCGCCGGGGTCGGCTCAAACGCATCGAGGAGCGTATCACACGCTTGCGCAAAGCCCTCGTGCCCAAGCGAAACCCGGGCGACGGCGGCAAACTCGCCGTCGTCAATACGCTCGGGTGGAGGCGAACCTGCCGGGTCGAGCTGGAGGCAGACGGGTCGCGCCTCCAGGCGTCGATGGGCCAACCGCCGCATCTGCATGATCCCGAGACGGGGGAAAGCTTCACGTTCACCATGCGGGGGAATATCTGGACGTGCTGGGTGCCCGACATCCCAGGGTTTGGTGTCCGCCGACTCGAACTGCGCCGGCTGGCCGGCGGCAGGCCAGTGGCCTCGGCAGGCTCTGCTGTGGTCGCTGCTCCCCTCGCCGCTTCGGCGATGCGACCCGTTTGCGGAATTGAGGGTAAGCCGGTGAAGGTAACCGGGGGATGGAACGCCGATGGCTCGCACGGCAAGTGGCGTGTGGACGGCTTCACGCTTGAGGCGGACTGGCGCCCGTCGCCGATCGGGGAAGGGGCATGGGAGCTTTCCGTTCAGGTTGAAGGCCAGCCGCCTTCGGGCAGCTATGAACTGGTCTGGGAGATGACCTTGCCATGGGATCGCGTCCGCTGGCGCGGCGAGACCGGCGGGGGGTTCGTCACACCCGGGCCGGCCGACCGGGGGGGCGACTGGCTGGGGGGTGTGGGTGGGTCCGTCTTCGCCGCCGGGGACGGCTTGGCGGCCATCGGCAGGCGCGGGTACCTGGCCATGGCGTTCGAGCAGACGGGCATGTGCCGCCTGGCCGATCTCGACGGCAGTCAGCCGCTGCGTTCGCTCAAGACTGACGGCCGAATGGGGTGGGTGCTTCTAGGCACGGGCATCAACCCCACCGAGGCGGTGCGGGACCAGGCGGGTGACCGTGCCTGGCGGTTCTGCTGCACGCTGCGTCGGGGAATGGGGGCGCTGAGCGACGTGACGCTCCATCAGTTTGCGACCGGCTGCTATCGAGTGGGCGAGATCGTCGATGGAGCCCGACTTCCCGCAAGCCGCTCCAAGGAACCGTGGCTCGATGTCAAGAGCAAGAGCGTCATTCCATTGGCGGTTCGACGCCGCGCGAGACAGACGGAGATCGATCTGTATAACACGGCCGAGGGCCGCGTCTTGGCCACCGTGCGTGGCGCGGCGTTGCGCCGCCGGCAGCTCTCGCAGACGGATATGCTCGGTCGGATGCAGCGAGCGATGCCCGACGGCCGCGTTAGCCTTGCCGGCCGTGCGTTTGGTAGAGTCGTGGCCACCCTGCCTTGAGCGCCAGGAGCCGTCCTCCCCCACCCCAGGCATGGGCAGACGCACCCAATGACCAGTGACAATCATTCAGGAACCTGCCATGTATGTGAATCTAACCCCGGGTTGTGTGGGCATCACCGACGTTCCGTTTGAGCAGTTGGCCCCGCTGGCGGCGGCCGCAGGTTTCCGCGGCATCGACGCTCCCGTCGGTGAAATCGAGCGGGCAGGCGGCGCCAACATCCTGGACGAAATCCGACAACGTGCCGGTTTGTACTGGGGTAGCTTCGGGTTGCCTGTGGAGTTCCGCAAAGACGACGCGGCGTTTAAGAACGGCATGGCGAACCTCAGGAAGCTCGTACCGTGGCTGGCCGCGGTCGGTGTGGAACGTTGCTCCACATGGCTGCTGCCTGGACACAACGAACTGGACATGACCGCCAACTTCGACCGTCACCGCCGGCGGCTCGGCGAGGCGGCACGCGTTCTGGAGCAGCACGGCATCCGCCTGGGGCTCGAATTCGTCGGCCCCAAGACGCTGGCCGACCAATTCAAATACCCGTTCCTCCGCACCATGGCGGGCATGCTGGAACTGTGCGATGCCATCGGCACATCGAACATGGGCCTTCTGCTGGACAGCTTCCACTGGTACACCTCGGGCGCGACGGCCGACGATCTGCGCCGCCTGCTGACCAACGAAAAAATCGTCGTGGTGCACGTCAATGACGCCCGGCCCGGCCGATCGCGCGACCAGCAAATCGACAACGAACGGGCCCTGCCGACAGACACTGGTGTCATCGACTTGAGGACGTTCCTTGGATGCCTGCGGGAACTGTCCTATGATGGCCCTGTCGCCGCCGAGCCGTTCATGCCCGAACTGAGCCGTCAACCGGCTGAGAAGACCCTTGAGCAGGTTCACACGGCGATGAGTCGGCTGTTCGCCCTCGCTTAAGCCGCGACCGTATCCGCATTCCCCGCTCGACGGAGACGCCTATTCATGACCGCCACTGAGACTGCCGCCCTCCACGCCTCCGCCGCATGCCTGGCGAAAACCGATCCCCAGATCGCCCAACTGATCGCCGCGGAACAGCGACGCCAGGACATGACCCTGGAAATGATCGCGAGCGAAAATCACACCTCCGCCGCGGTGATGGAGGCGGTCGGTTCATGCCTGACCAACAAGTATTGCGAAGGCTACCCTGGCAAGCGCTATTACTCGGGCTGCACGATCTACGACGACGTGGAGACGCTGGCGATCGAGCGAGCCAAGCAGCTTTTTGGCTGTAAGTTCGCCAATGTGCAGCCGCACTCGGGCGCCTCGGCGAACACCGCCGTTTTTTTTGCCCTGCTTGAACCGGGCGACACCTACTGCTCCGTCGTGCTGTCTGACGGCGGGCACCTGACGCATGGCTCGCCGGTCAACCTGTCGGGCAAGTGGTTCAAGCCGGCGCATTATCCGCTGGTCTACGACGAGGCCCGCCCCGACTACGGCCACATCGACTACGACGCGGTCGAAAAGCTCTGTCGCGAGCACAAACCCAAACTGCTGATGTGCGGCTACTCAGCCTATCCGCGGGTGATCGACTTCGCCCGCTTCCGTAAGGCGGCCGATGCCTGCGGGGCCCTGCTGATGGCCGACATCGCCCACATCGCGGGCCTGATCGCCGGCGGGGCGCATCCCTCGCCGTTTCCCCACTGCGACATAGTCACCACCACGACGCACAAGACCCTGCGCGGGCCGCGCGGCGGGCTGATCCTCACCAATGACGCCGACCTGGCGGCCAAGATCGACAAAGCCGTCTTCCCCGGCACGCAGGGCGGCCCGCTCATGCACGTGATCGCCGGTAAGGCCGTCTGCTTCGGCGAGGCTCTCAAGCCCGCCTTCAAGGAGTACGCCCGCCAGATCGTCGCCAACGCGAAGGTGCTGGCTCATGAGCTGATGTCGCGCGGCTACCACCTCAGCTCGCGCGGCACGGACAACCACCTGCTGCTGATCGACCTGCGCGGGACAGACAGCGAACTGACCGGCAAACAGGCCGCCCTGTGGCTCGAACAGGCGGGCATCATCACCAACAAGAACACCGTTTCGCGGGAGCAGCGTTCGCCGTTCCAGACCAGCGGCGTGCGGCTGGGCACGCCGGCCCTGACCACCCGCGGCCTGCGCGGGCCGCAGATGAAACAGGTGGCGGACCTGATCGACCGGGCGATCAAGTCCGCCGGCGACGAAGGCAAGCTGGCGGCAATCCGGCGGGAAGTGGAAGCGCTGTGCCGGCAGTTCCCGATGCCGCATTAGGTTCCTTCATGGAGGCCAGCACATGTTCGACACGCTCAACGATCCACAGCGTCTGCACGCGGTGATGACCCACCTGCCCTTGGGCGCCGCCGCCATCGGCCTGTTGCTCGCCCTGGCTGTGGCCGTCACCGGCGGCAGAGTGCGCGGCCTGCGATGGGCAGCCGCGATGGTCTATCTTCTGGCGATGGCGGCGTGCTTCGTCACAGTCGCCACGGGCGAGCGCGCGGCCGACGCGATGACGGACGCCGGCGTTCTTCTGGCTGGCCCCGTCCACGACACCTTGCACGACCATGAGGAACTGGCTGAAAAGGCATGGATGTTCTTCGGCGCCACAGGACTGTTCCTGCTGCTGATGGAGCTCAAGGTACTTCGAGTAGCGGGGCTGGTCCTGGCTCTGCTGCTCGCCCTGGGCACTGCCGGCTGGACGGCGTGGGTCGGGCACCTCGGCGGCGAACTGGTCTATCGGTACGGAGTGGGCGTGCCGGCCACCGCCTACAACAAGCCTGCGACTGGCACTGCGGCGCAGACCAGCCCGTCGACGCAGCCGGTGCTCGAGGACGGGCCATGACATCGATGCGATAGTTCTTGGCCGTCAGGTGCGCATCGCCCGGTAGAGAGCGGCGATACCGAGCGTCAACGGACGAGAAGTGGCATCGGTAAACCCCGCTTCGCTCAGCGCGGCGATCATCTGCTTCCGGCTCATGAAGGTATTGACGCTCTGCGGTAAGTACCGGTACGCACCGGTCCGGTCGCCGGCGATCCAACTGGCCGTATGTGGCAGCACATGGTGGAAATAGGCGTTGTAAGCCGCCCGCAGCATCCGATTGCCCGGCAGACTGAACTCCAGAACCAGCACGCGGCCTCCCGGACGCAGGACACGGCCAAATTCCGCCAGGGCCGCGCCCACATCCGCCACATTCCGAATGCCGAAGGAAATCGAGACCACGTTCACACTCGCGTCGGCAACCGGAAGTCGCATGGCATCGCCGGCAATGTAGGCGGTCGCGTCAACTTTCTGCTGTTGGCGTTTATCCTCGGCTACACGCAGCATCGCTGTCGTAAAATCGACGCCCACGACGTGCGCCGCTCCGCTGCGCCGAAAAGCCATGGCCAGATCGCCCGTGCCGCAGGCGACGTCGAGCACGCGATCGCCCGGTTGCAGGCCGCTGAAGCGCACAGCCGCGCGGCGCCAGGCCTGGTCGCGCCAGAGGGAGTGCAGGCGGTTGTTGAGGTCGTAGCTGGGCGCGATGGCGGCGAACATATCGCGGACGCGCCGTGCCTTGTCGGCCTGCCGGTGCGGATCGGCGAGATTGTCGGCATGCCAGAGTTGTGAGCCCGCGATGTGTGATTGTCGATTTTGGATTGACTGCGTCCTTCGGGGCCTTGGCGTCTGATTTCGAAGTCAACAAGCATCGCCGGTCATCAGGCGGAGCCTAGCGGTTTATGACCGGCTGCATATACGGCCTGCGGACCTTTCGCTCGAGCCCTCCCTGTCACTGGGCACCGCGGTGACGCGGCGTCGGCAGCTTCGCGAGGGCGCTGAGCACTGTTTGCTGGTAAGCGCTCTCGCCCGTGCGCAGGGTGCCCCCGCTCACGCTGCCGGCGTATTGTTCGTTGATAATCTGCCGCACCTCGTCCGCACGATCCTCAGGGTACGGGTGTGTGGAGAGAAACAACGGCGGCCGGGCGCCGCCCGCCGCACGGGCAAGCTTGTCCAGCATGGTGACCATCGCCCGCGGATCGTAACCCGCCTGCACCATGTACCGCAGGCCGACCTGATCGCTCTGCATTTCGTGACGGCGGCTGTAGGGAAGCAGGAAAGCCATGTTTCCGACCTGCGTGCCGATGTTGTAGATCTGCCTTAGTTCGTCACCCTCGGCGCCGGCGGCGCTGGCTCCGACGCTCAGGCCGACGTTCAAAACCGTCTGGCTCGTGATCTGCTGGGCGCTATGACGGTAGGTGACGTGGCCGATCTCGTGGCCCAGCACTGCGGCGAGTTCCGCCTCATTGTCGAACATTTCCAGCAGACCACGGGTGACGAACACGTGACCGCCGGGCAATGCAAAAGCGTTGACGACGTCGGAGTCCACCACGTAGAACCGCCACGGCAGATCCGGCAGATGGCTCAGAGCGGCCATCCGCTGTCCAATGTCTGAGACGTACTGTCGCACGACCGGCGCGTCGACCTGGCCGCCAAAAGCCTCCAGATACTGCGGGGCGGCCTCGGCACCCATGGCGATGTCCTGGTCGAGCGTCACCAGATTGAACTGAGATTGGCCGGTAACGGGGTTAGTCTGGCAGCCGGGAACCGCCGTGAGGGCTAAAGCAGTCAGCACCATCGCCTCACCGACCAAAGCGTTCATCCACGTCCGCCTTCGTTCTCTCGTTGACCGGTGCGCACGACCGCGATGACCCAGACGGCCCAAACGGTGCAACCGACACAAATGGATCTTCCCAACGGCCCAACGGGTCAACATGACGCCTCTCCTTGCCCGCGGCGGCGCGGAATCGTTGGCTTGCAGCGGTCCCGATAACCATCCAACCTGCATGCACGGCAGCCGTCGGGCCACGATGGTGGATTATCGGAAACCGCCCATGATAGCACAAGTCATTCATGGGTCATGGCTTGCGCCATCCAGAAAACACGGATGCCCGCCGTCGACTCCGCCTCGGGATTTGTCATACATCCGAGGGCCGCCGACCGATGTTAACGCGGCTGGCATCGCGGCCCGTCAGGACGGCGGCCTCAAGCGTCCCAGCGTGTCAGGGTCGGGGACGTCCCGACAGGCAAGGCTCGACTCAGGGCACGGAAGCATGTTGGACCGTGAACCCAGTCGCCCCGGCGAAACCCGCCTTGGGCCTTCGGGAGAACCGACCATGCATCGTGACGTCGTCCTCGAACGTTTCTTCACCGCCCTGATCAGCGGCAACCGTCCCGCAGCCCGCCAGATCGTCGACGAACTGATCGAGGCCGATTGCTCGGCCCAAGCTATCCTGTCACGCGTTTTCTGGCCCACGCTCGAGCAGATCCAGAATCTATACCGCAATGACCAACTCTCCAATCTCGCCCACAACTACGCGACACGCCTGATGCGGATGCTGGCCGACCAGATGCAACTACGGCTCATCCCGACCCAGCAGCGTAACCGGAAGATACTCGTGGCCTGCGGTCCCGATGAGCCCGAAGAACTCGGCGCCCAGATCGCCTGCGACTTGCTCGAAGCCGACGGCTACGAAGTATTCTTCGCCGGCGGCGGTGTCGCCAATGACGAAATCATCGCGCAACTGGGGCATCTCAACGCGGACGTGCTGGTGATCTTCGGAGCCATGCCCGAGACGGTGCCGTTTACACGGCTGCTGATCGATCGGCTGCACGAGATCGGCTCGTGTCCCCGCCTGCAGGTCGTCGTTGGCGGCGGCGTGTTCAATCGGGCCGACGGCCTGGCTGAAGAGATCGGCGCTGATCTGTGGGCCAAGGAACCGGCGGAACTGGTTGAACTGATGGCCGAGTACCCCGAACGCCGTATGAACGCGACCCAGAGGACCGTCGGTCGCAAGCGGCGGACTCGCAAATCCGCTGCCTGAGCAACGTGACTGCCGTCAACATTTCAAACCTCCGACGCCCATCTGCGGATGGGCGTTCGTTTTTCGCTCGTGCCGATTGAGCCCGGCGTCGGGGAGAACGAACGCCTTGTCAGCAGCGGCGTGCTGGCGCGTCACAACGGCATGCGGCCGCACGCAAGTCAAGGCGGTTGAGCGCCTCGCGAACCTCCGTGAGCCCTGGATGAACGGCTAAGGCGCGTCGGTAGGCTTCTCCCGCCTCGCGAAGACGGCCGGCGGCGGCATAGCTGTGGCCCAGTCCGGCCATGGCGCCAAAGTGCATGGGCATGCGCGCGATGGCGGCCTGAGCGTCGACAATCGCGGCATCCCACTGTTCGAGGAAGAAGTGCGCGATCGAGCACTGGTCATAGGCCTCCGCGAAATCGGGGTCCATGCGGCATGCGGCCTCAAAGCACATGATAGCCTTGTGATATGCCCCACGTCCCATCAGTGCGAACCCTTCGCGAAATGGACCGCTCGCAACGGGATCGCCATCGCGAAACCAGATCGACCAGAGGCCGTGCTCGGCCATCTGAACGACCTGAGCGTCCTCATCATGCAACGCCTTGGCCAGGCAGCAGGCGCATCGACGGTCGCCAATAAGGCCGAGTGAGATGGCTATCGTGCGCCGTACATCCACGTCCCGATCGGCGAGCAACTCGCACACCTGCCGTTTTGTCCAGCGCCTGGAAATCGCCTGCGCGAGCGCATCCGCCTCGCCCGCCGCGAGCAAAGGTAACGCCAAGCTCATGAATTCGGTCGGATTCACGAATCTATCCATGGACACACATTGTCATCCTCTGGTGGGCCGTACGGAGAATGGTGGCCACTGTGACTGCCGACGTTCAGACACCCGCAAAGGCTGAGACCGGCTTCGTGGGCGTTGGCCCGTGACAGTTCATCCTAGCGCCTTTATCGAACATTTGCCTATTTTCGATGCTGAATTCTTCAGGAGGACAAGCAGAGCGCACAGAAACGCCAGAAGATTACCCAACATGTTCGCTGACGGCGATGGCGATCGCAGCGGCCAAGGAGTGAGCGAGGTTTACATCGAACTCGGCCGCTCCCGCCACCGCCGCGTTAGCGGAACCGACGGCTACTGCCTGTCGGAGGGCGGCAACGGGGCCTTGCGGCCACCCTGCCAAGAGGCCAGCCAGAAAGCAATCGCCACAGCCCACGGTGCTAACCTTCGGCGGCTCGTCGCAACCGGGCTGCCGTGTTGCCAGCCAACGCTTCGCTGGACCGACCAGCACCGCCCCGGCGGCCCCTGCCGTGGCGGCTATCCAGGTTGCCCGGTCTCGCAGACTGGCGGCCTGTGCCGCCAGCGTGGGCAGATCCTCGGCGAGCGGCTCGTCCAGGCACTGACTCAGTTCAGCGGCGTTGGGTTTGACCAACCATGGGCGCAACCGCCATGGGGCCGAGGCACCGAAGAGAGTCCGCAACGTTTCGCCACCGGTGTCCACGACGATTTGCGCGCCCGTCTTCGACAGGTCACTCAGAAGATGACCGAAATCGTCTGGCGACAGACCGGGCGGCATCGAGCCGCTGAACACGAACAAGGTTTCAGGGGTCGCCATCCGCGCAAGGTCAGCCGCCAGACGCAGTAACTGCGCCTCGCCGACCACGAAGCCGGATCCACGCACATGCAGATCAGCGGATGATTTCATATCGATCAGAGTGATGTTCTCACGGGTTTGACCGTCGACCGGCGTCAAATGGGGTTGAATCATCGCCGACCCGCTGCGACGCAGGAGCTCGTTGAACCATTCGTGTTCACCCGCTCCCACGAAGCCCGCGGCGCGGCTTGAGCACCCAAGTCGAGCCAGCGCGCGGCTGACGTTGATGCCCTTGCCGGCAGGAATCCGATGGAGCAGACGAGCCTGCACGTGAGCGCCAATCGCCAATCCATCCACGCTGAGCATGCGGTCGACGGCCGTATTGAGCGTCACGGTAACAATCAGCGAACGTGCCATCCTGTTCCTCGTGGATCACGGCCTTCAACGCCTCCCATGGAGCCTGAAGCCAAGCCACGGCATGTTACCGGTCTTCATGGTTACAGGCCGAACAACCGATACAACCGTCAGCAGGCCGGCGTGTCAACAACCGCCAGGACCGGGAGAGTGATGCGATGAACTCAGGCTCCGAACGCCGCCTTTATCCCCGGATTCATGCCGAGCAGCCCGTGAAGTGGCGGGACGCGCGGGGGGGCCGCTACGTTGTCGGCCGCACGGCCGATGTCTCTGCGGGGGGTATGTGCGTAACCTGTGCCCAAGGAACCAGGCTGCGGCCTGGTCAAGCGGTACTGGTGTCCGTTCCGACAGCCCGACCCGACGTCATCGTAGAAGCGGCGAACATGACTGCGGCGCGCGTCATGCGCTGCCAATCTTCAGCCGAGGGACTGCAATTCGCCGTTCGTTTTGACCATCCATTGAATCACGCGACCGCTGCTCCGTACATGCAAGCCAAGTAGACTGTCACCGCCTCCAGGCCACCACGGCCTGAACACGCCGTGAAAATCGCGTGGGTCAGAGGCATTCCTGACGGTTCATGAGCTGCTCCGCTCACGAAGGGATCCGAGACGATGGGATGGGACGCATGGTTCACGCTCGGCGTTCTCGGGATGGTGTTGTCACTTCTCGTCTTCACGCGACACAGCCCCGATCTGATCCTTGTGGGAGGGCTGACGCTTCTGCTGTTATTTGACATCCTGCCCGCGACGGACGCGCTTTCGGGACTGGCGAATCCCGGCATGGTAACCGTGGGCGTGTTGTTTGTTGTGGCCCAGGGGGTGAAAGAAACCGGAGGAATGAGCCTGATCGGTCAACAGTTGCTGGGGCGACCGCAGACCGCCCTGGGCGCACAGAGCCGCCTGATGCTGCCGGTCGCGGGAATGAGCGCGTTCCTCAACAACACACCGATCGTGGCAATGTTCATTCCCACCGTCATCGAATGGGCCAAGAAGTGCAGGCTCAGCCCTTCGCGTCTGCTGATCCCGCTGAGTTACGCGTCGATCTTTGGCGGCATCTGCACACTCATCGGCACCAGCACCAACCTGGTGGTCAACGGCCTGCTCATATCCGAAGCCGGTAGACCATCTTTGGACATGTTTGATATCACCTGGATCGGCCTGCCATGCGCTCTGGCGGGCATCGGCTATCTCCTGCTGGTCGGCCGCTGGTTGCTGCCCGATCGAAAGCCGCCGATCTCTTCGCAGGACGACGCACGCCAATACACCGTCGCCATGCGGGTGCCACCCAGCAGTTCACTGGTCGGCAAAACCATCGAACAAGCAGGCCTGCGCCGACTGCCGGGCGCGTTTCTGATGGAAATTGACCGCGGAGGCGAGGTGATGCCCGCGGTGGCTCCCAACACTTCTCTGCATGCCGATGATGTTCTCATTTTTGTGGGCATCATCGATTCGGTCCTGGATCTACAGAAGATGCGAGGGTTGGAGCCGGCCACGAACCAGGTTTTCAAACTCGATGCCCCGCGCTCGCGTCGTTGTCTGATCGAAGCGGTGGTAAGCAATTCCTGCCGGGCCGTCGGGCGGACCATTCGCGACAGCCGGTTCCGCAATCTCTACAACGCGGTTGTCATCGCCGTCGCTCGCAATGGTGAGACGATCAAGAAAAAGATCGGCGACATCATCCTGCGACCCGGCGACACCCTGCTGCTGGAGACCACCGCCGACTTCGCCACGCTCCAGCGGAACAACCCCGATTTTTACCTCGTCAGCGCGCTGGACGACTCGGCCCCGCCGCGGCACGAGAAGGCCTGGATCGCCATGGCGGTGCTGGCTGGCATGGTGGCAGCCGTCACCTTCGGC
This sequence comes from uncultured Phycisphaeraceae bacterium, assembly GCA_964502445.1. Taxonomy (GTDB): domain Bacteria; phylum Planctomycetota; class Phycisphaerae; order Phycisphaerales; family Phycisphaeraceae; genus CAZCWM01. The sequence goes on along the minus strand of CAZCWM010000003.1, from coordinate 361,029 downwards.
TGGCTTTCCATGCTCCAAGGGGCAATGCTGGCGGCTGGCATGATGATTTTTACACGGTGCATTACCGGCGACGAGGCCCGCCGCAGCGTCGACTGGCAGGTCCTCGTGGTCATTGCCGCGTCGTTCGGCATCGGCAGGGCCTTGGACATCACCGGAGCGGCTCACGCCATCGCAACCGAGCTCATCACACTCGCTCGAGGCAATCCCTGGCTGACGTTGGCAGCGGTCTATCTGGTGACAACGCTCTTCACCGAGATCATCACCAACAACGCGGCCGCCGTACTTGTGTTCCCCATCGCGCTCTCGGTGTCACGCGATCTGGGGGTCAACTTCGAGCCGTTCGTATTCGCCATCATGATCGCCGCCTCCGCGAGCTTCGCCACCCCACTGGGGTACCAGACAAACCTCATGGTTTTTGGCCCCGGTGGCTACCGCGTGAGCGATTACCTGCGTATCGGCCTGCCGCTGAACGTTCTCATGGCCATCGTGACCATCACCCTTGCACCTCTGATCTGGCCGTTTTGAACCGATACGAACTGATCGGTCCCCGGCGTGGTTGCCGCCCCATGGGCTGGTGACCTAGACTTTCGCCTATGACAAGCTCCATCGCACGCCCTGCGGCCTTCGGTACCGCGACTCCGACGCCAGCCGGCTATTTCGGTGAGTTCGGCGGGATCTTCATCCCCGAGACACTCTTCGCCGCAACGGAGCAATTGCGCTTGGCCTACGCCCAGGCCCGGGCCGATGATGCGTTCCAGCGACAGTTGGACGACCTGATGAAGCACTACGTCGGACGGCCGACGCCTCTGTATTTCGCGCGGCGACTGAGCAAGCAGGTTGGCGGAGCGAAGATCTACCTCAAGCGCGAAGACCTGGCTCACACAGGGGCCCACAAGATCAACAATTCACTAGGTCAGGCGCTTCTCACGCTGCGCATGGGCAAACGTCGCATCATCGCGGAAACCGGGGCCGGCCAACACGGCGTGGCGACGGCCACGGCCGCGGCAGTCTTCGGTCTGGAATGCGACGTGTTCATGGGCAGCGAAGACATGCGCCGCCAGAGGCCCAATGTCCTGCGCATGAAGCTGCTGGGCACCCGCGTGGTGCCGGTGGAATCGGGTTCGCGAACCTTGAAGGACGCGACCAACGCCGCCATGCGCGATTGGATGGAAACCAGCGATCACACGCATTACATCATCGGCTCGGTCGTCGGGCCTCATCCGTTCCCCATGATCGTCCGGGATTTCCAGGCGGTCATCGGCCGTGAATGCCGCAGTCAGTGCCTCGAACAGACGGGGCGGTTGCCGGATGTGATTGTGGCATGCGTCGGCGGCGGCTCGAACGCCGCGGGCATATTCCATCCGTTTGTAGACGACGCGTCGGTCCGATTCGTCGGTGTCGAAGCTGGTGGACGCGGTGCGGCCCTTGGCGATCATGCCGCTCCGCTCTCACTGGGCAGCCCTGGGGTGCTGCATGGGGCGCGCAGCTATGTGCTGCAGGATACCGACGGGCAGACCGCGCCCGTGCACTCGATCTCAGCGGGACTCGACTACCCGGGTGTCGGCCCGGAACATTCGTACTGGCGCGACAGCGGCCGGGCGATCTACACCAGCGTGACCGACGCCCAGGCGCTGGAAGCGTTCACGACGCTGACGCGGGCCGAGGGCATTATCCCCGCCCTTGAGTCAAGCCATGCCATCGCGCACGCGATCACGCTCGCGAGCGACATGCGACCCGATCAGATTGTCGTCGTCAATCTCTCCGGCCGCGGCGATAAAGATCTGGACGAAGCCATCCGCCTGCTGGGTCTGAACTCGTGAGCGTGGAGCATCAGGCGTGAACGAACCAGCTTCGCGCATTACCATCGGCCAAATCCGCGCCATACCAGTCAAGGGCGGCCTGGACGCCAACCACCGCACGCTGCTCGATCTGCTCGCGGCCGCGAAGCCGGGCATGTTCGATGTCATCGTAACGCCCGAATGTTTTCTCGACGGTTACTGGGCCAACCAGCCGCAAGTGACGCCGACCGACATGGCCCGCTGTGCCATTGACCCGGTGACCGATGCACGCATTCAACAGATCGCGGCCGAGGCGCGGCGACTGCGTGCGTGGCTGGTGCTCGGCTGCACGCGACGCGATGGCGATCATCTGTTCAACTCCGCCCTGCTGCTGGATCGCCGCGGTACGCTAGCGGGCAGCTACGACAAAACGCACTGTCAGACGCACGACCGCAAGTTCACGCCCGGCCGGCATCTGTCGGTCTTTCACGGCGATTTCGGGCCATTTGGCATCCTGATCTGCGCCGACCGCCGCTGGCCGGAGACGGTGCGATCGCTGGCCTTCCAGGGGGCCCGGGTCATCTTCAACCCAACCTATGGTATGGCCTGCAACCTTAATCTCGCGATGATGCGAACGCGGGCCTACGAAAGCGAAGTGTTCATCGCCTTCACCCACCCACGACAGTCGCTGATCACCGGCCCGGACGGCGTGGTCTACTGCAACGAACACGCCGACACGCATGGCGACGAAACGCCGACAATTGCACGAACGATGATCGATCTGGTTGAGGTGGACCGCGCGCGTGCTTCGGCATCCTCCCATCTGGACGGACGGCGGCCCGAACTCTACACGCCCTGATCCGACGCAATGGGCACTGCATCGGACCCTCCGCGCAGCAGCATGCCGCGGAACGTCGCCCGATACGAGCCGTAACTGATCAGGGCCATCAAGGGCACCACAAAGCCGCCGACGACCGGCACCACCTGGACCACGATCAGGACGAAGAGCAGAATGCGAATAAACCATCGCAGCAGGAAGTTGCGCGCCAGTGGGATATAGCGCCGCAGCGGCGAGATCAGTGCGATACGGTAGTAGACGACTCCGAAAATAAGACCCAGCACCGGAATGAAGCTGAGCCCAAAGGTGATCGGCAAAACCAGCAGCAGACGACCATCGATACGCGACAGGTATCGGGCGGCAAAACTCTCCTCAGCCATCAGCCGGTGACCACAGGCGTGACACGTCTGGCGCGGGCTGCGTTGCGGCAATTTCGTGGCACAGACAGGGCATCGCCGTTTCTCCACCAGGCGGTAGGGATGGACGTCGAGGTTCGTGTCCGGTTCGGGCTTGGATCCGCCGAAGAATCCGATGCGGTGTGGTGCGGGCACCGTTGTGTGGCAGTTGGGGCAGGCCATCGCATGGGCATAGACCTTCTGCCCACACGACGCACAATCGATCCTCGCCTGTTCCTCCCTGACCTCCGCCCGCTTCTGCAGCAGATACAGCAAGCCGAAGATGCCTGCAATCACACCGATCATCAGCAGCGGGAACAGAATTACGAACAGCAGCCCGGCCACCGACCACGCGTCTTCAAGCCAGCTCAACAGTCCCTGCAAGCCCGTGGCATCGTCATCATCAGCCTCCGCAAAAGCGCTGAATACCGCTCCGCGTGTCGCGCTGAAAAAAAACGTCGCCGCCCCGACGGCCACGGCCGGCACCGTGTCCAGCACACCGGCATCCTGCGTGATGCTTTGGACAAATGCCGCGTCGGTTGCGCTGGCCACGCCCAGGTACGTCAGCGCCGCCATGGCCGCTTTCGCGTAGCGATCAAACTCATACAGCAGTTCGCGGGCCTCCGGCACCTTCGTGGCCGCAATCTCCAGCGCCGAGAGAATCGTCAGCACGGTCAGGCACATATCGGACGTGAACCACGTCGGCGCGTCAGCCACCTGCTGAATGAAGTCCGCGTCCTTGAGAAACGGCAACTGATCGCCCCACCGCAACGCCGCCGCCGAAGCCAGGGCCGGCAGGAACGCCCGGCTTGTGAACAAGCCCGTTGAACCCAGACCTTGAAGCAGTTGCTGGAGCACCGAATGCCCTTTCTCAGCTTGAAGTAGCTTTGAGATGCCCGCGTCAATATAGCGGGGCAGGCAGGCCTCAGAAAGCCGTCACCGATCGTCCAGCGCCGTCATCGCGCCGAGATGGCTGATACAGCCCCATTCGCGCATCACCCATCGCCGATCGACGAAATCAAAGACATTGATGCTCGCGTTGAGGAGTCTGAAGCGTCGCGGCTCGGCGAGGTCAATTCCGTTGGCGAGTCGATACATGCCATCAAGAACACCCCCGTGCGCGACAACGATGAACGGCTGGCCGTTGTGCTTCCGGGCCAGCTCTGTCAGGCATTGCGTCGTACGCTCGAACCGCTGGCGGGCACTCTCACCGCCCGGGATCACGAAGTCGGCATCACCCGTCCGGAAGGACGCGACGGCGGCCGGATGCCGTGCTTCGGCCTCGAGCCACGTCATGCCCTCAAAGAAGCCAAGATGACGCTCACGGAGCAGCGGCTCAGCCGTCACCGGCAACCCGGTCCTCCGGCTGATGAAGTCGGCGGTCTGCATCGCCCGGCCCAGATCGCTGCTGTACAGGCCATTGAAAGTCAGGTCTGCGAGCGCGTCGGCGATCGCCTGAGCCTGTCGGACGCCCAGGTCGGTCAGGGGGCTGTCAAGATGCCCCTGCTGCCGACCCTCGCGGTTCCAGACCGTCTCGCCGTGGCGGACCAGCCAGAGTGTTGCCGCATCAGACATGCACGTCCCCTGGGTCGGCTCAGCCGGACAACTCTGCTCTCCCACCCACAGCCAGCAGGCAATCGACGAACGTCGGGAACGTCACGTTCATCGCCTCGGCCGTATGGATCGTCGTCTTGCCCTCGATCGCGGAGGCCGCCACCGCCAGGGCCATGACCACGCGATGGTCGTCGTGACCACTGACGTCCGTACCCCGCAGGCGCGATCCGTGGATCACCAGACCGTCGGACAGTTCCTCGATTTGCGCGCCGAGCTTGCCGAGTTCTTCAGCCATCACGGCAATACGATCGGTTTCCTTGAGCCGCGCGTGCGGGGCATTCACCAGGCGCGTCGTACCCTGGGCGAAACAGGCAAGTGCCGCCATCATCGGCAGCGCGTCCGGCGTGTTGTTCAAGTCGAGCTCGCAACCGGTGAGCGCGCCGCCGCGCACGCGAATGCTGGCGTCCGTCACCGTCACGTTTGCGCCCATCTGCCGTAGATAATCGACCACCTGCTTGTCACCCTGAGGGTCGTTCATATCCAGGCCGCGGACCAGTACGTCGTTGTCGCCCAAGGCACCAGCCGCGAGAAAAAACGTCGCCGACGAGAAGTCAGCCGGTACCGGCCCTTCGATCGGCCCGTACACCTGGCCGCCGGGGATGCGAAAACGTTTCAGATCTTCGTGCTCATAGCGAATGCCGCAGCGATCAAGCCAGTGCAGCGTCAGGTGGACGTATGGGGCCTCGTTGAGAAGGGTAACTTCAATCTCGCTGTCGCCATCAGCCAGGGGGCAGTTAATCAGCAAACTCGATAGGTATTGGCTTGTGACGACTTGAATCGCGGTGCGCCCGCCGCGCAAATGCCCTTCGATGACCAGCGGCGCACAGCCATTGTCTCGCAGCGTGCGCCCGCGTGCGCCGAGGTTGTTCAGTGCTTCGATCAGTGGGCCGATCGGCCGCCGCCGCACCTGAGCATCGCCGGTAAACCCAGCCCGGCCATCGCGCAGCAGCGCGGCCGAGCCGACGGCGATGCGCAAGGTCGTACCGCTGTTGGCCACATCGATTTCGTCCGCGGGCGTGATGGGTCGACCGGCGAATCCCGTCACCGTCCAACAGTCATCGCGTTGTGTATTGATCTCCGCGCCCAATGCCTGATAGGTGCGAACCGCCGCCTCCGCGTCGGCGGACAGAAGCGGGGACTCGATGCGGCTGATCCCGTTGGCCAATGAAGCGATGGCGACCGCGCGGATCGTGTGCGATTTGGAGGCGGGAATATCGACCGCCCCCCGCAGCGATGATGGATGGCAAACGAGCTTCACCGGCTGACTCCGTTACCCTCCGGGTTCCCGATGCTCGCCGCGGCATAGTCGCACAAGATCGTCCACTGTCTGTTCGATGCTCACGGCTGTCACATCGTACCCATGATCGGCCAACGCGCGATACACGGGTTCACGAGCTGCAAGCATGGCTGCGATCTGCTCAACACCCCCGCCAAGTGGCGCGCGATTGGGCCGCTGCTCGCTGAACTTGCGATCGGCCTGGACGCGACGGAACAGTTCTTCCGGCTGGCAGTGCAGATAGATGCGTAGCGATTTGGAGGCGGTCATGATCGCACGGCGAGCGGTCTCGTTCATCACCGAGCCGCCGCCGAGCGCCACCACGCGGCCATCGCCCGCCATCAAGTCGCAGACCGCCTGTGACTCCATGTCGCGGAAGGCCTGCTCCCCCGCCACCTCCCAGATGGCTCGAATGGTGGGTTGACCCATGCGCTCACAGACGTAGTCGTCCACGTCGACAAACGCCAAGCCCAGCTCCCGCGCCAACCGCCGGCCGATGGTGGACTTGCCCGAGGCGCGATATCCCATCAGGACCACGTTCATGGCCGGGAATTGTAGCGGCGACGGATCGATCTGCATGGCCCGAAGGGGATCGTCGTCACATGCACTGGCGGATGAGATAGCGCAGCCCGTTGTCGACGGTGAGTTCGGAGACGTCAAACACGTGCCGGGCGAGACGTTGGCAGATCGGGTCACAGTTTTCGCTGAAGGCCAAGGCTTCGGCGGCGTCGCCGCACCGTCTGGCCAAGGCGTCGTGCCTGCACTGAAGGTAGACCAGCCGCGGACTTTCCGTCCCGGTAAGCATCGCCTGGATGACCGGATTCGTCAGGGTCTTCGCGTCCATCGCAATCACCTGTCCGTCCCGGGTCAGGCACGCGGCCAGGCTGGCCGGGTCAAACCCAGCTGTCAGATCGACCGGTTTGCGCCACAACTGGTCGGCCAGACCACGGGCGTAGGCGGCAGGTTCGACGGCTGGATGTCCGAAAAGGACCGTGTTCATCACGCATGGGAGTATCGGCCGAAACAAGCAGCGGTATGATGGCAGCCGTCATGGAATCCGACCGCAAAGACCAGACTGGGGACGACCCGCCAGTGCCCGGCAAGGCCCAGCGACGCAATCCAGCCGCCCGGACGCCATCGACCCCGGCCGAACGCCTCACCCGCGTTCGCCGTTATCGTGTCCGTCCTGATCGCGATATCTCATTGAGTTTTCTGTCCGACCAGTTTAAGCGGCAAATCCAGAAACCCTACCGTCAACTGGGCGGGGTAGCCGCCGTCTGGGAAACACTCGTGCCCGAAGACCTGGCTGCCCACACCCGGCTGGAGAGCCTGGCACGCGGAATCTTGACCGTAGCGGTCGATTCCAGCGCCAGACTCTACAGCTTGGATGCCATGCTGCGTCAGGGTCTGGCTCCCCGCCTGATCGAGGCCTGTCGCGGGGCCAGCATCCGCCAGATTCGCCTGCGACAGGGGAGTTTTGCGTGATGTCCATGGACCGCCCCGACCACTGCCCGTTTGCTGTTATGGCGGCGGCGATTCGCGGCGCTGCGGCGGCCGTTGTCTTGGCAATTCTTGTCGGCTGCGCGGCATTACAGCCGGCCGACACGCTCGATGCCCAATCCGCGATCACGCCCCTGCAATACAGTTATGACGCCGCATCGCTGTTCCCGTTGCGGCAGACAAACGTTGATGCTCGCATGTTCCGGCAAAGCCGCAACGCTGATGGAGGCCGCGAAGCAACCATCAGCTTGGAACCGTGTGCCGGAGCATTCGGTGATGCCACGGGAACGGACTCGCGGCAAGCTCCCCGGACGTGGTGTTGGCAGATGGGCCCCATGGGGACGACTTTCGTTCACGAAAACGTTGATGGGCACCTGGTTGCCGTCCGAGAACAATCGTCCGAGGACGGCGTGGAAGTGCAGTATGACCAGCCGGTGGTTTTCCTGCCTGCGATCATCGCCCACGACACGCGCTTCGAGGGTCAGACACCGGTGCGTGTCTTGGACCTGGCCAGCGGCTCACAGCGCGACAGCGGCATATGCACCTACACGGTAGAGCCCCTGGGCCTGCAACGGCTGCCAATCGGGGGGCAACGCGTTGAAGTGGTGGTTGTTCGAGAACACCGTCATCTCCAGTTGAAAATGGCCGAATCAGAGGTCGTTATCACCACCGGCTACGTCCGAGACGGCGGTCCCGCGATACAGACCGTCGACGAGGCAACGACCGTCATGGGCCTGATCCGAACGACCAAGCACCGCCGCGTCGAACGCGCGGCCCCGTTCTGATCGTGACGATCGGGGCGGTTGTAGCGCGTGCAGCAGAATGAATGTCACCAATTGGCCGTCAAGTTCCGAGTGAGCGACGCCGATACCTCTGGCAGGCAAGCCGCCACCCGTGTCTTCTGAGGGGACTGCGCCGCCATGTCAGATAACGTTCGTATGTTGTGTCCGAATCTGCGATGCCGTGCGGTATTGGCAGTGCCGGGTGTCGCCCGCGGCCAGGTGGTCCGCTGTCGCAAGTGCGGCACGCGTGTGAAGGTTCCAGCCAATGCCGGCCTGCCGGATTCCGCGGAACCGACCGTAGCCAGGGAGTCGCCGTCCTCTCCCCCCGCCGCCAACTGAACCGGGCCACATGAACGGCCAAGTGATCCCCTCTTCGGGCCACACTCGACGCGGCAACGTAAGGGACCAGGTACCATCTGATTTTGGACGCCAACCCACCGTTGCCCCAAGAGGTGGACCGCCGCAACCGCGTCTCAACGATCCTTTTCGTCCTCGTCAATCGCCAGCGGGATGTTTCCGGAGTCGTCCGCAAGGTTGGCCATCGAATCATCGTCATGATCCGACGCATCGAGGTCCGCGGATCCAAGGTCCGCACTGTCGGAGATGGCAGGCAGCGTCCGATCGCTTTCAGCCAGAATATCAGCCGCCAAGGCACTGGCGTCCGCAGGAGCCTGATTCGCGTCCGATGCCATGTCCCGGGGACTGCTTGGGCGATGTGACGAGGCTCCTTCCGTGGATACGGTGTGATCGGACACGTCGCCGCTTTCTTCGACAACCGTTGGCGTCGATTCGACGGTTTCGGGATGGCCGTCGATCACGACCGTGAAGAGAACGGGGCCGATCCGGACCTGGTCGCCCGCTTTCACGCTCGCCTTCTCAACCCGCCGCCCGTTGTGGAAGGTACCATTACTCGACTTCAGATCCCGCAGGCTCACCGTCCGGTCCGAGCCGATGCGGAACTCACAATGCCTGCGCGAAACGCTCGACAAGGGTATGCGCAAATCACAACTCGTTGTACGGCCGACGACGACGCAATCCTTCGTGAGCGAAAAATCGCGTCGCGTGCCATCGGCCGTAAACATGGCGAGTTTGACGTCCATCGGTCAGCCTGTAACCCCTTCAATTCTAGCGCCAGTCTAAAATAACCCCGTTGACTCCGCAAGCAATTCATCCCGACTCAGCAAGCGTCGACGAAGGTTTCCTCGGCCTCTATATCCATGTGCCGTTCTGCTTCCACAAGTGCCACTACTGTGATTTTTACAGCATCGTCGATTCAGATGACCGTCATTCGTCGTTCGTGGATCGCGTCGTGAATGAGTTGCGGTACTGGGCGGTGCAAGCGCCGCTGCGCCCGCGAACGATCTTCGTTGGGGGCGGAACGCCGACGTTGCTGCCAATCGCGGAATGGCGGCGACTGCTTGAGGTAATGCATGATCTTGGCGTCCTGCAGAAGATCGACGAATTCACGGTGGAGGCCAATCCCGAAACTGTGACGTTCGAACTGCTTGCGTGTCTGAAGGACGGTGGGGTTAATCGCATGAGTATTGGCGCCCAGTCGTTCGATCCCTCACTCCTGGCGACGCTCGAACGCTGGCACGAACCGGCCAGTGTCCTCAGAGCTGTGCGCACAGTGCGGCAGTCGGGAATCGAAAATTTCAACCTTGACCTGATCTTCGCCATTCCCGGCCAGAGCACCGCGCAGCTCGACCGAGATCTTGATGAGGCCCTGGCCCTGCGTCCAACGCACTTAAGCTTCTACAGTCTGATCTTCGAGCCTGGTACTCCGCTGCATCAACAGCGGCGCCGCGGGAAGATTCAGCCGGTCGACGACGACCTCGAACGTGCTTTCTACGAGCGGGTGATGGCCCGCCTGTCGACAGCCGGCTACGAACACTACGAGATCAGCAACTGGGCCCATCCCGGTCACCGCTGTGCGCACAATCTGCTGTACTGGCACAACCACAGTTGGCTGGGGCTGGGGCCGTCAGCCGCGAGCCACCAAAAGGGCCGCCGCTGGAAAAACACAGCCCACCTCGGCATGTATTTGAAAACGACGGGGCCGGCCCCGATCTGTGAAGACGAAACACTCCCTACGGATCAGAGTATTGGCGAGCAGCTCATGCTGCGTCTGCGTCTGACCGAGGGCGTCCAGCAGAGCTGGATCGACGCAAACGTGCCGATTGGCAGCGCACGTCGGATCGAGCTGGACCGGCTTGTGGGCGCCAACCTGCTCACCTGCGCCGATAGCCACGTGCGTCTGACCTATGAAGGACGCTTTCTTGCCGACAGCGTCCTGGCCGCCCTGCTCTAACACCAGGAATTGTGGTGCTGGCCCCTTCTCCCCCTGCCGCCCCATATCATCACGCTGGCCAGGAGCAACGCAAAACTGGCAGGCTCCGGAATTGTCGTCCACTCGATCTGCCGAGAACCTCCCGCCTCGTTGATCCAGATGACACGATCGCCTTCAATCCACGGCTCATGCTGCACACCCGGGCCGGCCGCCACCGGGAAGCTGACGCCCGTCAGCAGGTCGTAGGCCCACACGTCCAGATCGATCCGGTTGATGTCGCCCGGCGGGTTCTGCCGCCAGTCCTCCCAGACGACGTAGCGATCGCTGATCGCGACATTCGACTTGTGCTCCGAACTGCCCGTGTCGCCGAGGATCACGAAACCGCTGAACGTCTGCAGGTCGTAGGCCATGATGCGGTTGATGTAGGTCGGGCCACTCTCGTCACGAACGGACCAGATCACGTAACGTCCGTTGGTCACCGGCGCGCGGGGCGAGAGCGTCGGGTCCGGGCTCTGGATCACGGTGGCCGTCGGGTCCTGCGCTCGCCGGGCGTACACGCCCAGGTCCGTGTCATCCTTCCACACGACCCAGTCGCCGCCGATGTCGGCGAGCGGCCAGGGACTGTCGGGGAAGGCCTGAAAGACCGACCACGCGGCGCTGCCGTCCGCCGGGGCCGTCTGGATCGCCATCTTGCCGTTCCCTCCATAGTCCCAGGTCTGCCAGACCACCTGCCCGTGATCGATGGCCGGGAACTGATGCTGGGTGCCATTGGCCGTGTCCAGCGAACTGAGGATGCGCTCGGTCCCCGTCGCCAGCTCGTAACTGCGGATGTGAGCGACCGCCTGCTGGAACGCGGTGCGTCGGCTGTCGGACCAGATCAGATAGCCGTCGCCCAACGCAATGGCCGGATGCCACGGAGCCCACGCGTTGAGCTGGGTGCGCGGCCCGTAGACCGGGTTCGGGTCGATGCCGATCTGCGTCGTCGTTCCCGTCGAAAGCTGCCGCAGATACAGGCTGCCGCGGTCACCGGTCGCGCCCAGCTCGCCCCAGGCGACCCAGTCTCCGTTGATGACAGCCCGGTGGACCACCCCTCCCGCGCTGGGCACCTGATGCACCTCGAAGGCTGACGCACTCGCGGCAAGCAGCAAACAGCAGACAAAACTTCCGATGAACTTCACGGTACACCCTTTCCGAAAATGCTTGGGCGACGACGCACTCCCATGCTCGCCGCGACCGCAAGACACCACACCAACGAGGCCGGCTCAGGCGCGAGCAGCGCATACCCAATGGTGCGCTGCCCTCCTGACTCATTTATCCATACCACACGGTCGCCATCGATCCAAGGCTCATGTTGACTGCCGGGGCCTGCGGCAACTGGAAACGACCGGCCCGTCGCCAGATCGTAGGCCCAGACGTCGAGGTCGAGACGGTTAACCGATTCCGTGTTGTTGCGCCAATCCTCCCAGACCACGATGCCGTCGCTGATGGCCACGTTGGAGCGATGCTCGGGACTGCCGGTGTGATCCAGAATGGTCGTCATTTCGCCCGTAAGCAGGTCGTAAGCCATGATGCTGACGACGTTATGGCCGCTGGTCAGGTCACGCATCGACCATGCGACGTATCGTCCGTCGGTCACCGGCCCGCGCGGGTTCTGCAGCGGCGAGAACTGATGAATGAGCTGGGTCGAGCCGCTGACCAGATCCGTTGCGTAGAGCGACGCACCCGCGCTGCCGCTGGTCCAGATCACCAGATCGCCGGCGACATCCGGCAGCGTGCCGCCGCCGCCACCGACCATCCGCAGGTCGCTGCCGTCGGTGCGCGCGGTCATGACGCGCGACCCGCCACCCTGCCAGGCGATGCGGTCGCCATCGATGGAGGGGTAGTAGTGCCCACGGCCAAAGGTCCGGCCGATCGGACCTATGCGCGTTTCGACCTGCGTCTCCAGGTCATAGGTGTAGATCTGGAAGTCCCGGGTCGGATCACCCTCTCGCCGATCGGACCAGACGACGGTCGTGCCATCGATGGCAAGCTGTGGATGCCATGGCGCAAAGATCCAGAGATTGACCGAGCCGTGCACCAACTGGGTCCGTACATCGAAGGCGGGAACGACGATGGTCCTGTCTTCACCGGTCGCGATGTTGTGGCCGTACAGGCCGAGATTCCCGATCTCGCTCCAGACGATCCAGTCTCCACTGACGACCGGGCGGAAGATGACGCCGCCGCGCGAAGGGATCGAGCCGCTAACACCCGCCGCGGCCGAGCCCGCAAAGGTCAACAGCATGCTCACCCCGCACATCACGATGAGCCGATGCGCCAGCCCCATGAAACTCCGTGGATCAATGTCGCCGCCGTGCGGAGAGGCCCAAGCCAAGAATCAGAATAACCGCCGAAGTCGGCTCGGGAATGAGATTCGTAACACGAATGGTCGGCGACGCGCCGTCGATACCGCCGTCCACCCAGACGATCACGCCGCCGGCCATGTCGGGCAGGTGCTGGTTGCCCGGACCATCCGCCACCACGAAGAACTCGCCCGCGACCAGGTCGTAACCCATCAAATCAATGTTGGTTGGGTTTTCACCAGGGTTGCTATGCCAGTCTTCCCACACGACCAGGTCGCCGCCAAGCGCCACGTTCGAACGGTGCAGCATGCTGCCCGTTTCAACCGCGAAAACAATTTCGCCACTGGCGATGTCGTAGACAACCACCTGAATCGTGCCGGGATCTTCCGGATTCTCACCAGGAACGCGCACGCACCAGGCGATGCGAGCGCCTGCGATGACGGGGGGACGATGCATGCTGCCGGCCGGTAAGCTGGCCGAGGCCTGACCAATGATGTTCATAGTCTGGCCGTTGAAATCGTCGCTCCAGTAAACCCCTGCATTCGCACCGCTCGTGTCCACCCAGACGACGTAGTCGCCGTCAACGTCGGGGACAGCCCATGTGCCGTTAGGCACATCCGGATCCACAGAGCGCGCCATGAAGTCAAGGCCATACGTCGTCGTGTCGTCCGCCCCAGGCGTCATCGTCACGGCGAAGAGAGCGGCTTCGAGCGACGTCAGGCTCCCATCCTGCCGCCAGGCCTGTGCGATAAGCCTGTCGCCGCTGAGCTTCGGGAAAGCGAACTGTGTGCCATAATCGCGTGTTGCAGGTCCCAGCTTGTGAGCGGTATACGTGTCCTGGTCCTCCGTGAAGGACTCCGCAAGATCAGCCAGGTAGAACTGCGTGATCGCCTCACTGCCTTCAAAACGTTTGTCCAGCCAGACCACGCGCGTGCCGTCGATGGCGATCTGCGGCGACCACGGCGCCCAGTCGTAGAGCCATGCCGTCTCCTCGGCGAGCGTGTATACCACGGGTGAAGGGATCGTCCACTTGGCGGCGTAGACCGAAGCCGTGCTCTGCGTGCCTCCCAGTTCGCCCCAGACGATCCAGTCGCCGCTGATGACCGGACGATGCAGGAGTGCGGGGGCGACGGGCACAATCGTCTCAGCGACGGCGTGCATGGTCGCCAAGAGCGTCAGCAGGCCGACGAGGAGCGCGGCTCTGACACCGGACCGGCGCGGGGGGATGCGGTCATGCATGGCATATTTCCCGGCAGTGGGCCTTCAGCGATGGTGAGCTTGGAGGGCGAGGGCTTCGGGCCGCTGACGCGATTCTATGCAAGCGCACCACGAAATCCCGCCGGAACAACAGTTCTGACGGGCCATCAGACGCGTCGTCATCGGACTGGCATCCGAAACGGCCGTCTATGCGCTTTCTACCCTCGCTCGCCCAAGAATAACACGACTCGCCTGCCCGTCAACGCAAATCCCCGTCAAAATAGCCGTCTGGCGCGGTCGGGGAGTTAAGACATCCGGATCGCGTCGATCTGCTCGCGGGTGCAGACAGGGCACTGTCAAAATAGGCAATTGCAGCTTGGCCAGCGGGCGCGACGGACCTCATGAAGCGGACCGTTGACTGCGACATGAATCGTGACTTGGTCTGTTTACGCGGTCCTACGTTTCCTGCTCGTCTTCCTGGCCGGTGTCGTCGTCTTTTTGAGAGCGGCCGGGGGGTTGCTCGGCTTCTTGTGTCCAGCAGCCCGTTTCGCTCTGGCGGCCGCATCCACGGCCTCTGCAATCTTTCGTGCCGCGTCGGCCAGATCGTGTGCCGGCTGGAGCATGGGAATGTCCCGGCTGGCCTTTTCCAGAATCTGCCGGGCCACATCCACATTGGTGCCCTCCAACCGCACCACCAACGGCACCTTGAAGCCCACGTCTTTGGCGGCGCTGACGATGGCCGCCGCGATCGTGTCGCATTTCATGATGCCGCCGAAAATGTTGACCAGCACGCCCTTGACTTTCTTGTCTTCCAGAATGATCCGGAAGGCTTCGGTGACCGCCTCCTCGCTGGCTGACCCGCCGACATCCAGAAAGTTGGCCGGCTCCTTGCCATACAGCTTGATCAGGTCCATGGTCGCCATCGCCAGGCCAGCGCCATTGACCAGGCAACCGATATTGCCCTCAAGCTTGATATACGACAGACCGAACCGCTTGGCCCGCAGTTCACCGGGATCTTCTTCCAGAGGGTCAGCCATCGCCGCGATTTCCTGTTGACGAAACAGCGCGTTGTCGTCGAAGTTCATTTTCGCGTCGATCGCCATCACGATGCCGTCCGGGTGTTCATCCGTCGGCTTGGTCACCACCAGGGGGTTGATCTCGGCCAGGCTTGCGTCCGTTTTGATGAACAAGTCGGCCAACTGATGCATGATCTTGCCGGCCATACGCGCCTGGCCGCCCTCAAAGCCCAGCCGATAGGCGATTTTGCGGGCTTGATACGGCAGGAGGCTGGTCGCCGGACTGATGGTTTCACGGACAATCGCCTGAGGATTCTTCCTCGCCACCTCTTCAATCTCGACACCGCCCTCCGCGGAAGCGATCAGCACCGGGCATCCGGTGGCGCGGTCAACGGCCATGCCCAGGTAGTATTCCTTGGCGATATCCACCCCCGCCGCCACCAGCAGCTTCGTCACTGTCACGCCTTTGGGCCCGGTCTGCGGAGTGACCAGCGGCTTGCTCAGGATGTCATTGGCCGCCTTGCGTGCCTCTTCCGGACCGCGCACGAGCCTCACGCCCCCTCCCTTGCCTCGACCGCCGGCATGCACCTGGGCCTTGATCACCGCCACCTTGGCCTGACGCCTGCGCATCATGTCTTCCACGGCGCGGGCTGCGTCCACCGGATTTTCCACCACAGTCGCGGCCGGTACCGGAATGCCGAATTTCGCCAGAAGCTCGCGAGCTTGATATTCGTGAATCTTCATCGCATATCCTGTTGCAGGGGCTGGCGTGGAGGCTCTGTGCCCCTCCCGCTCTGCCAGCCGAAGCTGCGGAGTGAAGGAGGCGAGGCAATCGTAACCGACCCGCCACAGGCCCGCCAGACGGCGGATCGAAGTCACAAGGGTTTGACGCGGCTGGTGATGCGACGGCCGACGGCCGATATAATCCCTAAGTCATGATCGTGAAGCCATCCATCCTGCGGCAGGTGCGCATGGGCGCTGTGGGTGCCGTCCTCGGCGGCGCGGTTCTGCTGGCCGTGGCGCCGATGACGGATGCGGCGGCTTGGCCTTTTCCTTATTGGACCGCCGGTTCCGCGCAGGCGCGCCAGACGGATGCCCGCCGCACCCTGCAGTTCGCCCTCTGCTGCATTGACACCGCCGCCCGTAATTTCTTCGAGTGCGAGCCCGGTTTGCAGGCCGTCTGCCTGACGCCCGCGACAGGTGACATCGCGGCGTGGCTTGGCAGCGCCGAGGGCGTCCGCAGCGTCGCCGTCCATGATGAGGCCTATCGCTCCGCTTGTGCACGATGGATGCTCCGTCTGACGCATCTCCCGCCTCCGACCGCCTGAACATTTCCTGCGTGTCCGCAAAACGTGTCAGCACCGCGTCACGATGCCTGGCATGCCCCCTGATTTCTTACCAACCGGTGCGGCTCGCTCCCCGATCTGGGCTGCGACGTTCAGGGCCAACTCCACCCGCACCGGATAAGTTCCGGAGGCTCGATCATGATGGTCCCCATCGTCAGCAAGCTGTTCGTCAAGATTTTTGGCTCCCGCAACGACCGACTGCTCAAGACCTATCGCCGCCACGCTCAACAGATCAACGGCCACGAGGCGGCCGTCCGCCAACTCACCGACGTCCAGCTTCGCGAGAAAACTCAGGCTTTCCGCGCGCACATTGACGGCGGCGGGCGCATGGATGACATCGTCCACGAAGCCCTTGCCATCGCCCGCGAAGCGATGGACCGTTCCGTCGGCATTCGCAACATCCTGAACCCGGAGGCCGGCTTCGACCCCAGCGCTTTGTCCGAACAGGCCCGCGAGCTTTACGAGCGGGTCCGTGGGCAGGCCGCGAAGCTCGATCCCCAGCCTGTTCCGGGCCAGGAGGAACCTGTGCCCGGCTGGATGCAGGTGGACATTCCCATCGAGCTCTATCACGCCGTCCGTGATCTGTATGTCGAGAGCCGTCCGCCATTCCGGGCCCGCCCGTTTGATGTCCAGTTGATCGGTGGTCTGGTTCTGAGCGGTGGGAAGATCGCCGAGATGAAAACCGGGGAAGGCAAGACCATCGTCGCTCCGCTGGCGTGTTACCTGGTCTGCCTCGAGCGGCTGCAGGCTCACGTCGTCACCGTCAACGACTATCTCGTACAGCGCGATCGAGACTGGGTCTTTCCGTTCTATTACCACCTGGGCTTGACGGTCGGGGCCATACACCCCACGCATATGCAGTCGCCACAGCTCAAGCAGCAGGCCTACCTCTGCGACGTGGTCTACGGCACCAACAGTGAGTTCGGATTCGATTATTTGCGTGACAACATGAAGCTCACCACGGCCGAACAGGTGCAGAAGCGCCGTGATTTCGCCATCTATGACGAGGTGGACTCGATTCTCATCGATGAAGCCCGCACACCGTTGATCATCTCCGGACCTGCTCACGACGACGCGCCGCGCTACGCCCTTGCCGATCAGGTCGCGCGCCACCTGGTTCAAAAACAGAGGGAGTGGGACGCCGCCAACGCCAAAGTGCAAGCGGCGATCCGCGAGATCAAGGGCCTGGAAGGCGACATCCGCAACAGCCGCGACAAGGCCAAGGCCGCGGACATGCGGGAACGCATGAAGCAGATACAGCAGGAGGTTCCGCAGCTCGAAGCCCAGCGCGACCAGCACACCCAGTATTACGAAGTGGAGCGTGAGAAGAAGGCGTCGCACCTGACGCATGAAGGTGTTGCCGAGGCGCAGAAAGTCGCCAACATCGGTTCGTTCTACGTCGGCGGCAATGTCGATTTCCCCCACTTGCTCGAAAACGCCCTCCGCGCTCACGCCGTCTATCAGCGTGACCGCGACTATGTGGTCCAGGGCGGCGAGGTCATTATCGTCGACGAGTTCACCGGTCGCCTCATGGTTGGACGCCAGTGGTCCGACGGACTGCACCAAGCCGTCGAATCAAAGGAACACGTCAA
The DNA here is from genome assembly GCA_964502445.1 of uncultured Phycisphaeraceae bacterium. Classification (GTDB taxonomy): domain Bacteria; phylum Planctomycetota; class Phycisphaerae; order Phycisphaerales; family Phycisphaeraceae; genus CAZCWM01. Next base: position 343,066 of record CAZCWM010000003.1, on the reverse strand, counting down.
GATCAAACAGGAAACACAGACCCTGGCGACCATCACGATCCAGAACTTCGCCAAGCTCTACAGCCGTCTGGCTGGCATGACGGGTACGGCCGTCACCGAAGCGACCGAATTCGACGAAATCTATGACCTGGACGTCGTGTGCATACCGACCAACAAGCCGGTCATCCGTGACGACCGCAACGATCTGATTTTCCTATCCGCCAAGGACAAATGGACGGCCATTCTCGACGAGATCAAGCGTTATCACGACGTGGGCCGTCCGGTACTCGTGGGCACCACCAGCGTCGAGAACAGCGAAGTGCTATCCCAGATGCTGACCAAGCGTTACGCCATCCCGCACGAGGTGCTCAATGCCAAGCAGCATGAACGGGAGGCCGCGATTGTCGAGAATGCCGGCTCCCTGGGTGCGGTGATGATCGCCACCAATATGGCCGGCCGCGGCACGGACATCAAGTTGCGCCGCATTGACCGCGCCGCCCTTGTGCGGCACTGGCAGCAGCGCAACCTGCTGCCCAAACAGGCGACGCCCGACATGGATGACACCCAGCTCATCGAGCTGACATACCGGCACATGGGCGCGACCGTTCTCGGCCGTCGGGCCAAAGAAATCGCCGATGCACCGACTGACGCCCTGCACCTCGATCTGCTGCGCCACTGGGTAGCCATCGAGACATTCGTGAAGCCCGACAAGGCGTCGAACATGTCAGTCGACCAGTGTCTTGCCGAACTGGACACCCTGCCGGATTTCATGCTGCATCGGTTGCGCATTTTCAGCCATGTCGAGCAGATGGGCGGCCTGCACATTGTCGGCACCGAACGACATGAGTCGCGTCGCATCGACAACCAGCTCCGCGGTCGCGCTGGCCGCCAGGGCGACCAGGGCTCGTCGCGATTCTTCATTTCCATGGAAGACGACCTGATGAAGCTCTTCGCCGGCAAGGCGACGCTCACCGCCCTCTCGAAGCTGGGCATGAAGGAGGGCGACGCCATCGAACACCGTTGGGTCACCCGCAGTGTCGAGCGGGCCCAGAAGAAGGTCGAAGAACGAAACTTCCAGATCCGCAAGAACCTGCTCGAATACGACGAGGTGATGGAGGTTCAGCGCAACGCCTTCTACGGCATCCGCCAGCAAGTGCTCGAAGGACGCGGCGTGGAGGAGATTATTTTTGACTATATCGCCGACGCGGTCGATGACGCGGTGGATACATATCTGGCCGACGACTACGTCCAGACTCAGATGGCTGAGGCCGCCCGGCAGATTGTCGACGTCGGCATCGATCCCTCGAAGCTCCGCGCCGACGAGTTGGACCAGATCGAGCGTGTCATCCGTGATGAAGCCCGCGCTGAGGCCGCTCAGACCGTTGAGATCACACTCGGTGAATACATGTCCGAGGACGCGCCGCCCGAAGAATGGGACCTGCGCGGCCTGAGCAGTTGGGCCATGAGCCGTTTCAGCGTCGATCTGCCGCAATCAAGACTTCGGAAGATGAGCCCACGCGAAGTGGCCGATCAGTTGACCGAAGCCGCCCGCAATTTCATCGATCGTAAGGATCTCTCGCCGTTGTCGCGTTTCCTGGACCCCCACTACGGACCGAAGCAACTGGCCGCGTGGGCCGAACATAAGTTCACCATCCGTCTCGACGTCGATCAGATCGCCGGCATGCCGCCCGATGCGATCACCCAGTACCTTCTCGATAAGGCGCGCCATGCCTACGTCGAACGGGAGATCATCTACCCCATCGACTTCGCTCTGGAGATGACCGCCAGTCAGGCTCAGCAGGATCAGGCGCAAGCCGGTGAACAACTGGTCCGATGGGTGAAGCATCGCTTCGGACTGGAGTGGACGGCGGAGCAGATTTTCAGTCAGCCGCTTGCCGATCTGCGGCAAAAGCTGGTCATCGAAGCCCGGCAATGGATCCAAGGCGACAAGCTCACCCAACTGATTGACGACGCGCTTGCCCTTCATGACGAGGACGACGTCGCGCTTGCTGAGTGGGCTCAGAGCCGATTCGGGCAGCGCCTCACGGGCGAGGAGCTTGCCGCGGCCGAAGATCGGAAGGCACTCCTGCTGGATAGAGGCCGCGCCATGCTGCGGGCGGAGCTGACTCAGCTGGAGCGCTTTGTGCTGTTGCAGATCCTGGACATGGCTTGGAAGGATCATCTTTACGCGATGGACCAGCTCAAGGACTCGGTTGGGCTGCGTGGCTATGCGGAGCGCGACCCGCGGATTGAATACAAACGAGAGGGCGCCGGGCTGTTCCGAACCATGCAGCAAACCGTTCGCGACCGGGTGACCAACCTGATCTTCCGGGCACGGTTGACCGCCCAAGCCCCGCAGGCACGCAGCGTCTATGGTCAGCAGCAGGCGCGTCACGACGAAGCCGGCTCTGTGACCAGCCAGGCGGCCACAGCCGCAGCGGCCGGATCGGCTGATCAGCGTGCCGACCTTGAAGCCGCCAACCACGCGGGCGCCCACGATGAACAGCGTTTCGCGTCCCGCCACCAGCGACGGGCCGCACAGGCCAGAGCCAAGAAGGAGCGTGCCCACCCGGTCAAGCAACGCAAACGGCGATGATGAGCATGCACGGCTGCACTGTGGATTGCCGGGCAGCAAAGGCTGACGTATTCTGGGGATCGCTGCGGGAACCGAGACGAGGCAAACATGAAACGACTTCAGCGCACAGGCAGCAAGAGCATGGCGATCGTCGCAGGCTTGGTTCTGGGCTGGTATGCGGCCAGCCTTGTTTTTCCCGCCGGCGTGATCGCTGCGGACGACTCGCACGCCGCCGGGGCGGCTGCGCGGTACGCGACTGTCGGTGAAACCACCGCAGATCACGATCTAAAGCATGTTGCGGACGCCGCGCTCGCCTCGGCTCATCAGCTCGTCCCGACTGATGCCCACGGACGTGCGACAACGCCGACATGGTATCGCGGTGTGGTAACTGGGATCGTGATTCTTTTTGTCGCCGCCATCGTCCTGGGCATCGCCTCGCTGAAGCTTAAGTCACCGCCCGTGTCCGATCATGCTACGGACCATCACTAACCAGGCCCACACGACGCCCGTTCATCGCGCCGCCAAGCTGGAAATCCACAGGTTCAACACAACCCGGCAATTTTCAATCGCGCCTGACATTCACACGTGGTCGTTCCTGGGAGTCGACGGTTGCGGCTCTACCGTCGGGTGATGGTCAGTTCTGTAAGCTTCTCGACGTTCCCGGCCGCGATCTTGTCAAAGCCGCTGCCCAATTCGCCAATCGGGTCGGGAGGCTTGACTTCGACGGTTTTCTCACCCAGTTTTGCTTCGCCGCGCTTGACCTTCTCGCCAAACTTCACGCATTCTTCCAGCAATCGATCGAGTATCTGCTCTTCGGGGACATTGGCGACCTTTTCACCCTGCACGTAAATGATCCCGCGCCGATCACCGGCGAAGATCGCCACGTCCGCGCCTTCCGCTTCGCCCGGGCCGTTGACGATGCACCCCATCACCGCGACCTTGATCGGCAATTCGATCTGAGCCTTGAGCTTGTGCCGTACCTCTTGCACGAGCTTAAATAAGTCGACCTGAATCCGCCCGCACGTCGGACATGCGATCAGTTCGGCTCCCTTCCGCTCGCGCAGCCCCAGCAGGTAAAGCAGCTCCAACCCGTCCTCAACTTCGTATACCGGATCGTTGGCGTAGCTGATGCGAATGGTGTCGCCGATGCCGCTGGCCAGCAGATGCCCCAGCGGCACGACGCTGCGGATTGTTCCCGTCTCCTTGGGCCCGGCATGCGTGACGCCAAGGTGCAGTGGGTGATCGAAACGCTTGCTGATTTCCGTATAGGCGTCGATGACCATCAGAGGGTCAATGCTTTTGGCGCTGATGACCACGTCGTAGAAATCATTCTCGTAAAAAATGTCGAGGTATTCCTCGAGTTTGGCGATCATGATCGCCAGCAGATGGCCGTGCTTGTTGTCGCTGAAGACTCCGCCCAGTTCCTTCAAACGCTTCTGCTTGTCCTTTCGCTCGACGATCGATCCTTCATTGACGCCGACCCGGATCGGCAGGCTCTTCTGTTTGCATGCGGCGATCACCTCCGCCACCTGCGCGCGGTCGCTGATATTGCCGGGGTTCAGGCGAATCTTGTGAACGCCAGCCTCAATGGCCTCGATGGCGCGCTGGAAATGAAAGTGCACATCGGCGACGATCGGCACCCCCACCTGCGGGATGATCCGCCGCAGCGCGTCGGTGTCTTTCTTCTCCGGCACAGCCACCCGCACCATGTCCGCGCCCGCGGCCGCGAGCTTGTTGATCTCCGCCACGCACTTATCGATCTCGTAGGTGTAGCCGGCGGTCATGGTCTGCACGGCCACAGGGGCCGGCTCGGTGCCGTGTGCGCCGCCGCCGATCCTGACGCGGCCAACTCGGTCGTCGCCAACGGTAACCTGGCGGGTGGGACGTCGCTGCATCATGAGGGGTTGTCTCCAGTTCAGCTCCGACATCGTGTCGTGTGGAGCCGCAGGAGAAGAGTATACCCGCCTGCCCGTGCGATCACGTCGGCATTGACGCCGCCCATGCCAAGTAAAGCCTTTGGCACTAACATGATCCCATGTGACGCCGCGGTGTGCGGTTGGATGCCCACCGCCCTAAACCGCCGTAACAGCCGTCACACACGCACGCGACGAAGGATGCCGCTCCATGACCTCCGATGCCCGCCCCACCCCTTATCCCTTGACGTTCCAGCCTATCTACAAGGAAAAGGTCTGGGGCGGACGCATGCTCGAGCGGCTCGGTCGCAATCTACCCGGGGACGCCAATACGCCGGTGGGCGAATCATGGGAAATCGTTGATCTGGCCAGCACGTCCGTGTCAGGCGGCGGTGGCGGCGCGGAGCGGTCCGTGATCGCCAACGGTTCCATGGCAGGCAAGACGTTGCACGAGGCCATGCAGCTCTGGGACGCCCGCCTGCTTGGCTCCCTGACGTCCGTGGACGGCAACTTCCCCCTTTTAGTCAAGTTCCTCGACGCGCATGAAAACCTGTCCGTCCAGGTCCATCCCAGTCCCGAATACGCCGCCAAGCATCCCGATGCGCATCTCAAGAGCGAGGCGTGGTACGTCGTCGCCGCCGAACCCGGGGCAGCGATCTACAAGGGCATGCGCGCGGGCGTGACGCGTGAGCAACTGGCCGAGGCCATTGAACAGAATACCGTCGAGGCTGTGGAGCCTCTTCTTGAAAGAGTTCCCGTCAAGGCGGGAGACTGCCACTATCTTCCCAGCGGCACCTGCCATGCCCTGGGCGCCGGCGTCCTTGTCGCGGAAGTGCAGACGCCCAGCGACACAACTTTTCGCGTTTTCGACTGGGGCCGCACCGGCCGTGAACTGCATGTGGCCCAGGCCATGGCGTGCATCGACTTTGGCCCCGCGAAATCCGCCCCCTATGAGCAGCGTAGTCACATCGCCGGCATGTTCACCACTGTCAGTCGATTGGTCACCTGTGAGTTCTTCCGCATCGAGAAAGTTCGCATGAGCGAGGGATACGAGCAGGAGATTCCGTACCAGCAGCCGGCCATCTGGATGCTACTTGAGGGGCAGGGCGTCATCATCACCACCGATGCCGCCCCGGTCGCCTTCGAGCGGGGCCAGACGCTGCTGTTACCTGCGCGCATGACCGAGTCTCGCGTGCGTTTCGCAGCCGACACCACCTGGCTTGAGGTCACGTTCCCACAGGCACAACCCGAGCAGCTCGCCTGAATCAAGCGATCCATCCACCCCCATGGTGCGGCTGATTGTCACCGATCTCGCCGACCTGCCAGGGTCTTGCCATGACTGCAGATGCCGCAACACTGAACCTCCGAAGCGTTTTTGACCTCGATTTCGGCCAGCAGCTCGGCCAGCTCCGCGCCGCTCCGCTTACGCTGGCGGACGGACAGCAAGCCATCGTCGCCGTATACGCCGCCGACTTTGACGTCGACCCGTATATCGAGATGTTTTTCTTCCCCACCGATACGCCCAAGCTGGCGGTATTCACCGCGACGGGAGAACTTCTCTGGACGCGTGACCTGGGCCGCGGCGTCGTGCCCGGCATGTGGTTCCTGCCCGTGCTGCCCTTCGATCTGGATGGCGACGGAGTCGACGAGATTTGGTTCGTCAACAACACCGATCCGCAACACCCGCTGGGCCTCTCGAATTACGTTCTTGAGCGCGTCAATCCCGCCACCGGCCAGAGCACGGGCCAATGGCCCTGGCCGAATCGGCTCGATTGGCTGCAGACGCTCTCGCACCGTTTCCGTCACTTCCTGGTCGGCGGCCACGTTCGCGGCGAGCCCGTGCTCATCACCGCGCAAGGCACGTACCAAGACATGGCCCTCCAGGCATGGCGGCCAGATATGAGCCGGCGATGGGAGCATTACATCCCCAAGGATGGGCCGGGCGGTCGTGGCAGCCACATGTGCCCGATCGTCGATCTCGACGGCGATGGGGTTGACCACCTGCTCTGGGGTGAACGCTGCCTCAGTCTCGACACCGGTCAGCAACGCTGGTGCGCTGATGAGCACCACTACAACGGCCATTCCGATGTCATCCAACCGTTCTTCGATCCCGATGGTCGCCGATGGCTGGTTTACACAACTCGCGAAGGCGCAGGGAATACCAGCCCGCGGGTGGCGTGCTTTGACGACCAGGGTCGCCGCGTCTGGGGCGTGGTGGATCGCGGCCACATGGATATGGGCTGGATCGCGCGCGTGGGTCCACAGCCACGCCTGATTGCGATGGCTATCCGCATCGGCAAGAAGACCTGCGGCCCGGACGGGCGCTTCCATTCACAGATGGACCGCTTCATGTTCGACGCCATCACGGGGGAACCTGTCGAACTCGGCCTCGATCCCTATCGCACTGTTCCGGTTGACCTGACCGGCAGCGGTTCACATGTCTTTGTGCGCGGGCTGGCCAGCGGCGATGGCAAGGTTTTCGACGAAACCGGCCGTGAGCTGGCCGATATCGGCGGTCCGGTTGCGTTGACGTGCAAGCTCACCGATCACGGCGGCGAGCAATTGCTGAGCTATCACAAGGACGGCGTCATCCGGATGTGGGCCAACCCGGCGGCTTCGGACAGTGACATCGCCGCCCGCCGCTTCGCAAGTCGTTTCTACAGGGCCAATCGACGTCTGACCGCCACGGGCTCGAATCTTGGCGTGACCAGCGGCGCCTGACGGTGGTTTGGCGTGCCCCGATCACGCCGGCGGCAGAATACGTCGCCAGAACCGCAGCCAGTTGCCGAACAGGACGGCGCTGATGTCCTCATCGCTGAAACCGCGATCGGCGAGAACGGGACCGAGTTTCTGCAGGTCGGCGATCGTGTCGATCTCATGCATGGTCTGCTCGATGCCGAAACCGCCGTCGAGATCGCTGCCGATGGCGGCGTGTCTGGCATCACCGGCAAGCTGGCAGACATGGTCGATGTGCTGGGCCAGATGATCGAGCCCGACCTGTTCACGCGGCGGTATGGTGCCGTTCACCCACCGCGTCATACCGTTGTGGCACACAGCGCCGACGATCCCGTCGCGTTCGATGATGGCCCGCAGTTGCGCATCAGTGAATTGCCGGACATTGTCCGCCAAGACACGACAGTTGCTGTGCGTGGCGCATATGGATCCTGGAAAGCGATCCAGCGCCTGTGCGAACGAGCGAGCCGAAGCGTGCGTCAGGTCCAGTGCAATCGGCTGATCGGCCATCTGGTCGAGCAAGGCTTCGCCCAAGGCCGTCAGACCGCTGTCCACGTCCACGTCCGGGCAGCCGGCCGCATACGGCCCATAGCCCGAATGCACCAGGCTGAGCACACGCAGGCCCTGTGTCATCCACGCTCCCAGTTGCGGCGGCTCAACAATGGGATCGGCACCTTCCATCATCAAAATCACACCGACCGGCAGCGGCTTGTCGTCCGATACAGGGAACGCCCATCGCTGCACATGACGATCCAGTTCGTCTCGCGTGGTGAGAATCGCCACTTCACCCTCAGCCTCCAGAAGCCGGTAGTATGCGAGTTGGGCTTGCGCCAAGGGATACGCCAGCTCACGGCGTCGACATGACAGGCCGCCAGGCTCAAGCGGCGCATCCTCACGCACACGGACGATAATACTGGCCATGCACAGCGCGACGCGACCACGGCGCATGTCCGGCAGGCTCACGCCGGGTGTGAGTTTCTCGCGTAATCCAGCCTCGCGATGCCGAACTTCCGCGACCGGCTCGGTCTGGTGCCGGCCGTTGAGCAGCGCGTTCATCGCCAGGTCAAGGTGCCCGTCAAAAATCAGGTGCATCGGTCAATCCTGAGTCGTCGACTCGATCCGTCCCAGATGACGTCGTAGAAACGTCGCGAGCTGCGGCATAAGGGGCGAATGCTCCCAGTCCCTGTCCCACATTGCCTGGCCGTGACCACCGCGCTCCGGGACGTGCAATTCGACCAGAGCGCCCACAGCATGGGCCGCCGCGGCGAACTGCAGCGTGTTGCTCAGAGGTACCACGTCGTCCGCCGCCGTATGCCAGAGAAACACCGGAGGAAGCCCTGGGTTCACATGGCGAAGCGGCGACGCCGCGCGCAGGAACACTTCGTCGTCACAGCCACCGGTCAGCGGTAACGGGAAACGTGCCGACCGATTGGCGGGATCGACGAAATCAGTCACCGCATAGCAGAGCACGACCGCATCAGGGCGGGCGCTGACCGAGGCAATCAGGTCGTCCTCCTGGCTGACCTGCGCATCGTGCTGTGTCGCCAGCATGGCGGCCAGATGTCCACCCGCAGAAAAACCAATCACGCCGATCGGCCTGCCCGGTTCCACCCCCACACGCCCCGATCGCAACAGGCGCACGGCTCGCTGAGCGTCATGCAACGGCCTGGGGTGCAGAGCATACGGCTTGACACGGTAGAGCAGCAAGGCGGCGTCAAAGCCTTGGGCTTTCAGCCATTCCACCACCGGCAGGCGCTCATGGTCAACCAGACTCCAATACCCGCCGCCGGGCAGAACCAGCACAAGACCACGACTTTGAGCCTTGGCGGCGTGGAAAATCTGCAGTGTCGGCGGTGGCGCGTCCCCGATCTCCGGCGACCCATCGGGCCACAATGGAATCACATCGGCCGGTGTAGGCATGGCGAAAACGCATCCAGCAAGCAGAATGAAAACTGACCGCACCGGCGAAGGCTACACCGTCGCCACGGGCTCGGCAAGCCGTCCGAAAAGCGTCAGCGGGGCCGCTCTTTCAACCAGCACTTCATGGATGCTGCCGATCCATGACGGCGACCCCTCAAATATCACAATCAGATCGCCGTCGGTGCGTCCCGTAAGCTGAGTTGTCGGCGGCTCCCAGCCCAGCTCAACCCTTTGAAACTCGGTGGCCCCATCTCCCCACTGCTGCTCTTTGCGGGCACGTTGGCTGATTGACTCGACGAAGACGCGCACCCGTTTGCCAACGTACTCGTTATGAACGGACTGGCTGACGCGGCTTTGCACTGCCAGCAATTCGTTGTTCCGCCGTCGCTTCACCTCGTCGGGCACATCATCCGTGAATCGCTGGGCCGCCGTCGTGCCCGGTCGTGGTGAGTATTTGAATACGAAACAGTTCTTGTATCGCACACGCTCCAGAAGCCGGCAGGTTGCCTGATGGTCCACTTCCGTCTCGGTGGGGAAGCCGCAGATGACATCGCCAGCCAGCGTAACCTCTGGCAAGGAGGCGCGAATGCGATCAATCAGCTCGAGGTACTGTTCGACGGTGTACCCGCGGTTCATGCGTTCGAGCACGCGGTTGGAGCCTGACTGGGCCGGCAGGTGCAGATAGCGGCATATGCGGGGCCGCTCGGCCATGACCTGAAGGATGTCGTCGCCGAAATCTCGCGGAAAACTCGTGACGAACCGCAGCCTCTGAAGGTCGGGAACTTCATCGTGGATGCGGGCCAGCAGGTCCGCGAAACTCGTAATCCGGCGACCGGCGGCTCCCCTGCCGAACGCCGAATCGGCGACCGCCCCCAGGGTGATGCCGAAACTGTTGCCCTTGTTCTTGACGGCTGCCCCGACCTGCGGCTGCTGCATGCCGTCGACCGTCACGGCCGCACCGTGATCGTAGTGGTAATGGTTGACAGTCTGACCCAGCAATGTGATTTCCTGCGTTCCCGCTTCCACCAGCCGTCTGCACTCATCCACAATGTGGTCCGGCGGTCGATGCACCTCGGCCCCACGTGTGAATGGCACCACGCAATAAGTGCAGAACTTGTTGCAACCCCGCGTAATACGGACGTAGGCCGCCCCACTCACCTCATCGGGTGAAAAGCTGCGCGACAAGTCGAGCAGCTCAAGCTGGTCTTCCGCCGCCGCCAGCGTCGCTGAGCGGCGGTGCGTATTGCCTTGAAGCGCCGTCTGGACCTGGCTGGGCCGCCCACGAAACGGCACGTCGGTCTTGACGACGTTGTCGATCAGCATCGGAAGCTTGTCGAGCTCGCCCGGCCCGCAGAGCAGGTCGATCTGCGGGTAACGCCGGATCATTCCCACCCCATCGCGTTCGGCCATGCAGCCGATCAACCCCAGGACCAGGTCGGGGCGCTGCTTTTTGTGCTGTCCCACTTCGCCCACACGGCTCCAGACTTTCTGCTCCGCATGTTCACGCACCGAACACGTGTTGTAGAGCACCACGTCCGCGATCTTCCAGTCGTCGACAAACTGGTAGCCCATCGCCCGAAGTTGACTGGACACCAACTGCGAGTCGAGGACGTTCATCTGGCAGCCGAAGGTCTCCAGATACACACGACGGACGTCGGGTTGACGAACGGACGTTGGCATGGCGTCGCAGGCTCTTTCCGGGGTGCGCGTCGATGCCGGGCCGACCTCACGGCCCGCAGCGTATTATCTTAGAGGACGGCGCCGCTTAACAAAAGACTGGTCTCAAGCGCTGAATTGGGCCTCGCTTGCCCGCCTTGCCGATAAAAATAGGCAATGCCCCCCATCCGCCCGCCTGTGTTGCGCCCGTTTGTCCAGCGATTTCTGGCCGAAGCGCCGGGGTGGGTTTTCCTATTCTGTGGGGCGTCTTTGATCGCGGCCGTCGTACTTGGGCGCGGTCGGCTGGAAAATGCGCCCCTCATCTGGCAGCGTGATCTTCTGCGGACGCAGGCACGGCAGCTCGAGGCGCGACGGGATGCCTACAAGACCTTGCACGCCGCCCTTGACGTGGGTGATCCGGTCGTCCTCGAACGTCTGGCGTTCGACCATCTGAATCTGCAGCCGCGGGATCGGCTGCTGCTGGAAGGACAGCTTCAGCCGCGAATCCGAAGACCATCTCCCCGATCCATCGCCGACGACGTCAGCGCGGCCCCCACAGTTGACCGGAGCGTGGCTGCATCGCTCAGCCTGCCCCTGGTCCGCGAGGGTATCGAGTACGTGCCGTTTACCCCTGACCGATCGTTGCTGGCGCGTCTGGCCCGCGGCGCTTCGGCACCCGGCCTCGTGCTGGTGGGAGGAATGCTCATCCTGGCGGGCCTGTGGTGGAGCCCAGGCGCTGCCCTATCACGGCAGTCTCAATCGCCTGGATGAATACATCACAGTACAGCCGAAGGGGCTCACTATTCGCCGCCTTCGAGCTGGCCGCCGCGGGCGATCCACAGCTCGACGCCGCCGCGGTAAAGGTAGACGTTGTCGTAACCCAGGGTGATCAACCGCTTGGCGGCCGCAGGGCCGAGGCTATCCTGCCAGGTCTGGGCGTAGACGATAAGGTTGTCGGCCTGAGCCAAGATTGGATCGTTCGCCTTCAACTGAGGCAGAAAGATGTTCACTGCCTGCGGCAGCCTGCCTTGGGCGAAATGTCGAGGTGCACGCACATCCAGAAGCAGGACACGGCCCGTTGGAATCCCCGCGGTCGGTCCGGCAGTCTCGCCGGTCTGCAACATCGCCAGCAGCTGTGGGTGGCTCAGATCACGAATCCTAGAGTCGTTGACGCGGTCAGGCGATGAACCACAGCCTACAACGCATAGCAGGCTCCATGCCAACACCGGCCAAGCCACCACCAGACCCGGGCCTTGCGGTTTGATTTTCATCTCCGCTCTCGCTCCCTGGCTGACATCCGTTATTGCCCGACAACCGCCAACGAGACTTTGCTGCCGCGATTCGCGGTGACGCGACGCTCAAACTCGTCCCAGAACTTGTTGACGATGGTTCGTACCGCCCAGTTCGCTCCGTCCGCCAGCCCGCAGATGGTTGTGCCCGGCATCATGCCCATCGAGCCGGACAGCTCGAGCAGCAAATCCAAATCCTCTGTTCTGCCCCCACCGGCCTCGATACGGCACAGCAGCTTGTACATCCAGGCCGTCCCCTCGCGGCAAGGGGTGCACTGGCCGCAGCTCTCGCGGCTGAAGAACCGTGCCACGTTGCGCGCAACCGCGACCATGTCCGTGTCTTCATCCATCACGATTACCCCAGCCGTACCGAGCCCAAGACACGCATATTTCTTGCCGATGTCGAAGTCCAGCTCCGCGTCGTACTGATCAGTTGAGAGGACGCCCATGGAGATGCCGCCGGGTACCGCCGCCTTGAACCTTTTACCGTCACGCATACCCTGGCAATGGTTCTCAATGAGCGTCGACATCTTGACGCCCAGGGCATCCTCGTAGACGCCAGGCCGGTTGACGTGGCCGCTCATGCCAAACAGCTTTGGACCGAAACTGGCCGGCACCCCGGGCGGCGCGCCCTCTGGCCTCTGTGTGCCCATTGCCTGGAACCACTCCGCTCCACGTTCGACAATAGGGCCGACCATCGCCAGCGTTTCGACGTTGTTGATGATCGTCGGCCGTCCGAACGCGCCGGCGACGGCGGGAAATGGCGGCTTGATCCGCGGCCATCCGCGTTTGCCTTCCAGCGACTCGAGAAGGCCCGTCTCTTCGCCGCAGATGTATGCGCCCGCGCCGCGATGCACGTAACAGTTGGGTGCCCGGTCGTTGACCTTGCCCATCCGAGATCTGTCGCCGAAGATACCTTTCGCGTAGGCCTCGTTCACGGCTGCCTGCAGTGTTTTCGCCTGTTTGTGATATTCGCCGCGAATGTAGATGTAAGCGGTGTCGATCTGGCATGCGTGCATGCAGATCGCAATGCCCTCAAGCAGCAGGTGTGGGTCGAAATCCAGCAGCATGCGGTCTTTGAACGTCCCCGGCTCCGATTCATCCGCATTCACCGCCAAGAACCGTCGTTCACCGTCCTGAGGCGGAAGGAATGACCATTTCATGCCTGCCGGGAACCCCGCACCACCGCGACCGCGAAGCTCGGCCGCCTTGACGAGGTTGACCACGTCCACCGGCTTCATTCCAACCGCTTTGTCCAGTGCGACATACCCGCCCGTGGCGACGAACCGGTCATAATCGACGGTGCGCCGGTCGGCCGGATCACCCCATGGGTAGGTTGGAATTCGCTTGCAGAGCACGGGCTCGGAAAGGGCCATCGCTTACTTCCTATCGTTTTGCCGGCCAGCCGCATCGCAGCCAGTCTCCGGATGGATCTCGATTTCGTCGATCGTGGTCCGCCGCAGCGTCATGCCGGGGCCTGCCACGTGCTGCTCAATCGTGCGCCGGCATTCATGGCGTCGCGGCTCGGGGCCCTTGGTCTTTTTGAACGGCGAAGCCGCGTGATACACCATCAATCCCGTATTGCGGCACAGTCGTCCGAACCAGTCCATGGCCTCACCCGTCTCGTCGGTGGCGGCTCAGCCCCGGGTCACGCCAGTGCATCCAGCACTGCGTCGATATTTCGCACGCTCAGATTCTCATACAGCCTGTCATTGACCAGCGCCGCCGGGCCGCTCCCGCACGAGCCCAGGCATTCGCCCACAACCAGCGTGTACTTGCCGTCCGGCGTTGTCTGCCCCACCCCAATCCCCAGCTTCTGCCGAATCCGGTCCAGCAACTTACCCTGTCCCATCAACTCACAACTCAGTGATTGGCAGACCATGACCAGGTACCGGCCCTGCGGCTGAAGGTGAAAGTCGTCGTAGAACGTGGCCGTGTCGAGCACCCGTGCCGCGTCCAGCCCCAAAAACGCCGCGATTTCTTCGATCGCCTGATGCGGGATCCAGCCATGCCGATGCTGAATCTCGTGCAGCACCGGCAGCGTAGCCGCCTGACGCGTCGGATAGCGCGGGAGCACCTCCTTTTCCATGTGCCGCTTCATCGTGTCGTCGAGGTATGGCTCGTCGCGCCGTTCGATCTGCGTGCCCGCCGAGTTCTTCACAATCCATGCCATGGGTCGCCATGCTCCAGATCAGGTTGACAGCGGCGCGGAGGATCGGCCTCAGCGATCCAACTCGGCGGCGATGACATTCAGGCTGCCGAGAACCGCCACCACGTCCGAAAGCAGGTGTCCTTCCATCAGTTTGGGAAACACCTGATAATTGATGAAGCTCGGCGGCCGACAACTTGCACGCCACGCTCGCGGCCCGCCGTCGCTGACGATGTAGAAGCCCAGCTCGCCGTTGGCTGTTTCATTGGCGCCGTAAACTTCTGCCACTGGAGCTTTCCAGCCGCGATTGGTCATCACCAGCTCAAAGTGCTGGATCAATCCTTCAATCGAACCATACACCGACGTCTTGTCCGGCTTGTGGACTTTGCCGTCGTCGTCGACGTTCATGGGGCCGCCAGGAATATCGTCGATCAGTTGTTCAATGATCGCCACCGCCTGCTTGAGTTCCTCCAGACGAACCAAATACCGGCTGTATACGTCTCCGCCTGTGGCCACCGGCACTTTGAACTGCACAGCGCCGCTTCCCTGTCCATCCCAGTTGTCCGCATAGCAGAGGTATGGTTCATCCTTCCGCAGATCGCGCTTCACACCCGCGGCCCGTGCTACGGGCCCCGAAAGCGACCACGCTATAGCGTCGGAGGCACTGATCCTGCCAACGCCTTCGGTCCGATCCCGGAAGATGCGGTTGCGGTTCAGCAGCCGCTCGATGTCTTCAATGGCCGGTGGGATCTTCTCGCGAATAAAGGACTTCACCAGCTTGCGGAACAGCTTCTCGTCGGGCAGATCCTGCATCACGCCGCCGATCCGTGTGTAGTCGGGGTGGAAGCGCTGTCCGGAGATGTAGTCCATGATGTCGTTGATGTGCTCGCGCTCATTAAAGCCGTAGAGGAACGCCGTAAAGGCTCCCAAATCCAGCGCCGCCGTACCAATACACAGCAAGTGGTCCTGGATTCTCCCCAGTTCCGCCAGAATCGTCCGCACCACCTTGCAGCGCGGCGTCAGGTCGATGTCGAACAGCTTCTCCACCGCATGGTGCCAACAAATGTCGTTGGCGATCGGCGAGATGTAGTTCATCCGGCTGGTGATCGTCACGTACTGGTTGTAGTCCAGATGCTCGCCGAGCTTCTCAAAGCCCGAGTGCAGGTAACCGATGTGGGGCACAGCTCGAACGACCCGCTCGCCATCCAGTTCAAGGACAATGCGGAGGGTGGTGTGCGTCGCCGGGTGCTGTGGGCCGAAGTTCAAGACCCATCGCTCGCCTGAATCCAGACTGGCGGGACGGTCTTCCACGTAAGGTGTCGTCTCGACGTCGACGTCCAGGGGTTTCAGGTCATACGGCATGGTCGGGCGGCCTTCCTGCGGCAGACAGCGCATCCAGCGTGTGAAGACCGGCCAGCCGGTCTGGGTACACGGAGAGGAATTGTAGTGGCCACTGCGAATGCTGGCCAACGAGCCAACACCTGCGTGAACTGCCGGCGGTACACTCCAAGGGATGGATCGTGCATCGAACGAGAATGTCCAGGGAGAATCCCCACGGTTCGTGGAGCTTGCAGAGCTAGCCGGGCCCATGGGTTTCACTCATATCGGCGTCACCCCGGCAATCGCTTCGGCTCGTGCAGTCCCCTATCAGCAGTGGCTTGCCGAAGGCCTGCATGGTGAAATGGATTATCTGGCCCGAAATGTCGCCTTGCGGCTCGATCCTGGAAAGCTGCTGGCGGGCGCGCGATCCATCGTTTGTGTTGCCGACCGCTATCACCATAACCTCGGCCAGGCCCCCATGTCGGCATCCACCGATCACGCACTTGGCTATATCGCCCGCTATGCCTGGGGTGACGATTACCACAAAGTGCTCAAGAAACGCCTGCACGCTCTTGCCGACGCGCTGCGAGACCGCTGGCCGGGACACGCGCATAGGGTCTGCGTCGACACCGCTCCGTTGCTCGAACGCGAACACGCCGCCCGCGCGGGCCTCGGCTGGGTCGGCAAGCACACGCTGTTGATCCACCCCCGCCTTGGATCGTGGCTGCTGCTGGGCGCGATCGTGACGACGCTGGACATTGAAAAGAAGCCGGGGACGGAGGGCTGGGGCACGATGTCAGGGGGCGATCCCGCTTCCTCAACCCCAGTCCCCGGATCCCAAACCCAAGACCCCACCACGCACTGCGGAACCTGTACCCGCTGCATCGACGCTTGCCCCACCCACTGCATCACTCCGTATCAGCTCGATGCCACTCGCTGCATCTCCTACCTCACCCTTGAACACCGCAGCCCCATAGCTCCCGACCTTCACCCGCCTATGGGCAACTGGCTCGGAGGCTGCGACATCTGTCAGGAAGTCTGCCCGTTTAACAGCCCCGATCGCCTGCCGATCGATCCGCCGCCGCATCCGCAATATGCCTCGCGGCCACCAGCCCCGGCATTGCCCTTGGCGCAGGTGCTCGACTGGGCCGAAGCCGATCGCCGCGCCGCCTTCCGCGGCTCGGCCCTCAAACGCATGAAGCTTGACATGGTCCGCCGCAACGCTGTCATCGCGGCCGGCAATCATCTGGCCGTCCACCCTGACGCCGCGCTGTATGCACGCATCCAAGCCATCTCCGCCGACGCCGATGAGCCTGCCGTCGTGCGCGATACCGCACGTCAGGTACTCGTCCGCCTCAGGGAATCTCCACCCACGGTCCGTCGGAACTGACTTGGTCGGCCTCAATGATCTTCCCGCCGCTGGGTCGCGGTATCGGCCCGCGCAGCAGGGGGTCGTCCGTTTGGCGCATCCATCGCGCCAGCCGCCCGCGCATGTCGCTCAACACATCCCCGTAACACACATCGCCCGCCACATTGTGCGTTTCATGCGGATCGAAGATCAGATCGTGCAGCGATTCGGCCGCCAGCGGCTGCTCGCCCCCGCCGGCCTGCTGCCATAGCGACTTGGTCAACCCGTCATCGACGTTCGGCTGCGTGGGCAGAAGCCGCTCGTAAAATCGCCGGATGTATTTGTACCGCTGCGTCCGCACGCACCGCTCGGGCTGGTATGACACATGGTATGTAATCTCGCCGAAAACCGCGTCGCGCACATGCTGCGCCTCGCCACGAACCAGCGGCAGCAGCGAATGGCCATGCAGCCAGTCGGGCCTGGCGATATTCGCGACGTCGCAGACGGTCGGGTAGACATCCACGTGCGAAACCAGCGCGTCGATCGCCTTCCCGCCCGTGAAACCGCCGGGACCACGTATGATGAGCATCACACCAAGCCCGCCGTCGGTCAGGGTGCATTTCATGTTCGGCCAGCCGATGCCGTGATCCGTCGTGCAGATCACCAGCGTGCTGTCGGTCAACCCCGTCTCGTCGAGCACATCGAGCACCGCCCCCCAGTCACGATCAAGCTGCTTACACGAGGCGTGGAACGCGGCCATGTCCAGCCTCACGGCCGGGTGATCGGGCATCGGTCCAGGCGGCGCGAGGTAGGCGGGATTCTCCGCGGGCGTCGGCTCCAGATAGCGGTGCCGGTGCGTGAGCCAATGCCCCAGCGACAGGAAGAATGGCCGCGAGCGGCTCTGTCTGCGTCGCAGCCAATCCAGTGCGCTGGGGATCAGGTCGCGCTGCTGCGTGGACACCAGTTCGTCATAACCGATGTCCACGTTGCGCCGCGCGACGTGCTGCGTGCCGCACAGTGCCGTGGTGTAGCCGTGGCGACGCAGGTGGTGTTGCAGGTGCTGGTCCATGTCGCTGATCGACCAGCCGAGGTTGGACAGACCCAGCATCCCCACGCAGTGTGGCGCCTGCCCGAACAGCAGGGCCGCCCGGCTCGGCGAACAGGTGGGCCCGCAGCAGAAGGCCTGTCGAAACACCACGCCCTGCTCCGCCAGTCGCTGAAGATTCGGCGTCGCAATCCCATAGCCGTACGGCTGGACGTAGCGCCCCGTGTCATGCGAATGCATGTACAGAATGTTGAGCCGACCTGTCACCCTCGAACCTCCATAACCCGCATGACGCCACATTCACAGACGGAATAGCGCCCCCATGCGCCGGCCCAGCAGCATCGCCGCGGCAATCAGCGTCAGGCTTAGCAGGGCCATGCCCCAAACGCCCATGGCGCTGGCGATGTAGGGTCCGTCGCCCAGGCGACTGTAGAACTCAAAAATCGCCTTGGTGATCGGGAAATGCGCCTGTCTCTGGGCCAGCACCAGGGAGTCGCTGACCTCGAGCATGGCGAACGAAAATGCCAAGACGGCTCCGGCAATCACATTGGCCGCGATCAACGGCAGCACGATCCGCCGCAGCACCATCGGCGGCTTCGCCCCCAGATTCACAGCCGCCTCCTCGAGTGTGATTGACGTCTGCTCCAGCCCCGCCGACACCGCTCGCACGACATACGGCAGCCGGCGGACCGCATAGGCGATCACCAGCAGCACCAGCGGGTTCGGATCCTGCCCGATGACGCTGAACAATCCACCCAGCAGATCGCCTTCGGCGAACGGCCATTGCAGCGTCATCGCCACATATCCGAACGCCATCACCAGCCCCGGCACCGCCAGCGGCAGCATCGCCAACGTGTCCAGCAGCCAGGCCCCGCGCACCCGGCCACGCACGTTCAAGTGCGCGACCGTCGCACCCACCATCACACACACCACCATCGCTGCAAGCGAGAGCATCAGGCTGTTGCGGATCGCCCCCACTGCCAAAGGATGCGATAAGGCACTCTCAAAATGATCGAGCGTCCAAGCTCGCGGCAACACGCTGCGGTACCAGGCCCCATCGGCACTGAACGATGCGAGCACCACGCCAAGGTGCGGTAGCACCGCTAGCCATGTTACACCCGCAAAGAAGCCCGCAGCCGCCCATCCGCGCCAGCCCTCCAACGGCCTCAGGTCCGCCGCGATCGCCGCCTTACCTGATGAAGCGTATCCACGACGCCCAAGCACGAGCCGGCTCATCGCATACAACCCCACCGCTGCCGCCAGCATCACCACCACCAGCGCGTACGGCCGCGGGCTCGTCTGCAACTCCGCGAGTCCCTCGAATATCTGTACGGCCGTCAGCCCTCTGAAGCCGAACATCAGCGGCGTGCCCAACTCCGTGAACGACCAGATGAAAACAATGGTCGCCCCGGCGAACACCCCCGGCATCATCAGAGGCAGCGTGATCTTTCGTAGACGCCGCCAGGGGCCGGCACCGAGATTCACCGCAGCCTCTTCCAGCGACGGATCGATATTCGCCAGCGCCGCCGAGAGGTTCAGATACGCAATCGGAAACAGGTGCAGGGCCTCCATTATCACCACGCCGACAAAACCAGCGGCCAAAAACGCGATTCCTGGCTCGTCGGGCCGGCGCAGTCCGAACTCGACCATCGCACTGTTTAGCGCTCCGAACCGCCCAAGCAAGGCCTGCAACCCGATCGCACCGACGAATGGCGGCAGGATCAAAGGCACGAGCACCATACCCGTCAGCGCCCCTTTGGCGGGGAAACGATACCGGGCCCCGAGAATCGACAGCGGCAGCGCCAAAAACAGACTCAGCGCCGTCGTCACCGCCGCGACGATCACGCTATTGACCAGCCCCGACAGCAGCAGCGGATCGCGAAACACATCAAGCAGGTACGCCAATGTCCACGTTCCGTCGATATCGACGAATGCACCTCGCACCACCAGCAGCAGCGGCCAGACAAGAAACACGCCCAGCACCACGGCCATGAACGCCGCGAGCCCGCGCGTCCGCCATCGGTGGGCCAGCATACTCATGTCTGCGACTCCGCACCTTCAGCCGGCGTCCCTTCGCCAGCCGACCGCATCAACAGCAGACCCACCGCCGCCGCCGCGTACATCGCCGCAAACGCCGCCCCACGCGGAAACGCCTTGGCACCCAGCGCGAGCACCGCGAATCCACCCTCCGTGATCGTATAGCCGTGGATAATCCCCGTGGCCGACAGCATCGCCGCCGCCCACGCCCACGCCGCCGCCGCGCGGAACTGCCGCTCGATGGCGAAGACCATGATCGCCGCCCACAACATCGAGGTAAGCAGGAACCCCGCATCCAGCGAAAGGATCCCGTGCAGGTACGTGTCCATCTGCTGAAGGGGTTTGAGCACGCTGCCGAGCGTCATACCCGCCGCTCCCGCTGTCTGCTCGACCAGTAGCCGGGCCCAACCCGCCATCGCCGGCACCAAGCCGAACGCCACCGCCAGCGCGTGCCGCCTCGGCACGGTGTCAAATGCCTGGGCCGTGATGATGATCCCTATCCACAACAGGATGCCTAGCGCCGCCTCCATCGGCACCCACGCCAGCACCACCGACAAAGCTCCGGTCAAGCACAGCGCCGTCACCACCAGCCCGTTGAGCACCGAATAGCCGGCCCGCGCCCCCATCGTCTTCCAGCCGGGATGGCCGATGTAGATCGTCGTCGGGAACGCGCTGCCAAACAGTGCCGCCGCCATCGTCCCCAGGCCGTTGGCCAACAGCGATGAGCGCGTCGGATACGTGTCGCCTGCCGCATGAGCGCTCTCGAGATTCTGCAGCGAACCGATCACGTTGAACAGCCCCATCGGAAAGACCACCGCCAGGTACGACCAGCCGACGGGACTCGTGACAATGCCCGCCAGTTCCGCGACTGCCGGGCGCGGAGCATGCCAGCCAAGGGCGGTTTCACCACCACCCGCCGCTCCCGGCACCCACGCCGTCCACCCCAACGCGTACAACAGCCACGCCAGGGCCGTCCCAATGAGCACCGCCAGTAGACCCGCGGGTACGCGCAGGGGCAGGGTCGTTCGCGACGCGTATGCCAGCACGATCACCAGCATCGGCAGCAATCCGATCTCGGGGTATGCGAACAGGCGGAACACAAATCCCATCGCGATAAAGGTGATCGCCACGCCCGCCAAAGCCGACAGTAGCGCCGCCCGCGGCGTGTGCCGGCGCAACCAGCCGGCCGCGAATGCGCCCGCGGTTTCAATCACGCCGCTGAGCAGACACGCCAGCAACCCCACCTGCCACGCCAGCCGACCTGCCTCTACCGCCGAGGCGCCGCCGTCCACCGCCATCCGGTTCACCGGCGCCATCACCAGGAAGATGTACGCGAACACACTCGGCGTGTTGATGCCATAGGGCAGCGCGGAAATGTCCCGTCGCCCCGTCCGGCGCATCAATCTCCGCGCCTGCCATGCGTAGAACACGTTGCCCACCAGGATCGACACCGCCGCTCCGGGAAGGATCCGCGTCGTGACGATGCTCATCTCGATGCCGCAGACCGTCGGGCACAGGGCCGCGATCACCATGAGCTGCACAAGATTGTCGATGAACAGACCGAAAAACCCGTCGATGTCGCCACGCACCAGCCAGGGGATGTGGCGCAAAGGCCGCGCGCTCGGCGTTGTCTCGGGCATGGGGGCATCGTAGCGACTACGGGGTTTTACCGCTCCGCCCGGTCAAGCGATCTCGGCGGCCGTCGGAATCGAGTCCATGGCGCCCGGTCGCGTTACCGACAACGCAGCCGCCCGCTGCCCCCGGTCGATCGCCGCCGGCCGCGTCAGTCCGGCCGCAACCCCCGCAAGGAAAAAACCGATGAACGTGTCACCCGCGGCTGTCGTATCCACGGCCTTTACCTTCGAAGCCGGCCACTGCTTGATAGCATCCGCCGTCACCCCGGCCGCGCACCACGCCACGCCCTCGCCGCCGCAGGTCAGTACCAGTTCCGTCTTCGCAAACTTCGCCCGAAGTGCTGTCACCAGAGCAACCGGCCCATCGTTTTCGCTCACCTGGGCCAATCCCGCCGCCTCCGCCTCGTTGACGATCAACAGATCCACCGCATCCAGGGGCCACTTCAACAGTTCCGGACCGAACGGTGCGGGGTTCACGCACACCGTCATACGACGCTGCTTCGCACACTCCAGAATGCGGGGTCCATCATTGATCTCGTTTTGAAGCAGCAGTACGTCGCCCTCGCCGTAATCCTTCAATGCTGCGTCAATCTGCGCGGCCGTTATCTGGCGATTCGCCCCCGCATTCAGAAAGATCGCGTTCTGTCCCCCATCGTCGACCTGAATCACCGCGCATCCCGTCGGTCCCTCACCCACTTCGACGCGCGACGTGTCCACCCCCGCATTCCGAAGTTTGCCCAGCAGCCATCGGCCATCCGATCCAATTCGCCCCGCATGACTCACATCTGCGCCGGCCCGGCCCAGCGCCACGGACTGGTTCGCGCCCTTGCCACCCGCAAACGTTGTAAACGACCGGCTCGCGATGGTCTCGCCAGGTCGGACAATGTGCGGCACCCGATACACCAGGTCGATATTCAGCGAGCCGAAATTCAGGATGCGCATCAAGAGCCTCCGAGGGTTCACAGCACTTCGATGACTTGTGACCCATGCGGATCCAGCTGGATCGTGCTTCCGCAGGCGTCACCCGTCAGCATGTCCCGCGCTTGCTGGCCGCCGAGTTCGACCGTTTGCGCAGCGGTGGTGAAATTGAGCAGGAACACGAAGCGGCGCTGGCCATCTGTTCGCAACTGGGCCGTGACGCCCTCGGGCAGCGTCGCCTTGAGAGCGGGTTCGATGCCCAAGTCGGCCGCAAGTCGACCGGTCAGATCCTCCAGAAAACGCCCATCGTTGCGAGATGCCACGTAAAACGCGCGTCCCTTGCCAAATGTGTTCACCGTCACCGCGGGCCGGCCGGCATAGAAATCCTGGCCGTAGGTCGCCAGTACTCGCGAGCCCTCCGTATGGACCAGGTCGCAGAACATCTTCGCCTTGTACTCACCACTCAGCCCCGCGTCGTTGTCGGACTCGGCCACGACCAGGTTGTGTTCGTCGTCGTTGAGCACGTCGAGTTCTTCGACCCATAGTCCCAGCAGCTTGCGCAATGGCCCCGGCCAGCCGCCGAGGAAGCACAAATCTGTTTCGTCGGCGATCCCGGTGAGATACGTCGTCACCAGCACACCGCCATCAGACACAAAACTCATCAGCCGTTCGGCCACACCCGGCCGCACCATGTAGAGCATCGGTGCGATAATGAGCTTGTATCGTGAGAAGTCGCCGTCGGCATTGATCACGTCCGTCGGAATACCTCGTTGCCACAGCGGCTTGTAGTGCGCGATACACGTCCCGGCATAGTCTCGCCCCTCCCGCCTTGGACCGCACGCGGCCTCTATCGCCCAGCGGTTCTCCGTATCAAACACCACAGCCACCTCAGGTCGCACACAGGTGCCCACCACGTCGTCAAGCCGGCTGAGAATCCGGCCGACTTCGGCCACGTCTTGAAACACACGGGTGTGCTCGTGACCGGCATGCGCCACCACGGCGCCGTGAAACTTCTCGTACGCCCCCCGGCTCTGCCGCCACTGGAAATACAGCACGCTGTCCGACCCGTGGGCCACCGCCTGCAATTCTTCCAGCCGGTGGATGCCTGGTCGCTTGAGCTTGTTCACTGCCTGCCAGTTCGCACTGCTCGGGGAGCTTTCCAGGAGGATCCACGGTCGACGCTTGAAGCTGCGCATCAGGTCCAGATGAAAGCTGTAACCCTGCGCCGCCCCGATGTCCTCAGGCCGCGACTGGTACGACGGGTAGCCGTCGAAAGACATCACGTCGAGCTGCTCGGCGAATTTCCAGTAGTCCAGCTCGTGCCGCAGCAGCGACATGTAGTTCGTCGTTACCGGCACGTTCGACGCATACTCACGCAACGGCTTGATTTCCGCCCGCATGAAATCGAGCGTCTGCTCGCTGACAAATCTCCGCCAGTCAATCGTCAGGCCGTGGACGGAATGCTCGCCGATCGGACTCGGAGGCTCAATCTGCGACCAGTCGGTGTACGTGTGAGCCCAGAACGTCGTTGACCACGCATGATTGAGTTTGTCCAGCTCGTCGGTATATCGTTTGCGCAACCATTGGCGAAACGCCTCGCGGCACAGGTCACAATGGCATTCGCCGCCGTATTCGTTGGAGACATGCCACAACATCAAAGCTGGATGATCCACATAGCGACGTGCCAGCGCGGCATTGATCTGCTGGCACTTGTACCGATACAAAGGACTGGTCTGACAATGGTTGTGTCGCCCGCCATGC
Source organism: uncultured Phycisphaeraceae bacterium (assembly GCA_964502445.1). GTDB lineage: Bacteria > Planctomycetota > Phycisphaerae > Phycisphaerales > Phycisphaeraceae > CAZCWM01. The sequence continues at coordinate 318,789 of CAZCWM010000003.1, read as the reverse complement.
AGCGCCTTGGAGCGATCGGGAAGCGTACGCAGAACTTCGGGGTACTTCTGCGACATCCACGCCGGCCGGGCGCCGCTTGGCGTCGCGAGATTGACGAAGATGCCCGCCTTCGCGAGCCGGTCCATGGTGTCGTCCAGCCAGCCAAACTCGTATCGCCCCTCCTGCGGCTCCAGGGCCGCCCATGCGAAAATGCCCACGCTCATCGCGTTGCAGCCGGCGAGCTTCATCAGCCGCACATCCTCGTCGAGGATGGCGGGGGCGTACTGCCACTGGTCGGGGTTGTAGTCGCCGCCGTGCAGAAAATGCGGGCAGCGCGGGTTGATCGGAGGATAGCGCAGCGGTTCGGTCACGGTGCAACTCCAACATCTCGATGCAGAGGGCGTGTAGTCCGGCGTTGTCAAGACGTTTTCCGCGGCCAATCGGCGATCCACTCGGCATTGTTCGCCAGGAGGCGGTCTGTCATCTCGCGCAGCTTCGGCAGCGTCAGGATCGCGCCCGCCAGCGGGTCGGCGGCGATGGCCAGCCGCACCAGTTCCGGATCGCGCTCTTGTGACGCGCGCACCGCCAGTTCCTGCAGATGCACGTGCGGCGACATGACGGCCGCCAGTTGCGGAGGAATCGTGCCCATGCGGCAGGGGAACAGACCGTTGCCGTCCACCACGCACGGAACCTCGACCACCGCCTGGCGCGGCAGGCTGTCGATCAATCCTTCATTGCGTACGTTGCCGTAGATCAGCAGCGGCTGATTCGTCTCCATCGCGTGGATGATCGGCGCACCGTATTCCGGGCTGCGCTGCATCCAGATTTCCTTCTCGCCGGCGATCTGCGCGTCAAGCTCGGCCGTGCGATCCTTGAAATGCTGCAGGTCGATGTTGTAGCCGAAGAACGCTCCCACGGCGTACTCATCCACCGCTGCCTGGTTCTTGTGGAACCACGGGTAGTATTCGGTCTGATGCCCTGGCCCCTCGGCCGGGAAGTAGCCCAGATGTTCGAGCAGCTCGAACCGCACCTTCTCCTTCGGATCTTTCTCCAGCACCCGCGGCTTCGCCTCGCGAAGCTTCGGGTACAGGTCGTTGCCCTGATCGTCTTCAAGGCGCAGGTAGAAGTTGACGTGGTTGATGCCGGCCGCCTCGTAACGCAGCTTCTCCAACGGCACCTCAAGCCAATGCTGCATGTGCCAGTAGAGGAAACCTTGAATGCTGTGGCACAGCCCCACGGTCCGTTGATGGCCCGCATCCAGCAACGTCCAGATATTCATTGCCATTGGGTTGGCGTAGTTGAGAAGCCAGGCGCTGGGCGCCAACTCGGCCAGATCGGCCGCGATGCCGCGCAGCACCGGAGCCGTCCGCAGAATTCGCATCACCGCGCCAGGGCCGGTCGTATCGCTCACCGCCTGGTAGATGCCGTACTCGGCGGGGATCGCGACGTCGGCATGGTAGCGATCGAACCCGCCAGCCATGATCGTGACGATCACGTAGTCGGCCCCATCGAGTGCCGCGCGGCGGTCGGTGGTCGACCACACTTTGGCCGGCAGTTTGCGGTCGGCGATGATTTTCTTGACCAGCCGCTCGGAACGCTCCACGCGCTGCTGGTCAATATCCATCAGCCGAAGCTCTACATGGTGCAAGGCCTCGAAGCTGAAGAAGTCCACGACAAGCTCGCGCACGAACTTGCCGCTGCCGCCGCCGATGATCGTGATGATGGGCATGCCAGCCCTCCTGTCGCGGTAGATACGTCGGGGCCGGACCCACTGCCCGCCTCCGACCGGCGAAAAGGTAGCAGACGCCGCCCGATTCACCAGCCCGATATAGGCAGGTGCATGGTCCAGGGCCTCAATAGCCCGGTCGGAAATGGCCAACCTGACCCCAGGCGCAACAAAAACCCCGGCCGCGTGGGCCGGGGTCGACGGGTCATGGAGGTGAGGGGGCTCGAACCCCTGACCTCTTGCATGCCATGCAAGCGCTCTCCCAACTGAGCTACACCCCCGTCGGGTCAAGAGTGGGATTTTAAGGTGCGGCAACGGTCGAGGCAAACCATCCCAACCTCCACCCAGCTTGCCACCGACGTTCGGGGGACCGAGTCGCCGGCCAGAAAACGACCTCGCCCGCTCGGCACCCATCGCCGGTTCTGCTAGAATACAGGGGATTGACGCAACCCGACTGCGAAATCCGATCTGCGGAATTAGAGGACCATGCAGAAAAAGCTCTATGACCTGTTTCTGGCCGATAAACACCTGCGGGGGCTGCGTGGGCGACTGGACGCGGCCAAGCGCCGTCTGAACACTCAGAAGACCCGCCTCCAACAATTCGAACAGCAAAAGCGAGAGATTGAAGGCCAGCATCGTCAGGCTCAAGTAGCCGCTGCGGGACTGGAGCACCAGGCCCGGGACGTCGACCAGAAGACACAGCGCCTGCGCGAGCAGATGAACAGCATCCGCAACAATAAAGAGTATTCGGCCCTCCTCGTCGAGGTCAACACGCTCAAGATCGATAAAGGCAAGCTTGAGGAGCAAGCCCTCGAACAGATGGAGCGGGTGGACCGCTTCAAAGGCGAACTCGACGCCATCACCGCCAAAGTGGCCGATCAACAGAAGCTTGTCAGCGTGGCGGCTGACGAGGTGACTGCCGCCGAGCGGGATCTTGGGGATGAACTGGCCGAAATACAGGCCAAGCGAGACGCCGCCGCATCGCAGCTGCCGCCTGATCTGCTGGAGGTTTACGAACGGGCCGCCCAGGCTCACGAAGAAGAAGCCATGGCCGAGGTGATTGAAGAAAGCCGCCGCCACATGGAGTTCAGTTGCGGCGGCTGTTTTATGAGCATTCCCGTCGAGTTGCTCAATGCCCTGCTCAGCGGCACCGACAGGCCGGTCATCTGCTCCAACTGCGGACGCATTCTGTACGTTGCTGACGCCCTGCGCGAATCCTTCGCCGCCAAGTCCACCGCCAGCTCCTCTTGAGCAACCTTGCCGCAGGCGTGGCGAACGACCCACTCGCCGTCGCGTTACGACTTTTCATTGATGAACGTCACCATCCATATTGACGGCGGGTCGCGCGGCAATCCCGGTCCGGCGGCCGCCGGCGTGCACATCCAGGACGCAGAGACCGGCCAACATCTCCATGCGGCCGGCTACTACCTGGGTCGCGCCACCAACAATGTGGCCGAGTACCGCGGCTTGCTGCATGCCCTCGACGCCGCCGCCGAACTCGGGGCCAAACGGTTGCTGATCCGTACCGATTCCCAGCTCATGGCACGGCAGATTCGCGGTGAGTACCGGGTGAAAGCGGACGATCTCAAACCCCTGTTCGACCAGGCCCGCAAGGCGCTGAGTCGCTTTTCGCAGTGGCGCATTGAAGATATTCGCCGCGACCACAACAAACAGGCCGATGAGCTGGTCAATAAGGCACTGGACGCAAAGCGCGACGTGGTTGAGATCTCGCCGCGTGACGCTGTACCGCATGCGACCGCGATGGCCGATACAGCCAACGGCATCTGGTTCGAAGCCCACTTCACCACCGCTACCGGCCGCCGCTGTCCCGCCCCGAACAAGGCAGGCGCGACCTACCCCGTAGGCCCCACCATGCCGGCTGGACTCTGCGTCCACGCTGCCCGAACCATCCTCGACGCTGGATTGCTCGACGCCCCCGGCAAGATAGACCTCGACCAGCGCGTCCGGTGCGCACAGTGCGGCGCCGTGATCCAGCTCGGCACCGTCGATGCATGACTCGGCGCGAACCGGGCCGGGTGGGTAACGCTACAATATTAAGTGCACGTCGTGGCCGCCGGACGGTAATCTGCGGCCTACGCCGCCGTTTACGCGAACTGTGAGGCGTGTCGCATCGAGATTGTTGGATTGGAACTCCACATGATCGTCCGCAGCCAGCACGATGTTCCCTCCCAGACCATGGACCTGCCCGGCACCCGTGGAGTGACCATGCGGCTTATGGTCGGCCGCGACGACGGGGCCCCGAATTTCGCCATGCGACTTTTCGAGGTTCAGCCCGGCGGCTGTACGCCGCTGCACAAGCACAACTACGAACACGAAGTCATGGTCGTCAGCGGCAAAGGACAGGTTGTCGGCGGCACCGATGGATCGACCATCCGACCCGTTGAGGCGGGCACCGTGGTTTTCATGCCCGCCAATGAAACGCACCAGTTCCGCAACATCGGCACCCAGCCGCTGACCTTCATGTGCCTTGTTCCGATCACCTTTGACTGCGGCAACGGCGCCTGTCAGCCGACGCCGGGGAGCTGAAGCTCTTTGCCGGACATCCGTGGCGCCCAGCCGCAAAGGATCCTGGAACGCAGCCAACCGGCTGAAGAATCTACAACGGCCTGACCGATCAAGACGCCTTCCGCACGCCAACAGGACTGAGCCATGCCAGACTCTCAGCGCCACGCCGACTCGTCTCCGCCGCCAACAAACCCGCTCTGGTCGACATGGGCCTTCGTCCTCGTCGGCTTGGCCTTGCTCATCGTCGCTGTCGGTATCTGCTATCGCCCGGCAGGCATCGGCGACGACGCCCTGCGAAGCGGTGACCAGACGTTTGCCGCTCTGCCGCTCTGGATGGTCGTGCTTACCGCGACCACGGTTTTGGGCAGCCTCCTGTGTTTGCTGATCGCATCTTTTCGCATGGCCGCTCTCGGCGCTGTCGCGCCGCGACTGGATGCGATTCATGAACGGCTCACCGAACTCGCCACGCTTCTTGACTCTGTCAACGAGCGTTTGTTGGTCAGCGACCTGGCCAAGCGTATCGCCTATCGGGGCAAGGACCGGCAGGTGCTGCGCGACGCCATCCGCCATGATCTGAGCAAGGGTGATTTCGATGCGGCCATGGTCATGGTCAACCAGATGAGCGAAACCTATGGCTACCGCGAGGAGGCCGAGGAATTCCGCCAGCAGATCATGGACGCACGCAATGCAGACGTCAATGCCAGCGTCAACAAGGCCATCGCCCGTGTCGATGACCTGACCGCCCGCGAGCAATGGGAGCAGGCCTTCGCCGAAGTGGGCCGCATACAGCGGATGTATCCGGATACCCCGCGCTGCGCCAACTTGCCTGACCGCGTCCGCCAGGCGTACGAAAACCGCAAACATGAGCTGGAGCGCGAATTTCTACGCGCCGCCGAACGTGATGATGTGGACGGGGCGATGGAGCTGTTGCACGCCCTCGATCGCTATCTCACCGAGCAGGAGGCCGCTCCCTTTCGCGAGACCGCTCGAGGTGTCATCGGCAAGAAACGCGACAACCTCGGTGTTCAGTTCAAGCTGGCGGTCCACGACAAGGAATGGACTCGCGGCCTGGAGGTCGGCCATCAAATCATTCGTGATTTCCCCAACACCAAGATGGCCGACGAAGTCCGCGCGATGCTGGACATGCTGCGGCAGCGAGCTGCGGACGAGCAGGCCGCCAGCCCGTCCCCGTTGACACGTTAGAGCCGTCCGCGATAGGGACGCCCGCCCCCGTGTACGCTCATCCACCGAACTCTCCATTCACGCTTGCCCGAATATCACCATGCATGACGTTGTCCTCATTCCCGGAGACGGCATCGGCCCCGAGGTTGCGGCCGCGGTTCGCCGCGTCCTGGACGCGGCAGAGGCCCCCCTGACCTATCATGAACATGTGGCCGGCCTGGCGGCGCTTGAGCGCGGACTGGACGTCCTGCCGAGCCCGACGGTGGAAGCCATCGCCCAGCATGGCGTGGCGCTCAAAGGTCCATGCACCACACCGGTCGGCAAAGGTTTCACCTCCGTCAACGTCGCCCTGCGCAAGCGGCTGAACCTCTACGCCGCCGTTCGCCCCGTGCGCAACATGCCCGGCGTCAGAACACGTTACGAAAACGTCGACCTGGTGATTATTCGCGAGAACACCGAGGGCCTCTACAGCGGTGTCGAAAACGAAGTAACCGACGGCGTGGTCATGAGCATGAAAGTCGCCACTGAAAAGGCCTGCTCACGCATCGCCCACTGGGCCTTTCGCTACGCCACCCAGCGGCAGCGTCGCAAGCTCACGATATTTCACAAAGCCAACATCATGAAGATGACCGACGGCATGTTTCTCAACTGCTGCCGTCCCATCGCCCGCAGGGACTACCCGAACATCCTCTACAACGAGATGATCATTGACGCCGGCTGCATGAAGATGGTCCAGGATCCGACCCAGTTCGATATGCTGCTGCTTGAGAATCTCTACGGCGATGTGGTCAGCGATCTGTGTGCCGGACTTGTCGGAGGCTTGGGTGTTGTGCCTGGCGCCAATATTGGCGACAACCATGCCGTCTTTGAGGCCGTCCACGGCTCGGCCCCGGATATCGCAGGCAAGAACGTCGCCAATCCTCTGGCTCTGCTGATGTCCGCGGTCATGATGCTCAACCATCTGGCCGAGCAGCGCGGCGACAATGCCTGCCGAACCACGGCTGAGAAGATCAAGAACGCCTACGACCATGCTTTGGCCGACGGGCAGCGCACCCGCGACCTGGGCGGCGAGCTGGGCACGGACGCTTTTGCCGACGCATTGATTGCTCGCTTGCGCGGCTGACCCAACCCGGTACCAAGATCTCGCGATTCCACCGCGTACGTCACGTGGGCGCCCCGGCCACCGATGCATCCCACCCACGGACTTCCAAAGGCTCCGCATCGGCTGTCGACGCGACAGCCATCGCCGCATCGTTCATTTCATAGAACGTTGGCGGTTCATACGTCCAGCCACGGCTCAGCCGTTCGTGCTCGATGCGAAGCTTGTGGTGGATATACCGACCGATCAGAGGGGCCGCAAGGCGGGCACGCAAGCCAAAGGTGCGATAGAGATCGTGCAATGTTGCACCCAGTCGAGCCTGCAGTTGCGGTTTGTCCGCAAACCATTTGCGGGCCGCCCAGAGCGCCCCGGCTAAAGTTGTGGCCAGCCCGCTCGCATCGGCGGCAAAACGGGCCCGGATGCGGGCCTCGGGATGCTGACGATAGCGGCGGTAACCCGCCAGTGTTGTGCGGGCCACGCGGGCAATGCTCGGCCCGTTGATCTCGAAGTCACGCTCAAAGGCCCGCAGCAGAAACTCTGATTCTGAACCCGCGGGCAGATGCGGATGATGGTAGTTGAACCGCAGTTGTCCGTGGGTGTCCGCGGCCTGGTCGCATTCGACATCGATCAGCAGGCCATCCTCCTCCATCTGCTTCCAGAGCGGCGTGCCGGGTATGGGAGTGTAGAGCATGAACTGGTGGAACTCCGTGTCGTGGCGCACCGCATAATCGATGGCCGCGTCGAGATTCTCGGGCGTGTGTTCCTCCAGACCAATGATCGTCGACCCCAGGACGCGAATGCCGTGCGATTGCAGCGTCTTCACCAGATCGAGCGTGTGGGCTCCACTAAGCTTGGCGTACTGGCTGTTCTCGCCCTCCAGCCCCATCCACACCCATGAGATGCCCAGCCCCACAAGCTGCTCGATTGAATAGGACTTGAGCACGTTGGCAGACGAGAATACGTATAGCGCCCACGCCTTGTCGTGGGCACGTATCAGTTCCAGCAGACGAAGCGCCCGCTTGCGGTGCAGCAGAAAGTTCTCGTCCATGACAAAAAAAGAACGCACTTTCATCGCCTCTTCGAGTTCGCACATGACGCCGAACAGCTCGTCGCCGGTTCGATAGAAATCAATGAATCGGCCCTTGCCACCGAACATCGCGCTGGTCGAACAGAAGTTGCAGCCCACCGGACACCCGACTGATGGAATCAACGTGGCCGCGACATCGCCCGGCTTGTCACGCAACGTGATGCCGAAGGAACGCGTCCCCAGCCCCGAGAGAATGTGTGGATGGCGAATTGGCTGATCGCACCGCTGTCCCAGGAAACGGCGGAACCAGCTTACGCCTTCGCCACGAACGATGTGGTCGGCATCAACACGGTCGGCCAGCGAGGGCATGTTGGCGATGTGGCCGCCGATGACGATCGTGGCTTGCGGTTGATGCTCCCGTATGAGGCGGCACATCACCTGCACTTTCTTCACGTTGGGAATGATGGCGCTGATACCGATCACGTCATAGCGCTGGCTCCGCAGTTCTTCGATAAATCGCTCCAGCACAGGGAAGTCCAGCAGGGTGCATGGGGACGCGATGTTCTTCTGAATGAGCATGAGCCCCCACGAGCGGTGGAACATGCGCAGCGAGAAAGCACCCTGCACGCGGGTCACCTGATTGTGATACAGCTCCATCGGGTTGATCGCCCTGCTGCCATACTCATCATCGCGTGCGTAAGGCCCGAAGACACTGGTCAGCAGAACGCGAGCCTTGACTCCCTTGGGATGGCGCGGGTGTGCGGAGATATCGGGGACGCCGTGGATCGTCGGCGTTTGAGCCTGCGTGTTCGACTGGATCAAAGGATTGCTCGATTCCCGCCGGCGGCGGTGAAGGTGGGTTGTAGTTCTGGTTTGGCCGTCGCCTGGGGCCGCGGCGGTCAGTCCTCGATTCGCCGCGCCAAGTCGCCAAACGCCATTCGGTCAAGACATGATCGTCGTTAGATCGACGAAAGGCAAACGGCCTCAGGACATCACAACCTAAACTACTCTGGATGCCATCGCGTCACTCAACGAGACCCACCGCCACGCTGCTGGCTCCTGGCCCGAAGGGCGCGGAAAAACTCACCCATGAGGGCCTGGTCCTGGGGGTTGCCCTGCTCGAAACGGTCGGCCGCACGCTCACGTGGGTCGCCGCGCGGTTCACGGGGTTCACGCGACTCTTGTTGGTCACGTGGCGGACCGGCTTGGTCACGCGGCGGACCGGCACCGCGATCGCCCCCCCACTGACCGCGACGGTCGATCATTTCGTCCAACATGGCCACCCGTTCCTCGGGACTGCCATCGGCAAAGCGCCGAGCCTGATCCCGCATCCGGTCGCGCATCATGTTGCGTAATTGCTCACGCAACTCCGAGTCCGTACGCATCTGCTCCCTGAATGCCAGACGAGCATCGGCATCCATATCACGGAACAACTCGCCGATGCGGTCGTGATACCGCTGCTTTCGGATGTCATCCAGACGGGTGAAGCGTGGCGAAGTCAGCACCTTGAGAGCCGCCGTCGCGTCACCGGGCATCGCAGGTGGGGTGAGCAGCCAAGCCAGCGTCGCACCACCCATCAACACCATAATCGCCACGATGGGCAACCCATAGGCGAGCCAGCGGCGATATCCGCCAATGACTGTTCCGCCCCCTTTTTTCGCTGAACCAGACGGCTTCTTCCGTAAATTGTCGAGGTGGCTTCGCATTAGAAATTCCCCACGTGTCCATCGGCAAACAGAAGGTTGCGCAGATCGTGGAAAAACGCGATGGTGATCTCACCATTGTTGGTCGCGAAATCACCGCCGTCAAAATCCCGCATCACCACAACGTCCGAAGCCGATACGCCCCGCCGTTGAACCGGCCAGATGTCCTGCAAGCGTCGGCTGCTGAGGGAGCTCTCGTACTGGTAACTCATGCCGCAAAGATCGAATACGCCGCCGACATCGCCCGGGCAGTGATAGATCGCGTTGGGCCTCTCCCGGCTCGCGGGCATGTAGGCCGACAACGCCTCGTCCAGCGGCGGACTGACATCCGAACTTACCAGCGGCGGCGGCATGTATCGGGCTGCGGGGAATCTGTCCTGATGATCGCCCTGGTACTGCGTGATGACATGGCCGATCTGTTTGAGGTTACTGCCACAGGCGACCTTGCGAGCGCTGCGTCGCACCGCCGAAAGAGCAGGCATGGTCAGACCGATCAGTATGCCGACGATCGAAATGACCACCAGCAGCTCAATCAGGGTGAAGCCGCAGAACCTGCCCGTCCGCGCCATGGTCCGTCCGTTTCGCATGGTCGATCCCAATGGGCACAACCCGCACGCTCGGATACCGCGATCGTACGCTCCCGAAGGAAAACGTACGCCGCTTCAAGCTATTGCAGGGGTTCCCGATTTTTCCTCAGCGGCGGCGACAGAGCCGGGGGCCGCCTCGAAGCGACACGCCAGATCGAATGTACGCGCCCCCAAAGCCACAGCCACGCCTTCGTCCTTGATCATGGCCAGCTTGAGACAGTCACATGTGAAGGGCGCCTCAAAGTTGCTCTCAATCGCCCGTCCCATGCCCTCAAGAACCACCAGGTCGCACCGCCGCCGCTGGATCGCAGCAGCAAGTTCCCCCGATACCTGCCTCAGGTCGATCAACGGCTGCCGGTTGCCGCTGGCCACAAGTTCCAGCCGGCCCTCGGCATGGGCTTCCGACACCACTGGATCCAAGCCCGCTACCACGTCGATCAGGGCGGTCAATTCATCATGGGTGACGTCATTGAGCGCCGGTCCGCTGTTGGCGGTCAATAACACATCCACCCCACGCTGTAGCAGATCACGAGCGAAGGGCAGCATCCCCAGCAGAACATCCGGGCCGGCATTGTCGACGAACAGGACCGCCGATCGCATTCGGCGTTGGGCACGGGGCCGTTCGTGTTCCGCCAGCCGAGCCAGCCATGCGTCCAGATCGTCATGGAACCACGGCCGGGGCTTGAGCTTCGCACGCACGGCATGGAAATCCACGCCGCCCTTTTCGAACATCGCGTTGGTGGACACAGCTCCGAGATCGAAAATGTTGCCGGCGAATACGCCTTCGATCGTCGCCCTCGCACGATCCATGGATGGCATCGCATCAAGTTGCGACAGCCGTCCCGGCAGCAGCTTTATCGCCAGGGCGTTCTCTTTAGCCTTCACCAGTCGATATGGGTCGCTCAGACCGACGCGATCCACCGCCGCCTGCCGTGCCTCACAGATCGTCAGTATGTCCAACCGCCCGAAACGCCCTGGATCTCGCTCCACCGTATCCAGCCATCCACGAAAGTCACCATCGGCGTGCTCGATACGGTCAGCCAGATCCGAGCCGGCCAACCCGCGGTCGATCGCTTCGCATCTGGCGTGGTCAAGCATGGATGGCCAGTGACGGCGAAACAGGTCGAGCCAATAGACCCGTTTGTCGGCGTCAGCGATGAGATCCCACCGGCATGGCACATAGCGCTCCGGATCCGCCAATAGCGGGAACGGCGTGGCGTCGCACACACGGGAGACCTGGTTGCTCATGGCTTTTCGTGACGGCTTGGGAACACATCAGCGCACACCGTTACAGGCGGGCGAAGTTGCGGAGCATGCGCAGCCCCACACGCTGGCTCTTCTCGGGGTGGAACTGCGTGGCCCAGATGTTGTCGCGCCAGACCGAGGCACAAAACGGCGTCCCTTCGGGATATTCGGTGGTCGACGAAACAATGGCGCCTGCGGCAGGGTCGCTGGCCGCTCGGGCCACACAGTCAACGTAATAGCCATGCACAAAGTAGACGGCCGCTTCACCGCGAACCAGCCCCGTCAGGAGCGGATCATCCCGCTGCCAGTCCAGTGTGTTCCAGCCCATGTGCGGAATCTTGAGGCGAGGACAACCTTCGTCGTCATAACTCTGCTCGAAGCTCACCACCTGCCCGGGCAGAATACCCAGGCCGGGCACCGGTTCCTCCGGGCCTGCCGCATCCTCCTGCGAACCTTCAAAGAGCAATTGCAGTCCAAGGCAGATGCCCAGAAGCGGTCGGCCCGATTGCGCGAAGCCGCGAATCGCGTCGATCCAGCCGCGCCGCCGCAGGTGATCCATGCCGTCCGCGAAAGCGCCGACGCCCGGAAGCACCAAGTGGCCGATGCTCTCCAGACCATCCGGACCAGCCAGGATGCGTGCGTCAGCCCCCTCGTGCTCGAATGCCTTCTGCACGCTCCGCAGGTTGCCCATGCCGTAGTCGATAATGCCGATCATGGGTATTGAGATTGCCGACGGGCGATCGGCGACGGGGTATCACAGGAATTCCCGCAAGAAGCGACAATCGCGATGGACAAGGGGTAAGCGCCAGTGCCACTCACTGAGCAAGTACAACAATCTCGACACGACGGCTCTTGGCCTTGCTCTCGCGCGGATGCCACTGCCCGAAACCGGCTGCGTAAAGATCTTCGGGGGCCAGACCCTTGGATTCCAGATAGCGGTGAACCGCCGCCGCGCGTTGAAGGCTCAACTCGAGATTATCCTTCCACTTGCTCTTCTTGATCGGGTCGGTATCGGTATAACCCTCGACGCGCACGGTCGTACCCGCGTATTCGGTCTTGAGCACAGCGGCGATCTGGTCGAGTGTCTTCTGGGCCTCTGCCCGCAAATCGACCTTGCCTGAAGCGAACAACACATCACCAGGCACGCGAACGGCGATGCCCCCGGCACGACGTTCGGTCTCAATCCCCGCGATCCCTTCAAACCCGGTAGCACCCACCGCCGTCGGACGACGCGAAGAGGCTTCCATGGACGCGAGTTGGCTCATCAGCGCGGCCCTTTCGTTCTCGGCCGCATCCAGAGCCGATCGCTTAGCCTCAAGCTCAGTCTGCAACTCCTGGTTCTGCGTCCATAGCGCATCACGCTCCTTGCGCAACCGATTGGTTTCACAACCGCCGAGCATCACGACCGCCAGCACAAGCAACGCCGTCGTCTTCGTCCGTGCCACTGTCTTCGCGCTCATCTTCGGCCCTTTCGTCTCTGACTCTGACCGCCTCATCACGTCGAACCAGTCGCGGCCTTCCCGCGTCTGAAAACAGCCGCTAGGGAGCAAAGATACCAGAAATCACCGCCCATATCGGTTGGCGACCCAGCATCAAGGCCACGGCTGTCAGCGACAGGTACGGTCCATAGGGGATCTCGCGGCCGTGATGCTTCAGCATCCAACCCACCCCGCGTACCACCGCGATCAAAAGCAAGGCGGGAAACGGCGTCAGGAATATGACTAACGCCGCGTCGGCCGCCCCGAGCACCGCCCCGACGGCCGCCATCAGATGGACATCACCCAGCCCCATCGCCTCGCGTCCGAAGGCCATGGTTCCCAGGATTCGAATAACCCAGATCAGTCCGCCGCCGACCAGGTACCCGAGAGCTACACCGGTCAGCACCTGCGCCCACCGAGGTAGCACCGGGCCGGTGCCCAGGGCCTGAATCGCCGCCGCCGCCGCGGCCGCCGCCGCTAGCGGAAAGACAAGAAACAGTAATTCCTTACACATCTCGCGCCGTGGATGCTGATGCTGCTGCCAACCTGGACCGTTATCCTGACCCTTCGCCACGCCAGGCGATGCCCCTTCCGGCGGTCCTTCGAAGCTGCGCGGCAGCAATCTTGTTCGCACCAGCACATTGGCGATCACCAACCCCCCCCCCCCCCCCCCCGCCACCCCCCCCCCCGCCGCCGCGACCACTAGAACGCTGGTCACCCTCAGCGGCCCATCGACCGCCACGCCCTCGGGCAGCCACAACGCCGCCGCGGGCCAGCCGATCACCGCCACCGCCGTGGCGAACCAAGGTATCTCCAACGGAATGATGTACAGCTTGGCGTCGATCAGGGACGCGGCCAGCAGCGACCCAACCAGCGCCAGATGCACCGCCACCACCATCGCCCCCGCCGCCGCCTGCGCCCCACCACCCAAGCCCGCCAGATTCGGCCGCCAGTCGCCCACCAGCAGTACCCAGAACGTCAAGCCGAACAGCAGCGACGTCACCGCCTCGACCAGGGGGTATTGCACACTGATCGCCGCGCCGCACGTTCGGCAGCGGCCGCGGAGGTAACACCATGCCAGCACCGGGACATTGTCGAACCAGCTCAGCCGCCGCCCGCAGTTGGGGCAACGCGAGGGAGGATGCACGATGCTTTGGCCCACCGGCAGGCGGTATATCACCACGTTCAAGAAACTACCCACCACCGCGCCGAAGATCAGCACAAACGCAAAACAGGTCCAGAACACAGGCTCAACCATGGGCGTTCGGCCCCCGCTGGTCATCCTCAGCGTTCCACCCATCCTCGAAGTCCGCGTCAGCCTCGACCACCTCGTCCGTGTCGTCGCTTTCCATCGCCTGATCCTGAACCTTGAGTTCTGTCATACGTTTTTCGACGCGTTCCAGAATGGATCGGCAGTGGCTGATGAGCTTCACGCCCTTCTCGTATGACTCCAGCGTCTGCTCCAGCCCTGCATCACCGGACTCGATTTCCTCGATCAGCTGTTCAAGACTCGCGATCGCCTGTTCGTACGTCAACTTCTTGTCAGGCTTTTTCGCCATCGCTCTATGCTCGCTTCCGCTTTGCTGCCGGTCAGTGTAACTGCGTGGCACCCGCCGCGCGCACTCTCGCCCTTCTAAAACAAGCTGTCCTGCGCCGACGACGCAGTGAACGCAGTCCGCCGTCCGCCGTTCGATGATCGACCCGTCCGCCGTTTTGACGACACCTGCCCCTTATTCTCGATGCGGCTACGGAGACTGCCCTCGGCCAGAACTGTTTCGATCAAGTCACCCTCATGGACAACCAGGGCGCTGCGCAGAACCGTGCCGTTGGGCCCTTTGGTGTATGAATACCCCCGCCGCAGCACATTCATGGGGCCGACCGCTTCCAGTTGTCGTGCGACGGCTTCAAGGTTCAGGCGAGCCGTCGCGACGCGATGAGGCAGACCGGCCGTCAAACGCCGGGCGAAATCGTGGAGTCTGTGACGGTGCGACTCGGCCATCTGCCGCGGACGGCGGAACATCGGCCGACCTGCCGAGGCCGCCAGTCGCTGCCTCGCCTGCTCCACCACCCGTGCCGTGAGCAAGGCGAGGCGACGGCCCCACTGATCCAGTTGCTCACGCAGTGCCGTCGCGTCCGGCACCACACGCATGGCCGCCTGCGTCGGTGTGGAGCACCGCACATCGGCCACCAGCTCGGCAATCGTCGTGTCCGTCTCGTGGCCGATCGCCGCGACCAACGGCAACTGGCAGCGATAGACGGCTTCCGCCACCACTCGTTCGTTGAACGCCCACAGATCCTCCATTGAACCGCCGCCTCGTGTCAGAATGATCGCCTGAATACCCAGGTCGGCCGCTTCACGGGAAAGGTAATTGATGGCTGCGGCGATCTGCGGTGCAGCGGATGGTCCCTGCACGCGCACGTCCACCAACACCAGCCGACAACCCGCCCATCGGTTTCGGGCCGTCTTGACCACGTCCTGGAGAGCCGCTCCGCTGCGCGACGTCACCACCGCCACCGCCTGAGGTACAGCAGGCAACGGCTTCTTGCGTGACTCGGCGAAATAACCTTTGGACCGCAGTTCCTCGCACAACTGGCGAAATCTCAGTTCAAGTTCACCGACGCCCACCGGTTCGAGGCGATCGACGTACAACTGCAATTGCCCCGCGGCGTCGTAGTAATCCAGCCGGCCCGTGGCGATCACCGCCATGCCGTCCGACACCCCAAAGCTCACCCGCCGTGCCGCCGAGGCGAAGCACACGCAGCGGATCGTCGCCCCTTCGTCCTTGAGGGAAAAAAACCAGTGGGTTCGATCGCTGAAATTGCTGATCTCACCGATAACCCGAACCCGCTGGGGGAACCCCTGAGCCACCACCGCCTTCACCCGAGCGGCCAATTGTGACACCGTCCAAAGCATTTCGGCCATCGATCGTCCGGCATTCGAAGCGACCACATCGCCGCGGCCGCCGGATGCCCGTCTGTTCACGGAGTTGCCTGTCGGTTGGCCATAGACACGTCGCGCCATAGGTCGATCGTCCCAGATGAGCCCTCGCGGCTCAAGCCGCGGCGGGCTGGCTCGCCGCCGGCGCGATGGAAGCTTATGATTTGACACTCGGCCGCCAGCCCCTAACGTAGGCCGACTGCCAGGTCTGCACATGGACCCGGACCCCACCGGCCATGGCCACGCAGCCCGCCTTGTATGCAGTTTCCTCTGTCCAGCAATGGCCCTTTTTCACGGAGTTGGAGCGATGGCTCTGAAGGTAGGCATCAACGGATTCGGCCGCATCGGGCGCCTGGTCTTTCGTGCGGCGCAGAAAAACCCGAACATCGAGTTTGTCGGCATCAACGATCTTTTCCCGCCCGAGAGCCTGGCCTACCTGCTCAAATACGACACGATTCACGGCCGGTTCAAGGGCGAGGTGAGCGCTGACGGTGACGCCATCGTTGTCAATGGCAAGCGCATCCCCGTCAGCGCCGAACGCGACCCGGCCAACCTGCCTTGGGGCAAGGTCAAGGCCGACTATGTCGTCGAGTCGACCGGCCTGTTCACGGACTATGACAGCGCCGCCAAGCATCTGGCCGCTGGCGCCAAGCGCGTGGTCATCTCCGCACCCACCAAGACACCCGACCAGGTGCCCACCATCGTCATGGGCGTGAATCACAAGACGCTGGACAAGGGCGCCAAGGTCGTCTCCAACGCATCCTGCACCACCAACTGCCTGGCTCCCGTCGCCAAGGTGCTGCACGAGAACTTCGGCATCGCCGAGGGCCTGATGACCACCGTCCACGCTGTTACCGCCACTCAGCCCACACAGGATGGCCCGTCCAGAAAGGATCTGCGCGGCGGCCGGGCTGCGGGCTTCAATGTCATCCCCGCCTCCACCGGTGCCGCCAAGGCTGTGGCCCTTGCCATGCCCGAACTCAAAGGCAAACTGACGGGCATGGCCTTCCGCATTCCAACGGCCGACGTGTCTGTGGTTGACCTGACCGTCCGCACGCAGAAGGCCACCACCTACGCCGACATCTGCGCCGCCATGAAGAAGGCCTCCGAAGGCGAGCTCAAGGGCATCCTCGGTTACACCGATGAGCCGGTCGTCTCCAGCGACTTCATCACCTGCGAGCTGTCGTCGATCTTCGACGCCGATGCCGGCATCGAACTCAACGGCAACTTCTTCAAGGTCGTGAGCTGGTACGACAACGAGTGGGGTTATTCGAACCGCGTGGGCGACCTGCTGGTTCACATGGCCAAGCAGGACGGCTTGGCGTAAACGTTGCCCAGTCTCGCCAAGTACAACCAGCCAACGAGCATCACACGTGAAACCCAGGGATGACTTCCTTGGGTTTCTTTTTGCGCATCCCACGACTGCGGGTGTCGAATGATGAAGCGCCACGGGCTTACGCCGGTGGACGCCAGTTGCGCCGTGTCGCCCCGCGTGGATCCTCGATCGGGATACCCGCTGCCTCGGCCCTCGCCAGAATCCTGGCGATCCGCAGGCCTTCCCACGAACGCCAGGCGACGAAGACGGCCAGCACCATGAGCCACATTTCGCCCGTCGCCATCATCGCCAGGGCGGCCACCACGCCGATCACCACGCCGATCCACGCTGCAATCCGCAGAGCCCTGACTCTGCCGACGATGAACCAGAGAAGGGCCTGAAGCGTCTGACCCCCGTCGAGCGGGTAGACCGGAAGCATGTTGAAAATCAGCAGGCCCAGGTTGACCATGAACATCAGCTGGAACAGAATCGCCGCTGGGGATGGACCCAACGCCGTTCCCGCTGCCCACCATGCCATATATAGCACCGGCGCCAGAACCACATTGACCAGGGGGCCGGCCACGATGCTCCAGAGCATGGCTCCCGGGCGTTGCGGCGGCTGCACGAACGCCACGCCCCCCAGCGGCCAGAGTACGATTCGCTCGGCGCGACCGCCCACAGACCGGCACGCCAGCGCATGACCGAACTCGTGCATCAGCACAATGGCGAACACCGCCAGCATCACCGTGAAACGCTGCGCGGCCGACCATCCATCCGGGCGAAACTGCACGACAAACGCGGCCAGTATGAACCACGTCCAATGCAGATACACCTCGATGCCGAAGGCCTGAAACAGACGAAACGCGCCGGTGGGTCCAAGTAGCATGCCGCAAGTATAGGCGGTAAGCACGGCCGCTGCGGTTGAATCGTCGAGATGCCTCCGCTGTCACTGCAGCCTAGCACACATCGTTTGACGCCACCCTCACCGTACCCAGAATACACGGCGTCTTTGAATCTCACCGCGAGCGGCCATCATGACGCAGTCCCCCGTCGCCCTTGTCACCGGTGCCTCCGGCGCGGTCGGCCGTGCCACAGCGATTCTGCTCGCACGAGCCGGCTACACCCTGCTGCTCACCGGTCGATCGACAGACCAACTCGCCGAAGTCCGCCGCGTCATCGAGGACGAAAACCCGACGGCAACGGTCGCGTCAATACCTGCCGACCTCACCGACCCCGACGCGCCCGCCCGGCTGGTCGACACAGCCGTCAAACAGTTCGGCCGCCTGGACGTGCTTGTACACGTCGCGGGCGATGCACCGCTCATGCCGATCGAACAGAACACATCTGCGGCCTGGCGACGTTGCATGGACACCAACGTGACCGCCTTGATCCTGCTGACGACGGCGGCATGGCCGATGTTTTGCCGCCAGAAGCGCGGATGTGTCGCCGCCGTCTCCTCCATGGCCAGCCTTGATCCGTTCCCCGGCTTCTCGCTATATGCGCCGGCCAAGGCCGCGATGAATATGTTCATCCACTGCGTCGGCACAGAAGGCGCCGCCCACGGTGTTCGAGCCGTCGCTATCGCGCCCGGCGCGATCGAAACACCCATGCTGCGCCGCCTCTTCGATCATGCAGCCATTCCGCCCGATCAGACCCTGGATCCGATGGATGTCGCCCGGTTGCTTGTGGACTGCATAACGGGGAATCGCACGTTCGAGAGCGGCCAGACAGTTCCGCAACCTAGTCCGTGATGGGGCCATCGTCATGGGACCAACTTCACGCGATAGCGTCAATCGCAACGCCGAGCAAGCGTTCCCCCGCGTCGCATACCGCCGCCTCGGGGCCGCTGAAAATGTGCGTCACGAATGACGCACTCTGGTGGGTGGGCCCATCACCCACCACAACCGCGGGATCGTGATGCTCCATTTCACCGAAGCTCGCGGGCCCACCATCGTCGTTGTAGGCCTGCACACAATCCCCTCCTCGTCGTGCTTTCGCGTCGGCGCTGCGGGGCATGTCGGGGTACACCTGTCCTGGCTGGGGCCCGAAAACTCTCAGCACAAGTACCGCCCTGCCGGCGTCCATCTGCCGGTAATAGCCCATGCGACCCGTGGTCCACTCCGCGAGAATGCCCATCTTGATGCGTCGCTGGCCGTCGATCAGAAACCGCACGCAGCGCCGTCCCACTTGCACATGACGATCCCCAAACGGGTCGTAGTAGGAGCGAACGTCGTCCGCGACGCTCAGGTCGCGGGTAGTCGGAAAGATAAGCGTGCCGGCCGCAGGCAACTGCAGCAGTGACCACGTCCCACCCAGCGCCCCCACATCGCCGCCGATCGCCGCCACGACGTGGCGTGTCCCGTAACTGACCACATTGACTTGTGACGGCATATCGGCCAGTGGCTCAATCGCATACACGCCGCGGCTGACATGCAGGCGAATGGTCTTCCCGACCCGTACATCCGTCAGTTCCATCTCCGCTTCAAACTGAACCTCGCGTTCACCGGCACGAGCGACGGCGTACTGGCCGGGATCAATCGCCTCGGGCACCCGGCTCCACTTGACCGGGTCTTCCCTCGCTTTCTCCAGATTCGGCCAAAAGAAGGCCACCTCGGGCGCGATCCACAGGCGGTCGCCTCCCGCCGGCATTTCGCCGATCGTCACCGGCGTCCAGAACGGGTTTGTGTCCAGACCCTTGCCCATAACCGCCATGACCCGCGCGCCACGCTCGGTCACCAACAGCTTCCCCCCCGCCAATGTCAGCTCACGCGGTCGTAGTCCCGCGTCCGCCAACCGGGTGCGCAATGCCGGATACCACGCGCTCATCACCGACCTCCTTCAACGGTCGTCTGCCTCATGGCGGGGCATCATATCGCCGTCGCCGCTGGCGTCGATCGCCCCCAAAGAAAAACCCCGCGCCGGGCGGGGTGGGAAACATCAGGCATGCATTCGGCGCTGGTGCGTCTCAACCTTCAACCGTGTACGTATCCCCGGCGTTAAACAAGGCGTCGAGCGTCCCTGCGCCGCGGGCTTCGATGGCGGCCGCCACCTGCTGATCTAGGAGGGTCTCGTACGTCTCATCCTTCGCCCGGTAAAAGACGCCCATCGGCTCGGGGAATTCGGGGTAAGACAGCCGGCTAAGCAGAAACGCGAGGTTCTCGTCCGTCTCGTCATGAAAAATCAGATCGTCCTCGGCGATGCCCTTGCCCAACTCCACGACTTCGGGCTTGCGGCTCCCGTCCAGGCGCAGTCCCTTGTCGCGATTGACCCCAAAAACCATCGGCTTGCCGTGTTCGAGATAAATCACATGGTCGTCCTTCGTCGCCTTGTCTGTGGCGTACTTGAAGGCGAAGTGATTGAAAATATTGCAGTCCTGGTAGATCTCGACAAACGATGCCCCCTGGTGCTCCGCCGCGGCCTGGAGCACATCGCCGAGGTTGCGGTCCACGTCCACCGCCCGGGCCACAAAGCTCGCCTCGCTGGCCAGAGCGATCGACAGCGGCGTGATGGGTAGGTCGATCGAGCCCATCGGGCTGCTCTTGGTCCGCTTGCCCTCTTCGCTCGTCGGCGAATACTGGCCTTTGGTCAGGCCATAGATGCGGTTGTTGAACAGCAGGATGTTCACGTTGACGTTGCGCCGCAGGATGTGCAACAGGTGGTTGCCGCCGATCGACAGACCGTCACCGTCGCCCGTGACGAGCCACACGTCCAGCTCGGGATTGGCGACCTTGAGCCCGGTCGCGATCGCCGGCGCGCGACCGTGAATCGTGTGGAACCCATACGTGCCCATGTAATACGGAAAGCGACTCGAACAGCCGATGCCCGAAACGAAGACCGTGTTCTCGCGTCTGTGTCCCAGGAGCGCGCAGACCTTGCGCACCTGGTTGAGGATGGCGTAGTCCCCGCAGCCCGGACACCATCGCACGTCCTGATCGGAAGCGAAATCCTTGGCTTTGAGTGTTGGCGTTGTGGTTTCACTGGCCATATTCGTATCGCTCGTGGCAAGCGTTCCTGTGCTGTGTGTTTCGTCGCCGGCGAACAGCCTCAGCCTTTCGCCTTCACCTCGTGCTTGTGCGGCGAGAGGCTCTCGGCCTCACCCCATCCGCCAGTACTCATCAGTCGGATCCCCTGGAGGATTTCGTCGACCAGGAATGGCTTACCTTGAATCTTATTCAGTCCGCGTGCGTCGACCAGGAACCGGGCACGCAGCAACATCCGCAGTTGCCCGGTATTCAGTTCCGGCACCAGGATGCGCTTGAATCGCTTGAGCACCTGGCCGAGGTTTTTCGGCATCGGATTCAAATAGCGCAAGTGCAAAGCCGCCACATCAATGCCTTCGACCCGTGCCCGCTCCACAGCACTTCGAATCGAACCATAGGTCCCCCCCCAGCCCACCACCAGCAGGTCGCCGCTCTCCGGCCCAAGCGGCTTGGCCGGCGGCAGGGTGTCTGCGATGTTCTCCACTTTATGATGACGCAGCTCCGTCATCCGTTGATGATTCTCAGGATCGTAACTGACACTCCCGGTCACATCCTGCTTCTCGAGCCCTCCGATGCGGTGCTCCAGTCCCCGTGTGCCGGGTAACGCCCAGGGGCGTGCGCCCTTGGCGTCACGCATATATGGCTCAAAGCCGCTCCCGTCTCCATCGATCGCCTTCGGATGCAGCACGGTGATCGGCTGGAAATCGTCCGGGTTGGGTACGCGCCAAGGCTCCGCCCCATTGGCGATGTAACCATCGCTCAACAGCAGCACCGGCACCATGTACTGCATCGCCAGGCGGCAGGCTTCGATCGCCGCGTCGAAGCAGTCCGCCGGGCTCTGCGCCGCAATAACCACCACCGGGCAGTCACCGTTGCGCCCGAACATCGCCTGCAGTAGGTCCGATTGCTCGGTTTTGGTTGGCAAACCCGTGCTCGGTCCGCCACGCTGAACATTGACGACCACCAGCGGTAATTCAGTCATGACCGCCAGGCCAATGGCTTCGCTCTTGAGCGCCAGACCCGGCCCGCTGGTACCGGTAACGCCTAGCTGGCCCGCATATGACACGCCGATCGCCGCGCAAACCGCTGCGATCTCGTCCTCAGCCTGCACCGTCTTGACGCCGTAATGGCGCATGGCCGCGAGGCTATGCAGGATGTCGCTGGCGGGGGTGATCGGGTACGTGCAGTAGATGAGCTGTTTACCCGCGAGCTTGGCGGCGGTGATCAGCCCCATGGCTGCCGCTTCGTTGCCCGTCACTTTGCGGTACACGCCGGGTTTGGCCGACGCCTTGGCAACGTGGTATCGCACGGGAAAAATTTCAGCCGTCTCACCGAAATAGAAGCCGGCTTTGAGCGCCTGAATGTTCGCGGCGGCCACCTGCGGCAGCTTCTTCTTGCTGCCGAAGTAGTCGTTCATGTATCTGATGGTCTGGTCCAGCGGACGATCGTACAGGTAGTAGATCAGCCCGAGGGCGAACATGTTCTTGCATCGCCCCGCGTCCTTGGCACCCAACCCCGAATCGGCCAGGCTTTCCTCATTCAGACGCGTGATCGGCACGCGGTAGATCTTGTATTTCTGCTGAAACGTCTCGTCGTCGAGCGGATTATACCCCTCCTCGTAGCCGGCCTTGCGCAGATTGACCTTGTCGAACTCGCTGTCATTCACGACGACGATGCCGCCGACCACCACGTCGTCGATGTGGGCCTTGAACGCGGCCGGGTTCATGGCAATCAGCGCGTTGACTTCATCGCCAGGCGTGTGGATGTCGGTGGCGGCGAAGTGAATCTGAAAGCCCGAGACCCCAGGCACGGTGCCCGCCGGAGCGCGAATCTCGGCCGGGTAATCCGGCAGCGTGGCCACGTCGTTGCCGATGATGGCCGATGTGTCAGTGAACTGCGTGCCCGCCAACTGCATGCCGTCTCCGGAGTCGCCCGCGAAACGAACGACCGCGGAAATCAGATCCTGTCGATCATCGTGGCTGGTCTGCGGCCGTGTCTGGGAGTCTGTCCCGGAAACCATGGGGGCTCCTCGGAGCTGATGGTGGTGAGGTTGGATGGCTTCGTGTGTTGACAAAACGCATGCGGTGGTCAAAGCGCCGCATTGTATCCAAGACGCGGCTGGTTTGTCAGTGTAGTTGGTCGAATTATAACCGCTCGTCCCGAACGAACACGGCCGAACGCGCGAGCCAATCAGCACACCAAATTGACCTCTATATGGCGCCTCCCGTGGTGGACCGCACACCGCTTCTTCCATTCCCATCGGCCCTATACTGTCCGCACATTCACAAGCCAACCGTTCCAGAACCGATACGGCTTGACACCCAGATCACGAACTCCACCACCCGGCGCCAGCCCCAACCACGGAAAACCCACCGCGTGAGCCGTAAGTACCAACGAGTCAGACAGGCCGACCTCCTACTGCCCGCGCCGTTGCGGTGGCTGACACGGGCGTTCAGTTCGATCACCATGGCCGTGATCCTGCTGACGTTGGTCATGATCTATGGAGCGATCGGAAGCGTACCGGTCGGTTTCCTGGTTCTGGGCGGCGTCTATGCCCTGATCGCGCTGGGCATCCTGGGCCCGGTCGGACTGCTGCTTGCCAAGTTCGGGGCGAGAATCGGCGTACTCGCCTGTCTGTGCATTCTGACGGCAAGCCTCGCCGCAACCGCCCTCACCTGCCGCACCGCCGCGATCAACCTCGTCGATCAGCCTTGGATTCGCACCCACCTCGATACCGTCATCTACCGTTTGCCCTCGCTGGAGATGACCGAGTTGGAGTTCTTTTCCTGGTGGCCGCTGAAGCTCATCCTCGGCCTATTCGTGGTCAACCTCATCTGGGCCACCATCCGCCGCATCGAGTTTCGCTTTGTAAACATCGGCGTCCTCAGTGTGCATACGGGTATCGTCCTGCTGGCCATCGGCAGCATGTTCTATGGGACGTTCAAGGTCGAGGGCGACGTTGTGCTCTTTCGTGATGACCTGGGCGGCCGACCCGTCGCCGCCTTTTATGATCGCACTGCGCCGGCTGTCTTCTTCTACGCCGCCGGCCGCGAGATCATGATCCCCGTCCCCGAGCTACCCCGCTACAACGACCACACGCCAGGCCAGCTCGATATCCGCCTGCATGAGTCGGACGCATTTCGCTCTGTCCTCGGCGACCAGTTGCAGGCGACTATTCCCGGCTTCGTGGCCTACGGCACGCTTGAATCCCGGTGGGAGCCCGCCGTCCCCACGACCCCCCAGGCCGCAAGCCCCGCCCTGCGCCTCGGCTTGGGCGAGCGGGAGCGCCCGGTCGATGGTGCCTACACCGCTCTCGTCGCGCGGCAGCCCGCACAGCGTTACATCCAATGGCCCGGTTTCGCCGTCGAATTCCTCTATCGGCCCGATGACCAACGTGTTACGGACCTTGTCACACCAATCCCCTCCCTGCCCGGCGAATCACGCCCGGCGCGACACGGCCTCATCGTCGAGATTCCCGACCAGGATTTCCGCGCCGTCTATGCCATCGCACCCGGCATGCACCTCACGCTTGACGGCACCGGTTATCACCTGACCATCGAGGACATCGGTAACTACGGTATGCCCTTCGCCACGCCGGGCTACGAGGACGCACGCGATACCCGAGTCACCGTCCACGTCCATCGTGATATCCATCACGCCCGCCCGAATGACGGCCACGCAGAGGATGAAGGCTTTCGTCGTATCGCCATGCATCGCTTCCCCGAGCGCAGCCAGGACTTCGTACCCGCGCCCAACGATCCCAACGTCGGACCTATGGGACGGCGGCGCGATCCTGATCCTTCCATTCGCCTGACGTACCTGGATAGCAGTCGCGCACAGTTCCACCTGATCGCCGACACGCCCGAAGCGCGATCGCTGCAACTGATCGCACGTCTTCCCGGCGAGCAGCCGCTGGCCACGCACTTTGACGACGACCGCTTCCCTCTAGCCATCACCGAATCGGGCGAAGTATGGGGCCACATCGTCGAACGTCTGTCCAATGTGCGGCAGGTGCGGGTGGGCGTCCCCACGCCTGATTCCCAGCGCAAGTCGTCCGACGAGGGCACTTTCCTGCACGCTCTGTTGCCGGTTGACCTGTCCATGCCGCAGGCTGACGGCACAACTTGGTCCACACGTCTGTGGCTTGCGCACATGCGTTACCCCGACATCCCCGAGCTGGGCAACGAGCCAGCCGTCGTGACGCTCCCCGACGGTATGCCGCTGGCCGTGGCTTTCAGTCGCGTCAAGCGTTCGCTGCCGTTCGCCATGCAACTCGAGGCCTTCGAGATGCAACCCTATCCCGGCACCGAAATCCCACGCGATTACGTATCACGCCTTGGCCTGTACATGCTCGACGCCCACGGTCGGCCAACCGGTGAATCACTCCGTGGCGATACGCGGCTCAACCATCCGCTGATCGCCGATGCATTCACACTAGATCGCGCCGTCGACCTGGCCGAGGGCCGCTTCCTCGGCGGACTGATTCAATACATGCGCCTCGGCCGCCTCAAGCTCAGCCAGACCGGCTGGGATCCCGGCGACGCACGCGACCCCATGCGCCACGCGGTCGATGCGCATGGCCGCTTCCTCAACCAGCAGCGATTTTCCATCATCGGCGTGGGCAACAACGCCTCAATCCGTGTGGTGTTCATCGGCTCGGTGCTGGTGGTGGCGGGCATCCCCTGGGCCTTCTGGGTCAAGCCGGCGCTGCTCCAGCGTGCCAAGCGACGTCTGCAGACCGAGTTTGCGACCGTTCACGCCGCGCCTCAGGCAGACGCCGCATGAATCACACGGCGACTGCAACGCAGATACGTATGAAAACCAAACACCCCCTGACACGATTCGCGCTGACGCTTGCGCCCTTGCTGCTTCTTACGCTCGGGGTGCCGCCAGCCTTCACCCAGGTGCGTGGTTCCGTGGAGGGCAACGCCCACCCGCCGCTCCACGAGTCACCCGCCCTCCCGACCGCCGGCGATCCGATGCCGGTGCATCCCACGGCGGCCGAGTCGACCGAGATCACCGACGCGCAGTGGGCTGCATTTGCCCAGGCTGTGGACCTCTCACCCCTGCGAACCCTTGCGATCTTTGATGGCGGGCGGGCGAAAATACTCGATACCTACGCCCGCGAAACCCTCATCGAACTGACCGGCAAACCCAGATACCGCCGTGTCCAGATCCGTGACGACGGCACGCTCGACAAAGGCGCCTACCGCGAGCCGCTCTTCACGCTTCTCGACCTGGCCCTGGCCAAGCCTCGCTATCACCATCAGCCTCTGATTCACATCGAAGTTCTGCCGCTGCGCCGCTCGCTGGTCGAAGCCGTCATCCCACCCAACCAGCGGGAGACCTATCTCAAACTCGGCCGACTTACACCATTGCAGCTGACCGACCGCCGCGTCGATGCCGCGCTCAGCCAGGCGGCGGCCGACCTGCGCCTGCGCAAGGGTCTTGACCAGCTCATGGTCGCGGGCCAGATGTACGATGGGGCGACGCTGTCGCTGGGCGCGATGCGCATGGTCAATCCACCGACGTCCGATGACAAGTGGATGGCGCTCTCGCAACTTCACGACGCCTCCCTGGCCAGCGCCGATTCGACGTCGCCCCCAAACATGCCCGCCTTTGAACCGCATGCCGGTCGGCAGGTTCTCACCCAGATCAACGCCCTGGCCGATGCGTGGATCCGCGCCGACGCCGACGCAGTCAATGTCGCCGCCGCCGCGCTCGCCGACCTCCTGCCGACGCTCAACCCCGCCACCTACCCGTCCACCTTCCGCCGCGCGGCCGAACTCTGGTACAACCGCACCGGCAAATTCACCATCGGCTTCTGGGCCTACTTTCTCGCCGCTGTCGTCATGCTTATTGCGTTGGGCGCCCGCCGGCGCACACTGGCGACACTGGGCATCGGCCTGCTTGGGATCGGACTCGCCGCCCACACCGCCGGCATCGTCATCCGCATGCTTCTGGCCGATCGCAACTGGCTGCCGCTTCATAACCAGTACGAGTCGTTCATCGCCCTTGTCTGGTTCGGCGTCATCGTCGGTGTCACCCTGATGGTTTTACGCCGCCAGCTCATCTTCGGGCCTGCGGCCGCCGCTCTCGGGGCTGTGAGCCTCATGGTCGCCGGCTTCCTGCCCATCCCCTCCAACGAGATCGCCCCCGTCGCTGGTATTCTCGCCACCAGCAACATCCTCAAGGTCCATGTGACGATCGTCTTAGCCAGCTACGGTCTGATCGCCTTGGGCTTTCTCATCAGTCTGTGCCTGCTGGCCGTCCACTACTTCGGCGACCGCACCAGCGCCACCGTCGCGGCTGCGGGCGTCGGCATCGTCACCTTGGGTGACGGGCGCGGCAACGACGACGCGGGCGGCGACGTCGCCCCAGGCCCTCAGCGACTGACCGCTGACCTGGACCAGGCCCAGATGGTCGTTCTGCAACTGGCCTTCTACTTGCTGGGCTTGGGCATCCTGCTTGGAGCCTACTGGGCCGATCACGCCTGGGGCCGCTGGTGGGCATGGGATCCCAAGGAAACCTGGGCCCTGATTACCTGGATCGTCTATCTCATCGTCATCCACCTGCGCTTCGCCGTGCGGCGCCGTGCCCTGGTCACCGCCTGGCTGAGCGTCGTCGGTTTCTTCGTCATGCTCTGGACCTACTGGGGCGTGAACCTGCTGCTGGCCGGTCTCCATAGTTACGCGTAGGGTTCTGGGATCGACCGTCCAGAACGGCGGAGCCAATTGAATCCCGCCGGGGCGCGAACAGCGGTATCCTCCATCCATGCTGCCCCGCGACTTCTATGAACGCGATCCCGTCACCGTCGCCCGCGCGCTGCTTGGCCAACGGTTGGTGCGCGTGCTCGACGGACAGCGTCTTGCGGGAACGATCGTTGAGACCGAGGCCTATCTCGGTGCCGCTGACGCGGCCGCCCACACCTTCAATGGCCGGCGCACACCGCGCAACAACAGCATGTATCTCGGCGGCGGCCACGCCTATGTCTACTTCACCTACGGCATGCACCACTGCATGAACATCGTCACCGGTAAGCCCGGCGACGGCGTGGCCGTACTCATCCGCGCCATCGAGCCCACCGAAGGCCTCGACGCCATGCGTTCGCGCCGCACGAAGATCAAACGCGACACGGACTTGTGCTCCGGTCCGGCCAGACTTTGTCAGGCCCTGGGCATCGACCGCGTCCTCGACGGCACGGATCTGGTCGACGGCAGCATCCTCTTCGTCGAACACATGCGCAGCCGCGCCCTGCCCTCCGCAAAGATCGCCGTCGGCCCGCGTGTCGGGGTCCACTATGCCGGCGACTGGGCCCACCGGCCACTGCGTTATTGGATGGCAGGTAACCCGCATGTAAGCCGGGAATGAACCGAACATGAAACACCCGGCGGCGGGAGCGGCCAAGCTTTCAGCGCGGATCCGGTCCGAACGGTTTCGTCAGACTTTCTGGGCAAACAGCGCGAACGCCACCAGGGGCTCATCCCCGGTATTCTTCAACTCCAGCCCGCGTTGAGCGGCCTGCACACCAACGAAAAACTCGTCCGCCTGCCCCACAGGGCCCCCGCCGCCAGCGATCCTTTGGCCATTGAGCATGCCCCATCCTCTCCAGACAAACAGCACGCATGGCTCATCAAACGCAATGGTTATCATGGTTTCGACCGTCAGCCGCATGCCGCTGAATTTGTCGGTCATGGTGGGCGGATAAACCCATTCAGCCCTGCCGCCTTTGACCGTTCGTTCAATCGGCGTTGGCCGAAGACGCACGCTCTCCAGTAAGCTCGGCTCCAGGTTCTTCGGCCAGTTGACCACCCGTTCGACCGCCTCTTCCAGATGCTTGAAGCCGGGGCACAGCACCGCGTCATCCAGCGGTTGCCCACCGAAATCGGCCTGGAAGAACGTGTATACGTCGCTGGGCTGTTGAATCTCCAGCGTCAGGGCTGTGCCGGGCCGATGGAATAAGCCCGCCTGAACGAAGAACCCTTCACCGAAGTTCTGCAACGCCCCCGGCGAAAGCTCGATCACGTGGTCGGTGCTGTGGAACATCGCCTCGACCACATTCTTTCCCGTCACACCGGCATGCACCCCGACGTGCGTGTAGGGACACTGGCCCTTGGGCGCGTCAAGGAAGTGATACGCCTCATCCTTGCCGAACCGCTCGTTGGGATACACCTTTGGATTGGCGGCGACAAAGGCATCGTCCGCATGAACGTGAAACGGAATCGGACACACCGCATCCAGCAGCTTCACCAAGACGCGGAAGCTGCCGTCGTGAGCGGTGAAGCGTTTCTCCCCCAGCAGCCGCGGACCCGTTTCCGCGTCGGCCAGCACGTCCTTAAGGGCGACTCTCTTGCCACCATCCATCAAGTCGGCGCAGGCGCTCACGCCACCCGAAGGAATCTGAGGAGGATTGGACGCGGGCGTCGAAGAGCCGATCCATCGTTCCGGACGGAAGTAAGGCGGCGTCGGCGCACCCGGCTTGCGTTGTCCGAGGCGATTGCCGTCGCCATAGAAACGTCCGACGATCTGGGGTTGAAGGGCCACCACATCGCCGCATTGGTCCAATAGTCCGATGATCGTTTCGCGGTGCATCTCATTGCCTTGCCGGATACGCTGGTGGGGTGACCACAAATGTTAGCGTAACGGAAGAATTGACGGACGTGGCGCGGATTTTGAGGACGGCGGGTTGTAGCCACTTGCCGCCGCTCCGTTCTAGACTAATCTTGTGGACTCCATCCCACTCCCGGAAGCCTCGAGGCGGGGATTGGGGAAGCAACGTGAACTGACCTCAGTCCACCCGTCGCCGGACCGTACGATCGTCAAGGCAGAACATCGATGAGCCAGCATCTCCGACCCGAGTCAAACGCCGATCAGCAGCTCGCCCGTGAAATCGAGCAGGCCCTCGATGGCCAGGATCTCGAAAAGCTGATGAACGAAGCGGACGCTCCAACCGACGACGCCTCGCCCCCCTCGACCGGTGGACCCGCAGCTATGGAGCCTCGCCCCGGCGGCCGCGGCCTGACCGCCGACCTCGTTCGCGGCCGCATCAGCGCCGTCGAAGGTGACGACGTCTTTGTCGAGATCGCCGGACTGCCTGGCAAGAATCAGGGGGTGGTGCCCCTGACCCAGTTTGAGCGCACCCCGCGCATCGGCGCAATCATGGACTTTGTCGTCCAGCGGTTCAACGAAAACGAAGGCCTGGTGATGCTCTCGCGCGAAGGCGCGGTGGGACGGGCCGCATGGGAAGACCTTCAGCGCGGCCGAGCGGTCGAGGCCCGCGTTGTCGGAACCAACAAAGGCGGCCTCGAGCTCGAAATTGGCTCGGGCATCAAGGCCTTCATGCCCGCCAGTCACGTCGACCTGCATCACGTGGACAACCTCGAACAGTTCGTCGGCCAGAAGATTGAAGCGATGGTCGACGAGGTTGACCGCAAGTCCAAGCGCGTCGTGCTCAGCCGGCGCAACCTGCTGGCCCAGCGCCGCGAGGCCGCCGCCGGCAAATTGTGGGAGACCATCGAGACCGGCCAGGAACTCGACGGCACGGTCACCCGATTGATGGAGTACGGGGCGTTCGTCGACCTGGGCGGCGCCGAGGGCCTGCTACACATCAGCGACATGGCATACAGCCGTGTGGAGAAGCCCGGCGACATCGTCCGTGAAGGCCAGAAAATCAAAGTCAAGGTACTCAAGCTCGATCATGAGCGACGCCGCATCAGCCTGGGTCTCAAACAGACGCAGGCCAACCCGTGGGAAACCGTCGAACAGAAGTATCCCGCCGGCACGCAGGTCACCGCCAAGGTCGTTCGCGTCGCTCCTTTCGGAGCATTTGTCGAACTCGAGCCCGGCCTCGAAGCGCTGGCACCTGTGAGCGAACTGAGTTGGGGCCGCGTCAACCACCCGTCCTCCGTGGTCCACGAAGGCGAGCTGGTGCGCGGCGTGGTCATGCAGGTCGACCCCGGCCAGCAGCGCATGTCGATCAGTCTGCGGCAGGCGGGCGATGATCCGTGGCTCGGCGCATCGATCACCTACGCCGCCGAGACACAAGTGGAGGGCCGGGTCGTGTCAACCACAGACTTCGGTGCTTTCGTGCAACTGGCACCGGGCATCGAAGGATTGGTCCACATCTCCGAACTGGCCGAACACCGCGTCAAGGCTGTCACCGACATTGTCAAGGAAGGCGACACCAGAACCTTCCGCGTTCTGTCCGTCGATGAGGACAACCGGAAGATGAGCCTCTCGCTCAAGCCCGCTGGCAGCGGCGGCGCCAGCCACGCACATGGCGAGCGCGAGGGTCGCGGCGGGCGTGGCGGCCGCCGCGGTGAGGTGTACAGCGGCCCGATGGAGTTCAAGGCGCAACCGGCCAAACGCAAGGGCGGCAAGCCGCTGAAGGGCGGCATTGAATAAGCAAGCACACCGCACCGGAGCGGCATCGGCCATCGCGATCCCTCGAAACTACGACGACCAGCGACGTCGGAACACCCCGTGCGCCAACAATTACCCAACCACCTGACGCTGATGCGCCTGGTTCTGGCGGGACTTTTCTTCGTCGTGCTGCCGGTATACCGATACCCCGTCGGCCCCGACTGGGCGCTGACCGGGGCGATCGCACTCTTCCTGCTCGCAGCCTTCACCGATTTCCTCGACGGCCACCTCGCCCGGCGATGGCAGGTGGAGAGCATCTTCGGCCGCATCATGGACCCGTTCTGCGACAAAGTGCTGATCATCGGCGCGTTCATTTTCCTTACGGGCCCGCGCTTCGTCGTGCCCGCCACCGCCGCCGACCCCGACCGCACGCTTATGGCCACAGGCGTCTACCCTTGGATGGTCGCCCTCATCCTCGCCCGCGAGCTGCTGGTTACCGGCATCCGCGGCGAACTTGAAGGCCGCGGCGTCGCCTTCGGAGCCAACCTCTGGGGCAAGCTCAAAGCCATCCTGCAGATGGCGACCATCCCGATCCTGCTGCTTATCGTCGGCCTCGACCCCTACGCCGAAGGCCGGCAGACGCTGGCAATCGTCCGCGACCTGCTGGTCTGGGCCGTCGTCATCGTGACGGTTCTTAGCGGCATCCCCTACGTCACCTCGGCCGTAGCAAGTCTGCGCCGCGGCACCTGAGCGGCGCACGCAGTCCAAGCCGATATACTCGCCGCAGTCTGCCACGCGTCAATTGTTCGCCGCGGAGTCACCACCATGTCCGCCCAGGGGTTTGTCGCCTTCGACCTTGGAGCCGAGTCCGGCCGCGCCATGCTGGCGATGCTCGCCAACGGTCGCCTGCAACTCGACGAATTGCACCGCTTCGCCAATGTGCCCCTGCGCCTGCCGTCGGGCCTGCACTGGAACATCACGCAACTCTGGGCCCACCTGCTCGAAGGTCTCCGCCGTGCCGCCGCGGCCGCAACGCAGCGCAACATCACCCTGACCGGCCTCGGCGTCGACACCTGGGGCGTCGACTTCGCCCTTCTCGGCAGATCCGGGCAACTTCTCGGCCTACCTTTCGCTTACCGTGACGCGCGTAACCCGCCCGCCCAGCGGTGGGCCTTCGACCGCGTCGGCCGCGAAGCCATCTACGCTGCCACTGGCATCCAGTTTCTGCCGTTCAACAGCCTCTTTCAGCTCATAGCCCAGAAGCAGGCCGAGCCGGCCGTCCTCGACCACGCCCGCCACATGCTCACCATCCCCGACCTGCTGCACTACTTCTTCACAGGTCAGCCGGTCAACGAGGCCACCAACGCCTCGACCACCCAGATGGTCAACCCCTTCACCGGCCAGTGGGCCGCGGACCTGCTGACCGCCCTCGACCTGCCTACGCACTTCCTCGGCCGCATCGATCCCGCAGGCACAAAGCTCGGAAAACTCCTGCCCCACATCGCCGACGCCCTCGACGGCTCCATACGCGATCTGATCGTCATCGCCCCCGGCACGCACGACACCGCCAGCGCCGTCGCAGCCGTACCCGCCGCCGCCGCCGAGTCACGCTCATGGGCCTACCTGTCCAGCGGCACGTGGTCGCTGATGGGGGCTGAGCTCGACAAACCCATCGTCACCGACGCCTCGCGCGACGCCGGCTTCACCAACGAACGCGGCGTCGAGGGCAAAATCCGCTTCCTCAAGAACATCGCCGGCCTGTGGCTCGTGCAGGAAACCCGCCGCGACTACGAACATCGGGGCACAACCTACGACTACGCGGAACTCACCCGCCTGGCGGCCGAGAGCGAGCCGTTCCGCACCCTCGTCAACCCCGACCACTCCCCATTCCTTTCGCCGGGCCACATGCTGGCGAAGCTGCGCGACTATGCCGCGGCCACCGGCCAGCCCGCGCCCGAAACGCCTGGCCAGGCGGTGCGCTGCTGTCTCGAAAGCCTCGCCCTCTGCTATCGCCGCACGCTTGATGCCCTCGAATCACTGCTGGCCCGCCGCATCGAACTGCTGCATATCGTCGGCGGCGGCGGCCGCAACGACCTGCTTAACCAGATGACCGCCGACGCCCTGGGGCGGCCTGTGATCGTCGGCCCGTATGAAGCCACGGCCGTCGGCAACGCCCTCACCCAGGCCATCGGCGTCGGCATGGTGAAGAACCTGGCCGATCTTCGCCGCATCGTCCGCGCCAGCTTCGACCCGCGCAGCTTCGAGCCCCGCGACGCCGCCGCCTTTGAAAAACAACTCCCGCGCTTCGACGCATTGCGCGGGCGAACGATATGCGGCCATTGACGGCACCGTCAACCGACTCCAACCATTGTCCCAACGAACCGTGACCGTCAGGAAGCGGTTCTCTGCGTCTGCGCATCGGTCTCAAGACACCGCTCGCTCACACTCGCGGCTCGTCGTGATGTGCATTGGTTACACGCCGTGCCCTGCAGTGTGTCGGCCGGTGGATGAATGAGGCAGAGTGAAGCGACGCCCAGGGAAATGCCCAATTCACCACATGCCGTCCCAACGACCCACGACCGTGTAAAATGCGAGTGATGATGTTGAGTTGTGGCCATGTTGACGCAGTCCTCTTCGATTACGGGAACACACTCGCGGCATTCGGACCTGACAAGGTGCGGCGCGAGCGGGAAGCGTTGACATCCTTGCTGACCGAGCGCCTCGGCCCGGTTGATCGCGTCGAGCTGGATGCAATCCGCGACCGGCAGATGTTGGCACCTTTCAGAAACGGACTGCGGGAGAATGACCTGGCGACAATCAGTGCAGAACTGGTCGAGGCGCTCTGTGAGCGAGCGATCCCGATGAACGAGCTTGAAGGTCACGTACGAGCCATCGTCGACTTGCGATATCGGCTGTTCGTCGATCATGTACAGGTGACGGAGGATGCCCGTCGTGTGCTGGTGGCTCTGCATGAGCGGTATCGACTGGGGGTCATCTCGAACTATCCATGCGGCCGCTGCACGCGTGACAGCCTGATCCGCAACGGCATTGCCGAGTTGTTTGAAGTGGTGGTCGTCTCGGCTGACGTCGGTTACGTCAAGCCGCATGCTCTGCCTTTTCAGACGGCCGTCCGCGCCTTGGAACTTGCGCCGAAGCGGTGCCTTTACGTCGGTGACGGGTGGCTCCCGGACATCCAGGGTGCCAAGCGGTTCGGCATGCGGGCGGCATTGACCACTGAGCACTTGCCCTATGAAACATTCGAACACGAACCTGGCGATGCGGAGCCGGATGCCGTGATCGACGCCTTGGGCCGGCTGCCGAGCCTCTTGGGTATGCACAATTGGAGTTAAGCAGCACGCGGGTGCCCGGGGCAAAGCGCAGCGACGCCCCTGACTCACGGCGAACACAGCCGCGGCATTCTTCGTCACCCCACGCTTGCGTCCTGCGCTGCCGGTCTGCGGCGTCGCGTGGCTTTGCCGCAGGCACCCCGCCGCACCCGTTCAGGTTGCCCGTGTTGCCGACACAGCCGCAGCCTCCATAATGCCGCCATGACCGGGCACACATTCAAGACTGACGACTGGTCCACGTATCAGAACGCCTTCAGCTACCACGATCCGTGGCGGAGCCTCGAACCGCTGGAGGACGAGATCGCCGTCATCGATCGCGTGCTGGCGGAGCTGGTCGGCCGCGGGATTCTGCCCCACGGCGACTACGACCACGCGAAAATGCTCGCCTTCCGGCAGTTCGTGCGCGAACAGTATGAGGTGCCCTGGACCGCCATCTCGCCGCGGATGCAGCGGCTGATCTGGGCGATCAACGCCATCCACCAGCCGCGCACCATGGTGGCTGTCGGCATATTCTGCGGGCATACCTATAGCTGCAACGCCGGCGCGGCCGTCGGGCCGGGCGCCTGCTACGAGGCGAGCCGGCTCATCGGCATAGAACTTGACCCGCAGCGGGCCGACCTCGCGCGGCGGAACGTGACCAAACTTGATCCCGAGGGCCGGGTCACGCAGATCGTCACCGATCACGGCGTCACCTGGCTGCGCGACTTTGGCCAACCCGTGGACCTGCTCTACCTCGACCCCGACGGCGCCGACGCCGACGGCAACGGCCTGTACCTGCCGATGCTCGACGCGGTGTATGAACGCATGCCGGCCGGGGCCCTGGTCGTGGCCCACAACAGCGTCAACTGGTCCGGCCCGTTGCGCGGGTTTCTCAAGTTCGTGCGCGATCCACGCCGTATGCGGGCCGCTTTGAACGTCCAGTTTGACGGTGAAGGCCTGCAGATCGCCGCCCGCTGAGCATGCAGATGCCCTCGCGTGATTGCTGCACGCTAGGACGTGAGCGACGCTTCAACCCCGACGGCCTGCGGGAAGTATTCCTGCAGCGCCCGCACCGACCAGTCACCGCGACGCAGAGCTGCGATCGCGCGAACCACCGCCCGCGCGCCGGTGACGGTCGTCACGATCGGCACGTTGAAGCGGACCGCGGCGGCGCGCAGCCGCCCCTCGTCGCTGGCGATGCCCTTGCGTGTGGGTGTGATGAGCATCAACGCCAGCTCGCCATTTTTCATCGCGTCCAGAGCGTTAGGCCGCCCCTCATTCACCTTCCTGATCGGCGTGGTGCTTATGCCGCGCTCTGCCAGGAATCGGCCGGTGCCCTCGGTCGCCAGCAGCTCGAAGCCCATCGACGCCATTTGCCGAGCGATCTCGACCATCGCGGGCTTGTCGCCGTCACGCACCGAGATGAATACTTGGCCTTGGGTCGGCAGTATGGTGCCAGCCGCCATCTGGCTCTTGGCGAAAGCGACCGCGAAATCCGCGTCGATGCCCATCACTTCGCCGGTCGAACGCATCTCCGGGCCCAGGATCACGTCCACCCCGGGGAATTTGTTGAAGGGAAACACCGACTCCTTGACCGACGTATGCCTCGGCGTCGGCTCCTCGGTCACACCCAGCTCCGCAAGCTGCCTCCCGGCCATGACTTTCGCAGCGATGCGGGCCCACGAGACGCCCGTCGCCTTGCTTACAAACGGCACGGTCCGCGAGGCGCGCGGGTTCACCTCCAGCACAAAGATCTCGTGCTCGCCGCCCTCTTTCTGGGGACGCCGGATCGCCCATTGCACGTTCATCAGCCCGCGCACGCGCAGCGCCTCGGCCAGCATGCGCGACTGCTGCTTCAGGCGTTCAACCACCGCCGGCGGCAATGAAAAAGGCGGAATGGCGCAGGCACTGTCGCCGGAGTGAATGCCCGCTTCCTCAATGTGCTCCATCACGCCGGCAACCAGGGCCCGGCAGTCGCGGCCCTCCCGTCCGCCGAAATCCGCCACCACATCCACATCGCACTCGATCGCCTCGGACAGGAACTGGTCGATCAGAATCGGTTGGTCGGGCAGATCGCTGGCGCCCATCGCGATCTTGATGTAATGCCGAAGCTGCTGATCGTCGAAAACGGTCTCCATCGCCCGGCCGCCAAGCACGAAACTCGGCCGCACCAGCACCGGATAGCCGATCTGATTGGCGATCTCGATCGCCTGATCCGGATTGTAGGCGATGCCATTGCGAGGCTGTTGGATCCCCAGCTTGCGGATCAGCGCGGAAAACCGCTCGCGACTCTCGGCCAAGTCAATTGAATCAACACTTGTGCCGATAATCGGCACGCCGGCCTGCTGCAATCCGTGGGCCAGATTCAGGGGCGTCTGCCCGCCGAACTGCACAATCACCCCGTGCAGGTGGCCCCGTTCACCCAGCGGCGCGCCGTTGAGACGCTCGCAGATATTGAGCACATCCTCCAGCGTCAGCGGCTCAAAGAACAGCAGGTCGGACGTGTCATAATCCGTACTCACCGTCTCGGGATTCGAGTTGATCATGACCGACTCGAATCCCAATTCGTCAGCCGCGAATGCCGCCTGTACGCAGCAGTAATCAAATTCGATGCCCTGACCGATGCGGTTGGGGCCGCCGCCGAGAATGACGATCTTCTTGCGATCAGTCACGCGAATTTCATCGTCGATGGCTTGCGTGACGGCGGGCATCTCCGCGGCGTAGCAGACTGGCGAACTGGATTCAACGCGATCGGCCTCAGACGCTGTCACCCGCGTGATCGGCGACTCATAGGTCGAGTAGTAGTACGGCGTGGCGGCCTCAAACTCGGCGGCACAAGTATCCACCAGCTTGTAGACCGGG
The DNA here is from genome assembly GCA_964502445.1 of uncultured Phycisphaeraceae bacterium. GTDB lineage: Bacteria > Planctomycetota > Phycisphaerae > Phycisphaerales > Phycisphaeraceae > CAZCWM01. Next base: position 281,454 of record CAZCWM010000003.1, on the reverse strand, counting down.
GTGATGCCGTGCCGCTGGCGTGCGCTGCGGACCTGCATGATCGTCTTGGGTGAAATCGAGCCAAGGTAGAGGTTCGCAAGTTGCGGGTCGGAGTAGCCCATCTGCTTGGCCTGACGCAGCACCGCCGGGCTCAATTCGTCGAGTGTTTCCACGCCAACGAGCACCTGTTCGAAGTCGACTAGTTGGCGAATCTGGTCCAGAAACCACGGGTCGATGTTGGTGGCTTCGTGAACCTCTTCGATGCTCCACCCGAGCTTGAAGGCGTAACGGATGTAATAGAGTCGGCCTTGACATGGAACGTTCAGCTTGCGACGCAGCTTGTCCGCTTTGACCGGCCACTCCACGCCATCAGCCGCGCCGAGCTTGTCCGGCGTCTGATCACGCTGCTGCTCGAGCATGGCGACGACCGTTTCGTGCAGTCCTTTGAGTGTGGCAGCCTGCCTGGCGTCGAGTTTCAGCCCGTGGCGATGCGCCGCGTCCGGTCCGTCCATCGCCATCGCCGCCGCTCGCAGCGTGGAACCGCATGGCGCGGCGAGCAGTTCCAGCTCATCGCCGTGATACTCCCGCAGCCACCGTCGCGTCAGCCTCGCCCCGGCCAGCCACTTGTCCTGGTTGTCCAGACCCAGGCCGAAACGCTTGACCTCCATCGAGCGGATGCCCTTCTGGAAGCTCTCCTTGAACGTGCGGCCGATGCTCATCGCTTCGCCCACGCTCTTCATCTGTGTGGTCAGCGTCTCATCAGCCTCAGGGAACTTCTCAAACGTCCAGCGAGGAATCTTGGTCACCACGTAATCGATCGTCGGTTCGAAACACGCGACCGTCTTGCCGGTGATATCGTTGTCCAGCTCCCACAGGGTATAACCAACCGCCAGCTTGGCGGCGATCTTGGCGATGGGAAAGCCCGTGGCCTTTGACGCCAGGGCGCTGCTGCGCGACACGCGCGGGTTCATCTCGATGACCACCACTTCGCCATCGTCGGGATTGACGGCGAACTGGATGTTCGAACCGCCGGTCTCGACACCCACCGCCCGGATAATGGCGACCGACCCGTCACGCAGCCGCTGATACTCCTTGTCGGTCAGCGTCTGGGCGGGGGCGACGGTGATCGAGTCTCCGGTATGCACGCCCATGGGGTCGAAGTTCTCGATCGGACAGACAATCACGACGTTGTCGTCGCGGTCGCGCATCACCTCGAGCTCGTATTCCTTCCAACCGATCAACGACTGATCGATGAGAATCTGGCGCGTCATCGAAGCGTCCAGGCCGCGGCGGCATATCTCTTCGAACTCCTCGCGGTTATACGCGATGCCTCCGCCGCTGCCGCCAAGGGTAAAGGCCGGGCGGATGATGGCCGGCAGCTTCACGTCCTCAAGCACCGCCCAGGCGTCTTCCATGCTGTGCGCGATCCCGCTGCGCGGACAGCGCAAACCGACTGACCTCACCACCTCGCCGAACTCCCTGCGGTCTTCCGCCCGGTAGATGGCCGCCCGCTTGGCGCCAATCATCTCGATCCCATACCGGGCCAGCACGCCGCTGTCATCGAGATTGCAGGCGGTGTTCAGCGCCGTCTGGCCGCCAAGAGTGGGCAGCAGAGCATCGATCTGGAAGGGCCCACCGTGCTCGGCCTGGATTACCTTGGCCACCGCCTCGGGGGTGATGGGTTCGATATAGGTCCGGTCGGCGATCTGCGGGTCGGTCATAATCGTGGCGGGATTCGAGTTGACAAGCACGATCTGATAACCCTCTTCGCGCAGGGCTTTGCAGGCCTGGGTGCCCGAGTAGTCGAACTCACAGGCCTGGCCGATGACGATGGGGCCCGAGCCGATGATGAGGATGGTCCGAATGTCGTCGCGTTTGGGCATGGCGCTCTCGTCAAGGGGCGGGTTGGCGGTCAACAGGTCGGCGAGGTCGGCGGCACGGCGGACCGGATGCCCTGGCCGGCGCGGGGTAAATCTTGCGGAGGATATCGCCTCAAACCCTTGCGGGCAAGAAACAGGACCAAAAACTGGCGAGCGACAGCGGTGGTGGAAATGGAAAACGCATCCGCCCGGAGGGGGTCGGGGGCACAGGCGGATGCGTCAGATGAGACAAGATGTCGGGATCGGCCCGGCCAGCAAAGCCGAGGCCCTCGGGAGGATGGTCACCGCCCTCCGCCCCTGCGGCTCTTTCTCCGGCTGGCGACCACCATGCCCCCGAGGGCCATCAGCAGGGAACTGGGCTCGGGTATCACCTGCGGCGTGGAAGCCGCGTCGGGTCGATCGCGCACTGCGGGATTGCCGCGTAGGGCTGAACCCGCAACCGGATACACAACGGCTGCCGGCGGGCTCGGACCCACCTCCTCAGACGTGCCGCTGCGATCCGGATCGAGATAGAAAATCAGCGGAATCGGTTGTTCGGCCAGCAGGTCCCATATCAACCTCCGCAGACGATCATCGATCGGCAAATACTGCTGAACTTGTCCAAGATCCGTCCAGATATTGTTGCCCAAGCCCCGCTCGGCAAGCATCAGTTCGCCGGGCCGGTCGGCCGCATTCGCCGTCAGCCCGGGCCGAAGGAGGACGCTCCAGGCCGGTTCGGTGTCCAGCAGCAGATCCGAGAAGGGTTCGGCCCCGGCGGCCGCCCGCTGCATGTCGATGCGTCCAGCCCACGCCATGCCGCCTCCCCCCAGCAGCAGCCCAAAGGCCGTCGTCGCGAGCGCGAGGCATTGCGTCCTCATGATTCGCTCCCGATGAGGGACACCGGGTCGGAACCGCCGACATCGGCCAAGGGTCCCATGCAGGCCGCGGCGGCACTGAGACCGGCCGTCACGGGTCCACTCCGGGCGAGCGGAGGATGGCGGTCTCTACTCAAGGTTTATCCGCGTTCCACCCCCGTGGCGCTGAAAAAAGAACAACGCCACGGCTGGCGCTGGCTGGCAGCCAAGGTAAGTTTTTCTAACACCGTGTCGTCACGAGATCTGCACAATCTCAGCCTTCAAGGTGTCCAAATCGAGGATGGCCACCGTGCATACCTCATTCACCCACCCGCAGCACTCGCCGGGATTTAAAAAAAGTTTGCCTTCGCGCGTTTCGTTCACCACCTCATGAGTATGTCCGGTGATAACGACGTCAGCCTTGGCGCAATCGGCCGGTTTGAGCCAGTCGATGAAATGGTGCATGACGATCGTGCGGCCGCCGAGCCTGACCGTCAGCGGCCCGTCCTGCACCTGCGGCAGGATTTTCTTCAGTCCCGCCCGCTCGCCGTCGTTGTTGCCGTAGACGCAGTAGACCGGGGTAGGGAGCACTTCCGAGCTGATGAGTCGGGCGGCGAACGGGGCGATGAAATCCCCTGCATGAAAGATCGCTTCGCATCCGAGCTGGCGGAACATGGCCACGGCCCGCCTCAATGGTGGCAACCGGTCGTGGGTGTCGCTGATAACGCCGATTTTCATCGTGCATGGCTCCTGGACGCCGTTGCGGCTCGAATGTTAACGGCTGACTCGCTCTCCACAACCCCCAACGTCGAGCGCAGCCGACGCAGATCAATCGGCCTACAATCGAAGGCGAGGCGATCTATCCCTCCCGCGACCGAAGAACTCCCTCAAGGTTCGAGGTGCCCCATGAGCCTATATGCGTTCCATGCGTTTCTGATCAGCACCGCCATCGTCTTCTTCGCAGGCTTCAGCGTCTACTGCCTTGGGCACGGTGAATCGGCGGCCGGCTCGATCTACCCGATCATGGGCGGCGCCTCGGCCCTCGTCGCTGTTTTGATGACAGCCTATCTGGTCTATTTTGTTCGGGTGCGCCTGCGCCGTCAGGACGGCACGACCGATTCCCACCCCTGACGATCGGCTCCAGCCCTGGCCGCGTCGTCACCGCCCCGCGCCCCACACCTCACAGGTCCATTGCCCAGCGTCCCACCCCATGACTGACCGCCTCACCCAATTGCGCAAGCTGCATGACGCCGACCCCGCCGACCCGTTCTGCACCTACGGAATCGGCATCGAGCACGCCAAGGCAGGCCACACCGACCAAGCCATCGTGTGGTTCGAAAAAACCCTCGCCGCCGATCCCGGCTACTGCTATGCCTATTACCAGCTCGGCAAGGTTCTGGCGGAAGCCGACCGCCTGGCCGAGGCGCGCGAAACGATCGAGCGTGGCATTGACGCCGCAGCCAAAGCGGGCGATGGCCACGCGACCGACGAGCTGACCGCTCTGCTGGACGCCATCACCGGCTGAGATCCGCCGCCTCGGTCCGCAATCCATCCAGTTGCCGCCGCAATGGGTCGATGCGCTCGGCGAAATAACGATCAAGCCAAAGGTCGTCGACCGCCCCGCGCAGGGCCTGTCGTGCGGCTCGGGCGGCAGTCTCGGCTTCGTCGATGTGGCCTTGGAGCAGCCGCAGCGCCTTGGCCGGCCCTTCGGGAAGACGTCGCCGCGCATCGCCCCGCTGCATCGCCAGCAGTTGCCCCAGACGCCGCACGTTCCACCAGCCACGGTCACGCGCCGCCGCAAGTCTACCCAGTGCTTCGCGCGCCGCGCGGAAGCGCACGCTCTCGCCCGCCGCGTCCAGCCCCGCCTCCACGCCAGCCCGACCAGCCTGCGGCGCCTTGCCATCGTGCAGAATTACGCCGACATTGACCAGGGAATCGAGCGCCGCGTCGATGGGCTCGTTCTGCACCCGATGCGTCGAATACCGGCTCCAGGCGGTCGCCACCACGCCCTTCATGTTGAACCGTTGCCCCACCTCGGCCCAGGCCAGTGCGTTTGTTTCACGCGTGGCGTAGTTGGGTAGATCGGCATCCTCGCCTTCGGCCCCCTTGTAGGCCGTCGCTCCCCACAGCGGAACACCTGCTGCGGCAAAACGTTCGATGTGCCGCGTCGCATAGTGATGGGTGCACTGATCCGGGTGGCCGTGATAACCCCAGACCATCAGATCGGCCTTCGACGCCAACGCGCCCAGCGCCGTCTCGTCCCACTCGATCATCATGTCGTGCCAGAGGATGGGACGAATGCCGCGAGCGTTGAGCCTGTCCAGCAGCGGCTGGACGTGGTGCAGATAAAGCGCCCCTTTGCCGTGCTTCTCAATGTACGCCTTTGTGTCCGGATGTGACCCGAAGCTCCAAGCCTCATCGCCGCCCAGGTGCAGATACCTGACGTCGGGCGTCAGCGCCAGCGCGTCATCCACCATCGCCTCGACCAAGCCGCGAGCTCCGTCCGCCAACGGGTTAAGCACGCCCGACTCGTCAGCAATCTCACGCAGGTGCGCATACTCGGGCAGAGCCAGCGGCGTCTCCATATGCCCCAGGCATTGCACCAGGGGCACGAGCTCCAGCCCGCGTTCGGCCGCCGCGGCTGTGAACAACTTCACCTGCTGCGCGCTGTAGGCGGTCTCGCAGCGCAAACGCTCGTCGACCGTCCATGGAAACATGTCCTCCCACTCGACCAGCAGCAGGTTGTAGCGGGCGGCCGCGAACAGATCCAGCAGTTCGAGCAATCGATCGAACGTCGGCGGCAGTCCCTTCAGATCCAGATGCAGCCCACGTTTGGGCAGCACCGCCTGTGATCGGCTGAAAAGGTCCGCGGTCCCCTTCTCAAGGGCTGTGGACAACGATGAACGGCTCGGCATCGTCAGATTCCATATCGCTCGACCACCTGGTCCCACAGACCCTGGGCGTCGAGCAGGTGTTCAATGGCTTCGCGGCCGGCTGCATGACCGCCGGGGGCCTGCGTCACATACGCCGCCGCAGCCCGCACTTCATGCACCGCGTTGGCCACCGCCATCGGGTAACCGCAACGCACCATCGCGGGAAGGTCGATCAGATCGTCGCCGACGAAGGCGGTCTGTTCCGGCAGCACACCCGCCTGCTGGCAAAGCGTTTCGAACGCAATGGCCTTGCTGTCCGCACCCTGCACCACCAGCTTCACGCCCAGGTCGGCCATACGCATGCTCACCGCCCGACTTGCCCGCCCCGACAAAACCCCGACTTTGAGACCCACCGCCATCGCCGCCTTGATGGCCAAGCCGTCACGCACGTGAAAACGCTTGTATTCGCGCCCGTCGCCATCCACAATGACCGACCCGTCGGTCAAAACTCCGTCCACGTCGAACACGATAAGCTTGATGACCTTGGGATTGGGCATGAACGGTCTCAGCCTTCAACAACCTTGAGCGCCACCAGATCCTGAACATCGACGAGTCCTACCGGCCTTCCCTTCGCATCTACCACGGGGATTTCATCGAACCGCCGTTCACGCACCATCTGCACAGCGTCGCGCACCAGGGCCGAATCGGGTAATGTCGTCGGCCGGCGCGTCATGATCCGCGCCAGCGAGCAGTCACGCACTTCGGCGCCTTTCTGGAGAATCAGCCGGCGAAGGTCGCCATCGGTGATAATGCCAACGAGCATGCCGGTCTCGTCCACCACCAGCAGCGCTCCGGGCTGTCTCAAGTTGGCGTTGGTCGCCGCTTCTGCCGCCTGGCGATAGGCCCGTTCGACGGTCAGGGTCTGCGACACCGCCGTCATCGTCTGTCCCACCTTAAAGCGCATCGCCTCGGTCACGGGCATGAGCAGCCGGCCCAGCGAGCCGCCGGGATGGAACTTGTGGTAGTCGTTGATGCTGAAGCCGCGCCGCCGACTGACCGCCAGGGCCAACGCATCCCCCAGAGCCAGTGTCGCGGTTGTGCTGGCCGTCGGCGCCAGATTCATCGGGCAGGCCTCCGCGACGTCGCCGATGCAAACCGTCGCGCTCGCCAGCCGGGCCAGGTCGCAATCAACCGAGGCGGTAAGAGCGATCACCGGCACGCCGTCCTGTTTCAGGATCGCCGCCAGCGATGTCACCTCTTCAGTGTTGCCACGATACGACAGGGCCAGCACCACGTCCTGCTTGCGGACGCGGCCCAGGTCGCCATGCATCGCCTCGGCCGGATGCAGAAAGTGTGAAGGCGTGCCAGTGCTGGCGAACGTCGCCGAAATCTTCTGCCCGATCAGGCCGCTCTTGCCCAGGCCTGTGACGACCACGCTGCCGCCGGCCGCGAGGATCAGCCTGACCGCGTCGTGGAAGCCTGGGCCGATGACGATGCGTGATACGGCCGCCGCCTCAGCGGCGATCACCTGTTCGGCAAACGTCTGGTCGCTGTCCGCGGATGCGGCGGGCGTCGAATCTGAAACGGCGGCTTTGTCCATGCGGCGGTCAATCCGTAAGCTTGTAAGCGAACTATTATCGTCGCGCGGCCCGGGCGGGCAAACCGCACCCGGCCAAACACCCTGCGACAGCGCCTCGGCCGCGACAGGAGACCCCATGCCCGATGCCACGGCCCCTTCGATCCGCCCGCACGATGTCGAGCCGAGAGGCGACTATCGCGTCGAGCTTGACGCCTACAGCGGTCCGCTGGACTTGCTGCTGTATCTGGTCCGCAAGAATGAAATTGACCTGCACAACATCCCCATCGCGGCCCTGACCGAGCAGTACCTGGCATACTTGGAGAAACTCAAGGAAATCGACCTGGACGTGGCCGGCGAGTTTCTGGTTATGGCGGCCACGTTGCTGGAAATCAAAAGCCGGATGCTCGTCCCCGCCGAGGCACGCACCGAAGGCGACGACGCGGAGAGTCCGGCTGATCCAACGCTTGACCCGCGTTACGAACTGGTGCAGCAACTGCTGGCCTACAAGCGCTATCGTGACGCGGCGGGCGAACTCGAGGATCGGTTGGCCGACTGGGAGCAGCGTGTGGCCGCCCGCGCCGCCGAGCCGTCCGCACACCGCCATGACGCCGGCGCCCAGACGGATGACGACGAGTCCCAGAGCGAGGCCGCCCCGCTGGAGTTGGAACTCGAGGATGTAAGCGTCCTGGACCTGTGCGAGGCGTTCGCCCGAATCCTCGACTCCATCGGCTCCACCCGCAGCCACGAAATCCTTTACGACGACACGCCGATCGCCCTGCACGCGGAGGATATTGTCGATCGCCTGCGCCGCGACGCGCCGGTGGACGGGATGGACTTGCAGGCGATGTTCGCCGGACGCTCACGCAGTGAGGCGATCGGCCTGTTTCTGGCCATGCTCGAACTGGTCCGCCAGCGCCGCATCACGGCACGCCAGGATGACCGGCGCACGATTCGTCTCGTGCTTCTGCCCGAAACGGACGACGATGCCGCCAACGCCGATGACCCCAGCCTGGAGGCCTTCGAGAAGTGGCGCGATCCTGAAACCGGCCAGATCACCTATGACTGGCCCGATGAGCAGACCCGCCGACGCGCCCAGCGTCGCGCCGAACGCCTCGCCCGCCATCCTTTCGCCGCGGCTGGCGGCGACAACGACGATGTAAGCCACGATGATGTCGACGCGACCGAGGCCAGCGAAGACGGCGGCTCCTCCGCCACCGCGTTGTAGCGAGACCGCAATCACGACGATCGCCCGGCCCGTCGGCTATGGTATCGCCATGCCTCCACTGCCCTCGTCTCCATCGCGTCCATGCGCGTTTACGCTCATCGAGCTGCTCGTCGTGATCTCCATCATCGGCGTCTTGATGGGGATCCTCCTGCCGTCGCTTGGCGCAGCGCGGCAATCGGCGCATTACACCGCCTGCGGCAACAACCTCAAGCAGATCGGCACGGCCATCCACGGCTATGCATCGCTGCGTCGCGGCCTGCTGCCGGTCGGGCCCGATGACGACTTTGCCCGCATGGCGACCAGCCAGATATGGGCGCCGCCTGGACGGCTGGTCGGTTTGGGCCTGCTGCTCGATGGCCAGATTGCTGAGCCGCGGGTGCTGTTCTGCCCGGGCGATGACAGTAACGATCCGGTGGAGGAACTCGACAAGATCCGGCGCGGCGACGGGCACGAAATGGCCTTCAGTTCGTACCTCTATCGCCAACTGCACGCGACCACTCGACCTCGCGTGGAAGACCTGGGCGAAAGCGCCCCCGGCCTGGCCGCGACGGCTCTGGCGATGGACTCCAACAGCCTAGGCCCTGAAACTTTCAACCTCTATCGCACCAACCACGAGGCCAAACGAGTCAACGTGCTGTACACCGATGGGGCGGTGCGCGGCTTCCCGAATGCCGATGGCGCTTTCAACCTGCGGGCACAGGACTACGCGACATTCCCTGGTTCAATGCAGAGCCTCATGCGGCGCCTGAATCACATCTTCCAGACCGCCGACGCCTTGGGGCAGGGCATCGAACCGGCGACGCTGCTGCCGACCGACCCATGAGCGCGAACGGGCCGGCTGAATGCTCACCGCCACAACCGCAACTGCTCACGCGGCGTCCGCCTCACCGGCCGCACGTCGATCCACGCGCTGCGGCGACGCTGCTCGGTGAGCACGATCCGCGCCGCCAATCTCGCGTCCTGCTCCCACACCCGGCGGATGCGCATCGGGTGGTTGCACTGGTTCGATCGGTGTAGCAGCACGACCTGCCGAGGCTGACCGGCGGGACTGCGGTCGGCGATGGCGCGCACAGCGTCAAAGGCTTCCTGATTCGACAGGTGGCCGCGGCCGCCCATGATCCGTTGCTTGAGAAACGCCGGCCGATTACTCGCCAGTTCCATCTGGGGATCGTAGTTGCTCTCGATCGCCAGGACATCCACGCCAGCCAGTCGCTCGATCAGCTCGCGCGGCACGTGCCCCAGATCCGTCGCCCAGCCCAGTCTTGCCCCATCGCACCCCAACGCGAAACCGACGGTGCCCTTCTGGTCATGCGGCAGCGGCACCGCCTGCATCGTCAGCCCCGGCAACGGATCGAACGCGTGGCCGTCGAAACTCTCAAGCAGACCGGCCTGTTGCAGGCGATCACCGTCGCGCAGTCGACGCAGGTCGTCCACATGCCAGCGGTGGACGAACATGCGTATACGACGGTCGATGAGCGTTCGGATCCACGTCGCGCGGAAATGGTCCTGATCCAGATGGGTCACGCAGACCGCTTCCACCTGCTCCAGGTCGACCGCTGCCTGGTTCAGACGGGCGAGCGTGGTGCGCGGCCCGAACCCCGCATCCAGCAACATGCATCGCTCGCCGATTCGCAACACCGTACTATTGCCCCCCGAACCGCTGCCGAGAACGCAGAATCGTAAATCATCGGCCCCACCTTCCCGCGGCACGCGGCGCGGTGTGGGCCGCGGCGTGGCGAGCGTCTCGATGGCGGCGAACAGTGGCGGTGAACCGGTTGCGGACGTCGACATCCCTGTCTCCGATTGCGAGCGGAAGGCGTGGGCGATCGATCCGCGACGGCGACCCGCCAAGCCGACGGGTTATCGTCCACCCACGGCGCTCCACGGTCAAGAGCCCCTTTCGCGCCCAGGCCGGATCGCGTATTCTGCCGCTGTCGCTCAGCCCCTGCCCTCCGCAAGAAAGACAAGGTTCCCCATGCGATACAGACTGAATCCCGCCGTGATGATGACCTGCGTTCTGCTGCCCCTGGCGATCGCGGCGCTGAGCGGCTGCGGCCAAGGCGACTCCGGTTCGCATGCCGGCGGTTCCGCTCGGGTCGCCGTGATCGACCTGGACCGTGTGGCCCAGGCCACCGGCCGCAGCCCCGAGATTCAGCAGCAACTCACCCAGCGGATCCAGGAGGCGGCCCAGCAAGCCCGCATGGACCTCGAACAACTCCAGAATCAGGCCAACGCCGAACTGACCCGCCTGGCCGAACAGGCTGGAGCGTCCCCCACGCCTGAGCAGCAGCGGCAGATCCAGGCCGTGCGCCAGCGGGCCCAGCTCGAAGCCCAACGCCGACAAGTCGAACTGAACCAGCGCCAACAAGCCATCGCCGCTGAACTGCGCGACCAGTTCCGTGATGAAATCCGCCCCACACTCAACGTGGTCGCCCGCGACCACGGCATGTCGCTGGTGCTGGTTCTCAACGACAACGTCGTCATCTACGACACCGCCCTGGACCTCACCGACGCCCTCGTCGCCGCGCTGGGGTCCAAGACCCAGTAAGCCGCTTGCCCTGTCCATGCATCCGGCACTGACGGGCCCCGACGGCACCGCTGTTTCCCCGTCAACCGACCCAACCAGCCGAGGCGGTCCACACGGACGGCTCGCCGGCTTGCTTTCCCACTTCCTGCCTCAAGTAGCTCACCAGGTCGCCCGATAACCCCTCGGGCGGATTCCGCGCTAGAGGTCCGCCCACGACTGGGACGATGGCTCTCATGGGCACGCCAGCAACCCGCCGGCCACCCCGCCGATCGCAGGGTCGATCGGCCGCTTCCAGTCATACCCCCCTGGCGCGATAGGACCATCATGCGCAGCGGTTTTCTTCAATCTGGAGCACGCTTCGGCTTGCTGTTGGCGCTGGTGGGCTGCGGACTGGTTCTCCCAGGCTGCTCGCAGCCACGCCGGCCGCTGGTGACCGTCACGGCCACGTACTCGATCATGCGGGATCCCGTGGCCCTTGAAGCGGTTGCCCGCGAGTCCGCCCCCGTGGCGGACACCGCCAGCGGTCGTGTCGCCGGCGTCGTTGAGCCCACGAACCTTCGCTGAGCCAACCGGCCCGGCGCGCAGGTTTCACGGCCCGACAGGCGCTTACCCAGGGAAGCGCGATCGCCCACACCGCACACGCGAAATCCGAATGGCCCGTCTTATGTGACGGCCGTCACGACCGACCCTCACGCGCTGGCACCTGGTGCCGTTTCCCCTGACTCGTACTTCGCCAGCCGCTTCTCGACTTCGCGCAGGCGCGCGACCAGATCGGGCAAACGGATGACTTCCATGCCCACGCGTTTGGCGTCGTCCAGCGGAATCGCCGGCGATCCGCCGTACTGCGACTTCGCCGGCACATCGGTCACGATGCCGCTCTTGGCGGCGATCTGGGCCATATCGCCCACCTTCAGATGGCCCGCCACCCCCACCTGCCCGCCCATCGCCACGTAGTCGCCCGTCGTCACCGAGCCGGCGATCCCCACCTGCGAGACGATCAGATTGCCCCTGCCGATCGTGCTGCCGTGGCCGATGTTGACCAGATCGCTCATCTTGGTGCCCGCCCCGATGATCGTCGGGCCCGCTGCCCCTCGTTGAATCACCGTATTCGCGCCCAGTTCCACGTCGTCGCCGATCTCGACGCCGCCCACCTGCGGAATCTTGTGATGCACGCCCTTGTGCGTTGCAAAGCCGTAGCCGTCCGTCCCCACGACACAGCCGGCATGGAGAATCACGCGGTTGCCGATACGGCATTCCTCGTAGATCACCACGCCCGGATACAGGATGCAGCCCTCGCCGAGCGTCACATCAGGTCCGATCACGCAATGGGGATGAATCACGCAGCCGTTGCCGATGTTGGCTCCGCGACGGATCACCGCGAACGGCCCGACGTAACAGCCGGCCCCCAACGATGCGCCGTCCTCAATGACCGCCATATCGCTGGTGCCCGGCTCCGGCTGTCGTCGAAAGCCGTGCAACGCGACCACCGCCTGACGGAAGGCGAAATAGGGATCATCCGCCACCAGAAGCGTCATGCCTTCCGGCGCTTTGCCGGCGTTGTCGGGACTGAGAATCGCGGCGGCCGCGCCTGACTTCTTGAGACGACGGGCGTACTTCTGATTGGCCACGAACGTTACCGACGCGCCATCCGCATGCTCGATCGCCGCGCAGCGGGTCACCGACCGCGAGCCGTCGCCACGCAATTCAGCGCCAATGCGATCCGCCAGTTGCGTCAGGGGCATCGCCGTGGATTCGCTCATGGTTCTTTCACGCGAATAACGCCGGTGGGGCGCTTCAGAGCTCGATGAACTGCATGTCTGCCTCACACTGGACCTCCGCCCGCGGATGCTCCACGTCGGTAATGAAGACGCCGCTCATCTCCTCGCGGATCGCGACGGCGTCGTATCGACTCGCCGGCCGCTCACCTGCCTTCGCCAGCAGGTCGAGGGCGATCTGTCCCTCCGACCGGGCGAACTCAATCGGAGCGATCGCCTGGCTGAAGGCCTGCAACCGCCCGTCCGTGTTCTCAAAAGTGCCAGCCTTCTCAGCCCAGGTGACCGACGGCAGCACGACGTTGGCCTTGCTGGACAGGACGTTCGGCAGGGTGTCAATCGCCACCACGAACTTGCGGGTCAGCCCCTTGGCCAATTCCTTATCCGGCCAGTCGCCGGCCGGGTAGTTGCCCGTGACGATCAGGGCCTGCGTTTCGCACTGCTTGTCGGCAAGCATCTCGGCGAAAGGCTGGTAGTCCATCACCTGCTCGCTCTGCTGGCAGACCAATTCGAGAGCGCGGCGGACGCCGCGGCGATTGGGACACTTCTCCGCCCGAATCGTATAGCCGCCCGGGAATGTTTTATCGTCGCCGTCAGTTGGCACCGGTCCGACGGCGAGAATCGCCTCCCGATCAAGCGAACGCGCGAGTCTGGCCAGCAGATACGCATCCTCACACGACAGCATCGGACTGACCATGACCGCCAGGGAGCCGGAACCTTTCTCCCGCACCGCGCGCCGCAAACCGGTGAGGGCATCGGTGTAGGCCGACTCCCACACGCAGTCTTCCAGCGTGCCAAGCTGCTGCCGCTGCGGCGTGGTGAGCCGGTCGTCGTTGTGGACGAACTTCCACCCATAGCGAATTTCGTCGCTGATCCACCACTTGTTGATTTCAAGATTCGTGCGCGGCTTGACGCGGTAGATGCGGCCCTCGTTGTGCTCGATGAAAATGTTGTCGCCCGACGCGGTCAAGCCATCGATCGACGGCGTGGAACTGAGGAACCACACGCGCTGGCTGAAAAGGAACTCCTTGTCCAGCAGCGCGCCGACCGGGCAGATGTCCACCACGTTGCCCGACATCTCATTGGTGAGCCCCACGCCGGGGAACACATCGATCTGCTCGCGGCTGCCGCGGCCGAAGACGCCCAACTCGTTGGTGCCGGTGACTTCACGCGTGAAGCGCACGCAGCGGGTGCACATGATGCACCGGTCGGCGTAAAGCAGCACATGCGGACCGATATCTTTCTTCGGCTGCTTGATCTTGTCCTCCTGGAAGCGGCTCTCGGCCCGGCCGTACTGATAGCTGTAGTCCTGCAGGTAGCACTCGCCCGCCTGGTCGCAGACGGGGCAGTCCAGGGGGTGATTGATGAGAAGGTATTCCATCACCGCCTTCTGGTTGGCGATGGACTTGGGGCTGCGGGTGTAGACCTCCATGCCGTCGGACGCGGGCGTCTGGCAGGTGGGCATGAGCTTGGGAATCAGTTCGAGTTTGCCGCCATTGCGCGGGTTGGGGGAGGCGACCTCGGCCAGGCAGATGCGGCAACTGGCGACGATCGACAGACCCGGGTGGTAACAGTAGTGCGGAATGGCCACGCCGCACTCCTGCGCCACCTGCAGGATCATCTTCTTGCCTTCAAACTCGCACTCACGGCCGTCAATGGTGATCTTGGGCATGGGGTCGCTGCGTCCTGAATGCTTGCGGGCTGGGGCTTATCGGCGTCCGGGCGACCGCACGGCCGACAGGTTCGACTATCATAGCGGCACGCTTTTCAGGGAGCGACCGGGCCGTTTCGCCGGTCGCCGCCGCATGGCCTCAGGGATGCGCCGCGCCTCAGGGAGACATGGATGCCTCGTGACATACCGGTCGGCAACGGGCACATGCTCGTTACCTTCGACCAGCATTACCAGATCCGCGACATCTACTTCCCCCACGTCGGCCAGGAGAATCATGCGGGCGGCGGCCCCTGTCGGTTCGGCGCCTGGAGCCACATTCCCCAGACCGCCGCAAACCGGCACGACCGTCGCAAACGCCGCCTTTACTGGACCGACCAGGGTTGGCGCATCGACCTGCGCTACCTCGAACGCACCCTCACCACCGACGTCAGGCTCCGCGGCGACCACCTGGCCGTTGAGCTGCGATGCAACGACGTCGTTGATTTCCATCGCCCGCTGCTCGTTCGCCGCATCGAAGTCCACAACCTCAACGACCAAGCCCGCACCATCTGCCTCTTCCACCAGAACAACTTCAACATGTACGGCACGAAGATCGGCGACACCGCCTACTTCGACCCACAGTTGCGGGCCTTGGTGCACTATCGCAAGAACCGCTACCTGATGACCACCTGGTACCACCAGGGCGAGCAGCGGGTCGACGAATTCGCCACGGGCACAGCCGGATACTTCGGAGCCGAGGGCACCTGGCGCGATGCCGAGGACGGCGTGCTGGGCAATAATCCCATCGCCCAAGGCGCGGTGGACTCCACCACCATGCTTCGCCTGCAGGTGCCCGCCGGGCAGACGCAGGTCGCCTACTTCCTGCTGGGTGCCGGCCGCGAGCACGACGAGCTGCGCGAACTTCAACACTTCATCCACCGCGAAGGGCCCCAGGGCATCATCGACCGCACCACTTCCTACTGGCGGCTGTGGCTCTCGGCCGCCCACAACGGCCACGCCGCGCCAGAGCACCACGGCCCGTCGCCCAAGGTCGTCGATCTCTATCGCCGCTCCCTTTTGCTCATCCGTTCCCAGGTCGATGACAGCGGCGCGATCATCGCCGCCAACGACAGCGATGTCATGCAGTTCTCACGCGACACCTACAGCTACCTCTGGCCGCGCGACGGTGCCCTCGTCGCCGCCGCCTTCGATGACGCCGGTTTCCCCGCCGTCGCCCGCTCCTTCTACCGCCTGTGCGCCAGGATCATCGATGAACAGGGCTTCTTTCTGCACAAGTACAACCCCGATGGTTCGGCGGCATCGAGCTGGCATCCGTGGGTGAGCCTCGGCCGCCCACAGCTTCCCATTCAGGAGGACGAAACCGCGCTGGTCCTCTGGGCCATGTGGCGCCATTTCGTCATGTACCGCGATATCGAATTTGTCCGGCCGCTGTGGGTCAACCTCATCATCAAGGCCGCCGACTTTCTCGTTCGCTTCACCGATCCCGATACGCATCTGCCCCTGCCCTGCTACGACCTGTGGGAGGAACGATGGGGCATCCACACCCACACCGTGGCCACCGTTTACGCCGGCCTGCGGGCGGCCGAGCGCTTCGCCAGCTGTTTCGGCGATCGTCGACGTCGCGTGGAGTATGGCAACGCTGCGACGCGAATCCGCGAGGCCTTCTGCCGGTACTTCTGGTCGGAAAAGGACGGGCGCTTCCTGCGGCGGATCGTGCCGCTGGACCACGAACGCACCGCACGCATGATGGCGGAAGTGCTCGACGGCCGCCGCCCGCAAAGCCGCACCATCAACCTCGCCCCCGCCGACCAGCGCCAGACCGAACCCGCCCAACGGCTCGAATGGGAATTCGACGCGACCGTCGACAGCGCCCTCTACGCCATCTTCGCCATGGACATGCTCGGTCCCGACGATCCGCGCGTCGAAGCCACCATGCGGGCCGTCGAGCAGGCGCTCACGGTGCGCACGCGGGTCGGCGGCGTCGCCCGCTACAGCGGCGACACCTACTACCGATCCTCCGACGATCCCGAGAAGGTGCCCGGCAACCCGTGGTTCATCTGCACGCTCTGGCTGGCGCAGTGGCGCATCGCACGCGCCACGACTCTCGAGGCCCTGCACGCTGCGATGCCCATCTTCGACTGGGTCGCTGAACACGCCCTGCCCAGCGGCGTGCTGGCCGAACAGGTGCACCCCGTCACCAATGCGCCGCTGTCCGTCTCACCGCTGACATGGAGTCACGCCACCGTCGTGGCCACGCTTATCGCCTACAATCAGAAACTTCATCTGCTGCGCAATAATCGTGCCGAAGCCGCCGCGGCCAACGGCTTCGCCGACCCCGCGCAGCGGCACCTGTTCAGCCGTGATCCCCTGCCGCTCGACGACGCCTGAACGGGTACTCTGCAACACCATTCTCGCTTTGAAGCACACTGACGCATGGCTGCACGGGGTAGGTCATGCGTCAAAAGGCTCACGCCCGCGGAACAGGCCGCTCGACGCCAGTTGTCCGCTCTTACAGATAAGCGTGACATACCAGAGTTGATCCTCGATGTCCGACGCCGCGACGATGACCCGGTCATCCAGCGCCGCGGTCCTCGCCTGCCGCCAGCGCAGCCGCGTCCAATCGATCGTCTCGTTCGTGATGTCCCTCAGCGGCCAGGCATAGACATAGGCCTGTTCGATCCTCTCCGATCCCTCCAGCAGTAGCCGCATGCCATTCACGCCCCACTCTATGCCGCGCGGCCGCACGCTCGGTGCGGCGCCGCCGCCAGCCACCGACACCGCGAATCCGTCCAAGGCCGCATAGACGGACGACGGCGTCGCGTGGTTCACGTTGGGCAGGATGCCCAGGTGCCGACCCGCACGCGGCAGCGCCTCCAGCGTCCGCACATTGTCGGGCAGAGCGAAGAATGAATCGTTCGACGCCGTCACCAGGTAGCTGGACAGTCCCTCAGGATACGACTGCTCGAAGGGATCGAAAGCGCCCCGCCAACGCGCCGCCGCCTCAGCACCCATGCGGCTGACGTCGCGACCGATCGATCCGCGGTGCAGGTGCCCGGCTCCATAGATGGCGGATACTCCGCCCACCCGATCGTCAACGCTAGCCGTCAGCAGGCTGATGACCGCGCCCCAGCTCCAGCCTTCGAGCAACACGCGGCTGGTATCGCAACCCAGGACCGCGGCCGCGTCAATTGTGCGACGCACCGCCATCACCGCGTGCCACGGATACGCCTCCCTCGGTTCGCCAGCCCGATAGAGCATGCGATAGGTCAGGTCCGGCCCGCCGGATCGCGAGCCTTCACGGCAGTCGCCCTTGCCCGGCAGGTCGAGCGCCAGCACGTTGAACCCGCGACGCAGGTGCGGTTCGACGCGCCACTTCAGAAATGCATCGCACGTCGCGCCACCGCCATGCACAAGCACCATCAGCGGCCCGTCCGATGGCCGCGGGCGCAGGGACGCTTTGGTGAAGATACTCACCGGTCGCTGTTCATGGACTGTCGCGTTGAAACTAACCTCGACGCAACGCCCCCCTGCGACGGTCGGCCACCCACCGCCGCCGGTCACGGTCACGTCCAGCGACGGCAGACCGTCAAAGGTCCACAAGTCGCCACCAGGCCGCCGCTCCACACCACCCTGACCCATGCCTAAACTTCCGCACAAGGAACGCGTGTCGCCGCCGCTTTCCACGCCGCCCACGCAACCGCGCCAGACACTGCCGTCGGCCAGCATCGTGTTGCAAAGGCACGGGACCCCACCTATCCTTTCCGCCTGATCGGCAGCCGGCTTCATGGAGAAACGCCGCCGACGCCGCCCGTCAACCCCGCAACCGTAAGGGCCAATGGATTACGCACTTTACATTGCATCCGCCATCGGGGCGATCGCCCTGTTCATGATGGCGCCCCGACGCGGCTACAATCCTCTGCGGCTCGGCGGACTGCTCGGCGCGATGGCCCTCGGCGGCCTCTGGCTGGCGCTGGCCAGCCGCCTGCCCGACCTGGGACCCGACAAGGCGCCGATGGGCTACTATTACATCTTCAGCGCCATCGCCATCGCTGCCGCCGCCCGCGTGATCACCCACAAGCGGCCTGTCTACTGCGCCCTCTGGTTCGTCATGGTGATTCTCGCGGCCGCCGGCCTCCTGCTGCTGCTGGATGCCGCGTTCGTCGCGTTCGCCCTGATCATCATTTATGCCGGCGCGATCCTGGTGACCTATGTCTTTGTCATCATGCTCGCCACACACGTGCGCCGCGGCGTGACGGATGACGCCGACGACTACGATCGCGTCGCCCGCGAACCTCTGGCCGCCACCGTCATCGCCTTTCTCCTGCTGGCGGTGCTTCTATCGGTCGCCTTCCAGCCCATGCAGCCCAATCCGGCCGCGGTCGGCGAAACGGATCAGGCCCTGCTCACCCAGCAGTTGACCCAGCGGCCTGCTGACCGCCTTGCCCAGCGCCTCGCCGCCCAACAGCCTGACACCGCCGCCGATCTTGGCCAGGCCCGCGTCGAAAACGTCGAACGCGTCGGCATGGATCTGTTCCGCGGCCACCCGCTGGGGCTTGAGTTGGCGGGCGTGATTCTACTCATGTCCCTGGTCGGCGCGGTGGTCCTCGCCCGCCAACGCATCGTCAGCCACGCGGCCGACGACGATGCCGCTGCGGCTTCGTCGATCGCCCCGATCATCGACACCGCGAGGGCCTCATGAACCATCTGTCCAGTATGGTCCTGTCGCACTACCTGCTGACCGCCCTGGCGCTGTTCACGCTGGGGCTGGTGGGCTTCCTCACCCGCCGTAATCTGATCATCATGTTCCTCTGCACCGAGTTGATGTTTCAAGGCGTGGTCGTGGCCCTGGCGGCGTTCAGCCGCTTTCACGGCCATGTCACCGGACAGACGTTCGTGATCTTCGTGCTCACCATCGCCGCGGCCGAGGCGGCCCTGGCCCTGGCCCTCGTGGTTCTGCTGTTCCGCCGCAAACACACCCTCGATGCCTCAGCCTGGCTGCAGTTGCGCGGCTAGACATCCTCAGAAGCTTCTCCGCGACCCGGCGACCGACACCCGGAAACCGCCCCCATGAGCATCGAACTGGCCAAGTTCATTCCCTGGATTCCCCTTCTGGCAGCCGCGGGTTGCGGGCTCTGCTGCACACGCCGGTCGCTGCGCAAACTGGCCGCGCCGGTCTGCATCGCCGGCATCGCCCTCGCCTTTCTGCTGACCCTCGGCGTCAGCGGTTCGGTTCAGCCCTTTGACGCCGCCCACACCGACGCCGACGACATCGCCGCCCATACCGTCACCGCTTGGTCCTGGCTCGCCGCTGGCTCGTTCAGCGCCGCCATGAGCTATTTTCTCGACCCCCTGACAATCGTGATGCTGTTGGTGGTCTGCGGCGTCGGCACACTCGTGGCTGTTTACGCCAGCGGCTACATGGCCGGCGACCGCGGCTACGCCCGCTTTTTCTCCGGCGTCAGCCTGTTCATCTTCGCCATGACCAGCCTCGTCATGGCTGACAACCTCGTGCTGCTCTATCTCGGCTGGGAAGGCGTGGGCCTCTGCTCCTACCTGCTCATCGGCTTCTACTACCAGAAGCCCGCGGCCGGGGCGGCGGCCAAGAAAGCCTTCATCGTCAACCGCATCGGCGACCTGGGCTTCGCCCTGGGCATCTTCCTGACGTGGCAGACCTTCGGCACCGTGAGTCTGGGTGAAGTGCTTGCACAGGCCAGCGCACTGGGCGCCGATCCGCACGCGTTCAAGCACGGCGTCACCGCGGCCCATCAGTGGATCCCCTTCCTGCTTATGCTTGGCGCCTTCGGCAAGAGCGCGCAAATACCGCTCTACGTCTGGCTGCCCGACGCCATGGAAGGTCCGACGCCCGTCTCCGCGCTGATCCACGCCGCCACGATGGTCACCGCCGGCGTCTACATGATCGCCCGCCTTCTGCCCGTCTTCGAACTCTCACCCTACGCCCTGCCGGCTGTCGCCGCCATCGGCACGCTCACCGCCCTCTTCGCGGCCACCATCGCCCTGTGCCAGTACGATCTCAAGCGCGTTTTCGCCTACTCGACGATCTCCCAGCTTGGCTACATGTTCCTTGGCGTCGGCGTGCTCTCAAGCGTCGGCGGGATCTTCCACCTGTTCACCCACGCTTTCTTCAAAGCCCTGCTGTTCCTCACCGCCGGTTCGGTCATGCACGCCCTGACCGGTCAGCTTGACCTGCGCAAAATCTCCGGTTTGCGGCACAAGATGCCGATCACCTGCTGGCTGATGTTCGTCGGATGCCTGGCACTGGCCGGAGTACCCCTGACCGCGGGCTTTTTCAGCAAGGACCTGATCCTCGCCGACGCCATGGCCCGCGGCCTCAATCACCACGCCGCCTTCTACACCGCCCTGGCGGTGGTTGGCCTCTTCACCGCCGGTCTGACCGCCTTCTACACGTTCCGCCTCTGGTTCCGCGTGTTCATGGGCCCGCTGCAGTATGAGATGGGCGATGAGCATCACGGCGACGAGCACCAGGAGGCGCACGGCCATCCGGACATCACCGTCGAACACCATCGTGAACCACACGAGATGCCGTGGCTGATGAACGGCCCGCTGGTCGTGCTGGCCTTGGGCTCGCTTGTCGCCGGCTTCGCGTGCAAGGACTGGATGGCCGACATGATTGCCGGCTCCAGCGCCGCCCTCGCCCCGACGGCCCACGACGCTGAAGCCGCCACGCACCATGCCGCGTTGTTCGGTATGGAACTGCATAGCGCGATGGCCTTCATCAGCGGGATCATCGCCCTCGCCAGCATCGCCGCCGCCGCCTACTTCCACTGGTTTAACCGCCCGGCCGCCGACGCCGTCGCCCGACGCTATCGCGGCGTCGTCCGGCTGCTGGCCAACAAGTATTACGTCGACGAGGCGTATGATCGGCTCTTGGTCCAGCCGCTACGCCTGCTGGGCAATCTGTTCTACGTCTTCGACCGCATGATCGTCGACGGCCTGGTCAACCTCGCAGGCCTCCTGCCCCGACTGGCGGGCCTCGGTGTGCGGCCAGCCCAGCGAGGCATCCTGCAGGGCTACGCCTTGGGCATGGTCGCTGGAGCGGCCATCCTGTTGCTCTGGCTGCTGCGATAGACATGCGTGCGACCCAACGCCATGCGATGAATCAGAACGTTTTCAGGCCCCGTACGACATGAACGCCACCATTCCCCTGATGATGCTGATCCCGCTGGTCATGGCGCCGGTGGTTTTCATTCTTCCGGCCCGGCATGTGCGCCTGCATACTCTACTGACGACGCTGCTGTCACTGGCCGCCTCGCTCACCGCCGCCGCCGCGTTCGACTGGACCAATGCCGATTACATCCAGCTCACCACCGACGTCACCTGGGTCGTGGGTTTCGGCCTGCAATTCGGCTTCGGCGTCGACAGCATCTCGCTGTGGCTGTGCCTGTTGACGACCTTCCTCATGCCGCTGACGGTACTCGGTTCGTTCTCGGCCGTGGCTGATGCTCCCGACGGCCGGCCACGCGAGTTCTACTTCTGGCTGCTCGTACTCCAAGCCGCCATGATCGGCACCTTCGTCGCCACCGATCTGATCTTCTTCTACATCTGCTTCGAGTTCACACTCATCCCGCTCTACTTCCTGATCGGTATTTTCGGCTCCCGGCAGCGTCTGCGGGCCGCCCGCGTATTCTTCCTGTATACCTTCACCGGCTCGATGCTCACCCTCGCCGGCCTGCTCTACGTCGCCAGCGGCACCGCCAGCCACTCGGGCATCTGGAATTTCCAAATCGCCACCCTCGCCGCCACCGGCCAACTCATGAGCCTCCATGCCCAGTGCTGGGTGCTTGCCGCCCTGCTCGCCGGCTTCGCCGTCAAGGTGCCCCTCTTCCCCGTGCACACATGGCTCCCCCTGGCGCACACCGAAGCGCCCACTGCCGGTTCGGTCATCCTCGCGGGCGTTCTGCTCAAGCTAGGCACCTACGGCCTGCTTCGCTTCGCCATCCCGATGGTGCCCGAGGCGGTCGTGCGCTTCGCGCCCTACATCGGCATCATGGCTGTGGCCGGCATCCTCTACACCGCCCTCATCTGCTGGGTGCAGAAGGACATCAAGAAACTCATCGCCTACTCCTCGGTTTCGCACCTGGGCTTCTGCGTACTCGGCCTTTTCGCCCTGGGTGCGAACCTGATCGGCCCCAGCGGCGCGGTGATGTACATGGTCAACCACGGCCTGTCGACCGGCGCCCTGTTCCTGTGCGTCGGCATGATCTATGAGCGCTTCCACACCCGCGAAATGGCGCAGATGCAGGGCCTGGGCCGCGTCATGCCGGTCTGGGCGTTCTTCATGGTCTACTTCTGCCTGGCCAGCGTCGGCCTGCCCGGACTCAATGGTTTTGTCGGCGAGTTTCTGACGCTGCTTGGCGCGTTCACCAGTCCCGCGACGCTCGGTTGGCCCTTCGCCGTCGCCGCCGGCTTCGGGATGATCTTCGCCGCCATCTACATCCTCTACATGGTGGGTAAGGTTGTCTTCGGACCCCTCCGCGTGCCGGCTGTGGATCACAACCACAACGGGAATCACCACCCCGACAATCACGCACCCGTGCATGATCTGAATGCACGCGAAATCATCACCCTCGCGCCTCTCGCCATCGCCTGCCTCTGGCTGGGCCTGTTCCCCAAACCGATGCTCGACAGTCTCCAGGCGCCGCTCGAACGTCTGACAGCGCCCGTCACACGCATCGTCATGCAGCAGACTCCAACCGCCGCTTCGCCTCACCTCGCGCTCGATCGGCCACTCCAACCGGCCCCGGGCCAGACCACGAGGGAGGCCCACTGACATGCCCAACGAAATCGTCATCCAGATGCCGACGATCGCTGACAAGCTCGTGTCCCTCAAGCCCGAGATCGCCATGGCCGCGGGCGCCTGCCTGTGCCTCATGCTCGGCCTGGCCCCGCGGCTGGATCTGCGACGCCTATGCCCGTGGATCGCGGGCCTGTCGCTGCTGATCGCCGGCTCACTGGTCTACCGCGACGGTGAGGGCGGCTTCCCACCCGCCTCGCTGGCCGCCTTTGTCAAACTCGCCGTCGCGGGCATCGGCCTGCTGCTGCTTATGACCACCGCCGCGCTGCCAGCCGGCTGGCGGCACACCCACGACAACCAACCCGATCCCGCACGCTTCGAGCCCGGCCAGGCCATGGGCGGGGAGTTCTTCGCCTTCTTCCTGCTTTCGCTGGTCGGCGTCATGCTCTGCGCCGGCGCAAGCGACCTGGTATGGCTCTTCCTGGCCCTCGAACTCACCAGCCTCCCGACCTATGTGATGGTCTGCGTTTCACGGCCCAGGGCCGCGGCCCTGGAGGCGGCGGTCAAATACTTCTTCCTCGGTGCACTGGCTGTGGCGATATTCCTGCTGGGCTTCACCTTCATCTACGGCGCCACCGGTCATACCCATTTCGCCAGCATCCAGGCCGCCGTCGCCGCCTCGCCACGCGGACCCTCGCCGCTCATGCTCGCCGGCCTGCTGCTGGCGATCCTCGGCATCGGCTTCAAAATCGCCGCCGTCCCCATGCACTTCTACGTCGCCGATGTTTACCAAGGCGCGGCCATCCCCGTCACCGCTTTCCTCGCCTTCGTCCCCAAGACCGCGGGCTTCGTCACGCTCATGCTTCTGCTGCAACTGGTCGGCCCGCTGCCCGAACCGGTGATTCTCCTGCTGTGGGTCATGGCCGCCGCAACCATGACCGTCGGCAATGTGCTGGGCCTCCTACAGACTTCCGTCAAACGCCTGCTGGCCTACAGCTCCATCGCCCACTCGGGGTACATGCTCGTCGGGCTGCTGGCCCCGCCTGAAGGCTTCGCCAGCGCCGAAAACGGCGCCTTGGGCAATGGTTACACGGCCGTACTCTTCTACCTCGTGGGCTACGGCCTGGCCACGCTCGCGTCCTTCGCCGTCCTCGGGCTCATCGAACGCGACGGCGAAGAGGCCGACGACATCGACGACCTGGCCGGTCTGGTCTACCGGCATCCGCTGCTGGCGGCCGTGCTGGTCGTGAGCCTGCTTTCGCTCATCGGTCTGCCGCCGATGGTTGGCTTCCTGGGCAAGATCTACCTGTTCGGCTCCGCCATCGTGCAGGCCGACGGCCGCCCCGAGTACCTCATGATCGTCGTGATTGGCGTGCTCAACAGCGCCGTCGCCGCCGTTTACTACCTGCGGGTCATCGGCACGTGCTTTTTCACCAAGCCGGCCGAAGGCGTCATGCTCCGCGTCGCGCCCGGCCGCACCCTCAGCGCCGTTGTCGCGGCCGTTCTCATCCCCATCCTCGGCATCTTCGCCAGCCCCCTGGTCAGCGCCAGCCGCGACGCATGGCCGGGCCCGCCGCGAGACTATCCGACCTTCGACAACGTCAAGGCCGACGTCGCCCCCACGCCGATCGCCTCGCACGAGCAGCCCCGCCGCGATGTGCACACGACGCACGACACCCCTGCGGGCTGACACGCATCTTGTGATCGCACGTCCGCACAAACTCTGAGTGAATCCGGAAAGACACACCATGAGCGCCCTCAACCCCAAAGATGCGCCCGCCGGCACCGACCCCATGACCTGCAATCCGGTTTCGTCCATCCCCTCGCGCTGGGTGTGCGACCTGCCCGGCTTCGACAAGTCGCCGTGGACCGGCGCGGTGATCGCCTGGCCATCGTGGGCGGCCTACGAGTGCAACCGACGCGCCGGCGACCAGTCACGCACCGTCTACTCCCTCGACGGCCAGAAGCTGTATCCCTACATGGGCCCGTGGGCCAATGGCGGACGGGTCACCGTCGTCAGCGGCGACGTGCTCATCATCGAGTGGAAGCGCGGCTCGGAGACCTGGCGGGAAAAGCACCTCAAGCCCGGCGACACCTACACCATCGCGCTGCAATCGCATGAAGACAACGCCATGATTGAGAGCCCCGACGGTGTGAACCCGCAGTTCACTGTGTCGCTGGCCGACTTCAAGCCCCAGCGCATCCGTCCCGCCGACCAGTGACGCTCACCGATCCCCGTCGGCTGCCAGCCGGTTAACCAGCGACCAGAATGGCGTCGGATCGGCCAGATGTTCGACAGCCACGTCGGCGCCCGCGTTGCGAAGCGTCGATATGTCATACCTTCCCGTGGCGACGGTGAAAGCCGTGCAGCCGTGCGCCTTGGCGCATTCGACGTCGCGCGGCGTGTCGCCGATGACGACCACGCAATGCGGCTCAATGGCCGCGCCGAAACGTTGCTCAAAGCGTGTCATCGCCAGGGCCACCAAGTCGGGCCGCGTCGGCGCTTCATCGCCCAGAGCCTGAACCTCGAAGACACCGGCATCCAGCCCGACTGCTGCAAGCTTGAGCGGTGTCGAGGCCGCGTAATTGCCCGTCAGCAGCCCTGGCACCACGTCGCCGCGTGCCATCCACCGTCGCTGCACTGATTCGATCAGCTCGATAACGCCCGGCATGGCCCGCACGCCTTGTCGGCCAACCTCCAGCTCCATCGTCAGACGCTCCAGATACGCCGCGTGAAACCGCTCATGGTGCTGCGGGTCGCCGTCCAGGCCGTTGAGCGCGGCCGCCTCGGCGAACAGCAACGGGTCCAATCCGCCCGCCGTGGTGATCCCATCCCAAGAAAAATGTTCGCCGAACAACTCGCGGCCGACATGGTCGAACGCCCGAAGCCCCGCGCCGCCGGTCAGCAGCAGCGTGCCGTCGACATCAAACAGCAGCAGCACCTTCGGCACGCCTCGACAGCCACGCGGCTCCACTCCCTGCTTCGCCATTTCGCACTTTGCACCTTGCATCTTGAACGTTTCACACCCCCCGGGCCGTCGGCTCCCAGATCAGTTTGTGCAGTTGAGTCTGCACCCGCACCGGCAGATGATCCGCCAGCACCCACCGCGCCAGGTCGCGCAGCGACAAGCCCTCGCCGATACCGCGGATGTGCTCGCCCGGCTCGACTGCCGTCACAGGACTCAGCAGAATCGCTCCCACACGCCGGGCCAGGTCGTGGGCCGCGATCACCTCGCGTGCCCATTCGTAATCCCGCCGGCTGCACAGCACGAACTTCACCTCGTCGCGGGCTGTCAGGTGGTCCAGATTCGCCCACGCATTGCGATCGCACTCCCCACTGTCGGGCGTTTTCAGATCCATGATGCGGATCACTCGCGGGTCGCACCCACTGACGTCAAGGCTCCCGCTGGTCTCCAACAGCACCGTGCGGCCGCGGTCGCACAGATACGTCATCAGCGGATGCACGTTCGTCTGAAGCAGCGGCTCACCGCCGGTGACCTCCACCAGATCGCAGTCGTAGTGCTCGACCTCCTCGACCAGTTCGCCGATCGTCCGCCTTGCTCCACCGTGAAACGCATACTCCGTGTCGCAGTAGTCACAGCGCAGGTGGCAGCCGGTGAGCCGCACGAACACGCAAGGCCGGCCGGCGTAGGTGCTTTCGCCCTGCACTGAGTAGAAAATCTCGTTGACCATCAGTGTTCGATGCATTCGGTCGCCCCATTCACGCCCATCACGCCTCCGGCCCTCCTCGCCTCGACGGCCGCCCGGCATGTCGCACGGGGCATCCTATTCAGACCCCTGAGGACAAATCCAGTCAAGCGCTTTTTCCCGGATGCCGTCCCCCTCAGCCGCCCAGCAGTGGATCGCATTCGTATCGCCGTCCGCGACCGCTGCGCCGATCGTCCCCCTGCTCCTCAACGTTCGCCAGCAGGGCCCCGGCCGTCATCTCCAGTACCGGGTGAACCACGTCCGCATCAAGGTCCACCAGCGGCCGAAGCACAAACCATCGGTCGTGCATCAGCGGGTGCGGAATGTCCAGCAGTCCGTCACTCCGCACCTGCCTACCGAAGAGGACGATGTCCAGATCCAGTACCCGCGGCCCCCAGCGGATGCGTGTACCCGACTTCACACCTCGGCCCGCCTGATGTTCGATCTTCTGCAGGTGTCCAAGCAACTCGCCCGGCGTCAGGTCCGTCTCCAGACGCACCACCGCGTTCAGGTATGGTCCCTGCCCGATCGGGCCCACCGGCGGCGTCTCGTATACTGGGCTCACCGCCACCACCAGCGTCCCCGGAAGCAGCCGCATGGCCGTCACCGCACCGCGCAGGGCCGCCTCCCGGTCGCCTTCATTTGATCCCATGGCCACGTAGACTCGCTGCATCGCCCGATTGTGGCCGCAAAGGCGGTGGGCCGCAATCGACGCCGCACGGCCTAGCGGTCCCACGATCGGGTAGTGGGTCAGTCTGAATGTTATTCCCGGTGGGGCGGCCGTCTCGGCCGCCGACGGACGGGACGCCCGTCCCACCATTTCAAGCAGACCCACTGCGCACGATCGCCGGGCCACGCGCCACGTTTTGGCCAAGGCCGTTATCCGTCTATAATGGGTAATTCGCCGTCTTCACCCCACCCATACCCGCTTCGACGCGACCATGACCACGACGCCCGTTGAGTCC
This sequence comes from uncultured Phycisphaeraceae bacterium, assembly GCA_964502445.1. Taxonomy (GTDB): domain Bacteria; phylum Planctomycetota; class Phycisphaerae; order Phycisphaerales; family Phycisphaeraceae; genus CAZCWM01. The sequence continues at coordinate 253,668 of CAZCWM010000003.1, read as the reverse complement.
GACGCCCCGCTCGACCTGGCCAAGGTCAATGCCGACCTTGCCCACGCCCAGGCCGCGGACATCGTCCGTTGGGCTGCGGAGCAGTTCGGCGACGGCCTCATCATGACCAGCAGCTTCGGGGCCCAGTCGGCCGTCATGCTTCACCTGGTCACCCAGGTGGTTCCCGACATTCCCATCGTGCTCATCGACACCGGCTACCTGTTCCCCGAAACCTATCAGTTCATCGAACAGCTCACGCGGCGTCTGCGCCTGAATCTGAAGGTCTACAACCCCGCCATCACCGCCAACCGCCAGGAGGCCCTGTTCGGCCGGCTGTGGGAGGACGGCGTCGAAGGCCTGACGCGCTACCATCAGATCAACAAGATCGAGCCCATGCAGCGGGCCCTGCGCGAGCTCAATGTCACGGCCTGGCTCGCGGGTCTGCGCGGCGGCCAGACCGACCACCGTGCCAAGCTGCGCCCTGTCGAAATCCAGGACGGCCGCTATAAGGTCCATCCGATTCTGCGATGGACCACCAAGGACGTGCACGAGTACCTCAAGACCCACGACCTTCCCTATCACCCGCTTTACGAGAAGGGCTACGGGTCCATCGGTGACACGCACTCGACCCGGCCCATCACCGCCGGCGAAGACGAGCGGGCCGGTCGTTTCAGCGGCCTCAAGCAGGAGTGCGGCCTGCACCTGCCCACCAGCGCCGAGGAAGCCGCCAGCCGCGACGCCAGCGGACTGTAGGCCTGTCGCTCGACGGCCACCATCATCCAAGCAGTTCCCGCACCTTCTGCGCCAGCGCCCGGCCAAGCTTGGTGTGTTCTTCAGCCTCGAAGTGGAAGCCGTCGATATCACTGGACCGCATCACCGAACCTGCGTCAAAGTAATCCACCCCGCAGGCGCTGGCGACGTTGCGGTAGTGCGAGGCGAACAGGCGCGACCGCGCCCCGGCGTCGGCCATCCACTCATACATGTCGGTCTTCGCCGTCACCGGCGGCGGAGCGACCAGCAGGCAACGCGGCGCCGCGCCGCCAGGTCCACAACCGCTTGCTTTGACCACCCCCGCCAGCACGCCCGCGCCCATCGCGATCTCGGCCGATGAAAGCCCGAACCGCGTCTTCAGGTCGTTGGTCCCGAGCATGATGATCACCAGATCGATCGGCTTGTGACTTATCAGGCAACCGGGCAGATACGTGCGGCCGTTGCGGTGTTCCTCGATCGGATCGTCCCACACCGTGGTGCGACCGCCCAGCCCCTCCTCGACGACCCAGTATTCGTCACCGCCGCGCTCAGCCGTCCAAGCCGCCAGTGTGTCGCGCATCACACCCGCCCAGCGCGTATGCCGATCGTAGCGCGGTCCCGTCGGGTTGTGGCCGTGCGTGTTCGAATCGCCGTAACACAGAATGGTCGGCATGGATAAGACCCTGAATCACAAGTGGCCCGAACGTCGCCCTATCATGCCCGATGCTGGCGACGGTGCAAGCGCCTCAACCTCGCCCCGCATCGCAAAAAGAACCCCGGGGGTGGGCCCCGGGGGTGCGGAGGGAAAGAACCTGGAGAGCCTGCGGCGAGATCGGGACGGCGTCAGGAACCTCCGTGTTTCGACGTTGGGTCCGCCGCCTCTGTCGCCACGCTGGCCTGTTTCCCACATCGGCGTCGATTCGGCGCTCTGGTCGGCTGCGAGCTTCCCTACCCTGCGATGCCCGTCCGATCCGTGGCCGATGCCTTTTGGCCCTTCCTCCTGCTTGAACGGCGTCGACGACCTCGACGCCCACCTGCGGTGTTCCGTCATCGCGCCCCGCGGGGTCGCGCCAGCTCATCCGCTCAACTGCATCCCATCGAGTGTCCACAATTCAGGCATTTGTAGCATGTGCCGTTGCGGACAGTGATCGACCCGCAAACTTCGCAGCCCGGCGCGTCGGCCTGCATCTCGCGCATCGCCGCCGACAACGCCGACGACTCGGCGGCGCCAGCGGCCGGACCGACACTGAGGCGTCCTGCCGTCGATCCGGCCGGCTGCGGCGCTGCCGGTGACTTCACAACGATCACGGGCTGGGGCTTGCTGCCGTGACCATTGCCGTTCCCGTGACTGTCGTCGTGGGCGTCCACATGCCCACGAGATTTCGTGTCCATCTCTTGCGGCGCGACCGGCTCAACGTCCAGAGGCTCCGACGGCTTGCGGTCCTTCGTGTTGCCCCATGTCTGAGCCAGGCTCTCTTTTGGCCCAGACGGCTTGCTCCGCCTGGGCGCGTTCGCCTCCCGGTAACCGGGAATGAACTCCATGCCCAGCCAGCGGAAGATGTAATCCACCAGGCTCTTGGCGAAGGGGATGTCCGCATTGTGCGTCATGCCCGACGGCTCAAAGCGCTGGTGCGTGAATTTGTTGACCATCGACTCCACCGGCACGCCGTACTGCAGGGCCACACTGATGGCCGTCCCAAGGCAGTCCATCAGCCCGCCGATGGTTGAGCCTTCCTTGGCCATCGTGATGAACACCTCGCCCGGTGTGCCGTCGTCGTACAGGCCGATCGTCAGATAGCCCTCGTGGCCGGCGACGTTGAACTTATGTGTCAGGCTCCGTCTCGTGTCCGGTAGCCGCCGACGCAGCGGCCGCTCGACGATCCGCTCGACAATCTTTTCCACCGGGGCCGGTGTGCTAGTCGCCGCATTCGCAATCCGGTCGGCCACCGCCGCCACCTCGGCGGAAACTTCCTCTTTTCCCGCTTCGATGCCCTCCTCGTCCTCGACGTCCTCGCTGTCGGCCGAGGCGTTCAGAGGCTGGCTCAGTTTGCATCCATCGCGATACAGGGCGTTGGCCTTCAGCCCAAGTTCCCAGCTCAGGCGGTAGGCCGCCTTGATGTCGTCGATCGTCGCCTCGTGGGGCAGATTGATGGTCTTGCTGATCGCCCCGCTGATGAACGGCTGGGCGGCCGCCATCATGCGGATGTGACCGGACGGCTCGATGAAACGCCGACCCGTCCTGCCGCAGCGGTTGGCGCAGTCGAACACCGGGTAGTGCTCCACCTTCAGGTGTGGCGCCCCTTCGATCGTCCCCGTCCCGCAGATCAACCGGTTGAGCGTCTCGACCTGCGGCCGTGAAAGCCCCATCGCGCCAAGCAGATCCGCCTGTCCGACCAACCCCAGACGCTGCATCGCCTCCTCGCCCAGCGTCCAGGCGTTGAACACAAAGCTCAACTCCATCGCGCCGCTCAGCGCGTTGGTGATCTTCTCCAGATCCGCTTCGGTAAACTTCCTGTCCTTCAGCCAGCCGGCGAAGGTCGCCTGCTTCTCATCGAGTCCCGGCATCGGAACGTCAAGACTCAGCGCCCCCATCACGTACGTCAGAATCTCTCGCACGGGCTGTTCGTCATAGCCCAAGGCAACAAGCGCCGGCCGCAGCGACTGGTTGGCGATCTTGAAATAGCCCCCGCCCGCCAGCTTCTTGAACTTCACCAGAGCGAAGTCCGGCTCGACGCCCGTCGTGTCACAATCCATCAGCAGGCCGATCGTCCCCGTCGGGGCAATCACTGTCGTCTGCGCGTTGCGGTAGCCGTGTTTCTCGCCCAGCTTCACCGCTTTGTCCCAGGCGCCCCGGGCGTGCTTGAGCAACTCCGCCGCGTTGGCCAGGTTCGGCCACTGGCCCTCGTCCATGATGAGCTGCGTCGCGTCGATCGGCACCGGCCGGATTTCCAGACCCTCGTAGTCGCCCAGCTCGTGCGGATACGTCGACGCGTCGCGCGGCACGCCGTGCGCCGCGCGACGGTGGTTGCGCATCACACGCATCATCGACTTGCCGTTCTTCTCGAAGCCGGGGAACGGCCCAAGCTCGCCGGCCATCTCCGCACTGGTCGCGTAGCTCTGGCCGGTCATGACCGCCGACAACGCTCCACAAATTGCACGACCGCGGTTCGAGTCGTAGGGAATGCCCGCCTGCATCAGCATCGCGCCCAGGTTCGCGTAGCCCAGACCCAGCGTCCGGAATTCGTAGCTGAGCTTCGCAATCTCCTCGCTGGGGAACTGCGCCATCAGCACGCTGATCTCCAGCACCACCGTCCACAGCCGCACTGCATGCTCGAAGCCCGCGAGGTCGAATCGCCTCTCCCTCGCGTCGTAGAACTTGAGCATGTTCAGCGACGCGAGGTTGCAGGCCGTGTTGTCCAGGAACATGTACTCGCTGCACGGGTTGGAGGCGTTGATGCGGCCGGACTCCGGACACGTATGCCACTCGTTGATCGTCGAGTCGAACTGCACGCCCGGGTCGGCGCAGCGCCACGCGGCATAGGCGACCTGGTCCCACAGGTCGCGGGCCCGCAGCGTCTTGATCAGCTTCCCGCTGGTGCGGCCGACGAGCTTCCACTGGCCGTCCTCGTCCACCGCGTGGAAGAATTCGTGCGGAATGCGCACAGAGTTGTTCGAGTTCTGCCCGCTGACGGTTTGGTACGCCTCGCCGTTGAAATCGTAATCCAGCTTCAGCCCCAAGTGCTCAGCCGCCTCCTTCTGGTCCTTGCCCAGGTGCTTGAGGCCCTCGACCATCGCGGCGACCTTCACCTCTTCGCGCACCTTCCAGTTCACGAACGACTCGATGTCCGGGTGATCCAGGTCCAGGCACACCATCTTGGCGGCCCGGCGGGTCGTGCCGCCGGATTTGATCGCTCCGGCGGCACGGTCCCCGATCTTCAGCCAGCTCATCAGCCCGGAACTCTTACCTCCTCCGCTGAGGGGCTCATTTTCCGCTCGGAGCTGCGAAAAATTCGTCCCGGTGCCCGAGCCATACTTGAACAGGCGCGCCTCCCGGACCCACAGGTCCATGATCCCGCCGGGGTTGACCAGATCGTCATCGATGCTCTGAATGAAACAAGCGTGCGGCTGCGGGTGCGAATAGGCGTCGATCGCCCGCACCGTCTCGCCGGTCTTCGGATCCGTGTAGTAATGCCCCTGCGCCGGCCCGGTCAAGCCGTAGGCGAAGTGCAGCCCCGTGTTGAACCACTGCGGACTGTTGGGCGCCGCCATCTGGTTGAGCATCATGTACGCCAACTCGTCATAGAACGCCTGCGCGTCCTCACCGCCGTTGAAGTAACCGTGCTTCTCGCCCCACCAGCGCCAGCAGCCCGCCAGCCGGTGCACCACCTGCCGCACACTGCGCTCCGGACCGGTCACCGGCTTGCCGGTCTTCACGTCCTTGATCGCCTTGCCCTGCGCGTCGACCTGCGGCACGCCGGCCTTGCGGAAGTACTTGCTCACCATGATGTCCGTGGCCAGCTGCGACCAGCCCCTGGGCACCTCGGCGTCGTTCATCTCAAACACCACCGAGCCGTCCGGGTTGCTGATCCGGCTGGACCTCGTCGTCCACTCCATGCTGTCGTAGACGTCCCGTCCGGCCTCGGTGAAATGCCGCTCAATTCGCATGATCCGCCCCTGAATCTCAAACGTTTATGAATGCTGCCGCGGACGTCCGTATCCGCGACGGAATGTCATCGTCACAGGTTCACGCTCAATGTCGCCGCGGCTTCGTCGATAACGGACTGCGCTTCAACCTCGTCCAGTTCCTCGCGCAGCAGCGCCAGGTCACGTCGCGTCTGCGGATCGCGCAGCATGGCCTGCAGAATCAAGTCCCACGTCGCGCAGGCCGTCGCATCGTCACAACGACCACCATGGCTGCGAGGCACAAGCTCCCGCCACGACTCGGCGGTTTCCACATCGATTCCGTTTTCCGCATCAAGAAGCGGCACCAGCCGCAGGGCCCGTTCCAGGTCACCGGCCGCCTCGACGTACAGACGAATGCTCAATAAATGATGCATGAACCGGTCCACATCCGCTTCTTCGCGTCCACGCTTCCTGCATCGCTTCCGACTCATCGCGGCTCTCTCTTCCAGCGACCCCATCGCGTGGCAAAGCCATCGCGCCGCCCTGCCGCAGCTGGTTTGCCGCCCGCAGTGCCTTCGGGCACCTTTCCTGCATGTCACGTCCACCGGCCCGCAAGCCAAAGACACCCTGCGGAAGGCGGATCAACTGACTTGTCGCCGGGCTGAATTCCCGCCACCCGCGGCTGTCGGTCTCGGTCTGGCTGGTGCAGTCGCACCCTTGTCCGACCTCGCTCCCGGCAGCCCTCGGCGGCGGTTGCCCGACCGCTCACGTGGCCGGTCCGGAATCCTCGCTTCACCCCCGCAAAGAGGCTCGGCGGCCGGGTCATCCCACCAACGACCCTTCCGAATCGGCAATCACCAATCCTACTACTATATCTTGGGGATGCAACCTCCGGCTACACAAAATCCGGGGCCGCCTCGGACTCATCGGGCGCAAATCCAACGAACACCGATCCTTAATACGATCACATTTTTTTCATCCTTTCGCAGCCTGCCCAGGTTATCCACCGTAACCGACAGAGCACGCCAGGCCATCCCATCCAAAACGGCGGATAACAACTTTTAAAATATGGTCTTATGAGCACACCTTCGTCGCCTGTCTGCTCGAAATACCCGCCCCGTCCGAAACCTGGAGCCCACCGCCTGGAACCCGACCCCCGCCGTTCACACCGCGGCCATGAGCGTCCTGCGCACCGTGTCGAGAACCTGATCCAGCTCGCCCGCCACCTTCGCCCCGGCCGCACGGGCATGGCCCCCGCCGCCGAATCGCGCCGCCAGTTCCGCAACATTCATCGCGCCCGGCCGCGCCTTGCTGCGAAAACTCAGACGCACCCCTCCGCCGTGGCCGTCCACGCCGTTTGCACCCGCGGCACCGTTGGGATCGTTGGGCCCGATCTCCACCGCCAGCACCACCGCCTCGACGCTGCCCACCATCTGCGGCACGTCGACGAAACGCTCCGTCTCCTCGGCCCGCGCGCCTGTCTCCGCGAAGTCCGATGCGTGCAGATGCATTAAGGCGATGCGCCCGTCGGCCACCAGTTCCACGCTGTCCAGCGCTCGCCGCAGCAGCGCCAGTTTCTGCGGCCGTTCGCCCTGCTCCAGCTCGCTGTAAAGACGCGACTGATCCACGCCCCGTTCCAGCAGCCGCGCCGCCCAGCGATGCGTGCGCGCGGTCGTGTTCGAGAATCGAAACCAGCCGGTGTCGCTGGCGATCCCCACGAAAAGCGCTTCGGCCACGGTCGCGTCGAAAAGCACGCCAGGCTGGCCCGCCTGGCTTTCGAACTCCGCGATCAACTCGGCGATGAGCTCGCAGCACGCGGCCGCGCCGCCGTCGACCCATTGCCAGGCCGGCGCCATGTCGCCGTTGAAGTGATGATCGATCACCAGCGTCTTTGTCAGCAGCGGCTCGATCCGCGTCCGCATCAACGCCACCTGCGACCACGCCCGCGTGTCGACGACCACCACAAATTGCGCCTCGGTAAAACGCGTGGCCGAATCGAACAGCTCGACCGCGCTGCGGCCCGCCAGGCCGTCAAACGACCCAGGCACCGGCGGCACCAGTACGCCGCGGACCTGCTTGCCCATGCGCCGCAGCGCCATTGTCAGCGCCACGACACTGCCGAACGCATCGCCATCCGGCTTGGCGTGCGTGGCCACAACGATCCGATCGCTGGCCAGCAGGTGCTCGGCAGCCTGCTTCAGCGTCAGCTCGCGGGTCACGCAGGTCATAGGCCATCCTTCCACACGCTTCAGGTCGCCGCCGTCGCGCCCGCGGGCCTTGGGTCACATACGCCAACGGCGGCCCAGGCGTTCATGCGCCGCACCCAAGCCACGTCACGCGCAAGCTGCGCCTTAAGTCCCTCGACCGCGGCGAATCGCTGCTGCCCACGCAGCCAGCGCCGTATCTCCAACGCCACCGTCTGTCCGTACAGATCGCCCTCGAAATCCAGCAGGTGGGCTTCCACCACCCGGGCGTGTCCTTCGAACGTCGGCTTCACGCCGATGCTCACCGCCGCATCGCGCTGGCGGCCGTTGGACAGGCGGGCCACGCCCGCATACACGCCATCGGCCGGCAGCATCCGTCCCCGCAGCGCCGCCCCGTCGAGATTCATCGTCGGGAATCCGATCGTCCGCCCTCGCTTGTCACCTTCGACCACCGTCGCGCTCAAGGTGTAGGGCCGTCCCAGGCATCGGCCCACATCGACCACCCGTCCCTGCCCCAGCAGCCATCGCGTAATTGAGCTGCTCACCTTCACCACACTGTGGTCGTCGAGCGTTGCGTCCGCCGCCGCGACCACCTGCGTCTGATATCCGAACCGCTCGCCCATCGCCGCCAGCGTCCGCACATCGCCGGCCCGCTGATGTCCGAAGCGGAAGTCCGGGCCCTCGACGATCGCCCGCGGCGCGTACTTGCCGCACAGTTGCCTAAGAAACGCCTTGGGCGACATGGCCAGCATGGCCTGCGTCGGCTCCATGACGACCACCCGATCCGCGCCCGCCGCCCGCAGAAGCTTTTCGCGCTCGGCCGCATCGCTTAGCCGCGGCGGGGCAAGCTCCGGTTTCAACACCGCCAACGGCAACGGCTCGAAGGTCACCACCACCACCGGCAATGGTTCGCCGCCGGCCGCATCAGCGTTGCCCGATTCACCGACCGGCCCTCCGCCCCATTGCGCCGCCAGCGCCTGCGCCTGACGCAGAATCGCCTGATGTCCAACGTGGACACCATCGAAGTTCCCGATGCTCAGCACGCAACCTTCGGCCATAGTCCGCCCTGATCCGCATTCCGCACGCCCCAGGTCAGCGGCGCTCGCCTGTCTGAGCTAATCCACCCGTCCGCTGTTCCCCGTGTTCCCGCCACCAGTCGATGGTCCGCCTCAGGCCTTCCTCAAAGCCCGTCTTCGCTTCCCAGCCCAACAGATCCCTGGCCCGCTGAGTGTCCAGGCAACGGCGCGGTTGGCCGTCGGGTTTGCTCGCGTCCCAATCGATGCGGCCTTCATAACCGCACAGGCGGGCGATCAACTCGACCAGAGCTTTGATGGTGATTTCGCGGCCGGTGCCCAGGTTGATCGGCGTCGGCTCGTCCATGCGCTCCGCCGCCGCCAGAATGCCCGCCGCCGCGTCCTCCACATACAGAAACTCGCGTGAAGCCGAGCCCGTACCCCAGCAGGTCATCTGTTCTGCCCCGTCCAACCGGGCCTGCTCGCACTTGCGGATCAAGGCCGGAATCACGTGCGAGGTGTGCAGGTCGAAGTTGTCGCCCGGACCGTAGAGGTTCACCGGCAGCGCGACGGCACAGGCCAGCCCGTACTCGCGCCGGTAGGCGTCAAGCATCACAAACAACGCCTTCTTGGCCACGCCATAGGGCGCGTTCGTCTCCTCGGGATAGCCGTTCCACAGGTCGTCCTCGCGGAAGGGCACGGGCGTGAACTTCGGATAGGCGCATACGGTGCCCGTATGCACGAACTTGCCGATGCCCCGACGCCGGGCCTCCTCGATCAGGTGCAGCCCCATCGCCATGTTGGCGTAGAAGAACCGACCCGGATGCTCACGGTTGGCCCCGATCCCGCCGACCTCCGCCGCCAGGTGAAGCACCACGTCCGGACGAAAATCGTCGTACATGCGCACGACATCCGCCTCGCGCGTCAGGTCGTAATCGCGGCGGCGCGGCACGTGAATCTCACGGCAACCTTGCTCGCCGAGCATGCGGCAGACAACCCGCCCCAGAAAGCCGGCTCCGCCGGTAACCACGACGCGGTAAGCCGACCAGTCCCACGTGCTGTTGCGCCCGTTCGCCATGCCGACAATCATAACGCTTCACGACGGCTCACAAGGCGGACAAGGCGCCCCCTACTGATCGTGGCCGACCGTGGCGGGCAGGTCGTGGCCGGCGTCGCGCAGCGTCTTCTCCCGACGGGCCAGTTCCAGGTCCGCGTCGACCATCATGTCCACAAGCTGCTCGAAACTGACCTTCGGCTCCCACCCCAGCTTCCGCCTCGCCTTGGCCGCGTCGCCCAGCAGCAGGTCCACCTCGGCCGGCCGGAAGTAGCGCGGGTCGATCTCGACAAAGTCATTCCAGTCCAACCCCACCCGTGCGAACGCCCGCTCGCAGAACGCACGCACCGAATGCGTCTGCCCCGTGGCCACCACGTAGTCGTCCGGCTGATCCTGCTGGAGCATCAGCCACATCGCCTCCACATAGTCGCCGGCAAACCCCCAGTCGCGCTTGGCGTCCATGTTGCCCAGGTACACTTTGTCCTGCAGCCCGCACTTGATCCGCCCGATCGCCCGGGTGATCTTGCGCGTTACGAACGTCTGGCCCCGACGCGGGCTCTCATGATTGAACAGGATGCCGCACGAGGCGTGCAGGTTGTAGCTCTCGCGATAGTTGACCGTCGCCCAGTGGGCATACATCTTGGCCACGGCGTATGGTGAGCGCGGGTAGAACGGCGTGGTCTCGCGCTGCGGCGTCTCAACCACTTTGCCGAACTGCTCGCTGCTGGACGCCTGGTAGTAGCGGACCTGGTAACCCCAGCGGTCCTGGAAATCACGCACCGCCTCCAGCAACCGCAGCGCCCCGAAACCCGTCACATCGCCGGTGTAGATCGGCTGGTCGAAGCTCACGCGCACATGGCTCTGGGCCGCGAGGTTGTAGACTTCCGTCGGCTTGATGCTCTGGATGAGATTGCTCAACCCCGAGGCGTCGCTCATGTCGCCGTAGTGAAGCTGCAGACGCGGCCCGTGTTCATGCGGATCGCGGTAGATGTGTTCGATACGCTCGGTGTTGAAGCTGCTGGAGCGACGAATCAGCCCGTGCACCTCGTAACCTTTGCCCAGCAGGAACTCGGCCAGATAGGAGCCGTCCTGGCCCGTGATGCCCGTGATCAGCGCTCGACGTGGGTTCATGCGTATTCCCGATCCAGAATCCGACATTCCAAGGCCGCGATCGGCGCCCCGGCTGCTTGCTGCTTAAGTCGGCTCGCGGCCGACCAGCCCTTGACTTGTTGAGCGAATCCGTAAAATCGCCCGGGCCAACGGGTTGACATCAGTTTATCCCGCCACGGGCTGCATGGAGCGTCTTCATGGCCGATCGCACCCACCCTACCACCAGCTTCGCCGCCAAAGCCGCCCCGCAGCCGCGCGACCTGATCCCGCCCGGCCGCAGCGCTCCTGCCTTCAAGCTGCCGGATCAGCAGGGCAAAACGCATGCGCTGCGCGATTACCGGGGCCGCTGGGTCGTGCTCTACTTCTACCCGCGCGACAACACCCCCGGCTGCACGGCCGAAGCCTGCGATTTCCGCGACCGCCACGACGCCCTGCTCGGCTGCGACGGCGTGATCCTTGGCGTCAGTCCCGATGACCCCGCGTCCCACACACTTTTTGCCGACAAGTACCACTTGCCTTTCCCGCTCCTGGCCGACGTCGATCAGACCGTCTGCCGCAAGTATGGAGTATGGCGTCGCAAGACGCTATACGGTCGCGAGTTCTTGGGTGTGGTCCGAACCACCTATCTGATCGATCCGCGCGGCGTCGTCGCCCGCCGATGGGACAACGTAAAGGTAAAACAGCACATCCAACAGGTTCTTGTCGAGATGCAGAGCCGCCGGGGCTTCTGAAACCCGCACCAGGGACGCGCCAGGCCGCACGTCGCCAGCCATGGCCAGATTCAAGGCATGCCCGGTCGGTTTTGCACAGATTTCAAACATCCGCCACGCGGCGAAGGTCTGATAATCTGGGTATGATGCAGTGGTCCGCCATTTGCGGCAGGCCCGTTCAGCCGTCACCGTGGGAAACGCGGACGATTTTCTCCCGACCTTCGGTTGTGACGGCTGGTATCCACAAGGCGGCGCCTGTCGGCCGTCGATGCAACCTCCTCGGGGTGGACGTTCAACCCCTAGAGAAAGGAATCTCCAACCATGGCCAAGCGCACCACGAAGAAGAACGCCTCCGCCAAGCCCACCAGGCCATCCACCAGCGCCGGCAAAGCCAAGCCAGCCGCCTCATCTACGGCCCACACCGCCCCGAAGCTCAAGGCCTCGGAGCAGGTCAAGGCCGCCGTCGCCGCCGAGGCCAATGCCCGCCGCAACCCAGCGGCGCGGCCGACTGCTCCGACAGGAGTCTCGCCCGTGATCACCATCTCCCAGGAGGAGATCGCCGAGCGGGCCTACCTGATCTGGCTGGCCAAAGGCAAGCCGCATGGACTGGACGAGGTCAACTGGCTGGAGGCCGAAGCCCAGCTCCACCGCGCCCTCGCCCACGCGTAAGCGCACACCGTCCGTCGCCCCACCTTGGGGCCACCGGACCGCGATGCACATGGTCTACCTCGTAAGGCCATGTGGTGCGCGGCTGGTCTGCGCAGCGTGATGCAGGTGATGGTCGGGCTGCGTATCGACCAGCTCGATGGCTTTCACGTCGCGTTCAATACGTGTCCAGCCCCTCGTCCTGCGCGTCCGCGTCGCCGTCGCGCGGCGCGTCGACCACCAGCACCTCCAGCGTCTGCAGCGCCAACAGCGCCGCCTGCTGCTCGGCCTCCTTTTTCGAAGGAGCCCAGGCCGAGTCGTATCGACGCCCGTCGATCTCCACGCACACCTCGAAGCATTTGGAATGGTCCGGACCCTTCTCATCCAACAGCACGTATACCGGTGGGGCCGACAGCGACTGCTGCGCGTACTGTTGCAGCAGACTCTTGAAGTTCCGCTGGTGCGTGCTGCGATCGGCCTCGTCGATGAGCTGTCCCACGTGACGCAGGATGAACGCCCGCGCCGCCTCCATGCCCCCGTCGAGATAGATCGCCGCGATCACCGATTCGAACACCGCCGCCGCGATGCTCGTGGGCACCTCCGCGCGGCGGGTCATGCCCTTGCCCATCGTCATCACCGACACCAGGTCCAGTTCCTGGCTGATCAACGCGCAGCTGCGCCGGCTGACCACCGCGCTTTTGATTTTCGTCAGTTCGCCTTCCTGGTAATCGGGAAAACGCTCGAACAGCGTCTCCGACACCACCATGCCCAGAATCGCATCGCCCAGGAATTCCATCCGCTCATTGCTCTGCGACCGATGGTCCGCGCTGCTGGCGTGCGTCAGCGCGATCTCCAGCAACGAGGGATCCGAGAACCGATAGCCGAGGATATCCTGCGCCTTTTCATGCATGGGCCGCGATCCGATCCACGAACCCGCGACGCGAAAGGGCCCGCGGCTGGTCGCACCCCGCGCCGCAGGGTGGACACATTCAGACGTCTGACGGCTCAGTATTCTTCAGCCAGCGCGGCTTGTCAACGTTTCACCGCTTGACTACGCTTGGCCCATGACTCAGATGCACACGCTTGGCCTTGCTCTCAGGTCCCGTTTGTCGCGAGGGCTCACATCGGCCGCGCTCGCGGCGCTGGCCACGCTCAACGTCCTCGCCCTGGCGCCGGCTGACAACCCGGCGATCGTCGTCCCCGCCCAGGCCCAGACGATTCTGCCGCTCGATGGTGTTCGCGTCGGTATGCGCGGCTATGGCTTAACCGTCTTTCACGGCCAGACGATCGAACCCTTCGCCGTCGAGGTGGTGAGCATCCAGCGTGACTTCGGGCCCAGACGCGGCGTCATCTGGATCCGTTGTCCCGACGAACGCATGCAGAAGACCGGTCCGGTCTCCGGCATGTCCGGTTCGCCGATCTATCTATGGGACGATGACCTGCCCGACGACCAGCACATCCTCGGGCGGGGAGGCAAACTCATCGGCGCTTTCGCGTACGGCTACGGCCTGTCCAAGGACTGCTACGTCGGCGTTCAGCCCATCGAACTGATGCGCGGGGCCGCGGACCGGCTGACGCAGGAGCAGTCCGCTGGGGCCCCCAAGCCCGCGTCGTACGAGCGGACTCTGGCGTCGGCCCGGGCCCGCGAAATCTTCGCCGCGCAGATGCAGTCCCTGCTCCAGAGCGTGCCCCGCGCCGCGTCATCGGGCGTTGATCCCTACTGGCGGGCCCGCGCCATCTGGACGACCGTCCGCCCCGATCTGGCACACGCGCTGACTTTGCCCGCCGATCCCGCTCCCGGCGAAGTCGGTTCGCCCGTCGCCATGGACGGCTTCGCGGCACCCCAGGCGCTGCGGCCGCTGGCACTACCTTTGATGACCCCCGTTCCCGCTGACGCCGCCATCTGCCGGCTGATCGCCCCCCTTGGCTTGATGCCCCTGTCCGCCGGCGCCGCGCCCGCCGGCCTGGCGACCCAGCCGCCACCTAACGTGGATCTCGCGCAGCTGCGTATCGCGCCCGGAAGCGTGCTCAGCGTGCCCCTGGCGTGGGGTGATCTGAACCTCGCCGCCGCCGGCACCGTCACCGATGTCCTGCCCGATGGGTCGGTCCTCGGCTTCGGCCACGCCTTCCAGGGCATCGGTCAGATCGCCATGCCCATGGCCGGCGGCTTCGTCCATTTCATTCAGCCAGCCCTCAATAACAGCTTCAAGCTCTCCGGTTCCGGTCCGATCGTCGGCACCCTCACCCGCGACGAGCCCTCGGCCGTGGCCGGACGATCCGGCATCGAATTCGAAAGCGCGCCTGTCCGCGTCCAGGTGACCCTCCCCGGACGCGAGCCGCTGCTATACCAGTACACTGCCGTCCGCGACCGCACGTACATGGCGACCATCATCACCACCCTGGCCCTTCAGAGTGCCGTGGCCGAGCGCGCCTTGCCGCCCGATCACACCCTTGTCATCGACGGCAGCATCACCTTGCCCGGTGACCGCAGCCTGACAGTCGCCAGCCAATCGGCCATGGGCGGCACGTACAAGTTGATTATGGAGCTGTTCCCCACGCTGGGCGCCCTGGCCGCCAACCCCTTCGAGGCGGTGCTGCCCGAGGCTGTTGACCTGCGCATCCAGGTGATCGACGAAGTCCGCTCGCTGGAGCTGACCCACGTGGCCGTCAGCCCCCGGCAGGTCATGCCCGGACAGACCGTCTCCCTGGCCGTGCGCTTCCAGACTTACCGCGGGCCGGTGCGCGACCACACCTACAAGATACGCATCCCCGAGCATCTGCCCGACGGCGATTACCAACTGGCGGTCAGCGGCCCCGACGGCTATTTCAGACAATTGGTGATGTCCAGGCCGCACCTGCTGGATGCAACCCGCCTCGACGAACTGCTGGACGTCCTGGAGATGACCGCCGCCATTCCCAGCCAGACGCTCTTCGTCACGCTGGTGGGTCTCAATGGCGGCGTCGCCATCGGCCGCAACGAATTGCCCGCCCTGCCGCAGAGCCGCGCCGCCATCATCGCCGACAAGAGCCACACCCTGGCCACCGCTTTCGCCACCATGCACACGCACCGTATCCCTGTAGACGGCTTGCCGGAAGGGTCATTCGCCGTCGATCTCACCGTCCGCGCCAACCCGGCGAACGTTGAATGACGCGTCTTGTTTCCATGCTTCACGCCTCAATGTGCATCGCCCGCGCCGTCGCCCGCAAGCACCGGACCCGGACATGAAGGAATTCGGCTGATGATCCCACGCCGCCTCCCATCCATCTCTCGTGAACGCACCCGCCGCGGGCCTCTCGCCCGCTGGATGCCCACGCTTCTGTCCACCGCCGCGGTCTTGCTCGCCGGCGCCTCCACGCTTCAGGCCATCCACCCCCAGACCTGGACGCACACCTCCGAGGCCGACTTCGCGGGCGGCGACTTCGACGGCACGGTCGTCACCAACCTCGGCGATATCGAGCTGGCCATGCGCAGCCGCCCCGTCGCCGAAGATCTCGCGCCGTCGACGGCCATCTTCGATGTGCTCATGCTCGACAAGACGTCCGCCCTCCTGGCCGCGGGACCCGAGGCACGCCTCCTGCACTGGAATGGCCAAGGCGCCACGGAGCTGCTGACCTTGCCCGGCGAGCAGATCTTCCGCATGGCCATGTGGAACGGAAAACCCCTTCTGGCTGTCAGTGGCCCGTCACCGCGACTGGCTGTCTGGGATGGAAGCGCCCTGCGCACGCTGGTCACACTGCCCACGACGTTCCCGGCCGATGAAGCCGCGCAGCCGGAAACGGACGGCGATCCCCAGGACGCCGACGCCGACTCGCCGCAAACGCGGCCCGACATGGATGCGGGCGAATCCGACGCGGGCCAGATGGACAGCGAGGACGGCGCCAAGCGGCTGCGCTACATCTGGGACATCCTCGTCGACGGCCCGCACATCTACCTGGCCACCGGCCCGGGCGGACGCATTCTGCGTGTCGACGATCCCGCCGCCGACCAGCCGATGGTGACCTCGCTGCTGGAGACCGGGCAGGAAAACGTCCTGTGCCTGGCCCGACGCGGCGACGGCGCCCTGTTCGCCGGCACCGACGCCGAAGGCCTGGTCCTGCGGATCGACAACCCCACCGCTCAACCCGACGCCATCCACAGCTTCGTGGTCTATGACGCCGTCGAGCCGGAAATCGGCGCCCTGCTGGCGACCTCGGACGGCAATGTCTATTTCGGCACTGCCGATGCCGAGCAGGCCCGACCCGGCCGCCTCGAGGGCCCCACCGAGGAGCCCGACGGCCGCCCCGCCGAGACCGGCGACCTCACGTCGGATGCCGCCGAACAAAGCTCGTCCAACCTGCCGGCCGACGACGCCAGCGACCTCGATCTTGACCCCGAGGCGCCCTCCGAGGCGGCCACGGAAGCCTCGCCTGCCGACGCGCCCGACGCAGACCAGCCCCGCCAGCCCACCGCCCAGCAGCGCGACGCCCTGCGCGATGTGATCCGCGACCGGCTGCTCAAGGCCCGCCGCAGCGGCGCGATGAAGCCCGGCCGCGCCACCACCGGCCCGCGCGACCCCGGCCAGACCCCGCCCTCCACCCGGCCGCGCCTCCGTGCCCCCGCCCCCGACAAGCCCGGCGAGGGCAACGCCGTCTACCGCCTCGACCCCGACGGCTTCGTCTCCGAAGTCATGCGCGAGTCGGTCATGATCCTCGCCCTCATCGAGCATCGGCCCACACCGGACACCCCCTTGTCCCTGGCGGTGGCCACCGGCAACGAAGGGCAGGTCTACCTGGTGACGCCGAAGACCGGCAAGGTTAGCATGCTCGTCGATCTCGATGCGCAGCAAGTAACGGCCCTGCTGCCCGACGCGACCGCGGGCGGACTGGTGGCGGCCACAGCCAATCCCGCTTCGTTGCTGACCCTCGATGGCCGTGCGGCCGCTGCGGCTGCCCAAGGCGCCTACACCAGCCTCCCGCTCGATGCCGGCCAGATCGCGCTCTGGGGCATGTTCCAGCTCACCGCGACCACCTCCGCAGGCGCCGACGTCGTCGTCCGCACCCGCAGCGGCAACCTCGCCGAGGCTGACGATCGCTTCTGGTCTCCCTGGTCCGAACCGATCGCCCTGACGGCCCCGGCGGCCGATCCGCTCGCGCCCCGCATCGGTGAAGTCACCAGCCCCCCGGCCCGTTTCCTGCAATACCAGCTCACCCTCAGCGGCGGCCCCGATGCGGATCCCGCCGCTGGACCCCGCGTCGTACAGGTGGCCATCACTCGCGTCGTCCCCAACCTGCCGCCGAAAATCAATTCCCTGACCGCCGCTTACTCCGACAAGAATGACCGAGACAACAAACCGCAGCCCCAGGGCGTCCTGACCCTCGAATGGGAGGCTGTCGACCCCAACGAGGACGCCCTCAACTACACCCTCGAATACCGCCGAGCCGACGCCGAAAGCTGGCTGCCCCTCGCCGACGATCTGAGCGATACCAGCTACGAGTGGGACACCCGCCGGGCCCCCGACGGACGCTACATCATCCGCCTCACCGCCTCCGACGCCCCGGACAACCCCGGCCCGATGGCCCGCCTGACCGCCCGCAGCAGCGAGCCGGTGGTCGTCGACAACACCCCGCCTCAGCTCGATGCGCCCCCCACCGTGAGCCGTACGGCCGACGGGCTGACCATCACCGCCGCCTTCCGCGACGCCCTGTTGCCCATCCGCGAAGTGCGATACGCCCTGGACAGCACCGACGACTTCAAACCCCTCCTGGCCGACGACCTCATCTACGACTCGACACGCGAGGGTGTCACCGTTACAATCCCGGACCTTTCGCCCGGGCCCCATGTGGTGGTGCTGCGGGCCACCGACGCCCAGGGCAATGCCCTGCTGCACGCGATTGAAGTCCCCGGCCGCTGAGGAGCCTGCGATGTCGATTCACTACCCCAAGCGCAAGAGCAACGTCAAGCGCCGCAACAAGTTCGGCTTCCGCGCCCGCATGAAGAGCCGGCACGGCCGCAAAATGCTCAACCGCCGTCGCGCCAACAAGCAGAGCCTCAACGTCCGCAGCACCTATTGAGCACGCCCCCGCGCGACCCTCTCACGCCCCGCGCCGACCCGATCCGGGCTATTTGAACAGTTCGAGACGTTCCCACGGCCCCCAGCGGTAGCGTCCCCATTGGGTGACGGCCAGGATGATGATGTAGGCCGTCGCGCCGACCCAGGGACCAAGGCTGCCCCACTGCGGCCGCACCAGCGCCAGCACCCACGACAAGCCCAGCAACACCGCGCCCACGAGCAGCACGTTGACCAGCGCGATCCACTGCGTGTCGCCGGCACCGCGCAGGGCGCTCATATAGGTGATGTTCATCGCGTCCGACACCTGGAAGATGGCGGCGCAGATCAGAATGCCCGCGCCGACGGCGATAACGTCCGGATCGTCGCTGAGCAGACCCACGAATCCATGCCGAAATACGAAGAGGGCCAGCCCGATCGTTCCCATGTAGAGCATGAGCATGCCCAGGCACCAGTGCACAAAACGGCGGGCCTGGCCAGGCCGGCTCTCGCCCAGGCATTTGCCCACAGCCGATGTCAGGGCCGCCCCCATGCCCACGGCCGGCATGAACGACAGCTCCATGAACTTGAACGCGATGTTGTTCGCCGCCAGATGCGCCGTGCCGAACATGCCCACGAGCAGATTGGTGAAGATCGCCCAACCGACGATGTCGGTGCTGAACTGCACGCCCATGGGCAACCCCACGCGCCCGAGGCGAAGCAGGCGCGGCTCACTGAAGCGACGCATGCGCCACACGCCGAAGTCGTGGCGATATCCAGGTAAAAACATCCATGCGCCAAGGATGGCGAAATTCAGAAAACTGGCCGCGACGGTCGCCCAGGCGGCGCCGGCGACGCCCAGGGCGGGAAAGCCAAAATTGCCGAAAATCAACACATAGTTGGCTAGCGCATTGAAAACATTGGCGACGACCGTCGCGATGAAGCCGACGGTGGGCCGGTGGATGCCGTTGAAAAAGCCGCTGACCGCGACCGCGCCGATCGCCGGGCCGATATGCAGCAGGCCGATCTGCGCGTAGGTGATCTCCATGTCGCGCACGGCCGGCGGATGATCGATCCAGTGAAAGACCACGGGCAGGATCGGCCAGAGCACGAGAACCAGAACACCGAAGGCGGCGCTGACGTAGACGCCCTGCCATGTATAGGCGGCGCACTCATGTAACTCGCCGCGGCCGAAACACTGCGCGACCAGTGTGTTGACGGCCTGCACCAGACCCATGCCGAAGCTGACGGCGCAGAAAAGGATGATGCCGGCGGGCATCATCGCGGCCTGGGCGTCGGTGCCCAGTTGCGAGACCATGGCGAAGTCCACGAAGCTCATGACCGTGCGCGAGACCATCGAAGCGATCATCGGCCCGGCCAGCAGCAGAAGCTGCACCGGAACCGCCCGCCGCGTCGGCAGGGCCACCGCTGTTGTGTCAATCGTCGTCGTCATGCCACGCGCCCCAAAGAGCAACCCCGGCTTCAGTGGCCGGGGTTGCGGACGACTGCAGATTCCTGAGCTGGGGACGGCCTGTCGGGCCGGTCACACCGACGCCACCGCCTTGTAATAATCGGGCATCGGTTCGCCCTGCTTGCGCCAGTGCTTGATGACGGCGTCGGCCTTGCCGGCGCTGTTGAGCACGTGCAGCTTGCGCTTGACCATGTCGATGATGGCGTCGCGCCCGGGGCCCAGGTACTTGCGCGGGTCGAACTCGGCGGGCTTGGTGGCGAAGACCTCGCGGATCTTGGCCGTCAGGGCCAGACGCAGATCGGTGTCGATGTTCACCTTGCACACACCGTACTTGCGAACGGCCATGGCGATCTGGTCTTCGGGCACGCCCATCGCATTGGGCATGTTGCCCCCATACTTGTTGATCAGGTCGATGAACTCCTTAGGCACGCTGGATGAGCCGTGCATCACCAGCGGCAGGCCGGGGCAGGTCTTCATGATCTGTTCGATGCGGTCGAAGGCGAGTTTCGACTCGTGCTTGAACTTGTAGGCGCCGTGGCTGGTGCCGATGGCGACCGCCAGGCTGTCGATGCCGGTACGCTTGGTGAAGTCAGCCGCCTGCTGCGGGTCGGTGAGGAACTTCTCGATGTTCTTCTGATACTCCTCGGCGTCCAGGCCGACGACGTCCTCCTCGATGCCCCCGAGCATGCCCAGTTCCGCTTCGACGACGACGCCCGCCGCGTGGGCCTTGTCGACCGACGCCTTGGTGACGGCCACGTTTTCTTCGTAAGGATGGTGCGAACCGTCGATCATCACGCTGGTGAAGCCGTCGGCGATGCACTGCTCGACGAGCTTGACCGTATCGCCGTGGTCCAGATGGATGCAGATGGGCACGTCGGGGTATTCCTCGACGCAGGCGTCAATGATCCGCTTGAGGAAGCGCATGTTGGCGTACTGGCGGGCGCCCTTGGAAATCTGCAGGATGCAGGGGCTCTTTTCGGCCGCGCAGGCCTCAATGATGCCCTGGGTGATCTCCATGTTGTTGACGTTGAAGGCGCCGACGCCGAAACCGCCGTCGTAGGCCAGGTCGAACATGGGCTTGCTGGTCATGAGCATGATTCGAACTCCTCGGGGGTCGCTGAAGGTGGGTCCGTCGCCCCGGGGTCCGTGTTCACGGCCCCCAGGCGGCGTGGCGACAGTATAGCGTCGGCTCCGGAGCGTGGCATCCGGAGACGATGGCGTCAAAAGAGTCAGCGACCAGGCGTCAGGCGGCGCGACGGGCGCGTCGCTGCAGCAGCCAGGGGGCGGCCGCGAGCCACAAGAGGCTCGTCGGCTCGGGGATCACGGTGCCGGTGACGAACTGGAAATTTTCGACCGTCCCTTCGGTGGTGAACGCCAGCGGCTTGTTCTCAGCGATGTTCCATGCGCCCCGGACGCTGCCGACCAGCTTGCTGTCCTTGTCGAACTCCTTGTAGACGTATTCGATGGTCCCGAAGCTGAACTCGACGATCTCGGTGGGCAGGTCGCCGCCAGCGATGGCGCCGGTCTGAAAGCGGCTGATGACGACGTTGCCGAGAATCCACTCGGCGAAGGTGCCCTTGGCCTTCTCCGCGGCGTCGACAATGCTGAGCTTGACCTCGTCGATGTGTTCACCCTTGATGGCGGACTCGAAAAGCTTAGGCGAAGCTTTGCTGGCCTTGGCCTTGATCTGAAAAGGTGAGAAGACCGTCTTGCCCCCGGCCGCGCCGCCGCTGCCGCTGGTCTGCTGGGTGATGGTCACATTCAGGCTGAAGGCGTCGACGGAAATCGTCTTCTCGAAACCTTTCTCGGTGACCGGCCCGTCGATTCCGTCCACGCGCAGGTACATCAGCAGCGCGGCGTCGGCCTGCTGGCCGCAGACGAGGGCCAACCCCGCCACGATGATCCACATCAATCTTTTCATGCCACTTCCTTTGTTGGGAGTCCAGGGAGAAAAACACGCCAAACAACGCACAGGCTCACCATCGGGCCTACCACGGCCGATGGCCAGGAGATAACCTTCAGCCGCCGTTCCTGCGGAAACCGCCCGGACGCCGGCGCGCCGCCTGCCCCTTCGCGTTCCCTGTCAAAAGGCCCACCACCCCAGGTCTGGTATGCCCGCCGGGAGAGAGGTGACGGCACGCGCCGAGTGTAGTGCCTGGCCGCATCTGGACGCAAGGATTTTATGCAGCCGCACTTACAGAAGTGCATGCTATCTTTAACACCGCCGACACAGTGCTGGCGCGCACAGGACGCGACCACCCGGAACGTCGACGGCGGTCGACGCTGACCCGCTAGAATGGCCCCATGCTCCGCAGCACACCCGAGTGGCAGGCTTTCGAACGCGAGCAGATCCGCCGCCAGCCGCAAGGCTACCATCGCAACGCGCCGACGTTCGCGGCCATGGTGCGCTGGGCGCGGAAGATGGGGGCCCTGCCGCTGAAGGAGCCGCTCGATGGGATCGAACACGACATCCGGCTCGCCAAGGCCCTCAACACCCGACTTCGAACGCCTCCTGATCGATCTCGCTGAGGCATTCTCCGCTGCCCGCATTCCCTACATGGTCATCGGCGGTCAGGCCGTGCTGCACCACGGCCGGAGCCGTTTCACCCATGACGTCGATCTGACGCTCGGCATTCCGATGTTTGACGCGGATAAGGTCATCGAGCTACTGAAGAAAATCGACATCCATCCGTTGGCGGAGGATCCGATGCAGTTCGTGCGTATGACGCATGTACTCCCGAGCAGGAGCCGCACCCTTGATCTCCGTGTGGACATGAGCTTCACCGACTCGCCCTACGAGCTGCAGGCCATTGCCCGCGGCGTGGACGTGGTGCTCGACGGGGTTCCCGTGCGCTTCGCGTCGGCGGAGGATCTGGTGATTCACAAGATCCTCGCCGGACGTCCGGTCGACCACCAGGACGTCGAGGGCATCCTGCTCAAGAATCCGCGGATCGACGCGGCCGACATCCGCACCTGGCTGGCCCGGTTCGCCGAGGCGCTCGAACAGCCCCTGGTCGAGGCATTCGACGACCTCTGGCATCGCACGCGGGACTGAACCCCGTCAGCCGCACCCGTCAGATGCCGTTGCCTTCCAGCAGGCGTTCGGTCGCGGTGCGGTAGTGCGTGATCGCCGCGTCCTTGTCGCCGCGAATCTCGGCGATGCGGCCCAGGTAATAGTGCGTGCGCGCCGGGTCGGGATTCAGCAGCAGCGCCTCGCGCAGGACCGGCTCGGCCGCGTCGTAGTCGCTCTGGTGGAACAGCACGATGCCGTGCATGAGCTTGCCTTGCCGGCTGGCGGGATCGGCGGTCAGCACCTGATTCACGATCGCGGCCGCGTCCTCCACCTGCTTCATCGCCAGTTTCAGCGCCGCGAGATCGAGCAGGATGTCGGCCTGATCGGGCGCGATTCCCAAGGCGGTGCGCAGTTCCTTCTCAGCGTCGACGCGCAATCCTTTGGAACGCAGCAGCGCCGCCGCGGCGCGGTGCCGCTCGGCCCGGTCCAGCGGGCGGTTGTGCTCGAAACGCTCGGTGGTCAGCAGCCGCTCCAGCTCCGCGTCGTCGATCATGCCTAGGGCGCGTCGCACGTGGGCGGAGAGCATGTCCGGGTAGTCCGAACGGTGACCGGCGATAATCTTCACCAGCCGCCCTTCCCGGTCGACGACCAACGTCGTGGGCAGCACGATCACACCCAGATCGCCGTAAAGCTGGCGATTGTGGTCCAGCAGCAGCGGCTCATGGACGCCGGCGGCATCGCGAAACTGGCGGAAATAATCCAGGCGCGTCGTGTCGGCGGTGGCCATGAGCACCGCCAGATCGTCGCGGCGCAGCTGGACTCGCAGCTCGTGGGCCGCCATCTGGGCCTTCTCGCTGCTGGTCTGTTCGGCTGAGACGACCACCAGCACCACCACCTTGCCGCGCAGCGACTGGGCCGTCACTTCCTGCCCGTCGAGCGACGCAAGCGTGAAGTCGGGGATCGTCTCCGCCTCGGCGATGTTGCGCAAGCGGTCGGCCCGGGCCGCCACCACCAAACACAGCGCCGCGAGCAAACCGATGCCCAGGCCACGGCGCCGCGGCATCCTCATGGAACGTGGGTTGGACTTCATGGATTGGACTCCTCCGGACTGGGGGGCGTCGGCTGGGGTTGACCTTCAGCCGACTCGGCGTATACGACGGGCCGGACGCGGTCATAGGCATACGGCAGGTGGCAACCAGGGGCGCACGACCCGCCGTCATCACGTTTTTCGTAGTTGATGGGGAGCTGCCAACCCCCCGTGCCGAATGGCACGGCATCACGAATGTGTTTCTCTCGGCTGCTGGCGTGGGTCTCGTGGCAGGCACGGCAGGTGCGACCCTTGTCGCGATGCACGTGCAGGTAGTGCAGGTTCACCTGCCCGTTGCGGAAGTCGGTGAGCGCGGTGGTCTGCTCGTCGCGCACGATCTGGGCGTCGTGGCACATGAAGCAGAGGGCGTAGCTCTGTTCATCGAACGGCGCGTAGAATTTGGCCGGGTACTCGCGCGTGAGCAGGCGGAAATTGTCCCCGCCGTGGATCACGTGACAGGCGGCACAGTTGTCCTGGGCCACCGGCCCATGCAGGCTCTTGCCGCTGGCCAGCACCTTTTTCATGTTGCCCAACGTGGCGCCGTCGGGCATGGGAATTTCACGGTCGTGGCACTCCATGCACAGATCGAGCATCTTTCCCTTGAGCACGCGCGGTTCATTGCTGGCGTGCGGCTCGTGGCAGTTGAGGCAGGCCCGGTCGGTGACGACGGCGTCGTGCTTGGTCCTGGCCTCCTCGACCTGATGTTTGATGGTCTCATGGCAGCTGAGGCAGAGAACCTGCGGTTGCTGTCGCACCATCATGGGCTGATCCGAGGCGTGGGCGTCGTGGCACACCTGGCAGTCGACCGCGGCCGGCCCGTGAACGTAGCGGCTATTGAGAATCTGTTCGCGCGTTGACGCGTGGCAGGCGACGCACACCTGAGCCCCTTCGGCATTGAGCAGATTGGGGTATTGCGAGGCATGCGGCGTGTGGCAAGCGCCGCAGACGCCCGCCGCCACCGGGCCATGCACATACCCGCGCCCGCCGATCACGTCCTCATGGCACTGTCTGCACAACGCGTCGGCCGATGCGGCCCGCAGCATTGAAAACGTCGCCCCGCCGTGCGGGCTGTGGCATTGGAGACAGTCGCCGTCCCGCATCGGCTTGTGGATGACCTTCATGCCCTCGGTCTGCGGCTCATGACAGAAAGTGCACATGGCCTGGGCCTCACGGGCCATCGTGAAAGTATGAGCGGTGGGATCGGCCGGCACGTGGCATGCGTCGCAGGCGTTGACCGTCACCGGGCCGTGGACGATTTCGTGGTCCTTGACGGCAGCGTGACAACCGCCGCTGGTGCAATCGGCCGGCGCGATGGTGACAGTGGGCCGATCCGTGGCGGCTCCCATGACCGCGGCCAGCAGAACGACCCCCGCGCCGCCCGGGCCCAGCCGACTGACAAACCTGCTTCGATACCGTCGCGGGTGACACTGTCGCGTCATGGAGCACCTCCCGGCGCGCCTGGACGGGCGCCGTCTTCCGTCATGCTGGCGGCGCGACGGTAAGTCTTGGCTTCGTGGCATCCCGGAGCGCACGAGCCGCCGTCGGCGCCCTTCTGGTAGTTGATGGGTAGCTGCCAGGCGGTGTCTTCAAAAGGCACCGTTCGTGCCATGTGGTTGGGCAGGTCGCTGGCATGCACCTCATGGCAGGTGCGGCACGTGCGGCCGCGCTGGTCGCGATGCACGTGCAGGTAATGCAGGTTGCGCTGCCCGTCGCGGAAGCCCGTGAGTGCCTGGGTCTGAGCGGTCATGACCAATTGCTCGTCGTGACAGCCGAAGCACAGCGCATAGTTGTCCACGTCGAAGTCGGCGTAGAAAGACTGGGGATAGGGCTTGGTGAGCAGCGCGTTGTGCCGCGAGCCATGCACCTCGTGACAGCCGGCGCACTGCCCCGCCGCCACCGGGCCATGCAGGTTCGACCGCCCGATGATTCGCGTCTTCATGTCCGCGACCAGCCGGCCTTCGGGCGTCGTCTGCGGACGATCGTGACAGGTGTAACACAATCGATCGCCGCGGTCGCGCAGCAGCTTCTCGTAGCCGGCGGCGTGTGGGTCGTGGCAGGCCGCGCAGGCGCGGTCCTCGACAACGGCCGCGTGCCGTACTGTCGCCGCTTCGACAATCCGGGCCAACGGCTCGTGGCACTGCATGCAGCCGTCGGCGACCGCGGTCTTGAGCAGAGGTTGATGATCGGCCGCATGCGGCTGGTGGCAGGTGAGGCAGTCGGCGGCAGCCGGCTCGTGACCGTGATCGGCCGCGGCCATCTGACGCTCGATTTCGGTATGGCACTGGAAGCAGTGCCCGGGCCCCTCCCCACCGCGCAAAAGCCGGGCGTTGTCGGCGCCATGAGGCGCATGGCAGGCGACGCACTCGCCAGCATCGACCGGCCCGTGGGTGTAAAGCCCCTCGGGCATCGTGTGGCATTGCAGGCACAGGGCCTGAACCGACGCGGCCTTGAGCAGATAGTTGGTCGACGACGCGTGCGGATCGTGGCAGCCAATGCAGCCGACGGATTCAAGGGCCGCATGCTTGTGGGTGTGCCGCGCCGAGGCGTTGTGGCAGTAGAGACACAGATCGTCGCCCTCGCGCGTGAGCGGATAGACGTGCCCGCCGACGTCCGGTTCGTGACAGACCTGGCAGTCATCGCTGCCGACCGGGCCATGCGGATGGGCCCGGGAGCGGAAGCTGGCGTGGCATTCGGGCGTGATGCAGGCCGCCTCGTAAGGCAGCGGTCCATCGGGCCTCGGAGCCGGGTGGTCGGCGGCCAGAAACGGCCTCTCGGCCGCGTCGGCCAGACGGCCGTCAACATAACGGACGGAGGTGTCAGCCGTGGTCCGGCCTGACTGACGCGGACGATTCGCACCCGAACTCGTCGCCGTCTGGCCATCCCCCGGCGCCGGCTCCTCGCCGCGATCTCCGCAGCCGCCAAAGCCCATCGCCAGAACCGCCAGCAGCAAGCCGACCGTCGCGTGACGGCCCCGGTTCATGCGGCCCACCAGACTGTGCCGGCTCACCTTCACGTGTGTTCTCGACGGCTGTTCATTACGGCGCGCGGCTGGCCAGCGGTTTGCCGCCGCACATCGCCACGACTTGGCTGCAGTTATCGATCCCGGCGTTGAGGGCGGCGGTGGCGTAGATCACGTTGTGGACGCCGCGGCCCAGGACGACTATGCGAATGTTGTGGCGCGCGTCATCGAGCAGTCGCTGGGCGTCGAGCTTGTCCGGCCCGTCAAGGCTCGCCGCCGCCATCGCCGCTTCCGCCCGCGTCAGAGCCGCCTCTGCGTCGGCGGTGACCGCGTCGATCGATTCCTTCCAGTTATCCAGCACGCCGCGGTATTGGATGCCGTGGCAGTAGTCGCAACGCTGCTGGGCGGCGACGTACGTCTGGCCGAGGATGCTGGCCGCCTCGCCGCTGACTTCGCGCTCCCGGTGGCAGGCGATGCAGTCCACCTGGGCCCGGAACATGGGGCTGGGCATATCGGGCACGCCGCGGGCGCCCACACCCTGGTAAAGCTGCTGCGGGCCGTTGTGCGTCATCTCATGACACTGGCCGCACTGGCCCGATTCCTCGGCGACGCGGAAGTCGCGGGCCAGCCGATGCTCGGGTGGAATGCCCGCCGTGAGGTGATGCTCGATCTGAAGGTGGCAGTGCGTGCACTCGACTTTGTGGTCGGTGACGTGCGTCTGGTGAATAAACGCTGTCTCGCCGTAGCGGTTGAGCTGCTGAGGTTGATTGTGGCAGCTCCAACACTGCTGGCGTGGCACGGCGCCGTCGCCCTTGATGGCCTCGGCGTGGCAGTTTTCACAGGTGACGCCGCGATCGAGGAAATCCGCGTGGCGAAAAACGCCGGTGGCCATGTGAATCTCGCCCTTGGGTGCGCCGTGGCAGGAGCCGCAGCCGCCGAGGGTTTCGTCGTCGCGCCCGTGCTTCACGCCCTTGAAGTGGCAGGTGAAACAGGTGTCGAGCGTGACGGTGATGTGCTGGCCCTGGACGATCTGCGAATGGCAGGAGACGCAGCGAAGCTGCTTGCCGCGGCGCAGACCCTTGAGGTGCGGGGCGTGGTCGAAATGGATCTTGATCGTCTGGCCGCGCTGCGTGGCGACTTCCCACTCGGAAAGACCTTCCAGCAGGCGATGCTCATGGCAGCCGCTGCGCAGACAGGAGGCGTCGCGGATCTCGGCGTGCGGCTTGGAGCCGTAGGTCTCGGTCATGTACTTGACCGCCTGGCTGGTCGCCTGCCACTTGCCGTAGAGCGTCTTCTCCAGGCCGGGCTCGAAGTGACAGTCGACGCAGGGCACGTTCTTGTGCGTGGACTGATGCCAGGCCTGGAAGTAGGGCTCCATGATGTGGCAGGAGCGGCAGAACTCCGGCTGCATGGAGTATTCGGCGAAGCCGATGCCGCCGACGACGATCACCACCAGCAACAGCGTGATCCAGCCGCGCAGGGTGAACGTAAGCTTCACGTATCGTCCGCGACGCGGTCGAACGCCCAGGACGCGCTGCCAGAGCGGCCGCTTCGTGGGCTGGTCCCTGGATTCGGCTGACACGTTCTGCGGAGCATTCTCAGGCATCATGTGTTTCTCGACTAGAGCGCGCCCAGCCCGGCCAGGATGATCAGAACCACCAGCGTCATGCCCACGGTCATCGCGGCCGCGCCCCACAGCACCGCCACCGGGCGATACCATCGGGGCGGCGCGTCGACGCGGTGCTCATCGAGCCGCCCGCTGGCCAGCAGACGCTCGTATTCCGCGGGCCTCTCGTGTTTGAACTCCTCTTCCGGCAGGCACCCGGAAAACATCACGTCATCCACCGGGAACTTCTCCATGCGCAGGTGGGCGTTGAAGAAGTGGATCGTGAAGATGAAGCCGATCGCCAGCATCGCTTCGTAGCCGTGCACGATCATGGCGACGTTGAACGCCCAGCCGGGCAGGTAGTGGCTGAAAAAGACGGGGAACCACAGCACCAGGCCCGAGACGCCGATGATCACCGATCCGCCGACCTCGGCCACGTAGTCGAACTTCTCCCAGTAAGTCCAGCGGTCGAAGCGCGGCTTGTCGCCGCCGCGGAAGAACCATCGCCACATGCCCACGCAGTCCTGCACGTCCTTGACGCGCGGCAGCATGGTGGTCGGGCCGAAGAGCAGACCCCTGATCGGCGCGTGGTGGGCGCGGAAGCGTTTGAGCACGCCCCAGGCATGGGCCAGGAAGTTGGCGATCAGGAGGATGGCGAAGAACCGGTGCAGCAGGCCCGCGCCCGCCACGCCGCCAAGCATCGCGGCCAGACGCCCGGCCCACGGCTGGTCGGAGAACAGCAGCGGCAGGCCCGTGATGGTCAGTCCGAAGAACGTGATGACCACCAGGGCGTGGTTGATCCGGTCGAAACGGGTGAAGCGCCGAATGGCTTTCTCGCCAGGGTGATAGCGTTCGACCGGCCCGTGGCGCAGGCGTTCAATCAGTGAACGGACAAACCACAGCACGCTGTGGAGCCCGAAGAACCCGAAAGCGAAGCTCATCATGATCACGAAGTAGAGCCACACGCCGTGCAGCAACGGGTACTTCGCCGCGTCGCGGTAGTCGGCGTGCGGTTCAAAGCTGGCGAACTTGGCGTCGGCTTGTGGGTGGCAGTCGCGGCAGACGTTGATGCGGTGGTCCGCATGCAGACGCGAGTCAGGGTCCACGATGGGCAGGATGTCGTGCGCCCCATGGCAGTCGCTGCAGCGGGCCGCCCGGGTCTCCCCAAGGCGCGTCACCTGGCCGTGATAGCTCTGACGGTAGGTCCTGTAAAACGACGAGCGACGTCCGGCTCCGGGCGCGTCGTGACAGCCAGCGCACTCGTTGACGATGTCGAGCATGAAAGCCGGCGTACCGGCGCGGGAGATGCCGTGAGCGGTGTGGCAGTCGGAGCAGACCGGCGCCCGCGGGTCGCCGGCCGCAAGCTTCTGCCCGTGAATCGACTTCTCGTAGACCTCCGTGATGCCCACGTGGCAGGCTCCACAGGTGTCGGGCACGGCATCGCGATGCACCGTCGACTGTGGATCGGCGGCGGCGAGCACGGCATGGGCCCCGTGGCAGTCGGCGCAGGTCGCTGCGACGATCAGCCCGGCCTGGTTAAGCGCCTTGCCATGCACTGAGCCGAGGTAGCTCTCGACGCGACCGGCGCCAGGCGCGCCGTCGGCATCGGCGTGCTGGCGGTGACAGTCGCCGCAGGTCCGCACGACGTTGAGCGGGTAGGTGCGCGACTGGCGCTGATCGGCGGGCAGGATGTCGTGCGAACCGTGGCACGTTGAGCAAGCGGGCGCTTGGGGATGGCCGGCGGCCAGCACCTCAGCGTGGCGTCCGCGGCGGAACTGGACCTGCTGGGTTTCGTGGCAGCCACTGTCACAGGTGACTGGCGCCAGCTCCTGGGCGTGCGGCAGTGTCGCGGCGTCCTGGTGGCAGTCAATGCAGGCGAGGGCGTCGTGGACCGACGCGGCCAGTGTCTGCGTCGTGACCACCAAGCCCGGATGGGCGCTGGCCGGATCCTCACTCAGGGTCTGGTCCTGGTCGCGGCGGACCATCACCCCGCGCTGGGCGGCGGTCATCTGCCCGAGGCGGGCTTGGCCGTGACAGTTGGCGCACTTGCGGTTCTCGGCGGCGATCTCCGCCGCCGGCGTGATCGCCAACGTTGAGCCAGCCACACCCAGCAGCAGGCTGGCGGCAACCGTCCAGGTGCAGCGGCCCAGAGCGATCGAGGCGGTCGCGGTGCGATGCGGCCTTGGACGGGGGCCCGCGTCCGATCCCTTGCACGACTGGCTCACGATGCCTGCCTTTCCTGGGTTGGCCCCGCGGCGCTGGGACTTGGGGCGATGGGTTGTGGCGGTTCGCGACCTGAAGCGGGCATAGCGGTCGCGCGGCAGCCGCCCCCCACAGAGCGGCTTGCAGCGAAATAAATGCACACCCCATGCCAGACGACGATATATTAACACCTTAAATTCTGCTATGTGGTCGTCCCGGAGAACCTCCGGCGCGGCGTGACGCTCGATCCCGCCTCCGCCCAGACTGCCCGATCGTTTCGAATGTCTCAGGATTCAGAAACCGCCGCGCCGGCCTCTTCCCGTGGACGGGAAACATCGGAACCCGCCCGGTCCCGCTCATCGGGAAGAATCACGCGAAAGGTCGCGCCTTGGCCTGGACGGTTGTCCACCTCGATCCGCCCGCCGTGCTGCTGCACGATGGCGTAGCTGACCGCCAGCCCCAGACCAGTGCCGCGGCCGACCGGCTTGGTGGTGAAAAACGGCTCAAAGAGTCGGTCCAGATCCTCGGGGGCGATGCCCGTACCGTTGTCCGCGACGCTGACGAACCGACCGTCGCCATCCCGGCCGGTGGCCAGCGTCAGGCGAGGCCGCGACGTCTGGGCCAGCGCGTCCACGGCATTGATGATGAGGTTCACCAGCACCTGTTCCAGGGGCCGTCGCTGGCCCCGCACCGACATGGGGCCATCCGCCAGCGCGCGGTGAATTTCCACGTCGCGCAGACGGTGGTCGAAGCGGACCAGCGCCAGTGAGCTTTCGACCAGCTCGTTGAGATCGACGATCTCGAGAGCTTCATCGGCGGGCCGCGCGAAGCGGGTCATCTGTTTGAGTGTTTCGTTGATGCGGCTGACCTGCTCGCGCAGCGTGGCGATGGCCTCGGCCTGCTCACCGCCGCCACGCCGGGCCATCAGTTGCAGCAGGCCGTCCATGCTCGCCAGCGGGTTGGCGATCTCGTGCGCCACGCCCGCCGCCATGTGCCCCATCGCCGCCATCTTCTCGTGCTGCACCATGGCCCGCTGCTGGCGGCGCAGACGGGCGCTCATTTCGCGGATGGCGCGGTTCTGCTCGAGCACCCGGTCGTGGTGGCGGCGCAGAGCGCGGGTGATCTGGTTGGTCAGGTGCACCGTGCCGATCAGCAGCGCGATCCAGCAGCCGGCGGCGACCCATGTGGCCGGCGTCCGCGGCCAGCGACTTGAGAGCCACAGGCCTCCAAGCAGCATGGCGGCCGAGAGCCCCACCGCTGCGTAGGCGTCCGGCCGGCGCAGCAGCAGGCTGGCGAAGACCATGTGCAGCACGAAGAATCCCAGAAGCGGGCTGAACAGGCCGCCGGTCCCGAGGCAAAGCAGCGCGAGCGCCAGCAGGTCCAGACCGATCTGCGCCCAGGCCGCACGCTCGGGAAAGCCGCGGGCCGGCGCGTCCGCGCCGACGCACAACAGGTGAAACCCGACGTTGTAAAACAGGATCGCCCCGCCCACACCCAGCAGCCGCGCATGCTCGGTCGCCACGTGCAGCCAGAACTGGTCGATCAGCGTGCCCAGAATCACCACCACCCCGGCCACCCAGCGCAGACGCACCAGCCAGGTGAGCTGGTTGACCAGCAGCGTCGGCACATGCTCTTGCGGATCGATGGTGGTCACGGGACGGACTCAGGGCTGGCCGGCGCGGCCGGTCGCGGTCGGCGCGCCTGCGGCGCCGCGGACTGCCGCCTCATGCGGTGGCGCGTGGCCATGATCTTCGCCGACCGACTGCTCCAGGTCCAGCATCTTGGTGCCGTCCACATAATCGGTCAGCACGATCCGGCGAACCTGCCGCAGGCGGGCGACCGTTTGAACCATGCGGCCCAGGGCCTCCTGAATCTCGTGCAGACGCTTCTGCTGACGCTGGTCTTCCGA
Source organism: uncultured Phycisphaeraceae bacterium (assembly GCA_964502445.1). Lineage (GTDB taxonomy): Bacteria > Planctomycetota > Phycisphaerae > Phycisphaerales > Phycisphaeraceae > CAZCWM01. The sequence goes on along the minus strand of CAZCWM010000003.1, from coordinate 221,307 downwards.
GGCCTGCCGGCCCAGCAGCCGCAGTTGCAGGTCGATGATGGCCATCGCGTTGTTCAACTCGTGGTTGAGCGTGGCCGCCACCTGGCCCAGCGTCTCGATGCGCCGGGCCTCCTCGGCCTGAAGCTGCTCGGCCATGTCGTTGTAGGACTGGGCCAGCTCCCCGAACTCGTCGTTGCGGGCCATGCACACGCGATGCTCGAAGTGCTGACGGGCCAGTTCGCGGCTGGCGGCCACCAGCTTGTCCACCGGGTCCAGCACCAGCCGGGCCGCACGCAGCAGGGCGAACACCGCCAGGTTGATCACCAACAAAAAGACGAACGTCAGCCCCAGCACCACCCAGCGAAAGTACGTCGTCACTGACTGCTGCTCCAGTCGGGCATGCGTCTGGGCAAGGGTGCTCAGCTCGAGGATATCGCCGCGCATGGCCACGGTGAGGATCAGCGCCTCGTCATTCTGGGTCATGGCCAGGCGCGGGTTGCGCGTGGTGGCGATGGTGCTCACATAGCGTTCAAACTGCGGCATGCGGCCGCGCAGGCGCTGGTAGGCCTCCGCCCCTTCCTCACGGGTGACCAGGTAGTGGTCGCCCAGGTCGTCGATCTGCCCCCGCACCTGCTCGACCGCCACGATCAGGTTGTCGAGCCGGCGCTCGCGGCCCAGTTGCAGGTCATACAGCTCCGCCTCGACACGCGTGATCGTGCCGGCCGTCAGATTGACCTTGTCCACCACCGCCAGCGCCTGCGTGCTGATATGGTCCATGCCGTGCAGCACGTCCTGAAGCAGGACGATCGCGACGATGGCCACCACCACCAGCAGCGCCACCAGCGGCCCGAGCATCAGCAGCAGCTTGCGTCGAAGCATGGTCAGCCCCCTGGCGTCTGGTCGGGCGGCGATGGCTCCGTCGAGGCCGCGCCGGCCTCGGTCAACCGGCGACGCGGCGGTGGACCGCTGACCTCCATCCGCTCCCACGTCGAACCCAGCCCCTGGGCCATGACCGCCACCGCGTCGAACTCGCCTGCCTCGCACACGATGAAACGCTGGGCCTCGAAGCGATCAAGCACCGCCCGCCCCGCCGCGTCCTCGTGCATCGCCAGCAGCGCCTCGCGCAAGGCCGAGCCCCACACGGCCGCCGCCTTCGGACTCACAATCAGGGCGTTGTTGGGCACGGCCGCACTCTCCGCCAACCGGCGCACGCGAAAGTCCGGGTGCCGGCGATGGAACGCATCGATACGCAGATTCTTCGCCGCGCCAGCATCGACCCGCCCGGTCATCACTTCGAGAATCACATCGTCATGCGTGCCGACCCAGATCACGTTCGGAACGTCCGGCCCTTCGAGCAGACCATGCTCACGCATCAGCGCCAACGGGAACAATTCGCCGGCCGTGGTCGTCCGCACCATCGCGATGGTTTTGCCCGCCAGGTCTTCAATCGACTGGATCGGACTGTCCGCCGCGACAAAAACAACGCCGCGGTAGGTGCTGCCACCCCCGGGCAACAAAGGCTTGACCAGCGGGCGGGCGTCCAGGCGATCGATCGCCAGGGCGCCGACCAGCGAGCCGATAAAGGCCGCCTCCACGTTGCCCTCGGCCATGTCTTGAAGCACGGCCTCGTAGGTGTTGAGCGTGACGATCTCGACCGGTTCGCCCAGGCGCGGGGTGAGGTAGTCGGCCAATTCGATGTAGCGGTGACGCTGCTCGAAGATGTCGCGTTCCGGCACCAGGGCCAGGCGCAGGGCGGCCGGTTTCGCGACCGGCTCGACGGTCTGGCTGGCGGCATCGGGTGTGAGACCGCGATGCCAGATGACCGTCGCCACGACGATCACGCCCAGGAGCACCATCATTAAGGTCGCGCATTTGCACATGAGGCGGCGTCCTGTGCCTGCTTCTCGATGCACGTGGATCTGTGTCGCGGCGCAGACGTCGTGCAGGCGATGCAGTGGATATCGACCACCGTGTGTTCAGAGCTTCATATCCGATCATATGCTCCGGAGAATCCTCGCGACAGGTGCGGGGGACGCAGCGGCAACCACCGCCGCCGCGTTAAGTCATGCAAACACCGGACCGGGGCGGCACGAAGATTGCATGCTCTTTTGTCAGTAAAATGGGATAGACACGGGAACATCCGGGTGTATGATCTTCTGTGCCACGCTTGCCCGATCGTGCCGCAACATGGAGACCCGATCATGACCGCCGCACAGACCGCCGCCCCCACGTCACCGGCCTCTCAAGCTTCGCATGCCGATACGGTTGACGGCGAATCATGCTGCCCGACCTGCGCGGCGGGGCATGAGAAGACCGACTTGGCCGCCAACACCCGCGCCGCCCACGTGCGGCGTGATCTCAAGACCCTCACACGCTTCATCGAGGTCGCCTGCAAGGGCCGTCACCCCCAGCGAACCCGCACCGCAGCCACCTTGCGCAGCCATAATGTGGCCGCCATCGTCGGGCACGAGCCGCAACTCTGTCCAGACTGCCAGAAGCTGCTGGCCCACGCGTTCGTGAAGCGAACCGCGTGTCGCATGGACCCCAAGCCCCAGTGCAAGCACTGCCCCAACCACTGCTACCACCCCCGCTACCGGGCCGAGATCCGCGAGGTGATGAAGTTCAGCGGAAAGCATCTGCTGCTTCGCGGCCGGGTCGACTACCTGCTGCATTTGCTTTTCTGATAGGCCGGCGCGGCATGGATTACCGCATATGGGAATGAGGTCGGTTGAGCCTTCGACGGAAAAGGTCGGCGGGCTGACCGTCCGCACCGCACGGGAGCACGGTCTTTTTTTAGGGGCGACACTGGACGATAATGGACCGCATCATGAGCCAACCCTCCGAGCCCACCACCGCCACGTCCCATGTCGATCTGCGGATTTCCGCCGGCCGCAGCGCCCAGGATGCCGCCGCCCGCGCCATCCCCACGCCGCCACTGCGCCTGCTGTTCTGGGAGACCACGGCCGCGTGCAACCTGGCTTGTGTGCACTGCCGGCGGCTGGACGTGTCGCGGCAACTGAGCGAAGACGATCTGAATCACGAGCAGGCCGTGGGCATGATCCGCTCACTGCCCCATTGCGGCCCTGGAGAAGGCGTCGGCGGACCGCGGCCGATTCTCGTGTTCTCCGGCGGCGAGCCGCTCATGCGCCCGGACCTGTTCGACCTGGCCGAGGAAGCGGTGCGGCAGAACCTGCACATCGCCCTGGCGACCAACGGCACGATCATGGACGAACGCATCGCTCAGCGCGTGGTCGACACGGGCTTTGAACGCGTGTCCATGAGCTTCGACGGCCCGGACGCGGGAACGCACGACGGGTTCCGCGGCATCGACGGCTCGTTCGACTCGACGGTGCGCGGCTTCACCGAGCTGCGCAGCCGGGGCATGTCCATGCAGATCAACACGACGGTCACCAAGCACAACTACGCCCACCTGGACCGCATGTATGCGCTGGCCCGCGACCTGGGGGCCGACGCGCTGCACATCTTCATGCTCGTACCCGTCGGCTGCGGCATGGAGCTGACCGATGAAATCCGCCTGAGCCCCGACGAGTACGAGGCGGCGCTTAACTGGATCTACGACCGCAGCCTCGAACAGGAGCTGCACCTGAAGGCGACATGCGCGCCCCATTACTTCAGGGTGATGCGCCAGCGGGCCAAACAGGACCGCGTCAAGATGCCCGAGGCGGCGCACCCACATCGGCGCATGGCGCATGATGGTGCGGCGAGAACCGGCGGACCGAACGGCCTTCCCCATGCCGACCCCGCCGTGATCGGGCACTCCGGCGGGCACCCGGTCGGGCATCCCGAGGGACATCCGGGAAGCAAGCCGGGCGGCCACATGTCGGCGATGACCAAGGGCTGTTTGGCCGGCCAGGCGATCTGCTTTGTGTCGCACACGGGCGAAGTGTTCCCGTGCGGTTACCTGCCGCTGAGCAGCGGCAACGTCAAGACTACGCCGCTGCCGACGATCTGGCGCGACAGCGCCATCTTCGCCAACATGCGTGATGACTCGATGCTCGAGGGCAAGTGCGGCGAGTGTGAGTTCAAGAAGGTGTGCATGGGCTGCCGCGCCCGGGCTTACGCCGAGAGCCACAACTATCTGGCCGAAGAGCCCAACTGCGAATACGTCCCCTACCGCATGCGGCCCAACTGACGGCTGCCGGTTCATCACAAAACCGCTCGATCCCGCGATGGCCGGCGGCGCCCGCACGCCCTACCATCCGACGCCGTCGATCGCGACGCGGCTGGCCCATGAGCGATGCCACGTCATGGGAATATCGATGGCACAGCCGACGTTGGCAGGTCACGGAGCATACGGACGGTTTCAATCCTTACTTTCGAGGTGCAGTGATGAGCAAGGGCAAACAGTGGACGATGTCGGCGGCATGGGTGGCTTTGATCGTGACCGTCGCGCTATGGACCCATGCGGCGATCGCCCAGAACGACGCTGGCGACGACGCCAGGACGGGCGCACCGGCGTACAAACTCGACGTCGCCCACACCGCCGTGGTGTTCCGCATCAGCCACCTGGGCATGAGCCAGACCTGGGGCCGCTTCAATGAGGTTGGCGGCGACTTCGCCTTCAGCTCGGCGGCGCCGAGCGCCGGACACTTCAAGTTTGCCGTCAGGACCGCCAGCGTCGACACCAACAACACCAAGCGCGACGACCACCTGCGCAGCCCCGATTTCTTCCATGCCGCCCAGTTCCCGCTCATCAGCTTCCGTAGCACGTCCATCGCCGCCGGTGAGGTTGAAAACACCTACATGGTCAGCGGCGAGCTGGATCTTCACGGCATCAAGCGACCGATCACGCTCACCATGACCCTGCTGGGCGAGGGGCAGGACAACTGGGGCAACCAGCGCATCGGCTTCGCAACCCAGTTCACGATCCAGCGCAGCGCCTTCGGCATCAACCATGGACTCGACGCGGTCGGCGACGACGTGGAGCTGTTCGTAAGTTTTGAAGGTACGCGTTGACCGGGCCAGCAGGGTGACAACTTCCACATGGTGAACCTGCGCGACATTCTGCTGGGCGCGGCGCTGCCGGCCGCGGTCACGGCCGCGGTGTGGCTGCTGCTGGTCCTGGCCCCGCTGGGCCGACATTCCCCGCGCCGTTGGGCCGCCCCGGTGGCGATCGTGTGCGGCTATCTGGCCGGTCACCTGACGCTGGCTGGATGCGAAGCCTTGCTGGGGCGCATGGTCGAGGATCGGCTGACATGGCTGGCGGCCGGCGGCGTGCTGGTGATTGGCACGCTCGCGGCGGCGCGCAGCGGGCATGCGAGGCTGGGGATCGTCCGCACCCTTGTCGTGGCCGCCTTGGCCGTCACCAGCGCCCTGGCGGCGGCGGCGACCCTGCTCTGGCCGCAGCTTCCTTCCGCGTGGACCGGTCAAGACGATCCGATGGCCGAATTCGGCTTCACCACCTCGGCGACCCTGTCCGCGCCCGTCGCGGCTGGCTGGCTCGCGGCGACGACGACCGTGCTGGCGGTCATCATGTTCCTCGCCACGCGGCCGCCTGGGTCGCGCCCGGATGGAACCCCACCACCAGCCTGGTCAGCCGCGTTTGAAGCACTGATGCTCAGCGGCGCCACCGCCCTGACTCTGGGATTGTGCGGCAGCCAATCGCTGGCGCAGTTGGCCGGCGTACTGGCGGCGTCGGTCGGCGGCTGGACGCTCGTCAGCGTCCTCCCGGGCCGCCTCACCGCGGCGAGCAACGATGCGGCGACAACGGGGACTGTTGGAGCGACGCTGGCCTGCACAGGCGTCATGATCGCGGCGGCGCTGCTGCTGGGCCGTGTGTACGCATCGCTGACCGCCTGGCCTGGCGGCCTGTTGCTTGCGGCGACGCTGGTGGTCATCCTCCGCCCGGCGGCGCTGAACGCTTGCACCTCGCGGCGGCTGGCCCGGATTGCGGTCGTGCTGACGCTGACCGGCGCGGCCGTGGTGGTCGCCGCCCTGAAGTTCGCGGCCGAGAACCGCTCGCCCTCGCTCTATTGACCCAACGGGATGCTCCGAGCGACGGATCTTGCGGAAGCCGTCCACCGACGGCCGCTGGCGACGCAATCTTCCCATGTCGCGGTTTGCAGAGGTCCGACGCCGGCCTTTAGAATCGCCGCCGCAACGTGGGTCTGGCCGGCCGGCCGACCCGCGCTGCCTCTCGGGGCCGTAGCTCAATTGGGAGAGCACTAGCTTTGCAAGCTAGGGGTTGCCGGTTCGATCCCGGTCGGCTCCATGATTCGGGGTTTCACCGGCGTCCTTCGTCGCCCGCGTTCGGCAGTCGGTCGATTTTTTTAAGTCGACCAGTTGCTCAGCCGATCGCATCATGTAAAATTGCGCACCAAGCCGTCGGACAGGCGTTCACCCGGTCCGGCGGTCGCCTTTTGGGGAACATCTCCCCGGCCGGCAGGTGCCGCGACGAAGCGGACCGGCGAAGGCGCAACCAAGGGTGAGAAATTCCTGGTCCCACTCATGAGGTGGAACGTGAATTGGCTGTTTCGACTCGCTCCCGCGTGACGACTTCACAACCCTGTTGCTTGGAGGAACCCCCGTTGATTCACACCCCCGTCGGCACCCACTGCATCCTTGAACTCACCGGATGCCCCGCGGAAATTCTCAATGACATGCCGCTGATCCGCGACGCCCTTGCCGAAGCGTCGAAACACGGCATGTCCACCCTCCTAGATCTCACCAGTCACAAATTCGAGCCCCAGGGCGTCACCGCGCTGGCGCTGCTCGCGGAGTCGCACATTTCGATCCACACCTGGCCCGAGAGCGGCTACGCGGCTCTGGACGTGTTCACCTGCGGCGAGCACGCCCGGCCGCGGCAGGCTTGTGAGTACCTGATCCGACGTCTGAAAGCGGCCAGCTACTCGCTGCGGCAACTGCCGCGCGGCGCCGCCGCGGCGCTGCACGAAGCGTCCGCACTCGATGCCGAACTGGCCGCTGATCCGACGGTGGTGGAGGAGAGCTTATGCCCGGTGCCGAACTGAGCTCGGATGTCTGGATTAACGAATACGTCGCCCCGGATGTGATTCACCAGCACGGCATCCAGCGCGTGCTGGCGTCGGCGCGGACGCCTTGGCAGCAGATGTACATCGTCGAGTCCGACACCGAGGGCAAAGCCCTGGTGCTCGACGGTAAGTGGCAGAGCTGCACGGCCGACGAATTTCTCTATCACGAGCCGCTGGTGCACCCGGCCTGCCTGCAGCATGGGCAGCCGAAACAGGTGCTGGTGCTCGGCGGCGGCGAGGGCGCGACGGTGCGCGAGGCGCTGCGATGGAAAAGCGTCGAGCGCGTGGTGATGGTCGACATCGACGGCCAGGTGGTCGAGGCGTGCAAGGAGCATCTGCCCGAGATGCACCAGAGCGCATTCGAAGATCCACGCACGGAACTGGTGATCGGCGACGCGCTGGCGTACCTCGACGATTCCGAAGGCCAATGGGATGTGATCATCTCCGACCTGTCGGATCCGATCGACGAGGGGCCGTCGTTCCCGCTGTTCACGAAGGATTACTTCGAAAAGTGCCGACGGGCCCTGCGCGACGGCGGGGTGTTCGTGGTGCAGGCGGGACCGGTGGCGCCGACGTCGATGAGTCTGCACGTGCGGCTGGTCAACACGGTCAAGGCCGTGTTTCCGCACGTGGCCAATTTCTGCTCGTGGATTCCCGGCTACGCCCAGCCGTGGGGCTTTGCAATCGGCTGTGACGCGCCGATCGACACGCGGCCGAATCCCGAAGCCGTCGACGCCCTGTTGGCCAAGAAAACCACCGGCGGATTTCGCATGTTCGACGGCCGCACGCTGCTTGGGCTTTATCAGCCGCCCAAGTACCTGCGTGACGCCATCGCCAGGGAGACGCGGATATTCACCCTCAAAGATCCGGCCAAGTTCTTCGGCTCGGGCGTGGCGAGCCATACGTGAATCGCGCCCGACGCGGCTGTGCCAAGATTGCGACAGTTCACAGGCGGCGGCTGGCGACAGTCGCCGCTTTTTCTTGGTCGAAGCGCAAACGCCGCGCGGGGCGGCCGGGTCAGATCAGCGCGGCGATGACGAGAATGATGTGGGCGATGACTTCACTGATCTCCTCGTAGTGGATGTGCAGGTCGTGCGGCTTGCCTTCGTAAGGCAGGAACCGCATGAACCGCTGGGCCACGACCTGCGAAAGCGCATAGGTCGCCAGTGCGCAGAGGAAGTAAGTGCTCACCGGTCGCCGCACCCAGAGGAGCGCCAGCCGCCGCCGCCACGCCCACGCCCATAAGCCACAGGCGAGAATCGCGACATATACGCCCTTACCAGTGCCGGCGAAATGAATTTCGCGGGCAAGCAGCGCGAGGGCGAAGCAGCCGAGGATCAGCCGCAGTGGATCGCCCGTCGCACGGGCCCGGCCCAGGAACAGGCCTGCCGCGAGACCCACCAGCGCGAGCCCCAGCACTTCATAGTGACTCTTGGTCAGCAGGAACTCCCAGCCCTGCCGATGCGCCAGCGGAATAAGCACGATGCCCACGGGCCACAGCAGCAACGGCCACCAGTCGCGACGCGACGCGTGCCTGCCGGACGCGTCCTGTCCCGAAGACGACGCGGATGACGTGATGATCGAGGTGGACGGCGAAGGCGTGTCGGGCTGAGTCATGGCGGCATTGTAGAGTCACGCGATGGCCTGCGACACCAGCCGCTCAGGTCGGGTTCCCAGCCGCCAGCGGATGCAGCGGACGATCATTTTTCAGCACCTGGGTGAGTGCGTCGACGGGATCGCCCGGATCGATGGCGACCGCCGCCAGCCGCGCGGGGGCGCCGGGCTCAAGCGTCGCGTCGCGTGGCGGCATTTCGAGGCCGCGCAGACCGTTGACTGTGGCCATCTTGAGCAGGGTCGATGGATCGATCCGGTCACGACGGAACAGGTAGCGCATCTGCGCCAGGATGCCGTGCGGCTGCGCTTCGTCAGGCGGCTGGCAGAGAATCGAGTCGGTACCGAGGCAGACGTTGATGCCGGCGGCGAGCATGTCGCGGTAACGGTGCTGGCCGTCGCTGCCGAGCACACCGGATCGCGGGTGGCCGAAGTAGGCGCTGGCCCGCGGGCAGTAGACGACCGAGGCCCCGTACCGGCCCAGAAGCGTGATGACTTCGTCATCGACGTAGTTGCAGTGGGCCACCAGCCACGGCGCAGCCGCGAGCGATGGGCCCATCCACTGAACCGGATGACAACCGTGTGCGGCCGTGGCGTCGGACCACTGGCGATAGTGCTTGAGGTGTTCGACGAAGAACCCTCGGGCGTGACGGATGAACTGGTCCTCCTCGGGCGTCTCGGCCAGGTGGGTCGTCAACGGGTAACCGTGCTGGGCACGTCGCCCCAGCACGTGCTCGTACATCGCGGCGCTGGTCGTGTAGGGCGCGTGCGGTGAAATGCCGATCCGCAGATGCTCCGCCTCCGGGTGCTGCGCATGGGCGGCCTGGGTGCGATCGAGCATATGGTCCAGACGATCCCTGAAGCGGTCGACGTAACCGACAGGCCCGAAACACTCCACATAACTGACGCCCGGGATGGGATCCTCAAGGCGAGCGTTCACGGCCGCGATGCTGAAGGCGATGTCGCCGACGACGCCGACGCCCTGCTCGCGTGACAGCCTCAGGCCCAGCCGCACTGCCGCGGCGATGTCGGCGTCGCCGCTTGGCCGGGCGGCCGAAGCACGCCGAAGCCAAGCGGGGAAATCGCCGTCGAATGGCTGAGGCCCCACAGCCGCAAGGTCCAGATGCGCGTGGGCGTTGACCAGGGCCGGCAGGATCAGCTTGTCAGGCAGTTCGATGGTTTTCGCCGGAGCTGACATCAGCCTCCGCCGCACGTGCTCGAGCGCCCCGGCGGCCAGAATGCGTCCGTCGACGACCGCGACCGCTCCCGGGCGGCTGTCGACGCCCGCCGCGTCGCGTACCGCGGCCGCGACCATGAGCAGGCACGGAGGCTCGACGGGACGACGGATCGGCATGGGCTGGTGAACGCGGTAGAGGCGATGCAGGGCGTACGGCAATTGATTTTCGGGCTGTATACGATAGCTTGTGGGGCAATACACTCCCAATCTCCCCACGGATGGGCTTCCTCTTGAAGGCTTTGGGAAAGGATCGAACCGTGACCAAGCATCTGATGGTGATTCTGTTGGCGGCCGCGTCGCTTCTGTCGCTGGGCGGCTGCGCGTCGCAGGAAAAGTACGACGAACTGCGCACGCTCTACCGCAAGAGCCAGGAGCAGGTCGAGTATCTCAAGGCCCAGCTCGATGAGGCCAACGCGCGGATTTCCGCCTTGACGCTGGCCGGCCAAGCGCCCGACCCGGCCATGCTGGCTGAACTCGAAAGGGCTTTGGCCGATCGCGATGCAGCGCTGACCGCCCTGGCCGAAGCTGAAAACGCTCTGCGCCGCCTCGGCCGCATGGGCGGGCCGATCCTCGACCCCGAGACTGACGCCGCCCTCATGCAGTTGGCCCAGGCCCACCCCGGGCTGATGACCTACGACCCGGACCTGGGCATGGTGCGCTTCCAGAGCGACCTGACCTTCGCCCTGGGCAGCGTCGAGGTACAGCCCAACGCCATCGCGAGCCTCAAGCAGCTTGCCCAGATTCTTAACGGCTCCTCCGCGACGGGTTACGAGGTGCGGATCATCGGCCACACCGACAATGTGCCCATCTCCCGGCCGCAGACCAAGGCTCAACATCCTACGAACTGGCATCTGTCGGCCCATCGGTCGATCGCCGTCAAGGACGTGCTTGTGGGCGCCCAGGTCGCCCCGCAGCGGCTGCTGGTCGCGGGCGCCGGGGAGTTTCGACCGATCGCGCCGAACGCGAAGACGGGCAATCAGGCCAACCGACGGGTGGAGATTTACCTGGTGGCCATGCCGTCGCAGGCGGCCGCGTCGCCTTCGGTCCCCGCCGCGCAGGCCGCACCCGCCCGTCCTGCCGCTCGGGACGCCGCCACCGTGCGTGAAGTCCCTGTGACGGGATCCGCCCAGCCGGCCCAGACGCCCACACGCTCGGAACCGGAATACCTTAAGTGACACCCCATGCAGACGTTGGACGCACTGAGGGCCATGCTTGACAGCCGCGCGGCGTCGCTCCAGAATAAGCCTGTTGTAACCCCGCCCTGCTCAAGCCATTGAGCGACCACATCGCAAAAAGGTCTGGCTGATGAAAACCACCCGGTATGCCGGCACTTGCTGGTCCGCTGCCGCGGCCCTCGGGCTTCTGGCGGGCTGCTCGAACAATGTTTCAAAATGGAGCGTGCGGTTCGATCCGTCGCCAGAGCTTCAGACCATGAACGACACGCATGGCCAGCAGTGGAACAAGGTCTTCCGCAGCGCCAACACCAACATCCGCGGTATGCAGGAAGATTTCTACAGGGTCATGATGCTCGACGAGCCCGACCCCATGGGCCGCATCCCCATCCCCTGACGGCGAGCCTGCACCGCCGCATCCGCCGGCGCGGGACGACCCGAGCACAATCTGATTTGACAAACCACGGCAGCCTCAAGGCTGCCGTGGTTTCTTGCGTTCAATCGCGGACAAGTGGCTTCGCCCCAAATGAAAAACCCCGCGGCCCGTCGAAACGGGGAACGCGGGGCAACACAAGGACCGCCACAGTAATGTCGCCCACAGGCCGTGCATGCCGCGGCGGCTTTTCAGTCAGCCGGCCGCCCCCCTATCCCTTGCCGCAGGCCTCGGCACGTTGTTGATCGACCGGTTGGGCCTACCGGTTTACCGATTCCAGCAGTTCCGGCTCCAGCGAGTTGTCCACGAAGCCCTGAAGTTTGCGCGACCTCACCGGATGCTGCAACTTGCGCAGCGCCTTGGCCTCCACTTGCCGTACACGTTCACGCGTGACCTTGAAGATACGGCCGACCTCCTCCAGCGTATAAGTATAACCATCACCGATGCCGTACCGAAGCTTGATGATTTCCCGCTCACGGTACGTCAGGGTCTTGAGAACCTGCTCGATGCGGGTGCGCAGCATCTCCTGCGTGGCCTGGTCGGTGGGGTTTTCCGCCGACTCGTCCTCGATGAAGTCGCCGAAATACGAGTCCTCGCTCTCGCCGACCGGCCGATCCAGGCTGATCGGATGGCGGCTGATCTTCATGACCCGACGCACCTCGGCGATGGGCATCTTGGCCTCTTCGGCGATCTCCTCGATGGTTGGTTCACGCCCCAGGCCCTGCAACAGACCCTTAGCGATATTCCGAAGCTTGCTCATCGTTTCGATCATGTGCACCGGGATGCGGATCGTCCGGGCGTGGTCGGCAATGGCCCGGGTGATGGCCTGGCGGATCCACCAAGTCGCATACGTCGAAAACTTGTAACCACGCTTGTATTCGTACTTGTCCACCGCCCGCATCAGGCCGGTGTTGCCTTCCTGGATGATGTCCAGGAACGACAGCCCGCGGTTGCGGTACTTCTTGGCGATCGACACCACCAGACGCAGGTTGCCGCCCGACAGGTCACGCTTGGCCTGCTCATACTCCTCAAAAACGATTTCCACATCCGCCACGCGCGTCGCCAGCTCCTCGGGCTCCTCGAGCACCAGGCTGCGCAGGCCCGCAAGCTCCTCGGTCATCACCATCACGTCTTCGGGGTCGAACCGGTCGGGCCGCTCGGCCGCGTGCCCCAGATCACGCTGAAGCTGAAGCATCTTGATGCGGATCGACCGCAGCTTCTTGAGCAGCGGCTGAATCTTGCTGGTCCGCAGGCTCAGTTCCTCGATGAGCGTGGCCATCTTGCGCCGCCGCGTACGGATGCGCGCCTTGATGACGTCGCGCTCGGCCTTGCTCACCCGGCCTTCCATCGCCATCCAGTCGGCCCGGTTCTGCTCCAGCAGCCGCTTGACCGTCTTCACGTTTACGGGAATCCGCGCGGCGATCTTGCTCTTGGCGTCGTCCTCGGCGGTGGAAATCTTCATCGTCCGGTCGAAAGGCAGATCGCCGTCGTTCACCAGCTCCAGGATGTCCACGGCCGCGGCGATCGAGTAGTCGTTCTCCAGCACCTTGCGGCGGAAGATCATGCGCGTGACCTCGATCTTCTTGGCCAGGCGGATTTCCTCATCGCGGGTCAGCAGGCTGATTTCGCCCATCTGCGTCAGATACAGGCGAACCGGATCGTCGATGCGGCGGTCGCCGGCCTCCTGCAGCGCCTGGACCAGATCCGCACCGATCGACGAAGCCTCGTCGCCCTCGCCCGATACCGCTGCGCCCTCGTCGTCGACGGGCGGTGCGGCGGGAAGAATCGGTTTGAGCGGTGTGGTGCGCGTCGGCTCGGGGGCCTGCGTCGAGCGGTCGCGGCTGGACTCGGCCAAGCCGATGCTCAACGCCTCCAGCGACGCCATCAACTCGTCGATCCGCTCGGGGTCGACCAGGGCGTCGGGAAGCACCGTATTCAGTTCGTCGTAGGTGATGAATCCGCGTTGCGTGCGGCTCGCGATCAGTTCGGCGAGGGCGGGATGGATCTCTTCGCGAATCACAGAGGGTACTCCAGGAACCAGTGAGTCGTCCTTGCGGTCATGACGGATCATGATCCGGTTTATCGCCGCGGCGTCCGCGGCAGGCGCATGGGCGAGGGATTTTCACGGTGGTGGTCGAGCAACTGCCGGGCCGCCCGGGCTTTCTGCTGCGCGTCCAGATTGTCGTCGTTCAAGGTCCGCACCGCCGCGTCGCGGCCCTGGCGGTAGTGGGCTTGCTTCTGGCGTTCGAGCAGGCTTCCCACTACGCCGGCGAACAACGCTTCCAGACGCTGGTCGGCGCTGTCGGCATCCGTTTCATGACCGCCGCTCTGACGCTCGGCGTCCACTTCGGCCGCCGTCGCCAGGGCGATCAGATCCTTCTGACCCTCCGAAGCCAGTTCCAGCACCAGGCGCGGCAGCGTCAGTGTCTGATCGTCCTCGATTTGTTGACACAGGCGTGCGTACAAGCGCCGTCCCCGCTCCGTGGCCAGATCGGCCGGCCCGATGGTCTCCACCAGGTCGCGCCCGTCAGGAAGCTGCCGATGCAACAGCGCCGGCTTACGTATCAGACACCCCAGCAGCAGTCGCTCGGTCGCCGCAAGCCCGTCAATTCTAGACTCGGCCGCCGAGGTTTCAAGGATCGTCGCGTCGGGATTGGCCGTCTCAGGGCCCGCGTGCGCGGACGGGCCTGCGGAGCCCGATCCGCCCACCGGCCTTGTGCCCCGCGACCGACGCGGTGCCGCGGCCGTCAGAAGGTCCGAAATCTGCTGACCCGAAAGCCCCAGCAGGTCCGCCAGACGCTCGATCAGCATGGCCCGGCGGATCGGACTCTGGCGATCCACGCCCAGTTCCGCCAGACGACGCAGGTAGTCTTCCGCCAGCCGCTGGCGGCCGGTCATCGTGTCGGCCGCGTCCAGACGCTGACGAAACCGGCCAAACTGGTAGGTCAAGGCGTCGGTTGCCAACGCCACGGCCGCATCCCATCGCGCCGACCCGTCGGCCTGCTTCAACAGTTCATCGGGGTCCAGCCCGTCGGGCAGCACCGCGATGGCGACGTCGATCTCCTGGCCGATGAAAATCTCCAGGGCCCGGTCGGCCGCCTTGATGCCCGCTTCGTCGCCATCGAACACCAGCACCACCTTGTCGGCATAACGCCGCAGTTCCACGGCATGCCGGGCTGTCAACGAGGTGCCGAGCGTGGCCACGACGTTGGCCTTGCCTGCCTGGTGGCAGGCGATCACATCGGTGTAGCCTTCGACGATCACGGCCGTCCGCAGGTCGATGATCGGCTTCTTGGCCAGGTGCAGGCCGTAGAGCGTCGCCGACTTGTCGAACACCACGGTCTCGGGACTGTTCAGGTACTTGGGCTCGTCCTCCTCGCGCAGCCGCCTGCCGCCGAACGCGATGGGCCGATTCAGATGGTCGAGGATGGGAAAAATCAGACGGTGGCGCAGCTTGTCGAAGTGTCCGCCGCCGTCGCGTGCGCCCAGCAGTCCGGCTGCCTCAAAATCCCCCAGCCGCAGCCCTTTGCTCGCGACCGTCACCGCCAGGCCGTCCCAGCGGTCGGCGCTGCACCCGAGCTGAAACGCTTCGCACATCGCGTCGCTGATGCCCCGGCGCTCGATATACGCGCGGGCCGCCCGGCCATGCTCCGGATGACGCAGCATGCCGCGGAAGAATCGCAGGGCCACGCTGTTGGCTTCCATCACGGCATGACGATCGTCGCCCTCGGCCGCCCCCGCCTCGCGCGGCGTCTGGCGCAGTTCGATCCCGGCCCGATCGGCCAGGTGTCGCAGAGCTTCGACGAAAGTCATCTTGTGGTAGTCCATGACGAAGCTGAATGCGTCGCCGCCAGCCCCGCAACTGAAGCACTTGTAGATCTGCTTCTGCGGCGAGACGAACATCGACGGCTTGTGGTCATCGTGAAACGGACACAGGCCGACAAACTCACGGCCCTTGGGCGTCAGGCGCACGTGTTCACCGATCAGAGCCACCAGGTCGGTAGCCTGCTGCACGGCGAGTTTTGCGTCACCTGCGATGTTCAACCGAACAACCTCCGCGGGTCCGCGTGGTTCGCGCGGCCGCGCGACTTGCTGCAACGCTCTGGCTGTTCAGGCATGGAAAGGGTCGATGGTGGCTCCGGCGCCCTTGGGAGGAGAGTGTGGGCCGCCGGATGTTGACCCTTGAGTCCGCCAGGTTTTCCGTCCTGTCGCTGCCGTCTTAACCATTACCACGCGATACGACTCAGTCAACGACTCCCGCCGCAACACGCCGCAAAAATTCCAGTCGTGCCGGATTGCGAGCGCCAGCTCGCCGCCAACTTGCCTGATTGCGCAAACGAATGATGGGCCGCCTCGCAGCGATGCGTGGGCCGCCGCGGCTACCGGGCCGCCGTGTCAGGCCGATAGGCGTACTTGCGCTTCAACGGCTTGACGATCAGCCCCTGCTTGATCGCCTTGGTGGAAACTTTCACCCGCCGCACCTCGCCGTCGACCACGGCCGTCACCGTCTGGATGTTGGGCTTGAAGGTCCGACGGGTCTTGCCGGTGACTTTCGTACCCACGCCGCCCAGGTACTTGGCTTTGCCGCGAAGCGTGTACGTGTGGCCGGTACTCGTTCGCTTGCCGGTGAATTCGCAGACTCGGGGCATGGACGCACCTCGGGGCTATCGCGGGTTCCAGAACCAAATCGAGCCCCATAGTTTAGCGACGCCCTTCCCATAGGCAAGTCGTCGTCTCCGCCCCCTGCCGCACGCCCCCCACCTCCACCTCCAAACCGCCCCAAGCCGGCCCCTTCAGGGCCGGATGACCTTCCGCCCCCCGTCCCCCCCGCGTCCGGTCCGGGCTGCGTGAACCCTTCCACGTAGAGAAACACGAATACCCCACGCCCGTCCGGTATACTGGCACCGTTTTCCTTCCGGAGTGCCGCTTCGATGCGCCAGCGATAAATCATGCCTGTCCCGATTCGTCGCGGCCTGGCCTGCTGGTCGGCCGTCTGTGCATCCGCGGCCGCGCCGCGCGTGCGTCGCATGATCCCTATCGCCGAACGGCTGAAGCGAGCTTTCCATGTCACAAACCCAACGCGAACAACTCTCGGTCGCCAGCGAGCGGGCAATTCTGGTGGCCATCCTGCTGCCCGACCACGTCACCGACCCCAACGACCCGCTGGCTGAACTGCGGGCCCTGACCGACACGGCCGGCGCGGTGGTCGTCGATGAACTGCTGCAACGGGCCCGCAAGGTCGTGGCCGCCACCTTCATGGGCAGCGGCAAGCTCGACGAACTCGCCGCCATGGTCAAGGCCCACGAGGCCAACGTCGTGATCTTCGACAACGATCTGTCGCCGTCGCAGATCGCCAACATCGAAGAGGTCTGCGAGTGCAAGGTGCTCGACCGCAGCGAGCTGATCCTCGACATCTTCGCAGCCCGAGCCCGCACGCACGAGGCCAGGCTGCAGGTCGAGCTGGCCCAGCTTGAATACACCTACCCGCGTCTGCGGGCGATGTGGTCGCACCTGGAGCGCATTGTCGGCGGCGCGCCCGCGGGCATCGGCACGCGCGGCCCGGGCGAACAGCAGCTCGAAATCGACCGCCGCATCGTCCAGCACAAGAAGTCCGAGCTGAAGCGCGAGATCACCCGCATCCAGGGCCGCAAGACGCGCGAGGTCGCGGCACGCAACGTCGACCATTTCTCCGTCGGCCTGGTCGGCTACACCAATGCCGGCAAAAGCACGCTGTTCAACACCGCCACCGACGGCGGAGCCTATGCCGATGACAAGCTCTTCGCCACGCTCTCCACACGCACACGTAAATGGTCGCTGGGCGGCGGCGATGAGGTGATGCTCTCCGACACCGTGGGTTTCGTGAGGAACCTGCCGCACCATCTGGTCGCCAGCTTCCGGGCGACACTCGAGGAGGCGATCCACTGCCATCTGCTGCTGGTCGTGCTTGATGTCGCCCATCCGCAGGCCAGACAGCAATACGAGACGGTGATGAGCGTGCTCGATGACATCGGCGCCACCGAGCAGCCGCGGCTGCTGGTGCTTAACAAGATCGACAAGCTTGAACATAACGCGGACCTGCTGGCCTTCGAGGCGGAGCATCCCGACGCGGTGGCCCTCAGCGCCCGCACCGGACGGGGCATGGACCGGCTTGTTGAGCGTGTGCGGGCGGCCCTGCACGGGGCGATGCAGCGGATGGTGGTCCGCGTGCCCCTCCAGGACGGCAAGGCCATCAACTACATCGAGAACCGGGCCCAGGTTCTCGATCGCCAATACCTGGACACGGCGGTACGGATGACCGTTCGCATCGGCCGCCGCCAGCTCGATGAACTTGCGGCCATGGGAGCGGCCGTCACCATTGAAGCTTCTGGCGCCGGGACGGACCCGGCCTCGTGATGACTTGGCGTTGGCGCTCGCCCGACCGAAGCTCGGATTTCCAGCAAGGACTCACGGCATGCCCTACCCCACTTTTCCGGACTTGCACAAACTCATTGAAGACCTCAAGCATTACGCCGAACTCAAGCATGAGTACGGCAGCAAGGGGATCGCGCCCAAACTCGCCCAGGCGGAGCGGGCGCTGCGGTCGGCGCTGCGTGATGTGAAAGCGCTGCCGGAGGACCGGAAGCTCGCGGCTGCGGAGCCGGACGATCTCGACGCCATTCGAGCCCTGCGCCCGCGCGGCCCGCGGCGCCTGTGGGACCGCTACCACAAGAAACGCTACCCGACTCAGATCGAAGGCGCCTTGATGGCACGATGTGCCGGCAACATCCTCGGAGCGATCGTCGAGCTGTATCCCATCTGGCGGATGAAGCACGTGGCCCGACTGTGCGGCGACGAGTTCCCGCCCACACGCTACTGGTCACGCTCGGCCACGCCCTTCAACCAGCGTTACCAGACGTTCATCTGCGAAAGTTACACACGTGGCAAGATCGACGGCGTGCCCGTGGACGACGACCTGGCGTACACGCAGGTCGGTTTGTTGATCCTTGAAGAATACGGCCTGGACTTCACCACGGCCGACGTGGGCGAAGCCTGGCGGAAATACCTGCCGATGGCGTGTACGGCCGAAGACGTGGCGCTTAAGAATCTCAAGGCCGGCATCGCCGCGAAAAAGGCGGCTGAAAAGGACAATCCCTATTGCCAGTGGATCGGCGCGGACATCCGGGCCGACCCGTGGGGCTACGTCGCGCCCGGCTGGCCGGAGAAGGCGGCTGAGCTGGCCTACCGCGACGCCTACCTGAGCCATCGCCGCAACGGCATCTACGGCGAGATGTTCTTCGCCGCCGCGATTGCCGCCGCCTTTGCCGTCGACGACCCGATCGAAGCCATCCGCATCGGCCTGACCGAGATCCCCAGGGACTGCACGCTGGCGAAGGATGTGAAATGGGCCCTGAAAGTCGGCCCGACGGTCAAGGACCATCAGCAGGCGCGCGACATCGTCGACAAGCGCTTCAAAGGCATGCACCCGGTGCACACCAATAACAACGCGGCGCTGACGATCTTCGGCCTGTTCATCGGCGGCACGGACGTGACGAAAGTCATCGGGCAGACGGTGGCGATGGGCTTGGATAACGACTGCACCGCCGCGACGGCCGGCAGCCTCGTGGGCGCGGTGGTCGGCGGCAACGGCGTGCCCAAACGCTGGACGCGCGGCTTCAACAACAAGATGCACAGCTATCTCAAGGGCAACGAGCTGTTCGCCATCGACGATCTGCTGCGCCGCTTCGCCGCCCAGGCCGAGGCGGTCCACGCCACGACGCCCGCGGATGGTCAAGCATGAGCACGACCGACGACCGGACCGCGGCACGCGAGGCATGGGCAGCCGAACTGGCGATCGGACTGCGCGCGGTGGGCCTGCGGCCCGGCGGCGCAGCCCTAGTGCACAGCTCGCTGCGTAGTTTCGGACAGGTGCCGGGCGGGGCTGACGCGGTCATCGACGGATTGCTTGAGGCGCTCGGGCCCGACGGCGCCCTGCTCATGTGCGCCCACAGCTACGCGAGCGTGAGCCCGCAACAACCGCGATTCGACGTGCGGCGCACGCCCTCATGCGTGGGTTTGATACCCGAAACGTTCCGCCAGCGCCGTGGCGTGACGCGCAGCCTGCATCCAACGCACTCGGTGTGCGGCCTGGGAAGGCGGGTTCATACGCTGCTGGGCGAACATGATCGCGACCAGACGCCCTGCGGCCCCCGCTCGCCCTACCGCCGGCTCGCCCAGACAGGCGGGCAGATCCTCATGCTCGGTTGCGGGCTGGGCCCCAACACGTCGATGCATGGCGTCGAGGAACTCGTCGAGCCGCCTTACCTGTTCCGTGAGCAGACGGTGGCCTTCACCCTTGTCGACGCGCACGGCGTGGCGCGCGAGGTGATCCACCACGTCCACGATTTTCGCGGTTGGCGGCAGCGTTACGACCGCATCGCGTCGCTGCTGGATGAGCCGGCGCTGCGCCGCGGCACGGTGTTGGCGGCCGAGGTCTGGGTAATCGACGCCGCCGTCCTGTGGGAGCGGGCCGAGCGGGCGTTGCGCGACGAGCCCATGCTCTTTGTTGAGAAGATTGTGTAAGCCGCGCGGAAGCGAGAGTGCTCCGGGCTTGCGCCACGGCTGCGGCGTTCGACCTGGCTGACAACCCTGGACCTGGGCCTCGGACCGCGGCCCCTCGCTTTCACACCGGACTGGGCACGCCCTCGAGCGTTTCCTGAATGATGCGCTCGGCGGTGCGGCCATCCGATTCGTGAACGTAGCCGCTGACGACCACGCGATGGGCGCAGACGGGCACGACATTGGCGGTGATGTCCTCGGGCACGACGTAGTCGCGGTCGGCCAGCAGGGCCGTGGCCCGCGCGGCCGTCAGCAGCGCCAGCGCCCCGCGCGTCGACATGCCGATGCGCAATCCCTGGTGCCGCCGCGTCGCGTTGGCGATATGCACCACGTATTCGGCCAGCGACTCCTCGACGCGCACGGCCGTCACCCGCTGCTGAAGCTCAACGATCGTGCCCAGCGACATCACCGGTTCGAGTTGCGTGAGCGTGGTCCGCAGCGGGTCCAGTTCGAGAACGCGTTGCTCATCGGCTGGGGCCGGATAGCCAAGGCTCAGCCGCATCAGGAAGCGGTCGAGCTGACTTTCGGGCAGGAAGTAGGTGCCCTCGAACTCGAAGGGGTTCTGGGTGGCGATGACGAAGAATGGCTGGGGCAGCTTGCGCGTCTGGCCATCGATCGACACCTGCCCTTCGTTCATCGCCTCCAGCAGCGACGACTGGGTGCGCGGCGTGGTGCGGTTGATCTCATCGGCCAGCACCACATTGGCGAAGATGGGCCCGGGCTTGAAGAGGAACTCGCCGCGGTGTTGGTCCCAGACGGTGACGCCCAGGACGTCGGAGGGCAGCATGTCCGGGGTCATCTGAAGCCGGCTGATCTGGCCATCGACGCTGCGCGCCAGGGCCGTGGCCAGGATCGTCTTGCCCACGCCCGGCACATCCTCGATCAGCACGTGCCCGCGCGCCAGCAGGCAGACCAGCACCTTGTCGACCGCCGCCTGGTTGCCCAGGAAGACCTTCTGCACGTTCGCCTTCAGTCGTTCCAACGGCTCCATGTGGCTGCGCTCCGCAGGCGGGCTTGGGCTCGGCGACAGTATAGCCGGGCCGCCGCATCGCTCCGGCGGCGTGTTCCGATAAACGCCGACGTCGCCTCGGCCAGTGAAGCCCGGCCCGATTGATGGGCTCCCGCGCGTCCCTGGACCGATGATGTTTCTACAATGACGGCGGCCGCACGCTGCATCCCAGCCTGTGCGCGGCCGCGACGGCCCATCACGGCGGTGCCAAAGTGAACTCATTCGACAGACTCAACCTGCTTTCCCAGCGCCTTCAGGGCTACGGCGATGAGTGGTGGCAGGTGCTGCTCGAGCTGGCCGTCATCTGGATCGTGGTCTATGCCGTGGTTCGCTTTCTGCGTGGGACGCGCGGGGCTCGCGTCATCAAGGGCCTGGTCCTTCTGCTGGTCATCGCCACGCTGCTGATCCAGGTCGTCGGCCGCGAAGACGCCTTCGCCCGTCTGCAATACCTGTATCGCAACTTCATCACCTTCGTCACCCTGGCCATGGTCATCGTCTTCCAGCCAGAGTTGCGCCGGGCCCTGACACGCCTGGGCGAGGCCCGCTTTTTCACCTCCACCGGCCGACTGCGGCGCTCGCACGTGATCGAGCAGATCGTGGCCTCGGTGGCTTACATGAGCAAGAACAAGATCGGCGCCCTGATCGCCATCGAGCGCGAGGTGGGTCTGCGCGGCTACACGGAAACAGGCACCTCGCTGGATGCGCGGATCAGCAAGGAACTGCTCAACACCATTTTCTGGCCCGGCAGCGCCCTGCACGACCTGGGCGTGGTGGTGCGCGGCGACCGGATCGTCGCGGCCGGGGTACAGTTTCCCATGGCTGAAGGCGAGCACTTCTCGACCGAACTGGGCTCGCGGCACCGCGCGGCGATCGGCCTGAGCCAGGAGTGCGACGCCCTGATCCTCGTCGTCAGCGAAGAGACCGGCACCATCAGCCTCGCCGAGCGCGGGCAGATGGTCCGCAACCTGTCGCCCGAAACCGTGCGAACAGAACTGACCCGCGGCCTGGGCCGCACGCCCATGCCCGGCGAGGGCGAACTGGGCAAAATCGACATCGACCCGCGCGAGGCGGCCTAATGCGAACGGCCGCGCGCAACCGACCCTGCAGACCATGAAGCTAAGCGACCTCTGGCACCGAATCGAAACCGGCGTGATCGTCACGTTCATCGCCTGTCTCATCTGGCTCTATGCCGAGGCCGAGAGCATCCGCACCGACTCGGCCGCCGCGACCCTCCGCTTCGTACCCGCCGCCGGCCAGACGCTGGCCATCAGTCCCCGGCAGGAGCAGATTCGTATCTACTACCGCTCTTCGACACGCCAGCAGCAGCGCTTTCAGCAGCGGCTGGGCGAACCGCTGGACATTCCCCTGGAGCCGGATCCCGACAGTCCCACACAGATGATCGCCTTGCGCGACCGTCTCATGAATCACGCGGCGATCAGCGGCCAGGGCGTCGAGGTTCTGCGTGTCGATCCCGAGGCGCTGTTCATCCGCGTGCAGAAGCTGGCGTCGATCGAACTGCCCGTCGCGGTGGTGCCCGGCAACGTGCCGCTGAGCGGCTCGGCTGTGGTCAGCCCCGCCACCGTCGAGGTGCGGCTGCCCGATCGCGCCGCCGCCACCCTGGCCAACAGCCGCGTCGAGGTGCGGTTGGACGAAATCTCCGACGAACTCGAACCCGGCCAGTCGCGCACCGTCACGTTGCCCGTGGTGCTGCCCTCGGTCTTCCCGCGCGAGGCGACCGCCACGCCCAGCCAGGTTGAGGTGACCTTCACACCGGCCCGGCGCTCGCAGACATTCACCCTGCCGCACGTGCGCATCATGGTTCAGGCCCCGCCACGCCTGCTTGGGCGCTACGAGGTGCGGCTCAACGACGATCTGCTGGTACTGCCCGAGCCGATCGAAGTCATCGGCCCGGCCGAGAAAATCGAAGCCCTGCGCAACAGCGCCGACGCCGTCGTCGCCGTCCTGCGCTTCACCGCCGAGGAACTCGCGGCCGCCATCACCTCCAAACCGGTCGAGGTGCTGCTGCCCGACGGCGTGACGGCCCGCACCGTGCCGCCGCGGCTGAACTTTCAGATCATTGATCATCAGACCGCCGGCAACGGCGCCGCCACACCCACGTCCCCCGTCACCCCCACCCCGAACCAGCCGGCCGGACCGCCCACCACCAGTCCGTGATCGCCCGTGACGCTGCTGGACCGTTGGTCGGCTTCATATCATGTGTTAGACTCAGCGCTGGCTTCGCAGGCCGCAGGCTCGCTTTTCGCTCACGGGAGACGCCATCGTGACCGCTGCCCACACGGCCAGGCTTGATGCCGCCAACGTACCCGCGTACTGCCGCGCCCTGGCCGACCGGGCCGTCATCGCCAGCCGCTCGCTCATGACCGCCAGCGGCGACCAGCGCACGCTCGCCTTGCTGGCCGTCGCCGAGGCGATTCAGGCCGCGGCCGCACCTCTCAAACAGGCCAACGCCAGAGACCTGGAAGCCGGCGAAAAGGCCGGCCTGTCCTCGGCCATGCTCGACCGCCTGCGCCTCGATGACCCGCGTATCGCCGCGATGGCGACCAGCGTACGCCAGATCGCCGGTCAGACCGACCCCGTCGGACAGATCATCGACGGCTATGTGCGCCCCAATGGGCTGCGCCTCGAAAAGATGCGCGTGCCCATCGGCGTCATACTCATCATTTTTGAGAGCCGGCCCAACGTCACCAGCGACGCGGCCGCCCTGTGCATCAAGAGCGGCAATGCCGTCATCCTGCGCGGCGGCAAGGAAGCGGCGCACTCCAACACCGCCATCGCCCAGTGTATCGCCGCTGGCCTGGCCAAGGCCGGCCTCGATCCCCATGCGGTGCAGCTTGTCGCTACGACGGACCGCGCGGCCGTGGGCGAACTGCTGGCTATGGAGGGCCGCATCGACCTGTGCATCCCCCGCGGCGGAAAGTCCTTGATCCAGGCCGTCGTCGACCAAGCTCGCATCCCCGTCATCAAGCACTACACCGGCAACTGCCACGTGTATGTCGACGAGTTCGCCGACCCCGACATGGCCGAGAAGATCGTGATCAACGCCAAGACGCAGCGTCCCGGCGTGTGCAACGCGGCCGAGACGGTGCTGTTCCACCAGGCGACGGTCGACAGCGGGCTGGCGGCCCGCATCCTCAACAAGCTGTCGGAGGCCGGCGTCGAGATTCGCGGCTGCGACATGACCCGCGACGTCTGCCCCGACGCCAAGGCGGCCACCGACGCCGACTGGGACGCCGAATACCTGGACCTGATCATCGCCTCGCGCGTGGTGCCCAGCGCCGACGAAGCCATCGACCACATCAACCGACATGGATCGAAACACACCGACGCCATCGTCACCCGCGACGTGGCGACGGCCGACCGCTTCGTCGCCCGGGTGGACAGCGCCGACGTGATGGTCAACTGTTCGACGCGATTCAGCGACGGCGGGGTTTACGGCCTGGGCGCGGAAATCGGCATCAGCACCGACAAGCTGCACGCCCGCGGCCCGATGGGCGCCGACGATCTGACAACGTACAAGTGGGTCGTCCGCGGCAATGGCCAGATTCGCGGCTGAGCAAGGCCTCATCGCGGCGAGGGGAGACTCACGGCCGCCCCGCACGTCGCGCTTGCCGACTGCACCTGAAGCCGCCTGCTCCGCGCGGCCGTGATCCCCGCCGATGCGACGGCCGCATCCCTCGCCGCCCTTCGTGCGCCGCGTGCCTTCACGCCGGTGCGCACGCTACAATCGGCCCATGATGGACCCACATGGCATTCAACTCGTCTGTCTTGACATCGGCGGCGTGATGATCCGTCTATGCGATGGTTTCGCGCACGCCTCTGAAATCGCCGGCGTGCCGCTGCCCGCTCACTTCGAGCCGGCGCGTTTCCGCCAGCAGTGGCTACCGCTGGTCGACGAAAGCGAGACCGGTCGCATCAACCAGGCGGCGTTCTGCACCAGATCGGCGGCGTTGTTCGGCATGACCGATGAGCACCTGCTGGCCATCTGTGACGCATGGCTGGTCGAGCCGTTCGACGGCGTGGGCGAACTTCTTGACGACTTGCGCGACCGCCAGATCGCCACGGCCTGCCTGTCCAACACCAACGACGGCCACTGGGCGATCATGCATGACCCGACCGGACCCTATGCGGCCAACATGGGACGGCTCGACCACCGCTTCGCCAGTCACGAACTGGGCCTGCGCAAGCCCGACGCGGCCATCCACCGGGCCGTGGAGCAGCGGACCGGCTGCGACGCGGGTGCGATCGTCTTCTTCGACGACTCGGCCGCCAACATCGCGGGCGCCGCGGCCTGCGGCTGGCGGGCGTTTCAAATCGACCCCCTCGACGATCCCGCCCGCCAGATGCGCCGCTATCTGCGTGCTCTGGGCGTGCTGTAGGCCGCCCCGTACCGGATGTCGTATCATCGGTGCGGTCGCCCCGGACCTCGAGCCCCGCAACCCGGAACCCGCACGCCATGACCAGCCTCGCCGCACCGACCGATGCAGCCGTCCATGCCTCGCTTCGCGTCCACCGTGTTGAAGTGCATCCACAGGCCGGCCAGCCCGACCCGCTGGCGGCCACCACGCTGCGCGACATCCGCACCGCCCAGCCGGCCATTCAGGCCGTTCACACCGCTCGCATCTATCTGATCCAGGCCCCGCTGGACGAGGCCGCCCTGCGCCGCATCGCCGAGGAACTGCTGGCCGATCCGGTCAGCCAGCAGCCGGTCCTCGGCGTCCGCGACGTGCCGGCCCACGGCGCGACCCTCGAAGTGCACTACCAGCCGGGCGTGATGGATCCGGTCGCCCAGTCAACAGCCGACGCCATCCTCGAGATGTGTCCACGGCTTACAGCCGATCAGGTGCAGGTGCGCACCGGCTTCCGCTATGACTTTCTGACCGACGGCTTGTCCATCGACGCGGCCGCGCTGCGGCACTTCGCCGCCACCCACCTGGCCAACCCGGTCATCCAGGACGTTCACGACGCACCCTTCGCGCCCGAGCGGTTTCCCCTCGCCCACGACTACCACTTCCGGATCACCCACGTCGCTATTCGCGGTCTGGATGACGACGGCCTGCGCAAGCTTTCGCGCGAGGGCCACCTGTTCCTGTCGCTCGAAGAGATGCAGGCCATCCAGCGTTACTTCCGCGAGGCCGACCGCGACCCGACGGACATCGAACTCGAAACGCTCGCGCAGACCTGGTCCGAGCACTGCGTGCACAAGACACTTAAGAGTCGCATCCGTTACGAGCAGCCCGCCGACGGGCCAAGCCCGTCTCCGCGCGACTGGGCAGGCCGCCCCGGCCACACGATCAACGACGACGCAAGCCTCGAGATCGATAACCTGCTGCGCAGCACCATCGCCGCCGCCACGCACAAGCTCATGACCGACCACGGCTACGACGACTGGTGCGTCAGCGTCTTCAAGGACAACGCCGGCATCGTCCGGTTTGACGAGGAGGACGGCGTGTGCATCAAGGTCGAGACGCACAATCACCCCAGCGCCATCGAGCCGTATGGCGGGGCGGCCACGGGCATCGGCGGCTGCATCCGCGACGTGCTGGGCACCGGCCTGGCGGCGAGGCCGATCGCCAACACCAATGTTTTCTGCGTCGCTGACCCCAACCTCAACGAGGCCGACCTGCCCAAAGGCGTGATCCATCCACGCCGCATTCTGCAGCAGGTCGTCGCCGGCGTGCGTGACTACGGCAACCGCAAGGGCATCCCCACTGTGGCCGGTGGGGTCGCGTTCCATGACCGATACCTCGGCAACCCGCTGGTCTTTGCCGGCTGCGTGGGCATCATGCCGCTGGACAAGTGCTTCGGCGCCGCCAGGCCCGGCGACAGGATCATCGCCCTGGGCGGCGCGACCGGACGCGACGGCATCCACGGCGCCACCTTTTCCAGCGCCGAGTTGACCGACACCCATGCCGACGAGTTCTCGCATGCCGTGCAGATCGGCAATGCCATCACGCAGAAGAAAGTGCTGGACGTGATCCTCCAGGCCCGCGACCACGCCGACGGCTGTCTGTTCAACGCCATCACCGACTGCGGGGCCGGCGGCTTCTCCAGCGCGGTGGGCGAAATGGGCGAAAAGATCGGCGCGCGGGTCACGCTCGAAACCGCGCCCCTCAAATACGCGGGCCTGTCTTACACTGAAATCTGGATCAGCGAGGCGCAGGAGCGCATGGTGCTGGCCGTTCCGCCCGACAAGGTCGATGTCCTGCGCGTCATGTGCGAGGCCGAGGACGTGGCCTTCTGCGATCTCGGGCAGTTCGGCTGGCATGCCGACGGTCCGGGCGAAGGCGACCCGCTGCTGGTGCTGACCTATCACGGCCAGGAGGTCGGCCGCCTTGCGATGAACCTATTGCACGAAGGCATCCCCCAACCGACCCGCACCGCCAACTGGGCGCCGCCGAAACCGGCCGCCATCCGCCGTCAACGCCCCGCACCGCCGCGCGATCTCGGGGCGGCCCTGCACGGCCTGCTGTCGCACCCGAACATCGCCAGCAAACACTGGATCATCCGCCAGTACGACCACGAAGTGCAGGGCGGCTCGACCATCAAACCGCTGGTCGGCCCCGGGCAGGACGGCCCGTCTGATGCCGCCGTGATTCGTCCCAAGCTCAGCAGCCGACGCGGGGTCGCCATCGGCAGCGGTCTGGCTACGTCCATCGGTGAAGCCGCCACCGCCGACGGTACGGCCAGCGACGGCGACAGCTACTGGATGACGCT
This sequence comes from uncultured Phycisphaeraceae bacterium, assembly GCA_964502445.1. Taxonomy (GTDB): domain Bacteria; phylum Planctomycetota; class Phycisphaerae; order Phycisphaerales; family Phycisphaeraceae; genus CAZCWM01. Next base: position 193,526 of record CAZCWM010000003.1, on the reverse strand, counting down.
GGCCGCAATTGACGAGGTCGTCCGCAATCTCGTCTGCGTCGGGGCCGACCCGCGACGCATCGCCATCCTCGACAACTTCTGCTGGCCCTCCTGCGACGATCCGACCCGTCTGGCGACGCTCGTCCGTGCGGCCGAGGCCTGCTACGACGGCGCACTCGCCTACGGCACGCCGTTCGTCTCCGGCAAAGACTCACTCAACAACCAGTTCACCACCGACGACGGCAAGGTCATCGCCATCCCGCCGACGCTGCTGATCAGCGGCCTGGGCATTGTGCCCGACGTGGCGCGCTGCCGGACGATGGACGCCAAGGCCGTGGGCAACCTGCTGCTGCTGGTCGGCCCCACCGACGCGAGGCTCGGCGGCTCACACTATCTCATGACTTACGACGACCCGGCCGTCGACCGGCGCATTGCGCGCCTCGACCTGCGCCGCGGACCGCGCACCGCTGGCGCGGTGGCGGCCGCGATCGAACGGGGACTGGTCGCCTCGGCCCATGACTGCTCGGATGGCGGCATGCTTGTCGCCGCGGCCGAGATGGCCTTCGCCGGGCGCATCGGGCTCGATCTCGACCTCGACGCCCCGCCAGCCGACGGCGCGTTACCTGAGGCGGCCGCCTGCTTCGCCGAGACGCCCTCGCGATTCCTGCTGGAAGTCGCGCCCGACAAGCTTGACGCCACCGTGGCCGTGATGCGTCTGGCGAACGTGCCTTTCGCCCAGGTCGGCCGGTTCGTCGAGGGCGACCGCCTCACCGCCCGCGCGCGGCGCGGCGGCATGCTGCTCAGCGAAAGTCTTGACGATCTGCGGACCACGTGGCTCCGGCCGCTGGACTGGTGAGGGGACTGGCAGTCGCCTGTCGGCGGATGCCCGGGGCTTGCGCCGCGGCCCAAGACTCCGGGCGTCGTCCTTTGGATCTTGAGCCTTCAGCCTTGGACTTGGGGACTCGTTATCCGCGTCTTGACAGAAAGCTCACCCGCCCTAAACTTTGCTCTTTCACCGTGTTGGGGCCGATTCAAGGTGCGCGGGCACGGCCGGCGCGGGGTCCGCAAGGCGGCCTGGGGCCTGATGTGCGCCACCAGCCACCGTCGTGCGATGAGATTGGCGACGCGTTTACCCCGTGGTGTAATTGGCAACACGTCAGGTTTTGGTCCTGAAATTCCTGGTTCGAGTCCAGGCGGGGTAGTTGGCGGGCAGGTGGCGAGCGGCATGAACGAGGGGACCGGAAGTCAGGGTCACACGATGAGCCCAGGAGGGTCCGACAGCACCGCGCCGCAGGCGATCATTCTCGCCGCCGGCCAGGGCAAACGCATGGGCGGCGACCTGCCCAAGGTGTTGTGCCCGGTGGCGGACCGCCCGATGGTCTGGTGGGTGATCCAGGCCTGCCGGCAGGCGGGCGTGCGGCGCTGCATCCTGGTGATCGGCCACAAGGGTCAGCTCGTGCGCGACGCGCTGGCGCAACTCGACGCCCTCGACGGCTGCGCCTTTGTCGAGCAGCGCGAGCTGCTGGGTACGGGTCACGCCACGCAGAGGGCTGAACCGCTTTTCAGCCCCGACCAGCCGAGCGACGTCTTCGTGCTGGCCGGCGACGGGCCGCTGTTGCGTGCGGCCACACTGCTGCGGCTGCTCGAAGTTCATCGCAGCGCCCGCGCCGCCGCCACCCTGGCGACCGCGGTCCTCGACGATCCGACGGGCTACGGCCGCATTTTGCGTGATGCCGACGGCCGCTTTGAAGCCATCGTCGAACACAAGGACGCCACCGAGCGACAGCGGGCCATTCGCGAGGTCAACCCCAGCTACTGGTGTTTCCGCAGCGACGCCCTTTTCACCAGCCTCAGGCAGGTCCGCAACGACAACCGGCAAGGCGAGTACTACCTGACCGACGTGCCGGCTATTCTGCGTGTCCAGGGCCGGATGGTGGCCGTGGTCGACGCCGTCCCGCCCGAGGATGTACTGTCGATCAACACCCCTGAGCAACTGGCGCAGGTCGAGGCCCTGCTGCGCCGCCGCCTGCAGACGAACCGCCTGACGGACCCGCGCACCAGCGAGGCCGACCGACCCTAGCCCCCGCAACCCCCCACGCCCTTCGAGCGAGTCGAGGCCCGGCATGAGCCAATCCGATCGCGACGACCTGAAGATCTTCTGCGCCCGCGCCAGCCGCAACCTCACCGAGGAAATCTGTCGCTACCTGGACATCCCTTTGGGCCAGGGCCACACCGACATGTTTCCCGACGGGGAGATCATCGTGAAGCTCGAGGAGGACGTGCGCGGCCGCGACTGCTTCGTCGTGCAAAGCACCTACCACCCGGTCAACGCGCACCTGATGGAGCTGCTGATCTACATCGACTGTCTCAAGCGCGCCAGCGCCGACCGCATCACGGCCGTACTGCCTTACTTCGGCTACGCCCGCCAGGACCGCAAGGACGAAGGCCGCGTGCCCATCACCGCCAAGCTGGTGGCCAACCTGCTGACCACCGCCGGCGCCACGCGCGTGCTGGCCCTGGACCTGCACGCCGAGCAGATTCAGGGCTTCTTCGACGTGCCCGTGGATCACCTGCACGCCGCGCCGGTCATGGTCGAGTATTTTGAATCGATCCGCGACGAGCTGGGCGACATGGTCTTCGTCAGCCCCGACGTGGGCAACGTCAAGACGGCCAACCGCTACGCCACATGGCTGGGCGGCGACCTAGCGATCATCGACAAACGCCGCCTCAGCGGCACCAAGGTGGTCAGCGCCAACCTCATCGGCGAGGTGAAGAACAAGACCGTGCTGATGGTGGACGACATGATCACCACGGCCGGAACCATCACCGAGGCGGCCAAGCTGGTCATGGACCAGGGCGCCAACGACGTGATCGCCGCCGCCACCCACCCGGTGCTGGTGGGGCTGGCGATGGAGCGGTTGGCCGAATCGCCCATCAGCCGCGTGGTCGTGACCGACACCATCCCCACCGGCCCCCGCTGCAAGCCCATCGAGGACAAGCTTGTGGAACTGTCCGTCGCCCGGCTGCTGGGCGAAGCCATTCACCGCATCCACCACAACAAGTCGGTGTCGAGCCTGTTCCGGCTGGATGATCCGCGTAAAAAGGAGGCCTCGCCGGGAACCTCCGCCGAGGCTGGTGGGGGCGGCAGTTGATTCGGTGGCGAAAATCGAGACAATTGCCCGGCTCGGCCCGGTGGCTACAGCCGCGGCCGGACCTGAGCGGCACCCCCGAGAAAGCGACCCGGTGCGGGCGGCAGCCCGACCGCGACGGAGAGACTGGTCATGGCACACGACATCCCCGCCCTGGAAGCCCGCAAGCGCACGGCTGTCGGCACCCGCGCCGCCCGCCGCGAACGCAAGGACGGCCGCCTGCCTGCCGTCATCTACGGCCACAAGCAGGATCCTCTGCACGTCTCGCTGGACTACCGTGAGACGAGCTCGCTGCTGGTGACCCGCGCCCACCTGCTCAACGTTGCGCACGACGGCCAGACCGAATCGTGCCTGGTCAAGGACGTGCAGTGGGACGGGCTGGGCAGCAGCATTTCCCATGTCGATCTCGAGCGCGTCGACCTGTCCGAGACGGTGACCGTCGAAATCGAGGTGGAACTGACCGGCGAAGCTGCGGGGCTCAAGGAAGCCGGAGCGTTCATCGAGCAGCCCAATACCAAGGTCGAGGTTCAGTGCACCGCCGGCAATATCCCTGACGGCTTCAAGCTCGACGTGTCGGCTTTGGGTGTCGGCGACGCGCTGACCGTCGCGGACCTGCCACTGCCCCAGGGCGTCACGGCTGTAAGCGACCCGGAGATGGTGCTCGCCGTGATCCACATGGCCAAGGCCGAGGAAGAGCTGGTCGTCGCCACGGCCGCGGAGGGCGCCGAGCCCGAGCTGGTCGGCCGCGAGACGACTGAGGAAGAGCCGGACGAGGAAACGCAGAAGAAGTAACCCGGTCATCCTGACCGCATCGAGTTTGCCCAGGAGGCCCACGCTCCTGGGCGTTTGTTTGGGGACTGGGGGGAAACCAGACCGCCACGTCCAAGGCCCCGCAACCGCGCCGCACAGCTTTTCAAGCGGCCCGTGACAATCGACAATCGGTGAACGCACACCCTGGGAGATCTGGTCCGTGAAGTTGATCGTCGGTTTGGGCAATCCCGGTTCGCAGTACGTCAAAACGCGGCACAACGCCGGGTTCATGGCCCTGGCACGCCTGGCCGAACGGCACAACCTGGCGGACCGGCCCGTCAAGGCGCGCTTCCACGCGGCCATGGTGGACGGCCCGATCGCCGGCGAAAGATGCGTCCTGCTGCAACCGCAGACGTACATGAACCGCAGCGGGCAGTCGGTGCAGGAGGCCGTCGCCTTCCACAAACTCGATCTCGCCGATCTACTGGTGATCGTGGATGACGTGGCCCTGCCGACCGGACGCATCCGCCTGCGGGCCGGTGGTTCGGCCGGTGGTCACAACGGCTTGGCGGATATCGAACGGGCTTTGGGTACGGTCGACTACCCACGTCTGCGCATCGGCATCGACGCCCCACCGCCACGCGTTATTCAATCCGACTACGTGCTCGGACGATTCAGCGCCGACGAACTACAGCGCCTGGACCCCGGACTCGATGCCGCCTGCGATGCGGTCGAACGCTGGATCACCGACGGCATCGATAAGGCGATGTCGCTGTCCAACGCGCGGGATTGATCAGGAGCGCCGGGGTGCGGCATCGGGTTTCAGCAGCCACCCGCATCCGCCGTTCACTTCACCACGTGCTGCGGCTGGTGTTCGGCGATGAGCCTGTAGAGCTCGTCGGCGGTGGTCGCAGCCTTGATGGCGGCGCGCAGTTCCGGGTCCGTCAGCAGCCGGCTGATCGCCGCCAGGGCCTGGATATGCGGCCCGGTCTGGTCGGCGGGACTGGCCAGCAGCAGGATCAGATCGACCGGCCGCTTGTCAATGGCTTGGAACTCGATGGGCTCGGGGGCCTTGCCCACGGCCATGACCAGACGGTGGCATTGCGACGTCTTGCCGTGTGGGATCGCCACGCCGTGGCCGATGCCCGTGGTCCGCGTCTGCTCGCGCTGCCAGATAGCCTGCTTCAACTCATCGGCGCCGCTGATGCCCGTCTGCTCACAGAGCAGGTCGGCCAGCTCGAAGATCGCCTCCTGCTTGGTCGTCGCCCGCAGAGGCACTTTCACACAGCCGGGTTGAAGAATGTGGCTCAGTTGCATGGCAACCACCCAACGTGAATCCGTTCGTCCCTGTCGCGGTGGACCCGCGTCGTGTGCCGGATGGCCGGCCACCGCAACGTCCCGGACGCGGCTGTCTGCTGTACTCTGCGGGGTTGGTCTCAAGCCGCGACCCGGACTGGCGCCCGAGCCGTCCCTCTCCCGTGCGCCCGCACAGTCCGGGCGCCTCGACCGACAGCGGAGATCAGGCAAGAGCTAAAGCATACCCCCCGCCGCCAGCCGCATCAACCATCGTCCGCCAACCCGTCGTTTTTTCACCACGCAAACAGCCCTGCTTCACTCCTTATCGGCCGCAGCCCCGCTGAGCGATCAGCAAAGCCGCCCAGGTGGTGTCCCACCGCCTGTCCATACCCCGACAGGCGGCGGCCCAAGACCTGTGATTTCCCACGAACCTTGCGGCATCGGCACGCATAGATTACGTAATGGTCTGTCGACCGCGAATCCTCGCGGTCCCTGTGTGATCTCCCAGATTTCGTGCCCTGTCTTGAAAGCCCCCGATATGATCCAAGTTCATCATCTGGTCAAACGTTACGGCCCGACGCTTGCGGTCGACCAGCTTTGCTTCGAGATTCCCCGTGGCCAGATCGTCGGCTTCCTGGGGCCCAACGGGGCCGGCAAAACCACCACCATGCGCATTCTCGCCGGCTACCTGCCGCCAAGCTCCGGCACCGCCAGCATCGACGGCCATGACATCCTCAGCAATTCGCTCGCCGCCCGGCGGGCCATCGGCTACCTGCCTGAGTCCACGCCGCTGTATCCCGAGATGCGTGTCGAGGAGTACCTGCATTTCCGCGGCCGGCTGCACGGCATGGACCGCCGCCTGCGCCGCGCCCGCATCGAAACCGTCGTCGCCCGCTGCGGGCTGCAGCCGGTGCGCCGCCGCGTCATCGGCCACCTGTCCAAAGGCAACCGTCAACGCGTCGGCCTGGCCCAGGCCCTGCTGCATGAGCCGCCGGTGCTGATCCTCGACGAACCGACCGTCGGCCTGGACCCCAACCAGATTTCGGAAATCCGCCAGCTTTTCGCCGAGTTGCGCGGCCAGCACACGCTGCTGCTGTCCACCCACATTCTGCCCGAGGTTGAACGCACCGCCGACCGCGCCATCGTCATCGCCCGCGGGCGCATCGTCGCAGACGGCCCCCTCGACGCCCTGCGTCGCAGGTTCGCCTCGGGCGGCCGCATAATCCTTGACGTGAAAGCGGACCCCGCGGCCGTGCAACGCGTCTGCCGCGCAGTCGACGGCGTGCGGGACGTGCGCACCAGCGCCCGCGACGGCTGGTGCCAGGCGACGGTGCAGCCCGTGGACGAGCGCGACCTGCGCGAGTCGCTGGGCGGCGCCATCGCCGCCAACGGGTGGGTGGCGCGCGAGCTTCGCTTCGAAACCGCCGGCCTCGAAGACTTCTTCGCCCGCATCACAGCCGAACACGAACTGGCCTCACAAGATGCCGCCTGAATCGCGACAACCCAGCCACACCCCAGACCCAAGACCCATGCTCACCCTCACCATCGCCCGACGCGAACTCTCGAGCCTGTTCTTCTCACCCATCGCCTACGTGGTGCTGGCCCTGTTCAGCCTCGGCGCGTCGCTGCTGTTCTTCACGCAGTACCAGGTCGGCGCGGAGGCGAGCCTGCGCGGCACGTTCGCGGGCATCGTCTGGCTGCTGATCTTCCTGGCGCCGGCCATCAGCATGCGCCTGCTCAGCGAGGAACTGCGCAGCGGCACCATGGAGACCCTCGCCACAGCGCCGCTGCGCGACATGCAGATCGTCCTGGGCAAATGGCTGGGCGCGATGGGCTTCTACGCCGTGCTGCTGCTGCCCGTGCTGGCGCTGACCGGGCTGCTGGAGCTGACCGCCGACCCGGATCTGGGCCCGGTGCTGACCGGGCTGATCGGCTTGCTGCTGCTGGGCGGGTTCTACCTGGCCATCGGCGCCTTCGCATCGTCGCTCACCGAGAACCAGATCATCGCCTTCCTGCTGACCGTGTTCATCATCTGCCTGTTCACCTTCGTGCTCTTTTTTCTGCCCAACGCTTCGTTCGTGTCCAACAGCGCCCGGCAGGTGATGTATTACGCCAACGTCAACGCCCAGTTCGACGACTTCGGCAAGGGTCTGATCGACCTGGGCGGCGTGGTCTACTTCCTAAGCGGCGCCGGTCTGTTCCTGTTCGCGGCCGTAATCTGCCTGGAAAGCCGTCGCTGGCGCTGAGTCCTGCGCCCGCGTCATCAACCGTTCACGTTTCAGCCATGAAAAAGTCCGCCATGCCCCCCAACGCCGCCGAAACCCAGTCCGTCCGCCGCGCCCGCTTCGGGCTGAACATCACCGTCGCCCTGCTGGCGGCCGCGGCCGTCGCCGTCCTGGCCAACTTCATGGTCGTCCTCGCCCGCCAGCAGCAGGGCTTGACCGTGCGTCTGGATCTCACCGCCACCCGTCGCTATTCGCTCTCGGCCCAGACCACCCGCGTTCTGCGCGATCTGGCGGCCCCGCACCGCCTGGTCACGCTCATCGCCTCCGGCGGCCTGGGCGCCGAGCAGCAGCGCCTGGTCGATCAGGTCAACGATCTGGTCGACGAATACGCCGCCCGCTGCCCGCAGATCGCCGCGACGCACATCAACCCGGCCCTGGAGCTGGCGCGTTACGAGGCGTTCGTGCAGGAACTGGCCGGCCGCTTCGACGAGCAGATCGTGCCGGCCCGAGCCGCCATCCAGGCTGTCGGCCAGGCCCTGATGAAACTCAGTCAGACCATGGTCAGCCGTCACGGACCCGCCGCCGGCGATCTGCAGGACTCCGAAGGCGTGCCCGAGCCGCTCGGCCAACTGCTGACCACCCTTCGCCGCGCCTTCACCTCCCAGAGCCGCACCCTGGATCAGACCGTTCAGCGTCTGGACCGGGCCCTCGAGGAATCCCTTCCGCAATACGGCGCGCTGGGCAGTGAACTGGAGTCCGCGCTGGGAGGCCTGGTCGATCGCCTTTACCAGCCGGCGGCTGAGCAACTGCGCCAGTGGGCCGCGCGGCCCACGCTCGCCGCTGCCGTCCGCGACAGCCTTCTTCAGCAGGCCGACGCCTGCACCGCGACCGCCGCCGACCTCGATGCCCTCATCGCCTCGCTGCGCGACATGCAGGTGCCTGACGAATATCAGCAGCTTGCCTCCGATCTGGCCCGGCAGGATGTGGTGGCCATCGTCGGGCCCGAGAAAGTCCGCGTGCTGTCACTGAGCGACATGTACCGCCAGCCGTCGGCCGATGTGCTGGACCCGACGGCGGCGGAGTTTCGCTTCGTGGGTGAGCAAGTGCTCACCGGCGCGCTGATCGGCATGACGCTCCAGCCGCCGCCGCTGGTCGTGTTCGTCTACAGCGGCCGGACGCCCGCCCTGGGGCCGGGGGGCCAGGCCAACTATGTCGCCGAGCAACTGCGCAAGCTCGACTTCGACGTGCGGCAATGGAGCCCCGCGCCCGTAGATCCCGGCGGCTTCGGTCAGGCCCGGCCCACACCCGCGCCCGAACCGGCCGAGGGACAGGCCGCCGTGTGGGTCATTCTGCCCGCCGAGAGCGCGGGACCGATGAACTTCGCCGGCACGCAGGCCCAGGATCAGGTGGTCAATTTGCTCAAGCGGCGGCAAGCCGTCGGCGACAGCGTGATGGTCACCCTCAGCGCTACCCCCGCCGCGGCGTTCCAGCCCGACCCGGTGGCCCAACTGCTGGCCGAGTGGGGCCTGGACGCGCAGCTTGACCGCGTGGTTGTCTACGAGCGGGCATTGCCCGATCAGCAGTCGCGCACGATGACCCAGCACATGACCACCACCTGGCCGGAGGATTCGCCGCTGGCCGGCGCCCTGCAGGGCAGCCGCGCGATGTTCGTCTGGGCCGCGCCGCTCAACCTGCGGGCGACCGACGGGCTGAGCGTTCATCCCCTGGCGTCGGTCAGTCAACCGCAGATGTGGGCCGAACCGGTGGCCGATGCCGCGACGCTTACGGAAGCTCGCTACGATCCGTCCGCCGCCCCCACAGACGGCCGCTTCACCATCGCCGCAGCCGTCGAAAAAGCACACTCCGCCACCGCGCCGGCCGAGGAACCGGCCGATGCGAAGACGCATCGCCCCCAGCGCCTGATGGCGGTGGCCGACGCGGTCTGGCTCAACGATCAGGTCACGACCTATGGTGAAATCCCCGGCCTCGGCGGCGGCGCGGGTCTGGCCGAAGCCGTCGGGGCGGCATTCCCCGGCAATGCCGAACTGTTCACCAATGGCGTCTTCTGGCTGGCCGACCTCGACGAACTGATCGCCGCCACGCCGCGCAGCCAGGACATCCGCCGCGTGCAACCGATGACCCCGGCCACGATGAACGCCGCCCGCTGGGCCCTGCTGGCCGGATTGCCGGGCGCGAGCTTCGTCGTCGGCCTCAGCGTCTGGCGCCGCCGCCGGGCGTGAAGCGGCTGACAGCAAGCCGCGCGTCCAAGCACCTGCGCCACGGAGATCCGATGCCATGAACTTCAAGACCACGTTGATTCTCCTGGCCCTGCTCGCTCTGGCCGCTGCCCTGGTGCTGCTGCTTCAGCAGCCGACGGGCAAGGGCACCGCCACGTCCGCCGCGCGTGGCGCCGGTGAGCCGGTGTTCGTCCAGGACGCCTTCACGGCCGACGACGTCGATCAACTGGAGGTGAGCCTGGCCGATGGCCGATCGGCGACCTTCGCACGCGAGGACGATGGCTGGTGGCAGACGCAGCCGTCGCGATTCGCCGTCATCGAACCGGACCTGCGCGGCGCTTTGAACGCGGCTGCCAATCTGCGCTGGGTCGAGCATTTCCAGCCCGGGACGTCCGACGAAGCCAACGCCCAGACGCCGTCGCCGCACCGCTTGAGCCTCGACCCGCCGCGAGCGACCGTTCGCCTGCGCGTCACGCGCGACGGACAGCCAGCCGTGACACACGTGATCCGGCTCGGCCGCGGCGTCGGCGGACGCCTGTACGTGCAGGTCGACGACCGACCGCGGGTTTATGTCGTCGGTAACGACCTGGCGGCGCGTCTTCTGGACGATCGTTCGACGCAGCCGCTGCTGGCCGACTGGCGACGCCGCACGCTCGACGGGCCGGACGCGGCGGCCGTGCGACGGGTGGTGATCCGCAGCGGCTCGCAGATCACCGAATTGCTCCGCGAGGACGGCCGCTGGACTTTTGCCGCGCCGCATGAAGACCGTGTGGACGGCGACGCCGCCCGCCGCCTGCTGGCCACACTCGTTTCCCTCAACGTCAGCCGTTTCGTCGACGACGCCCCCGCCGATCGCGCCGTCTACGGCCTGCAGGAGCCGACCGTCGAGATTGTCGCCGTCTCCAACGTCGTCGAATCGGACGACGCGGCACCTGGCGATGTCTCGGCCGCGGTCTCGCAACCGACCACCCTGCCCGCCGCGCATGAGCCGACCGCACGCACGATGCGTCTGTCGATCGGCGGCCGCGTCGATCTCGAAGGCCAGTCGTATTACGCCGCCCTGACCGATCACGCCCACGATGGACGGGCCGTCTTCACGCTCGCCAGAAGCATCGTCGAGTCGTTGCGCGTCTCCGTCGATGACCTGCGTGATCCACGTCTGACGCCGACGACCGCGGCCGACATCACCGGCGTTCACGTCGCCCGCCGCGACCAGGATGAGTTCACCCTCACCCGCCAGGTCGACGGCTGGCGGCTCGATCAGACGCCGGACATGCCCATCGCGCCGGCCGCCGTCAGCGAATTGCTCGACGCCCTCACGCAGACGCGGGCCGTCGGCTACCAGACGCCCGACGCCCTGGGCCCCGCGCCGCGGGCCACGGTCCAGATCGCCGCCATCGGCCGTGACGCCGACGCCGTCGAGACCCTGCGCCTCTATGAGGTTCCGGCGGCGCCGGAGACTTCCGAAACAACGTCCGAGCCCGAGGAAACGACCGCGCCCGGGAAGGCGATGCTGGTGGTGGTGCGCGACAACGAGCGCGTGGGTCGGCGCATGCCGGCCTCGGCGCTGGCGCCGCTGTTCGATCCGATTGATGTGCTTCAGGCCCGCATGCTGATCGAGCGCGACGGGGACAGCCTGCAGACACTGAACATCGCCGGCCCTGACTTGACGCTTTCCTGGACGCGGCCGGCGCCCTCCGCGCCAGAAGCCGCGACCCAGCCGTCGCCAGTCGTACCGCAGGCCTTGATCGACGCCTTACTGCCCCTGCGGGCCCAACGCTGGCTGGCACGGGTCGATGCACTGCCGGCGGACGCGCTGACCATCGACATGGTGTTCACCGACGGCACGGCGAACCGTCTGCGCGTGGACCCGACCAGCGGCCAGGCGCGGCTTGACGATCAGGCCATGCATTTTGCGATCAGTCCGGCCCTGCACGACGCCCTTCTGGACGCCATGCGTCAGGCGACCGGCCAGCCGGCGCCCGCCAAGTGATGAGGCGGCGCGGATCGATCGGCGAGACGGCACCGGCGACCGCTGGTCCGTTATTTCAGTTGAACATGCGAAGCTGATGGCGTTCGAGCGACAGCTTGGTGACCGGCCGCTCGATCTCGATGCGGTAGTCGCCGCTGAAGCAGGCCGTGCAGTAGTGGTCCGCCGGCCGACGTACGCACGTCAACATGCCCTCGATCGACAGGTAGTGCAGGCTGTCCACGCCCAGGTACTGGCCGATCTCCTCGACGCTGCGGCCGGTGGCGATGAGCTTGGCTGGATCGGGGAAGTCGATGCCGAAGTAGCAGGCGTGGCGGATCGGTGGGCAACTGATGCGCAGGTGAATCTCCCGCGCGCCGGCCCGTCGCAATTGGGCCATTTTGCCGCGCGTCGTCGTGCCGCGCACGATGGAATCATCGACCACGATGATGCGTTTGTCGGCGATGATGTCGGACACGGCGTTGAGCTTCAGTTGCACGGCCTTGTCGCGCTGGGCCTGGGTGGGCTGGATGAAGGTGCGGCCGACGTAGCGGTTGGGCACGATGCCTTCGCGGTACTCGACGCCGCTGGCCCGGGCATAGCCCAGCGCGGCCGAGCGGCCGGAGTCGGGCATGGGAATCACATAATCGGCATCGACGTGCGATTCCTCGGCCAGTTTCTCGCCCAGGCGCTCGCGCACCACCTGCACGGTTTCGCCGAACAGTTTGGAGCTGGGGTTGGCGAAATAGATGTGCTCGAAGATGCACTGAGCCGGCTGCTGGGGCGGAGCGAAGCGGCGGCTGGTCACACCTTCGTCGCTGAGGGTCACGACTTCGCCGGGTTCGATCTCGCGTTCGAAGCGGGCGCCGATCGCGTCCAGGGCCACCGTTTCGCTGGCCACCACCGGACACCCCTCGGGCAGATACCCCAGCACGAGCGGCCGCCAACCCCACGGGTCACGGGCCGCCTCGATCCGGTCTTCAAACAGGAACACCAGCGAGTACGCGCCCTGCAGGTGAGTCAGGGCCTCGACCACCGGGTCGGTCTTTGAAAGATAGTGCGACGCCAGCAGGTGCACGATCACCTCGGTGTCGGTCGAGGTGTGAAAGATGTGGCCGCGGGCCTCGTAGTCGCGGCGCAGCACGTCGGCGTTGACGAGATTGCCATTGTGGGCCACCGCCACCTGTCCACCGATGTACTGCTCCAGCAGCGGCTGGGCATTACAGGAACGACTGGACCCCGTCGTCGAATAGCGGTTGTGCCCGATCCCGCCGCGTCCCCGCAATTCACCGAGCATCGCCGGCGTGAACACCTCGGCCACCAGCCCCATGCCCACATGGGCCGCGAGATTCCGCCCGTCACTGACGGCGATGCCCGCCGATTCCTGGCCGCGATGCTGCTGGGCGTACAGGCCGATGTAGATGCGCTCCGCCGCGGCCGGGTCGCCCCAGATCCCGAACACGCCGCACTTATGCTTCACCTGCTGGTCCATCAGCCGCGCCTGTTGCTTCTGCCTGTGACGGGTTGTTGCGGTTGCGGGCAATGAGCCGGCCTGACGGCCATGCGACATGCACGGTAGCCGACCGCCGGGCGACGGTCAACGGACCGGCAGCGCCGCGGTCCGCACGTGTCCGCCGATCGGTCGCCTACACTGTCCAGCCATGACGCGTCCTCCCGCCGCCACCCGCCCGATTTGCACCCACGACGCCGCCCGCCGCCGGGCCCTGCTGGCGTGGTACCGTCGCGAGCACCGCCGCCTGCCGTGGCGCGCCATGCCCGGACGGCTTGGCGACCCCTATCGCGTGCTGGTCAGCGAGGCCATGCTCCAGCAGACGCAGGTGGCGACCGTCATCGACTACTTCAACCGCTTCATCACCGCCCTGCCCACGCTCGCCGATCTCGCAGCCGCCGACGAGCAGGCCGTGCTGCGCCTGTGGCAGGGTCTGGGCTACTACCGCCGGGCCCGGCATCTGCACGCCGCGGCCAAGGCGATCATGAGCGAGCACGGCGGCGCAGCGCCCGCCGATGTGGACGCGCTGCGGTCCCTGCCGGGCGTCGGCCGCTACACCGCCGGCGCTATGGCGTCGATCGCGTTCGGCGTATCCGCCCCGCTGGTGGACGGCAATGTCGCCCGCGTCCTGGCCCGATGGGAGGCGATCGACGAGCCGGTCGACAGACCGGCCGTACAGAAGCGCTTGTGGGCGCTGGCGAGCTCGCTGCTGCCACCTCGGCCCGGCCATCCCGGTGACTGGAACCAGGCGCTGATGGAACTTGGCGCGATGATCTGCACCCCACGAGGCCCTCGCTGCCTCGCCTGCCCCGTACGCCAGTGGTGCCGCGCCGCAGAACGGGGCCTGCAGGATCAACTGCCCCGCCGCTCGCCGCGACGCAAGCCCCTGGCCGTCACGCACCACCTGGTCGCCGTCGCCCGCGACGGCACGTTTCTGTTTGAGCAGCGCGACGATACCGGCCTGTGGGCGAACCTGTGGCAGATGCCGACGTGGGAGGCCGGCCCGACGGACGGCTCGACGCACGACATCGCCGCGTGGCTGATCGACCACGTGGGTCTCGACATCGCCAGGCCCAAGCCTGTCGCGCGGTTCGACCACGCGACGACTCACCGCGCGATCACGTTCCGCGTCTGGCACGCGCACGTGCGAGGCGGACGTCGCCCCCGCGCCATGCGGTGGCGGCGGCTGGATCAGCTTGATGATCTACCCCTGGCCCGGCCGCAGCAATACGCGGTGAAACTGCTCAAAACGCCACCGTCCGCGAACACCCCGTCCGCGTCATCCCGCGCGGGTCGCGCGTCATGAACCTGATGCTTCATCAGCCCTGGGGCGCAGTCCGGCAAGGATGTCCACCGGCGCCAGATCAGCAGTGGCTGGATCGCCCACGACGTCGCCGCCGCCTGCACCGAGCAGGTCGGCCGCCCGCTCGCCGGCGGCCAACTGCCGCAGCAGTCGTTGCGAACCGCGCGTCCCGCTCTCGGTGAGCAGGCGCGAGGCCGATGTGCTGACCGTTTCGCGCAGCGTCGCCAAGCCGCTCCCGACAGGTGAAGTCAACGAGGGCAACGGTAATGGGTTCACATGCGACGCGGCCGAAACCATCGCGTGCGCGGTGACCTGCATACCCGACGACCATGAAGATGCGTCCGCCCGTGTGATGCCGGCAACCTCGCTATTGAGGACCATGACGACCGAGCGATAGGCGTCGCCGTTCAGGTCGATATCACGAAAGAAGATTCCATCCGTCGGCTCCACGACGAATATGAAAGGCAATTCGAAGTCAGCGTCCCACCATACCGGCATGTCAAGGATGGGTAGCGGCCGCACAACTCCGATCGTGATCGGCGCCGGCTCGCTTTCAGTCGGCTCATCTGACACAGGTGGAACCATCACCGGCTCGTCGACAGTCGGCTGGTCCGTGGCGGGTTCTTTGACCACCGGCTGCTCAGCAGCAAGCGGTTCGACGACCGGCGGCTCAATCGCCGGGGACTCGGTCAAAGGTTCCTCAACGGCGGGCGGCTCGATCACCGGCTCATTGATGACGGGCTCTTCGAGAGTGGGTTCATTTATCAAGGGATCGACGATCGCAGGTTCATCGACGACCGGTTCGACCATGACCGGCTCCTGCACGACCGGCGCATCAACGACCAGCTGTTTCGCCGACTCATCCGCGACGGGTTGGCCAGCGGAGGGCTGATCGGGCGCGGCATGCACGACGATGACCGCGTCGGCCACGTCGCTGCGCTGACCGCGGCCGACACTGCCGGCGGCCTGGACCGGATCGTCGCCGACGCCAAACCATGCCCATGTATCGGGCCCGGCGACACCGGCATACGCCATGCCGCCGCCCGACGGCGTGACAAACAGCTCGGCCGTGCCCGCATCGATCGCCTCGATGTCGAAGCTCAGCAGCGGCACCGCCCCGCCCTGGGCCGTCGGGTCATACCTGTCGACCAGCTCGCCGCCCAGACCGTGAGCGGTGATGAGCCCCACCGCCAGCAGGTCGCGCAACAACACCGTGCCCCCACCGGCCTGCCCGGCGGTGGAGCCGTCGTTCCATCGCGATTTGCCCAGAAACTCGGGGTTGTAGAGAACGGCCGAACCTTCCACCATGCGGACGACCCCGGCCAGCGAGGCGAGGATGTCCAGATCCAGCCCGAGGATCATCTGACTGCCGGGATCGGCCCAGAGCGTCAGTGTTGTTCGCTCGCCCTGGCGCAGCTCGATGAGCGGATTGCCGCGCTGCGCCCCCTGCGTGCCTGTCGACAGCCAGAAGGCCGCCGAGCCGCTGACCTCAGGCGCCGGCGTGGACTCCTCGGCGGCCGGCGGTGTCTGCTCTGGCTGGACCGGTGGCGTGACTTCGGCGGGCGGCACGGGCTCATCCGCACCCGCACGCACGATGACCAGCGCGTCGGCCAATTCGCTGACCCGTCCGCGCCCGGCATCCCCAGCCGCGCGGACCGCCGCATCGCCGATGCCGTAGTGCGCGGTGGTCAGCGCCGACTCAACGCCGCCATAGGCCATGCCTCCGCCCGAAGCCGCCAGACGCAGTTCCGTGACGCCGGCGTCGATCGCCTCGATGTCGAAGCTCAGCAGCGGCACCGCCCCGGCGGCCCACGTCGGGTCGGCCAGTGCGGCCATATTGGCATTAAGCCCCCAACTGGTGACGAAGCCCACCAGCAGCACGTCGGTCAGCAGGACGTGGCCGTCGCCAGGTTGGCCGCCACGCAGGCTGGCGTTCCACCGACTCATACCCAGAAACTCGGGGTTGTACGCCCGCACCGAACCGTCCACCACGCCGGCGACGCCCGCCAGCGAGCTGAGAAGGTCCAGGTCCACGGCGAGGATGTGCTCATCGCCGGGGTCCGCCCACAGGGTGAGGGTGGTGCGCTGGCCCGCCTCGATCTCGATCACCGGGTTGTCGCGCACCGGCCCATCGGCGCCGACCTCGGCTGGATCGCCCACAGCCAGAAAGAACGTCGGAGCCGCGCTCAGCAACAGACGCGGTTCAAGCGACTCCAGGCCCGCAAACACAACCTGATTCACTGGCCTCCCGGTGTCGTAACCCGCATTGAGATTCATGGCCCGGCTCCTGATCGGTGACGCTGTGTGCCGCCTGAGGGAGAACGTCTGCGCTGCGCTGATGCCGCGCATGTATACTGGCGTCTATAATACGCGCACGGTACCGGCTGTCAATGTCTTTTTGCGATCGCTGCGTGACCGCGACGTGGTACGTTGCCGCGTCTGGCCACCCTCCAGGCGCGGGCCGGTGGGTTGGCGCGGGCGGCGGCGGCGTTGAGTATCGGGCCCCTCGGCCCTAAAATCCGATGCTGGATCGATTTGGGCCGATTCGCAGGCTGGGGTCCGCCGGCGCGGCGGCTTGGGCCAACCTGTCCGCGAGCGGCGACGGTGAAACCATGAAGCACAAGTGCGAACGCTGCAATCGCCCCGCCACCGTGCGGTTTACGGAAGCCAAGGGCGGCCAGAAAATTCAGCGGTTCCTGTGCGACCTGCACGCGGCGGAGGAGGGCCTGGTCGCGGCCGCGCCCGACGGCACGCCCATCAACCAGATCCTGCAGAACTTCGTCAAGATTCACAGCGGCGTCATCAATGTCAGCCAGGAGCAGCCCGTCTGCCCCAGTTGCGGCCTGACATTTCGCGAGTTCCGCGAGAAGAGCCTGCTGGGCTGCCCGGACTGCTATGCCGCTTTCGAATCGCTGCTCGGACCACTGCTGGAACGAGCCCACGCCGGCGCCGTGCATCACGTGGGCAAGTCTCCACGGCACGCCGGCCAGAGCGTCGACCGCCAAGGTGTATTGATGCGGATGCGCCAGCGCCTGCAACATGCGGTTGAGCACGAGGACTACGAGCTGGCGGCGCGTCTGCGCGACGAGATCAGCGACCTGGAGGCGCACCGCTCATGAGTCTGGCCGACCTGCCCGACCATGCCGGCCACTGGCTACACGGCGAGGGGCCGCACTGCGATCTGGTCGTCTCCAGCCGGGTCAGACTGGCCCGCAATCTGGCGGGATTTCCCTTCGTCAATCGCGCCAGTCGCGCCCAGCGCGACGAGGTACTGGCCCGCTGCCATGACGCTCTGACGCCCGATGCGCTACGGTCCGACGCCCTGGGCGAGCAATCCCTGGACCGCAGCCCCGGCCCGCGCCTGGAGTGGATCGACATCCCCGAGACGCCGCCGATCGACCGCCAGTTGCTCATCGAGCGGCACCTCATGAGCCGCCAGCACGCCAAGGGCGGCGCCGAGGCGCCGCGGGCCGTGGCCTTCACCACCGATGAACGCGTGGCCGTCATGGTCAACGAGGAAGACCACCTGCGCCTTCAGGTGTTGCGCAGCGGGATGCAGATCGACGAGGCCTACACCGAGGTCAATGCACTGGACGACAAGCTGGAGTCGAAGCTGGAGGTGGCGTTCTCCGATCGCTGGGGCTACCTGACCGCGTGCCCGACGAATATCGGCACGGGCTTGCGCGTGAGCGTGATGATGCACCTGCCGGCCCTGAGGCTGACCGGGGAGATCGAGAAGGTGCGCCGTGCGGCCCGGGACATGAACCTCGCGGTGCGCGGCCTGTTCGGTGAGGGCTCGGACGCGCTGGGGGATCTCTATCAGATCAGCAACCAGGTGACCCTCGGCTGCGCCGAACGCGAGGTGCTGGCCGACTTCCAGCACACGGTGGTGCCGCAGGTGATCGCCTACGAACAGCAGGCCCGCGCGGCCCTGGTCAAGCAGCGGTCCAGCCAGCTCGACGACAAGATCTGGCGAGCCTGGGCCGTGCTGACCCACGCCCGCGTGCTGGGCACGGAGGAGGCGTTGTCCCTGCTCAGCCACCTGCGCCTGGGGGTCATCATGGACCGCATCGACAGGGTCGACCTGCGCACGATCAACGCTCTGTTCCTGCTGACCCAGCCCGCCCACCTGCAGAAGATCGCCGGCTGCGAGATGGACCCCGCCATCCGCCGCGAGGCGAGAGCACACCTGGTCCGCCAGCGGCTGGGGGTGGGGTGAGACAGATCGCGTTTCGGCGGGATTCGACTTCGAGTAAGATACGCCCGCGGTGATGGATACGACCGCGGGAAGGGTTTGGGCGACCTTCGAGACGGTCTGGCGCGGTCAGTGCGAACGATCACGATTGCGGAAGGGTATGCGATGGGACTTCGTCAGGACATTCTCAAGCAGCCGGTCGCCGAATTGCCGCTGCGCGACCTGGTGGCGATCACCGTGGACACGACGGTGCGCCAGGCCATGAGCCGGATGCGTGAGGCCCGGCTGGGCTGCGCGGTGGTGGTCGACGCCGCCGGCAAGCCGCTGGGCAAGTTCACCGAGCGGCGGCTGATGAAGCTGCTGGTCGAGGGTGAAAGCCTGGATCAGCCGGCTTCGCGGTTCATGTTCGGCGGCGAGGACTGCGTACGCGGCGACCAGTTCATCCACCACATGATCCGCCTGATGCAGGCCAAGCATCTGCGTTACGTGATTGTGGTGGATGAAACGGGCAAGGCGGTCGCCTTGACCGGCCAGAGGGGTCTGATGGAGTTCGTGGCCGACCACTTCGCCCGGACGGTGAAGGTCGCGCCGCCCGCCGAGAAGCTGCACATCGATGAACGCGAGGGAGCCTGAGCATGACGTTGCGACCCCGCCGCCGGCCTGTCTCGTCCGCCGACTCGGGCGAGTTTGAGGATCCGCTGAGCAATTATGACTTGCCGGCCTACAGCGACCAGATGGAGCGCGAGCTGGTCGAGGACACGATTCAGGCGGTCGTCACCCGGCCGCTGATCACCGTGCCGCCGACCACGCCGGTGGGCGAGGCGCTGCAGATCATGGTCGACCGCGACGTGGCCTGCCTGCTGATCACCGATGAGCAGGAGCACCTGCTGGGCATCTTCTCCGAGCGTGATGTGCTGTTGCGGGTGGCCGACCGGTTTGAGCAGGTGCGTCAGCAGCGGATCAGCGACGTGATGACGGCGAATCCGACGGCGGTATACGAGACGGCCACGCCAGCCCAGGCGCTGAACCTGATGGCCGAGGCGGGCTTCCGGCACATCCCCATCCTCGACATGAGCGACCGGGTGGTGGGCATCATCGGGCCGCGCCGCGTCACGCGCTATCTCCAGGGCCTGATCGACCGCATCGCCGCGGAATAGCGGCGGTTCACCCGCTTTGCCCACCTGTGGAATCCGTCGCGCCCCGCGCCGCCGACGTCAGCGCAGATCGAGAATCTTGTTGAGCCCGGCGGGCCCGCCCACCTCGCGGATGCCCACGCGAATCTGCCGTTTGCCCAGCAGCTCGCCGATATCGACAAAGCGGAACTGACGCATGATCGACTGGCCTGGCATCACCTGCGCCAGCAGTTGCTCCTGCCGCGGCGCGTCAGGCACGCTGGCGAAGGCGTACATCGAGATCGGCTCCTTGCCGCGATTTTGAAGCACCTGCGTCACCAGGGCGTCGACGCCGCCGTTGGCGCGGCGGTCGAGAGTCAATTGCGCGTCCCATTCGATGTCAGGCAACGCGATTTCCATCGGGGCCGTCGCCCGCACCGCGTAGGCCTGGTCAGTGGTGAACTCGAGTTCCGCGGTCAACTCCCGCTGGCCGCCGAGCTCGGAGACGGGGAACGCCAGGGCGACCGGCAGCGACATGCTCTGACCCGCGGGGATCGAAAGGCGTACATATCGCGGTTCGATGCGCCAGTCCTGAGGATCGACGATGCGCAGGCTGCCGCTGAGCGTCCGCGGCCAGGGGTTGTGGATCTGCAGCGCCCGTTCATGGCGCACCTGGGTTGACTCGATGGCGGGCGGCAGGAGCTTGAAGGCCGCGCGGAACACGGCTAGAGGCGTGTCGATGCCCTCGATCAACACCGGGCTGTGCGTGACCTTCAGCTCATGGCGGCCGTCAACCAGCGGCATTCGCACGCGGTTGCCCCAGACATCCAGGGCTTCAGGAGCGCGGCCCAGGTACATGCGCAGCGTCGCCTGGCGTCGCGGCGCCGACTCGTTCCACACCACCAGCAAGCCGCCGGACGGCCCGTGGAAGATCAGGGCCCGCAGCCCCGGCCCGACGGGCAACTCGTCCACATAGCGGCGGCCCAGCAGGTGCCGGCCGACGCAAGCGAACACCCCGGCCAGCGGATCGGGCAGCAGTTGTGTCTGACGATCGGCGGTCACGGTCCAGGGGCTGTCCAGCAGCAGGCTTGCGGGTTGGGTTCGCCACGCCTCGATCAGGCGCAGGGCCAGATCGGTGACGCGGCGGGACTGGTCGAGCTGGTCGGCCGCCGGCGTTTGAAGACGAAGGCTCTCGATTACGGTGCCCGGCCCGGCACCGCGCCCTTCTTCCCAGCTCGCGACGGCCGCGGCCAGGAATCGTGGCTGAACGGCGACGGGAATATTGAGTACGAAACCTACGTCCGGATCCATCGCGGCCGGTCGGGCCTGGCTGACATCCCAGGGCAGGACGATCGTCGGCTCTGGGGCGGCGCTGCGCAGCCTGGTCCGCACGACGTCCAGCCGTTGTGCGAGGTTGGGCAGGTAGAAGCTCTCGGTGTCTCGCCCGGCGCCGATATGCCAGCCGCGCACGCGCTGTCCCTCGCGGATGAGCACCGGGCGCAGGTACTGGTCCACCAGCGGATGGTCACGGCCGAAAAGAAACAGCGGGTCGGCCGCGTCAATATCCAGGGCCGTCGCCAGCGGGCGCGGCACCGGCGCCAGGTTCAGGCAGGTTCGCACGCCGGCCTGCCCCAGTTGCGCGATGATGCCTCCGAGCCGGGCCAGTTGGCCCTCGATCTCGTCGGGCGAAGCGTCAGGCTGCCAGCAACTGAGCACCGCCTCGCCCAGACCGAGGCTGGCCATGAAATCCGGGAGCAGGGCCAGTTCGCGGAAGTCGCGTCCGGTGGCCTCGACGCCGAGGCGCGGCGTGCCGGATGCGGGCGCGGGTGCCTGATGAGGCAGGTACAGAAAGGTGGCATAAACTTCCTCGAGCGTCGAGGCCCGGCCGGCCACGCCCGGCGCACCGGCGTCTTCCAGGCCGAGGATGACTTTGTACCAGCCGAAGCGTTCGACCCGCGGCTCCCACTCCCAGCGTCCTCCCTGTCCGTCGCCCAGATCGCGCATCGTCTGCGCCACCTCGCGCCCGCGGTGGTCGATCAGCCGCAGCCGGGCCGACAGCGCCTTGCCGCTGGTGTCGCGCACCTGGGCCCAGACCTTCGGCGCCTGCGGCCCGCGGATCACGTTCACCGGGCTTTGCGTGCCCACGACCACGCGCGGCACCTGCCAGATGGTGACGTCGTCGAACCAGGCCCCGCCCTCGACGTCGCGGTAGACGATGGCCAGGTCGCCGGCCGGTCCGGTCGGTCGCCGGGGCTGCTCGACGGCCGCTTCCAGGCCGATCCATGCGGCCGTCGACGCGTCGCCCAGCACGCGCAGTTCGAGACGCTGCCAGCGGTCGTGCATGGCCGTGGCCCGCACGGTCACAACGCTGTCGTCCAAACGCCGGCCCTGATCGTCAACGAGATAGGCCGACAGCCGCACCCGCGCGTGCTGAAGCTGGCTGATGAGCACGTTGGCGGTGATGTGGTAGTCGCTGAGCGGCACGGCCGGCACCGCGCCGACCTCCAGAAACGCGCCGGCGCTGCCGCCACGAACACCCAGGCGGAAGCTGGTCTGACCGCTGGTCGCGACGCGGTGGTCAAAACCCAGTTCGCTGTACCGCGGGTAGCCGCTGACGGAGGTCAGCTCGCGGTGCAGCGGCTGGCGATTGAAATTGGGATTGGTGGTGTCGGCCTCCTGACCGATGGCGTACCAGTACATGGGCATGGTGTCGACATTGCCCAGCTCGCGTTCCTCGAAGTCGAAGGCATGCACCAGCCGCCAACCGGGCGGCACGGCGGAGGACGCCTGCGCCTGCTGAGCCGCCGGGGGGGAATCCATCGCCGCCTCACCGACGGTTGCCAACGCCGCAAGCAGCAACCCTGCGCAGACCAAAACTGTCAGCCATGCTCGGCCCATACCCAAGGTTATCGGCCGGGGTGAAAGAGATTTATGATTTTCGATTTTCGATGGCATCGCCCACCCATTCCAGCGGGTTCCGCGTCGGCTCATGGGCTCGGTTGTTCAGCCGTGTGCATGTTTCACCTTTCACTATGAACTCGCGTCGCATGGCGACGCGCGTGGCCGCGGCGGGCTGGCCGGCGTGACGCGGCATCGCATAAACCGCATCCGCCTCCCTGCCGAGATCGGGGAGAGGAACGAACAGGCCCTTGCGGGCCCACCGGTGGGGCTGGCGGGGCTAAGTCAGAGGCGCTGTCGCAATGCCTTTGGGGCCTCTCCCAGTCAGAGACTCACCCTCGGGCTGAAACCGACGTTTCGCGCCATCCGGCCAGACCCGTCGCAACCACGTGCTTCTATAAATGGGCGAAGGACGTCGTTGGTGCGCACAAACCCTGCTTTCGGAGCGGGCGACCATGCGCGGCATGTGACGTAAGTACCGCCTGGCGCAAGAGAAGAAATTTCCCGCGCGACGGCTGGAATCCGCGATTTTTTCAGCGGCCGCGGGCCTCGTCTGTGCGCACAAGCCTGGCAATCGTCCGGTTTCCGCGGGGTCCGATGGCTCGAGCACGGGTCAGACGCGGCGTCGACGTGCAGCAAGCGCCACGGCCGCGAACGCCAGCACCGCCGCGTCTACAGACCGGAACGGCCCTCACAGCGCCGCGAGGCGCTGGGCTTTGTCGAGGGTGGTCAGAGCGTCGACGATGGGGTCGAGGTCGCCGGCGAGGACGGACTGCAGGTTGAACGATTCGCCCAGGCGGTGGTCGACGGCCAGGTTGTCCTTCCAGCGGTAGGTGCGGATGCGCTGCGAGCGGTCGCCGGAGCCGATCATCTTCGAGCGGTCCTCGGCGCGCTGCGCGTCTTTCTGTTTCTGATAGTGATCGAACACGCGGGCGCGCAGAAGCTGCCAGGCCTTCTGGCGGTTCTGGGCCTGGCTCTTGGATTCCTGCATGCGGACTTCGATGCCGGTCGGGTTGTGCACCATGTGCACGGCCGTGGCGACCTTGTTGACGTTCTGGCCGCCGGGGCCCTGAGCGGTGGTGACGTGGATGGTCACGTCGTCGTCGGGGATGTTGATTTCCAGGGCCTGCGGCTCGGGCAGCACGGCGACGGTGGCGGTCGAAGTATGCACGCGACCCTGGGCTTCGGTGGCGGGGACGCGCTTGACGCAGTGGACGCCGCCCTCGTAACCCATACCCTGCCAGACGCCTTCGCCGGTCATGCGGGCGACGACCTGGCGCAGGCCGCCCTGCTCGCCTTCGGCCGCCTGCATGAGTTCAAGCTTCCAGCGGTGGCCGGCTGCGTACTTTTCGTACATGCCCAGCAGGTCGCCGGCGAAGAGCGCGGCCTCGGCCCCGCCGGAGGCGGCGCGGATCTCGAGGATGACCGCGTCGATGGCCGCATCGTCGGCGGTGACGAGGCGGTCGGCCATCTCCTGCAGCAGGCGATCGGTTTCGGCATGTAATTGCGGCAGCTCGGCGGCGGCCAGCTTGGCCAGCTCGGCCGCATCGGGATCCGCGTCAGGGCTGGAGCGGTCGGCGGCGAGCTTTTCATTGTCGACGATGTGCTGCTGAAGCTGCTGGTAGCGGCGGTAGCGCTCGACGAGGCGCGACAGCGACTTGTGCCTGATGCTCAGGCTGCGCAGGCGATCCGGATCGGCCGCGACATCCGGGGCCTGAAGCTGCTGGTCCAGGGCCTCGAACTGTCGGGCCAGTTCGGCGAGCTTGGCCAGCAGACTGTCGACGATCTGGGGACGCATGGCATCAGATCAGGGCTGAGGAATCGAACGGACATGGGGGCCAGGGATCGCGTCGCCGTGGCGCATGAAAAACCGCGGCGCGTGGTGACGCCGCGGCGGGTAGTTTGCAGGTCGCTACTTCTTCTTGGAGAAGTACGAGCCGCCGAACTTGCGGTTGAACTTCTCGACGCGGCCGGCGGCGTCGACGAACTTCTGCTTGCCGGTGAAAAACGGGTGCGAGGCGCTGCTGATCTCGACGTTGACCAGCGGGTATTCCTTGCCGTCGTTCCACTTGATCTTGTCTTTGGTCTTGATGGTCGAGCGGGTGAGGAACGCAAACCCGGCGCCCTTGTCCTGGAAGACAACCTGGCGGTAGTTCTCGGGATGGATGCCCTTTTTCATGACGTCACCGTGCTCGGGTCTCGGGTTTCGGGTTTCGGGTGGGCCAACGGCGCCCGCCGAACGGGCCCCGCATTATAATCGGTCGCCCCCGAGAGACAAATCATGCCCGATCCCGCTGACGCCCACCCCGCCTCCGCCACGGACGTGTACCTCAATGGCCGCATGGTCCCGGCCGCCGAGGCATGTATCCCGTTTGACGACGGCGGTTTCCAGCACGCGGTGGGGCTGTTCGAGACGATGGCCGCCTATCACGGGCGGGTGTTTCGGCTGCAGGAACACCTGGAGCGGCTGGCGGCGAGCGCCCGAACGCTGGGGCTGGCGAATCTGAGGCGTCCGGACAACCTGGACGTGTTGGCGGCGGCTGTGAGGCTGACGCTTGTGCACAATGGATTGGAGCAGGCTCGCGTGCGGCTGACGCTGACGCCCGGGCCGCTCTTGCGCCCACCGACCGCCGGGGGCGAGGACCGCAATCCACTCGAACAGATGACCGTGATGGTCGTGGCCTCATGGCCGACGGTCTACGATCCGGCGTACTTCGAGAAGGGCATCCTGGCGCTGGTCGCGCCGGCTGGAGCGAACCCGATGGATGCCCTGGCGGGCCACAAGACGCTGAGCTACTGGGGCCGGCTGCGGACGCTGCGACAGGCGGCGGCGATGGACGCGGGCGAGGCGATCTGGCTGAACGTCAGCAATCATCTGGCCAGCGGCGCGATCAGCAACGTGTTTCTGGTGAAGGATGGCCGCCTGCTCACGCCGATCGCGCGTGGCGAGGAGGCGGCTGACGCGTTGCGGGCGCCGGTGCTGCCGGGCGTTACGCGGGCCGCGGTGATGGAACTGGCCGAGGCTGCCGGCATTGAGGTGGCGCGGCGGATGCTGAGCGTCAATGATCTGCTGGACGCCGACGAGGTTTTTCTGACCAACTCGAGCTGGCAGATCCTGCCGGTCACGCGCGTGGAGAAGCGGGCCATCGGCGCGGGCGGCGTCGGGGCGATGACGAAGCGACTGCGCAACGATCTGCTGTCGTTGATTGAGCGTGAGACGGGCGACGCGGGCGCGAGGTGAGCGGGACGGGCGCCGGATCAGCCGGCGGCGGCTCGCTCAGTCGTTGGAGCAGGCATGGCTGTCGCGCCGGCCGCATCCACCATCTCGGGAACGGCCCAGTGGATGGCGTCGAGGATGGCCGCGCGGCAGACGCCCTGCCACGGGCGGCCGGCGGCGCCCGCGTTGTTCTCGCGGCCGTCACGCAGAGCGTCGAAACGCTTTGTCACCTCACGCATGCGGTCGGCGGTGGGCGGCGATGATTTCCAGACGTGGACCGATTCGTGCGGCGTGGGCAGCATGTCTTCGCCGTCATAGGCCAGTTCTTCGAAAAGCTTTTCGCCCGGACGAATGCCGGTGAAGCTGATGGCCACGTCGACGTTCGGTTCGAGGCCCTGGCTGCGCAGAAAGCGCTCGGCCAGATCAACGATGCGGACCGGATCGCCCATGTCCAGCAGAAACACCTCGCCGCCGCCGGCGCTCGCCCGGCCTGTGAGGGCGGCGGACTGGATCACCAAACCCGCGGCTTCGGGGATGGTCATGAAATAGCGCTGCATCTGCGGGTGCGTGACGGTGAGCGGCCCGCCGTGGGCGAGCTGCTGCTGCCAGATGGGCAGGACGCTGCAGGCCGAGCCGAGCACGTTGCCGAAGCGGACCATGCAGAAGCGGGTCCGGCTGCGTTCGTTGAGGGCCTGGATATACAACTCGGCCATGCGCTTGGTCGCGCCCATGACGGAACTGGGGTTCACGGCCTTGTCGCTGGAGATCATGACGAAGCGATCGACGCCGCAGCGGTCAGCCGCGTCGGCGATGGAGCGCGTGCCATAGAAGTTGTTCTCGACGGCCGCGGCCGGGTGGTCCTCCATCATGGGCACGTGCTTGTGGGCGGCCGCATGAAAGATGACGTGGGGCTGGACGCGGGCGAGCAGTTCGTCGGTGCCGGCGGCGTCGGTGACGTCGTGGAGAACGGCTTCGCGCGGCAGGTCCGGAGCGAGGCGGGCGATGAGACGATCGATCTGGAAGAGCGCGTTCTCGGCCCGCTCGACCAGGATGATCTTGCGGGGGGCGAAGGCGGCGATCTGGCGGACGAGTTCCGAGCCGATGGACCCGCCGGCCCCGGTGACGAGGACGACACGGTCTTCGAGGACGGTCCGGACGGCCGTCGCATCCAGGGGCACGGGACGACGGTCAAGCAGACTGGCGGCCTCGGACCAGACGGCGGGCGCCGTGACGGCACTGGATTGGACGAGTCGGCTTCGCCAGGCGCCACCGGGCCATTGGCGGACCCGGCCGGCCAGTTGATCGCTGAGGGTCGGCACCCAGCGCCAGGCAAGACCGCGACGTTCGAGAACGGCCACGAGGTGGTCGGTGGTGTCGGCCATGGCGATCGGAAGGCTCAACACGGCCAGATCGACGGCATGGGCGTCAAGGCAGCGTTCGAGGCAAGCGACGTCCAGCCCGCCATCGGCGGCCGGTACGGCCAGATCGGCCTTCTCGGCGGCGGCGAGAGCTTGAGGATCAGGGCCGGCGAGTACTTGAACCAGCTTCACGGGTGATGGAAGCTGCTGGGCCCAGGTGGTCAGACCTGCGACCGAGGCACTGGTTCCAATGACCAGCAGGCGAAGCGGACGACGGGTTGGGACCGAGGCGGCGCTGGGATGCCTGCCTTCGCGGAGAGGCCCGTCAGCGGCGCCGCTCAGACGCAGCGGCATCGCCGCGGCGGGCGATGGAGATACGGCGGCGTCGGCGGGTGGGCGTCGGCGTGGGTTGCGATGGGGGTGGGCTGCGCTCACGTCCTCTGTTATCGGCCGAGGGCAAGAGGTTGCTTGACCCTGGGAATCCGGATTCTCGGCTGAGCCACGTTCAAATGAATAAACCCACCGTTGACCCTCGTCGATACAAATCAGGCCGCCCGGTTCCCTGAATTGCCGGAGCGCATCATGTTCGCCGTCACGACGGGCCGGCTCCGCCAAGGAGAATTGCGATGCAAGGCCGCGAGCAGCGTATGACCCCCCGCTTCAAGCTCCCGCCCATGTATACGCTGCTTCGTGCCCGGTTGGAAGGCGTTCACGACCCTGACCGCACCCTTGGCTACGCATGGACCGGCCACGTTTACGACATCTCAACCAGCGGCATGCGTTTTGAACTCGACCAGTCGGTGCCGGCGGGCACACGGCTGGAAGTGCGCGTGATGCTGCCTGGACACGGGCATCATGCGTTCCGGGCTGTGGGCAACGTCGTCCGGCTGCATGACGACGAGAGCGATTTCGGGCCGATGCGCATGGGCATGACATTCGACCGCTTCGAGACCGAGACGGACCAGCAAGTGCTGGCCGACTACCTGGGGCATTCCCAGCTTCAGGCGGCCTGAACCGATTCAGGCCCGCAGGTGCGCCCGGACGCGGCCGGACAGATCCTCCACCAGCCGATCGAGATACACCCGACCTTTGGCGGCGTCGGCGGTGCGTGCGTCCGTACCAAGCTGTGAGAAAGTCGGCGAGGCCGCGTCGGTGTCGACGCCGGGGTAGATATCGGCCGCAACCGAATCGTCGCCGCCGGGCCATGCGTCGGTTGCGGAGCGGCCGGGTCGCAGGGCGGCCATGTCGACGCGCTCGGGAAACAAGGCCAGGGCGAAGCTCGTCTCCCAATAGGCCGCGTGATCGCCGGGGATCTGCACGCGCGGAGCGGCGATGGTGCCCTCATGGCCCCACAGCAGCAGGACGTCAGGAGCCAACTCCCGGCGAACTGGTTCGAGCTTTGCGTCCAGTGTTTGCTGCCACGGGTAGTGGCCGGCCAGCACGACGACGGCGCGGAAGCCGAAGGACGCGAGCTGACGGACCGTGGTCGCCACCACTTCACCGGCCGCGGTTTCGTCCTGGTAGTGCGTCCAGAGAAACGGCCCGTGCCCTCCGCCGCCTCCCCACCACATCACCGGCAGCACGACCCCGCCAGTGCAGGCCGCCATTTCCATGCACAGCGCATCGGCTTTCAGCCCGTCGAACCCGATGGGCAGGTGCCAACTGTGGTGCTCGAGCAGGCCAAGCGGCCAATACGCGACGGGCGCGTCCGCGACGACGGCATTGAGCTGGTCGGGGCGAAGCCTTTCGTAGCGGTGCCAGTCTGCGGGCGGTCCATCGGCGCGGTTCATGGCGGGCCTCCTCGGGGAAACCGTGAGACTAACAGAGTCCGGGCCGGCCACGGCGTCCGGCAGGCGTCCTCCGGGCGGCGCAGCGCCCAACCGAAGAAAGTCAGAAATTGATCAATACTGATTGTTGACACTATGACGATCTATGAAATATTGGAGGCGAACCGTCGGATCAGCTTCCGACATCCAATGCCGAGGAGGACCACCATGCCACCCCGCAAGAAGAAGGCTGCACGGCGCCGTGCGCAGGACACCCGGGAGCCGTCTGCCGGGTCGTGGATCGAACGCTCCACAGCGGCCGCAGACCCGCCCACCGAAACAGGCTCACAGCGTGAGGAACTGCTCAACGTCGACCAGGCCGTGGACCTGCTCTGCACCAGTCGACCGACGTTCTACCGCTGGCTGCGAACCGGGAAGCTCAAGGGTTTCAAGGTTGGCCGGCAGTGGCGCTTCCGACGGGATGACCTGGAGCGCTTCATGCGCGGGCAGGACCCTCGCGTCGAGACGGTCGGCGACTTCAGACCGCTGATCGAGGAACTCCGTCGGCAGCGCGACGCCATGCTCAAGGCGGCCGGCAAGGAACCGCCCAAGGCGACGACGTGGACGTATTCGACCACCGACAGGCCCAACGTCCAGCCCGATCCGCCTGGCGGGATCGAGGAAGCGGTGAACCTGATGATCGAGGTCGGCGCCGTAATGCGGGCCTCGGATCTCCACCTTGAGCAGACACTCGCCGAGACGGCGGTCGAAGGATCGTCCCGCACGACGCTACAGGGCGAACTTCGATGTCGCGTGGACGGCGTGCTTCGGCGCGTCACCATCTTCGACGCCGCGCTGACCGACGCGCTGGTCGCGCGATGGAAGACGCTCTGCGCCTGCGACATCCACGAGACTCAGCGGCCGCAGGTGGGCCGCTGCATGATTGCCACGAACACGGTCGGTTCTCAGATGATCGACATGCGGGTCAGTTTCGTTCCGGTTGGCCGCGCGGAAGCCGTGGTGGTGCGGATGCTCGATCACCTCTACCGCGTACCTACGCTCGACCAGATGCGCCTCTCCGGGCCGGATCAGGGCCGGATCGAAACGTTCTTGAAGCAGCCGCGAGGGATGATGGTCGTGAGCGGTCCGGCCGGCTGCGGCAAGACGTCGACGATGATGGCGTGCGCAAGTCTGCTGGTCAACGAACAGACGAAGATCCTGACGATTGAGGATCCGGTCGAGGTGCGCATCCCCGGCATGACACAGGTGCAGGTGAACCAGGACGTAGGCCTGACGTATGCCGCGGGTGTGCGGTCGCTGATGCGCATGGACCCGGACGTGCTGGTAATTGGCGAACTCCGGGAGACGGAAGTGCTGCGTCAGGCACTTAACGCTTCTTTGACCGGACACCTGGTGTTCAGTCAGGCTCACGTCGCCAGCGCCGCGGGCACGCTGCGGCGATTCCTTGATATGGGGGCGGACCCGGCGCTGCTGGGCGATGCAGTCGCGCTGGTTGTGGGCCAACGACTGATCCGGTTGCTCTGCTGCGAGTGCCGCGAGCAACAGCGTCCGTCCGAATCAACGATCGAACGTGCCCGCGCATGGGCCGGCCCGATGGCGGGCACGATTGACTTCGAGAAGTTCTACGTGCCGCGCGGCTGTGCGAAGTGCGGAACCACGGGCTACCGGGGACGGGCGGCGATGGTGGAGACGCTGGCCATGTCGCCGGAGATCGCCGCGGCTGTGCGACGGGAGGCCAGGGCCGAAGAGATCGAGGCGACGGCTGTCCGCCAGGGCATGACCACGCTCGCGGCCGACGGGTTACGGCGGTGTCAGATCGGCGAGACATCGTTGGAGGAGATCACCCGCGTGCTGGCGATGGGGTAACATGCGGCAGGCGCCACCATGGATTCACAGCACAGTGAAACATGCGACCGGGCCGTGGGGATCCTGCGGCGGTTTGACGAGGTCAAAGCTGTGGGCTTGGCCGGGTCGCAGGCGATGGACGAGGCTGACAAGTACTCTGACATCGATCTTCAGGCCGTCACGTCCGGGCGGCGTCCGGCGGTCGAAGATCGCAAGAAGGTGTACGAAAGTGTGGCGGGGATCGAGCTTGGCCCGCTGGATCACCCCACGACGCCGGAGTTTCAGAAGCCGCCGCTGACGGTCGACATCGTTGTGGACTGGGTGACGATCGACGGCGTGAAGTGTGATTTCCTGTGGCTGTCGCAGCCCTGTGTGGAGACATTGCTGGAGGCTGTAGCGAACGATCCGGACAATCCGGAGACGATCGCGGGGTGGACGCAAGGTGTCCAGGCCGTGTTCGACCCGACGGGGCTTCTTGAGCGGTTTCGCAGCCGCTGTCCGCAATACACGGCTGAGCGCGGCCTTCACAAGGCGCGTAACTGCCTGGGGTACGCCCGTTGGTTCATGTGCGATTGGCGTGCGCTCGAGAAGTGTGTCTTCAGAAAGGATGTCATCGGCTATCAGGCAGGTGAGACGGATATGGTCGAGCAGCTCATCACGGCGCTGTATGCCGTGAACCGGGCGTGGGGTCACAATCGCAGACGGCTTCGTGCTTGCAGCAAACCTTTCACGGTCCTTCCTGGCCGATTTGTCGACCGCATCGAGTCGATGATCTTGCGTAGGGGCGACTGTGAGGATCTCGCACAATGCCATCGGCAGCTCAAGATGCTGTTTCGGGATCTGGCCGTGGCGGCGAACGGCGCGTATGACGGGTGGGACCTGCCGACAGAGTGGTCAATCTAAGTGGAATACGCGCTTCGCGTTGGCGTCGACGGCGGCGATGAAGTCGGCTTCGGTCATGCCGCGGCGCTGGGCGAGGAAGCGGGCCACGTGGGGCACGTACTTCGGCTCGTTAGGACGAATCTTTCTGTGGGGTTCAGGCGTCAGGTACGGTGAATCGGTCTCGACCAGCAGGCGATCGAGCGGCACGCGGTCGGACGCCTCGGCCACCTCGGCGGCGCTCTTGAAGGTCACGATGCCGGTGAAACCGACGACGGCGCCGAATTCGAGGATGGCGTCCACCTCCGGCGGTGAGCCGGTGAAACAGTGGAACACGAACCGCTGGCCGGGGATGCCGCTGCGGCGCAGCACGGCGAGGATGTCATCGGTGGCCTCGCGATTGTGGATGACGATCGGCAGATCGCGCAGGGCGGCCGCAACCTCCAACTGCCAGTCGAGGATGCGATGCTGATCGGCACGCGGCGGGTCGGGGTAGTGCCAGTCGAGACCCATCTCGCCAAGGGCGACGACGCGCGGGCGTTTGGCCAGCTCACGCATCGTGCTCTGCACCTGGGCTTTGTCAGTCCAGTCGGCTGCGTAATGCGGATGGACGCCGACGGTGGCGAAAATGTGATCGTATCGTTCGGCCAAGGTCGCGGCCTGGCGGGCGTCGTCGGGACTGGTGCCCACGGTAATCATGTGGTCGACGCCTGCAGCGGCGGCGGCGGCGAGGACGGCGTCGAGTCGATCGGACAGCGGCGCGTAGGTCAGGTGGCAATGGGTATCGATCATGGGCGAAGTGTAGCGGAAGTGTTGAGCGGATCGCAGGTGATGGGGTTGGACGAGGCATCCGGGCCTGAAGGCAACGGCTTCGGGGTGTGCGGGGACGTTGCGCGTTTACCGACCGATGCGGAGAGGAATTTCGAGTTTGCGGGGAGCGAGGCAGGCGTGCCCGGTGCATGGCTGGCAACCCAGCAGAAGATGCAGCGTACGGGGCCGGGCGGTCGTCGACGTGAGAACCGCACTGAGTGTGACCGTGCCTTCGTAGACCGGCAGCGGCTGATCGGCGAAGAGGTATCGGCGCAGGACAGGCGGCGGCCAGGCGACTTCGAGCATCGAGTCAGGATGGCCGGCGACACTCAACGTCGTGGGGACGAGATCGGGCCGCGTCGTCGGGCCGTTGATGTGGTGGCCGGGAGCCATGGACAACTCGATGCGCAGTGTGACGGCACCGGCATCGCATGCAATTACCGTCGGCGTGACCGCGGCTGTCAGTACCTGATCGATATGTGTGTCGGCCGGTGGATTGACGCGTTCAAAAAGTGAAGGCTCGTCCATGAGGGCTCGCAGCAGGGCGTGCTGCATGTGGATCATGGATGCGCCGTGCTGCCGCAGTGCGGAACCAAACGATCGCAGGTCGCGGGCGGCTTTATCGAGGTAGACACGGTCGCCGGTGATTTCGTAAAGCGTGATCCAGTTGTGGACCATCTGGCTGTTGCCCGATGGAATCGCTCCGTCGTGGAACCCACGCCCTCTCACGAACAGGTCTGTCTGATCGGCGAGGGTGTCGTAATAACCGCCGGTGAGCGTGTCGGCAGCGACAAGAAAGTGCCGCTCGGCGTACGCCATGAGCCGACGGGCATGGTCGAGGTACGGCCCGGCGGTGTGCGGATCCGCCAGCGCATGGTGCAGGGCGAGCAGGCCGTGCGCCAATTGTGCGTAGTCGTTGAGGAAAGCGGGTATCTCCGCCCGGCCATCGCGCATCGTCCGATGCAAGCCGCCGTCCTCGCGGCTCATGTGCGCCAGGACGGCGTCAGCCGCGGCACGTGCGGCGACACGGTAGCGTGGTTCATCGAGTTCACGACCGGCATCGGCGAGGGCGGCGATCATCATGCCGTTCCATTCGGTAAGTACCTTGTCGTCGGTGATCGGCTGGTCGCGCTGATCGCGGGCGATGAGCAGTCGCCGATTGATCTGTTCACGCTGGGCGACGAGTTCAGACTCGGTTCTGCTGTGCCGCTCCGCCAGAGCGGCAATCGCATCGGGCAGGTACAGGACGTTCGCCGCCTCGGCCGTAGGATGATGTGGATCGCGGAAGTTCGGACCACGGTCGAGGCCGTACATGGCCAGAGCAAGTTCGGCGAGCCGCGGTTCATCGATGGCTGCACGCACCTGGTCGACCGTCCAGATGTAACTGCCGCCTTCGCGGGCGTTCACCTCCGCGTCCATGGCCGACCAGAACGCTCCGGTGTCGTCGGTCATGCGGCCCAGCACCCAGTCGGCGGTCTCACGCGCCACGCGCCGCCAGAAGTCGGCGTCGGGGTGGGCGGGCATGAGCCTGGCGGCGTGCAGGTAAGCGGGGATGAGCTGGGCATTGTCGTAGAGCATCTTCTCAAAGTGCGGAACCAACCACGCTTCATCCACCGAATATCGATGAAAACCGCCGCTGACCTGGTCGTACATGCCGCCGCACGCCATGCGGGTGAGCGTGTGAGCGACGGTCTGCATGACGTCGTCGTCGCGCTGCACCTCGACGAAGCGCGTCAGAAAGAGCAGTTGCGAAGGCTGGGGAAACTTGGGCGCGCCGCCGAATCCGCCATGCGTCCGGTCGTAGGAGCGGACGAGTTGGCGTGAGGCGGCGGCGACCATCTCCCACGACGGAATGACGCTGGTCTGGCCGGTCAGGGAACTGGTGGCGTGCTCGCGGACAGCGGCGGCGATGCGCTGGGCCTGTTCGATGACCCGCGAACGCTGCTGTCGCCAGGCCTGCGCAAGCTGACTGACGACGTCGGCAAAGCCCGGCCGGCCGTGGGCGGGGGTCGGCGGGAAATACGTACCCGCATAAAACGGTTTGAGGCCCGGATCGTTTTCGCTGGCCGCGCCCGGAGGAGTCAGAAAGACGCTCATCGGCCAGCCGCTGGCGCCGCTGACCAGTTGTGTAGCCGTCATATACAGGTCGTCGACATCGGGGCGCTGCTCACGGTCGACCTTGACATTGATGAACAGCTCATTCATGAGAGCGGCGATGTCAGGATTCTCGAAGGACTGCCGCTCCATAACGTGGCACCAGTAGCAGGTAGCGTAGCCGATGGAGACAAACAACGGCTTGCCCTGTGTGCGGGCGGCCTTGAAAGCTTCGAGGCCCCAGGGGTACCAGTCGACGGGATTGTGGGCGTGCTGCAACAGATAGGGACTGGCCTCATACGCGAGTCGGTTCGTGTACTTCCATGAACCGGCATCATTGAGCAGATGCGGCGAGACGTGGGTTGAAGTGCTCGCGGAGTTTTCGCGTGGCATGAGAGGCAGTCCATAAGAACCTATTGCAGGCAGGCGACAACACGCCGCGAATGCTAGGCGGCCGCATGCGCGACATTCCATGCGAACAAGAAAAGCGCCGCGGCATGGCCACGGCGCTTTATGGACTCCTGCAAGCCTTCCGGCAGGACGGCTTTATCAAATCTCGACGGGCTTGATCCAGGGCATCATGGCCCGCAGCTGCTTGCCGATGACTTCGACGCCGTGTTTCTCGTCTTTGGCCCGTTGGGCCTTGAACCACTTGAATCCGTTGGCGTAGTCATTGCGGAATGTTTCGGCGAACTTGCCGGACTGGATGTCGGCCAGCACTTCACCCATGCGCTTCTTGGTGTCGGCGTTGATGATCTTCGGGCCGGTGTGATAGTCGCCGAACTCAGCGGTGTTGGATATCGAGTAGCGCATGTACTTCAAGCCGCCACGCTCGATAAGGTTGATGATGAGCTTCAATTCGTGGCAGACTTCGAAGTAGGCGAGTTCGGGCGGATAGCCAGCTTCAGTGAGTGTTTCGAAGCCGGCCTTGATCAGGGCGCTGAGGCCTCCGCAGAGCACGGCCTGTTCGCCGAAAAGATCGGTCTCGCACTCGTTCTTGAAGCTGGTCTGAAGAATGCCGCCCTTGCCGCCTCCGATGCCGATGGCCCAGGCCATCGCGGTGTCGAAGGCCTTGCCGCTCTTGTCCTGATGAATGGCCAGCAGACAGGGCACGCCGCCGCCTCGCTCAAACTCGCTGCGCACTGTGTGGCCCGGCCCCTTGGGGGCGACCATGATGACGTCGATGTTGTCCGGTGGCACGATCGTCTTGAAGTGGACGTTGAAGCCGTGCGTGAACCCCAAAATCATGCCCGGGGTGAGATTGGGCTTGATCGACTTCTCGTAGACGTCGGGCTGCACCTCGTCGGGGATGGTGATGATGACCAGATCGGCTTTTCTGACCGCGTCTTCGACGGCCAGCGGGTCGAAGCCGTGCTCCATGGCGAGCTTGCCGTTGGCCGAGTCCTTGCGGTTGGCCACAATGACCTTCACACCCGAGTCGCGCAGATTCTGGGCGTGGGCGTGGCCCTGCGAACCGTAGCCGAGCACGGCCACGGTCTTGCCCTGCAGAGCATTGACGGATCCATCTTTGTCGTAAAGGGTTTTGATCGCCATCGGGAGCATCTCCTGGTTGTCGCGGCCGCGTGAGCATGCGAGTCGGCCAATGTAGCCACGTGAGGAATGGACGACAACCCGAGCTTGTGCCATGGCGAAATCAGGGCGTCATCGGTCCACTTGCCCGAGACGGCGCGGCCATCCGGCGACGGCTCCCACGGCCAGCAGCAGCATCCCGGCCGATGGTTCCGGAACGATCGCCGCCGCCCCGCCGGTCAACAGCGTGACGAAGGGATTGATGTCCTGCGTGTCGATGGTCCAATCGCCGTTGGTGTCGTAGAGCACCGGCGGCAGGCCATAGGTCGCCTCGTATTGGGCGGGATTGGTCAGGGCGAGCACAAAGGGGTTGATGTCCTGCGTGTCGACGGCCCCACTGCCATCGAAATCGCCTGGCAGCCGGTCGACGGGTGCGCCATAGGTATACACCGCGCCGTTGACATCGTCGGCGGCCGGCTCGCGGTTGATGTAGGTGCAGCAATCCCAGCCGACGTACATGACCGAGTTCACGTCGGTGGCGGCGTCGGCCGGATCGGGGTGTCCGAGGCCGATGGCCGCATGACCAAGCTCGTGAAGGAACAGTCCTTCGATATCATTGCCCTGGAAATAGTCGATGGGGGTGACGTCCTCATCGCCGGGCGCAATCTGGAAGAACGCATCGAGGTTGAAGAGTACATCGCCCGCGAGTGTGCCGCCGTTCCAGGGTGGAGCGAAGCCTACGGCGCCGACATCCTTGAACGAGTGCGTCGGATCGGGATGGAACGCGCCGATACGGATGTCCACCGCCGTCGCGCCCGGGTCGTTGATCGGCAGGCCGTTGTCGGTGAGCGGCCCGATGAAGGTGATGTCGGCGACCGAAGCCCATGTATCGAAGGCGCCCTGGATGGCGGCGTCGAAACTGCCGGGCCCATAGGCGGCGTCGACCGTCATGCGCAGCGAGGTGATGTCGCTGCCGCCCGCAAGACCACTGATGTCGGGGAACGACCAGGGATCGATGCGAAAGTCGTCCCCCGCCACGGTGCCATCGGTCATGTAGCCCCATGTGACGACGGCTGGCGTGCCGAAACCGGGATCACCCCACTTGTTGCCGTAGCCGTCACCGAAGGAGTAGAAGGCCATCGCCTGCCCGGCGATCGCCGTGACCAGGACAACCACCACGCCGCACACGCGACATCTCGTCGCCTGCCTCTTGTTGGTGCACCACCCCATCACCCGCCCCCCAAAGAACTGCTTAAAAAGGATTCGAGGCCCGTAACATCACGGTAACGCCGTGGGCCGCTATTCCCTTCCATAACGTCTGAATCCCAGTCATGTCAACGATTTTTGTGCTCTGAATATGCCCGTCAGGCGCCTGCCGCGGGTGGTTGGGATCGTCGAAACCGCGTTACACTCTCGCGGTGCTCGATTTCGCCGACCAGCCCTATCGCTTCTTTCCGCCGCGGCCGAATCGCCTCATCGCCGCCCTGCTGCGCGTCTACAACCGGCGACGGCGGCTGCCGCGGACGCTGGCGATCGCGAGCGTTCAGATCGAAGGCGTCCAATCGTTACAGCACGTGTATCGGTCCGGTGACCGACTGTTGCTCACGCCCAACCATCCGACGCACAGCGACGCGGCGATCCTGCTGGAAGCCTTGGCCCGGGCCCGCGTCCTGCCGGCGGTCATGACGGCGTATGACGTATTCCTCCGCAGCCGGATGGATGCGTGGGTGATGCAGAAGCTCGGCTGCTTCTCGGTGGACCGCGAAGGCTCGGACCCACAGGCGATGGCGGAGGCGGCCGCGACCATCGAGCGCGGGCGACGAGCTCTGGTGATCTTTCCCGAAGGCAACGTCTACCTGACCAACGACCAGGTGACGCTGTTTCACGACGGAGCCGCCCTTCTGGCGACGCGTGCGGCCCGGCGATGGGCGGAGGTGAAGGATGGCTCGAAGCCGGCTGGCGGTCGCATCCTGGTCGTGCCGGTGGCGATCAAGGCCACCTACATCGACGATGTGCGGCCGGCCGTTGCGGCGCGGCTGCGCGAGCTCACGGGCATGCTCGACGTCGCGTGGGATGCCTCGTGGACGCCACTGGAGGCATTGCGATCCGTGGGCCGGGCGGCCCTTCAGAGAAACCTGAAGCTGCGCGGCTTCGACGTGCCGTCGGGAGACGACCTGCCGACGATGATCGAGCATGCGGCCGGCACGGTGCTGGCGGAACTCGAACGCAAACTCGCCATCACCGTGTCCGACGGCGCCGGCCTGTTTGACCGCGTGCGCGCGGCGCGGCGGGTGATTCATGAGGTTCGCATTGATCCGCAGCGCACGGCGGACCACCCGGCCGCGGCGACCTGGGCGGACCAGGCCATGCTCGCCTTCACCATCGCCAGCTACAGCGGACGGTATGTCAGCCAGAGCCCCACGCTTGACCGTATCGCGGAAACCACAGAGAAACTGGCCGAGGATGTGCACCGCCGCATGATGCCGCCGCTCGGCCGTCGCCAGGCGCACGTGAGGTTTCTTGAGCCGATCGTCGTCAACGACCTGTTGGCCGACTGTCGGCCGCGCGAGGCGATGACCCGGCTGACGGCCGCCATGGAGTCGGCGATTCAAATCGCCTTGGATGCGATGACGCTGAACACGCGCGGCGCCCAGCGCTGGGACGAGTCGCTGGGCCGCGCTGGATGAATTACCAGGGGTTGCCCGCCTCGCCTGCGGCGGCCGGATCGAGGTACCACGTCAACTCACCGCCGGCGTGAGACTCGGGATCGATACCGGTGATGGGCAGCGAGTCGACATCGGGCCCGGCGGTGCGGAGCTGCTCTTCAACGCGGGCGAGCGTCGCGGCTTTCTTGGTGCCGGTGACGAGAACCGCCACCTCACGGGCGGCATTGAGCAGTGGGAAAGTCATGGTCAGGCGATCGGGCGGCGTGACGTGCGGGCCGGCGTTGACGGCGACCCAGCGGTCGGCAACCTCAAGGACCGGCGAATGGGGGAAAAGGCTGGCGGTGTGACCGTCGTCGCCCACGCCCAGGACGATGAAATCAAGTCGCGGCGGCTGATGCGGATCGTACGAAACACGTGTTTCGTTGCCGCTGATGTCGCGGCACAGTTGAGCTTCGTAGAGCGTGGCCGCATCGTCTTCGAGGACGGGCATGGGGTGGACCTGCCGCTGGCGCATCGGCAGGTGTTGTGTGAGCGTCTCACGAATGAGCCTGATGTTGGCGCGGGCGTCGTCAGCGGGCACCCGACGTTCGTCGACGAGCCAGACGTGCGTCTGCTTCCACGGAATGCCGCGGTGGCGCGGGTCGACGACCAGATTCATATAAAAGGGCTCGGGGGTCGATCCGCCCGAGAGGGCCAGATGAAAGACACCGCGCTCGCCAACCGCGCGAAGCGCCGCTCTGCCGAGCGCGGACGCCAGATCGTCATACAGATCGTCAGTCGATCGTGCGACGTGCACGTCGCCCGTCAGTTCAAGCGCCATGGTCGGGACCTCGTTCGTTGCGCCAATGTCGACCGGCCTTGGCGAGCATGACGTCGGCGTCGGACGGGCCCCACGTGCCGGCCGCGTAGTTGGGCAGGTCGCGGCCCGGATTCTCCGACCAGTAGTCGAGCACCGGCTGCACAATGCGCCAGGCGTGCTCGATCTCATGGCGTCCTTTGAAAAGCGTCTGGTCGCCGCGCAGGGCGTCGAGCAGCAGGGTGGTGTAGGCCTCGGACGGTGAAGCCTGAAACTGTTCGATGTAGTCGAAGTCCATGATGACCGATTTGATGTCCGGTCCCGCGCCGGACCCTGCCTCGATGCCGGGTACCTTGCCCTCGAAGCGCAGCCGAATGCCTTCGTCGGGCTGGACATTGATGACAATCTGATTGGGGGGCAGACAGTGGCGGCCGCGAGTGCGCTCGCGGAACAGGCAGTGCGGCGTGGGCTTGAAAGTAATGACGATCTCGGTGGTTTTGCGGGCCATGCGTTTGCCGGATCGCAGGTAGAACGGCACGCCCTGCCAGCGCCAGTTGTCGATATTCACGCGCAGCGCCGCATAGGTGTCGGTCTGACTTTGCGGGTCGACGCCCTCCTCCTCGCGGTAGCCCGGAACCGCCTTGCCGTCGAGCTGGCCCGGGCCGTACTGGCCGCGGACGGCGATTTCGGACACCTGCGGTGGAACCGGGGTGTCGACCGCGCGGAGCACCTTGGCATGTTCACCGCGCACGGCGTCCGCGGCCATCGACACGGGCGGCTCCATCGCGACCAGGGCCATCACCTGCAGCAGGTGGCTCTGGATCATGTCGCGCATCGCCCCGCCGGAGGGTGAGTCGTAGTAGCCGCCGCGCCCTTCGACGCCGACGGTCTCGGCCGCGGTGACCTGCACGTGGTCGACATACTGGCGGTTCCACACCGGTTCGAAGATCGAATTGGCGAAGCGGAAGACCATCAGGTTCTGCACGATCTCCTTACCGAGGTAGTGGTCGATGCGGTAGATGGCCTCGTCCTCGAATGTGCGGCCGAGCACGCGGTTGAGGTGGGCCGCCGAGTCGGGATCGTGGCCAAATGGTTTCTCGACGACGATGCGCTGCCAGGAGCGGTTCTCGCGGTCGAGGCTGCACCATGCCTTGCCCTCGGTGACCATCCCGGCCGCGCCGATGTGGTTGATGACCGGCTCATACAGGTGCGGGGCGAGCGAGAGGTAGAACAACACGTTGTCGCCGCTGCCGTGCTGGTCGGCGAGGGCGGCGATGTGCTTCTTGAGGTTGGGATACACATCGACCTGCGTCGGATCGGCGGTGTAGTAGTGCAGCCGTCGAGCGAAGCCGGACCACGCTCGGTCGTCGAAGTCGGCCACGCGCTGGCGGACCGAGTCCACCAGGTGGTCACGGAAGGCTTCGTCGGTGAACTTCGTGCGACTCACGCCGAGGATGGCGCACTGCAACGGAAGCTGTCCTCCGCGGTGCAGGGCGTAGAGCGACGGAATGAGCTTGCGCTCGGTGAGGTCGCCGGACGCGCCGAAGATGACGATCAGGCAGGGGTTGGTTTTGGTGCTGTTGTTGGCGGGCATGGGAGCCGGTCTCGGAAAGCGCAAAGACGCCGCATCGTAGCCGATGTCAAAGTGTGACGGCCACGCTCGATGGGTGTCGACGGCTTACGCAACCGGCTCAGACCTGCTGAGAATACGGCGCATCCACTGCCGAGCGATCTGCCGCTCGCCCCATCCGCCCAGCCGGGACAGCAATACAGCCGCGACCACCATCACCACGCCCCATGCCATGTCGGGCAGTGATGATGAGAGAGGCTTGATCGGGTTCCCTGGTGGAATCGGCGCGTCGAACGTGGCCTCCAGCAGTGGACCGAACAGCTTGACAAGGCCTGGCAGACCCAAGAAGAGGATGGCGACGACGACCATCGCCACCCATACGTGGGCAAGGATGACCAGCCAGAGTCCGTAAGGCCCGCCCCAGGCTTTGTAAGCTCCCCACCACAGCCATGCGGCTACGGCCAGAGCGAGGCCCATCGGTAGCAGGAAGAGCCCATCCGCCATTCCACCGCTGTCCGGCACCCAGGTGACGATTGCCGTGAGCGAAATCATCGGCAGGACAAGGAGCGCGAAAACCGTGAAGGCGGCCGGAAGCGTGAAGCGCCAGGTGCCGTGCGCTCCGAACCACTTGACGTTGGCGCTGCAGCTCGCCAGATCAACCAGGTCGTATTCGGTGTTGCACGCGGGGCAACGAACGGTCAGGCTGCTCGAATCCTCAAACGCCGTGTGACACTTCGGACACCCCACATCCTGACGGATCGCCTTCGCGGGACTTCGCGGCTTCACACCTTGCTGATCGACATCCGGCTTATCCATAAGGCACCCCAGACATGCGCCTTGAAATGTCACTCCGCAACGTACGTATTCTACTCGTCTATAGGCCCGCGCTCCATCGTGACGGCCAAGACCATCATGTCGGCCGGGGTGATGCCGGCGAGGCGGGCGGCCTGGCCGAAGGTCGCGGGGCGGAAGCGGCCTAAGACGTGCTTCGCCTCGTTGCGCAGGCCGGTCACGCGATCGTACTCGATCTGGGGCGGCAACAGGCGTTCTTCCTGCTCGGCGAGCTTGTCGATGTCGCGCTGCTGGCGATCGAGATAACCGGCGTAGAGCAGGTCGGAGAGCAAGGCGTCGATGACCTGCAGATCGCGGGCGCGCGGGGGCAGCGGGTCGCCGTTGAGGCGGGCGCGGACCCACTGGGCGTCGGCCTGCGGCTGACGGGCCAAGTCGAGCAGGCGGCGGCCGTCGTGTTTGTGGGCGGCGAGATAGTCGCGCAGAGCAGCGAGGGATGTCTGCTTGTCGGTGTAGATCTGCCAGCGGTGGTCATCGACGAGGCCGAGTTCGCGGCCGAGCGGCGTGAGGCGGGCGTCGGCATTGTCGGCTCGCAGCATGAGCCGGTGCTCGGCCCGGCTGGTGAACATGCGGTAGGGCTCGCGTGGGGTCCTGGTCACCAGGTCGTCGAGCAGCACGCCGATGTAGGCCTGATCGCGGCGCAGGCGGACCAGCGACTGGCCGCGGACGTAGCGCACAGCATTGAGGCCGGCGATCAGGCCTTGGGCGGCGGCTTCCTCGTAGCCGCTGGTGCCGTTGATCTGGCCGGCAAGAAAGAGGCCCGCGACGCGCTTGGTCATGGTCGTCGCGTCGATCTGGTGCGGCCACACCATGTCGTATTCAACCGCATAGCCGTAACGCAGGACTCTGGCGTGCTCGCAGCCGGGCAGGTGGGCGACGATGAAGTTCTGGATGTCGGCCGGCAGACTGGTGCTGATGCCGTTGCAGTAGATTTCGTTGGTGGACAGCGACTCGGGTTCGAGAAAGACGTGGTGCGAGGGTTTGTCGGCGAAGCGAACGACCTTGTCCTCGATGCTGGGGCAGTAGCGCGGGCCGACGCTGCCCTGGTGAATCTGGCCGTTGAAAAGCGGGGCGCGGTCGAGGTTGGCGCGGATGGCGTCGTGGATCGCGCCCGTCGTGTGGGTGATCCAGCAGCAGCGCTGCTCCAGCGGGGGGAAGGGTGAGCCACGTGCGGCGCCGTCGCACAGCGTGAGTTCGCTGAATGGTACAGGCGGCTGATCGCCCCACTGCTCGTCGAGTGCGGCGAAGTCGATGGTCTGGGCGGCGAGGCGCGGCGGCGTACCCGTTTTGAGCCGGCCAAGCTCGAAGCCAAGCTCGCGCAGACTGTCGCTGATGGTGTTGGCGGCCGCCTCGCCGACGCGCCCGCCGGGCGTCTGGCGGTCGCCGGTGTGCATCAGGCCGCGCATGAATGTGCCGGTGGTCAGGACGATCGCGGGCACGTCGAGGCGATACACCTCGCCGGCCGTATCGCGGTAAAACGCGCCGGTCACGCGGCCGTGGTCGACTGCGATGCGTTCGACGCTGGCGGTGAGGATGTCGATGTTCGGCCGCGTGCGCAGGAGCCGCTGGACCTCGACGGCGTAGGCGTACTTGTCGCTCTGGCAGCGCGGGCCGCGGACGGCCGGGCCTTTGGAGCGGTTGAGCACGCGGAACTGGATGCCGGTGGCGTCGGCCGCCAGTCCCATCAGCCCGCCGAGGGCGTCGATCTCGCGGACGATCTGGCCCTTGGCCAGTCCGCCGATCGCGGGGTTGCAGGACATCTGGCCGATCTTCGTCGGGTCAAGCGTGACCAGGGCGACGCGCGCGCCGAGGTTGGCCGCGGCCCAGGCGGCCTCGGCGCCGGCGTGTCCGCCGCCAATCACCAGCAGGTCGTAACTCGCGGACGCATGGGACATGGCGGGGATTATAGATGGCCTGGCTATAAGTGGGAAGCCATTGCCAGTAAAGACCTTATTGGATTTGAGATAATAAGAACGATCCCCGGAGCCAGCTGCGACGTAGAGTAACCCAGACACCATTGGGTTGGAGGTTCGCAGGTCGGCCTGTCGCCGACCGGGGCTTCCGTAAGAGGAGTTGAAGCCATGAGGACGCAACGAATGGGCTGGATGGCGGCGATGCTGGCGATCGCGGGTTTTGGTGCTTTGTCGCTGGCGGCGCAGGCTGAGGAGTCGGGCGACAAACCGGCTGAAAAAGCGGCTGTCGGAACCATCGCCTCGGTCGCGGAGGATCATGGCAGCTTCGAACTGCAAATGGGCGAAGGCGAGCAGTCGAAGACGATCACCGTCACCGTCACGGATAAAACGAAGTACAAGGTAAACGGCGAAGAGGCCGCGGCTGCGGATGTGCTGGTCGTCGGCAAGCGTGTGAAAGTATGGCACAAGGATGCAGTGGCCAGCAAAGTCAGCGTGATGGAAACAGGCAAAGACAAGAATAAGGAAAAAGGCGCGGACAAGGGCGCTGCCAAGGAAAAGGACAGGGACAAGGACACGGCCAAAGACAAGGGCTCTGACAAGGACAAGAGCAAAGGCAACGACAAAGACAAGGGGCATGAAGGCCACGGCCACGAGGGGCACGACCACTGAGGCGGGCTCCGCTCCAACTGCGAGAATAACAGGACCCGACGGGTTGAACCCGTCGGGTCTTTTCGTGCGTGGGTGTAAGGCGTTCGTCGGATCGGAGCCACTGGCTCATGCTCGTGGCTCGTGGCGGGGCCCAGAAAAGGCCGATGGCCGCATGCGATGTCGGCGATTCATCCGCCCGAGCCGCTTTCACCGCCCGGTTCGGTCATGGAACGTGCGTCGAGCAGCGCGTTGAGCTTCGCCTCGTCCAGCAGTCTTTGCTCACAGACGAGCTGGCGGATGGTCTTGCCTTCGGCCATAGCCTGCTTGGCGAGCCTGGCGGCGTGGTCGTAGCCGACGAC
The DNA here is from genome assembly GCA_964502445.1 of uncultured Phycisphaeraceae bacterium. Taxonomy (GTDB): domain Bacteria; phylum Planctomycetota; class Phycisphaerae; order Phycisphaerales; family Phycisphaeraceae; genus CAZCWM01. The sequence continues at coordinate 148,582 of CAZCWM010000003.1, read as the reverse complement.
GGGTGCGAGAACGGTGACCAACATCAGGGATTTTTCGATGAGCTCGGCGCAGCGCTGCTCGTCGACTTGCAGACCCATCAGCAGCTTATCGACGAACACGTGGCTGACGCGGGCGAGCAGCCGGATCGACTCCAACATGGCATCGGCCATCACGGGCATGGCGACGTTCAGTTCCAGAAGGGAGCCCACGCCGCCAAAGCCGGCGTAGGTGACGGCAGCGTCGTTGGCGATGACGCGGGCGGCCACCTGCACGACGGACTCGCAGACGACCGGGTTCACCTTGCCGGGCATGATCGAGCTGCCGGGTTGAATCTCAGGCAGGTTGAGTTCCGCCAGTCCGCAGCGCGGGCCGGAGCCCAGCCAGCGGATATCGTTGGCGATCTTCGAAAGACTGACGGCAACGGTCTTGAGGCATCCGGACGCCTCGACGCAGGCGTCCTTGGCGGCCTGGGCTTCGGGATGGTTGTCAGCCTCGCGGAACTCAACGCCTGTGCGCTCGGTGAGGACGGCTGCGACGAGGGCCCCGAATTCGATGTGAGTGTTGATGCCGGTGCCGACGGCCGTGCCCCCGATCGCCAGCTCGCCCAGCGACCACACGGCGCGATCGACACGTTCGATGGCGTGGCGAATCTGCGACGCATAGCCGCTGAATACCTGGCCGACTCGGATCGGCGTGGCGTCCATCAGGTGCGTGCGACCGATCTTCACGATGGCATCCCAGCCGCGGGCGTGCTGATCGAGGATGACATGCAGCCGTTGCAGGGCGGGGCGCAGGGTTTTGTGGATGGCGACGGCCGCGGCCACGTGCATGGCGGTGGGAAAGGTGTCGTTGGAGGACTGGCCCATGTTGACGTGATCGTTGGGATGGGCGGGCTCTTTGGAGCCGATCGGCCGACCCGCCTGCTGCGAGACGCGGTTGGCGATCACCTCGTTGGCGTTCATGTTGCTGCTGGTGCCTGACCCGGTCTGGTAAACATCGACAACGAAATGTTCGTCGAGCTTGCCGGCGGCGACTTCTTCCGCGGCGGTGATGATCGCCTGGGCCAGTGGAGCCGGCAGCTTGCCCAGGTCGCGGTTGACCTGGGCGCAGGCGACCTTGAGGTGGCCGAAGGCGTGGACCACCTCGACAGGAACGCCGCGCCCGCTGATAGGGAAGTTCTCCACCGCTCGCTGGGTGCTGGCGCCCCACAGGGCCCCGTCCGGCACCTGCATCTGTCCCATCGAATCGTGTTCGGCTCGCATGGCTGGCTCCCTTGCTGTGATGCATCGCCAGTCGATTTCCTGGACGCGGCATGCACGCGGCGCGAGGCGCCGAAGGCGATCATAGCCCGTCGCCTCGCCACGGGCACACAGTCGATCGGTGGGTCTTTTCCTGCTATTCTTCGGGCCTGCGCCACCCCATACGCGAGAACCCCCTCATGGCTGCCTTTGAGTACGAACCGACCTATCAATACGGGCAGGACGAGACCGCCTACCGACTGCTGACGCGTGAACACGTCCGCACCGTGGAGTTGGATGGCAGGCGTTATCTGAAGGTCGCCGCCGCGGGCCTGAGGCTGCTGGCGAAACAGGCGCTGGCCGACATGTCCTTCTACCTGCGGGCCGAGCACCTGGCGCAGTTGCGGGCCGAACTGGACGACCCGGAGGCTTCGGACAACGACCGGTTCGTCATCTACACGCATCTTCAGAACGCCGTGGTCGCGGCCGGTGGCAAGCTGCCGATCTGCCAGGACACGGGTACAGCCGTCATCCTGGGCAAGAAGGGTCAGTACGTGCTGACCGACGGCGACGATGCCGAAGCGCTGTCGCATGGGGTATGGGAGACGTACCAGGAAAAGAACCTGCGCTACTCGCAAATCGCGCCGCTGTCGATGTTCGAGGAGAAGAATACGCGCACCAATCTGCCTGCCCAGATCGACCTGCTGGCCGACACCGGCGATGCCTACAAGTTTCTGTTTATCGCCAAGGGCGGCGGTAGTGCGAACAAGACCTATCTCTACCAGCAGACGCCGGCCGTGCTCAATGAAAAGGATCTGCTCAAGTTCCTGGGGGAAAAGCTGGCGGACCTGGGGACGGCAGCGTGCCCGCCCTACCACGTGGCGATCGTGATCGGCGGGACCAGCGCGGAAACCACGCTCAAGACGGTGAAGCTGGCGTCGACCCGGTACCTGGACCATCTGCCGACAACCGGTTCGGAGGGTGGGCGGGCTTTCCGCGACCTTGCCATGGAGAAACGGGTACTGGAGGCGTCGTACCGGTGCGGCATCGGCGCGCAGTTCGGCGGCAAGTTCATCGCCCATGACGTGCGGGTGATCCGCCTGCCGCGGCATGCAGCGTCCTGTCCGATCGGCGTGGGTGTTTCATGCTCGGCCGATCGAAACATCAAGGCGAAGATCACGGCCGAGGGCATTTTCCTCGAGCAGCTTGAGATGCACCCCGAGAAGTATTTGCCGCAGCAGGCGCCGGAGATGGCTCCGCCGGTGGAAATCGATCTGAACCAGGGCATGGCGAAGGTGCTGGCGACACTGACGAAATTCCCGGTGCGAACGCGGCTGAGTCTGTCGGGGACGTTGATCGTCGCGCGTGATGCGGCCCACGCACGGATCCGTGCATTGCTCGACGCGGGCAAACCCATGCCCGAGTATTTCAAGAATCACCCGATCTACTACGCCGGCCCGGCCAAGACGCCGCAGGGCATGGCGTCGGGCTCCTTCGGACCGACGACCGCCGGCCGTATGGACGCCTTCGTCGATCTGTTCCAGAGCCGCGGCGGGTCGATGGTGATGATCGCCAAGGGCAACCGCTCGAAACAGGTGAGCGAGGCGTGCAGGAAGCACGGGGGGTTCTACCTCGGCTCGATCGGCGGACCGGCGGCGATCCTGGCTCAGGACAACATCAAGAGCGTCGAAGTTGTCGATTTCGACGAGCTGGGCATGGAGGCGGTGCGGAAGATCGAAGTGGAGAACTTCCCAGCCTTCATCGTTGTCGACGACAAAGGCAACGACTTCTTCACCGAGATCGCCATGGCGACCGCCGCGCGGTAAGCACGCGAGGCCGCGGCTCGAGGTGAACATACCGCGTACGCGAGCCAGAACATACCCCAGCCTGAAGGCCGGCGGCTTTGCCTGAGGTTCGAACGGACTCAAGCAGTTCAGGCCGCTTCGTCGGTGGAGCCGGCGTTATGGTCCTGTCGATTCGCCTGGGCCTTGACGGTTTGACCCGCTGCCGCGGTCCTGTCGCCGCGAAGGCGTGAGGCCATGCCTTTCATCTGCTCGGCCACGTTGGGCACGGTTTTCAGGTCGCCGCCGACTTCCGTGGGTCGACGCGGACTCTGATGGCGGGATTTTTCAAGGCTTTCGCCGACCTGCCGCATGCGCTGCATGGCGACGCCGAGTTTGGTAAGCGGATCCCCGGCCGCATGGGCGGCGCCTGCGGGACCGGACGCCGCCCGACCAATCTCGCGGCAGGCGTCATCCACCATCGCCAAGGCGTCGTCGAGGGCGGCACGCCCCATCTGTTGCAGGGCCGCGGCCCGCTGCTCGATCTTGCGTTCCAGCGGCTCCATCACCGCCTCGGTCCGCTGGGCAATGACGTGAAGCCGCTGGTCAAGCATGTGCTCGGTTTCGCGGAGAATCTCGTCGGTTTTGGGTTCGATGCGCTTGAGCCGCTTGGCCAGCTGCTTTTCGCAGATCCCGACCATGGACGCGGCGCTTTCCTTGAGCTGGCCAAGCCGGTCGCGCATAAACGACTCGGCCGTCTCCATCGCCGTCTCGATTTCCGGCCGCAGACCCTCGATGCGCCGACCAAGCTGCTGCTCGATCAAGGCAATCATGGCCTCGGCATCGGCCCGCAACTGGGCCACATGCCCGCCGACGGCCGACTCGGCGTCCTCGACGATCGCGTGGCTCTGACGTTCGAAATCGCTCAGATGCTGGTGGAAGCGCATGATGGTCGGTGCGGTGCGTTCCTGTACTTCGTGTTCCAGGCTTTCGAGTTGTTCGGCGAGGTTGTGGCGCAGGTCGTCGAGCGAAGCTGCCGCCTTGTCGTCGAACTGCTCGAGCTGACGGGCCATGTCGACTTCCATCGCGCCGACCAGCTCGCTTGCCGCTTCCTGAATGCGCTGACTGTTCTCGTCGGCCGCCTGCCGCAGCACCTGCTTCTGTTGCTCGGTCGTGGCTTCAAGGGCCGGACGGGCCTCCTCGACGGCCGCGGCGATCCGCTGGCGCATCACGTCGGCCATCGCATGCACCTCGTGGCCAATGCGCGCGACGCGCTGGCGGAAGGTGGACTCGAGGTTTTCGATGCGATGCTCCAACTCGCCGTAGCAGCCCGCCAATGACTTCTGGACGCGCTGCACACTTCTCTCGAAGTCGCCCTTGTGCTCGGCCAGCCAGGCGACGAGCTTCTGGTCCATCTGCTGCAAAACGGGAGCGACGATCTGCTCGGCCTGGCCCTGCACCTTTTCAAGGTGTCCCTCCAGGCGTTTCTCGACGGCCTTGCCCAGGCCGGCGGCGACCTGCTCGAACTGGCGTGTACGGTGAGTCAGCGACTGGCGGTGGTCCTCGAGGCGCTCGTCGAGCTTGCGCCGCTGGCCGTCAATCGCCTGCTCAAGGGCCTGCTCGTAGGGGGCCATCCATTGGCCAATGCTCTGGTCGGTCACTTCGAGCCGGTTCTGAAGCTCGTTGACCGCCGCGGTGATCTGAGCGTCGGCCTGCTCCTTGATCTGCGTCATGCGGCCAAGCCAGTGCTGCTCCAGCTCTTTCTCCAGCGACTTGAAGGTCGCCAGGCGCTCGCGGAGCTGCGCCTCGATCTCCTGCTGAGTCTGCTGAAGCTGTTCCATGCTCTGTTGGCGCAACAGGCGCATGCGATCTTCGAACGACGAGCCGGCGCTGCGCAGCTCGCCGAGCCGCTGGTCGATGCGTGCGTCAAGCGGCGCGAGCACCTGTTCGGCACGCTCGGTCATGCGTCCGCTCGCCTCCTCCAAGGCGGATTCGAACGTTTCATACCCCTGTGCGATGGCCGCGGCCGCCGACTCGGACGCCTGCTGCGCCTCGCTCACCGCCGCCTGGGTCCGCTCGCGAATGCACTCCAACTGCTCACGGGCCTGGGCGAGTTGCTCCTCGGCTTCGTCGATCGCATCGCGGGTGTGCACCGTGAAGTCGGCATGGGCCACCTCGATGGTCGACAGCGCGGTTTCGGCCTGCTCGGCCATGCGATCGTGAAGCTGCCGCATCGATTCGCGGGCGGTGGCGAGCATCTGATCGCAGCGGACGGCCAACTGCTGCTCCGCCGGGGCGAGCAGTCCGTCAATCTGGCTCCGCTGCCGCGCCGCGGCCGCGTCAAGGTCTTCACGACTCTGGTGAATCGCCGCCAGACGCCGTTCGAGCGATTGCCGCAAGTCGGCGGTCTGACGTCGGGCATCCGCGATCAGGTCGCAAATGAACTGCTCGAACTGTTCGCGGGCGGCCACGGACCGCTGGTCGATGTGCTCGTCGGCCCCAGCGATCGTCTGGTCGCGCAGGGCTTCAAATTGCCCGGCGGCCTGGTCCAGAAGCTCCGCCATCCGGCTTTCACGATCGGCGAAGTCGGTGCGGGCGCGGTCGGTGGCGGCTTCAAGCTCGGTCCGGGCGTGCTCAGCCTGACTCACGGCGGCGACGGCGGCGCTCGCCAGTCGCTGTTGCTGGGTCTGCCATTGCTCACGCTGCTGGGCGAACGTATCAACGGCGGATGTGAGCTCCTGCCGCAGCGCGTCGACCTGGGCGCGCTGGGCGGCGCCGAGATTGCGGGCATGCTCGTCGGCCTCGTCCATCGCGGCCGCGATCTGCTCACGAACGTGGCGAACCGCTTTTTCCTGGCCATCGACCAATTGCCCGCACGCCTGGCGCGCGGCGTCCAGACGCTGTTCGAAGACGGCTTCGATTTCGGCGGTCGCGGCCTGGGCATCGGTGACGCACCGGTGGGTGCTGGCGAGCATGGCGTCGGCCGCCTGTTGGGCCTGCTGACGGGCGGCGACGACGCTCGCATCGAGTGAGCCGGCCGCGTCGCGGATCCGCCCCAGCCTTTCATCGAGCTTCTTGTCGAGCGGAGCAAGCCGGGCCTCCGCTTGTTCGTGCATGTCGGCAACGATCGCCGCGAACTGTTCACGCAAAGGTCCGACGGCAGCCTCGGCTTCCCGTTGAACGGTTTGGTGCAGGTCCGCCAGCTTGCGCCGCAACGTGGTCTGGCCGTCCTCGATCGTGGCCACGTGGCTGTTGAGGCGGTCCATGATGGCCTCGACCTGCTGACCGGCCTTGCGGACGACCTGATCGACGACCTGCTCGACCGCCTGCTGGACGTCGCCACGGATCTGATCGAGACGTGCGCGCCCGGGCTGGATGTCCTGCATCTGCTGGGCCAGGGCGCCGCTGAGGCGCGTCAGGTTGGCTTCGAGGCGGCCCATCTGGTCCAGACGCTTGTCCAGACCACTCTCGCGGCGCAGCAGTTCCTCAAGGCGGCGGGTGAGCCAGGCGTCGATGGAGGTCACCCGCTGCTCGGCGTCCTGGATATCTGCGTCGCTGACCACGAGCGTGGGCGTGGCGGAACCGGCGTGCATGGCCTGTTCGAGCAGCCGGCACTGCTCCCTGGCCTGCTCGACCAGGTCATAGAGCTGGCTGGCAACGCGGGTGGTCTGGGCGGCGCGGCTGTCGTCTTGATGTCGCGAGGAATCTTTGGACATGGCGGGCGTCCTGCGGGGTTTGTCCGCTTCGCGTCGCCTGTTTCGGCGACCGTGTCGAGGGCGGCGACTTCGCTTCCATGCGGCTCGGGATGGAGCGCTGGCAACGTCCGAGAAAGGCACGTCTGCTTTCTGATCGTCGCGGAGGGGCGATTCGCCCCAAAATCGGTCGGCTTAAGCCCTTATGACAGGGCGTTCCATCGCTTATCGGAACCAGGCGGGTGGTGACGGCTCTTTGTCGGCCACTATCCCAACCGATAGACTCCTGACCGCGAAACCGCCTGCCATGTCCGCCGCTTAAGGGTCCGGATTCGATCATGAGCAATTACGAACTGCTGGCGATGCTGCTGACGCTCGCGGCTGTCTTTTCTTACCTGAATGCCCGGCTGCTGCACCTGCCGACGACGATCGGCCTGATGCTGTTCGCCCTGCTGCTGAGCCTGGGTTTGCTGACGGCGGGCGCGGTCTGGCCGGGCTTGGCCGACCACGCCCAGGCGATCATGACGCAGATCGACTTCAACCAGACGCTCATGCATGGGATGCTGGGGTTTCTGCTCTTTGCCGGAGCGCTGCACGTGGACCTGGACGATCTGCGGCGGCACGGGCTGGCCATCGGGACGTTGGCGACCGTTGGGGTGCTGATGTCGACCGCGCTGGTCGGGGTGGGCGCGTGGACAGTCTTCAACGCGCTGGGCATTGAGATGCGACTGGTGCACGCCCTGCTCTTCGGGGCGTTGATCTCGCCGACCGACCCGATCGCGGTGGTGGGCATCCTGCGCCGGATCGCCGCCCCGCCGCAGCTTCGGGTGCGAATCGCCGGCGAATCGCTGTTCAACGACGGCATCGGCGTGGTGGTGTTCCTGGCCCTGCTGGGCGCTTCGGGACCGGGCGGCGATGGGCACGGGGATGCGGGGGTGAGCCTCGGGTCTGTGGCTGTCCTGTTCGCTCAGGAAGCGATCGGCGGGGTGCTGATCGGACTGGGACTGGGCCTGATCGCCTACCGCATGCTGCGGTCGCTGGAGAATTACCATGTCGAGATTCTGATCTCGCTGGCGTTGGTGGCCGGTGGGTACGCCCTGTGCGATCGCCTGCACACATCCGGACCGCTGGCGATGGTGATCGCGGGCCTGCTGATCGGCAACCACGGACGCATGCTGGCGATGTCGGCCAGCACGCGCGAGCATCTGGACAACTTCTGGGAACTGATCGACGAGGTGCTCAATGCCGTACTGTTCGTGCTGGTGGGGCTGGAGGTGCTGATCCTGAGTCTGCGGGGCCAGTACCTGCTGGCTGGGGCGTTGCTGATCCCGCTGGTGCTCGTAGCGCGGATGCTGGCGGTGGGCCTGCCGCTGGGCCTGTTGCGCCTGGCGGGCGACCGTCTGCCTCATGGGGTGAAAATCATGACCTGGGGCGGGCTGCGCGGCGGCATCTCGGTGGCCATGGCGCTGTCCATCCCGCGCGACGCCGGCGACATGGCCGTGCGGGAGCCCATTCTGACGGCCACCTACGCGGTGGTGGTCTTCTCGGTCCTGGTGCAGGGGTTGACGGTCAGCGGCCTGATCCGGCGTTGTTTTCGGGAATCGGCGTGAATAGGACGGCGAGACGTTTACGGGCCCCCACGAACCGGGCTCGGAGGCCCAGCGGCCAACTCGGACGCGGGATGCACAAGCCCATGCCGTGCGTCCGGTTTGAAGGTGGGCGGGCAATCCGCTAAAAAGGAAGGCTTTGCGAAACCGCAAGGACCGCGCCGCATGCGGACTTTGCGCCGGACTACCGCAACTTCTTCTGTTGAGCGAAGGGACACGCAACCTCATGCCAGCCAACTACTCTAACGGCATTCACCTTTTCACCAGCGAGTCGGTCTCGATGGGCCACCCCGACAAGGTGTCGGACCAGATTTCCGATGCGGTGCTCGACAGCCTGCTGGCGGTCGATCCGATGGCCCGCTGCGCCTGCGAGACGCTGTGCACCACAGGCCTGGTGGTGGTGGCGGGTGAGGTGACCGTCCACAACGACAAGGGCATCAAGGCGCTGGAAAACGTGGAGCAGACCGTTCGCGCGACGCTACGCGAAATCGGCTACACCGACCCGGCGATGAAGTTCGACGCCGAGAGCTGCGCGGTGATCCGCACGATCCACGGGCAGTCGGCGGACATCGCGATGGGCGTGAACAGAGAGGGCGCCGGCGACCAGGGCCTGATGTTCGGTTTCGCCTGCCGTGAGACGCCGGAACTGATGCCGATGCCGATTCACCTGTCGCACCGGCTGATGGAGCGGCACGCGAAGGTGCGCGAGAAGAACATCATCAAGGGCCTGCGTCCGGACGCCAAGAGCCAGGTGACCGTCGAATACAACGGCGCCAAGCCGGCGCGGATTCATACGGTGGTGCTCTCGACCCAGCACACGCCGGCGTGGAACGGCCGCAAGAAACAGGCCGAGCTCAAGGCGCAGGTGATCAAGCACATCATCGAACCGGTGATGCCCAAGCGGCTGTGGAACGCCGGGCAGGTCACGATCCACGTGAACCCGACGGGGCAGTTCGAGATCGGCGGGCCGCACGGCGACACGGGCCTGACGGGGCGCAAGATCATCGTCGACACCTATGGCGGTCGCGGCTGCCACGGCGGCGGCGCGTTCTCCGGTAAGGATCCGACCAAGGTGGACCGCTCGGCCAGCTACATGGCCCGGTATATCGCCAAGAACATCGTGGCGGCGCGCCTGGCCGACTTGTGCGAGGTGCAGCTTGCCTACGCCATCGGCGTGGCCAAGCCGATCAGCGTGCTCGTCGACACCCAGGGCACGGCCAGGATTGAGGAGAAGAAGCTCAGCCAGTTGGTGCAGAAACTGTTCCCCCTGACGCCGCGCGGCATCATCGAGCACCTGAAGCTGCGTCGGCCGATTTACAGGCAGACGGCCCGGCACGGGCACTTCGGCCGCAGCGGCGAAGGCTTCACCTGGGAAAAGACGGACATGGCCTCCCGCCTGGCGCGCGAGGCGGGGCTGAAGTAAGCCTCCTCCAGGCTCGTCCTGACTCCTCGGTTCGGGTGGATGCGGCGGACCTCACGCCGTTCGCCGTGGTGACAACCGGAAGTTCGCACTCCCGACCCCCGTCGCCCGCGGGGGTCGGTCGCTTGGTACACTTGGCTCGATTCGCGTTCGACGCCAGCCCAGGGATGGCTGCGGGGACTTGATGGAGATTCGCAAAGGCATTCCGGTGTCGCCAGGGGTGGCCATCCACCGCGCGGTGGTGATGGACTCGATCGATCAGCCGGTGCCGCGGCGCAACATCGGCCCCAGTCGGGTGAAAACCGAACAGCAGCGCCTGGAGAAGGCGGTTGAGGAAAGCCGTCGGGACATTCAGAGCCTCATCGAGCGGACCAGCGAGCAGCTTGGCCCGGACATGGCCAAGATCTTCGACTTCCATCTGGGCATGCTCGACGACCGGAACCTGCTGGACCCGATCCGCCAGACTATCGCCCGCGAACGTGTGACGGCCGAGTACGCGGTCTCCACGGCCATGCGACGCCTGGCCGACCAGTTTCTGGAGATGGACAATCCGTACCTGAGGGATCGCGTCAAGGACGTGACGGACCTTCAGCAGCGGGTGATCGGCCACCTGGTAGGTGAGCAGCGTGTGGATCTGAGCCACCTGCAGTACGAGGCGGTGGTGGTGGCCCACGATCTGACGCCCAGCCAGACGGCGGGGTTTGACCGGTCGCGCATTCGCGGACTGGTGACCGACGCGGGCGGACGCACCAGTCATACGGCCATTCTTGCCCACGCCCTGGGTATTCCGGCGGTCGTCGGCCTGGGCGATATCACGAACGTGGTCAATCCAGACGACACGCTCATCATCGATGGCAACCGGGGTGTGGTGATCGTGAATCCGGATGCCGCCCAGCTTCTGGAATACCGCCAGTACCTGGCGCGCCTGACGGCTTTCGAGGATAAGATGCGGGTGGAGATCGCCGGTGAGCCGGCCATCACCACCGACGGCCAGGAAATCACCCTCTGGGGCAACATCGAGTTCCCCTACGAGATTCCCGACGCTCTGGCCCGGGGGGCGGCGGGCATCGGGCTGTATCGGACTGAATTCCTGTTCCTGTCCACGAACAGCGAACCGACAGAGCAGCAGCAATATGAAGCATATGTCGAGGCGATCGAGGCGCTGGGCGGCCGGCCGCTGACCATCCGCACGCTCGATCTCGGGGCCGACAAGATCGCGCCGCTGCCGGGCCTGGTGGCCCACGCCGAGAACAATCCGTTCCTCGGCTGCCGTTCGATCCGCCTGTGCCTTCAGAATCTGCCGCTGTTCGAGAATCAGTTGCGGGCGATTCTGCGTGCATCGGTCAAAGGGCCGGTGCGTGTCATGTTCCCCCTGATCAGCAACGTGATGGAGCTGCGGCAGGCGAAGATGGTGTTCACGGACGTGATGGAGGATCTGGAGGAGCGGGATATCCCCTTCGCGACGGGCATTCCGGTGGGCATCATGATTGAGGTGCCGTCCGCCGCCCTGCAGGCGCCGCTGCTGTGCCGGGAGGTGGACTTTGTCAGCATCGGCACCAACGATCTGATTCAATACACACTGGCGGTGGACCGTTCGAACGAGCGGATTGCCAGCCTCTACAGCGGCGGCCATCCGGCGGTGCTGCAACTCATCCGTGACGTGGTGCGTGCGGGGGTGCGAGCCAAGGTTGATGTCAGTCTGTGCGGCGAGATGGGGGGCGAACCGGAGTTCGTCATGCTGCTCGTCGGGCTGGGCCTGCGTCACTTGTCGGTGACGCCGCCGGCCATACCCGAAGTCAAGAAAATCATCCGCTCGGTGAGCCTTCGACAGTGCCAGCGTGTGGCCAGACGCTGCATGAGTTTCGAGTCCGAGCGAGAAGTCACAAACTTTCTACGAGAGGAAATACGGCGCATCCTTCCCGAGGTGATCAACGGCGGCTCGCTGGCCTGACTCGCCGCGACGCGATCACACCGCAGCCTCCGCCTCGCGCAGGGAAGCGCCCACGAGGACGCAATGGCAAAGCGCGACATGCTCATCAACTACGTGCCCGGTGAGGAATGCCGGATCGCCATCGTCGAGGATGGCAGCCTGGAGGAGTTCTACCAGGAACGAGCCGACGCCGGCTCGCACGTGGGCAACATCTACAAGGGGAAAGTGCAGAACGTCGAGGCGTCGATCCAGGCGGCTTTCGTCGACTTCGGCCTCGAGCGTAACGGCTTTCTGCATATCTCCGACCTGCACCCGATGTACTTCCCCGGTAAGGACCGCGAGGAGGCTGAACGCGTCGGCATGCGCACGCCGCGTCGCGAGAGACCGCCGATCCAACGATGCCTGCGCCGCGGGCAGGATATTCTGGTGCAGGTGCTCAAGGAAGGCATAGGCACCAAGGGCCCGACGCTCACCAGCTACCTGTCGATTCCCGGCCGCTTCCTGGTGATGATGCCGTTCATGCAGAAACTCGGCGTGTCGCGCAAGGTCGAGGACGACGAGCGCCGCCGGGCCATGCGCAAGATTCTCGACGAGTTGAGCCCGCCCGACGACTTCGGCTTCATCATCCGCACAGCCGGTATGGACCGCACCAAGACGGAGTTGAAGCGCGACCTGGCGTATCTACAGCGGTTGTGGAAAGCCATCGACCGGCGCAACAGGGACACGAAGATCGGAGAGCTGTATACCGAAAGCGACCTCATCATCCGCACCATCCGCGACGTATACAGCAACGACATCGACCGGATCATCGTGGACGATCGCGACGCGGCCGAGCGGGCGGCTGATTTTCTGGCCGTCGCCAGCCCCCGCGCCGGAGCCAACGTGCTGCACTACCACGACCCGGTGCCCATCTTCGAGCGTTACGGCATCGAGCAGCAGATCGAGAGCATCGGCGCGGCCGAGGTGGCGCTGCCCTCGGGAGGTTCGCTGGTGATCGAATCGACCGAGGCCCTGGTCGCCATCGACGTCAACAGCGGCAAGATGCGCGACAACCGTGACGCCGAGACGACGGCCTATCGCACGAACATCGAGGCGTGCGATGAGATCTGCCGGCAGTTGCGGCTGCGCGATCTGGGCGGCGTGGTGGTCAACGACTTGATCGATATGCGTGACCCGAAGCATCGCCGCGCGATTGAGGCGCGCTTCCGCGACAATCTGAAGAACGATCGGGCTCGGACGCGCGTGCTGCCGCTGAGTCAGTTCGGCATTCTGGAGATGACGCGCCAGCGTATGCGGCCGTCACTTCACAGCGCTCAGTCGTCGGGCTGTCCCCACTGCGCGGGCACTGGCAAGATCAAGAGCCCACAGCTTGTGGTGCTCGATGTGATTCGACGCCTGGCGGCCGTGCTCTATCGCGAAGATGTCGCCGAGGTCGAGCTTGTGGTCAGTCCGGATGTAGCGTTCCAGGTGCTCAACCGCCGTCGGGCCCAGCTCGTGCGTCTGGAGCAGCGGTACGGCAAAGTGGTGATGGTGCGGGTTCGCCAGGGCGGGCGACTGGATGCGGTGGACATTGAGGCCCGCGACGAACGCGGCGGGCGAATCGACCTGGAGGCGGCGGCTCGCTGGGGCGAGCCGAATCTCGAACCCGTGCAGAAGGCGGCGAGCGGTCGCGGGCGGATCGGCGACGAAGGCGAAGACGAAGACGTGGACGCGACGGACGAGCCGCAGGTCGACGAACAGACGGATCAGGCGGCCGAACAACCGTCGGAAACCGGCCACGAGGCGAATGGCGCCGGCAAGATCGGTGGCCGCCGCCGTCGGCGACGGCGCAAGACGGGTGGATCAAGCGGGGACACCGCGACGGGCGGGAGCCAGTCCGTGGCCACGTCGAGTACGGATGCCACGCAGCAGGCCGGTGTGAGCGGCGCGATGGACGACGGAGGAGTCGGCGGCGTGCGCGGCGGACGACGTCGGCGGCGGCGCAAGAAGTCAGACGTCGGCCGCATCGTCGCGGATGGAAACGGCTCCGGGTCCGCCGATGTGGATAAGCCGATTCGCGTGACGGAAGCGGAATCCGCGACGAATGAAGAACCGCGACCGACTGAAGACGCGGGGGCCGAGAAACCCCGGCGTAGACGTTCCCGACGGCGGCGAGGCAAATCGAGGAGCTCTGAAGGCGGCTCGACCGGACCGTCCGACGCGGGGGCGGCGGGCAAGGACTCGGACGCCGGGGCGGCCAAGCCTTCGGAGGATCGGTCGACACCGGCCATTGATGCGAAGGTGGTTACGGCGGAAGGTATGAACGGCGTGCCGGGCAGCGTGACGAAGAAGCGACGCCGTCGACGGCGTTCTCGCTCGGGCGGCGGCGCGGGCGGTGAGGTGGTCGGCAACACAGCAGGCGGTTCGGTCGGCGCCGCAGCGGTGAAGGTGAACAGCGCCGGCTACCGCAATCCACGGCTGGAGTCGCCATCGGAGGGGTCCGGTGATTGACGCGCCGGGTCGGCATCGCGCTGGACCGGACCATACGGAGCTATATTGAAACTGGCGATGAGCCCGCGTGTGAGCGCATTCATGAGCATGGATGAGTCCCCTGCCCCCGCCCCACAGACCCTAGGTACGCACCGGGCCCCAGCGGTCGCACGCCGCGTGGTTGTGCTCGGCTGCACGGGCAGTATCGGCGTCAATACACTGCAGGTGATTGCGCACCTCAACGCCACGGCGACGGTTGCCGGTCATCGGATGCAGGTGGTCGGCCTGGCGGCCGGCCGCAACGCGACCAAGGTCATTGAGCAGGCGCGCCAGTTCCATGTGCCGGCCGTCGCCCTGGCCGACCCGGGCGCGGCGGCGACGGTGCGGGCCGCGCTGCCGGCCGTACGGGTGTTCGAAGGCGAAGATGCGGCGCGGCAACTGGTCGAAGCGGCGCGGGCGACGGACGTGGTGGCGGCGGTAGTCGGTAGCGCGGGGTTGCCGGCCACGCTCGAGGCGGCGCGACAAGGCGTGCGGATCGGCCTGGCGAACAAGGAGACGCTGGTCGCGGCCGGAGCCCTGGTGACGCCGATTGTGCGCCAATATGGCGCAATGCTGCTGCCGGTGGACAGCGAGCACTCGGCCATTTTCCAGTGTCTCGACCCACGCGCGCAAGGCCAAGCGGCGGAGACGAGGGCACGCAGTGTGAGGCGCATCGTCCTGACCGCGTCAGGCGGTCCATTCCGCACCACCGACAAGGTGACGATGGATAACGCCACGGTGGAAGAGGCCCTCAACCATCCGACCTGGAACATGGGGCCGAAAATCACCATCGACTCGGCCACGATGATGAACAAGGCCCTGGAGATCATCGAGGCCCACTGGTTGTTCGATCTGCCGGCTTCGAAAATCGACGTGATCATCCATCCGCAGTCGATTGCGCACAGCTTTGTCGAATATGAGGACAACTCGATCCTGGCCCAGCTCGGTCCGCCAGACATGCGGACACCGATTCAGTACGCCTTGACGTATCCGGATCGTGTGCCGGGCTGCAGCCGGGCCATGGATTGGACGACATTAAGCAGACTCGCCTTCGAACAGCCGGACCACAAACGCTTCCCCGCCCTGAAGCTGGCTTATGAGGTGATTGAAGCGGGGGGCACGGCCGGGGCGATTTTCAACGCCGCCAACGAGGCGGCCGTGGCGGCTTTTCTCGAACGGCGCATCCGCTTCGGACGTATCGTAGAACTGGCGGCTGAAGCGCTGAGCGCCGTCGAGGCCCGGCCGGCCGACAGCCTGGAGACTATTCTGCAAGACGATCGCGCCGCCCGCGAGTTCGTCGAACAGCGCGTCGGCGAACCGGCGACCGCCTGAGCGCGGACCCGTCATTCGAAACCCGCAACCCGAACCGTGAGACCGCCCGTGCTTCAGTCGATCATCACCAACCTGCCCTACTTCCTGCTGCTGCTGCTTGGCTTCGGCTTCATCATCTTCGTGCATGAGCTGGGGCACTTTCTGGTGGCCAAAGCGGTGGGGATCAAGTGCACGCAGTTCGCCGTCGGCATGGGACCGGCCATCGTCGCCTGGCGAAAGGGTCTGGGTTACCGGTTGGGATCGACGGAGCCGGCCTACGAAAAGGCGCTGGCCGAGGGCGCCGACGTCAAGAGCATGGGTGAGACGGAGTACCGGCTCTGCTGGCTGCCGATCGGCGGCTATGTGAAAATGCTGGGCCAGGAAGATATGGACGCCACCGCCGGTTCGAAAGCTGCGGCCGATCCGCGCTCATACACGGCCAAGCCGATCTGGGCCCGCATGTGCGTGATCAGCGCTGGCGTGGTCATGAACATCATCTTCGGGCTGGTCTTTTTCGCGATCGCCTTCAGTCTCGGAGTTAAGTTCAACGCCCCGGTGGTCGGGCCGGTCGCACCCGGTTCGAAAGCGGCGACGACCTACGCCCAGGGGCACGAGGACGACCCCGCCTACCAGGGCCTGCGCGCCGGCGACACGATTCTCACGCTCGACGGCCAGCCCATCGCCGATCTTCAGGAACTGCGTATCAACGTCGCCCTCAGCGAGCCGGGCCATCCCATGACGCTGGTGGTGGACCGCGACGGACAGCCATTGACCTATGTGATCGAACCGGAGGCGATCCCCGGCTATATGCAGGGTTTGCTGACGATCGGCTTTGACACGCCGATCACGCTGGAGCTGACGGCGAACCTGCCGCCCGACCGTCTGCCGACGGCCCTGGTGGAAGCGGGCGTCCGCGGCGGGATGCGCGTCACGGCCGTCGACGGCAAGCCGGTGGCGCACTACGGCCAGTTCCGTGAGGCCCTGCTGGCCGCGCGAGGTCGGGAAGTGCCGGTCACCTTCCGCGACGAAGCGGGCAATGCCGTCCAGGTTGCTCTCGCCGCCAATCCGCAACCGCAGATCAACCTGAACGGCGACCGCATGACGCCGCACGTGTTGGGATTGGAGTCGGCGGTGCATATCGAGAGCGTGATCGGAGGGTCAGCGGCGGAAGCGGCGGGCATCCAGCCTGGCGACATCCTGGCGCGCCTGGGGCGGTATGACCTGCCGAGCGTGGAGCAGGTGCTGGCGACGGTGGCGGACGCCGGATCGTCGCCGCTGGAGCTGGCGGTGATTCGAGAAGGACGGCGTGTCGACCTGCCGGCCGTCGCGCCGCGACGCAAAAAGCTGGGCATTGCTTTCGGGCTGACAGCGCCCGCGGTCATACGCGATGTGCTGGCTGACTCCCCGGCCGCGGCACTGCGTCTGCCGCCGGGAACGCAAATCGTGTCCGTGGATGGTCAGCCGGTCGATTCCCTCAACGACCTGCAACGCTATGTCGCGCTCAAGGCGCAGACGGCCGAGGGCGACCTGCAGGTGACGCTGGTCACGCGGCTACCCTTGCCGGGCGATCCAACGGAGACGGCGACCATCACCGTGCCGGCCGACGCCGCCGCGACGCTGGCCGACGCGTGGCGCATGCCGCTACCCTCGGATGTCTTCGAGCTTCAGTTCGTGACGTTGAAGGCGGCCAATCCCATCGAAGCCATCGGCCTGGGCATCGAGAAGACCAACCAGACGATGATGCAGGTGTATGTAACCATCGCCCGGCTGTTCCAGGGCTCGGTGGGCGTCGAGCATCTGCAGGGGCCGGTGGGCATCGTGCATACCGGGACGCGTGTGGCTCGTCAGGGCGGCACCTACCTGCTGTTCTTCCTGGGACTGATCAGCATCAACCTCGCGGTGATCAACTTCCTGCCGATCCCTATCGTGGACGGCGGACACATGGTGTTTCTGGCCATCGAGAAGATCAAGGGTTC
This sequence comes from uncultured Phycisphaeraceae bacterium, assembly GCA_964502445.1. Lineage (GTDB taxonomy): Bacteria > Planctomycetota > Phycisphaerae > Phycisphaerales > Phycisphaeraceae > CAZCWM01. The sequence continues at coordinate 131,139 of CAZCWM010000003.1, read as the reverse complement.
GCCAGTAAGCGACCGCGTGCAGACGGTCGCGCTGTATGCCGGCCTGGCGCTGATCCTGAGCATTTTCGCCATCACGTTCTACCATGACGTGGCCCGAATCTTCTTCGGCGCGGCGTGATCGGCGGATGCCGGATATCGGGTCTCGGATAGCGGGCGTGCCACTGAAACACCACGACGCCAGCCGAAGTGAGAGTTCGCGGGATCAAACGGCGCCGCATGCGTGCATGGCGGTAGCGTCATCGTCAGTACGCGATCACACGATAGATAACCGTGATCATTCCCGCCAGAAAGACGAGCAAGCCCGCGGCCTCGCCGATCTGGGCGATGCCCACATGGTGCAGACGTGGGTACCAGTAGCAGCGAGAGTGCAGATAGATCGCCGCGCCGATGCAGGCCACGCCCGCGGCGGTGGCGGTAAAACCGTAAACCACGATGTACCCGTACCAACCCAACCGTCCGAAACCGGGAATGATGGCCTTCTGCAAGACGATGCAGGCGAACCCCGCGGAAAGACACATCAGTGGGAAGACCCAGCCGCCACCCCACCGTGTCCAGAACGTATCGGCTCCGCCGCCAGCCCAATCGGATGCGGATTGGACACCCGAACGTGGCAAGGGACTGAGCATCATGGGAATGGCTCCCAGCGGCAAGGTCCGCGATGCCCCAGTCTAACGGGGAATCAGCGAAGAGCCCATACCCAGAACCCTCTCGTTGGCCGGTGGCGATGTCGCCAGCCATCCCGGGGCGGCATGGACGCGACCACAGGTCGACAAGCGGCACTTAGTGGAGGTCAGGAAAATGGGTCGGCCCGGGGCTGGCGGCGGTTGCCATTTCGTTGCATGGCGTCCATAATTCGTTACTGGCAGCTCTTGTCTTTGACGGCCGCAGGCCTGTCTGTCAGGCTCCGCCCGGCAGGCTAACCGCGGCCCTTCCCGCCCGCTGCCGCCTTACAATCCCGGCTGCCTTCCCCACCCGGCACGCCCCGCTCCGATCCGTGAGGTGACCATGGCCCGAACGCAACGCAAGATTGGTGAAATTCTGCGTAAACAGGGCAAGATCGAAGACCAGCAGATGCGCGAAGCCCTGCGCGTGGCCAAGGGGTCGCGTCAGCGGCTGGGCGAAGCGCTGGTTGAGCTGCAATACTGCAGTGCCGAGGACGTGGCCCAGGCTCTGGCCATTCAGCACGAGATGGAGTACATCGACCCCACGGTCGATGGAGCCATCGACAAAGGCGCCATGGATCTGCTGCCGATGGACTTCATCAAGAAGTTCCTGGTGCTGCCCGTGCGCAAAGAGGGCAACAAGCTCGTTGTGCTGGTGCATGATCCCAACGATCTGGACCTGATGGACAGCCTGGAGTTCCGGGCGAACATGAAGGTGAAGCCGGCCGTCGCCGCAGTGAGCAAGATCAAAGAGTACCTGGACGAGATGCTTTCGGAATCGACATCGAGCATCGACCAGACCATCCGCGAGATGTCGATGGACATGGAGGCCGACGAATTCGGCCCGATGGGTGCAACGCTGGACGCGTCGATCGACATGGACGCGGGCGTCGGCGACGACCAGGCGCCGATCGTGCGGCTGGCCAACCAGATCATCGACGAGGCGGTGCAGGGCGGCGCGTCGGACATTCATATCGAGCCGTTCGCCGACCGCGTAAGACTTCGCTACCGCATTGACGGCGTGTGCCAGGAGCGCGACCGTCTGCCCAAGCGGGTTCAGGCATCGTTGACGGCACGGTTCAAGATTCTCGCGGGCATGCGCATCGAGGAGAAGCGCATCCCGCAGGACGGCCGCATCAAGAAGAAAGTGGGCGACCGGCTGATTGACTTTCGTGTTTCGGCCTGCCCGGCCTACCACGGAGAAAGCATCGTGCTGCGTATTCTGCGGCCCGAATCGGCGCGTATCGGTCTGGAAAACCTGGGCATGCGCCCGGATACGCGTGAAATTTTCGAACAGATCATCCGTAAGCCCAACGGCATTTTTCTGGTCACCGGACCCACCGGCTCGGGAAAGACGACCACGCTCTACACGGCCCTGGACTCGCTCAACCGCCCCGACAAGAAGATCATCACGGCTGAAGATCCGGTTGAGTTTTCCTTCAAGGGGATCAATCAGTGCCAGGTCCATACGGACATCGGTCTGGGCTTTGCGAACATTCTCCGCGCGATGCTGCGTCAGGCGCCGAACATCATCCTGGTGGGCGAAATCCGCGATAAGGAAGTGGGCGACGTGGCCATTCAGGCGGCTCTGACCGGCCACCTGGTGTTCTCGACCCTGCACACCAACGACGCCCCATCGGCGATCACCCGTCTTGCCGACATGGGCATCAAGCCATTCCTGATCGCCAGTTCGATTCAGGCGGTACTGGCCCAACGTCTGGTGCGACTGCTGTGCCCCAAGTGCAAACAGCCGGACGACAGTCCCAACCCGCGGCTGATGCGGCTGGTGGGCCTTACGAAGGATGACCTGGCCAAGCACACGATCTACAAGCCGGTCGGCTGCAAGCACTGCAGCAACACCGGGTACAAAGGTCGGCAAGGCATCTACGAACTGATGGTCATGAACACCGAGGTGCGTGAACTGGCGTTCAACCGCGCCCCGCTGAACAAGATCCGCGAGGCGGCGCTGCATGGGGGGATGCGCAACCTGCTGGGCGACGGGCGTCTGAAAATCCTTGACGGCAAAACCAGCCCCGAGGAGGTCTCGCGCATCACCCAGGCCGAGGGAGTAATCATCGAGGAGCAGGAGGACGAGGAACTGATGGCCGGCTGAGGCGGTGGGCACGTCCTTTCGCCCGCCGGCTGCACTCATGGGTACCACGGCCGCGGCATGACCGCCCGGCAGACCCCGACATTATTCCGGAGCAGCATGTATGGCATCCGCGATTCAGATCGACCGACTCCTGGACACCGTCATCCGTCAGGGGGCCAGCGACCTGCACCTGACGGTCGGCAAGCCCCCCACCATTCGCGGCCGCGGCCGGCTCATCGAACTGCGCACCAAGGTCCTGGAGCCCGAGGACACGGTGGCCCTGATGAAGTCGATCGCTCCGGAGCGCTCTCAGACCGAGATCCAGGAGGAAGGCGGCAGCGACTTCGGCTTCGCATATGGCGACCAGGCTCGCTTCCGCGTTTCGATCTTCAAGCAGAAGGGGGTCGTCGGCCTGGTGCTGCGACAGATCCCCAATGAGCTGCTGAGCATCGAGGCCATCGGTCTGCCCAAGATGTGCATCGACCTGATCCGTCGGCCGCGTGGGCTGTTTCTGGTGACGGGTCCGACCGGCTCGGGCAAGACCACCTCGCTGGCATCCATGGTGAACCACGTCAATGAAAGCCTGGACCGCCACATCATCACTGTCGAAGACCCGATCGAGTATTACCACCCGCATAAAAAGAGCATCGTCAACCAGCGTGAGGTCGGCAACGACGTGCCAAGCTTCGCCGAGGCGCTGCGGCGGGCGCTGCGACAGGATCCGGACGTCATCCTGGTAGGCGAGCTGCGCGACCTGGAGACGATTGAGGCGGCCATCACCGCCGCGGAAACCGGCCACCTGGTGTTCGGTACGCTACACACGACCGGTGCCGGCGGCACAATCAACCGCATCATCGACGCCTTCCCCGTGGCCCAGCAGAATCAGGTCCGCGTGCAGTTGGCATCGGCCCTGATGGCGGTGGTCAGCCAGCAACTGCTTCGGCGGATCGACAAGAAGGGGATGGTGGCGGCCTACGAGTTCATGGTCGTGACCCCCGCCATCGCCAACCTGATCCGCGAAAACAAGACTTTTCGTATCGATTCCGCCATCCAGACCGGTAAGAAGTTCGGCATGCAGTTGCTGGACGACCACCTGTGGTCGCTGTTCGAAAAGGGCTGGATCGACGCGGAGGACATGGTGGACAAGTGCCGTGACACGGAAGCGATGACCAGCCGGCTCAAACGGGCCGGGGTCACCATCGGCCGCGTCGAACTGGACGAGGCTGAGGAAGCCGCAGCCAAGAACAGTGCGAACGCGACGTGATCCGCAGCCATCCCACCAAGCCGGTCATCGGGTGACCGGCCAACACCAAGTGTCTTATCCACCAAATGTCGATTGCGTTTATACGCCAAAAACAAGTATCTCGGCAGCCACATCAGCCGTAAGATAAGAGTGGCGGCTGCGGATCAAGCCCAGGGTCCAAGAGCAGACCGAGGGGTGAAGGCCGGCCGTCGATTCGACAGCCATCGGACGATAAGCGTCGTGCATGGATGACAGGCAGCGGGGAATCGAGACAACAGGGTGTATAGCCCTGCTACGAACCTGCCTTCAACGCATTGTCGCGATTCATGATCCTGAGGCTGCTTCGAGGCGACACGAGCCGGCGACCGCCTGATCGACGACGACCCGCCAAGCACCGACCGGGTGCGGGAGACCGATTCGATGGCACTGCGACGCATTCTCAAGAAGTCGTCCGATGCTCCGACCCCACCGTCAGCGTCCAACGCATCCAGGAATGGCGCTCCGCGGGCAAGTGATCTTTCAGCGGCCCGCCGCAGCCGATCGTCGGGCAACAGCGAACTCAAAGGTCGACGCATAGGCCAGATCCTGCGGAAGCTGGGTAAGCTCAACCGCGAGCAGGTCCATGAAGCCCTGGACATCCAGCAGCAGCAGGCCCGCAAGGGCCAGCGCCGTCTGATCGGCGAACTGCTGGTCGAACTGGGCTACATCACCGAAGCCGACGTAAGCGCCGCCCTCGCCGCCCAGAGCGGTATGGCGACGATGGACCTGTCGGCGGACATGGAGATCGAGGCATCGGTGATCTCGCTGATCCCGCGCGACACGGTGATGTCGGACCATGTATTGCCGGTCGAGTTTGACCCGGGACGGCGAATCCTGACGGTGGCGCTGACCGACCCGGGCAACCTGCGGGTCACGGACAACCTGCGGGTGCTTACGAGCTATGACATTGAACCGGTCGTCGCCGATCCGAAGGTCGTCGAGCAACTGATCCAGAAGTACTACGGCCAGGCTGAGGAGGAGGATGCCGAGACGCTGGCCGGACTGATCGGCGATCTGGAAGCCGACGAGGACCTGGAGCAGTTCGCCGGCCGAGGCGAGTCGATCGACCTGGACTCGTTGATGTCGGCCGCGGACGACAACAAGGTCAAGCGGCTGCTGAACCTTGTGCTGATGCAGGCCATCAAGGACCGGGCGTCCGACATCCACTTCGAACCCTTCGAGGATGAGTTCAAGATCCGCTACCGCATTGACGGCGTGCTGTACGAGATGGTGCCCCCGCCCCGCCATCTGGCGATGCCGATCGTCAGCCGCATCAAAGTCATGTCCAACCTGGACATTGGCGAACGACGTCTGCCGCAGGACGGTCGCATCGAGCTGAACGTGGACAAACGGCCGGTCGACCTCCGCGTCGCGGTCCTGCCGACGATGCACGGCGAATCGGTGGTGATGCGCGTGCTGGACCGCCGCAATGTTCAGCTCGATCTGGCCGACCTCGGCATGCGGCCGGAGGACATGGACGTCTTTGAGCAGTTGATCCACAAGCCCAACGGCGTCGTCATCGTGACCGGGCCGACGGGCTCGGGCAAGACGACGACGCTGTATTCGGCTCTGCGTGAACTCAATACCATCGAAGTGAAAATCTGCACCACCGAAGACCCCGTGGAATATGACGTCGACGGTCTGGTGCAGGTGCAGGTGCGGCCGGAGGTGGGCCTGACATTCGCCGCCGCCCTGCGCAGCTTCCTGCGTCAAGATCCGGACATCATCCTGGTCGGCGAGACACGCGACCTGGAAACGGCCAAGATCGCGGCCGAAGCGTCGCTGACCGGCCACCTGGTGTTCACCACACTGCACACCAACGACGCCCCCAGTTCGATTGCCCGTCTGCTGGACCTGGGCATCGAGCCCTTCCTCGTGACCGCGACGCTCGAGGGCATCGTGGCTCAGCGGCTTGTGCGGCGGATCTGCACCAAGTGCAAGGAGCCGTTCGAGCCCACGGAAGAGCAGCTCATGGAACTGCAACTCACCCCCGACGACGTGCAGGGCCGCGAGTTCTATCGCGGGCGCGGCTGCGACGCCTGCAACCACACGGGCTACAAAGGCCGGCTGGGTCTATACGAGATCATGGTCATCGACGATGACCTTCGCGAGCTGATCATGCAGCACGCCTCGACTCAGTTGCTGCGCACCGAGGCCCGCAAACGCGGCATGCGAACGCTGCGGCAAAGCGGCTTGCTGGCGATCTACGAGGGCGTGACCACGATTGATGAAGTGGTGAAGGAGACGTTGAACGAGGAAGAGTAAAGGTGCCCGCCGTGAAATTGGCGGTTCCCGGGTCGGAGGGCGAGGAAAAGCCTGGGCAGGCGGGGCAGCAGCCCGCTGTTGCGGAGGATTGAGCGATGCCGAGTTTCCAGTACGAAGCGATGAATGAAAACGGCAAGCCGCAGAAAGGGACGGTCAACGCGGCCAGCAGCGAGGACGCCATCGCCCGGATTCGTAACCAGGGGTTGTTCCCGACCTCGGTGCGTGAGCAGAAAGTCAAGAAGGCGGCGAAATCTGGTGGTGACTCGGGCGGTGGGCGCGGGGTCGGCGGCTCTGGCGGCGCCACCAAACGCAAGAAGACCTTCGCGATCGGCAAGGCCAAGGCGAAGGATCTGACCAGCTTCACACGCCAGTTCTCCACGCTGCAGGACGCAGGCCTGCCCATTCTGCGTTCGCTGCAGATTCTCGAGCTGCAGCAGAAGCCGGGCATCATGAAAAATGTCCTCGGGGACGTGCAGGAGGACGTGGCCGGGGGCATGACGCTTTCGGATTCGATGGCCAAGCAGCCCAAGGCCTTCGACCGGCTGTACTGCAAAATGATCGCGGCCGGGGAGGTGGCCGGTGTGCTGGAAATGATTCTCCAGCGCCTCGCCGACTTCCTCGAAAAGGCCCAGAGCCTCAAGAAACGCATCAAGAGCGCGATGACCTATCCAGTCATCGTGATCTTCGTAGCCGTGGTGATCGTGACCGCCCTGATGCTGTTCATCGTGCCCCAGTTCACCAAGATTTTCGCCGACTTCGACTCCGAATTGCCGCCGCTGACCCAGAAGCTGATCGACATTTCCGCCTGGCTGGGCGGCAAGTGGCTGGACGAGACCAGCAAACAGCCGGTCCCGGGAGCGGTCTTCGTGATCTTCTCGCCGCTGCTTTTGTTCCTCGGCTTCAAGCTGGTGCGCAAGAGCAAGTACGGCAAGATCGTTCTCGACCACGCGGTGCTGTTCCTGCCCATCGTCGGCCAGCTCATCAAGAAAACAGCCGTCGCCCGCTTCACCCGCACGCTGGGCACGCTCATCCGCGCGGGGGTGCCGATCCTCGACGCCATCAACATCACCAAGGAAACCAGCTCGAACTTCGTCTTCGAAAAAGCCCTGCAGGCGGTGCACGACTCCGTGCGCCAGGGCGAGAGCTTCGCCGAGCCGCTGCGTAAGGCCGGCGTCTGCGATGCCATCGTGACCAACATGATCGATGTGGGCGAAGAAACCGGCGACCTGGACAAGATGCTGCTGAAAATCGCGGACAACCACGACGAGGAAGTCGACAACCTTGTCGAAAGCCTCACGAGCCTGATCGAGCCGCTCATGACCATGGTGCTGGGCGGGATCGTGGGCTTCATCGTCATCGCCCTGTTCATGCCGTTGGTGAAGCTGATCCAGTCGGTATCGGGCGGTTAAGCGGCCGCGACACGGCCGCGTTCCCCGCCTCGTCGACGCCCTTGATATGAACTTAGAAGCCGAGAAACGCCATGCGAACCAACACCCCACCGATCTCCGGCGGCCCCGGCCACCCGGGCTTCACGCTTATCGAGATTCTCGTGACGGTGTCGATCATCCTGATTCTGGTGTCGATCGGCGTGGTGGCGGGCACGCGCATGCAGGCCAACGCCCGCCTGACCGAGGCCAAGGCGCTGATGCTCAAGCTCAATGCCTTGGCCGAGGAATACGCTTCGGCCACAGCCGACCACCGCGGGACGGGCATGACGATCAACCATTCGGCCAAACCGGCCGTGACACTCACCGGCACGACCATGTCCGCGCCTATCGACTGGGACGGCGAGCGGCCGTGCGTCGAGCTTGATGTTTCGGCCGCAGGCGGCTACTCGCAGAATACCGGCCGGCTTGACCGCGAATACATGAATAACGGCAAGGGCAATCTCGAAGACCAGCCAGGTTTCCTGTCGAACCCCACCGCCAGCCCGCCGGAACGGCACAGCAGCATTGAGCGTTTCGTGTGGGCGTTGTCCCAGATGGCCGCAACACGGGACATGCTCAATCGCTCTGTGGGGGTCAAGTATCTGCGCGATACCGATAAAGACTGTTTCCCGGAGATCATCGACCCCTGGGGCCGGCCTGTGTTCTACGCCGCCTTCGTGGACCACGACGACAACATCAAAATGGACGACTTTCTGCCGCAGCGCAAGACATGGACGGCCGCTGATCTGGGCCCGGGTGGTGAGTACGCGGCCCGCCCCGGCGACATCGTGCGTTGGCGGCCTTTTTTCGCCTCCTCCGGCCCCGATATGCGATGGGGCGACAGTCAAATCGAGTTCGAACCCCACAAAGCCGCCAAGAACGACGCCAACCTCGACGGCTTCGATGACCGCTCCGACAACCTCTACAGCTACGACCTGGACCGCAGCGCGAGCGAAGACGCCGAGTTCGACGCCCTCGAAAAGTGACCCATGCACCGGCAGACCCATCCAATCCGACGCTTGACCGACGCCGCGCCCGGTGCAGCCGCGCGGGCCCGGGCGTTCACGTTGCTGGAATTGCTGACGGTGATCGTCATCATCGGGCTGCTGTCGGCGGTGATCGTGCCCACGATCTCGGCCCTGACGCGGGGCGGCCGGGTGGAAGCGGGGATGAACACATTGAGCGCGGCCGTGTCCGTCGCCCGCGCTCTGATCTGGCGCGATACGGCGATGATCGAGGATCTGCCTACCGGCGCGGGCGTCTGGGCGCAATCGCCCAATGGCTACAGCGGTGTGGCCTTGCTGGTGACCGCCCGGGAGATTCGTTTCGTGGAGAACTACGCGGGGGCGGTGGATGGCTCGAACCAGCCCAGGGCCCTGGAACTGATTAACGGGGCGGCGGACCCTTGGGATCGGCCGCGCTACCTCAACCCGTTCCGCGACATCGAGGGCGTCGACGACATTCGCCTGCCCGCCGGCGTGGGCCTCGCCGGCATCAGCCGCGGCGGATTGGGCAATGGCGAGCTCCAGTTTCTCGCTCCGCCATTCGCCATTCGCTTCGATCCGGATGGGCGAATCGTTCACGGCAAAACCACGGAAGACCGCTGGGTGTTCTACAACGGCAACGGCGATACCCGACTCGTCGCGGGCAACCCGACGCCCTACGACCGCATCCCCATCACCAGCAGCCGGTCAGGAGCCGGCAATCTCGATCCCGACGAATGGGATCCCAGCAGTCCGGAGTACGCATCGTTGCCGCTTGCCCAGCGGCGGGACAGGTGGCTTCGCGATCCGGCCAGCAACGAGCTGACGCGCCGGCTCAAGCTGCCCTTCGAGGGCATTGACACCGTGCTGGGCGTGGTGATCTACGACAAGAACAAGTTCCAGCAATTGTTCGACGGCCAGGTGCAGGAAGGCTGGCCGTCCTTTGAGGTCAGCGCCGCGAACGTCAAGCCGTTCGCCGACAGTCAGCCCAGCTATGAAGCCACGGTCGCGGCCTTTTTGCTGCGTGAAGGCAGGATGGTGTTCTTCAACCGTTACACAGGCACGCTGGTGACGCAGTGAGAGCAGCGCCGCACCGGCTGAAAGCCTTGAGCACGACATGAGCGCACGCGAGCACATTCCGGACAGCCCCAGGTCGACGGCCGATCCGCGGCCGAGCGCCGGCGGCCGCGCGCTCTCATACCGCCTTGCCCCGGACCATCGGCGATCCCGTCGCGCTTTCACCGTCATGGAAGTCATGATGGCGATGGGCATTTTCGTCGTCGGTTTCACAGCCGTGATTTCGCTGTTCCCCGCGGCCATCGTCATGCAGCGCGAAACCGTCGAGGATCTGACGATCCAGCGCATCACCCAGAGCGCTCGGACGGTGCTGAGCCAGAACCCCCTGCGGGTGAGCGAATTGTCCACGAACATGTACGTCGCGGCGGACCCCGGCATCTATCCGTTGCCCATGGTGGGCGCGCCTTTGCTGGCACGCTATCCGGTCGCTGATCGAAGTTTCCCCGATGATGTCGACCCATCGGACCGCCGCTATTTCTGGGTACCCATGGTCCGCAAGATACGCGACTATGCGGTGGCCGCCGAGGGCCGCCCCGAAGACTGGGCCGTCCACATTTTCATCATGCGGGTGGATAAGCCCTACGGCGTCGACACCAACGGCGACGGACTCAAGGATCTGTTCGACTTCTGGTACAGGCCGGACGTGGACATGGCCCATCCCGATGTCGCGCCGCCGTTCGCTCACGTGTCGGCTTTGCCGGGCGTGATGCCCAGTGGCTTCGCCGCCGAGTGGCCGTTCGTGCCCAAGGTCTGTTCGCTGGAAGCGGAGGTTAACGATCCCACCGGCCGGGCCCGGCGCTTCGTGCTGGCCGAGGAAAATCTGATCGACTCCAAGGTTTGGGTCCACAAGACGGCCGCGAACGCCCGGCTCGATCCGACGCACTACAAGATTCATCCGGGCGACCTGATCGTCGACCAGTGGGGCCGCACGCATACGGTCGTCGATGCCGACCATGAATCGATTACCCTGCGCGATACGCTGTACGACCCGCGATCGGCCGTCAGCGCGAACGGTTTTGAACTGCTGCCGTTCGCCGCGGCCGACAACCCGATTTACTTCTGGTACGTCCCCGCCGCGGCGGTGAGCGACAGCGGCGGCAGCAACTACGCCGATTTCGAGATCGGCCCGGCGGCGCAGAGCCCGCTACGAGCCGTGGTGCAGATACCCAACGTGGTGATCCCGTGACGCTTCGCCAATCCCGGCGCGTGAGATTTGAAGAACGACGTGACATGAACCGACACCCGCCCCATCACGCCTTCACCCTCGTCGAGCTGCTGGTCGCGGTGGCCCTGACGCTGGTGATGCTCGTGGCGATCAACCGCATCTTCTCGGACACGCAGAAGGCGATCGGCGGCGGCACGGGATTGTCGCGCGTGGTGGCCGACAGCCGCGTCATGGTTCAGCAGATCCGCCGCGACGCGGACATGATGATCGGCCCGCATCGCAAAACGCGCAAGCCGATGCACGGCCCGTGGGTCGAGCCGATGCACGGCGGGATGCTCGTCATCGTGCAGCGTGAAATCGAAGCCCCGGTCCCGGCCGTCGGCGGCCAGGGGCAAGTGCTGCGCAAGGTGCGGTCAGATCAGCTCGCCTTCATCCGCGCCCGCGGCGACGAAGACCCCATCACGCCCGAGGGGGCGAACAACTACACCGCCGAACACCTGAACGACGCGGACTTCCTGCGCATCTGGTACGGGCACGTGCGCCGGACCAGCCCGCTGGGCGATGGCAATGACGCGGCCAACCAACCCGACGACCCCACCCGGGCCGGCGCCCTCGGCCGACCACCGGAGACCGTCACCGGGCCCCACGACCAGCGATACAGCGTCGACAACGAACTGGCCTCGCAGTGGATCCTCGGCCGCCAGGCGCTGTTTCTCAAGACGCGCGTCGACCAGACCGCCAGCGCCAATTTTCCGCCCGTGGCCCTTGAAGGCGGCGATCCCTATGACAACGGATCGATCCGCGGCCTGCCCAGCGGCATGCCCATCCCCAAGGCGCTCTACATGGGCCTGACGGACATCGCCTGGTACGGCTTCGATCGCGAGTGCCTGGGCTACGACCTCGCCCCCCAGCACGGCGCGATCGTCGGCGGCGCGCCGAACTTCGGCGGCCCGAAGCCGCAGGACACTCTGCTGCGCCTGTGGATGCCGCTACCGCACCGCGGCTCGCTTACGTCCTACATCCAGCGGGCGGTGTTCTACAACACTTTCGCGCACAAGCGCCTGCGGGTGAACCCCACGCCGGTGTTCAACCACGAGGCCGGCTTCGATCTGCCCGCATGGCAGGTCGCGCAGATGCACCCCTACTTCGTCGGCGGCGTCAGCGACTTCATCGTCGAGTTCGCCGGCGACTACGACCCGCTGGACCAGCAGATCGATACGGTCGCGCAGAATCCCGCATGGCCGGGAGACGATACGGACACCCATGGCGTCAAATACCTCCACCAGGGCGGCGAAGTGCGCTGGTACGACGCCTATACGCAAAACAACGCGCCCGATCCCCGGCACGATGAAAACGACCCCACAGCGGCAAAATACGACTCGACTAAACCGCCACGCTACGAGTTTCCTTCGAACGCGGTGAACGTCGGTAACCCCGTGGGCAACATGAATCCCATGTGGCGCGACATCAACGACTACATCAGCAGCGACAGCAACGCCCTGCCCCATGCCGACCACGTGTTCGTTTTCCGTCACGAGGACGATGGCCGCTACACGCTGCCCTTCGTCGGCGGCCCCGCGCCCGGCAGCATGTGGCCGGACATGATCCGCCTGCGCTGGCGCATGCACGACCCGCAGAACCAGCTTTTCGACGCCAGGACCAGCGAAACCGGCAAGTGGTTCGAGATGATCATCCCCATTCCGCGCCCGACGCGACCGTAACGCCGGACTGCGCCGCGAAGACCGCCGAGGACGCAGAGAAGATCTCAGACGTATGAGCAGCAACCGAACAACTCGAGGCATGGCCAATCCGCGATCGGCGATCGACAATCGGCACCGCAACGCCGGCTCGGTCATGATCCTGGTCGTGGTGATGCTGGTGCTGCTGGCGCTGGCGGGGACGGCCTACATGCAGCGGGTTCGCCTGGACCGCCAGGCCACGCGCATCCCGCCCACACGCCACATCGACGAAATCACCGCGGCCGTGCTCGCGCAGCTCAAGGGCGTGCTCAAGGACGATCTGGTCAGCGCGGCCAGCGGCAACTTCCTCGATGCGGCCGACGGCATCGAGGGGTATGACTATCCGTGGACAAGCGCGGCCGTGCGGCGGCCAGCCACCCTCTATAACGGCACGGTTCTCCTTGGCGCCGCTCGGCCCCTCGGCGGGCAGCTTGACGACGTCTGGCTGGCGTCGAGCTATCCCGATCAGGTGCAGTACGATCCGCCGACCGCCGCCACGGAGTTCGGCTGGCGGCACCTCACCAACCTCAACGGCATCTTTCTGAGCCTGCCCGAAGCCAGCTACAACCATGTCGCCCAACGCCCCTTTGAGCATGTGACCAACCTAGCGGCGCCTGGAGCCGGATTCGCCGCGTTTGACAACACGGATACCGCCCTCTTGCTGTTCGATCTCACGCCGTCGGCCGACCCGGCGACGGATGCCGACGAGGCCCTCGATACCGGTTTCCAGAACCCGACGCTCAACAACGCCCGCTACCTGCCGCGCGGCTACGACGTGGACGGCGACGGCGTGCCGGACTCGCGCTGGACCTGGGCGCCGATCCGCAATCTCGACGGCATCGACTACGTCATGGCCGTGCGCATCATCGACCACGGCGCGATGGTCAACGTCAACGCCGCCAGCCCGTTGACCTTCGATGGCGCCGCCCTCTACCTGACAGGGGCCGCCGCCCCCAGCGCCTTGTGGCCCAGCACACTCGACCTGTCGCGCCTGATGGGCCGTCGATCGCTGGCCGCTTCCGAATGGCGCGATCCCGCCTTGGTGAATCTGCTTCGCCGCCGCTCCGCGGGAGCGACAGGCGGCACGTACGCTCCCACCCCCCACTGGGTTGATCCAGCGTTCGGCCCAACGCCGCAGCGGATTCGGACCGTTGCCACAACGGCTGCGGACTACTACTGGAACCGCTTGCTGTTCTACGGGTACACCGCCATCGACGCGGCCCAGTTCGGGCCCGACAGCGAGATCGCCCTGCGCTTCGGCAACGGCGTGCGGTCGACGCGCTTCGGCGTCACGCCCCTGGAGATGGCCGACGGCGACGATACCGTGGGGCCAGTTGAGGGCCGCGGCCTGGGCGACCTCCTGCGTCAGCGACAGATCAGCGGTCCCAGCGACGTGACCGACGAGTTCAGCTTCGAGCAGGTGATCGACACGAGCTATGCCAGCGACCCGATCGAAGACCGGGTTCGAGCGTTCTTCCTTGGCGCGCCGGCCGGCCCGGCGGCGCCCGGCTACCTGATCGACGACCTGCGCAAGTGGCTGACGACGTACAACGGCGCGGCGGAGATTCTGCCGCGCAACTTCTTCGCCACGCCGACGCAGCCGCGTGAGGACCGGCACGCGTTCCTGCCGTTCGAACCCATGCCGGCCAATGATCCGGCCAATCCCAACCGCCTCGGCAACGTCCACCGCAACATCACCCAGGCGGAAGTCGATTACATGGCCGACCGCCTGGCGCAGATCTTCCTCCTCGGTCCGGGCGCGGGCGAAGGCTACCTGGGCCGGAATCCTGCCGTGCCGGCGGATCAGCAGCAGTTGACCCGGCTTGCCGGCAACTTCGCGGCGGCGATCAAGGACTACTGCGACGAGGACTACCAGCCGACGGAATGGGAAGACCCCGCCAACCTTGGCGACTTCTACTACGGCATGGAGCGCTTGCCGCTGTTCCGCCAGGTCTACCTGCAGGCGGCGTTCACGCTGCAGAACAACGTCGTACCCGACCCATTCGCCGATCCGCCGCCGACCGGCGACTACCCGGACACCCTCGTCTTCGATCCGGATTCGCAGATCTTCGTCGTGGAGATGGGCAATCCGTTCAGCGACGAGATCGACTTCAGCCGGTTCCAGGACAGTGCCGGCAACTGGGGTCTGCGCCTCTTGATCCGCCAGCCGGCCAGCGGCCAGAGCTGGTGGTACACATTCACCAATGCCGGCGGCCCCGGCATGATTAATGCGTCGGCCACCTTGGCCGGCGGCGAGGTGATGCTTGTCTACAACGACCCGCTGAGCAAGACCCAGTTGGAAGACGATCCGCAGAATCTGGCGAATTTCGTCGACGCCGACTACGAAACGCCCGTCCTTGGCCCGGCGGATTCGCCGACCGGGTTCCAGCGGCCGTCGTACAATCTCGGCCAGCGACTGATTTTCGAACTGCAGATCGACGTGGATCCGGACCCCTTCGTCACCAAGTGGGTCACCTACGACCGCCTGGAGGGGTTGACCGGCGATCTGCAGATCTCCGACTGGGACGGCCATTACGTCGGCGAGCAGCCCACGGCCTCGGTGGGCGACAAGTGGTACGCCCAGGTGACGGTGGCCCGGCACACCTCCGACGCATCGAACGCGCCCGGCCCCTTCTACCTGTCAACCCAAGGCCAGGATTTCATCCCGGGCTTTGAACCCGGCACGCCGCCGGATGCGACCTGGGTGGCTAACGCCAGAATCGGGGCCATCAACAAGACGCTGAGCACCGCGAGACAAGCGGAACTGGCCAACGTGCAACTGATGGTGGCCAACCGTCCGGTGCTGAACCCGGCGGAGCTGGCGACGATCTGCATGTTCGGGTTCACGGATGCTGCGACGGGCGGGAGCTTTACCGAGCGCGTGCCGGCCATGATCGGCCTGGCGAACGGCGCCAACAAGGCTCATACCACCGTCGGCGGCGGCCACACCTTCGGCATTCCGCGGGCGATGTTCCTGGACTTCGCGCCCGACGCGGCCGTGCCGGCTGTCCCCGGCGCGAACATACCCCATGCGGCCATGGTGCTCGACCTGTTCAGCACGATCAGCCCGCAGGCCGATGGCATCGACAACGACAACGACGACCACGACGGCGACCCGACAACCCATGCCGACGGCGACGGCATCACCGACGGCCCGCCGGAGCTGTTCGTGCCCGGCCGCATCAACGTTAACACCGCCCCGCTGCACGTGCTCACGCTGGCGGCGCCGCTGCCCGAGGCATCCCTGGTTGATATCAGCAACCTGATGACCATGGTGCTCAACTACCGCGACAACCAGTTCTTCGGCGGCTCGATGTTCCGCGAGGTCACCCGAAGCACCGGTGACCTGGCAAGCGGCCTGCGCATGACGAACTATCGGCTTGAGCCGGGCGTCCTGAGCCTGGCGGAACTGATGTGGATGAACCCGTCGGACAATGGCGGTTTCAACATCGACATGCAGTTCTACCTGGACCCGACCAACAACAACGCCACCGACATCGGCACGGCCGGCATGGACGTGAATCCGCTCTATTCCGAGCTTACAGCCAACGGCGGGACGCGGCTCAACGGCGCGATCGATGAAGACGCCGAGGAACGGATCGGCCGGTTCCAGTTCCTCAACCAGGTGTTCACCACGCGCAGCGACGTGTACACCGCCTACGTGGAGATTCGCGGGTACCCGGCCGACGACTACCGGGCCGGACCGGTCGAGCGGACACGCTTCCTGGTGGTGCTCGACCGCGGGCGCATCACCGACCCGGCTGATGAGGTGCGGGTGGTGGCGATGTATCGGTATTAGCGAATTGGCGATTGCCGATTGGCGATTGGCGATTGATGTTGGGTCGGAGGCCAATCGGCAGTCGGCAATCGAAAATCAGAAATTCCTACAACACGCCTTTGGTGCTGGGCACCTGATCGCCGGTGATGGCGACAGCCTGGCGCAGGGCGCGGCCGAGGGCTTTGAAGATCGCTTCGGCGATGTGGTGGTCGTTCTCGCCGCGCGGGGCTTCGACGTGGCAGTTGAAAAGGCCGTTGTTCACCAGGGCGGTGAGAAACTCGCGGACCAGCGGCACGTCGAAAGCGCCGATCTTGCCGGCCGGGTCGTTGAAGCGGGCCTCGAACACCAGGGCCGGGCGGCCTGACAGGTCGACACTGACGCGAGCCAGCGCTTCATCCATCGGCACGGATGCGAAGCCATAGCGCTCGATGCCCTTCTTGTCGCCCAGCGCCTCACGCATCGCCTGGCCGAGCACGATGCCGACGTCCTCGACGGTGTGGTGGTCGTCGATGTGGGTGTCGCCCTTGGCGGTGACCTTCAGGCCCAAGCGGCCGTGGCGGGCGACGTGGTCGAGCATGTGATCGAGGAAACCCACGCCGGTCTGGTTGGCGTAGTCGCCGCCGTCGAGGCACAGATCGAGGACGATCTGCGTCTCGCTGGTCTTACGGGTGATCCTGGCGGTGCGCTTTGACATGAAGGTTTCCTTGCTGGTGATTTTTGACTGACCGCGATCCTGATGAAACAGCCTTGTCATGTTCGCGGCGTCAATCCACAATCACCAATCCAAAATTGAAACTGCGGCTCGCGCCGTGGTGACTCAGCCGCGGATGACGGCGTCGAGAGCCGCGAGCAGCGCATCGTTCTCGGCGGGCGTACCGACAGTGATCCGCAGCTTGTCCCGCAAGCGGTCCTGATCGAAGTATCGCACGAATACGCCCTCGGCCTTGAAGGATTCGAAAACCGCCCGGGCCTGGGGCTGGCCGTCGAGGCCGTCGGCGGGAGCGGCTGCGAGCAGGAAGTTGCTCTGGCTGGGTGGGCTCTGGAAGCCTCGCTGGGCCAGGGCGGCGCGCAGGCGCTGCCGCTGCTGGCGGACTTTGGCCCATGTGGCGGCCGCGGCGTCACGGTGGGTCAGGGCGGCGGTCGCGAGGGCCTGGGCCAGGGCGTCGGTGTTGTAGCTGTCGCGGGTCTTGGTGAGCATCGGCTCGATGAGGCCAACCGATCCCAGCCCGTAGCCGAACCGCAGGCCCGCCAGGGAGTAACCCTTGCTCAGCGTCCGCAGCAGGACCACGTTGTCGAACCGACGCACCAGGGCGGTGGCGTCGTGCCGCAGCTCGGGGTCGACGAAATCGACGTAGGCCTCATCAACAACCAGCACGGCCTTGCCCTGAAGCGCGGCCGCCACGTCGGCCAGGGCGTCCACGCTGGTGAGCGTGCCGGACGGTGCGTGTGGATTGACCACAAAGACCAGTGACGCCTCGGACGCAAGCACGCGATCGGCGAAGTCCGGCGGCAGCGTCCAGTCATCGGCCAGGCCGATGCGCACTGTCGGACTGCCGTGAGCCGCGGCGAGCACGGGGTAAAGCGAATAGCTGGGCTCGGCCATGGCCAGGGGCCTGCCGGGCTCGACAAAGGTGGCGACAAGCAGACGCAACAGTTCATCGCCGCCATTGGTGGCAATGACATTTTCGGACTTGAGGCCATGGGTGCGTGCCGCCAGATCGCGGAACGCCGAAGCCAGCGGTGGAGGATACTTTCGCAGGCTGTCAGCCGGGAAGTCGCGCAGGACCGCCATGACCGCCTCGCTGGGCGGATACGGATTCTCATTGGTGTTGAGCTTGACCAGCCGGGCGGCGGCCGGTTGCTCGCCGGGGGTGTAGCCGGCCATGGCGGCGATGTTGGGGCGCTCGTAGGTCATCGCAGTCCATCATCTTCCCGCAGGGTCCGCCACTGGTCAACGCGCCATCCCGACGAAGCAGGAGGAAGGCGGTCTGGTTCACATCCGCGTGCCGACGTACACTGAGCAGCCATGCGTCCCTCCCACGCCGCCGGTCCCATGCCGCCATTGATGCTGTTGTGGATGTTCCTGGCGATCGTCCCGGCACTGTCCGCGCCGGCGGCCGGCCCGGATGGGGACGACCCGGCGTACCAGTCCGCTGTGCTGCTGCTGCGGCAGTGCATGGACGCGGCGGGCCGGGGCGAGACTCACCTGATGTTGCGGGCGCTGCGCCACCTCAAAGACCCAGCGTTGCGGCCGCTGTTCGCGGACCTGGCGGATCGGACCGAGCCGCTGCTGCGTGTACACGGCCTGCTGGGGCTTGCGGAGACGGCCCCCGACGGCCTGCTGGACCTCGGGCGCGTGGCGGCATTGGACGATGAGATGGTCCTGGGCCAGGTGGTCGGGGCGGCGCTTGATGACGAGCTGCTGACGCTTGATCAGGCACGCCAGATGCTCGCATGGAGCGATCTGCCGCTGGGGGTGAAGATCGTATTGGCGACCCGGCTGGTTGCGGCTCAGGACGCCGACGGACCCGCGGCGCGGGAGGCGGTGGACCGAAACCTGCTCATACCCCTGCTTGAACAGGCGGCGAGTCAGGGGCCGCTGGGGCAACGTGGACTAGCGGCCGTATTGCTGGTCGAATTGCAGGAAGAGGGAGCGATGGACCTGCTGACGTCCATCGACCGCAGTGAGGATGTTGAACGGACGCTGGTGCGGACGACGCTGCTCAAGACGGCGATGCGTCTGGGCTACCGGCGGATCGGGCCATGGGCGTTGTGGATCAGCACGGAGCAGACCGAGCCGATACGGCTGCGGTTGCTGGCTCTCCAGACGGCCCTGCGTTTCAACGCTCCTCGGGCTGACGACGCATGGAAAGCGATGTGGTATGGCCACTCGGATACGGCCATGCGACGGCGGCTGGCGATCCTGAGGCTGCAGGTGGCCCCATGGGTCGATCCAGCCATGTTCGACCTTATGGATCAACCGCCCGCGAATCCCACGGACCCGCTGCTCGATCTGATCGCGAGGGCGGGCCGGTCGATCGCAAACGCGGATGGCGCAGGCGTGGAGCAGGAAGCGGCCCTGACGGCCCTTGCGGCGGTGGGCCAACCCCTGGTCAACGCGGTGCTGATCAGCTACGCGGAACGGCATGCGCCACTGCAGACCGCCGCACCGATGCTCTGGGCAATCATCAAAGCGGCCGACGGCCCCGAGCTGGCTCGTGCCGAGCGCTTGGAGCAAGCCATCGAGGCGGCCCGTGTTCTGGGCAGCCTTCGTTCAGCCGATGCCCTCGCGGAAGCAGGCGGCGCATCGCTGGCCGCCCAGGTACTGCCCAACCATGCCGAGGCGCTGAAGGCCGACCACGAACTGCTTGCGGCCGTGCTGCTGGGCCTGGTCCGATGCGATAACCCGGCGGCCTATACCTTGGGTGACCGCCTCCCCGCAGGCGACCAACCGCTGGTGCGCAGCCTCAAGGTGCTGCTGCGCGCCAGGGCGGCGATCGATGAGCCAAGGGCTCTGGACGAGGCTGACATGCGGCAACTAAGCCTTCTGGTGCGAGGCGGCGGCGGCTTTGACCAGACGCTGCGCCTTCAGGGTGCCTGGCTCTACCTCAAGCATGCCGGACGGGTCAAGAACGCGTTTGACGCCCTGCTGCCACCGGGATGGACCGACCCATTACGGCAGCCCAACGCACATCCAGCGCGTCGCTAAAATGAATTCTTTTGCCTCGGCTCGCAGCATGCATCGCACCCCGCCCTCCTGAGCCGCAACTCGATTCGCCGCTTACGGACAGTGAAAGAACCCCCATGGCAGATGACGTCATTCCTCTGAGCCTGCCGGACATCAGCGACGCGGATATTCAGGCCGTGACCGACACGTTGCGTTCCGGCCGTTTGAGCCTTGGACCGCGACAGGCGCGCTTTGAGGAAATGGTGGCCGAACGGGCAGGACGACGGCACGGCGTGGCGGTGTCGTCGGGGACCGCCGGCCTGCACCTGGCGCTGCTGGCGCTGGGCATCGGACCTGGCGACGAGGTGATTACGACGCCATTTTCGTTCGTCGCGTCGACCAACGCCATCGTCTTCACCGGCGCCACGCCTGTGTTCGTCGATGTGGACCCGGTAAGCCTCAACATGGACCCGGCCAAGCTGGAAGCGGCCGTCACGCCCAGGACCAAGGCGATTCTGGCCGTCGAGGTGTTCGGCAACCCGCAACAGATGGACCGCATCGCTCAGATCGCCGGGGCCCACGAAATTCCGCTGGTCGAAGATTGCTGTGAGGCGCTGGGCGGCCGATATAAAGGTAAATCAGTCGGATCATTTGGCCGCGTCGGCGTCTTCGCGTTCTATCCCAACAAGCAGATCACTACGGGCGAAGGCGGCATGGTCGTCACCGACGATGACCGCCTGGCTGACCTGTGCCGCTCTCTGCGCAATCAGGGTCGGGCCGTCGGACCGGCCGAACGGGCCGAAACGCCCGCCCATCCGCGGGATGACGCCTGCACCAACACCACCGGCTCCTGGCTCACCCACGAGCGGCTGGGCTACAACTACCGACTCAGCGAGATGGCCTGCGCCCTGGGCATTTCGCAGATGGAGCGGCTGGATACCATGCTCGAGACGCGGCGACGCGTGGCCATGATGTATATGCGCCGCCTCATGGACTGGGACTGCCTGGTGTTGCCCACGCCCCCGGCCGGCGATGAACAGCATATGTCGTGGTTTGTCTTCGTCGTGCGCCTGACCCACGACTATGACCGCGTGGCCCGCGACCGCATCATTCAGGGCATGCGCCGCCACGAAGTGGGCGCGGCCGACTACTTCCCCTGCATCCACCTGCAGCCGTTCTACCGTCAGTCGCTCGGCTGCAAGCAGGGCGACTTCCCCGTGGCCGAGTCCGCCAGCCAGCGCACCATCGCCCTGCCGTTCTTCAACCGCATGGACGAGACCCACGTCGAGCTGGTGTGCCATACGCTCAAGGTCATGATTCAGCGCGAACAGTTGCTCAAGCGCAACTGACCTGGCGAGACCGGCGCACACAAGCGCGGCCGATCCCCCTCGTGGAACTCGCGGACTCGGCGTCTTGCACCATGCTCTTTGACCTTCGTCACCTACCCGACCGCCTCATCCATGAATGCGTAGGCAAGCATGTGGCACAGGGCCATATGCACATCCTCAATGCGCCCCATGTGGGCCTCTGGTACATGCAGGTGCAGCCTCGCCAAGCGGCCCAGATCGCCGCCGTCGCGACCGGTCAGGCCTATGCTGCGACAGCCCTCCCGGTTGGCGTACTCGACAGCCGCCACGACATTGGACGAACGGCCCGAACCCGAGATGGCGATCAGCAGATCGCCGCTGCGGGCGAAGTTGCGCAGGTGCTCGACAAAGACGCTCTCATAACCCACATCGTTGGCGTAGGCGGTGATGGTGGGCATCGAATCGGTCAGAGCCATGACGCGGAATCGCCGCCGACGGTCGTGGCTGGCTCCCTTGACCAGGTCGCACGCCAGGTGCGAGGCGGTCGCCGCGCTGCCGCCGTTGCCGCAAATGAACACCTGTCTATCCCCGTCGCGGGCCTGGCGCAGCCACTCGACGGCCAGACGCACGCGGTGCAGGTCGACCGACGACAGTGCAGCGACGACGCGACGGCGGTAGTTTTCAAGAAAGGCATCGATGCCGGCGGTCAACTCCTGGGCTGTGACACCCACCCGGCGCAGCACCAGCGGCGTCACGTCGGCCGGCGGCACCGCCACGAGCGGCGTTCGTGTTCCGGGGGCCAGACTGCTCATCGATGGCTCCGTACTATGCAGCCGCGCCTGTTCACGCAGGCAATGGACGCATGCCTGTGTCATCGGCCAATATCAAGCTCGTCCTATAACGGAAGTCCTTGCGGGTGCGCAGATACGTGACGCCAGGCGACGACACAGTCGCCGGCTCGTACAAGGGCTGCTAAACTGCTGCCAGCCCCCGGTCCCATACCGAGACCATGATGCCTGGAGCCCTCATGAACACCGTTCCCGCCCGCCTGGCTCTGGCTGACGGCAGCGTCTTTCACGGCACGGCCTTCGGCAATCTCACTTTGCGAACCACGGACGGCGAGGTGTGCTTCAACACCTCGATGACCGGCTACCAGGAGATCCTGACCGATCCGTCCTACGCCGGCCAGATCGTCGCCATGACCTACCCGCTAATCGGCAACTACGGTATCAGCGAACAGGACATGGAGTCGCGGCAGATTTTCGTTCGGGGCTTCGTCGTGCGTGAACTGGCCAACCTGCCCAGCAATTTCCGTGGGTCACGTCGTCTTGAACAATGGCTGGCCGAACAGAATGTCACGGGCATTGCCGGCATCGATACACGGGCGTTGACCCGCAAACTGCGGATCGACGGGGCGATGAACGGTGTGCTGAGCACGGAGACCGATCGCTCCGATGCCGAGTTGGTTGAGGCTGCGCGACACAGCCGGGGTCTGGTCGGTCTGGATCTGGCCACGCAGGTGAGTGTCGATCGGTGCATGGCCTGGAGCGAGCACCTGGGTGATTGGGCCCCGCTTCAGGGCGTGGTGCCGCCCTCGGCGCGGCGGTGGAAGGTCGTGGCCGTCGACTGCGGGGCGAAGCTCAATATCCTGCGTAATTTGGTAGACCGCGGCTGCGACGTCACCATCGTGCCCGCCGACAGCTCGCCGCGGGCGATCCTTGAGCACAAACCCGAAGGCCTGTTTATCTCCAACGGCCCAGCCGACCCGGCCGCCGTGACGAGCACCATCGACACACTGCGCCAGCTTCGCGGCAAGCTGCCGATCTTCGGCATCTGCCTCGGCCACCAGTTGCTGGGCCTGGCCCTGGGGGCGACGACCTACAAACTCAAGTTCGGCCACCGCGGCGCCAACCAGCCGGTGCAGAATCTGGACACGCGGAAAGTCGAAATCACCAGCCAGAACCACGGCTTTGCGGTCGACGCCGATTCGCTGCGACAGGCCGGGGCCGAGCCGACGCACATCAACCTCAACGACCAGACGCTCGAGGGCTTCCGCCACGGCTCGGAGCCGATCTTCGCCGTGCAGTATCACCCCGAAGCCAGTCCCGGCCCGCACGACGCCCGCTACTTGTTCGACTGCTTCATGGATATGATGCAGACGGGCACGAGTCCCACAGCCGAGCAGATGGATGCCGCACAGCGTCGCCGCAACGACGTAAGCCGTTATGCGGCCGCCAAAGCGTAGAATTGTAGTCGTCAGCCGCCTTTGGGGGAGCTTTCCTGAATTGACCACGCGCGCCCATGAACCGGTTGTCTCTTCCCCGGCCGACTGGTTGCCGGCCGATGCCGCGGCTCTGTACGGCATTGACCGCTGGGGCCGGCCCTACTTCACCGTCAACGAGCGCGGCCACGTGACCGTCCACCCCACCGGTGAAGCGGATCGCCAGCTAGATCTAAAGGCACTGGTCGACGATCTCCAGGAACGCGGGCTGCCCACCCCGCTGCTGGTGCGCTTTCCCCAGATTCTCGAGCACCGCCTGGCCGCCATCCAGGAGGCCTTCGCCCGCGCCATCACCGAGTGCAACTACGAAGGGGGCTACTGCTGCGTCTATCCCATCAAGGTCAACCAGCAGGCCCACGTGGTCCGCGAGGTGCTGCGCCTGGGCCGGCGGCACGGCTTCGGCCTGGAGGCCGGGTCCAAGCCGGAACTGCTGGCGGTCATGGCCTTGGTGGATGACGACGCCACGCCCATCATCTGCAATGGCTTCAAGGATGCCGAGTTCATCGAGGGTGTCATCCTGGCTGAAAAGATCGGCAAGCGCATTATTCCAGTGGTTGAGAAGTTCAGCGAACTGCGGCTGATCGTGGAGGCCGCCCGGCGCCATGACGTCAAGCCGACTATCGGTGTGCGGGTGAAGCTGGCCAGCCGCGGGGCCGGACGTTGGGAGATGTCGGCCGGCCCGCAGTCGAAATTCGGCCTGACCATCGCCGAGGCGCTGGACGCCATCGATCTGCTGCGCCGCGAAGGCATGAGCGAGACCCTGAAGCTGCTGCACTTTCACCTGGGCAGCCAGGTCAACGACATCCGACAGATCAAGAAGGCGATCACCGAGGCGGCCCGCGTGTATGTCGGCCTGCGCGAGGCTGGAGCGGACCTGCAGTATCTGGATGTCGGCGGCGGCCTGGGCGTCGACTATGACGGCGCGCAGACCGACACCGAGCCGAGCATCAACTACACGCTGCGCGAGTACGCCAACGATGTGGTGTACTACATCGGTCAGGTCTGCACCGAAGCGGGCGTGCCGCATCCGACAATCTTCAGCGAGTCGGGGCGGGCGATCGCGGCCTACCACAGCGTGCTGGTATTCGACGTGCTGGGCCGCTCGCAGCACCCGCGCGACGCGGCCGACACGGTCCGCCGCGTCCGCGCCCGCGATGACGCTCCCGCGCCGCTGGCACAGCTTGCGGACACCTGGCAGGGACTGAACACGGACAACCTGATCGAGTACTTTCACGACACCCAGGTGGCGTGGGACCAGGTGCTCAACCTGTTCAACCTCGGCTACTGCGGCCTCGAGGACCGGGCCCTGGCCGAACGGCTGTATTTCGCGATCTGCTCGCGGGCCCTGGAGCACGTACGGCAGATGAACGAACCGCCGGCCGACCTGGCGCACCTCGAATCGCTGCTGGCCGAGACTTACTTCATCAACGTCTCGGTTTTTCAGTCGCTGCCCGACAGTTGGGCCATCGGCCAGGTCTTTCCCGTGATGCCGATCCATCGGCTCGAGCAGCGCCCCACTGTCCGGGCGGTGCTGGCGGACATGACCTGCGATTCCGACGGCAAGCTGGACCAGTTCGTGACCGGCGACGGCCTGCAGCCGGTGCTGGAGGTGCATCCGCTAGAGGACGCGGCCGCGGCCGACGGGGAGCAGCCGGCATATCACATCGGCGCGTTTCTAGTCGGCGCGTATCAGGAGATTCTCGGCGACATCCACAATCTTTTCGGCGACACGCATGCCGTGCACGTCCGCCTCGACGAGCACGACCATCCCATGCTCGAAGAGGTGGTCGAGGGCGACACCGTGCGCGAGATGCTCGGCTACGTGCAGTTCGAAGTGGCCGATCTGAAACGGGCGATGCGCCAGGCGGTGGAGAAGGCCCTGCGTGAGAGCCGGCTGACACTGGCCGAGTCGCGTCAGCTCATCGCGTTCTACGAGTCGGGGCTTGATGGATATACGTATCTGGAGTAGGAGCTTGGGGCTAGGGCTGGAACCTGGGGTGGCCAGCACCGTCGCCCACCCGCCTGCCACGCTTCCTCGATCGCTGTTCGCCTTCCATGCCCACGCACCACGTCGCCATCCTGTTGCCTTGCTACATCGATTTGATTCTCCGCGGGCAGAAGACGATCGAAAGCAGGCTTACACGGCGGGCTATTGCGCCGTACCAGATTGTGCGGCCCGGCGACCTGATTCATTTCAAGGCGTCAGGCGGCGGCTATCGCGCGGCTGCCCGGGCGGGACGTGTCCATTTCTTTCAGACTCGCGTTCCTGAGGACGTCACCGAGCTCGAGAGCCGTTTCAATGCGGCGGTATGCGCGGATGACGCATATTGGCGGATGAAACGCGACAGTCGGTTCGCCACTTTTATCGAACTGCGCGACGTTTATCCGGTGAATGCAGGCCCGACGATCGCACCCTCACGCGGCCCGGCCTGGTTCGTGCTTGATGCAGATCGATCTGTCGCGTTCGATGTAACGCTCACCGAGGCAGCGATTCGCAACGGCTATGTACGGATCCCCGTCAGGCTACACCGGTTCCCCCACGATGCCTACGCCGGCCCCGACGGCCGGGCCCGACCGATCGCGCTTGAATTGCCTGATGGGCAGACAATTCAAACCGATCTCGTCCGCGGCGGTATGCTGCGATGGCGCGGCTGGTCCAGTGTGTGGCGGGCGACCAGAGCACGGGCCGGTGATCGGGTTTGCTTTGAGACGACCAGCACGCGTTGCTATCGTGTGAGTGTAAAGCGCGTTCGCAGTCGTCTACGCACACGATGAACATCTCCGCCACCTTTCCGCCGCGTCTCGCCGACTACGCATCGGCCTCCGAGCTGCGGCGCCTGATTGATATTGCACGTTTGGAGGATCTGGGCCAGCCGCCACGTGACCTAACGAGCGAACTGATCGTGCCTGCTGAGCGCTGCAGCGCAGCGGCTTTTCGGACACGTGACGCCGGCGTCCTGGCCGGAGCCGCCCTGCTGCCGCTGATTATGGATCGGTACGACCCGTCTGTGCGGCTAACCCCGATCCTGCACGACGGCCAGCCGCTGCAGCCAGGTGAAAATATCGCATCGCTCGAAGGTCCGCTACGCTCGCTCCTGGCGATCGAGCGCGTCGCCTTGAACCTGATGACGCACCTCTCGGGCGTCGCGTCGCTCACCGCTCGATATGTCGCGACGGTGGGACGCGCCAAGACACGCATCTGCGACACGCGCAAGACTCTGCCGGGCTTGCGGGCGCTTGAAAAATACGCGGTCGCTTGCGGCGGCGGATGCAACCATCGCATGGGATTGCACGACGCCGTACTGGTCAAGGACAACCACATCGCCCATCTCGACGCCGACGGTCTGGCCGCTGCGCTGCATGATCTCATCGTCCGGGCCCGAGCCACAAAGCCGCCGCCTGCGTTCGTCGAAGTGGAAGTGGATACGCTTGATCAACTTGAAACGGTGCTCGGTTGTGCCGTGGATCGCGTGCTGCTGGACAACATGCCGCCCGTCATACTCGGCGAAGCGGTGGCGATGCGCGATCGGCTGGCCCCCCACGTCCTGCTCGAGGCCAGCGGTGGCGTCAACCTGCAGACCGTTCGCGCCATCGCCGCCAGCGGCGTGGACATCATCTCCGTGGGCGCATTGACGCACTCGGCACCGTCTTTGGATATCGGATTGGACATCGCCTGATCGCCCGAGCGTACGGGGCGTCATCGCATCGCCGCGACCTGATCATATTGGCGACGAAAGAAGGCGGCCCAACGCCGTCGATCCAGATCGCGCTGACGCGGGTCGGCGGTCCATCGCGCCGTAAGGTCGGCCACAAAGCGGTTCATCGCCGTCGCCGCCTGCTCATGAAGTGGATGCCTCTCATCCATAATTGCGGCTTCCCATACCGCCCCAGGCTCATCGCCCGGCCAAGGCACGGTGAGATCGTCGGGCATCGCGTCGAAAACGGCCTCCATCGCCTGGCGTTTTGCCGGGTCGTCGCATTCCACGATCGCGTTCCATGCTGTCCGCAACTCCCGGTGGACATCGATGCCGATCGCATGCGCCAACGGAGCCACAAGGGGGAAGACGCTCGGCGAGCCGGCCGGCATGGGACGGGCGATAACAAACGGGTCCACCTGATCGGTCCAGTGGGCCATCTCGTCGATCGCATAGAGGTCGCGCCGTACAGGCAGTCGCCGCAGTTCATATCGCAGAGGGCCACCCGCTGCGCCCGCGCGACGCTGCCACAAGCGCTGGCCGTCCACGCTGATCACCCACGCAATGAACTGCTCGGCCAGCTCGCGGTGCGGCGCGCCGTGCAGGAGCATAATCGGGTCGGCCGTGATGGCGGTCATGAACGGTGGGTCAACATAGCCCATACGGCCCACGGCGGAGCGCCCGCGTTGTGCCCCATCGGATCGGCTGACCGCGCCCGCCTGGTAACGTCCATAGAAATCTATGCACATGCCCGCAGCCGCTTCGCCCATGGATACGTCCACCGGCACTGCGCTGGCCGAGCTGGCGAAGACCCGTGTGTTGGCCGATACCCGCCGCAGCACCGCCCACCCCTCACGCCAGCCCAGCCGACGAACGATCAATTCGAATGTCGCCGCGACAGACCCCGAATTGGCGGGATCAGCCAAGGCGATCCAACCACGATAGCGCCCCCGCTCGGCGTCAACCAGATCCGCCCAAGTCGTCGGCTCGGGCAGGTCGAGCATTCCCAGCACATCGCGGTTGTAGACGATGCCGAAGCTCGACAAAGCCGTACCGATCCACAGGCGCTGCGGGTGATAGAGCGGATTGCCTCCGATCGCCGGCTGCGGAAACGCCTGTTCCAGCAGGCCGTCGGGCAGCCGTGGCGCTTCCGCGATAGCGATGGCGTGCATGCGTCCGGCATGTTCGATCGTCAAGCCGCGTGACAGGCGTTCGTGCTCGTAGTCTCCACCGCCAAAAAACAGGTCATAGCCAACACCACCCATCGGCCGTCCTGCCGCCAGGGCCGCGCGGCCTTCGGCTTCATAAGCCGCAATGATGCCGCGGCGCAGGTCGCCGGTGCCGCCCCAAGCCCGCCAGTCGAAGCGTACTGGCGGTAGATCGCGATCCTCCCGCCAGCGGTTGAAGCCGGCCTCGAACTCAAAACGAATCTGCTCGTTGTTGGGCGTGACGACGATCAGCGTCGGCCCGTCGATACCCGCTGTCGCGGATTCCTCCGCGCCGCCCTGCAGGCTCATCACCAACGGAACACCGAGCACCACGGCGAACAGAGCCGCGACCAACAGACCGGCAAGTCGCGATGACCCGCGTCGTCCCGCCACCGTCATCACCATATTCCGCCTCTTTCCATCAGTTCGCGTCCGACCTGCTCGGCCATGTTCTCGATCAATTCGTTGGCTCGCCGCATGGACTCACGCTCATCAAGCCCGTCGCCGATGGTGCGCCATGTGGTCAAGCCCAATGCTTTCAAGCCGTCAACACCTTCCCCCAGTCTGCCCGCCAACGCCACAACGGGCACCCCGATGCAACGGGCCGCCCGCACCACGCCGGCCACAGCTTTGCCCGACAATGTCTGACCATCCAGTTTGCCCTCACCGGTCAACACCAATGCGGCCCCCCGCAAACGTCGAGCGAAGTCGACTGCCGTAAGCACCAACTCAATTCCCGACTTCAGCGTCACTTGGGCACTGCCGGCCAGCATTGCGATCGCGCCGCCGCCAAATCCGCCGGCCGCGCCTGCGCCGGGCCATTGCGTGACATCGCGACCTGTTTCCGCTCGCCAGATTTCCGCGAGGTGAGCCAACCCTTCGTCCAACAGCTTCACTTGCCAAGGACTGGCGCCTTTCTGCGGTCCGTATACCGCCGCCGCGCCGCGCGGACCGACGAGCGGATTGTCCACATCGCAGGCGACCGTCAGCTTCACACCGTCGAAACGTCGACGTGCCGCCTGCAGATCGACGCGACCAATATCGAATAGCATGCCGCCGCAGATCGGCGCGGTCGGCTCGATCGGCCTCCCCCGACGGTCGAAAAAGTGCGCGCCCAGCGCCTGGACCGCGCCGCATGCACCTTCGCAGGTCGCACTACCGCCGATGCCGAGGATGATCTGCCGCACGTCCACGTCAAGCGCGACCGCGATAAGTTGCCCGACGCCAAATGTTGTCGTCGCCGCTGGATCGCGCTCGGTCTCGGCCAGCAGCGTCAGACCAGCCGCACTGGCCAGTTCGATCACGGCCGTTCGCCCCGCCGCACCAACCGTCAAAAGGCCCCACCGTGCGTCAATGCTTCGCCCGCGCGGACCCATCACGCACGAGGTTCGCAACTCTCCACCGCCCGCCATCACCAGCGCATCCACGGTGCCTTCACCGCCGTCGGCCACTGGGCAAAGGTCCACCTGGATGGTCGCGCTGGCCCGTCTCAACCCCCGCCCCATGGCGGCGGCGGCGGCGGCGGCACTAAGCGAACCCTTGAAACTGTCGGGAGCACAGACGACCCTCACTGGCGCATGGTCCGGCGGCATGAGCCCAAGTCTAACCGCCAGCGTACACTACGGCGATGCAGGAGCAGACGTACCCCTCGGAGGTGAGTGAACTCGACCTGGCCATGATGCGTCGGGCGCTGGCGCTGGGCGCGTGTGCGGCCGAGCTTGGTGAAGTACCTGTCGGCGCGGTCATCTACCGGGGTGGAGAAGTATTGGCCGAAGGTCACAACCTGCGTGAATCGACGGCCGACCCGACTGCCCACGCGGAGATGATCGCCCTGCGCGACGCGGCTCGCCGACTGGGCACCTGGCGGCTGGACGGGTGCAGCATCGCCGTCACGCTTGAACCGTGCCCCATGTGCGCCGGCGCCTTGGTAAACGCGCGCGTGAGCCGACTGCTGTACGGGGCGGACGATCCGAAGATGGGCTGTGTCCGCACGCTGCACACCCTATGCACCGATAGCCGGTTCAACCACCGGATCGAAGTGATCTGCGGTGTGCTGGCTGAGGAAGGAGCATCCCTGTTGCGTGAATTTTTCCGCCTTCGCCGCAATGGCGACGCGCCAGCCAAGCCTGGTCCGCCATCTATTCACTGACCGCGGTTACACGCGCGGCCGCCGCAGCGTCAACCAGGCCGGCAGTACCCACCAGCAAGCGAACATGGTCAGCAGAATGCCGCTGGCCATGACAAAGCCGAGGCTTGCAATGCCGCGGTGAGACGCCACCAGCAGCGATCCAAAACCGATCACCGCGGTGAGACTCGTCACCGTGATGCCCTTGCCCGTTCCGTGTGAAAGGCCCAATGGCTGAGCGGTCGGGTCTGCTCGGTAGCGGTGGAGCATATGCACACCGGCGTCGACGCCGATGCCAAACATGAGTGGCAGGACGATGATGTTGGCCGCGTTGACGCGCATGCCGCACAGCCACATCAAGCCGAAAGTGAGCGCGAAACCTACGCCCACCGGCAGCAGACTCAGCAGCGCGTCGTGCAACCTTCCGAAATCAAGGAAGACCAGGACCAGCACGGCTCCGAGAGCCAGAAGACCTGCGATCTTGTACGACCGTTTAATGAGAAGTCCGGATTCGTAAATCTGGACCGCCGGCCCGGTCACCAGCGGATCGACACGCTTCATATCCGCGACAAAACGGCTGAGGAAGCCGGCTTCGAGCGGGCTGTCGACGCCAGGCGGCAAAGCTGGAGCGATCTCAAGCACACAGCGGCCGTCCGGCGCGACGTATGTCGAACGCAGCGCGGTCGGCAGCACTTGGACATCGAGGGGACCGGTGTCCGTCAACTGTCGGAACGTCGTCACCATTTGGCCGCGAAATGTCGTGAAACAGGCATGCAGGCGAGCTTCAGCCGCTTCAAGTTCGGGCCCTTCAAGACTAAGCCAATGTTCAATCGCCGTTCGCAGCGCCTCGTCCAGTTGCCGGGCTGGCGCGATCAAAGGTTCGGGCAGAAGACGGGTGCCGCGTGCCACCGCCAATTGCCCCTGCATTTCTGTAAGAGCCGCAATGATCCCGATCGATTCGGCCATGGAGGCACCGCCAACGGTGATCAGTTCGTCCAAACGTTGACGCAGCCGATCCAAGGTCGCACGCCTGGCGGCATCATCATCAGGCAAGAGCAGGCCCACACCGCTTACGCTTCGAACGGTGTCGCATCCGCGTAACCGGTGAGCCCGTTCCCTGGCCTGCTGAAGCGATGAACACACGCTGATACCGAAATGAATCGGCTCGCCGCCGTCCAGGGCGATGCGTTTCTGCCAGCGCACAGCCTCGGCCTTAGCCGGCAGCAGAGCGATCAGGTCGTCATCAAAGGGCATGCGGCCAGCCCCGATCGGCACGATCGCTAATACCGTCAGCACGCCCGCCACCACCAGTGCGACGCGCGGCCATCGCACGGCAGGCATCACCCATCGCTCCTCGAACAAATGCAGGAGGCGCCGATCCATCGCCCGCACGTGCCGCACACCGGGTTTGACCAACCGCAGCATCGCCGGGAACACCGTCCCCATGCTGACCAGGCATAACATGACACCGCCGGCCGCAATCAGGCCCATCTCGGCCACACCTTTGAAGTCCGTCAACACCGTCGTGGCGAACGCAGCCGCTGTGGTCAGCGCCCCGGTGAGCACGCCTGGTCCTACAGTGCGCAGGCTGTCGCGCATCGCCGCCTCGAAGCCGTCGTCCGCATCTGGGTAAGCATGGCGCACCAGTTCAAAGCGTGCGGCCAGATGAATGCCGTAGGCGATCCCCAGCCCCAGCAGGATGACCGTGAACACCACACTGACAACCTGCAGATGTCCCACCACCACAGTGGCAAAACCGAAAGTCCACGTTACGCCAGCCAACAGCGCCACCACGGCCAGCAACGGCGTGCGCCAACTGTGAAAGGCGGCCACCAAGATCGCCACGATCAGCACCACGGCTATGACCGAGGCGATGGCGCTGTCGCGCGTGGCGGCTGCCGTCTCCTCGGCTTCGAGAGCCATGATGCCGGTCACGCCGACCTCGATTCCGGGGTGATCGATCGACAACATGGCGATCTTTTCGTGAAGTTGACCCAGAGCCCAGGCCGAGGCGTTGAGCCGACTCGTATCCAGAACCGGGCGAAAACGAAGAAACAACAACCGGCCGTTGTCGCTGGCCAAGTAGACGCGTTTGGGAGAGTCCGGCCCCTGCCTAGACGCGAGCATGGCGAAAGGATCCGCGGTAAGGTCGCCTGGAAGACGACCGATCGCTTCGATCAGGCGCGCCAATTCAAACATGCGCTCGGCGAGGGCGGCAAAGGTAGCGGACGCTGCCGACCCCGTGGAAGCCGGTGTTGTCGCCATGGCGGTCTGAAGTTGCCCAAGAAACGCGACCGCCGACTGCGCGCTCAGAACTGGCCGAGCCTGCTCAAGGCCCCGTGACACGCGTCCTGCAGCCGCCTCAAAGTCTTCGTCCTTCAGCAGGCGAATCGCCCGCGGATCGGCCGTCGCCGGATCCAAGGCCCAGAACACCGCCTCGGCCACAGGCCGTCGTTGGCCATTGGTTCCCCTCGGCTCGGCCGTACGAAGCCACACGCCCAATTCATCGGCCAATGCCTCACCGGCCGCACGACGCGCCGTGTAACCCGGCTCCCCCATCCGAATCCCCAGATCGATGATGACGACCACCTGGTCTCGCCCCCCGAAACCTCGCTGCCAATCGATGAAGCGCCGATTCCAATCCAGGTTCGCGCTGAGCAGGTCGTTTCGATCCGCCTGAAACCTCAGTGGCCCCACCCGCCACGGTCCCCCATGCACGCCCACGGTCGACACGGTCGCCGCCATGCCGACTGCCGCCACAGCAATCCAAAGCACAGTCCATGGACGGCGACTCACCAACGCCGCCCAAGCTGTCAACACGCGATCCCGCAGGTGTTCATGCATCGGGACCAGCATCGTAGCGAGGCTCGCGCCGCGCCGAAACCTTGGAGTTGACGCGCCGGTCTTGTCGCACCATACCTCAGACAAAGACGCCTCGGAGATGGTCCGAGGCGTCCTGCGTGTATCATCGAACCACGATTGGCACCGGTCTATTTCACACGGAATCTGGCTACCAGCTGCTGCAAGTGCTCGGCCTTCTGCGACAAGCTCGCCGCGGCGCTGGCCGCCTGCTGCGTACCTTCATTGGTCTGCTGGACCACCGAGCTGATGGATTCGATGTTTCGGCTGACCTGCTCGCTGGCGGCCGACTGCTCTTCCGCGGCCGCCGCAATGGACTGCACCATCTGGGCGACCTCGCTGGCGGACGTGACGATTTTCGCCAGGCTGTCTCCCGCCTGCCGGGCATGTTCGACGCCGGTTTTGACCTGTTCCGTACCGGCATTCATCCGCTGTACGGCTTCATTGGTTTCCCCTTGGATGGCCTGGATCGACTCGGCGATTTCGTCGGTGGCCTTGGTGGTGCGGTCGGCGAGCTTGCGCACCTCGTCGGCCACGACGGCGAAACCGCGTCCATGCTCGCCGGCTCGGGCCGCCTCGATCGCGGCGTTGAGGGCCAGCAGGTTCGTCTGGTCCGCGATATCGTTGATCACCTCGACGATCTTTCCAATCTGCTCGCCGCGCTTGCCCAGCTCGGCCACGCTCGTGGCGCTGGCGGACACCGCATCGTCAATCGACTGCATGCCGACAATCGTTTCTTCAACAACTTTGTTGCCTTCCTGAGCGATGCGGCCCGAATCCCCGGCGCTGGTCGCCGCCTCGCTGCTCTTGCGGGCGACTTCGACAATCGATGCCGACATCTCTTCAATCGCCGATGAAATCTGGGTGACCTGTTCGGCCTGCTGGGTTGTACCCTGAGCGATCTCCTCACTGCTGGCGGCGATCTCCGTCGCCGCGCCTGCCACTTCCGAGGCCGACGAGGTCACGTCCCGCACCAGGCTACGCAACGCGGCGGACATCGTGTCAGTCGCCCGGCCCAGCTCGCCCATCTCGTCGG
The DNA here is from genome assembly GCA_964502445.1 of uncultured Phycisphaeraceae bacterium. GTDB lineage: Bacteria > Planctomycetota > Phycisphaerae > Phycisphaerales > Phycisphaeraceae > CAZCWM01. The sequence goes on along the minus strand of CAZCWM010000003.1, from coordinate 96,491 downwards.
ATGTTGTCATCCCCAGCGCATCGGCGGTCAAATCGCCATTGGCGACGCGTTGCAGCACATCGAGCACACGGCCGATCGCACGCGTCAGGGAGCGAACGAGCACCAACCCCACGCCCAGGGCAACCATAAATGCCACACCGCTGACCGATACGGCCTTGACGCGCATGCTAGCTGCGTTCGCCTCCGCTTGCGCTTCAAGCTCAGCCTCACGCCCGTGAATCGAGGCGATTAAATCGCGGCCGATCGCGGCGATCTGCGGACCGATGACGTCGAGGCTTTCGAGCACCAGTCGGTCGCACTCATGCACCAGATCAATGGTGTGCTCCACTCGGTCGGCGTAAAAGCTGTAGCCTTCTTCGGCTTCCTTGACCCACTTCTTGCGGATCGGGTGCTCGACGTCGGCGTGCAGAGCCCGCAGTAGTTTCGCGCCTTCTTCCATCTGCTCAATCGCGGCTCGAGCATCCGCCTGATCGCTGGTGCGCAAGAATTTCATCACGTCAAGCCGGGCCATCGCGAAATGATCCATGACGTTGGCCGCGTCCAGAGCGGCCACCAGATCGCCGTCTTCATGGGCCGTCTCGATGATCGCTTCAAGCACCTGCGTCAGACGGGCTCCCGCAACATCCAGTTGCCCCTTGACGACGCCGTTGCGCTTGTCGAGAGCCTTAACCACCTCAACGAATCGCTCCTGATAACTTTCCAGTTTGTCACCGATTTCACGAACCATGGCTGCCCGCTGTGGATCATGGACCTCCTCGACGGCCGCTTCGTGCAGCTTCGTGGTAGTCGCCAGGTAGTCGGAGTACTGCTTCAGATCCTCGTCGGAGTGGGTGATCAGGAAGTCTTTGACGTTCATGCGAACCATCAGCATGTTCTGCTGCATCAGATCGAGCAACGCGGCGTCGCCGACGATGTCGCCCAGTTCCGCCTGGTGCTTGCTGTTAGCCTGCTGACCGGCAAGTGAGAGGCTGCTGACGAGCATGATGAGGGTCGCCAGCGAGCCAAATCCGGCCGTGAGTTTGGTCCCCAGTGTCAGCCCCCACTTGCACGCTCCATCCGCGGTCCGGATGGAGCCGAGCCACCATGCGACCCAAAGCGTGCCCACAAGGGTCATCGCCGTAAGCACCCAGAAGACGCTGACCAGCACCTGCGAGGTGCTTTGAATTTGCCGATGCGTGAATGCCTCGGCGGTTCCGGCCGTCACGCCGAAGGGCGGACGATTCACAGCCGCGGGAGCCGGTTTTGCGAACGCTCCCGGCGCCCCGATAGCGGCGGCGACAGCATCCGCGGCTGATGGGCTGCGATCATTCCGGCTCCGTGTCGAAGTCGTCGCTGCCGTTGTGTCCCCGTGTGCCGAAAGCAGACCGGCGGCGGGGTGGCGCATAGGGCCGTCACCGTTACTGGTCATGGACGTAGCCATGGCCTGCGTCTGGCGGTTCGGATCCTGCTGCACGGCGGCCAGAATCTGGGCGGCTCGCTGTTCATCAAGCCAGTTGATATGGCCGCTCGCCACGTCGTAGATCGCACCGCGAATCTGCACCTTGCCGTCGATCAGCAATTGACGTGTGGACGGACTGCGGGTCAGGAGATCGGCGACAGCCTGCCAGACGTTCTCCTCGATCGCCCGTTCGATGAGCTCGCCACCCTGAAGGCCCACGTGCTGAGCCATGGTGCGCTGCACCGCGGGTCCAATGTTGTCAACGAGAGGAGGAATATTCAGTTCCAAGGCATGGCCATGTCCCTGCATCGCGTGGGTGACCGCCGTCACCGCGCCGCACTGCGTGTGGCCGAGCACGACGAGAACCGGCGTATGCACGTGTGAGAGCCCGTATTCGATCGATCCAATTTCATCGGTGTCACAAACGTTGCCCGCTACCCGAATGACGAAGAGATCCATCACGCCAGCATCAAAAACGCGCTCCACCGGCACACGCGAATCGCTGCAGGTGAGAATCGTCGCGTAAGCGTAATCGGCCTGGTTCTCGCGGCCAGCTTGAGCCAGACGGTCGACGCCGGTGTTGGGATGGTTGGACCGCCCCTGCACAAAGCGGCGGTTGCCTTCCTGAAGCAGACCGACAGCCTGGTCAGGGGTAGGTTTTTGAGTCCCCGCCAACGCCGGGGTGAACGTACTTATTCCAATCACCAACGCCACGATGCAAACGCGACACTGCTGTGACATCTGAAGCCTCCTTCGGCCCGGATTCTGAATCGGTACGCCCACAGCCCCGTCAACCTGCCACAACGACGAAGCTGATGTTGTCTCAATTGCGGGTGCTGAGGACTGCCTCAAAGACAGGGGGTTGATATCGAACCTTCAACAACGGCTCGCCGCCGTTCCCAATAGCCCAATCTCTCGTACCACCGGCGGCATAGGGCATGCACTTGGCCATACGGCAGGTGGCAAGAGGACGAATTGCGATTCCAGTTTTTATCCTCGGATAAAATTCGCTGATATTTTAGGGCGAAGTCAGTATTTTTACGTATTTTCTGTCCCCGACGGGCGTGGCCCGAAATCTGGCTTCGCCGCGCCCTTGACCTCCTCCCCCGCTTGACAAGCGTCGGCCATCTGCGATTTTCTCTGGCCTGCTCCGGCCTTGGCTGGCTGCAGGATGTGCATCGTTACCCCCCCCGCCTCTCGTGGCCGGAGACCGCCATGTCCCTTAAACAGTCCTTCTGCTATCCGCTTTACATGCCCAAGGGCAAGACCATCGACCAGATGATGAACGCCGCCGCCCAGATCGGCTTCAAGGGCGTCGAGCTATGGCAACGCGACAGCAACATGCACAACGTCACGCTCGAACAGCTAGCTGCGGCCGCGAAGGCCAACGGCATGATCATCGCCAGCATGTGCGGGCACCAGACGCTCGAAGACGGGCTGAACAAGCCTGCAAATCACGACCGTATTGAGAAGGAACTGAAGGCTTCCATCGACATCGCCGCTAAACTGGGAATTCCCGGCCTGATCTGTTTCTCCGGCACTCGCAACAAGGGCCAAAGCGACTATGAGGGCGCCATCGAGTGCGCCAAGGTGCTGCGCCGCGTCGCTTCTTACGCCGAGGACAAGGGCGTTAACCTCAATGTCGAGCTGCTCAACAGCAAGGTCGACCATCCCGGCTACCAGTGCGACCACACCGACTGGGGCATGGCCTTGATGGAAATGGTTCGCAGTCCGCGGGTTAAGCTGCTGTTTGACGTCTACCACATGCAGATCATGGAAGGCGACGTCATTCGCAACCTGCGCAAAGCCATGCCTTACATCGGCCACATCCACACGGCCGGAAACCCGGGCCGTCGCGATCTTGACGACGAGCAGGAGATGAACTGGACAGGCATCGCCAAGGCCATCGCCGCCACGGGATACGACGGCTTCGTCGGTCACGAGTTCAGTCCCAAAGGCGACGCTGTCGAGGCACTCAAGGCCGCGTTCAAAATCTGCAATCAAGGCTGATATGGAACATTGCTGCGGCATGTCGCACTTCACCCTGGCGATACCGACGGGTTGACGGTGTCGTGATCACGCTTTTCAGGGCGATTCGACCACCCTACCATTGGGTTGCCCATGCTTGATGGGAGTTCCCGGCGGTAAAGGAGGCGGGCTTATGGCGAAGCGGATCGTCGTCGGCATCAGCGGCGCGAGCGGTGCGATATACGCCCGCCGGACTATTCATCTGCTGTTGGCCGCGGACGTGGATACGCATCTGGTTGTTTCGCCACTGGGTCAGCGTCTGCTGCACGATGAGCTGGGACTCGAAGGCCTGGATGTCGAGGCGCTGACCGGTCGAACCGCCGTCGGCGGGATGGTGCCGGGCCTGACCGTGCATCACTACCGCGACGTGGGGGCGTCGATCGCCAGCGGATCGTTCCGACATGACGGCATGGTGATCGTGCCGTGCTCGGTGAACTCGCTGTCCGCGGTGGCGCATGGCCGGGCGGACAACCTTCTGCATCGGGCGGCGGCGGTGGCGCTCAAGGAGCGGCGACGGTTGGTGCTGGTGCATCGCGAGACCCCGCTGAGCCTGGTTGAGATTCGCAACATGGCCGCGGCCACCGAAACCGGAGCGATCGTGTGCCCGGCCAACCCGGGGTTCTACCTGCTGCCGCAGACGATCGACGATCTGGTGGACAACGTGGTCGGGCGCGTGCTGGACCTGCTGGACGTGCCGCACCACCTGCATGTTCGCTGGGGCGAGGACGCCGGCCGCATGGACCAACATGACGGTGTGGGGCCGAACGATCCCGGCCTTTCGCGCCCGCAGGCGTAAGCGGCGATATCCTGTCGCCCGACCATGGACACACCCGCCCCCACGACTATCGCCGCCACCTCGCTCCCGAACCGCCTTCGCCTGGTCGCATCGGATATCAAGCTCAGCCACTCGGTTTTCGCGCTGCCGTTCGCACTGCTGGCGACGTTCCTGGCGGCCGGGTCCAACGGTGTGCGGCCCGACGCCGTGACTCTGGGATTGATCGTGCTGTGCATGGTCCTCGCACGGACGGTGGCGATGTGCGTCAACCGCTGGGCGGACGCGCGGCTTGACGCGGTGAACCCTCGGACGGCCAGCCGGGCGATTCCTCGGGGAGCCCTGCCGCGTGGCTTCATGCTGGCGACGGCGGCAACGTGCGGACTGGGACTCATCGCGACGACGTGCGTCTTCTGGTTGCGCGACGGCAACCGGTGGCCATTGTTGTTGTCGCCCCTGGTGCTGGCGTGGCTGGGGATTTACAGCTTCACCAAGCGCTTCACATGGATGTGTCACATGGTCCTTGGCAGTGCGCTGGCGATGTCGCCGGTGGCCGCGGCGATCGCGGTGCGGCCTGGGTATCTGGGTGAACCGCCCGTCTGGCTGCTGGCGGCTATGGTGACCGGCTGGGTAGCCGGTTTCGACGTGATCTATGCGCTTCAGGACGTCACGGTGGATCGCGAGCAGGGCCTGCACTCGATTCCCTCGCGCCTGGGCGTACGGGCGGCGCTGTGGATCAGTCGCGTCCTGCACATCGTGGCCTCAGCTGCCCTCGTGGCCGCGTGGTGGATCAGCCCCCTGCTCGGATCTTTCTTTGCCGCGGGTCTCGGGATCATGGCCGCTCTGCTACTGCTGGAACACGTGATCGTGTGGCGCAGCGGCACAGGACGGATGCAGATGGCGTTGTTCACACTCAATGGGCTGGTCAGCCTGGCGATCGGTGGATTGGGTATCGCAGACGTCCTGTTGGCGCTGTGCTGAGGCAGTCGCTCGACGTGGGCCTGATCGAGCGCTGCGTCACACGCAGTCCTGATGACTGAGAAACAGCGGCAGCGGACACCACTGTTCGAGGATGGCGGCCCGCGGCGGCACGGCCAGCACCTGTGACGGCGACAGTGGGCCGAAAAGTGCTCGGGTGAGCAAGCACGCATCGGCGCTCAGATGGGGGGTCGCATTGGTCTTGTGGCAGGCTGGATTCCCTCTTTCCACAGAAATCTCAAAACGCACGCCGGCATGCCCCTGTGCTTCAAGGACAACACGTCCGTCTAGGAGGGGCCGCCGTCGCATCGACAGCCGCAAAAGGGCTTCCGTGACCGCGGGCCAATCGAATATCTGCCAATTGCCCGATTCTTCGAGGCTCACAACTTCGGCCATGTCGATCAGCGGCTGGAGGGCGGGCTCGACAACCGGATCGAGAAAGAGGAACTGATCGTGCTTCTCGACTTCAATGGCGGCGCGGACGAAGCCGAGGGCGGCGTCAGCATCGCGTGCGGTCAGATCGTCGATTTCGGACTTGCCGGCGCGCATGCAGCCATAGGCCGCTACCTGGTCATCGACATCGACGCCGACCATGGGCTGTCCGCTCCACTCGACCAGATGGTCGGCGAACCGTGGACGGCTCATGCGTCGTGGTCGTTGGTCGTGGAGGGCCTGCATGGCGGGCAGGCACGGGTCGTTGGCCTCGACGCGTCGAAGGCTCAGCGGCACGATTCGCTGCCATGTGGGTTCGTGACGCAGGTTCGCATGGCAAAGTCGTGCGCGGAGCGTGAGGCCGGTGCGCTCCCAGCCCCAATAACGATAGCGTTGCCGCTGACCTCCGAGGTAGGACAGTGCGTAACCCTCCTCACGTATGGCCTGAACAACGTGGTCCATGACGCGTTTCATCAAGCCAAGGCGGCGAAAATCACGGCCTGTGGAAACGCCCCCGATACCCGCATGCTTGAGTGGGCGGTCACCGCAGATCATGGTCGCAGGGAACACCCCAACCACGGCGGCAAGGCGACCGTCAACGCGGATGGCGAAGTTGTTGGCCATATCCTCGTCGGTGGGCTGATAGATCGTGGGCAAGTTGGTGTGGAACCATGTGGGGCCATGCCCGAAAGCCTCGCCCAGAAACACCATGAGATCGTCGAAATCGCCAGCCTTTAGACGGATGACCTGATGCGACATGGCCGACTCCCTCCATGAACCCTCGTGGCGAGAATACGCGACGGCGAGCGACCGGCAAGCCCCGTCGGTCGGCCCATGCGATGCGGCGACTCCAGCCTTCAGGCCGCGTGCAGGTCGTAATCGCAATTGAGTGCGTCGCAGAGTTCCGCGAGCTGGCGGCGAAGCTCACGAACTGGCGCCTCGGCTGGCAGCGTCATGGCCAGTTCCATTCGAAACAGGGGGGTTCCCGTGTAAGAGCCGGCCTCGAGGTCGGTGGTCAGATCCTCAATATTCGCCCCGCACTGATGCAGCAGATGCGTGACGCGATGGATGATGCCGGGCTGGTCCATGGCCGAAACCCGCAGCCGCATGGCCCGTCCGGCTTTCGGCGCGCGCACGGCCGGCTCGGGACGGGCGATGGTCACCGACATGCCCAGAGCCCGTGCTCTATCGTGCACCGCCTGGGCGAGGGTGTCGACCTGCTCAGCCGGTGTCTGAGCGGCCAACAACAGGGCGAACTGCCCGGCGAGGTTGACCATGCGCGACTGTCCCACGTTGGCCCCGTGCTCATGCAGCAGCCCCGTCAATTCGTCGACGATGCCCGTGCGGTCGGGGCCGATGGCGCAGATGACCAATTCCTGCATGGTTCGATCTCCTTTGGGGGACCGATTGTAACGGCCCACCCGCGGCGATTCAGCCACGGCCTCAGGAGTTGGTCATAGCTGCACGGGCTCGGCTGGCGGTCGCGGAACCGCAGCGACGATCGACCGCTTCCGCCACACGGACAAGCGTGGGCATGAGCTTGGCGAGGGCTTCGGGCGTGATCGACTGCGCCCCGTCAGTCATGGCGTGCTCCGGATCCTGATGCACCTCCAGCAACAGGCCGTCGGCCCCGGCGGCGATGGACGCACGGCTCATGTCGGCGACAAGACGCGCGTGACCGGTGCCGTGCGATGGGTCGCTGACCACCGGCAGGTGCGTGCGATAGTGCAGCTCGGGAATGGTCGAGAGACTCAGGGTATTGCGTGTGTGATCCTCGAACGTGCGGATGCCGCGTTCGCAGAGAATGACGTTGGGATTGCCCTCGGAGAGGATGTACTCGGCGGCCTGGAGAAACTCATCGATGGTCATCGACATGCCGCGTTTGAGCAGCACGGGCTTGGGCTGGCGGCCACAAGCTTCCAGAAGCTTGAAGTTCTGACTGTTGCGGGTGCCGATCTGCAGGCAATCGGCGTAGGAGGCGACCAGATCGACGTCGGTCGGCGTCAGCACCTCGGTGATGATGGGCAAACCGGTCTCGGCCCGGGCGGCGGCGAGCATCTTCAACCCATCTTCGCCATACCCCTGAAAACTGTATGGGTTGGTGCGGGGTTTGAAAGCTCCGCCGCGCAAAGCGGCCGCGCCAGCATGCTTGATGGCGTGGGCCACATCAATGATGGCCTGCTCGCCTTCGACGCTGCACGGACCTGCCACCACGGGCACCTCCTGGCCACCGAAGACGCACAGGTCGCCCTCGCCGACGCGCACGAGCGTCTTGCGCTTGCGGGTTTCAAGGGCCGCCATCTTGTATGGGGCTAGAACGGGCATGACCCGGTCGACGCCGGGAGCCTGTTCAAATGCGCCCTTATCCTTCTTACGGTCGTCGCCGATGACGGCCACAACGGTGAGGTCGGTGCCCACGATGGGATGATCTTTAAGGCCTGCGTCGCGCACCATCTGTCTCACATGCTCCACTTGCTGTGGCGTCGCGCCGGGCCGCATCACGATGATCATGACGATGTCTCCTTTGGCAGCCTTGCGGGCTTTGTCATCGCGAAAACAAAAACCCCGACGCTCGGCCGCATCGGGGTTGGTTCGCTTCGGTTTCTGCTTCCGAGCTTACATCATTCCCGCTGCGGCTTCGCGCCGGGTAAACCAGAACCCAAAATAGCCGTATTGACGGGATTGAGTATGCATCGCTGGACTTAATATCGATCAGGAATCGGCCGTTGTCAACCGGTTGGCCCTTGCCCGCTAGAAAAAGCCCCACCCCACCACCGGGTAGGGGCGTGAAACGCGCGGTAAGCTGATGAATTAAGCGACGGGATGATCCCGAATGTCTGCTCACTCCGATCAAGGGGCGGTGGTCCATGCCTCTGGCCGATGAATCCAACTCCGCCCTGCTGCTGCTGGACCCGACCGGCTCGGGCAAGACACCGCTGGGCGAATGGCTGGACGACCGGCGAGTGGGCGGGCGGCAATGTTTACACTTTGACTTCGGCCAGCAGTTACGGGTTGCCGCCTCGCGGATAAAACCACCGTCAGGGCTCAGCGAGGCCGATCTATTCATCATCCGCCGCTGTCTGGCGACCCAAGCGCTTCTGGAAGACCACGAGTTTCCGATTGCGGCCGCGATCCTGCGCCAGTTCATGACCGAGCGACCGATGGCCGGGGATGGCCTGCTGGTGCTCAACGGCTTGCCGCGTCATACCGGCCAGGCGCGGGACGTCGACCGGCTCCTCGACGTTCGCGTCCTGATCGTTCTCGAGTGCGACGCCGCGGTGATCCATGCCCGGATCGCCGGTAACACAGGCGGCGACCGCACATGCCGTGTCGATGACGACAGGCCGGCGATTGAACGCAAGCTGGTTCTCTACCGTGACCGCACGCAGCCTCTCATCGACCACTACCGCCAGCGCGGTGCCCGCGTCGTCGAGGTCTCGACAGTAGCCCGCAGGCGATGGGACAGCGACTGCTCACATGCTGGTAGGCGATCGAGCCTTGAAAGGTGGCGGGGATGGAACTCCGGAGCTAATGCGGGCGAGAGGACTCGAACCTCCACGGGGGTTAGCCCACCAGAACCTAAATCTGGCGCGTCTGCCAATTTCGCCACGCCCGCAGTTACCGGTCAATATACCTTCGGACCTCGATTTTCGACCCGCGTGGGATAAGTGCGGGTGCCCCTCGCGATAGCCGTAAAGAAAAACCGCCTCGGGCATGTACCCGAAGCGGCCTTGGGATGCGGGTGAGAGGATTCGAACCTCCACTCTCTTTCGAGAACCGCCACCTGAAGACGGCGCGTCTGCCAATTCCGCCACACCCGCGCGTGCCCTTCGCAGGCCAGTACCCGCGTCGGCAGCGCCATAGAGTACGCACCCCCAGGCGCAAGTCAAGACCGCTCACCGCGGCAGGACCGACCCGACGCCAGGCCGCCCAAGACCATGCTTCAGGGGATCATTGCGTAGACCGGAAGTACAACCGCCACGAGACGATCGCCGCGCCGCACCGTCAGAGACACAGGCTCGTCTCCCCCAAGCAGGGCCGCCCAGGCGGTCGGACTCAATTGCCCTACCGGCCGCCCACCGGCACGCACGATCAGATCCCCCACATGCAGAGGCGAAAGTTTGTCGACGGCGCCGGCATCAATTGAGATAACGAGCAGGCCCGCCGCGGTGGGGCGTACGTCGAAGTCCGGCCAGACGCGCCGCACCGGCGCGAAGTCCAGACGGGTGCGCTGACCGTAGGGTTCAAAGACCAGACGCTGGCGGCGCGTATCGATATGCAGAATGAAATGCCGCAGCAAGCCGGTGCCGATGCGGTTGTCGCTGCCCGACCGCACGATCGGACGGTGCAGCGCTATACCGGCCAACGTCATATCGTCGTAAAGTCGGCCAATGATCTCGTCCTCACCGCCGCCCGTCAGCCCCCGGGCCCCCACCGCCCGCCGGGGTGGATGGGCAAACGCCATACGCCACACGAGCGAGCGGCTGACCTCGATGCCCAGGGTGCTGGCGGTATCCACAGCGAAATCGAAGCTTTGGCCGCGCCAAAGAACCGGTACGCGCAGACCTCGCGGTCCAATTGACGCCGCGACGATACGGGACTCCGGTTGCACCGCGGCGAGCTCGGCGGGTAACTCACGCCCGACGCGCAGTTGACCGCGGGCGTAGTCGATGCTTAACGCCAGGCCGGCAAACGCGGGCAGGCCGAGGATTCCCTCAATCGACTCGCCAAACGCCGCCCGCACATGGTCCAGCGGAAGCACCGCCGCCGACACAGACCCGAGATCCGGCCCGGCATCCGGCCCGAGCGTCCATCGGTGCCCTCGCAGTTCGTGGGGCACATCGACGGACCGGCCGTGCACGTCAGTCACCGTACCATTGGACCGGCTCAATCGAGGCCGAGCCGTATCGCCCAGCCGCTTGACCAGTCGCGGCGAAACAATGCACAAACCCGCCCCGGTGTCGAGAACCATGTCGAACGGTCCGGCCCCGTCGATTCGCACCTGGACAATGGGCACGCTGCGGCTCAACCGCAGCGTCGTGACCTGACCGTCGATCTCCAGAGAAGCCGTGGACGAAACGACTGGGGATTGGACGTGCTGACGCTCGTGATTCGGCTTGAATGTGGCCGACGCGGATGCCATGTTCGTACCGCATGCGGCGAGCAAGGACACAGCGGCCAGAAGCATGACGGCTAACACCGTTCGCCCTGCGACCGATGCTGTCGTCATCCGCGAGCCGGCAGTAGTGCGGATCATCGGCCGCGTCCACCATGTCTGGCCGAGGCCCGCGGCGAGCGTCCGCGGCGAGATGGCGCGGCGGCGTCTGAGGCTGTCGTACGGCCATCGGGCGGCTTGATGCCCAATTCGAGGCACGTCAGATCCGCCAGTCTCGTGCGGGCGAACACCGTCTCGATCTGTGCCAGAGCGTCATCAAGCATCTGATGTAATGGGCAAAGTTGATCGTGATGCGCCGCACCGGTCAGCGGGCAACTGCCCACGCGATGGATGGGATCGATAATTCTGACGATATCCAGGACATAGACTTGGTCGGCTGGCCGGCTGAGGATGAACCCCCCCTTGGGTCCACGCTGGGAATCCACCACGCCCCCGCGGGCCAGGGCCTGGAGAATGTCGGACAGGAAGCGGCTGGGGATCTGGGTCGCCGCGGCGATCTGGGTCGCCGGGGCGGGGATGGGGCGGCGTGGATCATCTGACGACTCAGCATGTGCGGCAAGCCATGCCACCGCCCGAAGTGCGTATTCGACAGATTTCGAGAAGAGCAAACAACCGCTCCTGGGAATTGACGGTGCCTTGATTATAAAGAGAGGATACGTTAAGCACACGACGGGTGCGCCACACGCTCAAGCGGCGCCAGCCGCTCCATGCGAGGATGGTGCGGTGTCGTGAAACAATAGCGCATACCGCATGACGGCATTGTAGCGGCGCTGTCCGGGCCGCTGGCCCACCGCTCACGGCTCATGCGGGCATGGGAGCCTGCCTACCTGACGGCTTTGCCTACGCGACCTGGCTGCGCAGCCAGTCGAGCCAACCGTCAATATCGCCGCGTGCGACCGACAGTTCCAGAAGCGGCAGATCCGCGTTGAGTCGACGCACGTCCTCGCGAAACTGCTCCAGATTAAAGGGCACGTGCGGCAGCAAATCCGTCTTGTTAAGCAGCACCAGCGAGGCGGCGTGGACCAGGTGCGGATGCTTGGCGGGCTTGTCGTCGCCTTCGGGAACGCTGAACATGCCGACTTTCAGGTGCTGGCCCAGATCAAAACCCACCGGACAGATGAGGTTGCCGACATTTTCGATCACCAGCACATCGAGCGCGGCCAGATCGAGGCGGGCGACACCCTGCCGCACCTGGTTGGCATCCAGATGACAGCCCTTGCCGGTGTTGATCTGCACGACCTGATTCGACCACCGCGCCAGGCGATCGGCGTCCCGCGTGGTCGCCAGATCCCCCACCAATACACCCACCCTCAGATCACTCTTGACTCGCTGCAACGTGGCTTCCAACAAGGCCGTCTTGCCGCAACCCGGCGACCCGATCAGATCCAACACAAACACGCCGTGCTGGGCGAAGTGCCGTCGATTCATCGCAGCCAGCTCATCGTTGAGCTTCAATACGTTCTCGACCACCGGCACTTTCATGGCACGTCCTCCGGCCAGGGCGACAGCCCACCTGATGCGATCGTCGCGCAACCGGCCGCGAACGTCGCATCCGTCTCAACGTCCAGGCTGAGCAGCCGCAGCCGGCTGTCGCCGACGGGATGCGTCGCGGCGGCCCCACAGGCACATAGCGCCAGAGGATCGTCACTGGGCCATATGCGTCCGCACTCGTGACAATGCAACTCCCACGGCAAGATGTCAATGTTAAGAGCTGAACCCGCCAAGGCAGTATCCAGGGTCAGCGCCTGCCATGCGAATTGCATCGCCGTCGGCTCAAGGGCCAAGGCCGCGCCGGCCTCAATGGTCACATTGCGCAGTGTCGCCCCCTCGGGGACGCGCCGCTGGACATGCGTTAACAACGCCTCGGCGAGCGACATCTCATGCACGGCTCACCTCCAGCTTCATGCCGTTGGCCGCCATTGTCGATCGCACTTCGACTTGACTGACAATGCGGGCGACCAGGTGATCCACGACGTCGGCCACGGCCGCTTCCACCGGTGCCGACAGATTTTCGCCGAATGCGAAATCGGCGGCGCCGATCGACCACAACTGCGCCTCAGGTACAGCGCCGCACATCGCCTGGGTCATAGCCAGCAACCCTGCGGGCGTTAGCGTGTGCAAACCCGTTCCGGCTCCGAAGTCGGGCGCGCGACGCACTGCCGCACAATGCACTTGCCCCGGTCGCAGATCCGTGGCCGCGTCGATGAAGATCGCCGATGCGCACTCGGACAGGTCGAGGCACAGCTCGGGCACAAGCTGGTGGCGTGTGATCAGCCGCACGCGGCCCTGCTCCACAAGGCGTCGCGGCACGCGCAGCGCCAGACGGGCGACCACCGCCGGCCCGGCGCCGTCATCGCCGCGCAACGTGTTGCCGAACCCCACGATCAGCACCTGCGCCCGCGGCGCAGGGCGCCATGTCGATTCAGTCACGGACAATCTGATCAAGGATGCGTCCATCGGGGCCTTCCAAAGCGATCACCATGGGCATCTGGCCCATGGCGTGAGTCGAGCAACTCAGGCACGGGTCGAAGGTGCGCACGACGGCCTCAACACGGTTGAGCATGCCCTCCTTCAGGTGTTTGCCATCAACGAAATGCTGGGCGACCTGTTTGACGGCCCGGTTCATGGCCAGATTATTGTGCCCTGTAGCGATGATGAGGTTTGCCCAGACCATGCGGCCATCCTCATCAATTCGGTAGTGGTGAATGATCGTGCCGCGCGGCGCCTCGGAGATACCCACGCCTTCGCGCCGGTTGGGCCGGGCCCGGGCCCGCACAAACGCGTCCAGGATCTCAACGTCGTCGAGCTGGCGTTCGATGCGCTCGATGGAGGCGATGATCTCCACCAGACGGGCGTAGTGGAAATGAAAACCGCTGGCCGCGGGACGGCCGCATCGCTGGCGGAACTCCATAAGGGCCTTCTCCGCCAGATCCGTGCCCATGTGGGAACAGACGTTGAGCCGAGCCAGTGGACCGACACGGTAGATGCCCGCGGGGTAGCCGCGTGGCTTGAAGTAGGGGAACTTGAGATACGAGAAGTCTTCGACGTGCTCTCCGATCTGCTCACGGTACTTGCGATGCGGCAGTTGCCCCACCACCACTGACCCGTCGGCGTCGATGAACCTCAGGTCGCCGTCGTAGTGTTCCCACTCGCCGTCAGGTTGAACGAGGCTCATATACATCGTGGGAAAGTTGCCGAAGGTCTGTGTTTCCTCGGGAAACTGATCGAGAATCTGTTTGAACCAGTCCATCGTGCGCAGAGCGATCGCCTTGGCTTCAGTGATTTTCTGGCGGATCTGATCGCGCTTGTCGGCGGTGAGCGGTGTATTGACCCCGCCGGGAACGCACCAGGCCGGATGCACGCGCTTGCCGCCCAGCAACTCGATGATCTGCTGGCCGAATTTGCGCAGCAGCACGCCGTCCCGGGCCCGGTCGGGATGCTTGCGGATCAGGCCGACAATGTTGCGCTCCCCCGGCTGACCATCCATGCCGAAGATCAGGTCCGGACTCGACAGATGAAACAGGCTCAGCGCGTGGGACTGAACAAACTGAGCCGCATTCATCAGCCGCCGCAGCTTGTCAGCCGCTGGCGGAATGCCTACCGCCAGCAGATCGTCGCAGGCCTTGGCGGAGGCCATCAGATGGCTTACGGGACAGATGCCGCAGATGCGGGCCATGATCGAGGGCATTTCGCTGAGCGGCCGGCCCTCGACGAACTTCTCGAAGCCTCGGAACTGCGTCACGTGAAAGAGCGCATCGCGCACCTTGCCGTCGTCACCCATCTTCAGGGTGATCTTGGCGTGGCCCTCGATACGCGTAACCGGTTCAATCGTGATGTCTTGAGCCATGATGTCTGCTCACTCGCATGTTCGCCCTTGGGCTTGCAGACCCGCATCGGGCGGGGACTTCGTGTTCAGCGGCCGGCTGGACTTCAGAGGCCAAACCTTGTGACCTGGCTAGGTTCGGGCATGCGGCCGGCCAACAACTCGCTGATGACAAAATGGATCGCATCGGCCGGCGGCGGACAGCCGGGCAAGTGCAGATCCACATCGACCCACTCGTGCAGCGGCCTCGCATGCGGCTGCAGGGGCGGAACGTACTTGTCCGGGCCCTTACGGCCATGCGGAGAAGTCGCATTCTCAACGTATGCACGATCCATAAGCTGCTCTCGTTTGAATGGATTGCGCATCGCTGGCACATTGCCTGTCACCGCGCAGTCGCCCAGGGCGATCAACACCTTGGTCCGCCGCCGAATCAGTTTGATCTTTTCAACATCCTCGTCGCTGCTGACCGCCCCCTCGACCAGCGTCACGTCCACGTCGGGCGGAAACTGCTTGGGATCGATCACCGGTGAATAGACGATGTCGACTTTGTCGACCAGGTCGATCAGCCGTTCATCCATATCGAGGAATGACATGTGGCAACCAGAGCAGCCGTCAAGCCAGACCGTTGCGACTTTGGGTTTCTTCAGATTACTCATCGCTGGCTTCCCGCATGAGGGTCAGATAAGGAAGGAACTCGCGGCGCTTGAACATTTCGCCGGCACTGGTGCCCTTTTCGACCAGCGCTCCGGTCGGGCAGACATGCACACACTTGCCACAACTGGTGCAGGTGTCCGAGTCGCCCCATGGTTGATTGAGGTCGTGGATGATGGTCGCTTCAATGCCGCGACCACGCACATCCTTGGTGTGCGCCCCTTCAATTTCGTCACACACGCGCACACACCGCGTGCACAGGATGCAGCGGTTGTGGTCCATGCGAAACCGGTCATGACTCGAATCCACTTCCAGCCCGGGGAAGCGGTACGGCACATGTACGTGCGACACGCCCAGCGCCTGGGCCATCGCCTGCAGCTCGCAATGGCCGTTCGATACACACACCGAGCACACGTGGTTGCGCTCTGAGAACAGCAGCTCGAGAATCATCCTGCGATACGCCTGAAGTTTCTCGGACTGGGTGTGGACGACCATGTCTTCGCTGGCCGCTGTCGCGCACGCCGGGAGGAGTTTGCGCTGCCCCTCGACTTCGACCACGCACAGGCGACAGCCGCCCCACGTGCTCAGACCGTCGACGTTGCACAGTGCGGGGATCATGATTCCCTGCTCACGGGCAACATCCAGAATTGTCTGGCCCGTGACGGCGCTCACCATCTGGCCGTCGATCGTCAGGGTGAAAGTCTGGACCTGGGGTACATTGGTTCTGGTCATCACCGCTCCTCCCCATTGCCAGCGATGACGGTCGCGCCGGCACCAATCAAAGCTTCATACTCGTCTTCGAAATAGCGCAGCGTGCTCAGCACCGGATTCGGCGCCGTCTGCCCCAGGCCGCAGAGGCTGGTGTTACGCACCACGTCGCACAGCTCCTTGAGCAGGTCCAGATCACGCTGCCGCCCTTCGCCTCGGCAGATCTTTTCCAGCAGTTCATGCATCTGATATGTGCCGACCCGACATGGCACGCATTTGCCGCAGCTCTCGGTCATGCAGAACTCCATGAAGAACCTGGCCACGTCGACCATGTTCGATGTCTGATCCATGACGATCATGCCGCCCGAACCCATGATCGACCCGACCTGCGCCAGCGATTCGTAGTCGACACTCATGTCCAGGTGCTGCTCGGGAATGCAGCCACCGGACGGCCCGCCGGTCTGGACGGCCTTGAACTTGCGGCCGTCGGGAATGCCGCCGCCGATCTCAAAAATAATGTCACGTAACTGAATGCCCATCGGCACTTCAATGAGGCCGGTGTTACTGATGCGGCCGGCGAGAGCGAAAACCTTGGTGCCCTTGCTCTTTTCGGTGCCGGTGGCGGCGAACCATTGCCCGCCGTTGCGGACAATGGGCGCAACGTTGGCCAGCGTCTCGACATTGTTGATCAGCGTCGGACAGCCAAACAATCCGTAGTTGGCCGGGAACGGTGGGCGCGGGCGAGGCAGACCGCGGCGGCCCTCGATCGAGGCGATCAGGGCTGTTTCTTCGCCGCAGACAAACGCGCCGGCCCCAAGCCGCAACTCGACATCAAACTGGAAATTCGTTCCGCAGATGCGCGTGCCCAGCAGGCCGGCCCGTGATGCCTGACGGATCGCCAGACGCAGTCGTTTGATCGCCAGCGGATACTCGGCCCGCACATAGATGTAGCCGTGATTCGCTCCCACCGCATAGGCGGCGATTGCCATGCCTTCGAGCACGCGATGCGGGTCGCTCTCGAGCACGGCCCGGTCCATGAATGCACCCGGATCGCCCTCGTCGGCGTTGCAGATGACGTACTTGTGCTCACCCGGAGCCTTGGCGACGGTCGCCCATTTCAGACCGGTCGGGAACCCCGCGCCTCCACGGCCGCGAAGACCGCTGGTGGTCAATTCCTGCACGATGTCGGCCGGCGACATTTCCGTCAAGGCCTTCACCAGACCTGAATAGCCGCCGGCCGCAACGTATTCCTCCAGCCGCTCGGGATCGATCAGGCCACTGTTTTCCAGAACCACCTTCTGTTGGCGTCGGAAAAAAGGCATGTCGGACGGGAGGGCCAATCGCTTGACCGGCTTTTTACCCAGGTTGGTGACGATTTCTGTCGCGTCGCCTTCTTTGACCTCCCTGTAAAGCGCCGGCTCCTGGCCCTCTTCGCGCGCCTCCACACTCACCAGCGGACCGGCGCTGCACAGGCCCATACAGCCCACTCCCTTGACGGGCACATCCTCCTCCATGCCGAAGCGCCGCACCACACTGTCCAAGGCGTCCTTCACCTGCTGGGCGCCGCTCGACAGGCAACCCGCGGCTGTGCAGACGCGCACACAGTACTTGCAGTGGCTCTGGGCCTCCTGCTCCTCCCTGGCCATATGTTTGATTTCATCAGGCGTCATTGTCAGCCCACCTTTCCATCCGGGCCATCAACTCATCGGGGGTCACGCGCCCGACCACATCGCCGTCAAGCACCACTGCCGGCGCAAGCCCGCACGAGCCCAGGCATCGCGCCGCCAGAAGTGACGTCTGCCCGTCGGTCGATGTTTCGCCGGGCTTGATGTCGTATTTCGCCTTAACTGCTGCGACCAATTGCTGGGCGCCCTTGATGTAGCATGCCGTACCGGTGCATACGACGCAGGTGTGTCTTCCCGCCGGCTTGAGCGTGAAGAAGTGATAGAACGTCGCCACGCCATATACCGCGCTCAGCGGAACACGCAGCGACCGGGCGACATACTTGAGGGCCGGCTCGTCCAGGCAGCCGAAGCTCTCCTGGACGGTGTGCAAGGTCTCGATCAGGGCGTGACGGTCATGACCGTTACGCCGCATCGTCGCTTCGACAATTTTCCACCGCTTGTCGTCGGTGGGAGGTTCGGGTCTGGTTAATGTCTGAATCATGCCTGCCTTACTCCTTCCCTGTTCGTCTGGACGATTCGGATGCGAACCGCCAGGAAGCCGATCCATCCCGTCAGACCGCACGCCAAGAGCGCCCCCCACACGACGCTGTAGTCAGGCCACAAGGCCAAACCTTGCTGCATGGCGTCCACACGCTCGATGAACACGGTGGACAGCCCGTGCAGCCCGAGGTTTTCAAGACTGAATTCCAGCCCATCCGGGAACGGGCTGGCGAACCGGTCAGCCAGCAGCACCACCGCCGCCAGACCCGCGGTCGTAAGGGACGCGCCGGCAGACTGCGGCAAGCGGCGCACTCCGCGCGTCAGTGCCAGCAGGGTCAGGGTGATGCCGGCCTCGACCAGACCGATCACGGCATGCACGCTGAGCATCGCCGCCAGAAGAGCGCCCGCCTGCTGTGCCGCCGCGGGCTGTGAGAGCAGTTGCACGGCCGCGAAAACCGCGGCCGCGACCATCGACGCCCAGGCGGCCAGCGCGACCGACGCCCACCAGACCGCCCCCGTCCAGCCGCTCGCCAGACGCCGCCACAGCGGATATACCAGCAGGCACGGCACAACGCCCATGTTCAGCACGTTCAGGCCCAACACCAGCAGGCCGCCATCGGCGAACAGCACGCTCTGCACGGCAAGCACCAGGGTCACGCCGAGAAGCCCCCATGCTGGCCCGAACCACAAGGCCAGCAGCAAACCGCCCATGAAGTGCCCACTGCTCTGGCCGGCCAGAACGGTGATGTTGGCCATCTGCAGTGCGAACACCCCCGCTGCGGCCCCGGCGAATTCCAAGGGGCGCGGCGCAGACATCGTGGTTTGTCCATCCTGTCGGCGCAGGCGACGATCCATCCAGATGGCCACTCCCGCGCCCACCGCCGCCGCCCCAAAGCCCAGCAAGGCGCATGTCGGCGTCACCGCGTTATTCCCAAGGTGCATTGCGCTGTTCCCTTCCTGTTTCCCAACCCAACCGCACATCAACAAATGCGCGGCAATTGTTCTCCATAGGGCTTGGCCACGACACGTCGACCGCCGAGCGCTGTCCGCAATTCACACAAGCCGTCGCGCTCCTCACCGACCGCACCAATGCATCGGGCTTGCTCTCCGAGCGGATGAGCGCGCAGCGTCTTCAACACCGCATCCACAGCCGATGCCCGCACCGCCAGAACAACCTTGCCCTCGTTGGCGATCTCAAGCGGATCGAGCCCGAGCATCTCGGCGGCATGCTCCGCGGCCGGGCGGACCTCGATCGCCTTCTCATCGAACGTCACGTGCAGCCCCGAGTGTCGGGCGAGATCGGCGCCCAAACCCGCGAGGCCGCTGCGTGTCGGATCACGCATGAAGCTCACCGCTTCACCATGGCTCGCCAGCACGGCTTCGATCAATCTGTTGAGGGGAGCGACGTCACTACGTAGCGGGCTCTGAATCTCCGGCATCTCACGCGCAAGCATGATCGCCAGGCCGTGATCGCCGATCGGTCCATTGATCAGCAGTCGATCTCCACAACGCACGTGCTTCGGGCCAAGCCGGACATCCGTTGCGGCCCGGCCCACGCCCGCCGTGATCAGAAACACGTCGCCGTCATGATCCGGTCCGGGAATGGAACGCCGGCCAATGGCCTTGGTGTCACCCGTGACCACGTGAACCCCCGCGTCACTCGCCGCAGCGGCCACGGAATCGAGAATTACCTCCAGGTCGCCCGTCGCAAAGCCCTCGGACACGATCATCGCCAACGCCAGCCCGATCGGACGCGCGCCGCTCACCGCCAGGTCGTTCACCGTGCCGCATACCGCCAGTCGACCGATATCCCCACCGGGGAACCGCCACGGCTGCACCACGTAGCTGTCGATGGTCATGGCCAGCCGCTGGCCGGCTCCGAGATCGAGCATGGCTGCGTCCAGCAACTCGTTGAGCAGTTCATTACCCAGGCGAGGCAGGATCGTGTGCTCGATCAGTTCATCGGTCAGCTGTCCGCCGCCGCCATGAGCCAGGGCGATGCGCCCGCCACGTCGCGCGGCCGCCGACGGCTTGGTGCCTCGGGATGCTGCGCGATCACTCATCGCCCACCTCCCATCGGCGCCGGAGCGATCGAAGTCCCCAACCTAGCAGCGCGCTCGCTCTCGCCGGACCGGGCGTGGCCACGGGCGTATTTGAACCAGGCATGGCACGTGCCTTCACTGCTGACCATACAAGGACCGATGGGATGCACCGGGGTGCATCCACTGGCAAAGAGCGGGCAATCACACGGCTTGATGAGTCCGCGAATGACCTCTCCGCAACGGCAGCCGACCGGCTCCGCATCGTCGCACGGCCGCAGTACGAAGCGTCTGGCAGCGTCAAACGACGCGTAGGCCGACCGCAGGATCAGACCACTGTCCGGAATTTCGCCAAGACCCCGCCAACGAGCGGACGAAATCTCGAAGGCATGATCCAGAAGCTGGCGGGCCACGCGGTTGCCGTGCGCCGATACGACCTGCGGGTACTGATTGACCAGTGCAGCCCGCCCGTCGCGGGTCAGCTCGGCCAGTTGGGCGACGGCGTCGGCCATGAGCAGATCCTCGAAGCCGCCAACCACGCACGGCAACAAGAACCGCTGCACAATCGGCCGATAGGCATCGGCTCCAAGTATGACCGACACATGGCCGGGACACAGGAACCCGTCGAGCTTCACATCGCCCGCCTCCAGCAATGCAAGCATGGCGGGCAGAATGCGCTTGTGGCTGGTAAGGCAGGAAAAGTTGTCCAGCTTGCGGCGTTCGGCTTCAAGGACAGCCGCGGCCGTGGCGGGCGCGGTGGTCTCGAATCCGACGGCTGCGAACACAACCTGCCTCCGCGGTGTGCGCTCGGCTAGTCGGACAGCGTCGAGGCTGCTGTAGACCACGCGCACATCCGCGCCCTGACCGCGCGCCTGCTCAAGGCTGCCGCGACGACCCGGCACCCGCAGCATGTCGCCATAGCTGCACACCGTGATGTCGTGGTCCATCGCCAGCTCGACCAGCAGGTCGATATCGGCCTGCGCCGTGACGCACACCGGGCAGCCGGGGCCGCTGAGCAACCTCACGTTCGGAGGCAGAAGACTGTGCAGACCGGTGCGAAACGCGGCCATCGTGTGCGTGCCGCACACTTCCATGTACTGCACCGGCCGATTGATCGCGGCCGCGGCCTCCGCGAGCCGACGCAGCGCGTCCTTTGCCAGGGCCAGACGATCAGCCATGACCGCCCTCCTTCGCCGTCATCCGGCCGGCCGTTCGAAGTTCATTGAGCACGGCGAACGTCCGCCCCACTTCGTCGGCCGGAACCTGTTGAATCGCGAATCCGGCATGCACCAGCACCCAGTCGCCAACCTTCACATCGGGCACCAGCAACGTGCTCACACGCACGCGGTTGCCCTGCATGTCGGTGACAGCTTGACCGGGTTCACAGGTCACCACTTCAGCAGGAACGGCCAGGCACATTGTCCGCCTCCCTTCCTGTCGATCGTGAGCTGAGTCTGGCCGTCGCGACGGCCGCCTGGCCGTAAGCCAGACCACCATCCCCAGGCGGAACCTGCTGATGAACCAGGACGTTCAAGCCAGCGGAAAGCAGGCCGCGCCGCAAGGTCTGGCTGAGCACCTGATTGCAGAAGACGCCGCCGCTAAGGCCAACGAACGCGACACCGGTGCGGGCCGCAGCTTTGACCACCACGTCCACCCATGCCCTGGCCAAATGGTCATGGAAGACGCGGGCGAGTTGCGGCACCGGCGTGCCTCTCCGCACACCCTCCAGCAGATGCAGCACCAGCGGGCCAAAGTCGATGCGGTCGAGATCAGGCTGGTCGGCGTCCGCTTCGATCCGGTGCAGCGTCTCCGCCGCGTTGCATACCTCACTGCTCACACCGGCCGCCAACGTTTCCAGGGCCAGACCAGACTGGGCCTCAAAGGTGTTGTCATCGCAGACGCCCAGAAGCGACGCCACACCGTCGAACAGCCGGCCAACGGCACTGCTTGCGACGCAGCGCACGTTGCGCTCGATCATGGTGACCAGCATCGACCGCGTCTGATCATCAGGAATCAGTCGGCGCGCCGCCTGGGAAACGGCAAAATCCCGCCCCATCGCCTGCCGCAAGAGCGCCATGCCGCATCGACGCGTGTCCTTCGCCGCAGCGTCCCCGCCGGGCAGGAGCATGGGTCGAAGCGATGCCAGACGCTGGTAGCGTGACCTCGTGACCAAGAGCAGTTCGCCGCCCCAGGCCGTGCCGTCATCTCCATAGCCGACACCGTCGCACACAACGGCCAGGATCGGCTCCGTCAGTTCATATTCAGCCATCAGGGCGGCCGCATGAGCATGATGATGCTGCACGCCGACGAGCGCCAGCCCGCGCTCGGCCGCCAAGTGCCGGGCGTAGCCTGTGCTCAGGTAAGCCGGGTGCAGATCACAGGCGATCCAGGCCGGCTCAATGCCGAAAAGCGCCTGCATGTCGTCGCATGCCTGCCGGAACTGCTCGTAGGCCTGGACATGCTTGAGATCGCCCAGGTGTTGGCTCAGCACCGCCGCCCCGTCACGCACGCCCGCGATGGTGTTCTTCAACTCGCCGCCGACGCACAGCCCAGGCCCGGAGGCTCCCGCGGCGGCACCCAGTGAAAGGGACATAGGCGCGTAACCGCGTGACCGGCGCACCGGCAACGGCGGATCCGCATCGATGAGCACCGAATCATCCACACTGCGACGAATCGGCCGATCGTGCCAGAGCAGGCCGTCGCACAGTCCCTTGAGACGCTCGAGCGCTTCACGGTTATCGATCACCAGCGGTTCATCACTGGGGTTGCCGCTGGTCATGACCAGTGCATCGAATCGGCCGGCCGCGGCGTCGAACAGAAGATGGTGCAAAGGCGTGTAGGGAAGCATGATGCCAAGGCGATGGTTGCCAGGGGCGACGGCCGCGGCCACACGGGCGGCGGCGTGGCGTGGAGCGAGCACGATCGGGGCGGCGGGCCCCGTGATTGCCCGTCGTCCCTCTTCGCTGAGAGTCACCAGGCGTTGCGCCGCGGCCAAGTCTCGGACCATAAGGGCAAATGGCTTCGCGTCGCGTCCCTTGAGCCGCCGAAGGCGCGTCACAGCCGCCTGGTCGTCGGCACGCACCGCCAGATGAAAGCCGCCAATTCCTTTGACCGCGATGATGCGTCCCTCGGCGAGCCACTGCGCCGCTACGGCATACGGATCGCCCGGCATCGTGCGGCCCTGAACGTCCACAAAGCTCACTTGAGGTCCACACGCGGGGCATGCGGTAGGTTGAGCATGGAAGCGGCGGTCGGCCGGGTTCTCATATTCACGCAAGCATTGCGGGCACATGGCGAAGTTGGCCATGGTGGTGTTCACGCGGTCGTATGGAACCCGCTTGATGATTGAGTAGCGGGGTCCACAGTGCGTGCAGTTGATAAGCCCATAGCGGGCTCGCCGGTCCGTTGGGTCACCCAGTTCCGCGAGGCAGTCACCACAGACCGCCAGGTCGACCGTGACGCCCGCGGTCGGGAGCCCGTCGGCGTCGCTTGGATCGATATGGAAATCCGTCCGCCTCGAATCGACCGCTGCGGCGACCGTGTCGACATGCCAGACACGAGCCGCGGCCGGACAGTCTGCCAGAAGCTCGGCGCCAAACGCCTCGAGAGCCGCCACTGGACCTTGGGCGATCACCATCAGACCGCCGCAGTCGTTGCGTACTTCGCCCACCAGACCGCGGCGTCGCGCCAACCGGTACACGAACGGACGGAACCCCACACCCTGCACCTGGCCGCGCAGACGCCAACGCCGGGCGATGATGGCTTCAGATTGGATTGACGCGGAAGGCATAGTCTTCAGAGTTTTTGGTCTTCTGCTCTTGTGGGCATTCTACCGCCTCGCCACCTCCCCGGAAAGACGAGTTCCAACAATGGATCAAAGAATGTCAAGAAAGGCTTTGGAGCCGCCCCGGGAGCCAGATTTTGACCCTTGCGGCAGGTATTAGGGAGGAGGCCCCTGTTGGCGTTGCCGCGTCAATCGTGCCCCGCAGCACCTGAGCGGCCTCCCACAGCGGTCGTCGACACCGCCGGCCGCGGAAGGTGAATCCGAAAAGTGCTGCCCGCTCCGATGCGACTGTCGACCGAGACCCGCCCGCCGTGGGCTTGGGCGATGTGTTTGACGATCGCCAGCCCCAGGCCCGTACCACCCATTTCCCGACTGCGGGCACGGTCGGTGCGGAAAAACCGCTCAAACAGCCGCGGCAGATCCTCGGCCGCAATGCCCGGTCCCTCGTCGCGGACGGCAATCACAATTTCAGTTTCGCTCGCTTGAGCCTTCACGATGACACGCCGACCTTCCGGACTGTACTTGATCGCGTTCTCCAGCAGATTGGCCATCGCCTGCTCCAGCAATGACGGATTCAGATGCGCCTGAAGATCGTCGGGCACTGGCGCAAGCTCAATCTGAATGCCGCGATCCGCGGCCCGATCGCTGCACACATCGATCGCCGCTTCGAGCGGCCCGCGCAGCGACCCAAGCGTCGTCGCCAGCCGGCCATCCTCGATCTGCTCGATGCGGGCCAGGCTCAGCAGATCGTCGATGATCGCCTGCAACCGGTTGGCCTGGCGCGCCGCCATACCGATGAAGTGACGGCGCTGCGCGTCGTCAATCTTCGGGTCTTCCAGGACGGTCTCGAGAGCGGCCGTGATCGTGGCGACGGGTGTGCGGATTTCGTGGGAGACATTGCCCACAAACTCGCGACGGACCAGCTCCAGACGTTCCAACTGCGTGATATCGTGCAGCACGACCAAGGCCCCGATGGACCGGCCGGATCCGCTGCGCAATACCGCGCCTTGGGCCTGCAGAACTCGACGCGGTGCGTCCATCTGGTGAACCTTGTCGGCGACTCGTGTCAGCACCAGTCGCGCCTGGCGCGGGGTCTGCTCGGCCAGAACAGCGCCGATGAACGCCTGGAAATCGACATGGGTGACCGCTTCGGTGAGCGATCGCCCCAGCGCCCAAGCCGCATCCACCCCGAGCATGTTCGCGGCCGCGGGGTTCAGGCTCAGAATCCGCTCGTCGCCGTCCACCGCCAGCACCCCTTCGAACATGCTGCCGAGCATCGCGTCCAGTTCATTGCGTTGGCGCGCGACGGTTTTCAACCGCTCCTCAAGCTGATTCGCCATGCGATTCAGGGCGGTAGCCACCCGGGCCACCGGCAGGGGACTCTCGATCTGGATTCGTCGGCTCAGATCGCCTTCGGCAAAACGAGCCGCGCCCTCGCCCAGACGGCGCAGCGACTGATTCAGAATAAGAAACAGCGTCAGCACCACGCCCGCCACCAACAGCAGGCCTACCACGCCAAACCACGCTTGAGTGGTGATCTGCTGGGCAAGCATGGTGGGAATCCGTTCAGGTCGACGAGCATCCGACCATCATGGTAGCCGTCACGGCTTCGGCAATCGATCGCCGAAGCGGCGCGTCACGACCGCATTCGATGAACCCGCTATGGCGCCGGTTCGCGGAACCGATATCCCACGCCGCGAACGGTCTCGATCCAGGCGGCATGCTCATCGAGCTTGCGCCGCAGCGTGACAATCAGCACATCGACGGATCGATCCGACACCGCCGCCAGTCCGTCGTGCACCGCGTCAATGATCTGCTGGCGGGTGAACACCCGTCCGGGGCGGCGCATCAACAGGGCGAGAATGCGGAACTCGGTTACGGTAAAAGATAGAGTCTGCCCATTTACGCTCACTTCGTGACGCTCCGGGTCGAGGGTAATGGGCCCCACACGGACGGCACACAGATCGTCGCCATCCTGTTCGGCGGCCGAGGCCAGACCTTGGCGGCGCAGCCGCGTCTTGATTCTCGCCACCAGCTCGCCCATACGGAAAGGCTTGGTGACGTAATCGTCGGCTCCCAGTTCAAGGCCGGCAACCACGTCGGCCTCTTCGGTTCTGGCCGTCAGGATGATCACGGGAAGTTGGCTGGTGGACGGATCGCCCCGCAAAGTCCGACACACCTCCATCCCGTCGATTTTCGGCAGCATCAGATCCAGGACGATCAGGTCCGGCCGATGCTCCGCCACCGCCTTGAGGGCTTCATCCCCATTGAAGGCGCTGTGAACGCGCAGCCCCTCGCGCCGCAGATTATGCCGCAGAAGTTCCTGCAGGTCGGCCTCGTCCTCCACCACGAGCACCGAGGGCCCGACCGTCGGTGGCTGGCCCTGTTCATCTTTGCGCCTGGCCTTCATCATCAACCTCTACTACGGGAATACGGGAGCCCGGGCCGCGGGATTCAAGCCACGATCAGCCCAGCACCCGGCCAGAACCCCGCCTTAACTTATGAGCGCATTATGAGCATAGCGCTAGCACGCGGCGACGATCTGGTGAATCGCGAGGATCCGCCGTCCTGTCCCGAGTGTGCGTAACCCTCCCCCGCAGCTGTCTACAATGGCGATCTGCGCCGTCGTTGATCGCACTTTGGCGCCCATGAAGTCCCGGGGCAGGAAGAACCCCCAAGTGCCCATACCGACGCCACAGTTCGACGAAATCCACCTGGGGCTGCGGGAGGCGTTCGGCCCGGACCGGCCCGCTTTGGCCGATCTGCTGGCACGGACGGCCCGAGCCGCGCGGGCGGGCAGGCCCCATGAACGCAATTTACAGCGGCTCACCCAGCAGTTGGCCCAGTCCCGCCAACGTGTGGTGAAGCGCCGACAGCATCTGCCCTCGCCCGACTTCACCGCCCCCTCTATCGCCTCCCTGCCCATCGTCGAGCACCGCCCGGACATCGCCGCCGCCATCGGCCGACATCAGGTCGTGGTCATCTGCGGTGACACAGGAAGCGGCAAATCGACGCAACTGCCAAAAATCTGTCTGGAACTCGGCCGCGGCGTGCATGGCCTGATCGGCCACACCCAACCCCGACGCATTGCCGCCCGCTCACTCGCGGCCCGGCTCAGCGACGAGCTACACACACCACCCAGCGAGGTGGTGGGCTTCAAAATTCGCTTTACAGACACGACGCAGCCGGGCAGCTACGTCAAGCTGATGACTGATGGCATCCTTCTGGCCGAAACCCAGGGCGATCGCGACCTCTGGCAATACGACACCCTCATCATCGACGAAGCCCACGAGCGGTCATTGAACATCGATTTTCTGTTGGGCTACCTGCGCCGCCTCCTGCCGCGGCGACCCGATCTGAAAGCCATCGTCACGTCAGCCACCATCGATCCTCACCGTTTCGCGGAGCACTTCGCAGGCGCGGATGGTTCGCCAGCACCGATTATCCAGATCAGCGGCCGCACATATCCGGTGGAAGTCCGTTACCGGCCGCCCGGCGTCGAATGCACCGCGGCGGGTGATTCCTCCGACCATCCACGTTCGTCAGACGAATGCGACGACCGGGATGTCACACGCGCGATTCTTGACGCTGTCGACGAACTGACTCGCGAGGATCGGACCACGACGCCAGGCGACATCCTTATTTTTCTGCCCACGCAGCGTGACATTCTCGAGACCGCCCGCGTCCTGCGCGGCCACCGGCTGGCCGGAGACGGCCCGGGACGCGATACCGAGATTCTGCCGCTCTATGC
Organism: uncultured Phycisphaeraceae bacterium; assembly: GCA_964502445.1. Taxonomy (GTDB): domain Bacteria; phylum Planctomycetota; class Phycisphaerae; order Phycisphaerales; family Phycisphaeraceae; genus CAZCWM01. The sequence goes on along the minus strand of CAZCWM010000003.1, from coordinate 68,746 downwards.
CCGCCTTTCGGTCGCCGAGCAGAATCGCATCTTCAAGCCGCATGGGCGCCGCCGCATCGTCCTGGCCACGAACGTCGCTGAAACGTCACTCACGGTTCCCGGTATCCGCTACGTGATCGACACCGGCACGGCGCGAATCAGCCGGTATTCACCACGCGCGAAAGTTCAGCGTCTGCCCATTGAAGCGATCAGCCAGGCGTCGGCTGAACAGCGCAAGGGACGCTGCGGTCGCACCGAAGCGGGCGTATGTATCCGCCTCTATGACGAAGCCGATCTTGCCAGGCGCGAGCCGTTCACCCCTCCGGAGATCGTCCGCTGCAACCTCGCCTCGGTCATCCTTCAAATGAAGGCGCTGCGGCTCGGCGAACTGGCGGACTTCCCGTTCATCGATCCGCCGAAGCGGGCGGCGATCCGTGACGGCTACCAGACACTGCACGAGATCGAGGCCGTCGATGAGCGTGACCGCCTGACCGATGTCGGACGCCAGCTCGCACGCCTGCCGCTCGATCCACGTCTGGGCCGCATGCTGCTGGCCGCACGCCAGCAGAACGTGCTGGCCGAGGTACTGGTGATCGTAGCCGCGCTGTCAGTCATGGATCCGCGGTTGCGGCCAACCGAAGCGCAACAGGCCGCCGATGAGGCGCACAAACAATTCACCCACGAGCGCAGCGACTTTCTCACACTGCTGAACATCTGGCGGTTTTATCACGACCTGATGCACAAGCTCTCGCGCGGCAAGCTTCAACGGGCCTGCCAGCAGAATTTCCTGTCCTACGTGCGCATGCGCGAATGGCTGGACGTCTACCGCCAGCTGCGCACCCTGCTCGAGGAGGCGGATCTGAAAATCGGCCTGGACAAGCCGGACGAAAATGCCATCCACCGCTGCCTGCTCGTTGGCCTGCTTTCGAACATCGCCCAGCGAACCGACGCGGTCACCTACACCGGCCCTGGCGGCAAAAAACTCTACCTCTGGCCAGGCTCCGTGCTTTTCGATGCCCGACCGGCCTGGATTGTCGCGGCCGAACAGGTCGAGACCAGTCGCCTCTACGCCCGGACCGTCTGCCCGATCAATCCAGCCTGGCTTGAACACCTGGCTCCACATCTCATTAAACGCAGCTACAGCGAGCCGCACTGGCAGGCGGACGGCGCGAGGGTGGCCGCTTATGAAAAGGTATCGCTCTTTGGCCTGACCATCGTGCCGCGCCGGCTCGTGCACTATGGGCCCATCAACCCGCGCAAAAGCCGGGAAATGTTCATCCACCACGGCCTGGTCGAGGGTGACTGCGACCTCGATGCGCCGTGCCTGCGACACAATCGCGAGCAGATCGAACGCCTCAGCCGGCTCGAAGCCAAGCTTCGCCAGCGCGACGTCCTGGCCGGTGTTGAGACCCGATTCGCCTTCTATGACAAGCGGCTGCCCGCCGACGTATACAACGGCCCGCTGTTTCAGAAGTGGCGCAAAAACGCCGAGCGCGACGACCCCAGGCTGCTTTACATGACCGAAGACGACCTGCTGACGCGAAAGTCACAGGATGTCGAACCGGATGATTTCCCGGATGCACTGACCGGAGAGGGTCTGAATCTTCCCCTGGATTATGCGCTCAAACCAGGCGAGGTGGATGACGGCGTCACCGTAACGCTGCCCGCCGCGGCCATGGCGCAGATCGATCCACAGCGTCTTGACTGGATGGTGCCCGGACTGCTCAAGGAGAAAGTAACCGCCATGATTCGCGGCCTGCCCAAGGATCTGCGCCGCGCGCTGGTGCCTGTACCGGACACCGCCGAACGGGTGGTCGCCAAACTGCACTTCGGCCGCGGCGCTCTGACGCAGCAGGTAGCCGCGCAGCTTCACGCAATCAGTGGACAGGACATACCGCCACACCTGTTGGCTCAGACGCCGGTGCCGCCGCACCTGCAAATGAACATCCGTGTTGTGGACTGCGACGGCCGGGTTCTCGCCCAGTCGCGTGATCTGGGCGAGCTGCGCAAGACATTGCCGGCTGATACCTATAAGCCGCGTCTGGCCCATGATGATTTCAACCGCGACGCCATCACCGCGTGGGACTTCGGCGACCTGCCCGGCGACGTCGAGATCGCCGACGGCAACTTCGCGATGCGCGGTTTCCCGCGCCTGGAAGAGGCTGGCGGTTCTGTAGCATTGCGCGTTTTCGAGAACGCCGTGATCGCTTCACGCCGCCATCGCGGTGGCCTTCGTCGCCTGATCGTACGACAACTTGAAACCGCGATACGTGGAGCCGTGGCCTACCTGCCGCAGTTCGACCGCATGGCGACGATCTTCGCCATCCTCGACCAGTCGACTTCCCTGCGGGAGCAGCTGGAACTGCGCGTCGCCGATCACGCCTTCCTGGACCCCCGCCAGATCGGTCCGGCCGCGCCACCGATTCTGAAAGCCGCGGAGTTCGAAGCGTGCCTCGATGCCGGCTGGTCCGTGCTGTCGACGGCTGCGGGCGAAGTGGGCGATGTTACGCATCGGCTGCTGTCGGCTTGTCAGCGACTGCGCGTCACGCTGGACCAGGCCGCGGACAAGCCCAAGTGGCGTCACGCGGTCGAGGACGTTCGGGAGCAGCTAGGCGAACTGCTGGCCGCGGATTTTCTGGTCCAGACGCCTTGGCCGTGGTTGTGGCAGTACCCGCGTTACCTGGAAGCCGCGGCCCGACGGCTGGCCAAGCTCGCGGAGGGCCGGCTCGAACGCGACCGCGAGTTGACCGCCCACCTGCGGCCGGTTTGGACCGCATGCCTTCGCAAGCAGGCTGCGAAGATCAGTCAGGGCACCTGCGATGAAGCGCTGGATAGCTACCGCTGGATGCTCGAGGAGTATCGCGTATCGCTTTTCGCCCAGGAGCTGGGTACGGCCGTACCCGTCTCCGAAAAACGACTCGCTCAACAGTGGGCGTGCGTGGGCGCCTGACCGCGAACCTTTCGGCCTGACTGGATTCGCGGCCACGTGTTCGCCCTCCAACGTGCTAAGATTCCGGCCGACATGGATGCGCGACGCAATCCAAACGTCTCACCCGGCTTGAACGCCTTGCGGCCCGTGTGCCTTTGACTGGAAGCGGCTGATGGAAGAGTCTTTGCGATCCGCCCTGATCGCTCGCACCACGCGCGCCGTTGTGGCGATCCTCGTTCTGCTGATCGGCGCGGGCGTCGGGGCTTTACTCGTCTGGACTGCGCCGATGGTCGCACCGGCCAGCCTGACCGGTGAGGCGCCGGAGGTGGTCGTCCTGGAAGCCCGGCCCATACCCGTCCAGAGGCAGTGGCAGGGATACGGCACGGCCGAGGCGAAGGATTCGGCAAACGTCCCCGTGCGCGTCACGGCTACCGTCGAGCGGATTCCCCCGGAAGTTTTGGCCGGAGCCACCGTGACACGCGGGCAGACCCTCGCCCAATTCGAGGCCAGCGATTTTCAACGGCAGGTTGAAATTGCCGAGCAGAATGTCATCGAGCTTGAGGCCCAGCTTCAGATGCTGGCCTTCGAGCGGCAGCGGCTCACCGCCCAGATCCAGCTCGAACAGGAAAATGTCGCGACGTGGGAGGCCGAATTCAAGCGTGTCCAAGCTCTGGTGAACCAGGGCGCCGGCAAGCCGCGGGAGGTGGAGGTCGCACAGCGGTCTCTCAACGCGGCCAGGACCGTGTGGCTGCAAGTCACGCAAGCCCTGGACAATCTCGAACCGCAACAGGCTCAACTCCTCGCCCGTCTGGAAGCACAGCGGGCCTCGCTTGCTCTTGCGCAGCTCAATCTTCAGCGATGCACGATCACCAGCCCGCTTGAGGGTTTGCTGCAGACCGTGGATGTCGAAGTTGGCGAGAATCTCACCGCCGGTCAGCGGGTCGCGCGCGTCGTGAATCTGACGATCATCGAGATCCCGTTGCGCCTGCCCGCGGCGGCCCGAATGTCGGTGCGCCTCGGCAACCGTGTCGACCTGCGCCCAACCCACGCCGGGGACTGCCAATGGTCCGGAAGTATCGTCCGCATCGCGCCGGAGAACGACCCGACCATGCGCACCATGACCGTCTTTGTCGAATTTGACCAGCACGATTTGCTGCGCGAGGACGGTCCCAACGCCGCGACGCTGCTGCGGCCCGGTTTGTTTGTTGAAGGCGTCGTGACAACCGATGCCGTATCCCGTCAATGGGTCGTGCCGCGGCGCTCTCTGCGGGCCGGGCGAATCCTGGTCGTGGAGGACGGCATCCTGCGTAGTGAGTCGGTGCAGGTCGCCTACACCCTCGCGGGAGTTCTGGATGCATGGGCCCTTCCCGACCGGCAGTGGGCGGTGCTCGAGCAGCCTCTTGCCGACGGCCTGCTGGTGGTGCTCAACGGCTCAACTTCGCTGCGGGTGGGCCAGCCCGTGCGGCCGGTGCCGGTCAGCGCGAAAAGCGCGGATGAGGCGGCGACTCAGTCCATCACGCCGGCCGGCCGGCTGGAGGACCAGCCGTGAGCCTCGCACGTTTCGGCGTAACCCGACCGGTTCCGGTCAATCTGCTGATGATCGCGATCATTTTCTCCGGTGTGGTCAGCGGTATCTCGCTCCGCCGTGAGTTCTTTCCCGAACAGGATCCTGAGTACGCGGTCATCACCCTCCCCTATCCGGGAGCGACGCCGCAAGAGGTTGAGGAAACGCTAGCCCTGAAGGTCGAGGACAAGCTCGCGGACCTCGATGAGGTTGACCAGATCACCGCCACGATTTCCGAAGGCGGCGGCGGCATCACTGTGAAATTCCGCGAAGGCGTGGACCAGGACAAGGCCGTCGACGAGATCGAGCGGGCGATCGACAGCCTCACAGACTTGCCGGAGGAATCTGAACGTATCCAGGTGCGGCTTCTTGAGCCGCGGCTGCCGGTCATCCGTGTGGCGGTCTACGGACAGCTTGACGAAGCTGTTCTCAAGCAGGCGATTCGCGGCGTGCGTGATGACCTGCGCAGCCTTGATGACATGGGCGAAATCCTCGTCGAAGGCGTGCGCGATTATCAGATCCGCGTCGATGTGCGTGCTGGCGCGTTGATCGAGCATGGCCTGAGCCTGCCGCGGGTCACCGATGAAATTCAAGCCTGGATGGCGGAGGTGCCCGGCGGCACCGTGCGATCGGAGACCGGCGACGTCAAGGTGCGCACCATGGGCGTCGCCGAACGGGCCCGCGCGATCAGCGACATTGTCCTCAAGGCCACGCCCACGGGCGACATGGTGCGGGTCGCCGATATCGCTCGCGTCACCGACGGCTTCGTCGACGAGCAAGTCATCAACCGTTTCAACGAGTTGCCGGCCGCGAACCTGACCGTCTACAAGGTCGGCAAGCAGGATATCGTCAAGATCGCCGAAACCGTGCGCGCCTATGTCGCGGGCGTCAATGGTCAACCGTATCACAAGGGCCGTTTCGAGTCGACCGAAAACTCTTACCTTTACCGGGCGTGGGCATTGGGGCATGGTTCACCGCGCCCACTGCCTGCCGGAGCCCGCATCGCCACCAACAGCGATCTGGCCCGCTTCGTCGAAGGTCGGCTCAATCTGCTGCTTCGCAACGCCACGTATGGCGGCATCCTGGTGTTCCTGACCCTGCTGCTGTTCCTCAACTGGCGCGTCGCCCTCTGGGTTGGCGTCGGGCTGGTCACGGCGATCATGGGCACCCTGGTGCTGATGGCCTGGACGAACATCACGCTCAACCTGCTGACCATGTTCGGCCTGATCGTGGTCCTGGGACTGCTGGTCGACGACGCCATCGTCGTTTCCGAGAACATTCAGGCCCACCACGACCGCGGCGAACCTGCGCTGGCCGCGGCGGTGAACGGCACCGATCGCGTGCTCTGGCCCGTCGTGGCGACCGTTCTCACGACGATCGTTGCCTTTCTTCCTTTGACTTTCATCCAGGGCAATATAGGCGATCTCCTGGGCGCTCTGCCCTGGGTCGTCGCCTGCGCGCTGACCATGAGCCTGGTCGAGGCCCTGCTGATCCTGCCCAGCCATATGGGCCACAGCCTCGCCAAGCGCGACCGTTCACAACCCGGCCGATTCGTCGGCTGGATCCGCCGGGCTGAACGCCACCGCGATCACGTTCTGCTGGACCACATCGTCCCTGGTTACGCACGCCTGCTGAATCTGGCTCTGACCTACCGATATGTCGCTGTATGCATCGCCGTCGCCACCCTCGCCGTTTCCATGGCGATGATCAGGGGCGGCCACGTCGCCTTTACGTTTCTGCCGAAAACCGACTCCGAAACCATCGTGGTCGGCGTGCGTCTGCCCGTCGGCTCATCCATCACAAAGACCAACGAAATCGTGCAGCACATCGAGAAGGCCGCAGCCGCGCAAAGCGAGACTTTGCGGATCTCGTCGATCATCGGCGTCTCCACCAACATCGATACGGGCATGGCCGAGGCTTATGCCCCGCACGTCGCCCAGATGTTCATCGAGCTGAAGTTCGTCGAAGATCGCGACCGTGAGTCGTCTCAGGTCATCGCTTCGATCCGCGAGGAGCTTGCCGGCCAACTGCATGAAGTTGACCGCATCGACTTTGATGAGATCACCGGCGGCCCCGGCGGCGCGGACGTCTCCATTCGGGTGCGCGGGGACGATCTGGCTGAGGTGGAGTCCACCGTCGGGCAGATCAAGGACAGCATGGCGGCGTTTGATGGCGTGTATGACATCGCCGATGACGCGGACGATGGGCAGGTGGAGCTGCGCGTCAGCCTCAAGCCAGGGGGCGCGGCGCTGGGATTGACCACGGCCGACGTGGCTCGTCAGGTGCGCGGCTTTCTCTACGGTCTGGAAGCGCACGTGTTCGCCGAACGAGAGGAAGATATCGAAGTGCGCGTGCGCCTTGACGAGCAGACACGCCGCAGCCTGTTTCATATCGAGCACATCTGGATTGTGACGCCCACTGGTCAATCGACGCCGCTGGCGGAGGTCGCCGACATCAGCGAGGCGACCACCTACGCCACCATCAAGCGCGCCAACCGCCAGCGGGCCATCACCGTCACCGCCGCGACGGCGCCCGGTGTGAGCCCCGAGGCGATCGTCCCCCTGCTGCCCCTCGATCGATTGCGGCGCGAGCACCCTGGCGTCGTCATCGAGTTCACCGGCCGCCAGGAACAGGTCGTCGAGGCGTTTGCCACGCTGCCCCTGGGCTTCGCCGCCGCAATGGCCATGATCTATGTGATCCTCGCCTGGCTTTTCGCCAGCTACCTGCAGCCCCTGGTGGTGATGGTGGCCATTCCGTTCGCGGTGATCGGCGTCGTCTGGGGCCACTGGCTTCTGGGCTATGACATGACGTTTCTGAGCCTGATCGGCTTCGTAGCTCTGTCGGGCATTGTGGTCAACGACTCGCTGATCCTCGTGGAGCATTACAACGTCGAACGTCGTCAACGAGGCCTGGGTGTGCGCGACGCGCTGATCTTCGCGGGTCGCGCCCGCTTGCGTGCCATCTTCATGACCACGACCACCACGGTCCTGGGCCTGCTGCCATTGATTCTGGAGCGGTCGTTCCAGGCTAAGTTCATGATTCCGATGGCGATTTCCATTGCCTTTGGTCTGCTGGCGACGACGGTGCTGATTCTTCTGGCGCTGCCGTGCCTGATGCTCATTTTCGACGACGCGGCGCGGGGCGCGTACTACCTGTGGTACGGCCGCCCCCGGCCTGTGCGGGCCCCCAGACTGATCGAAGTTCCGTAGGGTGGCAGCGAATGCGGCCGGACGTTTCAACCTCGCCCACCGCGGCGCAGCACGCTGACGAGCATCATCAACACATAACCCCATAGCAGGCCGATGCCGATGGTGTAGGCCGCGATCGTGTAATTCATACCCATCATCTCGCATCCTTCCCGTCTGGCACCCACCTTAACCGTGGATTCGCCACGTCATGCCAGCGCCTCGGCGGCCGCCTCGTACGCCTCCATCCGCTGTTCACGCCGCCGACGTTCACGAGCGTTGAGCACATACCGTAGATGAATCAGGCCCATCGTGAACAGCGTCACGGGCACGAAGTAGACGCCCAAGGTCAGCTTCATCGGGTCGGCCAGCTCGATGGACGTGGGATGAATGTCCGGCAGCATGCGCGTCGACAGATGCACGAGCGGCACATCGAGAAAGGCGACGATGCCGTAGATCGCACAGACGATGGCCCGCCGCGGCGGCGAGTCCACGGATGTCCGCACGACCAGATACACCACATACAGCAACCACAGCAGCAGGCTGAAGGTGAGCCGCGGACTCCACGTCCACCAGTGGCCCCAGGCGCTGCGGCCCCAGATCATGCCGGTGATCAGCACCACACTGCACAGCAGCACTGTCGCTTTCGCCGCGGCAAGCGCCAGGTCATCCCACCACATCTTCCGCGAAACCATGTAGCCCACGCTGGCGATGAACCCCACCATGGCCGCCAGGAACGTGTTGATCGCCACGGGAAGATGCAGGTAGAAGATCTTCTGGACCGGTCCCATCGTCGCTTCGACGGGCGTCCATTGAAACACCATCACGGTTGCCGCTGCAAAGAGCACCGCCGTGACTGTCCAGAAGACCAGGGTGGTGATGGTCCTGCTCTTGGTCATGACCGTCTCCTGCCGCGGTGGCGGCTCATGGCTCCAACACGACCTCGAACGCCAGCCAGCTTACCACGATGAAAATCGCGTCGAACGCCAGCAACACTGCAAGCCCCGTGCCGCCGATCGTCTGGCCGTCGCGGAAGATTTTCGCGAGCATTTGTGTCGAGGCGATCACCAGCGGCAGGCTGATGGGGAACACCAGCATGGCCAGCAGCCCGCCCTGAAGTCGTGTCGAACTGACCATCGCCGAGAACAGCGTTCCCACCGCGGCGAAACCCAGCAGGCTGATCGCCATGATCGCCGCAAAGCTGCCGGGGGCGATGGACAGGTCAAAATTGAAAAGCACCATTGCGACGGGCGTGATGACCAGGCTCAGCGTCGCCATCAGCAGCAGATTGGCGATGAGTTTGGCCGCATAGATGGCCCCACGATCCAGGGGCGCCATCAACAGGCCGGCCAGGGCTTCGTCCTGACGTTCGACAGCCATTGTTTTCTCGAAAACGAGCACCCCTCCAAAGAGATACGCAACCCACAAAATGGCTGTGGCGGCATACGACGAGTGCTGACTTTCCGGCCCCAGTCCCAGTCCGAGCACGACAACGATCAACAACCCCAGCACGATCACCAGGCTCAAAGTCTGCCGGCTGCGCGCCTCGATACGCAGATCTTTGAAAACCAGCAGTCCGATCTGTTGCATCAGGCGAATCATGCGAAGTCTCCGGCCCCGCGAGCCGTGCCAGGGGCGATTTCGGCGAGCAACGCATCCGCCCCTATTCCGTCGGCGGCGCGATCGGCGACAATGCGGCCGCGCCGCAGCACGATCACACGATCGCACAGACGCAGAGCCTGATCCATGTCATGGGTCACCAGCACCACGGTTCGACCTTCATTTCGCAGGTCGCGGACCATGCCTTCAAGCATGCGGGCCGATGGCGTATCCAGCCCCGCGAACGGTTCGTCGGCCAGCAGCAGTTGCGGGTTGTGCATCAGAGCTCGGGCGATGGCGACACGCTGAATCATGCCACGACTGAATGTGCCCACAGGGTCGTCGGCGCGATCGCTCAAATACACGCGATGAAGCAGTTGGTCGCTGCGGGCGGCGACGTCGCCCACGCCATAGAGTCGGCCGAACAACCGCAGATTCTCCCGGGCCGAAAGGTCGCGATAGACCATCGGCCGATGCCCGATGAGCCCGATGCGGCGGCGTAAGACGACGGTGTCGCGTCCCGCGTTCTGACCGAAAAGTTCGAGCCTGCCACGGGTCGGCCTCGTCAACGTCGCCAACAGCTTGAGCAGTGTGCTCTTGCCCGCGCCATTGGCCCCGACCACCGCCGCGCAAGCGCCGATCGGCAGGGTAAAGTTCAACCCGCTGAGGATCGAGCGCTCATCGATCAACTTGGATAGATCCACCGCGCGCACAGCCCATGCGTACGCCGCGTCGACCGTGTCCGCATGAGCGACATCGTCCGGTTCGGTCTGACCCACAACCGTGCTCACGCCCGTGAGCCTCCCGCCGCCTGATCCCCCTTGCCGCGGTGTCCGGCGGTCGATGAACGCTTCGCCCCCTTGGCCAGGATCAGCACAAGAGCGACCAGCACGATCGCCCCGCCGCCGATCGCCGCCACCACCTTGGGCGCGGCCGTTGAGGCGCCCGGTCCACCCACGCTGCCAGGGCCCGAACCGGGCATCGCACCCCGGCCCGACGCGCCGGACTCCATCGCGGGCAGGTCGATGTTCGCCGCCTCGATTCCTTCAATGGTCAGCGTAATGGCCTGCCCGGCCGGCACCTCTTCGGCCTTGTATAAGCGCGAGCTGCTGCGCCCCATCGTCATCGAACCGGCGTCGCTCACGCCGCTGGCGGTCACCGTCGTCCCGTCATCGGGAATGAACACGGTGACCCGCTGTGTCGGCAACTCGGCTGAGAACGTGAGCGTCGCCTTTCCGTCGACGATCGGCACCATATAGCTGTAGCGATACTGCTCGCTGCCGGGCTTGAGCGGCATGGAGCTGGTCAGCCGGCCATGATCGAGCTGCGTGCAGCATTCATGAAAGCCGCCCTGAAGCTGCACGCGTTCGAGATTGGGCGGCAGTTGCAGGGCCAGGGTTTCGCGGCCTCCGTCTTCGGTCACTTTGCCCAGCCACGTATGGGTGCCGGGATGATCGACGACCACGACCTCGGAGACATGCAGGCCGTGCGGCGATGTGCGCACCATCACGTGCCGCATGCGCAGGTAGTGGTCGGGGATGCTATCACCCACTTCATAGACATCGACCACGAGCTTCTGCCGTGGCTGGGCCGCGTCGAGCACCTCGCCCACCGTCTCATAGTCGACGCCGGCATGCTGCACGCGGGCCACAGGCTGCGCCGGTCCGGGCAAAGCAAGGTTCTCGAAGGTCACCACGCCATGTTCATCGATCGCCGCCGTCAGGATGGTCGGTTCGCCCTGCCCGGTGTGCAGTTCGAGCACCACGTCGTCGCCGGTGACCATCGCGCCGCCTGGCGTACCCTGGACGGCCTGCACAACGATGGACGCCACCAGCGGCGTCATCTGGAGGTGCGCTTCCGCCCCCGTCCCACCCATCGGCGGGTGCCCCTCGGGCAGGCTCATCCCACCGGGCCCGCCCATGCCGCTCATCGGTGGATGGCCTTCAGGCATCGCGCCGATCGGGGGGTGACCCTCAGGAAGCGGCTGCGCGGGCTGGGTCTGTTGTGCCGCGACCGGGTGCAGAGTCGCCATCGCGAGAACCGCGGCGGCGACGAGCCGTGCTATCGATTGGATCGAGACAGTATTCACGTCGCTTCTCCATGCGTCGGGCTTTGGCAGAACGTTCAGATCTCAGTTGTTCTCGTAACCGCGGCGTTCGAGGCCGCCCCCATTGGCAGGCCCACCCTAACCGCCGCCGGCCGAGGGACTCCGGGAAAGGGCAGCAGGCAGATCAAACCGCCCAGGGTCATCGCCGCCGTACCGATCCAGATCCAGCTCACCAACGGGTTGATGATGACCGTCAGCGCCACCACGCGGCCGCCATCCTGCCAGCCGGCCAGTGCAACATAAAGATCATCGCGCCAGGTGTAACGGATGTCGACTTCGCTGTTGGGCTGGTCGGTCTTGTCGTAGAACCTTTTCTCCGGCCGCAAAGTGGTCACGCCGCCCTTGGGATCGGTCGCATGCACGACCGCCACAATGGCCGTGTAATGCCCGCGACGATGCTCATGGATCGAGTCCAGTTGAATGCTGTAGCGGCCGATTTCATGCGACTGGCCGGCCTCAAGCTGCAAATCCTGCTCGGTCTGAAATAGACCCGATCCGGCCACACCGACCACGATCAGCAGCACCCCGATGTGAGCCGTCTGAGCCCCGTAGCGCCGGCGGTTGAGAACCAGCGTTGGAACCAGCGCCCCCACCATACCCGTGCCGCTCAAGGCCGCGTGCGCACGTACCGCGCGGATCAATTCGGCGCCGATGCACACGAAGCCGAAGACCACCACAAAGACGCTGATCCACGCCTGCCAGTAGGCGAGCCCCATCGCCGCCGCCGCGCCGACCGCCGCGAGGCCCGCGAACGCCGGAACCATCGACCCCCGTACGACGCGCCCGGTCGCCTGCGCTCCATAGCCCAGCAGCGGACCCACGACCATCAGCGCCACCAGGGCCAGACCCATAGGCACCACGACGCTGTTGTAGAACGGCTGGCCCACCGTGATGGCCCGACCGGTGAACAGCTCGCTGAGCACCGGAAAAATCGTGCCAATCATCGTCGTGAGCATGATGATCAGGAACAGCACATTGCCCGCCAGAAACGCGCCTTCACGGTTGACCACCGACTCGAGAGGCCGATCGCCCGCCAGGGTCCGACGACGCGCGATCATCAGGCCCGCCACGACCAGCACGCCGAGAACCAGGAACGACAGAAAGAACCAGCCAATGGGCGACTGGCCGAACGAATGGACCGACTGGACGATGCCGCTGCGCGTCAGGTAGGTGGCGAACACGCAAAGCAGAAAGGTGGCGGCGATGAAGGCTGCGTTCCAGATGCGGAACATGCCTCGCTGCTGCTGGATCATGATCGAATGCAGCACGGCCGTCGCGGTCAGCCACGGCAGCAGCGAGGCGTTTTCGACCGGATCCCAGGCCCAGTAGCCGCCCCAGCCCAGCTCGACGTAAGCCCACCACGCGCCCAGCAGTATGCCCACCGTCAGGAACAGCCACGAGCCGAGTAGCCAGCGACGGGCCTGGATCATCCAACCCGCGTCGCGCCGGTCGGCCACGAGCGCGCCGATGAGCAGAGCGAAGGGAATCGTAAAGCCTGCGTATCCGAGGAAAAGAATCGGCGGATGGGCGATCATGGCCGGGTTTTGCAGCAGCGGGTTCAGGCCGTTGCCGTCGCGCACAACGATAGGCGTGGGGTCGAAGGGGTTGACGGCGAACAGCATCAGAGTGCAGAAGAACAGCCCGACAGCCGCAAGCGTGCCGAGCATGGCGGCGTGCTCGCCAGCGGTACGACGTTTGTGCGCAAACGCCGCGACCAGGGCCATCAGCGACAACGCCCATGTCCAGAACAGCAGACTGCCAGCCTGTCCCGCCCAGAAAGCCGCGAGCTTGTAGCCCAGCGGCAGGGCGCGCTCGGTGTAGCTGGCGACATAGGCAATGGTGAAATCACTCTGGACCAGGGCCTGCAGCAACGCCGCGGAAGCTGAGGTGATGAGCGCCGCGACCATCGCCAGCATCCACCGGGCGGGGCCAAGCAGCGATGGTTTTTCGAGCACACCAGCCGCCACTGCCAGCAGAACACCCAGTGCCGAAGCCAACACCGCCCCGGACAGGCTGTAAGTTCCCAGGTTAATCATCGGTTCTTCTCTTTCTGATGAAGTGGACTTGGAGGGGAAGCGGCATCCCCCACCGATGAAAATCCGTAGCCGGCATCGTCGACGCCCCGTATCGCAGGCACCCCATCTTCCGTCGCTCCAGCATGCTCGGCCGGTTTCTCCTCGTACTTGCTGGCGCACTTGGTCATCAGCACATCGGCCTGGAAGACGCCATCGGCGTCCTCGCGACCCTCGATCACCACCTGAGCGCCAGGCTTGAACATGTCGGGGATCGGTCCGTGATAAGCAACCGCCAACACCTTGTCGGTCTGGTCGTCACTCATCGCGAAGCGGGCCAGAAGCATGCCCGGCTGCGTATCCAGATTCTCAGCAAGCACATCCCCCGCCAGGCGAACGCGCGTCCCGCGGTAGTCCTCGCTGGCCAGGTATTCATGCACCGGCAGATAGTAGACCCAGCCCTTCTTGACGCCCGCCACAGCCAGATAGACCACCGCGCCGATCAGGATCAAAGACCCCACCAGCAGCTTGACTCGAATGTGCGTCATCGTCCGTCACTCCCACGCATCATCGCGGTGCTTACGCACGCTCGGCCCGCCCGCGTGACGGCGGACCTGACCCCACGGGTATCACAAGAGCGATGCCAGAACGGCCCGCTCCGTCAATTTCCCGGCTTCACAGCCTAAGGACTTTATGTTACTCGGTTTGTAACTGAGCCGGCGTTCGCTCCTCGTCGGCTGCCGGCCTGCAACTGCGACCAGCTCTCAGCCATGAGACGCCGGAGGCATCAAGCCTCTTGTGCGCAAGACAGCACCACGACACCATCGCGGCAGGCTTCGTGCCAGCGCGGTGAGTCAGTAACCCTGGTGGCAACTGATGCACAATTGCCCGCGATCGTTGGGCATCACCACCAGGCCGGACTCGGTCCCGTAAGGATTGTGGCAGGAGCCGCAACCGACATACCCGTCGAACAACCGAATGCGGCGATCCAGAGCATCAGGCCATGCCAGCCGTCGGCTGCTTGCGTTACCCGCATAGCGCATGGGGTCATGCTTCATGCCGACAGAGTGGCTGTGGCCGATTCCTGGTGCGGCCGAGCCGTCATGACAGCTCAGACAGCCGCGACTTTCGCTATCCAGTCGCAGACTCCGCGTGCCGGCGAGTCGCGCGGATGCTCCGCGCGGCGCCTCCCATGCCCAGCCGGCGTTGCCCGCCTCATCGCCCCGCCGATCGCCCGGCCACCGCAGATGGGCGCGCCGCACTGCCGTGCCGTGGGCGGTGAACCGGTCGTCCTCAACCCCGGCATGGCACTGGGTGCAGAACATCGGGCCTGGTCCGGTTCCGCGCAGCAGCGGCTGGCCACGGTCGGCGGCCAAGGCGTGCGTCGCGCCGTCAGCGGCCTGATGGCAGGTAAGGCAGGTCATCCGCCCATCAACGAGCGGCAAATGGCCGGGAATCCGCCGATCGGGCACGAAGTCGACCGGATGGGAAAAGTCGCGGTCAATCACGTGGCACTCGTCACATCGCGCCGCGAGAGTTTCGCCTCGCAACTCCCGCACTCTGCCCGGCCCGCCTGAAAAGCCCCGATCCAAGTCCAGGTCAAGCACCGTCGCCGACGCCAGTTCCGGCTCCATCTGCCCCGCGGCGAACCCCGCCGCCAGTCCGCATAGAAGGAGCAGTCCCACGCTGGCACCCAACGCCTGCCGTCGGATCGGCGACCAGCCCTGCCGCGACTGATAACGCTGCTGTGTACTCAAGTGCTTTCTCGGCCCCTGCCACCCCGCCAGAGGCACGTATCGACCGATCCGCCTGCGAACTTGGGCGACTTGGTCCGAAGTGCGAGAGCCCCACGACCGCCTCGTTCTTAGAAATGAGACAACACGTGCCGGTATGTCGTCTCGACCCTCAAAATACCCTCAGGAAAGCCACCACACTGGATCAGAGGACTTAGCTATCCGGCATTTGTCTTGCATATAGGGTAGGTGACGACGGTTGGTGTATAGGCCGGCCAGCGACAGTCGCTGCGTCGAAAAACGGCCAACCCCACCCGCCACGGACCTCATAGAAAGCGGCGGCCCGCGAGCGTTCGGGGGTCGTTTACGGAACCCGAAGGATTCTTAAGAGACGGAGATTCGCATCATGAAACACGCAGTCATCCCCACCCTGATACTCGGCGTGGCGCTGCTCTGGGGCGTCAACGCCCAGGCAAGCCACACCGACCACGGCTGCCACAACTGCCATGTGCCTCACAAGGCGCTGGAAGAGAACGACGCCGACGGCATCTGGGGTGTACCCCTGTATAGCCCGGCCCAAGTCGCCGATGGTCTGCCGACGTTCGACCTCTACGAGAGCCCCAACGGCACGCTGGACGCCACCCTCGCCCAGCCTGACGGCGCCAGCAAGCTCTGCCTCGGTTGCCACGACGGCAGCTATTTCGTCTTCGGCTTCCTCGGCCATGGGCGCGTCTTCGCCAACGCGAATGCCCCAGCCGGCGGCCTGGCGCTCAAAACGTCGCATCCCGTGTCCTTCGTGTACGACTCCGGCCTGGCGGCGACTGACGGTTCGCTGCGCGACCCCGCGACGTTCGTGCTCACCAGCGGCACCCGTACCGGCAAGACCATCGCGGCCGGCCTGCTGGACAGCCGTGGCAAAATGCAGTGCTCCAGCTGCCACGACGTGCACAACAGTGGTCTGACCGATGAGCAGCTTCGCTGGGATGTCGACGCGGAAGGCGACGGCCCGATGTGCCAGAGCTGTCACAACAAGTAACCCGCACGGCATCTGCTGATCGTTGCCCCCAATGCGACAACCCGCCACACACGTGGCGGGTTGTCTTTTTCACCTCTTGTCGTCCGATCTCCCTGCGCCATCACCGCTTCAGAACGCGGGTGACGGCGCCGCTTCCGCAGGCTCGGTCGCCTCAGGCCTCGACGGCACGACGGGCCCAGGATCCATCCCGCGCTGGTGCCCGAAGGCATACACGCCAATCTTGTTGTTGCCGAACTGGTTGGCCACGAACAACAGGTACTGGGCGTCGAAATTCGTGTCCACGTACTTGCCGAATGCGTTGAAACTGCTGGCATCAATGGCCAGACCCGCCGGCAGCCCCATGCCCTCGGGACCGGCGCTCGGCCCGCCGAAGTACATCAGCAACTGCCCTTCGGGGCCGAAGATCTGCACGCGCTCCCACTGGGCGTCGGCCACGAAGACACGGCCTTGCGGATCGATGGCGATGCCTTTGGGCCGCGCGAAAAAGCCCGGTCGATCGCCCGGCGCTCCGATGGTCCGCAGGAAGTGGCCCGCCTGCGTGAAGACCTTGACGATCTGCAACTCGGTGTCCGTCACATAAATGTTGCCGCTGGCGTCCACGTCCAGGTTCGTAGGCACCCGCAGCTCATTTGGGCCCATCCCCTTGGTCGCGATCACCCGACGCAAGCGCCCCTGGTAGTCCCACGCCTCGACGGTGCCGTTGGCCACGTCTGCCACGAACAGCTCGTCGCCATAGAACGCCACGTCGATCGGGACGTTGCGCTGTGGATCACCGATGAACTCGACAAAGCGGTCATCGCCGTCGAACACCGCGATCTTGCGCAGGCCGGTGTCGCAGACGTAGCGGCGTCCGTCGGGCCCGATGTTGACGTTGACCGGGTTGCGCAAATCGCCCGGAACCGTCAGCTCCGTATACGTGCGGGCCGGAATGTCCACGACCTGCACACGCCGCTTGGCCAGGTCGCAGATATACACCTTGCCCTGCGAGGCCGCGATCCCGTAGGGATTGCCGATCCCCCCGACGGCCTGCTTCTCGCCGCCGACCACGAAGTCCGCGAAGGAGCTTTGCTGCTTGATCCAGGCCTCGGCGGTACTGAAGCTCATCAGGAACTGCAGCCGTGGCGAATCCGGCGGCGGTGGATAGAAAATGCCCCTGCCCACGCTTGGAGCTTTCGCCGGCGCCCCGCACCCGCTCGCCAGAGCGAGGCCCGCCCCGAGCACCATCACCACCATCGGTGACACAAGGCGTCGTCGGTTTGGACGCGGTCGGATCTGGTTCGCCGTCATGTCTGGTCTCCTGGTGATTCTCACGCCGGTCAACATAGCACGTTGGCGGGATCATCGGTCGCCTTGACGTCAGTCCTCAAACCTCGACGAGGGGCGAATCAGCGTGGCGGCCCCACAGGGACCGGGAACCGCCCCCGCTGTCGACTCTCAACGCCGAGAAGCCCCGCCGGCAACGACGGCGAAACCCGCCGGCATGAACGACCGAGAAGATGTAAGTATATTTTTCTCAGCAGGATGACTCACGTCGCTGGCTTTCACCGGCCGATGGGCACTTGCGGCAGGTGGGGCACGGCCTTTGCGTCTCTTTTTGTCAGTCGCCCCGCGGACCACCGGCCTGTTGCCTCCTCGCCGCTCTCCCCTGGGGTAAACGACCCGGAAACGGCAGCCAAACATCCGACCAATCCTCATGCCCAGCACCTGCGCCCCAGCACGAGCCCAGACGCCCCCGAATCGGGGATTGATCGTCACGCGCTGGCTGGCAGTCCTCGCGGTCGCTGGGGCGGTCATGGCGACCCTCGGCTGCAATGAGCAGCGCCGCTACGAGGTTCTCAGCTTTTTCTTCGACGGCGTACCACAGCCGGGCGGAGCATCCGCCGACCAGCAGGAGTACATCGAAGGTCCATGGGGTATTCGCCTTCGCGCCGACGATCCCCGCGCCGACGAGCTGCGGGCCCGCTTCGCCGCCCGCGAACTGAGCGGCGGCGCGGCCGCCGGTCGCGATGAGCAGCCAACCGTCGAGTTCCTTCACACCCCCTACGAAGACCGTCTGTGCAACGGTTGTCATGTCGTCGCCGAGTCGTTCGCCATTCCCACCAGTGATGTCGAGACCTGCCGCGACTGCCATGCCCAGCACGTGAAGTTCGAGCCGACCGACTGGGTGCATGGTCCTGTGGCCTCGGGACAGTGCATGACCTGCCACGAGCCCCACAAGAGCCGCTACCGCGGCTTGCTGGTCAACCGTCAGCCGGACTTGTGCTTTGAATGCCACGACGCCCAAGGCACACTGCAGCAGCCGTACCATGCCCAGATTTTGGATGGCCTGCTGGGAGCCGCTGGGGCGGACGCCGCCGTGGATCCCGCGTCGGGCGACCCGACGAAGCTAGCCGGGCTCGACGCGTCGCCCGCCGATTCCTTCGTCTGCACGCGTTGCCACGACCCTCACGCGGCCGGCAATCGACTGCTCCTGGCCGACTCCCGCAGTTACAGATTGCGCAAACGCAACGCCGTGCAAACCCGCAGCGCCCATAACCAGTGGACGGATGATGAATGCGGCCGATGCCACCTGCGCCAGCAGTCGAACGTCCTGGTCGCCAACGTGGACGCGGTCTGCGTCGATTGTCATGACGCCGTGGCGGCTGAGATCCGTAACGCCCGCGTGACCATGGCCCAGGCCGCGCAAGTCGAGCCCGACAGCCAGACGCGGCCGGTGGATGGTCCACGCCTTCACGAAGCGCTGCTCGATGGCGGCTGCACCACCTGTCACACGCCGCATCAATCGATCCTCGACAAACTGATCAAGCCCGAGGGCGAGGATCTGTGTTTCCGCTGCCACAAACCCGAGGAGGTGCAAACGCCGCAGCACCCGGTGGTTCATCGCGTGGATTGTCTGCGCTGCCACACCGGCCACCACGTTGAGCGGCCGCACATGCTCAAACCGGGTATTCCCGTGGATCGCCCGCGCCGGACCACCCCGCCGTCAACCGATCAGGCCCGGGCCCCAAACGACCGCTTTCGCGTACACGACGCTCCACCTGCGCATGGACGTCTCATGATGGGCAAGGAAAGACCCGGCTGATGGATCGACGCTCGCTGCGAATGCCTGCGGTCTGGCTGATGCTGGCGGCCATGTGCTGGCCAGGGCCCTGGGCCTACGCCGCGCCGATCAGGAATTTTCAGGTCACCAGTATCCAGGGCGAGGCCTATGTCGAAACCGAATACCGAAGCCGCGAGGAAACAAGCCGGGCCGGCACCCAGACTAGGGATCGGGAGCTGTTCTTCGAGGAAGGCATTGAACTGGATATGCGCAGCTACATCTACCATCCTAACCTGCTGGACCTGAGCACGACGCTGCGGCTCGGGTTCGACCAGCAGTTGCGCGAGGTGAACGGCGAAGATCGCAACGGCTCGGGCACGCTCGTGGGCTACGATCTGTCCGCCCTGGTGCTGCGTGAAAAGCCGGTGTCGCTCTTCGCCTTCGCCTCGCGCACCGACGACATCATCAGCCGTGACTTCGGCGAATCCGTCGATCTCAATCGCACCCGCCAGGGCTTTGAGCTGCTGACCAAAGGAGACTTCCCGACATCGCTGTTCTATGAGTTCAGTACGTTGGACGAAGTCAGCGACCTGCGCACCGAAGACGAAAGCACTCATCTTCTGCGCTTTCGCATCGCCGACCAGCGCGACGCCGACTTCTTCAGCGACTTCACCTACGAATTCGAGAACACCGAGGCCACCAGCGTCTTCACACCCGTCGGCGGCGGCGCCACGACCACCCAGTCGCCCATCCAACGGCACGAGGCCAAAGTGACCAACCGCTGGCGTGCCGGACCGCAAGACCAGTTGCTTTTCTCGGGCGGGGCGAGGGCCTTGCAGCGACGCGGTTCATTCGAGCGTGACCTCTACCGCTTCGATCAATCCCTGGACTGGACCCACACCGAATTCTTCGACACCTTCTATCGCTTCCAGTATGACGACGACCGCACCTTCGACCAGCAGGAGCGGCTGCTGAGCGGAGAAGCGGGCTTCAACCTCGATGTCTACGACAGCCTCGACGTCGCCGCACGCACGCGCGTGGATGACCGCGACTTCGGCGACGGGACTGAACGGGTGTTCAGCGGCGATCTGGACCTGGCCTACGTGAAGCAGACGCCGCTCGGCCGCTACCGCTCGACGCTCAATCTCGGCAAGGAGTTTCAGACCCAGGACAGCCAGATCGGTCAGCGGCGGTTCCGGGAAAACGTCACCCTCACTGGCTTCGTCGCCTCGCGCCTCAATCGCCCCAACGTCGACACCACCACGGTCGTCGTGACCAACCTCGCCGAGACCGTCACCTACGTTCTGGGCACCGACTACTCACTCACCGCCTTGGGCTCATTCACCGAAATCACCCGCCTGGGCATCGGCGGCATCGCCGACGGCCAGACGGTCCTGGTCCGCTACACCGCCGCCGTCTCACCGGACGCCGAAACGACGACCGACCGCCTGGGCACGACCCACCGCCTTGAACTCGATGACCTGCCCGTGGCCCTGTTCGCCGAGTTCCGCCTTGACGATGAATACCTGCTCAACGGCGAAAATCCGGGCAATCTGGATACGGTGACCGTCCTGCTCGGGGGCGTCGAGATCACCCTGTTGGGCATCATCACAACCTATGAGCATGAAATGCGGGATCAGAAACTCTCCCCGCCAACCATCTCCGACCGTGTGAACGTGCGTTACACCCGATCGCTCACGCCCGATGCGGATCTGAGCCTGGGCGGACAGTTTGAACACACCCAGTACCTGCAGGCCCAGGAGTTCGGGCTCACCGATGACGAGCGATCAGAAACGTCCATCACCGCGTTCGCCGTCTCCACCATCCGACTCAATCGCCGGACGTTGCTGCGCGTGTTCGGCGACGTGTCGGACAATCGCGGCCGCAACCAGGATTTCATCGCCCGCATCGGCCTGGGGTTCGAGTGGCGCTACCGCGACCTTGAAGTGATGCTCGATGCCCGGCACGACATCTTTGAACAGAATAACGACGAGGGAAGCTCCAACCTTGTGACGCTGCGCATCACACGGCGGTTCTGACCGCCCCCGACTGTACCAAGACACGGAAGGCAAGTCGCCATGACCGCCGCCACTTTTCTGAAAACCCAGCTCATGCAACCTCGCTCACGCTTCATGCAGACGGGCGTGGCCACCGTCGCGTTTCTCGCCTGTTTCATGCTGACCGCCTGCGCCGCGCCCCGGCCGCTCGGTTCGCTGGCTGTCTACCCGCCTCCGCCCGCTCCGCCGCGACTGGCCCTGGTGCAGGTCATCGCCACCGGCGACGATCTGGCGGACCCGGGATTCTTCGGCCGCATCGGGCGGACCCTGGCCGGCAAAGCACCCGCTGCCATGGCCCGTCCCCAGGGACTGGCCGTCAACACACGTTACCTCGCCGTCAGCGACCAGAAGGCCCAGGCCGTCCTGCTCTTCGACCGCCGCAACGGCAAGACACGCGTCATCGGCCGCATCGGTGATACTTATCTCGTCTCGCCCGTGGGTCTGGCGTTCTCCGGCGACCGCCTGCTCATCACCGACAGCCAACTGGCCAAGGTGTTCCTCGTCGACGAGCGAGGCCGACTGGCCATGACCCTCGACAAGCCCGGCGGATTCCAGCGCCCCACCGGCATCGCCTGCGATCCGTCACATCGAAGGATAATCGTAGTCGACACCCTGGCCAATGCCTTGTGCATCTTTGATGAAGATGGCGTCTTCCAGCACAGCATCGGCAGCCACGGCACCGGATTCGGCCAGTTCAACTATCCGACCCATGTGGCGGTCGACAGGAACGGCCGCATCTACGTCACCGACTCGCTCAACTTCCGCGTCCAGATTTTTGACCCACAGGGCCAGTTCCTCGCGGACGTGGGCAAACTCGGCGACGCCTCCGGCTTCATGGCGGTGCCTAAGGGCGTCGGGGTGGATGAAGCAGGACACATCTACGTGGTCGATTCGTATCTTTCCGCCGTCCAGGTGTTCGACGACCGGGGACGATTCCTGCTGGCCGTCGGCGGCCTGGGGGCGGGACACGGCCAGTTCCACGTGCCGACCGGCCTCGCGGTGGGGCCCGGCGGCCGGCTCTACGTCGCCGACAGCATCAACCGCCGCATTCAGGTGTTCGATTACATCGGGGAGGGCAACGATGAGCCCGTCACGCCAGACAACCCGTAAGTCCACCGCCGCGTTCGTTTGGCTCACCAGCCTCGGCATCATCGCCGCGGCCCTGGCGGTGCTGTGGCCGGCGCAGCCCATCTCAGCGCAGACCAGCGCCGACAGCATCCTCCATACCAAGCATAACCTCGGCGCCTCGGGGCCAGGACAGGTGAAAGTGGCGGGCTCGCCGGACTTGTGCAAATTCTGCCACACGCCGCACGCCGCCAACCCGATCGCCCCGCTGTGGAACCGCCACGACTCCGGCGCCTATTACCAGACGTACGAGAGCTCGACGCTCGCCGCCAACGTCGGCCAGCCCACCGGCAGTTCACGCCTGTGTCTGAGCTGCCACGACGGAACCATCGCCCTTCAGCAGACGTTCAACCCCCGCAATACGTTGCCCGGCACGATCTTCCTGGCTCCGGGCGACGCCGGCTATCTCGGCACCGACCTGCGCGACGATCACCCCATCTCTTTTGTCTACGACAGCTCACTCGTGGCCAAGAAGCCGCAGTTGCGCCACCCCGATGCGCTGCCCCTGGAGCTGCCGCTCGACCACAACCAGCAGCTTCAGTGCACCACCTGCCACGACCCACACACCGATCGCTTCGGCAATTTCCTGCGCATGGACAACCGGGGCTCAGCCATGTGCGTGACCTGCCATCAGATCGCGGACTGGTCTATCAGCGTCCACGCCACGAGCAACCAACCGCTGACCAGCGCCAGCGGCGATTACTGGCCGGACCTCGAAGCCGGCACCGTCGCCGACGCCGCCTGTGCTTCCTGTCACCGTCCCCACACCGCCGCCGGCCGGGCCAGGCTGCTGCGCCATGCAGCCGAGGAGGACAACTGCTTCACCTGCCACGACGGCTCGGTGGCCCGGGCCGACATCATGGCCGCCACCATGCGGATGTCCAGCCACCCTGTCCGGCGCACCACCGGCATCCACGACCCGGTCGAATCGCCGTGGCAGATGTCCGAGCACGTCGAGTGCGCCGACTGCCACAACGCTCACACAGTCAGTCGTGGCAGCGGCGCGGACCGGGCGCCGCTGGTCAAGGCCGCCATGAACGGCGTCAGTGGCGTCACGCGCGGCGGCACACCCGTCACGCCCGCCGACTACGAGTACCAGGTCTGCTACAAGTGCCACGCCGGGCCCCGCACGGTCATCGACCCTCTGGTCACCCGCGTCGATCCGGACAGTGATCTGGCTCGGAAGTTCGCGCCCGGCAACCTCAGCTATCACCCCGTCGAAGCCGCTGGCGTCAACCCCGACGTCCCCAGCCTTAAACAGGGATGGAACACCAGCTCCATGATCTATTGCACCGACTGCCACAGCGCCGATCCCGGCGCGCCCGCCAAGGGACCGCATGGCTCCATGTACCGGCCGCTGCTGGCACGCGACTACCGCAGGCTCGACGGGGCGGCCGAAAGTCCGGCCGCATACGATCTGTGCTACCAGTGCCACAACCGCAACAGCATCCTCAACGACGAGAGTTTCGAGCACAAGAAACACATTGTCGATGAGAAAACGCCTTGTGCCGTGTGCCACGATCCACACGGCGTGCGGACCAGCACGCACCTGATCAATTTCGATCGCGACGTGGTATTCGCCTCGCCCTCGGCGGGCACAGGCCCGACGTTCAACGACGCCGGCCGCCTGCGAGGCTCGTGCACGCTCAAGTGTCACGGCAAGGATCATAACAACGAGCCGTACCCCGATTAACGCCGTCGTGTTCACCGCGGCCGTGTAAAGAAGATCGACCCGCGGCTGGGGAGGCCGGGGTCGATCGAATGGGGGCTGGCATACGTCGCCGCCTCGACAGCGGCGACTCGATCATTCAACACCGGCGTCAAGCCTGGTGCCCGGTCGGCGTCAGCGCCGCCGCAGAAGCGTCACACCCGCCAGGACCAGCAGCGACAACGTCGCGGGCTCGGGAATCTCCACCACGTCGAAGCGGCTGAGAATCGAAGCTGTATCACCCGGGGTCAGCGTGAAGGTCAGGGTGATGCCGATGAATGAGTTCACCGCAAGGGCATTGACCGTCGGACCAAAGTTGTCCAGTGCGTTGTTGACGCCCTGGGCCGGCGCTGTGACCAGGAAGACGTCTTCCTGCATCGTCGCCACCGTCAGACCGTCGATCAGCGCCTTGTAGATCGCCCCGCCCGGCAAGGCGGCCACGACCGCGCCATCCGAACCTCCATCGATCGCCTGGGTGGTGATCGAACCGGAGATCAGGCTTGGCGGCGCAAATGTGGTCGGCAGAATGGTGCCGATGGTGTAGGTCTGCGTCGTCGCGGAGGTGTTGGTCACCAGGATGTTGTTGAGCACAAACGGGTCAGGATCGAACTCGAGGCCGACCAGCTCGATGTCGGCCGTACCGCCCAGAACTCCCTCCCACATGACGTGGTCTTTGAGCTTCAGCATGCCGTCAACAAGCTCAAAGGCGTCCAGCGTCAACGGCGGAGCCTGCCACGCCGGGGCCATCCGGTCCGTCGGAATCCAACCGACCACCAAGGGTAAGGTCAGCCCCGGAAGGTCTTCAGGGGTAAGACTACCACCCCGGGCAACCTCAGCCGGCATCAGCAATAGCGCACAGATAACCAGTGAAGGCACGCCATAGGCGCACCACGACATTCTCCCACTCCTGATCGACATGTCATCCCCTCCATTTGGGATACCACCAAGGTCTCTCTGGCGTCACCCGACCCCCGACAGGCCGGCTTTCTCGTGTGATCACCAGACTCCCCTTAGCTTACCCGCCTTGCCCAGGCAGTTCAACTACTTTTTTCAGAAATTTTCCCCCACCCGCCCCAGTCTCACACAGCAACGTTTGTAAGTTGCTTTCAACCAAAATCTTGGGCGTCAAGACGCCGTGAGTGTCTGCGTGGTCGGTGCTGCCCCACCCGGCCAGACCACACGCAGATCCGCCCTGTCCCGCGTCGCCAGCGTCAACTGCGCATTGGGACCGTCGACACGCCTGTACCAGTCCTCGGCGGCGGCCTCCGAACGCCCGCCCCGGACATGCCGCTCGATGATCCACCGCCTCGCCTGCTCCAGCGGCGTATCGAGATACCAGCACGTGTCCAGCGTTGCCGCGACCTGCGGCCACGCTCCGTCCGCAAGCAGCAGATAGTTGCCTTCCGTCACCACGATCCGAACGGCCGCATCCAGGCGGTGAGCCGCATCCTCGCGCCAGGCCGGCTCGTGGGCCTGGCGGTCGTACACCGGAAAAGGCAGCGGACTGTCACCCTCGCGCGTCGCACGCAGCAGCCGGGCGTACGCCAGCACATCAAAGGTGGGCGGCGAACCCTTGCGGTCGGCCAGCCCCCGTTGCCTCAAGCTCGCATTGCTCAGATGGAATCCGTCCATAGGCACGAGCCTCGCCGCTCCTGGTCGCCGCGTCTCGATTTCCGCGACCAGTTGCCGCGCGAGGGTGCTTTTGCCACCGCCACCGACCCCGGTAATGCCCACGATGTACCGGCGCGCCAAGCCGGCCGCCGCCGCCTCACAACATGTAGCGTCGGCCGCCACTACCACGCGGCGGGTCAGGGCCGCCAGACCCGCCGCGTCAAGCACGACTGTTTCAACCGGCGCCCGGTGTTTGTCCCGCATGTCCGCATCGTAACCTTCGCCGGTAACCGGCTCCTGCCCCGTTGTCGCCCGCGGCCTATCCGCCACCGACTCGCTTCCCATACAATCAACGCCATGATCGCTCTGCTCCTGGGGCTGACCAGCGCCAATCTGCTGCTGCTCGCCGGCACCTTCATGCTCGGACTGGGCGCGGTTGACGCAAACGACCTGCCCACCGACCTCTACAACCTCCATCTGATCCTGGCGATCGCCGCAGGTCTGTTCACCGTGCTCACGCACCTGTCGGCCTACACCTACTTCATGGCCACATGCAAGTGGCTGGCCGCCGCCGCTGATCGGGCCGCACTGGACCTGATGCGCTACGTCGTCCCCTCACTGACGCGCAAGCGCCGGGTGTTCGCCGCCGCCATGAGCGCCGTTGTGGTGACCATGCTCACCATGTTCGCCGGCGCCGGCGCCGACCCCACGCTCGGACGCCTCTGGCCGGCCGAGGTCCATCTGGTCCTCGCTCTCTTCACGTTGCTGATCAACGCCCTTGTGGCTGGTGTCGAACTTCGCCACATCCGCGACCAAGGCATGCTGATCGATCAGGCGCTGCTGGCCCTTGCGGATCATGACGTGGCCATGGCCGCCGTCTCTGCCCCTGTTCCTGGCCCCGAGTCCTGAACCAGACGCCGCCGCAAGCCGTAAGATCACCACCATGCTCAAACCCTACCGCTATCCGTCGCTCGTCCTCGTCGCCGCCCTCACACTCGCCTTGGCTGCCGCGTGCTCGGGCGAATCCACCTCGTCGGACGCCCCCGCCCCGCCGTCAGCGACGACGCAACCCGCCGCACCGTCTGAGCAGACGACACAGACCCCGCCCACCGACGCCGATTCCGTCGCCGAAACCTGGGTTGCACGCATCGCCCAACGCCACGCCAAGATTCAGTCCGTGCATGCGCGACTGATCTATGACCGCATCCAGGATCTGCTCGGGGCCGAGGAACGCCGCTTCGGCAGCCTGGTTTATGACGCCGGCCCGCCCGGACGCTTTGCCGTCCACATCGACCGTCTGCTCGTAGACGACCGGCTTGAGCCACAGGATCGGTGGTATGTCTTTGATGGCCGCTGGTTGATCGAGCGCCTCACCGATCGTCGTCAGTTCCTCGCCCGCCAGGTCGTCGGACCCGACGTCGATCCGGCCACACAGGATCCGCTGGCTCTGGGTCGTGGCCCGTTCGTGGTTCCGATCGGCCCCAATGGGCAGCGGCTCCTCGAACGCTTTGACGTTGACGTGATCGAACCCGGTGCGGAAGACGACGCCGAGGACGATCTGGCCCCTGCCGCCACACCCGATGAACACGCACTTCTGCACCTGCGACTGGTCCCCAAGGCCCACGACCGCACGGATTTTGATCGCATCGATGTGTGGTATGACCGCGAAACACTCCTGCCGCAGCGCGTCCGCAGCATCGACCCCTCGGAGAATATCTCGGACATCTTCCTGCGCGATCTGCGCATGGATGAACCGGTCGACGCTGCGATCTTCGACACCACCCCTCCGCAGGAGCGCGGCTGGGAAGTGGAGATCACGCCCTGGGAATCACGCGAACCCTGAGCGGTTCACGGCAGCGCCGCCAGAAGCCGGTCGATCTGGCCTTCGTGGTTGTAGAAATGCGGGCTGGCTCGCAGCCGACCCGCGCGCACCGCGACAATGATGCCTTTTTCCCGCAGAGCGGCCGCCACCTGCGGCACGTTCAGATCGCGGCGACCCGGTTCGAACACCACAATGCCGCTGCGCTCGGACGGCTGGCGGCGAGGTGAACACACCCGATAGCCGCGATCCGCCAGCCCGTCGCATAACCGCTGGGTGAGCGCTTCGATCCTCTGCCACACCGTCGCCATGCCGACTTCTGTGAACAGCTCCAGACTCGCTCCCAGGGCCAGCAACCCCGGCACGTTGTAGCTGCCCGGCTCAAAGCGCCTCGCATCCGGCTGAAACGCGAAGCGGTAATGCCCGTAATCCTGAGCATCCACCATATTCCGCCAACCCACGACCGGCGGGTGCAGCATTTCAGCCAAGTCGCCGCGGCAATAGAAAATTCCCGCGCCCTCCGGAGCCAGCAGCCACTTGTGTCCGTCGGCCGACAGAAAATCAATGCCCATCGCGCTGACATCCACCTCCACCACACCCAGACTCTGGATCGCGTCGACGCAGAGATAGCCTCCCGCGCGGTGCACCTGCTCGCCGATGGCCTTCAGATCCGATCGGTACCCCGAGGCGTACTGCACATGCGACAATGCAACCAGCCGTGTCCGATCGGTGATCGCGTCGACGACGTCCTCGGTGTCAATGCGGCCGTCGTCCTGCTGAGCCACCTCGACAAGCTTGACACCCCGGCGCTGCAGATTCTGCCACGGATAGCGGTTGGCGGGGAACTCGACGTTGCTCGTGACCACCTCGTCGCCTTCGCGCCAGTCCAACCCGCCGGCGACCAGGGCCAACCCGGAGGACGTGTTGGGAACGAAAGCGATTTCTTCCGGGCCGGCCGCTCCGATAAACCGCGCCGCGATCGCACGGATCACCTCCAGCCGACGCCACCAGCCTGCATCCACATAAGCCCGCTCGGCCGCCTGCCTGGCATAGTCGTGGATCGCCCTCCGGGCCCGCGCGCTGATCGGCGCCACCGCCGCGTGGTCGAAGAAATCCAGCTCCGCGAGAATGGGCATCTCGTCAGACCAGTCACGCTGTCTGGCCGCCTCCACGTCTATCATGAAGGGCATGGTACGCTCCCCCCGGCAACCCAACCACCCGGCGCCCGACCGTGCCGCCAGGAAGTTCGCAGCCTGCACGCTGGCCTGCCTGCTGACGGCCGGGGCACAAGCCATTCATGCGCAGTCCGCACCGGCCGACGGGCAGCAGGCCTATGAGCCGCGGCTTTCCCCCACCGTCGCGGCGGCGCTCGATGACCCGCTGGCCAGCGAACGCACGCGACGGGCGATGCTCATCTTCCACGGTCAATGGAACCGTGTCGACGCGCCTTCACGCGATGAACAGGCCGCCATCGCTCTCGCCCGCTGGGAGCTGAACGCGCCCGTTTTCCATGACGAGGCTGTCGATCCCGTGTTGCGCGCCCACGCCGCCTGGCGCCGCGGAGAGCCCACACGCGTGCTCCAGCTGCTGCAGGCCGACACCGCCACCCCGCAAGCGCTGCTCCTGCGGGCCCGAGCCCTTCTCCTGCTTGATGACGCCGCCGCAGCGACGGACTCGTTCGTGGGCCTGCTCAAGACCCACCGTGACGACCTCGCCCCGACCGCCGACGATCGCGTCGCCGCCGCGGAGGCATTAAGCCAGCTCATTGAACTTGGCGCACGACCGCCATCCGAGCTGCGCACCGTCATGGCCATGCTGGCGTCCGCTCAGCTCGAGCTGGACCGCTTGCACTACCCGGCCCTGGAGGCGCAGGCGGCGTTGCTCGTGCAACGGCACAACCGCGCCGAGGCGGCCGAGGTGCTCGCCGAGGCGCTGACCCTCAACCCGCGTGCCTCGACAGCCTGGCGCCTGCTGGGACAACTGTACGCGGACGCCTTCGACTTTGTTCGAGCCCGGTCCTGTGTCGCCGCGCTGCGGGCGATTCATCCGGATCATCCGTTGGCCGCCGCCCTCGAAGCCCGTATCGCCCTTCAGCAGAAAGACGGCCGCGGCGCACTTGACGCGATTGAGCCCTTTCACACGACGCTGCCCACGCAGCGAGATCTCCTGGCCGTGCGATTCGCCGCCGCCGCTTTGGCCGACGACGTGCCGGTGCTCGACGAGGTTTCCCGCGTCATTGAACACCACCTGCCCGGTGACCTCCAGCCGGCGCTCGAGGCGGGCCGGTATCTCCTGCTCGCGCGACGCTACCCGGCCGCGGAACGCTTCCTGCGCCAGGTCATCGAGCGCCGCCCCGCCAATCCTCTGGCCCGGGCCGAACTCGGCCTGCTGCTCATGGACGACGGCCGGGAACCCGCGGCCCGCGAACAACTGGAAATCGCGGTGCGACTCGATCCTTACCACGTCCGCGCCACCAACCACCTGCGACTTCTCGAACAACTGCTTACCTGGCCGAGTCTGGACACGGAGCATTTCCGCATCCTGTACGCCCCCGGCATCCATGCCGTGCTCGCCCGCGACATCGCCCGCTTCTGCGAAGCGGCCCACGACCGGGTCGTCGCCGCCTTCAGCCACACGCCGGTACGCAAGACACAGATCCAGCTCCTGCCCGACCAGTCAAGTTTTGCCGTGCGCATCGTCGGCCTGCCGGACATCTGGACCGTCGCCGCCAGCACCGGCCCGGTCATCGCCCTCAGTCCGCCTCGCCTTGGCGCCGACCAGCGCGGGCCGTTCGACATCCGCCGCGTCATCGAACACGAGTATGTCCACACCGTGACCCTCGACGCCACCGACTATCACATTGCCCACTGGCTTACGGAAGGCCTGGCGGTGTGGCAGGAACGCGCCCCTCGCGATTTCCCCACCTGTCAGTTGCTTGCCGCCGCGGTACGGGAAGATGCCCTGATTCCCCTGGACCGGCTGACGTGGGCCTTTGTGCGCCCGGAATCCCCCTCGCAACGGCCGCTTGCCTACGCCCAGAGCCACTGGCTGATCGAGTATCTGGTCGAACGCTTCGGCATGGAGATAATCGCCAGGCTCATCGACGACTCGCGACAGGCGGGTGACGACCGCGTGTTCATCGAGGCGGCCACGGGCGAAGATGTCGACACGCTGATGTCGGCGTTCACGACCTGGGCGACGCGGCAGGTGGAGGCATGGGGCCTGGGCCCCGCATCGGCCGGACGGCGCGACGCCCTTCGCCTGGCCGCGATGTACGCTCTGGGTGGTGATGACGCTGCGGCCGCCGTGACGCCCCTGGATCCCGCCGCCGCCCTGGCCGCCCTGAGGGCCTATCGCACGCTGTGCCCTGTCGATCCCTGGCCGCATCGTGCCCTGCTGCGGTTGCCCGCCGAGGTCGTCACCCTCGAAGAACGCCTGACGGCGCTGCGCTTCCTCGCCCCACGCTCGCTTGACGACGGCACGCCGGCCTACGTCCTCGCGCAACAGCTTCGCGAGTCCGGCGACTTCCAGGAGGCCCAGCAGGCGATCAACACCGCTTTGTCGCTCGAACCCTATCGTCCCGCATTCCGCGAGCGGGCCGCCGCCATTGCCCTTGAACGCAACGACCGTCCGCTGGCCCTCGAACATCTGCAGGCTCTCACCCTTCTGGAGCCGGACCACCCCCGCCACTTCGTCCGCCTCGCCGCCCTTTACGCCATGACCGATCAGCCCGACCTCGCCGCCGATGCCGCCCGGTATGCACGAACCCTCGATCCCGACGCGCCCGTTGACCGCTTCATGCCCACCGACCCGTAACTTGTATGCCGGGACAGCGGCCAACGGGTCTATTCATCGTCGTTGGCGAACAGACGCCGTCGGCCCAGGGACGCCGCCTCGGCGCCCTCCACCCGGGCCACGATCGCCGCCGCCAGCTCCGCGTCCTCCGGACGGGTGATCTTCAAATTGGCCGCTTCGCCCTCCACCACGTAGACCACCTCGTCCAGCGCCTCAACAAGGCCCGCGTCGTCCGTGATGGTCTCTGTGGCGATTCGCCCCTCGTCGATGGCTGCGTAGGCGCGACGGAGCAGTGCGGCCGCGAAAACCTGCGGCGTCTGCACGGCCACGACGCTGCGCCGGTCGATGGTCTGCGTCACCTGGCGCACATGGGGCCTGGCCGCCGCGCCCGCTGAGCCGAGGATGGCGTCCAGCGGGTCTGTCTCGGCGACGGCATCCCGCACTTCACACACGCGCTTGAGCGTTGCGCTTACCTCCACCGCGGGGATCACCGCATCACGGGTGGCCGCCGCCTCGAAGACGCGGTCCAGCAATGCCGCGCTCGCCAGCGGCCGGGCCGCGTCGTGGACCGCGATGTGCGTGCAGTCGTCACGCACCGCCGCCAGGGCGTTTCGCACGGTCTCCCACCGCTCCGCCGTGCCGCCGGCCACGATCTGCCCGCCGTGAAATGACAATTGATCCGCCCAGCGCAGCTTGAACGCATCGAGTTCCGCCGGCGGCGCCGCCACGATCACCTGCGCCACCTCTGGTCGACGGGCGAAAAGCAGCACCGACCGCAGCAGGACTGATCGGCCGTTGAGCTCAAGTTCAAGTTTGCTGCGCATCGTTCCCGCCGTCGCAAAGCGCCGGCTTGAACCGGCGGCCGGCAGAATGACCGCGGTCCGCATCTGCGTCATCGGTTGCTCCCTTCGCCGATCCGTGGCTGTCGCCACGAGCCAGCCAACACTGTAACCGACGAAGGCCGACGCGATGAGACGCGTTCGCCGGTCAGTTAAGCAGAACCGCCGCCGGCATCAAAGTGAGGGAGTGCTCATGCTGCAGCAACAGCAACCCGCCCAGCACCGGCGCCACCGCCCGCCACCGGCGCGGACCGACCACCTCGCGGATCAGATTCATCAGGGCCGCATGCTGTACGCCCGTGGCTTCCGCCGCACGCACGCCAAAGAGTGAATCCAGCACCTCGGCGAAACTCGGCGGGTCGGGTTTCTCGATGACGTCGTACTGGCCCGGCTGGAGTCCCACTTCATCCGCCAGATCGGCAATGACCTGCTCCACGGCGCCGATCTGATCCGCCAGGCCGTTGGCCACTGCCTGCCGTCCGGTAAACAGCCGACCAGCCGCCAGCGTCTCGACATCCGTCACACGCTGGCCGCGACCCTCACGCACACGATCGAGGAACGTGTCATAGACCCGCTGCATCGCCGTCAGCACCATCTGCCGCTGCCCATCGGTGAACGGTTCGACGCTGTTGAAAAGATCGCCCAGCGGTCCGCGTGAGCGACGGTAGATGTCCAGACCCAGCTTCTCGTACAGATCGCCCAGCACCAGCTTGCCGCCCACGACGCCGATCGATCCCAGCAGACTGGACTCGGCGACGTATACCCGTTGGCCGGCTGACGCCAGGTAATAGCCGCCGCTGGCCGCCATCGAACCCACGCTTACGTACAGCGGCTTTGTCTCTCCCACGGCCCGCAGCGCCTGCCAGATGATCTCACTGGCCAGCGCCGAACCCCCGGGCGACTCGATGCGCAGCACCACGCCTTTGATCCGCGGATCCCGCTGGGCCTCACGCAGCACCTTCACCAGCGTCCGGCTTCCGATCGACGCCTCGACGAATGGCCCCGCAACCGGACTCGACATGCTCGCGTTGCTTTTCCCCGCATGAATCGGGCCAACCGCCCGCACCAGCAGGATCGTGTCGCGTGTGACCCGCTGGCGACCCGCGGAAAGCAGCGACTGAAACAGGGCGAAGGGATTCATTGCGACTTCACTCTTCGCCTGCCCGTAACCCATCGACTTATCCCACACGAAACGGGAACCGAAGGCCATGGACGTCGCCTCGGTCATATCGCGCCCCACCACCATGTCGACCAGCCCGGACCGCACATACCCCTGATCGTCCAGTGTCCACACCTGCGCCAGCGCGGCTTCCACCTGCGGCGCCGACAGGCCTCGCGCCGCGGCGATGGTTGTCATCATCAGGTCATGAACGTCGTCGAGCAGCGCATCGATGTTCGCCGACCAGTCCGCGCTCGGCTCGCGCCGCGTCCATGGCTCCATCGCGCCCTTGAAACGGCCGACCTGCAGCAGATCCGCGCGCACGCCGATCTTTTCGAGCAATCCGGCCAGATACATCTCCTCCATCCCGATCGTGGTCAGCATCAGTTCGCCGCGGCGTTGCAGAAGGATCTGATCGGCGCTGCACGCCAGCAGGTACGTCGGCATCGAGTAGACTTCCGCGAACACCAGCACCGTCCGACCCGCAGCCCGCGCCTGGCGGATGGCCTGCCCGATCGCTTCGACCTGGGCGAAATCCAGCACCGGCGCATCCAGGTAGACGACCGCCCCTTTGTAGGTCGGATCCTCGGCGACGGTCCGCAACTGGCCGACGATCCGTTCGAGGCTGGGCTCGGGCCCTTCACTCATGAACGGCAGCGGCCGCCGCCCTTCGTGGATCACACCGGCCACCTCAACCCAGCCCACCCGTGCCGGTGCGGCTACGTTGTCCGGCGCCGTCGTCGCCGCATCGGTCTGCGCCCACGCGGCGCCCACGGACCACGAGGCGGCCAACCAACCCAGCACACACGCCCCCAGCATCCGCTTCATGATCTCGCGTCGATTCCCCCTGGCTAATCCATCGCTATGGCTCGACATGACCCGGCTCCTGTGATGGCGTCATCGTCCACGCGGCGACCGCGACGGGTCGTCGCCAACAGCATAGACGATCGCGGCTCAACCGGGATAACCGCCGCCGCGGAGCCTGGTGAACAGAACGCCGCTATGGCGAGGCATGAACGGCCCCACGACCCAGTCGCCGCAGGCTGCGTCACAGCCATGATAGCTGCGGTCAGATCAGTTCAAATTCACCGAGCAGGCACTGGCATCGAATGCGAAACCCGCCCTCCTCAAGCGGTTCGCAGGCGATCACCTTGGCGAGAATGGGCGGCGTGCCGGCCCCCGTCGTGAAAGATAACCGCTCATCGGGCAGTACGGCCACGCGGCTGCGCAACGCGACGCCCTGGGCCGAGACGTTCAGCACCTCCGCATCCGACAGGGGCAGCACCGGCAGAGTCCGATGCACGCTGATCGGCCCACAGGGCAGGTATCGGCTCTGTTCGCGTCGATCGTTGATAGGCGGTGGCGAAGATGTCGTCCGCGGCGCCTGCGGTTCCTGGGGTGTCATGGGGTCCACCTTTCCGGCCGCCGCACGGCCGCGTCGGCTCGGCACGCTTCACTGCCAGCGGTAAATGAGACGGGCAGGCATGCGACCGTCCACCAGCCGGCAGCGCACCAGGTAGTGGTCGCCCGTCTCCACGCACGGGTCCAGCGCCTCAAGCCTGATGCGGCGGTCGCCCGCATGGGTGGGGCGCGCGCCGTCCACCGTCACCACCACACGACTACCTGGCGATACGGGGGCGTGCGTACGCAAAGCCAGCCCGCCTGCCGATACATTGACCACCCGGGCCTCTTCCAGCACGCGTACCGGCTGACCGTGCCGGTCCACCACGACCGCGTCGACCGACCCGGTGCCCGCCAGTCTCAGGTCATGACGGCGGTCCTGCGCGCCTTCTGATCGCTGATCTTCCGTGGCTGGATTCATCGCATAGCCTCCGGAGTGGACGCGCGACGGCGCGCCCAGCCCCTGTGGACGGTCCAGACCGTAGGATCGGCACAATCGGCACCAGGCTTAAGACCACCGCGCCGACCTCGCCCACCGACGCCGCATCAAGCCTTCAAACCCGGTCTTCAACAGGTTCCACGCCCGGGGGTGTCAGGCGTCTTCGCGAGCCACCACCCGATAACTCTCTCGTTCACCCCGCCCACGCAGCGGGTAATCCTTGCGCAGCGGATGGGCCGGATAGGACTCCCACAGCAGAATCCGCCGCAGGTCCGGGTGGCCGTCGAAACGCAGGCCGAACATGTCGAACACCTCACGCTCCATCCACTCAGCCCCAGGCCACAGTTCCGTCACGCTGTCCACATGCAGGGCCGGATCATCTTCCGTACCGCGGGTGTCGAGGGTGGGATTGAGCAGCACCTTCACAAACAGCCGGCGGTTGTGGGTGTGGCTGACAAGGTTGTAGATGACCCCGAACCGACCGGCCGGCCGATCCGACGCGGGGTAATTCAGGTAGTCCACCCCCACAATGTCCGACAGGAAGTTGTAGTCGCACCGGGCGTCGCTGCGCAGAAACTTCATCACCTCCAGCAGGTCTTCACGCGGAACCACCAGCGTGGTCTGCCCGCGAAACTCGGCCACCAGCAGCTTGATGCCCGGGAAACGTCGCTTGACCAGCACCAACGTCGGATGATCCAGATTCGGCTTGCCCATCGTCCCTTGTCTCCACATCGCCCATGACCGACCGCCCTCAGGTGGGCTGGCCATCGGCCTCACGCACGCGGTCAATCAACAGTTCAATCATCCGGTCCCAGCGTTCAAGCGTTGTTGGCCATTCATACGCCAGCGTGTCTGCCAGACCGATGGTGTCGCTGTCCTGGAGCAACTGCCGGACCTGTTTAAGCTGCTCCAGAAGCTGCTCGATCAACTGCTGGCTGCTCTGGCCGTCCACATCAAGGTCTTCAAGCCGTACAGAAGTCAGCCGCAGCGATTGAATCACTGCCGCCTGCACCTGCTGCCACAGACCCACCACCCCGGCCACCTTGCGCATGGCCGACTCGGCCTCGTCCTGCTGGAGCAGTTCGGCCGCCTGCATCTGAAGCTCACGGGCCTCGCCCAGGCCCGCCCGACTGTCGGTCAACGCCGCCACCACCAGCTCGACGGGTTCGACCGATCGCAAGCGAATCTCGCGGCCATCGACCGCCATCTGCCCATGCTCGTCCAACTGCTCGCCAACCAAGGCCTGACCGTCGATCGCCACCTCCACGATCAGCCGCCCCCGCGGCTCAAGGCGCTCGCTCGCCGCGGCCAGCACCTCCGCCAGACGGTCCCCGGCCAGCTCAACACGCTGCTCGTCAATGTAGACAGTCATGCACGCATATTAGAGTCTGCCTCCTCCGCGCACCACCGACGCTCGCCGTCATGCCCCCGGGGACCGGATAGACCATCTGTAGCGAATGCGCCGCCTCGGCCAGACGGGATAACCCGCTTCTGACCATGTCCGGCCCACCGCCATATCTTCCATTTGGGGCGTCACCACGGTTTCTCCCTGACTGGGGGACGCGATGTCCGAGCCAACAACCGCACAACCGCTTCTCTGGCGGCGGCCGTGGTGGGCCCATGCCCGCTTCGCCGCGGCGATCTGGGCCGCCCTGGTGGCATACGGCTCACTCATGCCCTTCCAGTTCGACTTCGCGCGCGTCGGTCTGTCCATGTTCGCCCTTTCGAACGCCACCTCAACACTCGCCGACGTGGCGTTGAACCTGGCCCTGTACGTACCGCTGGGCGTGATGCTGCGACGGGCGTGGCGGCTGTGGTGGCCGGCGGTCGTCGGGGTGTGCGTCCTCAGCTATGGCCTGGAATGCGCCCAGGGACTGACCCCGGGCCGGGTCGCGTCCTGGCGGGATGTGGCCGCCAACGCCACGACAGGCACCGCCGCCGCTCTGCTCACACCGTGGGTCGCACGCGGGTTCCGCACCGCCGCCTTCGCCTGCTACCGTCGCGGCTGGCGGGTGCAGTCCACGCTGCAGGCCTTACGCCGCCAGCCGTGGCTCCTCTTCGCCGTCGTCGCCGTCAATGTCGTGCTTCTGGGCATCTGGGCCACCACCGTGCTGGCGCCGGTCCGCCCCTCCAGCTCACTGGCGACAAACTGGATGCCCTTCGGCCAGCACTTCGCACGGTCCTACGACAAGGCCGCTTTCTTCCTCAGCCGATCGATGTTCCTCTACTGCGGGTTGGGATCGGTGCTGTGCCTGACCCTGATGCGCCGCGTGCAACGTCGGCCGCTGCTCTGGGTCGCCCTGACGATGGCCGTGATCGTCGCCGTCCAGGAGGCGCTGCGCCAGGCGACCCGACACGCACAGGCCGACATCACCGAGCCCATCATCGCCGTCGCGGCGGTCGCCCTGGTCTTCACGACCGGGTGGCTTTTCATCCATGCCGTGCGCAAATCCTGCCGACGCCGCCAGTCCGTGCCCGTGGCCGTGGACAGACGTCGGCGCGAGCATGATTACCGGTTCGCCCTGACCGGGCCCGACAACGTCCAGACCCGGCGCTAGAGGATCACCCCGCGATCCACGTATGCCGCATCGCCATCGCCATGTCCGGGCTTTGGTCGCCGCGGCCGTTTGCCTTACATTCTGAGACATGAACCGCGGCCCCCTTGCGCATCCGAACCTCCGCGTCGTCGTGCTGGACGGCCGCCCCATGCATGGCGGCGATCTGGACTGGTCGGCCCTCGAACAACTCGGCGACCTGACCGTTCACGATCGCACCAACCCCGATCAACTGCTCGCTCGCGCCGCCGACGCCCACTGCCTGCTGACCAACAAGGTCGTCCTCGACGCCCGGGTCATGGCGGTATTGCCCGCCCTGCGCTACATCGGCGTGACGGCCACCGGCGTCAATGTCGTCGACCTTGACGCGGCCCGTCGGCGCGGCATCACGGTGACCAATGTCCCCGCCTATTCCACCGCCTCGGTCGCCCAGCACGTATTCGCCCTCCTGCTGGAACTGGTCAGCCACGTCGCGGCCCATGATGCCGCCGTGCGCGATACCGGCGAACACGCTGCCCGCGACCCACGCGGTGGCTGGCCCGCCTGCCCCGATTTCAGCTTCACCGTCGCGCCGATCACCGAACTGGCGGGCAAACGACTGGGCATCGTCGGCCTCGGCGATATCGGCCAGGCCGTCGCCCGCATCGGCGCGGCCTTCGGCATGCCGATTCTCGCGGCCGACGCCCAGCGAAGCCGGCCGACCATCGACCTGCCCACCGGCCCGGTCCAGTGGATGCCCCTCGACGACCTCTTCGCCCACGCCGACATCCTCAGCCTGCACTGCCCGCTGACCGACGCGACCCGCCGACTGGTCAATCGCCAACGGCTCGCCCGCATGAAGCCGTCCGCGATGCTCATCAACACCGGCCGCGGCCCGCTGGTCGACGAAGACGCCCTCGCCGTCGCGCTTCATGAAGGCCGCATCGCCGGCGCCGGCCTTGATGTCCTCAGCACCGAGCCGCCCGCACCCGACAACCCGCTGCTCCACGCCCCGCGCTGTTTCATCACCCCGCATGTCGCCTGGGCCAGCGTCGAGGCGCGACGCCGGCTCATGCGCACCGTCGTCGACAACCTGCACGCGTTTGTGCAGGGCCGACCGGTCAACGTCGTCAACTGATGGCTCTCGCCGCGCCGCACACCCACGGATCGGAATTCCGCATGCACCCGCCGCGACCGATCATCATCCTCGCCCCCACCCGCGGCGAATTGCTGCCCACCGTTCGGTGTCTTGAACTGATCGCCGAGGGCCCGGCCTACCGCGGCGCCCGACGCGGCGCGCCGCTGCTCGCGGCCGCCACCGGCATCGGCCGCGACCGCACTCGTCAGGCCGTCGAGCAGGTGCTTCGCCACCATCGCCCCCGCGCTCTGATGCTCATCGGCTTCGCCGGCGCTCTGGACCCCGCGCTGCCCACCGCCAAGGTCGTCCACGTCGCCGCCGCACTCGACGAAACAGGCCGACGCTTCACGCTCCACGCGAATGCCCCACCGCAAGCCGCACCTTCGTCTCACGAAGGCGCGGATCCCTCTCCATTCGCTCCCTCCCTCTTTCATGTTCTCCCCGCCGCCGTCGTCCTGAGCGTCAACCGCGTGGTCAGCACCCCGGCCATGAAACGCGATCTGCGCCGCCGTTTCCCCGAGGCCGCCCTGGTCGATATGGAGTCCGCCACGCTCGCCGCCTTCGCCGCCGAGCGCGCCGTACCGCTGGTCATCCTGCGGGCCGTCAGCGACGCCGCCGACGCCGCCCTGCCCGCCGACCTGCTGCAATGCGTCACCGCCGACGGCTCGACTGATCTGCGGGCCTCGCTCCGCCTGCTGCTGCGCCGCCCCACATTGCTGCCAGCCATGGTCCGCCTCGGATTGACCTCACGAACCGCGGCCGCCAACCTCGCCGTCGCCGTTCCTCAAGTCCTTGATGCCATCGCCGATTCGCCCGCCCTAGCGCCCGGTATTCACGACCAGTCGGTAAAGTGAGCGGTCATGGACCTGAAGCTCTGCTCGAGCCTGATTCTCTTTGGCGGCAGTTTCGACCCGCCGCACATCGGCCACGTCCGTCTGCCGCAACTGGCGCGCAAAAAGCTCCGCGCCGATGCCGTGCTCTACATTCCCGCCGCACGCTCACCCCTCAAAGTCCAGGCGCCGCCCACCCCGGCCCACCACCGTCTGGCCATGCTGCGCCTCGCCTTGGCCGATGAGCCGCACGCCGCCATCGACACTTTCGAAATCGACCATGCCGCCGATGCGCCCGGCCAGCCCAGCTACACCATCGACACCCTCAAATCCCTGCGCCAGCGCCTCGGCGACGAACCGACGCTGCGCCTGCTCATCGGCGCCGATCAACTGCTGACCTTCGACCGCTGGAAGGACCACCGCCGCATTCTTGAACTCGCCGAGCCGTTGGTCATGCTCCGCCCGCCGCTCACCCGCGATCGGCTGCTGGAGGCTTTGCCCCCCAGCCTCGATCCCGACCGCTGGGAGGACGCTTTGATCGAGTTGCCGCCGGTGGACGTGAGCGCCACCGACATCCGCCGCCGCCTGCGTGAGGGTCAGCCCGTCGAGGGTTTGCTCGATCCCGCCGTGCTGCGGTATATCCAGGATCACCATCTTTACGGCCTGTAGACCACCGCGCGCCCCTCAGCCGCATCAACACCGCACCAGCACCGTCCATGACGTCTATCCCCGCAGCCAACCCGCTGATTCTCTTCGCCTGCAGCGATCTGATGTTTTCCAGCCGCATCAACGCTGAAGCCCGCGCCTGCGGCGCGCAGACGCAGCCCATCGCCGGCGACGACGACGTCGCGGCCGCACTGCATGCCCACCCCACCGCCGTCTGCCTGCTGGTCGATCTTGAACGGGGCGATCCCGCCCTGACGCTCATCGCGCGAGCCCGCGCCGCCGCGCCCGACCTGCGCATCATCGCCTTCGGCCCGCA
Source organism: uncultured Phycisphaeraceae bacterium (assembly GCA_964502445.1). Lineage (GTDB taxonomy): Bacteria > Planctomycetota > Phycisphaerae > Phycisphaerales > Phycisphaeraceae > CAZCWM01. The sequence continues at coordinate 28,125 of CAZCWM010000003.1, read as the reverse complement.
CGTCGATCACGACCATCTCGACGCCGCCCTCGCCCACGGCGCCGACGCCGCCCTGCCGCGCAGCCGCTTCGTCGCCCAGTTGCCGCAGTTGCTTCGCCTCGGATCTTGACCCGGCCCCCCGGCGTCCACTACTTCGCTTCGCCCGCCTGGGCCAGTTTCGGATCCGCCACGACCTGCAGCTCGATCGCGTCTTCGCTGATCATCTGCGCGTGCAGATCGGTCACCCGCACCTTGAGAATGTAGCGGCCCACGCTCAGCCGCGCGGGCAGCTCCACCACCTGCCACGTGAAGAAATCGCGCCGCTGGTTGCGTGATCGGTCCACGATGGGCACAGGCGATTGCCGCCACACCGCCAGGCCGTCCGCCGCGTTGAAAAGCTCGACTTCCTGACGCAGCTTCACCTCGAATTGCCCGGACGAAACCTCCGCCGAGGCGAAGTTCTCCAGTTCAAGGTACAGTCCCAGACGGTGGGGTTTACCCACCAGCAGAACCCGCGACTCGATCGGGTCGAACACGCCATAACTCTGCACCCGCTGGCAGAGCTCAAAACGCCTGATGCGCAGTTCCGCCGGCCCGTAGATTTCCGCCAGCCGCCGGATCAGGGCATCGCGGTCCAACGATCCGCCGGCCTCCAGTTCGCCCGCCAGCGCCCGAATGAGTTGCGCGTAGCGCCTCGCCGTCCGGGCCGTCCCATCGTCCAACCGCGCCAAGGCCGCCTCGTTCACCTGCCCATCCGCATCGACCAGCGCCAGCGCGGCCGCACGCAGAGCCCGATCCGCCGCGGAACCGCCTTCGTCGGCGATCACCGCCGCCAGCGCCGCGACCAGTTCGCGCCGGCCCATCGGCGCGGGCCTGGCCTGCTCGATGACCGCACGCACCAGGGGCTCGTCCTGCGCCGTTGAATCAGCCGCCGGCTCAGGGGCCGCCAGTTCGGACCTGACTTTCGCCGCCTCACGCAGCACACGAACCGACGGCGTGGTTGCGTCGGCTTCGCTCTCGGGCCCACCGGCGTCGCGCGATTCATCCAGCCACAAAACGTCGCCGCCCGAAGCCGCCGGCACTTCCCCGCGTTCCAGGGCGGCCAACCCCGCCTCGATGCGCCGGGCATAGGCCTCGGCCTCCGCCGTCGCCGCATCCGCAGACGGAGCTTCCTCGCGGGCGCCCGCCTCCTGTGACGGCGGTGAACCCTCGCCAAAGAACGGTAGGCTTTCGCAGCCGCCAAGCACCCCCGCGGCCACGCCCGCCAGCATCGCCGCGTGCAGGCGCGAACACGCCCGCCGCCGCCCCGCCTCACGTGGATACCAATGGGTGTTCACGGGCATCATGGCACCTCCTGTGTCGTGCGACGGGCTCGGAACCCGTCCGTCCATCCATGGACCTTGCCCTGGCTGTCGCCCCGGCGAACCTCAGCGCTTGGCGCCGGCTCAGCCGCCATTCGCGCCCATGCGAAGCTCATCGGCCAGCATCGTACAGAATCTCTCAAGATTCGGCAGCGGATCGCCCAGGCCGCTCTTGGAACGCCGGTCAAGATCGATGATCGCGTCGAACAGCCGCCCCGTGGCGGGTCCGCTCAGACGCCGCTGGGCCTCGAAAAAAGGCTGCTCCAGTCGCCACAGCTTCAGCCGCCGCGCGATCTGAGCCGGGGCCGACCCCTGACGCGACAGATGCGCCGCCAGGTAGAGCTTGCGCATCAGGTCGCCGACGAAGTAGGTGATCGCCACATCCGACTCGCGGGCCAGTTCCACCAGTTCCCGGATCTGCGTCACCAGCGCCTCGATCGCCGACTGCCCGCCCGGCCCCAGCGACGAAGCCGCGATCGCGTCCAGTACCGCCTTCTGAATCGCGTAGGCCTTCTCCTCGCTGCCCTTGCCGGTCATCGCCTCCACCAGCTCGACACTGACTGTCTCGCCATCCTCAATCGCCGCCGCCAGCTTGCCCAGTTCCGCGTCCAGACGCATCAGGTCCGCGCCCAGCCGCGCGACGAGCAGTTGGGCCACCGGCTTGGCGATCGTCAATCCGTGACCCTCCCTGGCCCGCTTCGCCACCCATGCCGTCGCCTCCGCCGGGCTGTACGGTCGACACTCGCGCACCGCGCCGACCGCCTCGATCATCTTGTCCAGCTTGCTCTTGTGCCACGTCGCGCTGCGCAGCACGAGCATGGAGCCCTCGACCGGCTGCTGCGTGTAGCGTTCCAGGGCAGGCCGATACCGCTTCGCGAACTCCGCCGCCTCATCCACCACCACCAGCTTGAAGGACGACAGCAGCGACATCGTCCGCAATTCGTCGAGCACGGCCGCAAGCTCCGCCGTCTCGCCATCGAACACCACAGGATCCACTTCGCCGTGCGCAGCCGTCACGGCCTCCCGCAGCGTCTGGTAGTGCTCGCGCATGCGCATCGCGTCCGGACCGTAAAGCAGCACCACGCCCGCCGACGCGTCAATCGGCCCGTCGTTCTCGGCCTTGGGTTCATCCGCCGCCTTCGTCACACGGCCGCGGCCCGCACCTTTCGCCATGATCCCGCTCTCCGTGTTCATTGACCTGCCAGGACCGGCAGCAGATGCCGGGCCAGGAACAGCACCAGAAAGAACGAACCCATGTCCGCCAGCGTCTGCGTCACCGGGCTCGACGCCATTGCCGGATCCACATGAACCCGCCGCATCGCCAGAGGCATCGCCGCGCCCACCGTTACCGCCACAATACTGTTGATGGCGAACGCGCAGCCCACGACCAGTCCCAGTGACGCCACCTCGGGACGAATCGCCTTGGCCAACACCATCAGCACCACCCCGATCACCAGACCGTTGATCGCCCCCACCGGCGCTTCGCGCCGTATCAGACGCCAGATATCGCGCGGCCGAACCAGATCCAGCGCCAGCTCGCGGATACTCACCGCCACCGATTGATTGCCGCTGGCCCCGCTCATGTTCGCCACCAACGGCAGGAAGATCGCCAGCGCCGTCACTTCGTTGATCACCCCTTCATAGAACGCGATGATGCTCACCGACAGACCGGTGAGCGCGATGTTCGGCAGCAGAAACGCCAGGCGACGCAACGAGCGCGACGCCAACGGCATCGACCGCAGTTCGTCGCCCGCGATGATGCCGCTGGCGCGCTGTAGGGCCCGATCGGCCCGCTCACTCAACGCCTCGACCACGTCCGCCCGCTGAACCACGCCCAATAGAACCCCGTCGCCGTCCAGTACCGGCGCCGTGTGAAAGGCGTGATAGTCGAAAAAATCCTCCAGGTCGTCCAGCGTCGCGTCGGCCGTCACGGACTTCGGCTCGCGGATCATAAGGTCCGTCAACTTCGCCCCGCGCCCCAGCAGGATGTCGCGCAGACGGATCACCCCCACCAGCCGCCTGCGCTCATCGGTGACATACAGGTACTGCACGTCGTAATCGGCATACTCGTCGCTCTTGGCGCGCAGGTCGGCGATCACGTCCGTCACCGCCTGCTGGTCGCTGTACGCCAGGTATTCGGTGACCATCAATCCGCCGGCCGTGTCCGGCGCATACTGCGCCAGGTGCCGCACGTCCGCCGCCTCGGCCGGACTCATTTTCTCGAGGATCGCCACCGCGTCCTCGTCGTCCAGCGCGTTGAGGATGTCAGCCTGATCGTCCGACTCGAGGGCATCCACAATCGCCGCGGCCGTCTCCGTCGGCAACTCCTCGATCAGATCGGCCGCGTAGCCGTCGGAAAGATGATCGAACAGGTCCGCCGCCAGTTCCGGAGGCACCATCTGCAGCAGCTTCACACGCTGTTCTTCGTCCAGATGCGAAATGGTGTACGCCACGTCCGTCGGCGAAAGAAGCTGGATGAACGTCACCACGCCCTCGGGCTCACCGGCGTCGATCAGCTCGCGAATTTCCTCCCACGGCTCGGATGTCGACATCAGGTCGGCTGTGTCCGCCATGTCTGGTCCTTTCCCAGGCAGACCCAAGCCCGCCACCGCGAGCGCGGCGCGTGCGTAAAAGATGTCGGCCCGGGCAGCCATTCCGCCCGGGCCGTCTTCGCCGCTTCATCTTACCGCATTCGCGCGCATGAACCTCGCGCGGTTGCTCACGATGGCCCCACCGTCCGGCACCCTCAGGAAGGCACAGCTATCCAGCGGTCCGGCGTGCCGAGCCCCGCGTTGGCCGCCTCCAGAATAGCCGTCACCTCCACCGTCTGGGTTTCCACAACGGGAGCCGCCGCCCCGTCGAAGAACCGAAGCATGGCGTCGATCAAGCCCGGGAAAAAGTCGTCCATCACATCGATTCGATGGGTGCCGCCGGCTCCCGCCTCGCCCCATGCCGCGAACAGGCCGAACTCGGCGCCAGGGGTCAGTGTCAGACTGCCCCGCCGACCATCGCCATAGTCGACCACCACCACTCGGGCCGTGTCATTGCCCACGTGCATCACGCGTTTGGCCCCCACGCCCAGCGTCATCACCAGCATTTCCACCTGATGAATCGCATACTCGGCGAACTGGCCTGAGCCGCGCGTGGCGACGTAGCGGACCTGCTTGTCCGCCAGCTTCGTCGACAGCGCGTGGCGCAGCGCCGAGCCGAACCGCAGGGCCGAGCTCGAGAACATCGGCGTACGATGCTCGCCGGCCTTGGCGAACAGCCGCCGGGCCGCGCCCACGTTCGGCGCGAATGGCTTGTCGATATACACCGGTTTGCCGCTGCGCAGCGGCAGATCGGCAAGCTCCTCGTGAACCGTCGCGTCACGAGGAGCAAGCACCACGATCGCGTCGCACTCCTCCACAACCTGCGCGATGCTCCCTGCCCGGACGACGCCCTGCTGCTGGCACCACGCCTCAGCGTCAAGTCCCGACTCCGCCGGTCGCATCTCCCACGCCAGGGCCACCTCGTAATGCTCGCCGAGCGGATGCTCACGAAAAAACTTCGGATAGTTGTTCGCGTGCCAGTTGTCGAGGAACTGGTCAATGAAACCGATCTTCTTCTTCGTCATCATGCGCCTTCTTTCTCATGCGGCTCATCGCCGCTGATGCACCGCCCACCACCCTGGGATTCGCCACGGCGGACCGACCGATAACGGCTCCATCATCCCGCACGCGGCTGCATTCACGTCGCGCGCTTCGCGCGTCCGATGAACGCAGGATACCTCCCGTCGCCGGATCCGGCGGGCAGGACCAGTCCCATCGCCATGGCCCGTTCACTTCAAGGCCTTCCCATGTCGCAGCGAATCCTCAAGAGCCTGATGGTCCTCGGTCTCATGGCGGCCGCGATGCTCTACGGCATCGTCAGCCACCGGCATCACCTGCCGCCCTACAGCAGCCTTCAAACGATCTACCAGATCTTCGTTCCGCCGCCAGCGCCTCCGACCGCATCCGCCCCTGATAAAGCCGCCATGCAGGCGCTCCGCGATTTCTACCAGCTCACCGACGTGGATGCGCTCATCAGGCCACGCAGCTCCGCACAGGTCCAGGCTCTGCGCCAGCGCCTGGTCCGGTTTCTCTGGGGTCGCGATACGCTCCCGGCCCATCAGCCGACGGTCGTGGTATCTGGGATCGATGATCCGCGCTACAGCGATATGCCCTCGCTGCGCCAGATCGATCGTCTCACCGTGGACATGGACTTCGGTCTGCAATCGCACGCCTATCACTTCCACCCGCGTGATCCCATCGGCCGCTTTGTGCTCTACCACCAAGGCCACGACGGCGATTTCATCAAGGGAAAACCGCAGATCGCCGCCCTGCTCGACCGCGGCTATGACGTGCTGGCCTTCAGCATGCCCCTGATGGGCATGAACAGTCAGCCCAAGGTGGCGCTGCCGCGATTCGGCGTCTTTCAGCTTCGTATGCACCAGCAACTCGCGTTTCTCGAACCCGACGCCGGCCACCCGATCCGTTATTTCCTTGAACCCGTGATCGTCATCATCAACCACCTGAAGGCGCTGGCCCCGGAAGCCGACATCGCCATGTTCGGCATTTCAGGCGGCGGATGGACGACCACCCTCGCCGCGGCCGTCGACCCGCGCATCCGACAGAGCTTTCCCGTCGCCGGCTCCTACCCTCTGTTTCTACGCACCGCGCCAGGCCAGGACTGGGGCGACTATGAGCAGAACGAGCCGTCGCTGTATCGTGTGGCCAACTACCTGGAGCTCTACGTCCTCGGCGCCCACGGCACGGGGCGTCAGCAGCGGCAGTTGCTCAACGGTAAAGACCCCTGCTGCTTCAGCGGCGACGGATGGAGCACCTATGCCGACATCGTCAGCCAGCACGTGCGGACGCTGGGACCGGGCCGCTTCGAGGTGTCGGCCGAACCCGACCACGACCAACACACCATTTCCGCCACCGCCATGCAGCTTATCCTCGACGATCTGCAGGCAGGCGCCGTCGACGTGTCGCAACCCACAGCGCTTCGTTGACTCCGTGGGACAGGAACAAAAAAAACAGCCGACCCGCGCAGGATCGGCTGTTCGTTGATCTGATTTGTCTCCACGGTGTCGCGCGACGGCCGCGCTCCGTGGTTCGCCCGCCTTACTCCGCCGTGGCGGCAGCCGGCTCGCCCGCGGACTTGCCGCTCTTGCGCAGCTTCGCGGCGAATTCCATCCGTTTGTTGGCCTTGTCGCGGCGACGCGAATACTGGCCCGACACCTGCGGGCCCTCCTCGCCGCCGACCAGTTGCAGCACGCACAGATCCCCGCCGTCGCCGATGCGATGCTTGTCCAGCCGGACGATGCGGGTGTATCCGCCGGCGCGTTCGGCATAGCGCGGCGCAATCTCGTCAAACAGCTTGGCCACCACACGCGGGCCGGAAACCAGCTCGCCGTAGCGGTTGATCTTGTGCTGCGGCACATCCGCGGGATTGACGGCCTTGACGTCGAAGTCCACATGCAGCGGGTTGCCGATCTGCTTGATGACCTGCCGGCGGGCGGTCAGCGTGCCGCGCTTGGCGGTCGTGATCAGCTTCTCGACCAGCGGCTGCACCGCCTTGGCCTTGGGCAGCGTCGTGGTGATCTGGCCATGCGTGAGCAGCGCGATCGCCATGTTGCGACGCATGGCGATGCGGTGCTCGGTGTCGCGGCCCAGTTTCTTTCCGGCAATCCGGTGTCTCATCGTCTGCTCACCTCCCCCGCGCCGGCGAGCCGCCGGACACGCGGGGTCAATCATTGCATCCAGGACGACGTCGCCGCCGACGCCGCCCGACACGACTCACTCCATCGTCGCCGCCTGTTGCTGCTCCGCGAACTCCTCGGGCAGCTCCATCCCCAGCGACAAACCCATCTCCGCGATCTTGCGCTTCACCTCGCGCAGCGACGTCTTGCCGAAGCTGCGCACCTTCAGCAGCTCCGCCTCGGTCTTCGAGACCAGCTCGCCCACCGTGGCGATGCCCGCGGACTCGATGCAGTTGCTCGCGCGAACGCTCAGGTCCAGCTCACTGACCTGCATCTTCAGCTTGCGGATCAGGTCTTCCTCAACTTTGGCCGCGGCCGACGCGCTTTCGCTGGCCACCTCGGTCCCCAGCTCGAAATACTGCACAAACGGGTTCAGGTGCTTGCGCAGAATCTTCGACGCCTCGACCAGGGCCATCTCCGGGCCCACCGTTCCGTTGGTCCAGATCTCCAGCGTCAACTTGTCATAGTTGGTCTTCTGGCCGACGCGCGTGTCCTCAACCTTGTACCGCACGCGCAGCACCGGGCTGTACACCGCATCCACGGGAATCCAGCCGATCTCCTGATCCGCGTGCTCGTCGAACTGCTCGCTGGCCGGCATGTAGCCGCGGCCCTTTTCGACCACGAACTCCATGTCGAAGTCCACTTCCTTGGTCAACGTCGCCAGCACCAGATCCTTGTTGTGGATGGTGATCGACGTGTCGGCCTCGATCAGCTCACAGGTCACCTCGCCGGGCCCCTCGGCCTGGAGGCGCATCGTCTTGGGCTGGTCGCCTTCCAGCGAAACGATCATGTTCTTGACGTTGAGGATGATGTCCGTCACATCCTCCATCACGCCCTCGAGGCTGGAAAACTCATGCTGGGCCCCGCGAATCTTGATGCGCGTGACCGCAGCGCCTTCCAGGCTCGACAGCAGAATCCGCCGCAGGCTGTTGCCCACCGTCGTGCCGAAGCCACGCTCGAACGGCTCCACAATGAAGCGGCCGAACTTCTCGTTGTTCACATCGCTGTCAGGCACCACCCGGCTGGGCAGTTCCAATCCGCGCCATCTCATGCGCATGGTCGTTCTCCAGGATTCCGGCGGACCTTGTCGTCGCAAGGGCGTCCGAACAATCACGCTCCAGAACACGCCGCCAGGTCGCGTCAGGGCTTCTTTTGTCCGAACACATCGTTGACTCGTTACACGCTCAACCGGCTTGCGCCGGCCCAGACCTTACACGCGGCGCTTCTTGCGCGGGCGGCAACCGTTGTGCGGGATCGCCGTCCGATCCTCCACCGCCGTCACGCGCAGGCCCGCCCGCTGCAGCGCCGTCACCGCCGATTCCCGGCCGGACCCCGCGCCGCGCACGCGAACCTCGACTTCACGCATGCCGATCTTCGACGCCGCCTGCGCCGCCACTTCGGCTGCTCGCGTCGCGGCGAACGGCGTGCTCTTGCGCGAGCCCTTGAAGCCGATGGTTCCGGCCGAAGCCCACGCCACCGTCTCCCCGTTCATGTCGGTGATGGTCACGATCGTGTTGTTGAACGTCGCCTTCACGTGGGCGATGCCCCGCACCACCTGCCGACGTACTTTGCGCTTCTTCTTGCCCATCGTCTGGCCTCATCGGCGACCGGTCCGCGGCCGCCTTGCTTCGGTCTCCAGGTCTGTACCCGGAAGTCGTCTCGGTTCTCCAGCCGCGAGCGTCGCGGCCGGCAGTGTTTACTTGGCCCGCAGCGCCCGCTTGGTCGCCACGGTCTTGCGCCGACCCTTGCGGGTGCGCGCGTTGGTCTTGGTGCGCTGTCCGTGGGCTGGAAGACCCCGCCGGTGACGGTCGCCGCGGTAGCAGCGGATGTCACGCAGACGGGAAATGTTCTGCGCCACCTGGCGACGCAAGGCGCCTTCCACCACGTGATTGTTGTCGATGATCCCGGTGATCTGGGCCAACTGATCTTCGGTCAGTTTGTTGGCCCGAATCTGCCCGTCGATCTTCGCTTCCTTGAGAATCTGTTCAGCCGTCAGCGGGCCCACGCCATAGATGTAGCGCAGGGCAATGCGGATCGGCTTGCTGTCGGGAATGTCGACACCTGCGATACGTGGCATCTTCTTTCGCTCCGATGGGGCGCCGGCCAGTCACCGGTCCGCCGCGGGTCATGGTCTGAAAAACATCGCCAGGACGCTCAGCCCTGCCGCTGCTTGTGCTTGGGGTTCTTGCTGCAGATCACGCGCACCACACCCTTGCGGCGCACGACCTTGCAGTGCTCACAAATCCGCTTCACACTCGCTCGAACCTTCATGGGTCACCTTCCTGAACCTGTCCAGCATCCTGATCGCGAGGCACACACCCTCGCGGCCGCGCCGCCTTGGGCTTCAATGGCGGTACGTGATTCGTCCCTTCGTCAGGTCATACGGGCTGATCTCCACCGTCACCCGGTCCCCCGGAAGAATCCGAATGTAGTGCATCCGCATCTTCCCGGAGATGTGGGCCACCATCTCGTGGTCGTTCTCCAGACGCACCCTGAACATCGCGTTCGGCAGCGCATCCACCACTTCGCCTTCGACCTGAATCTTCTCTTCTTTGGCCACAGTCCGCCTTGTCAGTCAGTCTCATCCATCCGCCGCCGGCCGGCTGTCCGCTCCGCCGGTCCAACCAGCCGTCAACGGCCGTCGGTCAGCACATCAGCCCCGTCGGCGGTCACCGCCACCGTATGTTCGTAATGCGCCGAAGGCTGGTGGTCCACCGTCCGCACCGTCCAGCCGTCGGACATTTCCATCACCTGCCGCGAGCCTTCGTTGCACATGGGCTCGATGGCGAGCACCACGCCTTCCCGCAGCACAATGTCGTTGTTCAACAGATCCTGGCTTACAAAGTTCGGCACCTTCGGATCTTCGTGCAGCCGCCTGCCGATCCCGTGTCCCACATATTCCCGCACCACGCTGAAGCCCGCGGACTCCGCGTAGCTCTGCATCAACCTGGCGATCTGGCTCCAGCGCCGGCCTGGCTGAATGTTCGCCACCGCCAGGCTCAGCACGTGCTCGGTCACCCGGCACAACTCTCGCGTTCGCGGCGCCACGTTGCCGACCAAAATCGTCGTCGCCGCATCACCGCACCATTCGCCGATCCGCACGCCGCAGTCGACGCTCACCACGTCGCCGTCCCTGATCTTCCGGTCGCCCGGAATCCCGTGCACCACCTCGTCATTGACGCTGATGCACACGTTGCCGGGAAACCCCTGGCCCTCCCGGTACGTCGGGTAGTTCCTGAACAAGCCCTTGGCGCCCTCGGCTTCAAACAGCGTCAGGGCCGCCTCATCCATCTCCGCGGTCGTCACGCCAGGCTTGCAGATCGACCGGCAGTGCTCCAGCACCTTCCGCACCACGCGGCCGGCCGCACGCATACCTTCGATCTGCTCCGGGCTTTTCAACTCAATGCCCATGCCAAGCCGTTTCCGACGTCGGACGGGCGGGAATCCCTTATCCTACTCCGACGCATCCGTTCTGCCAAATCCTGTGCCGTCGGCGACTTATCCTCAACCCGATCCAGACGCTGCCGACCCAGCGGCCAGGACCGTCCCACGCCGGCTCCAAATCTCAGTGCTGGCGGCCGCGAATCCGCGAGTGACCGCCCAGAAAACCTTCATAATTACGCATCAGCAGGCCCGCTTCGATCCGCTGCACAAGGTCCAGCATCACGCTCACCACGATCAGAAGACCCGTCCCGCCCAGAAACGCGCTGACGCCGAACTCCACGTTCATCAGCGTCGCCACGAGCATCGGGATCACCGCGATCACCGCCAGAAAGCCGGCCCCGACATACGTGATCCGTTCCATCACCATTTCCAGGTAGTCGGCCGTCCGTGGCCCGGGCCGCAACCCCGGGATGAAGCTGCCGTTGTCACGCAACTGCGTGGCCATTTCCTTGGGCTGGAACTGCACCGTCGTCCAGAAGTAGGCGAAGAAGTAGATCATCGCCACGTAGACGACAATATAGAGGTAGCCCTGCATATCGAAATTGCGGCTCAGGAAGTTGACCAGCGCGCTGCCGCCGCCGAACGCCCCCTGCAGCCAGCCGATGATCAATGACGGGAACATCATCAGGGAACTGGCGAAGATGATCGGCATCACCCCGCCGTGGTTCACCCGCAGCGGCAGGTAGCTCTTCTGCCCGCCATACACTCGGCGCCCGCGCGTGTGCTTGGCCTGCTGGATCGGTATCCGCCGCTGGCCCTGCGTGATGACGATCGCCCCCGCCACGACGATCACAAACGCCGCGGCCAGGAAAATCACCGTGTCCAGGTGATACCGGGCTTCGCCACTGACAGAAAAGTTGCCCGCCACCTGCATGATCGCCGAAGGCATCTGCGCCACGATGCCCGCTGTGATGATCAGCGACACCCCGTTGCCGATTCCGTACTTGTCGATCTGCTCGCCCAGCCACATCAGAAAGATCGTCCCACCCGTCAGAGCCGTGACGCCGCAGGCCCAGAAAATCAGCGCGTTGGGCCCTTGCAGGTAATCCGCATATACCAGGCGCTGGGCGGCGATGAACTTGAGCCAGAACACCGACTGAATCAGACACAGCGCGACGGTCGCGTACCGCGTATATTCCTGGATCTTCTGCCTCCCCGCCGGCCCTTCATTCTGAAGCTGCTTGAGGCTGTCGAGCACCGTGGTCAACAACTGGAAAATGATCGCCGCCGAGATGTACGGCATGATCCCCAGGCCGAACACCGTCGACTGCCCCAGCGACCCGCCGGTGAAAATCGTCATGTAGTCCAGCAGGTTGCCCCCGGCCGTGCCCGACATGCGCTCCGCCCACTGGCTCAACTCGCTCTGGTCCACGCCCGCCAGCGGAATCTTGAACCCGATGCGATAGATCGCCAGCATGCCGATGGTGAACAGCACCTTGTTGCGCAGCTCGGCGACCCGCCACATATTCATGAAAGCTTTGAGCATCTGCGTCGGCCCTGCCTTTGGCTCTCGCCCCGTCCTCACCTTGATCGATCCGCGCTGGCGACGTCGGTCCGACCTTCATCCCCCGTCCATCGCGCCCCGCGGTCAGGCCACGGTGACCGTGCCGCCTGCCTTGGTGATCTTCTCCTGGGCCGACTGCGAAAACGCCGACGCCGTCACCGTCAGTTTCTTGGTGGTCTGGCCGGTTCCCAGCACTTTCACCGCCACCGACGCGCTGGGGATCAGCCCATGCGCCGCCAGCGCCACCGGCGTGACCTGCGCCCCATCGGCGAAACGGGCGTCGATCGCCTTCAGGTTCACCACCACGAACTCCTTGCGGAAGGGCGCGTTGCTGAACCCCCGCTTGGGCACGCGGCGGAACAGAGGCATCTGGCCGCCTTCGAAACCGCGCTTGGCCGCATAGCCCGATCGCGAGCCGGCGCCTTTGTGGCCCCGACCAGCCGTCTTGCCGTGACCCGAAGCGTGTCCGCGCCCCACACGCTTGCGATCGCGGTAACGTCCAGCCTTCGGTGTGATTTCGTGAATCATCATGGCCCGTCTTACTCCTGCCAACCGGCCTCATGCCCATCCGTTCGATCATCCGGACGCCGCACGCCGCCGCGGTCGGCTTCATCCGCTGCGCCCTGGCGCCGCGGAACGATTACCCGATCACTCCTGCGCCGACGCCGACTCGTCCGCAGCCTCAACTTCAGGGGTCGCCGCCTGCCTCTCGGACTCAACCGGTGACGCACCCGCTTGCGGCTCAGCGGCCTTGACGGCCGGGGCCTTCTTCACGCCCTTTTTCTGAACCGTCTTGCCTGTCTTGCCTCCCGATGCCGGTTTCGCCGCCGCCGTCTTCACCGGCGCGTACTTGGCGCCGACCTTCACGCGATCTTCGACCTCGGTTTCTTCCAGATCCAGCCCACGCAGGCTCTGAATCTGCTCACGTGTGCTCAGGATCGTCAACGCCCGAAGCGCCGCCTTGCACAGGTTCTTCTGATTCCGCGAGCCATACGCCTTGGTCAGACAGTCTCGCACGCCGGCCAGTTCCAGCACTGCGCGAACCGTCGCGCCCGCAATCACGCCCGTGCCCGGCGCCGCCGGCAGAAGCCGGACGCTCGACGCATTGAAGTCCGCCTGAACCGGATGCGGCAGGGTCTCACCCTGCAGCACCACCCGCACCAGGCTGCGACGGGCGGCCTTCTGGGCCTTTTCAATCGCGGCCGGCACACCCGGCGCCTTGCCGTAGCCGATGCCCACCTGGCCGCCGCGGTCGCCCACGACCACCAGCGCGCCGAAGCTGAACCGCCGGCCGCCCTTCACCACCGCCGACGTGCGGTAGATGCCGACCGTCGTCGACTCCATCCCGTCGCTCGCCTCGTTGCGCGGCGCTCGCTGCCGACGCTTGTTCTGCGTTGTTCCTGCCGTCTCTGCCATGGTCTTAACCTTCGTTCGCCCGGATGCGTCCAGCCGTCCGGGACATCGTTTGTCCAGCTCTCAGAACTCAAGCCCGCCCTTGCGCGCCGCTTCCGCCACCATCTTCACCCGGCCATGGAAACGAAATCCATTGCGGTCGAAGACCACTTTGGTGATCCCCGCCGCCTTGGCACGCTCGGCGATCGCCGAGCCCACCGTCTCCGCCGCCTTGATGTTCCCGCCGCGATCGACCTTCGCCTGCACCGTGGATGCCGACGCCAGCGTCTTGCCCGACATGTCGTCGATCACCTGCGCATACACATGCTGAAGGCTGCGGTAGACCGTCAGCCGCGGCCGCTCGGGTGTCCCCATGAGCTTCTTGCGAAGACCACGCTTGCGTCGCGCCCGTCTTGTCTGCTTGACCAATTCCGCCTTCATGCTCGCCTCTTCTTCTCTTTGACGCCGCCTTCGCTCTCACCCGGTCGAAGCCCGTCGCCAGGCCGACGAAACCGCCATGCGCCCGCGCGATGCTTACGCTCCGCCCGCCAGGGCCTTGCCCTGCTTGCGGGTGATGACCTCATCCACGTATTTGATGCCCCGGCCGTTGTACGGCTCGGGCTTGCGCTTGGCGCGGATGTCGGCGGCGCACTGCCCCACAGCCTGACGGCTGGCGCCGCTCACCGTGATTTTCGCGCCCGCCACCTGCACCGTGACCCCGTCGGGAATCTTCACCTGCTTGGTGTCCGCGTAGCCAACGTTCAGAAGCACCGTCTGACCTTTGACCTGGGCCGTCCAGCCCACGCCCACGATCTCCAGCTCCTTCTTGAAGCCGCCGCTTACGCCCTTGACCATGTTGGCGATCAACGCCCGCGTCATGCCGTGATACGCCCGCGACGCCCGCTCGTCATTCTGACGCTCGACGATCACCTGGTTGCCTTCAACGCGGGCCTTGACCTCCGGACGCACCGTCAGACTCAGCCTGCCCGAACTGGACTCGACCGTCACGGTGCGGTCCTGCACGCTCGCCTTCACGCCTGAAGGAAGGACCACGGGTTGTTTGCCGATCCGGGACATCTTCTTTCCTCTTCGTTGCGGTGACTGGCCGCCTCACGGGCGGGTTCAGCCGGCCTCATTCGCCGGTCACGGGTCCGAACTCTCCGGCCTGGTGCGCCCGGTCACGCGACATCGCGCATCACTCCACCGTGCACAACAACTCGCCGCCGATCCGCTGCGTCCTCGCCTTGCGATCGCTCACCACGCCGCTCGACGTGCTGAGGATCGCGATCCCCAGACCCGCCATCGGACGTGGCACTTCGTCCACCTTCACATACATCCGGCGACCGGGCCGGCTGGCCCGCCGCAACGTGCTGAAGGTCGGCTCGCCATGCGGGCCATAGCGCAGATGCACACGCAGGATGCCCTGTCGGCCGTCGTCGATCACATCAAAGTCGTTGATGTAACCCTCGTCCTTCAGGACCTGCGCAATGCCGCTGCAGATTTTGCTGTTGCGGCAATCCACGCGCCCCACGCCATTGCGCACGGCGTTGCGGATTCGCGTCAGCATGTCGGCGATCGTGTCGCTCAGGGACATTCGCTGCTACTCCGTCACCAGGCGGCTTGCCCGCCTTTTCCGAGCCGGCCCCGCATTGGGCCGACGTTCAAGGGCTTTGTTTCCGTTCCGATTCAGGTCGACGCGCCTCACCACGAACTCTTACGCATCCCCGGCACTTTGCCCGCCAGCGCCAGTTCACGCAGCTTGATCCGCGACAGGCGGAACTTGCGGTACACCGCGCGGGACCGGCCCGTCAACGCGCACAGGCTGCGAAGACGCGTCGGGCTGGCGCTGCGTGGAAGCTTCTGCAGGCCGGCGTAGTCGCCATCCTTCTTCATCTGCATGCGACGCTCGCGGTACTTGTCCACCAGCGCCTGCACTTTCTTCATCCGTTCAACCGTCGATTTCGACGACATACACGTCTCTCCTGTTCGCAATCCCTTCCGTGCCCCGCCTCAATCGGCCGCGCCCGGCGCCATCACGCCGCCTGGGCGTCTTCCTTCGTGAAGGGCATCCCCAGTTCCCGCAGCAACACACGCGACCGGGACGGATCGCTGTTCGAGATCACCAGCGTCACATGCATCCCGTGGATGTACTCGGCGTTGGCCAGGTCCACTTCCGGGAAGATGCCCTGCTCGGTCACGCCGAACGAGTAGTTGCCCACCTTGTCGAACCCCGTGGCCTTCAGGCCGCGGAAGTCCTTGATGCGCGGTATCGCCAGGGCGATCAGCCGATCCAGAAACTCCCACATCCGCTCGCCCCGAAGCGTCACCATCGCACCCGACTCGTAGCCGGCTCGCACCTTGAAGTTCGACACCGACTTGCGGGCCTTGGTCATCACCGGCTTCTGACCCGTGATAAGCGCCAGATCCTTGAGCACCTGCTCCTTGGCCTTCGGGTTGATCTTCGTGCCCTCGAGCTGTTTGCCCAGGCCGACACTGAGCACGATTTTGCGCAGCCGAGGCAGAGCCATGCGGTTGCTCTCGCCCAGTTCCTGCTTGAGCTTCTCGGTCACCGGGCCGTTGTATTGTTCTTTCAGTCGCGCAGCCATCGTCTGTCTTCCCATCTGCGTCCGGCGGCCGGGTTCGCCCCGTTCCGCCCACGGATTCGGTGCCCTCGGTTCCGCCAGGACGTTCTTACTTGCCGCCCTTCTTCAGAGGCGATCCAAGCTGCTCGCCGTTGCGAGCGGCCACACGCACCTTCGAGCCATCCTTCTTCGTCTCAAACCGCACCCGCGTCGGCTTGCCGCCGACCACCGGCGAAACATTCGACAGGCGGATCGGCATCTCCTTCTCCACCACGCCGCCCTGCGGATTCTGCTGCGACGGACGCACGTGACGCTTGCGCACATTCACGCCTTCGATCAGCACCATGTCGCGGTCCGGCATCACGCGCAGCACCGACCCCGTGCGGCCACGGGCGTCGCCGCTGGTCACCATCACCTGGTCGCCTTTTTTGATGTGTCGCGGCATCGTTTTGCCTCAATCTCTGTCGTTCAGGCCCCGGGCGCCTGGCCCGTGGTCGGGATTCGATTCACACCACCTCGCTGGCCAGCGAGACGATCTTCATGTAGTTCTGCTCGCGCAACTCGCGGGCCACAGCCCCGAAAATACGCGTGCCCTTCGGATTGCCTTCGTCGTCGATGATCACCACGGCGCTGCGGTCAAACCGCACATAGCTGCCGTCCGCGCGACGCACCGGATAGCCCGTCCGCACGACCACCGCCTTGACGATGGTTCCGGCCTTCATCTCCGCGCCGGGCAGCGCCTTCTTCACCGTGCACACCACACGGTCACCGATCGTCGCCGTCTTGCGCGTGAAGCGGCCTCGCCCCGTCGACCCCCCCAGCACGCGAATCACCATCGCCGTCTTCGCGCCGGTGTTGTCCGCCACATCCAGCCTGGTTTCCTGCTGAATCATCGCACTCTCGCCTTTCGCTGCCCTCGTCCAGCCGCTTGATCGCCGCGACGCACCGATTCACTCACGCCTCCGGCGCACGCTCGATCACCCGCAGAAGGCGCCAGCTCTTGGTCTTGCTGATCGGACGGCACCGCGCGATCTCCACGCGGTCCCCCAGCTTCGCCTCGTTGCCCGGGTCATGCACATGGTGCTTGGTCACCCGACGCAGGTACTTGCCGTACTTCGCGTGACGGACGGAAAAGTCCACCGCCACCGTGCACGTCTGGTGCCGCCGGTCACTGGTCACCACGCCCGTACGCGTCGACCGCAAGGGGGCCCGACCCGTCGTCCGCACCGCGCTGCTTGCTGCTTCGCTCATCACCTTACGCCTTTGCCTTCATGCTCTGCCGCACGGTCCGCACCTGACGCTCGGTCTCGATGCGGGCGATATCACGCTTGATCTGACGCATCTGCATCGGATTCTCGAGCTTCTCGGTCACCGCCTGGCAACGCAGCTCGTACAGACGCTTGCGCAGCCGGTCGGACTCGACCGTCAACTCGTCATCCTTCATCTTGTGAACTTCCTGGGCCTTCATCGTCGGCCGCTCCTCTTCAATGCGTGGCCGGACTTCGTCGCCCGGCGTCATCGGAACTCTTTCAACAACATCCCGCCGCCGTCACACCGCCCGCCGCTCGATCATCCGGCAGCGGAACGGCATCTTGTGCGCCACCCGGCTGAAAGCCTGCTTGGCCAGGTCGCGCGGCACGCCCGCGACCTCATAAAGCACCGTCCCCGGCTTGACCACAGCCGCCCAGTATTCTGGCTCGGCCTTGCCCTTGCCCATACGCGTTTCCAGCGGCTTCTTGCTGATCGGCTTATCCGGGAACACCCGCACGTAAAGCTTGCCTTCCCGTGATAGCTGCTGACGCGCCGCCACGCGACCCGCTTCGATCTGCCGCGCCGACAGCCAGCCGCCCTCGGTCACCTGCAGACCGAACTCGCCAAAAGCCACGTAGTTGCCCCGCGTCGCGTTCCCGCGGACCTTGCCGCGCTGCTGCTTGCGGAACTTCACTCTCTTGGGCATCAACGGCATGGCCGTCTTCCTTCTCTAAGGCTCACGCATCACACGATGCGCTGACCGTCGCTTTCCAGTTCGTCGTCGTCCGCCATTCCCGGGTCGCTCGCCTCACAAACGACCCCGGGCTCGCGCCCTGGCGCCTGCCGCTTTCGATTCGTATTCCTGGGCCGTCTCATCCGAGTACATGCCCTTGTACACCCACACCTTCACGCCGATCGTTCCGTATGTCGTACGGCTCTCGGCGAATCCGTAGTCCACGTTCGCCTGCAGCGTCTGCAGCGGGATCGCCCCCTGACGCACGTCCTCGGTACGGCTCAGCTCGTGCCCGCCCAGCCGGCCCGAAAGCTGAACCTTCGCCCCCTTGGCGCCCGCGGTCATCGCCGCGTCCACTTTCATCTTCATCACGCGGCGGAAACCCACACGCTTCTTGAGCTGCTCGGCGATGCTCATCGCGATGAGCTGCGCGTCGGCGTCGGGATTGCCGACCTCCACGCAACTGATCGAAATGTTGCGCCCGGTCATCTCCTGCAGATCGGCCGTGAGACGCTCGATCTCCGCGCCCTTCGGCCCGATCACCAGACCCGGACGCGCCGTACGGATGATGATCTTCAGCTCCTCACGCGTGCGCTCAATGTGCACGTCGCTCACCGCTGCGAACGGCGGACGCTGGTTCAGCCGCTGATCCAGATATTCGCGAATCTTCTGGTCTTCGATCAGCAGGTCGGCGTACAGCTTCTTCGGGGCGTACCAGCGACTGCGGTGCGCCTCGGTGATGCCTACGCGGAACCCGAATGGATGGACTTTCTGTCCCATATCGTCTTCCCACTGTCCAGGGTCGCCCGCGGTTTCGCCCGCCCGGCAACCTGCTCAGTTTGTCCGTCTTTCCGTCGTGCCTACTTGCCCGCCTTCTCCGCCACCGCCACCGTCAGGTGGCTGGTGCGCTTCAGGATCGGATGCGCCCGCCCGCGGTCCTTGGGCTGAAAACGCTTGATCGTCGGGCCCGAATCCACGCGGGCGTCGACAACCACCAGCCGGCGAACCTCGGCCTCGGCCTGGTCGGCGTTGGCCTGGGCCGCCAGAAGACTCTGACGGATCAGCACCGCGCCGCGCTGCTTGGACATCTCCAGAATGTCCAGAGCCTCGGCGACCGACTTGCCGCGGATCATGTTCATCACCAGCCGCGCCTTCTGCGGACTGATCCGAGCCATGCGATGGACGTTGCTGTATGCCATGACCTTTGCCTTGCCCTTGCCTTAAATGTGGCCGGCCGCACGCTGCGCCTTGGTGCCAATCGTGTGCGAGCGGAACGTCCGCGTCAGGCTGAACTCCCCGAGCTTGTGGCCCACCATGTCCTCGCTCACGAACACCGAGTTGAAAACCTTCCCGTTGTGCACCATGAACGTGTGCCCCACGAACTCCGGCACAATCGTGCATGCCCGGGCCCAGGTCTTGATCGGCTCGCGGCGATTTTGCTGATTCAGCTTCTCCACCTTCCGGTAGAGCTTCAGATCAACATTCGGACCCTTCTTCAGCGAACGTGGCATAAACCTGCCCTCGTCTTCTCTGGCGACACGCGTCGCGTCTCAATGCCTCTGGACCCTCGGTCCCTTGCTCATTCGTTTAAAGCACCAACTGCCCGTAACGCTTGCTGCGCCGGCGACGGATGATGCGTGCATCCGAGCTCAGGCCGCGCTTGCGCGTCCGCCCGCCCTTGGACTTCACGCCCGTCTTCGACGCCGGAGCGCGGTTGTGCTTGCTTCGTCCGTCACCACCACCCAGCGGGTGGTCCTGGTGGTTCTTCGCCATGCCGCGGGTGTGCGGACGCCGGCCCAGGTAGCGCGACCGGCCGGCCTTGCCCAGACGCACCTGCTGATGGTCGCTGTTGCCCACCTCGCCGATCGTCGCCTGGCAGTTCACCGACACCTGCCGGATTTCGCCCGACGGAAAAACCAGCGTCGCCCACTGGCTCTCACGGTTGGTCAGGCGGGCGTACGCGCCAGCCGACCGGCAGAGCTGCGCCCCGCGGCCGGGCACCAGCTCGATGTTATGCACGTTCAGGCCCGTCGGAATCACCGACAGAGGCATGGCGTTGCCGACCTTCGGCTCCACCGCACGCGACGACGCCACCACCGTGTCCCCGTCCCTCAGGCCCTTGGGCGCCACGATGTACCGACGCTCGCCGTCGGTGTACTCCAGCAGCGCGATGTGCGACGTGCGATTCGGGTCATACTCGATGCCGATCACCGTGGCCGTCATGTCCGGCTTGTTGCGGCGAAAGTCGATCTTGCGGTACCTCTGCTTGGCTCCGCCGCCGCGGCTGGTCGACGTGATCTTGCCGTGATGGTTGCGCCCGCCCTTCTTGGGCTTGGGAGCCAGCAACGACTTCTCCGGCTTCGACCGCGTCACCTCGGCGTGCAGGTTCACCGACGAGTTGCGCCGGCCAGCGCTGGTCTTGTTGTACACTCGAATCGGCATCGGTCGGATCCTTATCGCTTCCGCCCACGCGGAGCCGCCCCGTGTGAGGCGGACCACTGATTCCCTTTAGAACAACTCGATCCGGTCGTCCGGGTGAAGCTGCACCGTCGCACGCTTCCAGTCGGCCTCCTTGGCCGCGCCGAACCGCGTGCGGAAGTACCGCCCTTTACGCACCTGCGTGCTCACCGCCACGACGCGGACGCTGTAAAGCTCTTCGATCGCCTTCTTGATCTGCGGCTTGCGGGCCGTCGACGCCACCTTGAAGCTGTAGCGGTTGCGCGACTCGCCTTCCCATGCCGTCTTTTCCGTCACCAGTGGACGCTTGATGATGTCTGTCGCGTGCATCACGCCGCCTCCTGCGTCTTGCCCTGCTTCGACCGACCCGCCTGGGCCTGCGCCCTGGTCAGCCACGCCTCCAAACCCGCCTTCTCCACCAGCACATACCGGTGGTTGAGCAGGTCGAACGCATTGAGGCAGTCCAGGGGAGCGATCGAGATGTCCTCGATGTTCCTGGCCGCCAGCACCGCCTTCGCTGTCATGTCCGACACCGCCAGCAGACAGGAGCGGTCGATCGACAACGCCTTGAGCATCTTCGCGAACGCGGCCGTCGAGGGCTTGTCGAAGCCCAGGCTGTCGATCACCTTCAGTTCGCCGTCGATGGCCTTCGCGAGCAGGGCGTTGCGGTTGGCCAGCTTGCGCATGCGATGCGGCATGTCCAGCCGCCAGCTCCGGGGCTTCTTGCCGAACGCCACACCGCCGCCTCGCATCACGTTTGTGCGAATGGCGCCGCGGCGGGCGTTGCCCGTGCCCTTCTGGCGATAGAGCTTGCGGGTTGAACCCGCGACCTGGCCCCGGCCGCGCGTCGCCGCCGAGCCCTGACGCTGATTCGCGTGAATGCGGACGTACGCCTGCTTGAGCAGTGCAGGACGCACCTCGCCGCCGAGAGCCGCCTCGTCGACCGACAGCGTCCCGACCTGCTCGCCCTTCTGATTATGGACCGCGATCTCGATCATTTCGGATCACCTACGGTTCGGGGGCGTCGGCTCACGACCGACTGCCCCGAATGCGTCTTGAGCGCCGGTCCGGCGGCTGATCGGCCGCCCGACTGACTCGGCTGCAAGAACCACTTGTCGTTGCGTCGCAGTTTCCCTGTTACCTGCCGATTCGGTGCGGCGTCTTGCAGCAGCCGCCCACCTCTCAGCGGGACTTACGACGCGGCCTGGGCGGCCTTGGCCGCCTTGCCTTTGTAGAGGCGAACCGCCTCACGAACCACCACTAGCCCCTGGTTCGAGCCCGGCACCGGACCCTTCACCAGGAGCAGATTACGCTGCTTATCCACGCCCAACACCGGCAGGCTGCGCACCGTCACCGTCTCATTGCCCAGCCGCCCGGACATGTGCGCGCCCTTCTTGGGCTTGCCCGTGCCGCGGTTGCTCGAACGCCCGCCGATCGAACCCGGCGAACGGTGCTTGCGTTCCGTGCCGTGCGTCGCACACAGGCCCTTGAAGCCCCAGCGCTTCATCGTGCCCGCCGTGCCCTTGCCCTTGCTGGTGCCCGTGACGTCCACAAACGCCACGCCGTCAAACACCTCAACATTCAGCGACTGGCCGGCTTCGTACGACCCGAGTTGATCGGCCGACACGCGAAACTCGCGGTGCGTCCGCTTCGGACCGGAGCCTGCCTTCGCGTCATGCCCGATCACGGGCATCGTGCTGTTGCGAGCCTTGACGTCCTCAAAGCCCACCTGCACCGCCTCGTAGCCGTCGACCTCGGCCGTCTTCACCTGCGTCACCACGCAAGGACCAGCCGCGATCACCGTCACCGGCACGTTGCGACCCTCCGCGTCATAGCGGCGGGTCATGCCGATCTTGCGCCCAATCAGAAAAGCTGCCATCGACTCATGCCTCCCAGGGGCCGACGTTGCCGCTCACTTCGCGGCCATCGGCGGATCTTGGCTCGCCCTGCACGCGGCCAGAGGATCAGGCCTGCTTGACAATCCTTGGTTTCCGCTTCACTTCCCGCGTCGCGCCCCGTCGACGCGACCGTCAAACCCACTGCAACAAAACAGGCCCGCCGCTTGCGCCACGGGCCTTCTTCTTTATGCCTTGATCTTCACGAACACGCCGGCCGGAACCACCATGCGGTTCAGCGCTTCGACGGTTCGCGCGTTGGCCTCGAAAATATCAATGATCCGCTTGTGCGTACGGATCTCGAACTGCTCACGACTCTTCTTGTCGATGTGCGGGCTGCGCAGCACGGTGTACCGCTCGATACGCGTGGGTAGAGGGATCGGTCCCGCCACGCGAGCGTTGGTGCGCTTGGCGTGCTCTACGATCTCCTTCGACGACGCGTCCAGCGCCTGGTGATCGTAAGCTTCCATTCGGATTCGAATCTTGCCCGCTGCCATACGAACTTCCGTCCTGGTTGCGTAACTCGTTGTCGGACCTGATCGTTCAGGCTTTGGCCCCACACGTCGACGCCCACAATATGGCCGCCTCGGAGCATGGGCGAGCCGAACAGTGTATCGCAGCAGGTAGACCTGTCAAACCACCCCGACCCCGGACAGCCCGAGAATATCCCATGGGGAAAACCTGCCGTCCCGTCCCCCCCGCTCCCGCCCGCCCCATACCGCCCAAGCCCGCCTCTTCCGGGCCGGATGACATCGCCCTCAAAACGACCTCGGTGCGACACGCAAAAGCCACGCTGGCGGCATGGCCTCCCCCAGCCGGCATCTGCCCCGTTCCCGCCATGCTCTTTGAATGCGTGCCCGGCCCTATGCAGCCCGCTCCGATCAAACCGCGTCCGGCACGTGCAGCACCCCGGCCAGCAGCAACGCGGCGAAGAGCAGCGCGATCGCCAGGCGGTACCAGCCGAAGGGCCCCAGGCCCCTGCGCGTCAGAAACGCGACGAACCATTTGATCGCCAGGGCCGCCGAGAGCGTCGAGGCGATCATCCCGATCACCAGCGGCCACAGGCCGAATGCGTGGAACATCGCCGCCCCGCCGTCGAGTGTCTTGTAGCCGGTCGCGGCGGTGAGCGTCACCAGTCCCAGCAGAAAACTGAACTCTGCCGCCGCACGCGGACGCAGGCCCAGCATCAGGGCCGCGACGATGGTCATCATCGACCGGCTCGTACCCGGCCACATGGCGATGCATTGGCCGAAGCCGATAAGCAGCGCGATCTGCCACGTCACCGCATCCAGATCCCGACCTTTGTGCACCGTGCCCGAAAGCTTGCGCGAGTAAGCCACCGCCAGCATCAACCACGCCCCGACAAACAGCGCCCCCACCACCGGCCACGGACCATTGAGGTACTGCTCGATGCGGTCGGCGAACATCAGCCCCAGCACCGCCGCGGGCACAAACGCGATCATAAGGTTGACCGCCAGCCGCAAACCCGCCACGTCCTTACCCACCAACCCGCGGCACATCTGCACCACCCGCTGGCGATACAGGCCCAGCACGGCGAGGATCGCCCCTGCCTGGATAACGATGTTGAATGAGAATGTGGCCGACCAGCGATCCACGTCCGAGCCAAGCCCCAGCAGCCAGGCCGTCAGAATCAGGTGACCCGTCGAACTGACCGGCAGGTATTCGGTCAGCCCTTCAACCACCCCCAGTATCAGCGCCTGCCACCACGTCATCACGTGTCCCTTGAAAACCGTTAGTTACATGCGGGCAAAGAGGTTGCGAGCCGTTGGGATGTCCACCCCGGCCATGTATCTATCGGTCAGCACCCCGCCGCCGCCCAAGCCATTTGCCGCCGGCAAGACACCAGGCTATCATCCTTTAATCCGGATTAACGGATGGATTGTCGGCGCTCCTCCGAACCCCACCAGCCACGCGCCGACCAAACCTGGACCGCCCATGAATACCTTCCTGCAGCAGCTTGCCCGACGCGTCCTCATCTTCGACGGCGCCATGGGCACGTCGATCCAGCAATTCGACCTGCCCCTGAGCGATTTCAACAACCTCGAGAACTGTTCAGAAGTGCTCAACCTCACCAGGCCCGACATCATCCAGCGTACCCACGAATCGTTCCTGGAAGTGGGGGCCGACGCCGTTGAGACCAACACCTTCGGGGCCATGCCGCACGTCCTGCGCGAGTTCGATCTTCAGGATCGCGCCCACGAAATCAACGTCAAAGCCTGCGAGCTGGCGCGGGCCGCATGCGACAAATACGCCACCGCCGACAAGCCGCGGTTTGTCATCGGCAGCCTCGGCCCGGGCACGCGACTGATCACGCTCGGACAGATCGACTGGGACACGATGTACGCCAGCTACCGCGCCGCGGCGACAGGACTCATTGCCGGCAGCGCGGACGTCATTCTGCTCGAAACCTGCCAGGATCTGCTGCAGATCAAATGCGCTCTCAATGCCGTGCTCGACGCCATGGACCAGGCCGGCACAAGCCCCGACCGCCTGCCGATCATGGTTCAGGTCACCATCGAGCAGACGGGCACGATGCTCTGCGGCAGTGAAATCGTCGCGGCCGCCGTCGCCCTGCGCCCGTTCCCGATCATCTCGCTGGGCATGAACTGCGCCACCGGTCCCAAGGACATGGCCGAGCATGTGCACTGGTTGGGCCGCCACTGGGATCGGTACATCAGCGTGCTGCCCAACGCGGGCCTGCCCGTACTGGTGAAGGGCCGCACCGAGTACCCCCTGCAGGCCGGCCCGTTCGGCCAGGCGGTGCTCAAGCTTGTCGAGGAAAGCGGCCTGAACATCGTCGGCGGCTGCTGCGGCACCACACCTGCCCACATTGCCGCCCTGGCCCAGGCGATCGGCGACCGTGCTGCGACGAAGGTCGAAAAGACCCCGCTCAAGCCCGCATGCGCGTCGCTCTACAACGTCGTCGATTATGACCAGGATGTGTCCATCCTCAACGTCGGCGAACGGACCAACGCCTCCGGCTCACGCAAGTTCAAGCAGTTGCTTGAAGCCGAGGACTGGGACGAGATGATCAGCCTCGCCCGCGAGCAGATGGCTGAAGGTTCGCACCTGATTGACGTGAACGTCGACTACGCCGGCCGCGACGGCGCCCGCGACATGGCCGAGCTGGTCCACCGCCTGGTGCGGCAGGTCAATGCCCCGCTGATGCTCGACTCCACCCAGCCAGCCACCCTCGAAGCCGGACTGCGTCAGGCCGGCGGCAAGTGCCTGATCAACTCAGCCAATCTCGAAGACGGGCAGGAGAAGTTCGCCGCCATCTGCCGCCTGGCCAAACGCTACGGCGCCGGCCTGGTGCTGGGCACGATCGACGAGGATCCGCAGGAGGCTATGGCCCGAACCGCCGACCGCAAAATCGCCATCGCACACCGTATGCACAAGCTGGCGACCGAAAAGTATGGCCTGGCGGAGGAAGATCTGTTCTTCGATCCGCTGGTGCTGCCCGTGACCACGGGCATGGAGGCCGATCGCCGCAGCGCCCTGGAGACGATCGAGGGCGTCCGCCGCATCAAGTCACAACTGCCTCGCTGTCAGACCACAGTCGGCCTGTCGAACGTCAGCTTCGGCCTCAAGCCCGCGGCCCGGCAGGTGCTCAACAGCGTCTTCCTGCACGAACTGCAGCAGGCCGGCCTGACCAGCGCCATCGTGCATGTGACCAAGATCCTGCCGCGCACGCGCATCCCCGATCCGCAATGGCAAGCCGCCCTGAATCTCATCTACGACCGCCGCGAAGCGGCGACGCAGACCGGCACGCCCGATCCGCTGCAGGCCTTCATCGATCTGTTCCCCGACAACGCCGTCGAACAATCCACGGGTCCGCAGCTTGTCGAGTTGCCGCTCGAGCAGCGTCTGCAACGTCACATCATCGACGGCGAGAAAAAAAACCTCGAAGCCACGCTCGACGAGGCGATGAAGCAATACCCGCCGCTGGAGATCATCAACGACCATCTGCTCGCAGGCATGAAAGTCGTCGGCGAGTTGTTCGGCTCAGGGCAGATGCAGCTGCCCTTCGTGCTCCAGTCCGCCGAGGTGATGAAGCGGGCTGTAGCCCACCTCGAACCGCACATGGAGAAGGTCGCCGGCCGGACCCGCGGCAGCATCGTGCTGGCGACCGTTCGAGGCGACGTGCATGACATCGGCAAGAACCTCGTGGATATTCTGCTGACCAACAACGGCTACACGGTGCACAACATGGGCATCAAGCAACCGGCCTCCGCCATCATCGCCAAATGGCGCGAAACGAAGGCCGACGCGATCGGACTGTCGGGCCTGCTGGTCAAGAGCGTCAACGTCATGGAGGAAAACCTCCATGAGTTCAACGACGCGGGTATCACCGTGCCCATCCTGCTGGGGGGGGCGGCCCTGTCACGCCACTACTGCGACAGCTACCTGCGCACGCTCTACAGGGGCGCAGGCAAGGTGTATCACGGTCGCGACGCGTTCGAGGGCCTGCGCATCATGGACCACCTGGAGCAGGGCAAGCTCAACCTGCTCGACGCCGAGATCGCCGAACGCCTGACCAAGCGTGAGGAAACGGAAAAGAAGATCGCCTCCTCCCGCGCAGCCGGGACGGCGACCGCGTCGGCGGACCGGGCCCATAAAGCCCGACTCGGTTCGGAGAGGGCGATGCAGGTCGCCGCACCGCGCAGTGACGTGCGCACCGATGTCGACGTACCGACCCCGCCCTTCTGGGGCAGCCGCGTCGTCCAGGCCGTGCCGCTCGACCAGGTCTATCCCTACATCAACCAGGTCGCCCTCTTCCGCGGCCAGTGGCAGTTCAAGAAGGGCTCGCTGTCCGACGAAGCCTACGAACGGCAACTGCGCGACGAGGTGCGCCCGCTGTTCGAAAAGCTGAAGGTCCGCTGCCGCGACGAAGGCGTGCTGACCCCGAAGGTCGTCTATGGCTATTACCCCGTCGCGTCCGAGGGTGACGACCTGATCGTCTTCGACCCTGTCGATCATGACCGGCAGATCGAGCGATTCACCTTCCCACGCCAGACCGACAAGAAGCGGCTGTGCATCAGCGACTTCTTCAAATCGGTCCAGCAGACGCGCGAACTGGGCCGACGCGATGTGCTGGGCCTGACCTGCGTGACCGTTGGCCCGCGCGCCAGCGAGGAAGCCCGTAAGCTTTTCGAGGCCAATCGCTACACCGATTATCTCTACCTGCACGGCCTGGGCGTGGAGTCCGCCGAGGCGCTGGCGGAGTTATGGCATAAACGGATGCGCCAGGAACTGGGAATTGACGACCAGGATTCGACGAAAATCCGCGAGTTGTTCACCCAGCACTACCGCGGCAGCCGCTACAGCTTCGGCTATCCCGCCTGCCCGGACATGAACGATCAGGACAAGCTTTTCCGACTGCTCGATCCGGCCCGCATCGGCTGCACGCTGACGGAGAACTGGCAGATTGACCCCGAGCAATCGACCAGCGCTGTCATTGTGCACCACCCCGAGGCAAAATACTTCAACATCTGACCGCCCTGCCGCGCCCAGGGGCATGCCGCCGCGTGCAGCGGGTATTCGCAGACCTACCGCTGCGCGTTCCTCCGCGGCCCCCTTGCCGCGCCGCGTCCAAAAAACGGTGTCGAGGCCACGAAACGGTGTCGGGCCATGAAACGGTGTCGGATACCGTTTTTCGCGCCGCTCCCCCTTTCGCCTCCTTCGTGCGCACACGCGCGGCCGGGAATCGCCGCCCTGCTC